>CAVVCQ010000008.1:0-1347886 GCA_963746805.1 uncultured Actinomycetes bacterium | reverse complement strand
TGACGGGGTAGAAGGCGACGACGGCCGAGAAGAAGCGCGACTCGCGCCGACCGTGCCCGTCGAGGAAGACGACGCCGCGGTGGAGCGAGTGCCGCAGGAAGGTCGGCAGCGAGCCGCGCGGCGTGTACGTGCAGCCGAACGAGGGCGACAGGTGGATCCGCTCGCGGGCGGCGAGGGCGCGGAGCACGGGCGTGTCGTCGTTCGGCGTGACGGAGGTCGTCGTACCGCGTCGAGAACGTCGCGAACGCCTCGAGCAGCAGCTCCCGCGGCGCGAGGAAGCACGTCGTCCCCTTCGGATAGCGGTCGAAGTCCTCGAGGCCGTAGCTCGTCGTGCGTGGCTCGCGAAAGTAGTCGCGCCAGGCGAGCGCGACGAGGACGTTGCCGAAGGCGCCGTACGGGTTCCCGCTCGCGTCCACCTCGACGTGCCCGTTCCAGACGCGCTCCCCGGCGGCCACGCGTTCCCCGACGAAGGCGAGGGCGTCCTCGTGCAGCCGCACGCGAGCGTCGAGCAGGAGCACGAGCTCCCCGTCCGCGGCCTCGAGACCGGCGTGCCTGGCCCGAAAACGGCCGCGATTCGGCTGCGACAGCACGCGGCACGGCAGCCGTCCCGCCGCCGCGTCGGCGGCCGCCTCGCCGCTGCCGTCCGTCGAGCCGTCGTCGACGACGATCAGGTCGACCGCGAACGGGCTTCGCTCGGCGGCGTCGGCGAGCGCGCAGATCGTCGCGGCCACGTGGCCGGCCTCGTCGAACACCGGCAGGACGACCGTGAGGCGGTCGCTCACGCGCCGGAGACGAGCCCTCGCACGAACCCGCCGAGGTACGCCGCCTGGGTCAGGACGAGCGCGGGGACGGCGAGGAGCCCGACCCGCAGCGACTGGAACCGCAGCGCCGCCAGCGCCGCCGAGGCGAGGATCGCGAGGGCCGCTGCGACGAGGAGCACCCCGCCGACGCGGGGATCGACGGCGAGCAGCACGACCCCGACCGCGCCGGCCGCGAGCGGCAGGACCGAGAGGAGCGTCGCCGCGCTGACGCTCCGGCCGCGGGTGCGACGCGCCGCCGCGCCGCGGATGCGGCCGCGTCGCAGCGTCTCGCGCAGGTGCGGCCCGAAGAGAGGCTCCGCCGCCGCGGCGACGATCGCGTCCGGGGTGTAGACGGTGCACCGCCCGCGCTCCGCGAGCCACGACACCACCCCGTCTGGCTGGACTCCCGCCGCGACCGCGCGCTCCCAGTCCGCGCGCCGGACGACGAGGCTGCCGCCCGCGTCATCGGTCGTGATCCCGACGTTGCCCGGGAGGTACGCCGACCGCCGCGAGCCGCCGCCGAGCCGCGACTCGAGCACCGCCGCGGCCGCGCGCTCGCGCAGCGACGCGTCGGGCGGCGTCACGCTCGGCACGACGACCGCCGCCACGTCCGGCCGCGCGAAGAACGGCACGGCCGCGGTGACCCAGTTGCCGCCGGGACGCCCGCGGGACGCCAAGACGGCCACGAGCTCCGCCGTCGGCGACTCCTCCACGACGAGCGCGGGATAGTCCAACGCGGCCGCCCGAGCCGGGTCGCCGACGAACGACACGGTCGGCGAGAGGCCCCGTGCCGGCGAGTCGCCTAGCAGTGCCCGCTTGCGCTGGTACGACCGCAGCAGCCGCAGCCGGTAGAAGACCGCGGCGGTGTCGATCAGCGCCCGCGCGACCGCGCGCCAGCCGACGCCCGAGCCGCTGAACCGGTACTCGAGCCGCACCGGAAGCTCGCGCACGCGCCCGTGCCCGACGGCATTCGCCACCGCGAGCAGCTCGAGGTCGAACGCGAACCGCTTGACGACGAGCAGCGGCACCACGTCGTCCACGACCGCCCGGCTGAACACCTTCATCCCGACCTGCGTGTCCGCCACGTCGAGCCCGAACAGGAGCCGGTTGAGCTGCTGGTAGCCCCAGCTCATCACCCGCCGCGAGCGCGGGTAGTCGACGACCGAGCCCGGATGCCGCTTCGAGCCGATCGCGAAGTCGAGGCCCTCGCGCCGTGCCGCTTCGAGAAACTCCGGCACCGCGGACGGGTCGAGGTCGAGGTCGGCGTCGACGAGCGCCACCCAGTCGCCCTCCGCCGCGAGCGCGCCGAGCTTCACGGCGTAGCCCTTGCCGAGGTTCCGGTCGTAGTGGATGACGCGCATGTCGACGTCGCTGCGCGCCTCGAGCAGGCGCTCGGCCGTGCCGTCGATCGACCCGTCCGAGACGACCACGACCTCCACGTCCTCGGGCGCGAGCGACCCCGCGGCGGCGCGCCGGATGAGGCCGACGTTCTCGACGATCTCGTCGCCGCCATTGAAGACCGGGACGACGACGCTCAGCAACGGCCGCGTCCGCGCCGACGGACGCTGCGGCTCGCTCGAGACGTCCGGGACGCGCACTCGGCGATTGTAAGAACTTGGTCCAGGATGAGATCCGTCGCCGGGCGAGGCTACGCTCTCGCTCCCGTGGCCCCCGGAGCACGAGATGCGGCGCGGTCCGCGCTGGCACACGCGGAGGGGCTCGCGTCGCGGAGGCTCGGGGCGGCGGTCCTCTTCGTCTGCGGGCTCGCCGGCTACGCGATCGACGGCGTCGCCTGGCCGCTGACCGCGGGGCGCGACCTCGACGAGTACCTCCTCTTCTCTCTCCAGGCCTTCGACGCGGACACGCTGCTGCCGTGGTCGATGCTATTCCGGACGCCCGGCACGCCGCTCGTCGTCGGCCCGGCGCTCGATCTGTTCGGCGGCGCCCTCGCCGAGCCGGTCTCGGCCGTGCTGTACGCGGGCTCGATCGTCGCCTGGGCCGCGGCGGCGCGGACGTGGGGGCCGCGGGCAGCGCTCGCCGTCGCGGCGGTGCTGCTCTTCTACCCCGGCTACGCGGCGATGTTCCACGAGCTCGGGAGCGAGCTGGTGATGGGCGCCGCCTTCGCGCTCTGGGCGCTGCTCTTCACGCGGGCGTCGGTGCACCCAACGCTCGGACGCTTCGCCGCCGCCGGCGCCGCCGTCGCGCTCGTCACCCTCGTCCGCCCGGGGAACGTCGTCCTACTGGCGCTCGCACTCTTCCCGCTCGTGCTGCCGGGGACATGGCCGAACCGCCTGCGGTGGGCCGGCGCGTTCGCGGCCGCCGCCGTGCTGCCCCTGCTCGCCTGGACCGTTCACAACGGCCTACGCTACGACGAGTGGGGCCTCGCGCGCGGCGGCAAGGCCGTGATCCCGCTCTACCGTGCACTGCTCTTCGACCGCATCGTGGAGCCGGACAACGGCCCCGCCTCGCGCCGGCTCGCGGCGGCCGTGGAGGAGCACCTCGTGACGCGCGAGCCGTACCGCTCCTACGGGATCACGACGCGGCAGGTGTTCGAGGAGGCGAGCGCGCGCGTCCACGAGGACCTCTACACGCTGTCGGACGAGGTGTTCGGCTGGGACGAGGACTACGCCACCCTGCGGGAGGTGGGCGTGGAGGCGGTGAAGGAGCACCCGGGCGCGTACGCGTCCGGCGTCCTCGACACCGTCTGGCAACAGCTCAGCGAGCCGTACTACCGCGTCGTCGGCGAGCCGCCCGCCGAGCCGGCGCCCGCGGACGAGGCGACGGGCCTTCCGCCGCCGAGCGAGGGCCAGCTCATCCCGGGCGGCCAGAACCTCTGGATCCTCCGGCCCGACAACGCGATTCGGCAGGAGTGGACCTCGCCGACGTCCTTCCGCTTCGTCTTCGACCGGCCCGCCGACCGGCCGCGCTTCGACGAGCTCGTCCACCGCCGGGACGAGCTGCTCGCGGCGCTACCCGACCGCAGCGGCAACGCGACGCTCGCGCTGTGGCTGAACCGCCTGTCGCGCTGGTACCCGCGGCCGATCCTGTGGGTGGCGCTCGGGGTGATCGCGCTGGCGCTCCGGCGCACCGTGCGCGCGGCGACGCTCGTCGCGCTCGCGACCGGGGCGCTCCTCGTCGTGGTGCTGAACGCGCTCGGGCTCGGGCCGGACCCGCACTACGTGCTGCCGGTCGCACCCGCGTTCGTCCTCTTCGGCCTGGGCGCGCTGCTCGGCCCCCGCGCCGAGGCCGCGCAGGCATGAGACGCAGGGCCGCGCGGGGCCTCGGTCTGGCGGCGCTCGCCGTCGCCGTCCTCGGCCTCGCGGTCGCCGTCCCGAGCGCCCTGGACGAGCACGACGCGACGGCCGAAGCGAACAGCGCGCTCGACTGGGCCGACCGCGAGGTCGCCTGGGGCAACGGCTGGACCCTCAGCCAGGAGGCGCTCTACACCGCGCGGTCGCTGATCCCGCGGAACGGCGCCTACCAGGTCTCGGTCGGGCCGACCGACCGCTTCGAGAGCCCGCTCACCGGCCCGTTCGTGTCGGACTACCTGCACTCGTTCCTGATGCCGCGCCGTCAGGTCGACCGCGCGGGGTGGATCGTCTGCTACGCCTGCGACGCGCCGCCCGGCGCCCGTGTCGTGTGGGACGGCGGCGAGATCCCGGTCCGTGTCCTCAGACGGGCTGGGGCGCAGCCGTGAGGGAGGCCCTCGGCCTGCTCGCGTTCGGCGCCGTCTTCACGCTCGCCGGCTACGGCGTGCTCGCGCCGCTCGTCGCCTTCCGCTCCGCGTGGGACGCGCTCTCCCTCATCGGTCTCGCCTACCTCGCCGGCATCGCCGCGGTCGGCACGCTCCTCACGCTCGTGGTCCTGGCGGGCGTGCCGCTCGGCGTCCCCGCCGTGCTCCTCGCGGCGGCGGCCGTCGCGGCGACGGGCCTTGTCCTCTCGCGTCGGCGCACCCCGGCGCCCCTGCCGCGGCGGCGCACGGGCCGTGTCGAGGCCGTGGCGGGCGCGATCCTGCTCGCGACCGTCGTCGTCGTGCTCGAGGCGGGCTTCCGCGCCGCGCGCATCCACGGGCTCAGTGCCTGGGACGCGGGCGCCTTCTGGGTGCCGAAGGCCGAGGCGCTCTTCTTCACGGGGGAATTCGACGCCGCGCACTTCGGCACGCTCCCGAACCCGAGCTACCCGCCGCTCGTCCCGATCCTGCAGGCGTCCGCCTTCGCCCTGATGGGCGGCGCGAACGTGATGGCGCTGCACCTCGTCGCGTGGTCGACACTCGCCGGCGCGGCGCTCGGCGCCGGCGCGTTGCTCGCGCGGTTCGCCGGCCCGGCGCTCGCGTGGGGCGCGGCGCTCCTCCTCGTGTCCGCGCCGGAGGTGGTCGACGCGGGCACCGCGCCGCAGGCCGACGTCCTGCTCGACCTTCTGCTCGCGTTCGTGCTCGTACTCCTCGTGATCGCGTCGCGGACCCGGCGCGTGGAGCCGGTCGCGCTCGCACTCGTGTTCGCCGCGGGCGCAGCACTGACGAAGCGCGAGGGACTGCTCGTGCTGGCGTGCATCGCCGGCGCGACGGTGCTGACGTGGCGGCGCCCGTGGCGGAGCCGCTGGCACGTCGCCGCGCTCGTCGGCGTCACGGCGATCGCGGTGTCGATCCCCTGGCGGATCTGGTTCACGCGCCGCTCGCTCATGAGCGACGCGCCCGAGGCCGGCGGGGCCGGTCTCCTCGACCACCTCGACCGGCTCGGCCCCTCGCTCTCGCTCGTACTACGCACGCTCGCAGACATCGGCGAGTGGGCGGCGCTGCCCGCGGTGGCGCTGCTCGCGGTCGCGGCGGCCTCGTTCGGAGTGCGGCGCCGTGAGGCCGCGCTGGTTGCAGCGTTCATCGGCTTCTGCGTGCTCGGCTTCACGTGGGTGATGTGGGCCTTCCCGAGCCTGCCGTTGACCCAGCAGGCCTCACTCAACCCGATCGTCCGCCTGTCCGGCTCGGCCCTGATCCCCACCCTGCTGTGTGCGCCGCTGCTGCTGCCGCGGCTGCGCGCCCTCGGTCTCGGCCGCGCCCGTGCCCCTGCGCCCCGTCCGACGGCGCTTGCGGCGGCGGTAGTCGTCTTGGCGCTGGCGTATCCGGTGGCCGTCCTCGCCGTCGACGGGCGGCCGCGCTTCCCGAGCCGGGACGACTGCTCCGACCGCATCGCCGTCCCGACGCCGCCGTTCGAGGTCGTCTACGTCCGCAGCCCGTCGCTCGCGGAGGCGCGTGCGGCCCGCGATCGCCTCATCGCCCTCGGCTTCGTCGACGCGCAGGCGCTCGCGGACGGCTGCGGGCGCTGGAAGGTCGTGAACCTCGGCGTCCAGACGGCAGAGCAGCTGCGCGGCCACCTCGCGGACGCGCATCGGGTCGGCTACGACCCCTGGATCGAGCGCGCCTAGCGGTCGCCGACCGGGATCGGGAACACCGCCCGGATCCGGTCCCAGCGCGCGATCTGGCACCCGTCCTCGCGGCTGAACCGCACCCACACGCGCCGCCCGCGGTGGCGACCCCGCACGAGCGCCGCCTGCGGGCCGCCGAAGATCTCGGTGCAGACGACGTCCTCCGGCGCGGGCGCGAACGGCGCCGGCACGGCCGCGAGCTGCCGGCACGCCTCTCGCGCGCTGCGGATGCGTGCCGCCGACCGGGCCGCACGTGAGCGTCCACGTCTTCCCGCCGCCGGCCCGCTGCCCCTCCGGCCAGGCGGTCACGGTGAGGCTCGTCGGGGCGAGCGCGACGGCCGCTACGAGCGCGATGGCGAGCACGAGGGGAAGGGTACGCTGCCGCGATGCCACTCGCGGGCAAGCGGATCCTCGTCACCGGCGGCGCCGGGTTCATCGGCACGACCCTGGCGCGCCGACTCGTCGACGCGAACGAGATCGTCGCGCTCGACAACCTCCACCGGGACGCCGTCTCGGGCAGCGACCTGCTCGAGCACCCGAACTACCGACTCGTCCACGGCGACGTCCTCGACCCGGAGGCGGTGCGCGAGGCGGCCGAGGGCGCGTCGCACGTCGTCCACGCGGCCGCGATCGCGGGCGTCGACACCGTGCTCGAGAGCCCCGTGCGGACGATGCGCGTGAACCTCATCGGCACCTACAACGTGCTCGAGGTGGCGATCGAGCTCCCCGGTCTCGAGCGCTTCGTCGACTTCTCCACGAGCGAGGTCTTCGGCACGCACGCGATCAACGTGCAGGAGGGGAACGTGACCACGACCGGCTCCGTCGGCGAGGCACGGTGGACGTACGCGGTCTCGAAGCTCGCCGGCGAGCACATGGCGCACGCGTACCACGACGAGCTCGGGCTGCCGACGGCGACGGTGCGGCCGTTCAACGTCTACGGCCCCGGCCAGATCGGCGGCGGCGCGATCCGGGCCTTCATCGAGGCGGCGCTGGCGGGCCGCGACCTCGAGATCCACGGCGACGGCTCCCAGATCCGGGCCTGGTGCTACGTCGACGACATGGTCGAGGGGCTGCTCCTCTGCCTCGAGCGGCCCGAGGCGATCGGGCACACGTTCAACATCGGCAACGCCCGCTCGACGGTGACGATCTACGACCTCGCCCACCGCGTGAAGCGGCTCACCGGCTGCCCCGGCGAGATCGTCCACAAGCCGCTGCACTACACCGACGTCGAGATCCGCATCCCCAACGTGAGCAAGGCGCGCGAGCAGCTCGGCTTCGAGGCGAAGGTCGACCTCGACGAGGGCCTCGCCCGCACCATCGCGTGGTACCGGTCACGGAAACCGGCGCTGACGTAGTCCGGCTCGCCTCGCCGGACGTCGGCGAGGAGGAGCTCGCGGAGCTCGCCGCGGTCGTCGAGACCGGCCAGCTCACGATGGGCCCGAAGGTGGCCGAGCTCGAGCGTCTGCTGGCCGAGGCCTGCGGCACCGACGACGCCGTCGTCGTCTCGTCCGGCACGGCCGCGCTCCACGTGGCCGTCCTGGCACTCGGGATCGGGCCCGGCGACGAGGTGCTCGTCCCCGCGTACACGTTCCCGGCCACCGGCAACGTCGTCGCACTGGCCGGCGCGAAGCCGGTGCTCGTGGACGTCGACCCGGTGACGATGAACCTCGACCCGATGGCCGCGCACGCGGCGGTGACCGAGCGGACGAAGGCGGTGCTCGCCGTGCACCTCTTCGGCCGGCCCGCGCGGCTCGAGGACCTCCCCGACGTGCCGGTCCTCGAGGACGCGGCCGGCGCCCTCGGGCGCGCGACGTCGAGGCCGGGCGTGCGGGAGCCTCGGCGTTCTCGCCTGCCTCAGCTTCCACCCGCGCAAGATCGTCACCACCGGCGAGGGCGGAGCGGTCACGACCGACGACGAGGCGATCGCGGAAGCCGTCCGGTCGCTGCGCCATCACGGCTGGAGCCCGTCCGACCGGCTACGACGACATGCCGCGCGGCGCCTACAACTACCGTCTCTCGGACCTCCTCTGCGCGCTCGGGATCCCGCAGCTGCGGCGCCTGGAGGAGCTCTTGGCCGCGCGCGAGCGCGTCGCGGCGGCGTACGCGGAGCGACTGGACGGACTCCCGCTGACGCTTCCGGAGGCGGACGCCGGCGACCGCCACGGCTGGCAGGCCTACGTGGTCCAGCTCGACGACCGCGACCGCGTCATGGCCGAGCTGCGCGCGCAGGGAATCCAGTGCCAGATCGGCACGTACGCGCTCCACCGGCTCGGCGCCTACCGCGAGCAGGGGAGCTTCCCGGGCGCCGACGCCGCCTTCGAGCGCGCGCTCGCCCTCCCGCTCCACACGAAGCTCACCGACGCGGAGCTCGACCGCGTCGCGGACGCACTCGGCCGGGCGCTGACGCGCTAGCGGCCGGTCGGCCGCAGCAGCGACACGACCTGCGCACGCGCCTTACGGGCGCGCTTCGACGCGTACAGCCGCTCGTCGGCGCGCCGGTAGAGCGAGATGCTCGTGGCGCCGTCCACCGGGAACATCGCCCAGCCGACGCTGGCGGCGACGCCGGCCGCCTCGAGCTCGGCCTCGATCCTGTCCGCGAGGGCCATCGCGTCCTCCGGCGTCACGGCGTCGCTGAGGACGCCGAACTCGTCCCCGCCGACCCGCGCCACCAGGTCGCGGCCGCGCACGGTCGCCTCGATCCCGACGGCGGCGGTCCGCAGCAGCGCGTTCCCCGCCGCGTGGCCGTCGCGGTCGTTCGTCTCCTTCAGGTCGTCGAGGTCGGCGAGGAGGATCGCGAAGCGCCTGCCGCCGGCGCAGCGCCGCCGGAGCGCGACCTCGAACGCGCGCGTGTTGAGCAGGCCGGTGAGGTAGTCCCGGTCGGCCAGCTCCCGCAGCCGCTCGACGAGCGCGCGGTTCCGCGCCGCGAACGTCCCGATCAGCATGCCGCCGGCGACGAACGTGACCGCCCGGATCGCGGTCGACGCCGTCATCACGTCCGCCGAGGGGATCCGGTGGTTGAGGAGGACGCACACCACGTAGAGAAGCGTCGCGAAGGCACCCGCACAGGCCCCGACGAGCGGGCCGGTGACGATCGCCACGAGCACGATCGGCAGGTAGAAGAGGTGCCCGATGCCGAGCCCCGGCACCTCGAGCACGAGGTACGCCGCCGCGATCAGCGCATAGCTGGCGAGCGCAGCGAGGAGTACCGCGCCGCGGTGCGAGAGGGCCGCATCCATCTCGCACCCAGCATCGACCCTGCGCGCGGCCGGCGCCGTCCCTCGACCGGGGGTTTGACAGGTATTCGGAAGTGAGTGATAACTTCCTTGCCATGACCGAGGTCGTGAGGACGCGCCAGACCGCGGACGAGCGCCGCGAGGCGGTGCTGGCCGCGGCGATGCGCGAGTTCGCGGACAAGGGCCTCCACGGCGCGTCGACGGACGAGATCGCGACGGCCGCCGGGATCTCGCAGCCGTACCTGTTCCGCCTGTTCGGGACCAAGAAGGCGCTCTACCTCGCGACGGCGCGGCGCGGGATGGAGGAGGTCTATGGCCGGATGGCCGACGCCGCCGACGGGCTCCGCGGCCGGGAGCGGCTGAAGGCGATGGGCGAGGCGTACCGCGAGCTCCTGCTCGAGGACCGGACGCGCCTGAAGCTGATGATGCAGTGCTTCGTCTCGGCCGACGACCCGGAGATCCGCGAGGTCGTGCGCGCCACCTGGAAGGAGCTCGTCGAGCTCGCCGAGGAGAGCGAGGAGAATCGTGAGGTCGTCTCGCACTTCTTCGCCACCGGGATGCTGCTCAACGTGATGCTGGCGATGGGCCTCTTCGACGACGCGACGCCGTGGGGCGACCGCCTCGCCGACGGCTGCACGTCGTGGCTCGAGTGAGCTAGGCCGAGGTCGGCTCGAGCAGCGCCCAGCCGTCGCGCAGGAACGGCGTCCGGTCGACGAGCGGCCGCACCCCGTCGCTGCGCACGGAGCCCTCCTCCGTGACGATCTCGTCGACGAGCCGGCCGGGCGTGAGGTCGAACAGGGTGGCCGCTTCGGAGTCGAGCTTCGGCGCCTCGGAAGCGTCGACCGGCGCGAGCTTCAGCGCCTCGGCCGCCACCACGACGGGGATGCGGCGCGCGGCCGCCGCGTCGGCGAGGAGCCGTGTCCCGATCTTGTTGCAGAGGCTGCCGTCGCGGAAGACGGTGTCGGCGCCGAGCAGGAGCAGCGAGGCGCGGTCGAGCGCGGCGGCGCCGGCCTCGTCCGGGACGAGCGTGACGTGGAGGTCGGCGGCCCGGAGCTCCTCGGCGAAGGCGATCCCTTCCTCGAGCGGCGCCGAGACCGTGCAGAAGACGTGCGCCGGCGGCGTGCGCAGCAGTGCCTCGCGCACGGTCGCCGAGGCGGAGTGCGTCAGCACGGCACCGTCCTCGAGCCGGTCGGCGAGCTGGATCGCGATCGACGCCGCCGCGCGCTCGCGCGCCGCGACGAGGCCGCGACCCTGCTCCTCGACGAGGCGCCGGAGCTCGGCCTCGGGCAGGTGGGAGAACGCGTGCGCCGCGCCGACCACCCGTCCGAGCGCAGAGCGGACGGCGCCGATCTCCGGCCGCGACGAGGCGAGCTCGCGACCGGCCTCGACGAGGCGCTCGAGCAGTTCGGCGGTCGAGCCGGCCTCTGGCCCCGCCTCCTCGACGATCGCCTCGACGGCCCTGCGGGCCATCCAGCTCGCACCATGCCGGCGGTCGGAGCGGAGCTCGAGCACGCGCTCGGAGAGCGGCGACGCCACGGCGCGATTCTGGCAGGTCCCGTCAGTCGGTGAGCTCGGCGAGACGCGGAATACGAAACCCCCGCTAGCCTCTCGCCATGACAGAGGCGCAGACCCGCGTCGTTCCATCGGATCACGCGACCGAGGACGCGCCCGAGATCTCGCTCGTCGTGACCCTCTACGACGAGGCCGCGACCGTCGACGAGCTCCTCCGTCGCGCGGTCGAGGCGCTCGAGGCGATGGGGCGACCGTGGGAGATCCTCGTCGTCGACGACGGCTCGACGGACGGCACGTGGGCGGCCGTCGAGCGCCTGCACGACACCGACGAGCGCATCCACGGGATCCGCTTCAAGCGCAACTTCGGCCAGCACCCGGCGATGCACGCGGGCCTGGCCCGGGCCCGCGGCGACATCCTCGTGACGATGGACGGCGACCTGCAGAACCAGCCGGAGGACATCCCGCGCCTGGTCGAGGCCGTCGAGGCGGGCTACGACGTCGCCTCGGGCCGCCGCGCCGCCCGCCACGACTCCTGGGGCCGCACGCTCCCGAGCCGGCTCATCAACGGGATGCTCCGCCGCTTCACGAAGGTCGAGATCACCGACTTCGGGTGCGCCTTCAACGCCTACCGCCGCCCCGCGGTCGAGTCGATGCTCGGCGCGATCGGCAAGCAGAAGTTCACGAAGGCGCTGATCCTCTCCGGCGGGTCGACGGTGACCGAGGTGGACGTCTCGCACGCGCCGCGCGCCGGACGCTCGCGCTACTCGCCGTTCCGCCTCACGCGCCTCGCGCTCCACGTCCTCGCCGGCTTCTGGCCGCAGCCGATCCAGTGGATCGGCGTCGTCCTCGGGATCGTCTCGTCGCTCTTCGCGACGGTGCTGACGATCTACGGGATCTGGTACTGGGTCGACCACTCGAACTTCCCCGGGCCGCTGCTGCTCGGCGCGCTGACCCTGTTCGGGCTCGGCATCCAGGGGTTCATCCTCGCGCTCGTCGGGGAGAGCTTGGGCAGAATCCAGCGCGAGGTCGAGGGCCGGCCTCTCTACTCCATCGAGAAGGAGATCTAGAGCGTGGCGAAGCGCGTGCTCGTGACCGGCGGCGCCGGTTTCATCTCGTCCAACTTCATCCGGCACCTGCTGGCGAACACGCCGTACGACGTCGTCTCGCTCGATGCGCTCACCTACGCCGGCAACGTCGAGAACCTCGCGGACGTGATGAGCCACGAGCGGCTGTCGTTCGTCCACGGCGACATCCGTGACGCCGACCTCGTGGCCGACGTCGTCACCGAGTGCGACGTGATCGTCAACGCGGCGGCCGAGTCGCACGTGGAGAAGTCGATCGAGGAGGGCGCGTCGGAGTTCGTGACCACGAACGTCGAGGGGACGCAGATCCTCCTCGACGCGATCCGTCGCAGCCCGGTCGAGCGCTTCATCCTCATCTCGTCGAGCGAGGTGTACGGCACCGCCGAGGCCGCGCCGATGGACGAGGAGCACCCGCTGAAGCCCCGCTCGCCGTACGCGGCCACGAAGGCCGGGGCCGACCGCCTCGCCTACTCGTACTGGACGACGTACGAGCTCCCGATCGTGATCGTGCGGCCGTTCAACAACTACGGCCCGCGGCAGCACCCGGAGAAGGTGATCCCGCGCTTCGTCACGCAGGCCCTCCTCGACGAGCCGCTGACGATCCACGGCGACGGCCACGCCTCGCGGGACTGGCTGTACGTCGACGACGACGCCGAGGCGATCGAGGCGATCATCGAGACGCCGATCGACCGCGTCGCCGGCGAGGTGCTGAACGTCGCGACCGGGATCGACATCTCCGTGTCCGAGATCGCCGACCGGGTGCTCGACGCGCTCGGGAAGCCGCGCGACCTGCTGACGCACGTGCCCGAGCGGCTGGGCCAGGTCGACCGGCACATCGGCTCGACGGAGAAGACGGCGCGGCTGACGGGCTGGCGGGCGCGGACGAGCTTCGACGACGGGCTGGAGCAGACGATCCGCTGGTATCGCGAGAACGAGGCCTGGTGGCGCCCGGTCGCGGCGACGCCCCGAAGCGTCTCCTCGTCCTAGGCGCCGGGCCGGCGCAGCTCGGCCTCCTCGCCGCCGCCCGCGAGCGCGGGCTCTTCGTCGTGGCGGCGGACCGGGATCCGGGAGCCGTGGGCTTCGCGTATGCAGACCGGCGGGCGCTCGTCTCCGCGGAGGACGAGGAGGGCATCGACCGGCTGGCGGAGGCGGAGGGAGTCGACGGGCTGATCGCGCCGGGGATCGACTGGCCGGTGGCTGTCGCGGCGCGCGTCGCCCACCGCCGCGGGGTCCGGCATCCGCTCTCACCCGAGACGGCAGTGCTTGCGACCTCGAAGCTGAGGCAGCGCGAGCGCTTCCGCGAGGCCGACGTGCCGCAGCCGCCGTGGGAGCTGTGCCGGTCGCTCGAGGAGGTCGAGGCGGCCGCCGCGCGCCTGGGCCTGCCCGTCGTGGTGAAGGCGCCGGACCGCCAGGGCCAGCGCGGGCTCGGCCTCGTGCGCACGCCCGAGGAGCTCGAGCCGGCCGCGCGCGAGGCGCTCGACGCGGCACGCACCGCGACGGCGATCGTCGAGCGGTACGCGCCGGGACGCGAGCTCACGGTCAACGCGCTGCTCGTCGACGGGCGCTTCCAGCCGCTGACCATCACCGACCGCCTCGTCGCCGACCCGCCGGCGTTCGGCGTCGCCCTCGCGCACGTCTGGCCGAGCGCCCTCCCGGAGGAGACGGTGGCCGTCGCGTGCGACGCCGCCGCAGAGGCCGCGGCCGCGCTGGGGATCGAGCGCGGACCCGTCTACGTCCAGGTGCTCGCGGGCGACGACGGCCCGCGAGTGATCGAGCTCGCGGCGCGCCTCGGCGGCGGCCACGACGCGGAGCTCTGCCGCGCAGCGCTCGGCGTCGACCTGAACCGGCTCGCCCTCGCCGCGGCGCTCGGCGAGGACGTCCCGGACGGGGAGCTGCGGCCCGAACCGCGGTTCGGCGGCGCCTGCGTCCGCTTCCTCGTCCCGCCGGAGGGGCCGCTCGCGGAGGTGACGGGGATCGAGGAGGCGGGCGCGCTGCCGGGGATCGAGCTCGTCCGCGTCTACCGGCGCCCAGGGCACGTCTTCGGCCCGTTCCGCCGCGGCGCCGACCGGGCCGGCGCGGTCCTCGCCGTCGGCGACTCGCGCGACGAGGCCCTCGCGCATGCGGCCGCGGCGACGGAGCGGATCCGCTTCCGGCTCGACGACGCCGAGGCGCTCAGCTAGCCCGGCACGTCATCCCGGACGGGCACGGCGGCTGTGCGGCCGAGTCGGGCCATCTCGTCTCGGCGTCGTAGCGCGCGCCCTCGAGCGAGGCGCCTCCGAGAGACGCGCCGGTGAGATCGGCGCCGCTCAGGTCCGCGTTCACGAGCGACGCCCCGGAAAGCTCGGCTTCGTCGAGCCGGGCTCCGACAAGGCCCGCGCCTCGGAGGTTCGCGAGCGTCAGGAATGCGCGCGTCAACGTCGCATCGTCGAGGTGGGCGCGCACGAGGCGCGCCTCCCGGAGGTCGGCGCCGGTGAGGTTCGCCCGCGAGAGATTCGCCTCGGTCAGGTCGGCGTTCGCGAGAACGGCGAAGGGCATGCGCTTCCGCGAGAGGTAGAAGCCGGCCAGGTCCTGCTCGTGCAGGTCGATGCCGGTGAGGTCCGACTGGAGCCCGACGGTCAGCTGCAGGGCCGTCTGCTCTCCCTGGATGCGCAGCTGCTCGCTCCGCCGCTCCTGCTCCTCCATGCGCCGGTCCTCGAGCTGGCGGAGTCGCGCGTCGAACACGAGCTGGAGCGCGAACACGGCGAAGCTCACGACCGCGCCGGTCAGCAGCGCGGCCCCGAGGTCGCTCCGCCCGCCTTGGTCGCCCCGAGCCGGCCACCACAGGTAGATGCCCGGCACGATCGTGACCGCGAGCACGAGCCCCCAGGCCACGATCATCCACGTCTCCACCTCGCGGTTGTAACGGGTCGAGAGGACGACGCGGACGCCCGGTCGCCTTGACAGGGCGTCACGAACTGTGGTAGGCGGGGTCGTGGGCGTTCGCCGCAAACGCCCCGCCGCCATCGCGCTCATGGCCGCGGGCGCTGTCGTGCTCGTCGCGTCGGCAGGCGCCGGTCGCCAGCATCCCGACGCGGAGCAGGCCGGTCCGCCGCCGAAGCCCCAGCCGTGCAGGAGCACCGTCGGTGGCCTGACCGGCGTCGTCTTGTCCGGCTCGCCCGTGCCGGAGCCGCTGTGCGGCACGGGTGGCGCCGACCGGCTGACGGCGGTCGGCGGCGGCGACACCGTCTGGGGCTACCACGGGAATGACGCGCTGCGTGCGCGGAACGGCAAGCCCGACCTCGTCTACGGCGGCCCGGATACGGACAGCGGCGCCTTCGACAGGTGCGACCGCGTCTACGAGGTCGAGCGGAGCGAGAGCGGCGCAAAGGCCTGCGCAGGCGTGCGGCCGCGATCGCTCGCTGCGAGAACCCAGGAAGCGCCGCTGCCGCTGACGAGCGCCGTCGTCGACTGCACGAAGTTCACGACCGCGTGGCGCATCCGCTTCCTCAAGGAACCGGGCATGCGCGCACTCGACACGACCGACCAGATCGACTGGCAGTTCGTCGCGTGGCACCCCATCCTCTACCGGTGGGACGGCGCGAAGTGGGTTCGCTACCGCGAGCATGCCCAGTGGCTCTGGGACATGACCTACGACCGGCAGGTGATGTCGTTCCCGGGCAACTTCTGGCGGAGCTACAGCGACAACGAGCGCACCTTCCTCCAGTTCACCGTCCGCGAGGCCGGTTCGTTCCGCGTCGCCATTCGCTACCACTGGTACGCCGGCGACGGGGTCCCCGTGCGCGACGCCGGCTACTACGTCACGAGGCACTACGGCGACTACGAGGACCCGACGCGCCGCTTCTGTGTCTTCCCCGCGCCGCCCGAGCCGCCGCCGCCGGGCGGCTGAGCCGACCCCGGCGACGTCCTGAGGTCCCGACGGGGCGCACGAGTACCCTTCCGCCGCGATGGCGGACGTCACCCCGACACGGCGCACGATCGGCTTCCAGCCGCCCGCGATCGGCGAAGAGGAGATCGCCGCCGTCGCCGCGACGCTGCGGTCGGGCTGGCTCACCACCGGTCCCGCGGCGGCCGAGCTCGAGCGGCGCGCCGCCGAGTACCTCGAGGCCGAGCACGTGCTCGCGCTGGCCTCGGGCACCGCGGCGCTCCACCTCGCCCTGGTCGCCCTCGGCATCGGTCCCGGCGACGAGGTGATCACGACGCCGATCACCTGGCCGGCGACCGCGAACGTGATCGTCCACACCGGCGCGACGCCGGTCTTCGTCGACGTGCAGGACGACACGCTGAACATCGACCCGGCCCGCGTCGCCGAGGCGGTGACCGGGCGGACGAAGGCGATCCTCCCCGTGCACCTGTACGGCCAGCCGGCCGACCTCGACCCGCTCTGGGCGCTCGGGCTGCCCGTGGTCGAGGACGCCGCTCACGCGTTCGAGTCGGCCTACCGCGGGCGCAAGCTCGGCGGGCTCTCCGCGGCGACCTGCTTCTCCCTCTACGCGACGAAGAACGTCACCGCCGGCGAGGGCGGCCTGCTCGCCACGAACGACGACGCCGTCGCCGCGGCCGTGCAGGATCTCCGGCTGATGCGGCGGGGCCACGGCTCGCGCTACGACCTCCCCGTCCCCGGCTACAAGGCCAACCTCTCCGACGTGCTCGCCTCGATCGCGCTCGTCCAGCTCGACAAGCTCGAGCGCCATGCCGTGATCCGGCGCCGCCAGTTCACGCTCTACGACGACGCGGTGGAGCACCTCGACGGCCTCACGCCGATCGCCCGCGACCCGCGCGACACGCACGCGCACCACCTCTTCGCCGTGCGGATCGACCCCGAGCGCGCCGGCGGAGATCGCGAGGCGTACATGGCCGCCCTGACGGACGAGGGGATCTCGACCTCGATCCACTTCCTGCCCGTGCACCGGCTGCAGTGGTACGCGGAGCGCTTCCCCGACCAGGCCCCGCTGCCGGTGGCCGAGCGCGCCGGGGACGAGCTCCTGTCGCTCCCGCTCTCGCCCGCGCACTCCGACGACGACATCCGCGAGGTCGTCGCCGCGCTCGAGCGCGTCCACGAGCGTCTCACCGCGTGAACAAGCGCGTCGTGCGCCTCGTCGCGACGCTCGCCGTCACCGGCCTCGCGACCGCGTACCTGATCTGGAAGATCTCGCTCCGCGAGACGATCGAGATCCTCGGCGACGCGCACTGGGGCTACTTCTTCGCCTCGATCGTCGTGATGCTCCTGCCCGTCGTGCCGATGGCGTGGCGGTGGCAGCTCCTCCTGGCGGCGAGGGGCATCCACGACCGGCTGCGCTGGCTGACGCGCGCCTACCTGACGTCGTATGCGGCCGGCCAGATCCTGCCGACGGCGATCGGCGGCGACGCGATGCGGATCTTCGAGACGTCGCGCCGCCACGCCGGCCGGGGCGGCGAGATCGCCGGCTCGGTGCTGCTCGAGCGGGCGCTCGGCGGCGCCGCCACGCTCGCACTCGCGGCCGTCGGCTTCGTGCTCGCGTACGGCAACTACGACGTGGGCGCGTACCTGTGGATCGAGGCGTTCTTCGTCGTCGGGACGATCGTGCTCGCCGTCGCGCTCTTCTCGCGCTGGGCGCGGCGCCCGCTCTCGTGGTCGGTGCCGCTGCTGCGCTTCCTCCGCGTCGAGCGGCCGATCCGCGCGCTGTACGAGGGCATCCACGCCTACCGCCACCACGCGGGCCTCCTCGTCGCCGTGTTCGCGCTCACGTTCGCGCTCCAGGCCGTCCGCGTGCTCGCGATCTGGCTGGCCGCGAAGTCCGCCGGCGTCGACCTCTCGCCGCGCATCTTCTACGTGATGGGGCCGCTGCTCTTCCTCGTCATCCTCGTGCCGTTCACGATCAACGGGCTCGCCGTGCGCGAGGCGTTCTTCGTCTCCTTCCTCGGCCAGGTCGGGGTCGGCGCGGACGAGGCCTTCGCCACCGGCTTCCTCTTCTTCCTCGTGACGATCGCGATCTCGATCCCCGGGGCGCTCATCCTCGCCTGGGAGGGCGTCCGCGGCTCGGTTCGCCCCGACCATGCCTGACGTCGCGGCGGTGGTCGTCACCTACGACGCGGAGGACTACGTCGAGCGCGCGCTCGCGTCGGTGCGCGAGGTCGAGACGGTCGTGGTCGACAACGGCTCGAGCGACGGCACCGCTGGCGCTCGTGCGGGAGCGATTCCCCGAGGCGCGGGTCGTCGAGCAGGAGAACGTCGGCCTCGCGGGCGGCTGGAACGCGGGCATGCGGGCAGCCTCCGATCCGCGGTACTACCTCTTCCTCAACGCGGACGCGTGGATGGGACCCGGCGCGCTCGAGCGACTCGTCGCCTTCGCGGACGCGCACCCGCGGGCCGCGGTCGTGGGGCCGCGGCTGCGCTATCCGGACGGGCGCCTGCAGCGGTCGGTGCGCGGCTTCCCGACGCTGTGGCGGCTCGCCACGGAGTACCTGTTCCTGCGCAAGCTCGCGCCGCGGTCGCAGCTCCTCAACGCGTACTACGGCGGCGGCTTCGCGCCACGACGAGGTGCGGGAGGTGGAGTGGCTGATGGGCGCCGTCCTGCTCGTCCGGCGGGAGGCCGTGGACGAGGTCGGGCCGGCCGACGACGCGTTCTTCCTCTTCGCCGAGGAGACCGACTGGTGCAAGCGCTTCCGCGACGCGGGCTGGTCGGTCGTGTTCGTGCCCGACGCGGAGGCGACGCACGTGCTCGGGGCGGCGCACGGCGGGCGGCTGTACCGCGAGAACGTGCGCGCGCACCTCCGCTGGCTCGCGAAGCACCGCGGGCCGGCCTACGCCGAGCGGGCGCGGCGGCTCCTGGCCGGGGCGCTCGCGCTGCGCGGCGCGCTGTTCCGCGGCGAGCGCGGGCGCACGTACGCGGACACGTCGCGCTGGCTGCGATCCGGTTCGGTGCCGGCGCTGCTCGAGCGATGAGGCTCGCCGCCGGCGCGCTGGTCGCGCTGCTCCTCGTCCGGCTCCTTCCGGAGAGCGGCGTCGGGCTCTGGCTCCGCCTCGGCGCGGCCACGCTCGTCGCGCTCCTGCCGGGGATCCTCGCCGCGCGGGCGCTGCGGGTCCCGGCGGCGTCCGGCGCGCTCGTGTGGGCGCTGGCGGCGGTGACGGTCGGGCTCGCCGCCGCGGTCGTGCTCCACACCGGCTTCTGGCTCGTCCTCGTGGCCATGGCGGCGGCGACCGTCGGCGTCGTCGTGGCGAGTCGCTTGTGGCTCAGAGCCACGAAGTCCCCTCGCCTCAACGTCGGAGCCGTCTCGGTCGCCGGGGCCGGGCTCCTGCTCGGGATCGCGCTGTGGCAGGTCGCCGGCGGGGTCGAGGGGGACGCGCTGTTCCACCTCGGGCGGGTGCGGAAGCTCGCCGAGCTCGACTCGCTCTCGCTGACCGGGCTCGGGGAGTTCGCCGACGGCGGGCTCCACCCCGGCTACGCGTTCCCGGTCTGGCACGCGTTCCTCGCCGCGATCGCGTGGCTCGCGGGCGTCGACCCGGCCGCGGTCGTGCTCCACGAGTCGAGCTGGCTCGCGCCCCTGGCGCTGCTCGTCGCCTACGAGGCGGGGACGACGCTCTTCCGCTCGCGGTGGCTGGGGGCGGCCGTGGCGGCGGCCGCCGCGGCGCCGGTCGCGCTGGCCCCGGGCGGCGGCGGCGCGTACCGCGTGCTCGAGCTGCCGGCCACCTCGAGCCGGCAGCTGCTCGTCCCGGCCGCGCTCGCGCTGGTGTTCGTCGCGGTGCGCGACCCGCGGAGGGGTGTGCTCGCCTCGGTCGCCGCGGCCGCGCTCGCGCTCACGCTCGTCCACCCGACCTACTCCCTGTTCCTGCTCGTCCCGCTCGTCGGCTTCGCGCTCGCACGGCTCCTGCTCGCCCGCCGCGACGGACGCGAGCTCGGGCTCGCGCTCGGGGCCTTCGCGCTGCCGACGGCGTGTGGGCGCCGCGCTCCTGGCGCCGATCGCGCGCACGACCGCCTCGTACCGCCCCGACCAGGACGCGCTCGAGGGCGCGCGCCACGGGCTCGAGCGCTACGGCAGCCAGCTCGACGTGTGGTCGGACTCGCTCTACCGCGTCGCCCCGGAGGTCGTCGCACGCTCGGGCTCGGTCGCCGTCGCCGCGCTCCTGCTCGTGCCGCTCGCGGCCCTCGCCGCACCCCGGCGCTGGGCCGCGTTCGTCCTGGGCGGGACCGTGGCGGTGCTCGCGCTCGTGCTCGTGCCCTTCTTCTTCGCGCCGCTTGCCGAAGTCGTGTCGCTGTCGCAGGCCCGGCGCGCCGCGGGGTTCGTGCCGTTCGCGTTCGCGTTCGCCGGCGGGTTCTCGGTGCTCGCGCGCTGGGCCGGCGTGGCGCTGCCGCCGCTCGCGCTCGTGGCGGGGATCGTCGCGCAGCTCGTCTGGCCCGGCGACTTCGACTACGTGCTCGAAGAGGGCGGGCCGGCGTGGGCGACGTGGATCGCCGCGTTCGGCGGCGCCGCGGCGCTGACGGTCGTGGCCGTCCGGCGGCGGCGGACCGCGTACGAGCGGCCCGGGCCGCTCGCGTGCCTGTCGGCCCTCCTCTTCATCCTCCCCGTCGCGGTGCACGCCGCCTGGAACTGGGACGAGCGCGAGCCGGTGCGCCCGCCGCTGCCGCAGGCGCTCGTCGACCGGATCCCCGGAGCGCGCGGTCGTGCTCTCGGACGTGGAGACGAGCTACCGCCTCCTCGCCCAGGCGCCGGTCTACGTCGTCGCCGCGCCGCCCGCGCACGTCGCGGACACGGAGAAGAACCGGCCGTACTACCGCAAGGCGCTCGTGAACCGCTTCCTGCGCACCGGCGACCTCGCGATCCCGCGGAACTCGGGCGCCGGCTGGATCCTCGTCGACCGCCGTCACTACGACCCGCCGCTCGACCTCGAGCCCGTGTACCGGGACGGGCGCTACTCGCTCTACCGCGTGGAGTAGGCGATCAAGCGGGCCGCGCCCGCTGCCGATATCCGGGGCGATGAGCGCTACGGCCCCTGCGCTTCCGGCTCCCGCGTCCCGCGACGCCGCCGCACCCCCCGCCCGTGCGCCGCGGGTCGTTCACTTCACCACCTCCTACCCGCGGGACGAGACCGACTTCGCCGGCCGCTTCGTCAAGGACCTCGTCGAGCGGCTCGAGGCGGACGGGCTCGACGTCGACGTCGTCGCACCCGGGGTCTATCGCGACTTCGGGCTTGCCTACGACGGCGGCCTCGTCCGCAACCTCCGGCGCCGGCCGTGGCGGGCGCCGCTGCTCGCCATCTCGATGCTCCGCGCCCTTCGGCGGGCCGCGCACGGCGCCGACCTCGTCCACGCCCACTGGCTCGCCGGAGGCGCCGTCGCGGCGCTTGCCCGCACCCGCTTCGTCGTCACGCTCCACGGAAGCGGCACCGCCGGCCGCTTCTCCGACCTCGAGCTCGCGCGCCGGGCGCCGTGGCTCGTCCGCGCCGTGCTGCGCCGGGCCGAGGTCGTGATCTGCGTCTCCGAGGCGCTCGGCGCGATGGCCCGGGCGCACGGGGCCCGCGACGTCCGCGTGATCCCGAACGGCGTCGCCCTCCCGGAGCACGTGGCCGAGGAGGCGCCGCAGGCCCATGTCCTCTTCGCCGGCCGCCTCTCGCCCGAGAAGGGCATCGCCGACCTGGTCGAGGCGGCGCGCGACCTCCCGCTCGTCGTCGCCGGAGACGGCCCGCTCCGCCACCTCGTCCCCGACGCGCTCGGCTTCGTCGCCCACGACGAGCTGGAGCGCCTCTACGACGAGGCCGCGGTGATCGTGCTCCCGAGCTACCGCGAGGGCCTGCCGCTCGCCGTGCTCGAGGCGATGGCACATGGCCGGCCCGTCGTCGCGACCCGCGTCGGCGGCATCCCGGACCTCGTCGAGGACGGCGCCACCGGCTTCCTCGTCGAGCCCGGCGACGTGGACGGGCTGCGCGAGGCGCTCGTCCGCCTCCTCGCCGACCCCGACCTCCGCCGCCGCCTCGGGAACGAGGCACGCCGCCGCGTCCGCCGCTGCTCGTGGGAGGTCGTCGCGGCCGAGACACTCGCGGCCTACGGCGTCACGCCGGCCGCGCCCACGCGATCAGCCCGTCGCTCCACCACGGTGCGAGCCGGTTCCGCCGCACGGCCCAGCGCGCCGCGTTCGCGGCGTGTCCCGCGGCCCGCGCCGCCGGCGAGCCGCTGACGACCGCCCGGCCCGGGTTCGCGCAGTAGCCGAGCCGCTCCACGCGCCAGCCGGCGTGCTCGAGCAGCGTCCGGAGCGTCCGCGGGGACGACCACAGCGTGTGGTCGGGATGGACGAGCTCGCGGCCGGAGAGCGGCGCGAGGAAGTTGAGGAGCCGGTACGCGTTCGGCGTCGTCACGAGCAGCTCGCCGTCGGGCTTCGCGAGCAGCCGCATCGCGCGCAGGAAGGGCCCCGGCGCGTCGAGGTGCTCGAGGATCTCCCCGGCGACGACGACGTCCGCCGGGGCGAGACCGAGCGCCCGCACGTCCTCCTCCGACTGGCAGTCGACGAGCTGCGCCTCGTACCCCTGCGCCTGCGCCCAGGCGACCCCGCGCTCGGAGAGGTCGAGGCCGACGAGCTCCGACGCCACCTCCGCGAGCCGGGCGTGGAGCCAGACGTGCCCCTCGACCTTCTGCTCGACGAGCTCGTCGACGAAGCCGACGTGGACGACCCGCTTCCCGCGCGCGGCCTCCAGCAGCGCGGCGTGCCGCTCGACCGGCGCCTCGCGCGGAAGCCGATGGCGGAACGTGAATCCCGTCTCGTGCGTCTCGTGGAGCCCCACGGCCGCCAGTATCACCGCGTCGCGCCGAGCGTGAAGAGCGCCTGCGTCCGCGCCCGCAGCAGCCCGGCCGACGCCGCGGCCTCGTCGCGCTGCCAGACCGGCCACGCGTACTTCGTCGTCGTCCGCAGCTCGCAGCCGCTCGTGCAGCCGAGCATGAGCCCGCCGTTCGCGTTCGCGCGGAAGAGGCCGTTCTGCGCCAGCAGCCGCACGAGCCCGGCGCGGCCGTAGACGCGGGCGTAGGCGAGGAAGAGGTCGGCGTCCTGGATCCCGTCGCGGAGCGCCTCGAGGCGCAGCGACGGCACCGGAGCGGGCCGCGCGGGCGTGCCGGGGTAGAGGAAGACGGACTGGCCGTCGCCCGGCAGCGCCCGCCACGGGTCGAGGCCCTGGTACCGCGCGAGCCCGTCCGAGTAGAGCGTCCCGGCCGTGCCCTCGAGCGCGTTCCAGGCGAAGAACATCCGCACGTCCGTGAGCGGCTCGGTCGCGTCGAACCCGGGCGAGCCGGCGACGCCGTGGTACGTGTACGACCAGAGCTCCTTGCCGCGCCGGCGCACCTCCTCGACGCCCGCGTACAGCGCCCGCGGCTTGCCGAACTGCCCGTAGAAGCGCCGCGCGAGCACCGACCAGACGTCGAGGTCGTCGGTGCCGCCGTCGCGGAGGTAGCGGTTCCCGGGGAGCGGCGAGACCGTCGAGAGCACCTTCGCGTCGGGGAAGTCGCGGTGGAGCACCGCGCGCCTGCCGCGCCACGAGACGCGACTCCTTCGGCCCCGGCTCGTCCCACGCCCAGGCGACGGCGCGGTCGGTCCAGCCGTTGCGCTCCCAGAACGGCCGCACGCGCTCGAGCCACGGCGTCCACGTCCACGGCGCGTACGGCGACGCCTTGCCGAGCCACGCCTGGCCGGCCTGGTGCTGCGTCGAGAGCGGGAGGCGGAGCGTGTTGAACCCGGGCGCGGCCTGCGCCTTCATCGTCGTCGCCCGGTCGGTGTGCCACGAGCGGCCGGCGACGTAGCCGGCCGGCGTCGGGGAGCCGTAGCCCCAGTCGCCGGGCGCGATCCGGTAGCGCGAGAGGAGGTCGAAGAAGGCGCGGTTGCCGAGCTGCGCGGCGCGGAGCGGGTTCGCCGGGATCGACGCGGGCGAAATACGTCTGCGGCTGGACGAGGAAGAGCGTGCGGAAGCCCTCGGTGCGGGGCGGCATCGTCCACGTCGAGACCGTCAGCGCCACCGGGATCGACTCCTGCCCGATCCACAGCGTGCCGCGGTAGAAGCCGGCGGCGCAGCCCGTGCGTGTCGACGCGGACGAAGACGACGGCTGGGCCGGGCACCGCGGCGCGCTCGAGCGGCGGCAGCGGGTCGGAGACGGGCCGGCCGTGCACCTTCGTCTGCCCGACGAGCGCGAACGTCGTCCGCCGCGTCAGCTCCGCGGGCGCGTCCTCGCCCCACTGCAGCGCGCCGCCGCCGCGAGAGGACGGCGACCTGCCCCGTCGCGTAGCCGTCGCGCGGCGCGACGAGCACGAGCAGCGAGTCGCCGCCGGGCGCGGCCGCCGTCGAGGGCGCGAGCCGCCGGTCGCCCTGATACCCGAGCAGCCCGGCGTCCGCGGCCCCGGGCAGGACCAGCGCGACGAGTGCGACCAGAAGGAGCCTTCGGAGGGCCATCCGGGGTCTCTATCGGCAGAATCGAGCGGCGATGAAGCTCCTGCTCGTCTCCCTCTACTTCCCGCCGGCGGGCGGCGCGGGCGTCCAGCGGCCGCTGAAGTTCGCCACGCACCTGCCCGGGCTCGGGATCGAGACGCACGTGCTCGCGCCCGACGACCCGAAGTGGGTGCACGCCGACCCCGACCTGCCGCTGCCGACGCGCGCCTGGGTGCACCGGGCCCGCTACCTCGGGCCGAGGGGCCGGAAGCCCGCGGAGGAGCTGCACGGCAAGGAGGGGCTCGAGCGCATCGCGACGCAGGGACGGCTCGCGCTCCGGCGCGTGCTCGTGCCGGACGAGAACGTGACCTGGAACGTGACCGCGATCCCGGCGGCGATCCGGATCGCGCGCCGCGAGGGGATCGACGTCGTGCTCACGACCTCGCCGCCGTCCTCCGTCCACCTCGTCGGCGCTGCGGTGAAGCGCGCGACCGGCGCGCGCTGGATCGCCGACCTCCGCGACTCGCTCGTCGCGCACCCGCACCGCCGTGCGGAGAGCGCGCTCGTCCGGGTGAAGGAGCAGGGCGAGGCGCAGGTGGCGAAGCTCGTGGCGCGGCAGGCGGACGCGATCGTCTGCGCCGCCGACGCGATCGCGGAGGAGACGCGGGGCTTCGAGCCGCGTGGCCGCGTGGTGACGATCGCGAACGGCTCCGACTTCGACGACTTCGCCGGCCTCGAGCACCACCCGTCCGACCGCTTCCGGATCACGCACACCGGCTCGTTCTTCGGCAAGCGCTCGCCGCGCCCGTTCCTCGAGGCGCTCGCCCGGTCGGGGCTCGAGGACGTCGTCGCGCGCTTCGTCGGCGACTTCCGGAGCGCGGACCGCGAGTGGGCCGAAGGCCTCGGCCTCGGCGACCGGCTCGAGCTGATCCCCTACGTCCCGCGCCGCCGCTCGCTCGAGCTCCAGCGCGACTCCGAGGCGCTGCTGCTCCTCATCCCCGAGGCCGCCGGCCGCGGCAAGGGGGTGCTCTCCGGGAAGGTGTTCGAGTACCTCGCGGCGGAGCGGCCGGTGCTCGCGGTCGTGCCGCCCGACGGCGCCGCGGCAGGGCTGATCCGCGAGACGGGCGCCGGCGTGGTCGCGCCGCCGGAGGACGTCGACGCGATCGCGGAGGCGCTCGGCGAGCTGCACGGCCGCTGGCGCGAGGGGCAGCTGAACGGCACGCCGCTCTCCGACGCCTGGCGCGAGAAGCTCTCGCGGGAGACTCGGGTCGAGGAGCTCGCCGACCTCGTCCGGGAGCTCGGGTGACCGCGGTCGCCGTCCCCCGCCCGCGCGCGCTCGCCGACCACTCGGCGCTGACCGACGCGCTCTTCCTCGGGACGCTCTTCAGCGTCTCGTTCGCGAAGCTCCACTGGACGGTCGGCGGCGACCTCTCGCTCGCCGACGTCCTCACCGCCCTGTTCCTCGTCGCCTGGGGCTCGAACGGCTCGCCGTCGGCGACACCCGGGTCGACCGCACGGCCGCGACCGTGCTCGCGTTCTTCGCCGCGTTCCTCCTCGTCTACCTCGCGGGCTGGTTCAACATGGACACCCAGCAGGAGCTCGCGCAGTGGGGGAAGGGGATGGTGAAGTTCGTCCTCCACTTCCTCTTCGTCGTCGCCGGGGTCGCGTATCTGGCACGGCGCTCGGAGCGGGCGTACTGGCGTGCGCTGGCTGCCTTCATGCTCGGGATCGCGGCGAACGCGGCCTACGGCGTCGTGCAGCTCGCGGTCGCCCGCGTGGGGATCAACCTCGACGAGCTCGTGCTGCGCCCGCTGACGCGCGGCGCGAGCGCGATCAACGTCTACGGCGCGGTCGAAGGGCAGAAGGTCTACCGCACGAACGCGCTCACGGGCGATCCCAACCACCTCGGGATCGCGCTGATCATCCCGCTGCTCGTGCTCACGCCGATCTACCTGCGGCTCGAGCGCGGGAGCCGGCTGAAGCTGCCGCTCGCGGTTCTGCTCGGGTTCCTGCTCGTCGTCGAGCTCTCGACCCTGTCGCGCAGCGGCCTGCTCGGCCTCGGGCGTCGGCTTCCTCGTGCTCGCGTTCCCGTACCGGCGTCTGCTGCTGACGCGGGCGCTGCTCGTGCCGCTCGCGGTCGTCGCGGCGCTGCTCGCCTACGTCGTCTACCGCAACCTCCACTTCTTCGAGACCGTGCTGCGCTCGCGCACCTCGACGGGCGACAACGCCACGTCGGTGCACCTCGCGGTCTACGACTTCGTCCCGGACGTGCTCGCGACGCACCCGCTGTTCGGCTTCGGGCTGAACACGTTCTCGGTGTACTACGAGTTCGTCACCGGGCGGACGAACTTCGGCCCGCACTCGTTCTACGTCGCGCTGCTCGTCGAGACGGGGCTCGTCGGCGCCGCGCTCTTCGGCGTCTTCCTCTGGTACGTCTTCCGCCGGCTCGGCGAGCTGCGCGCGATCGGGCGTGCGCTCCCGCCGGCGTCGGCGCGGCACGTCCGGCCGCTCGCGTGGGGGATGACGGCCGCGCTCGTCGGGACGATGGTCGCGAACCTCTTCTACCTGACGATGATCTTCTACTCGTTCTACGCGTTCGTCATCCTCGCGCTCGCGGCGCCCGTGGTCTTCGGGCGGGCCGTCGGCGGACGAGCCGCTTCGCCCGCCGGAGCGCGCGCCTGAGCGGATTGCGGCCGCGCTGCGGCGGGACGAACGGCTGCGCGGACCAGTCTTCGGCGAGGTCGGCGGCCCGCTCAGGGACGGCGACGATCTGGTCGTGGGCCACGACGATCCGGTGCCCGGGCCAGTGGCGCGCGAGGCGGTCCTCGACGACGGCGAGCGTCGGCCAGTCCTCGGCGCGATGCGGCGGCGGGGGAGGCTCGACGAACAGATTGGCGTCGTCGATGACGATCACGTCATCGGGAGACCCGCCTGCGATCGCGTCCAACTCGTCGAGCACCGGGCACTCGGCTTCCGCCCCGCCGGTCGTGCCGCCGCACCAGTGCGCGTCGAGGAAGTAGAACGTCGGCTCGATGGACGGCTGCAGCAGCCTGCGCGAATCACCCTCGAGCACCGTCACCGGCTCGCGGGCGAGGATCTCGCGCGCCCGGGCCGCTACCTCCGGGGAGAGCTCGATCGTCGTCACCTCGTCGAAGGAATCGGAGAGGAGCAGTGCGCCGCCGCCGACCCAGGTTCCGGTCTCGACGGCCCGGACGAGGCCGAGCCGACGCTTCAACGTGCGTACGAGCGGAGCGGGAATCGTGCCCATGGCGCGGGAGTGTAGGAGGTGAAGGTCGCCGTCCTCACGACCTCGTACCCGCGGTGGAAGGGCGACGCGGTCGGGCGCTTCGTCGGCGACGCGGTGGGCTGGCTCCGCGAGCTCGGGGTGGAGGTCGAGGTGGTCTCGCCGCGCGACTTCCCGCACTTCGGGATCGCCTACGGGGCGGGCGTCGTCGGCAACCTGCGGGCAAAGCCCTGGAAGCTCGTGCTCGTGCCGGTGATGCTGCTCGGGTTCCTCCGCGCCGCGCGTCGCGGCGCCCGGGGCGCCGACCTCGTGCACGCGCACTGGCTGCCGGTCGCGGCGATCGCGCTCGCGACGCGGAAGCCCGTGGTCGTCCAGCTGTGGGGGACGGATGTCGAGCTCGCGCGCCGGCTGCCCCGGCTCTCGCGCTGGCTGCTCCGCCGGGTGCGCCTCGTCGTCTGCGCTTCGACCGCGCTCGCCGAGGCGGCGCGCGAGCTGGGCGCACGAGACGTGCACGTGATCCCGACCGGCGTCGCCGTCCCGGACGCGATCGGGGCCGAGGAGGAGCCGCCGTACGTCCTCTACGCCGGCCGCCTCTCGCCCGAGAAGGGCGTGGCCGAGCTGGCCGAGGCGGCGGCGGGGCTCCGGCTCGTCGTCGCCGGCGACGGGCCGCTCCGCGAGCGCGTGCCGCAGGCGCTGGGCTTCCTGCCGCGGCACGACCTCGAGCCGCTGTACGCGGCCAGCGCCGTGGTCGCGTGCCCGTCGTACCGCGAGGGCTTCGGGGTCGCCTGCGTCGAGGCGATGGCGCACGGGAAGCCGGTGGTGGCGAGCCGTGTGGGCGGGCTCCTCGACCTCGTCGTCGACGGCGAGACGGGGCTCGTGGTCGAGCCCGGCGACGTCCCGGGCCTGCGCGATGCACTCGAGCGCCTGCTCGGCGACCGCGAGCTGCGGCGACGGCTCGGCGAGGCGGGCCGGAAGCGCGCGATCGAGCGGTTCGCGTGGCCGCACGTGACGGCCGAGCTCATCCGCGCCTACCGCGAGACCCTGGCGTAGCATGGCCCGGATGCGCGAGCTGACGATCGCCGGAACCCGCATCTCCGACGACGGCGACTGCTACGTCATCGCCGAGATCGGCCACAACCACCAGGGCGAGCTCGAGCGGGCGAAGCAGCTCGTCGACGCGGCGGCGGACGCGGGCGTGAACGCCGTCAAGTTCCAGAAGCGGGACAACCGGCGCCTCTTCACGCGTGCCCTCTACGACCAGCCGTACGACAACGAGAACAGCTTCGGCACGACGTACGGCGAGCACCGCGAGGCGCTCGAGCTCCCGGCCGACGCCTGGTTCGAGCTGCGCGAGCACTGCCGCGAGCTCGGGGTTGCGATGTTCGCCACGGCGTTCGACGAGGCGAGTGCGGACTTCCTCGCCGACCTCGACCTGCCCGCCTTCAAGATCGCGTCCGGCGACCTCGGGAACACGCCGCTGCTCCGCCACGTCGCGGCGAAGGGCAAGCCGCTGATCCTGTCGCTCGGCGGCGCCACGCTCGAGGACGCCGACCGCGCGCTCGAGGCCGTGCTGCCGCTCAACACCGAGGTCTGCCTGCTCCAGTGCACGGCCGCCTACCCGGCGGAGGTCGAGGAGCTGAACCTGCGCGTGATCGAGACGCTCCGCGAGCGCTACCCCGACCACGTGATCGGCCTCTCCGACCACCACAACGGGATCGCGATGTCCCTCGTCGCGTACATGCTCGGCGCCCGCGTGATCGAGAAGCACTTCACGCTCAACCACGCCTGGAAGGGCACCGACCACGCCTTCTCGCTGATGCCCGACGGGATGCGGAAGCTCGTGCGCGACCTGCGCCGCGTCCCGGTCGCGCTCGGCGACGGCGTCAAGCGCCCGCTGCCGAGCGAGGTGCGGCCGCTGCAGAAGATGGGCAAGAAGCTCGTCGCGGCGCGCGACCTGCCGGCGGGCCACGTGCTCGCTCCAGGCGACCTCGTGTCGAAGTCGCCGGGCGACGGCGGGCTGCCGCCGTACGAGCTCGACGGCCTGCTCGGCCGCGTCCTCGCGCGTCCGCTGTTCGAGGAGGACGCGATCGCGCACGACGACCTCGTCCCGGCCGCGGAGGCAGTGTCGTCGTCGCTCGGCCGCGACGACGCGTGACCGACCTCGCACCGCTGCTCGCGCGCGTCCGGCTCGCGGTCTTCGACTTCGACGGCGTCTTCACCGACAACCGCGTCTGGGTGAACGAGCGCGGCGAGGAGAGCGTCCGCTGCTCGCGGAGCGACGGGCTCGGCCTGCGCCGGCTCGACGAGGTCGAGGTGCAGTACCTCATCGTCTCGACCGAGGCGAACGCGGTCGTCGGGGCGCGCGCGGCGAAGCTCCTGGCCGAGTGCGTGCACGGCGTCGACGACAAGCTGGCGGTGCTCGAGGAGCGGGCGGCGCAGGCGGGCGCGGCCCTCGACGAGGTCGCCTACGTCGGGAACGACGTCAACGACGCGGCGTGCCTCGGCGCGGTCGGGCTCCCGGTCGTGCCCGCGGACGCGTGGCCCGAGGTCGTGCCGCTCGCGCGCTGGGTGCTGACCCGCGCCGGCGGCGAAGGCTGCGTGCGCGAGTTCTGCGACGCGGTCTGGGAGGCGAAGCGGTGACCGACCCGCTGTTCGACGTCGCCGGGCGCGTCGTCGTCGTCACCGGCGGCCTCGGCCAGCTCGGGGCGACATACGCGGCGGCGCTCGCCGAGCGCGGCGCGAAGGTGGCGATCCTCGACGTCGCGGACCCGCCCGACGGCGTGGAGAGCGACGCCACGCGCGTCTGGCGGGTCGACGTCACCGACCGCGCGTCGCTCGAGGCGGCGCTCGGCGAGATCGAGCGGGCGTGGGGCGTCCCGCACGCGCTCGTCAACAACGCCGCGATCGACTCGCCGCCGGACGCCCCGGCGGACGAGGTCGGGCCGTTCGAGCAGTACCCCGAGGCGTCGTTCGACCGCGTGATGGACGTGAACGTGAAGGGGATGTTCCTCGCCTGCCAGGTGGTCGGCGGCGCGATGGCGCGCGAGGGGCGTGGCGCGATCGTCAACGTCTCGTCGGTCTACGGGCTCCTCTCCCCCCAGCAGGACGTGTACGAGTTCCGCCGCAGCGCCGGCGAGGAGTTCTTCAAGCCGGTCGCGTACTCGGTCTCGAAGTCGGCGGTGCTGAACCTGACGCGCTACCTCGCCACGTACTGGGCGCGCAGCGGCGTCCGCGTCAACACGCTCACGCTCGCCGGAGTCGCGAACGACCAGCCGCGCGCGTTCCTCGACGCCTACGAGGCGCGCGTGCCGCTCGGGCGGATGCTCGAGTCGGGCGAGGCGGTCGGCGCCGTCGTGTTCCTCGTTTCCGACGCGTCCTCGTACGTCACGGGCGCGAACCTCGTCGTCGACGGCGGGTGGACCGCGTGGTGAGCGCGCGCTACGAGCGATCCCGCTGACGTCCGGCGCGCCGGGCCGCGCGGCGCACGAGCGCGAGCGCCCCGTCGTTGCGCAGGACGTGGAGGACGCGCTTCCCGATCGGCGGCTCGACGGCCCGAGTTCGCCCGAAGGGCGTTCGCGACGGCGAGGGCCGGCAGGGCCGCGAGACCGCGAGGCAGGCGATTCTCGTACGCCCGAAGTACGGCCGTCGCCTCCGGCGCGCGGTCCGCGAGCCTGCCTCGACCGCCGCGGCCGAACGAGCATGCACCTCCGGCACCGACACGATCGTCGCGTCCGGCCGCGTAAAGCGATGCGTAGAGCGGCCACGCGGGGTCCCGGCCATCGGCCGTGTCCGGCTCCGACTCTGCGACCAGCGTCCGCCGCACGAGTCCCGCCGACCCGAAGACGTTCTCCACGCACGCCGACGCCGCCGGCCGCGCCTCCCGGAACAGACGTCGCGCCGCGCTCTCGGCGGAGTCGCGCAGCCCGCACGTCACCGCATCCGCACTGCTCGCCGCCGCTGCCCACACGAGCACGTGCGACGAGCCGTCCTCGCCCGGCTCGTCGTCTCCGGTGAGGAGCAAGACCCAGTCTCCACGCGCCTCGCGCGCGCCGATCCTGCCAGGCTTGCCACGTCGACGCGTCGGGGCCTCGACGACTCGGACACCGTCGAGCGCGCCCCCGTCCTGCCCCCGCACGACCATGGTCTCGAGCGGCGGAGTGCGCTGCCGCGCCAACCCGCGAGCGCGCGGTCGACCGTCGCGAGAGTCACTCGCGGCGACGACCGCCGTCACGAGTGGCGTCGCCGTGCCCTCGCCGCTGCGTCCCCGCGGCGATCCCTGGACAACGTCCTCCCACGCGCGCGCCGAGGCGATCCGCGTCGAAGGCGGGTCGTGCGGCCGCGAAAGGCGTGTCGGCGTCGAGCGCGCGCTCGAGCGCGGCGCGGATCCCTGCCGGCGACGGCTCGAAGAGCACCCGTTCTCGGTCCTCCTCTGCGACGAGCTCGGGAATCCCACCCACGGCGCTCGCGATCATGGGCACGCCCGCTTCGAGGCACTCGTAGACGGTGTTCGGCGAGTTGTCGTCCAGGGACGGGATCACCGCCAGCGTGCCGGGTCGCCGCAACAGCGCCAGCGCCTCGGTGCGGGTCAGCGCCGTATGCGCCTCGAACGCTCGCAGCGACGCGAGCGCCGCCTCGCCCAGCTCGCCCGCCAGCCGCTCGGGAGTCCAGGCGACGCTCGTGGACCCGAGGAGGTGGAGCTCGAGCCGAGCCAGACGGGCGTGGCCGAGACCCGCGACGGCCCGGAGGAAGGGCTGGATCCCCTTGCGGTCCTCGACGCGTCCGAAGTACGCGATCCGGGACACAGGCGATGCCGCCGGCGGCTGGGCCGCGCGCCCGAAGAGGGCGCCCTCGGTCAGGAGCGGCACCGCGAGCGAGCGGTCGGGCAGAGCCCAGCCGCGCCCGCGCATCCAGCCAAGCAGGTACCGGCTCGGACTGACGACGGCGTCGGCCAGCTCCGCCGTCGCACGCTCGAGCTCCGCCATCAGCACCGACTCGCGGCGAGTCGGGCAGCTTCCCGTGCGCCTCCGCGATCCAGCGCCGGGACCCGTGGGTGTACATCACGAAGAGCGTCTCGGAGAACGCGAGCCCGAGCTCCCGCATCGTCAGCGCCGCGAAACCGTAGCCGCCCCAGTCCTGCACGATCGCTACGTCCGGAGGGGCGTCGCGGAGGGCCTCGAGCGTCGCGACCGGAAGCGCGAGCACGTCCGGCTCGACGTCGGCCGGCGCCGTCACGAGCCTGATCCCGACCCTTTCCCTCGCCAGCACGTCCCGCCATTGCGGCTCGATCGGGTAGTCGACGTTCGGCCGGACGCACACGATCTCGACGCTGTGGCCCGACCGCGCCAGGCTGATGGCGAGAAACGAGGTCGCCGTGCCCATGCCGCCGGAATGTGGGAAGCCGAGGAAGCCTCCCGCGACGAGCGCGATCCGGCGCGGGCGCGTCGACCTCTCCACGTCGGCAGCGTAGTCGGCGCGTGTCGGCGTTCCGCTCGGTCCGTATCCTCCCGATCCGTGCTCGCCCGATACCGCACCTGGGCCGGATCGCTGATCCGCCCGCGCGAACGGCTTCTGCCGGGTCTCGGTGCACGGCTCGGGCGTCGTCCGCAGGCTGCGGCTCGCGTGTTCGCGACGCTGCGAGGCCTGCCAACGCGGCGCCTGCGCGCATACGCGTACTGGCACGTCGCGCGGCCGCTCGCCGAGCGGATGGACTGCGAGTTCGTCGTCAGGGCGCGGGGAGACGTGCTCCTGCTCGCGGACATGGGCGGCGTCTCGGGTCGAACGCTCGCCGTCTCCGGTCTCTGGGAATGGAACGTGGGCGCGGTCATCCAGGGCTTGCTGCGGGCGGGAGACGTCTTCGTGGACGTGGGGGCGAACACCGGGCTCTACACCGTGCTCGGGGCGAGGCTCGTCGGCCCCATGGGCCGTGTGTACGCGCTCGAGCCGGGGCCGACGACGTTCACCACGCTGCGGCGTAACGTCGACCTCAACGCCTTCGACGACCGGGTCACAGCGCTCGAGCTCGCCGCAGGCGCGACGGACGACGTCGCAGTCCTCCACGGCCCTGCGAGCGGGCACGACGCGTCGTCGTCGCTGAGACGCGAGCCCGGCGGCAGCGGTGGCGAGTCGACGGAGGTCAGGATCCGCCCATTGCACGCGCTCATCGTCCCCGACGACCGCGAACGGCTGCGCCTCGTCAAGATCGACGTCGAGGGACACGAGGACGACGTCCTCCGCGGCCTCGAGCCGCAGCTCACCGACGGTCCACTGCCGACGATCGTCGTCGAGGTGCATGCCGCCTGGAATGCGGACGCACCATCGTTCGTCGTCGACTTCTGCCGGCGTTACGGGCTGCGCGCGCGGTGGATCGCCGAGGACACGGGGGCGCCGGACGAACGGCTCGCGCCGGCCGACCGCGAGCTGGTTCTCGTGGACCTCGGCGAGCCGCCTGACCTCTCCCGCATCGCCCGCGGCCGCTACGCGTTGCTGCTTGAGCCGCGCTCCGAACCCGTCGGGTAAGGCTTCCGTAGGACCATCGCCACGGTCCGGGCGTTGTGCAGGAAGCTCGGCCGCGCGTCGACGGTCGCCGCGAAGTCGAGGCCCGCGTGCGACCAGTCGGCGTCGTCGCAGACGAGCCATCCGCCCGGACGCAGCGCATGCCACCCGATCTCCAGCTCGCTCCGCTGGCAGTCGTAGCCGTGGTCGGAGTCGTGAATGAACAGGTCGAGCGGCCCGAGTCCCGCGAGGGTGCCGCGCAGGGCGTCGGGCGAGCCGTCAGTGATCCGGAGGTCCCAGCCGGTCGGGTCCGCGACCAGTATCCCTACGTCCGGCCTGACGTCGATGCTCGTCAGCCGCCCGTCGGCCGCGCGCAGGGCGCCGAGCAGGACGAACGTCGTCCGGCCGTCCGCCACGCCGGTCTCGACGACGTTCGAGACCCTGTCGTGTCCGCAGATGAGCGCGAGCAGCTTGAGCGTGGCGTCGGCAATCCCGAACTCGGCCGGATAGACGCCGTCCGACTCGTCGATGCGCACGCTCAAGTGCGACACGACGCGGTCGGTCGATTCGTCGGGCGAGACGTCGAGGCCCTGCGCCCGCAGCGCTGTCTCGGGCGAGTCCGTCCACGTTCCCGCGGCCGCGAGCTCGTGCCGTCGCGGCGGCCCGTCGAAGTGGGCGACGACCTGCGCGAGGCCTGTCATGCGCGCGGCGATCGCGCGTCCGGCGCGCCATTCGACGCGCGTGCGGATCTGCCGGAACCTCATCGCAATGGGCTGAGCGAGCTAGCTCCGCGCAAAGACGATCCAGTCGTGGAACTCGCGCGGCCTGCGGCTGACATACCGCGCCGTGTACTCGGGCTTGTGGGTCGCGCTCAGTCCGTGCCGCGCAGCTGCGGCGACGACCGTCGGCAGCGAGAACCACGAGATCCCCGGGTACTGCCACTCCGAATGCATCGAGTCGCGCCTGTCCGGCGTACCGACGCTCCCATACGCGTTCCCTTCGGCCAGGATCAACGACGCGACGATGCGCCCGGACGGCGCTAGCACGCGCCCGACGTTCTCGAGGAACTGGTCGAGTTGCCAATGGGCCGCGTGTGACAGCACCGAATGAGAGAGGACGTAGTCGAACGTGCCGCCTGCCTCGCGGGCGTCGAAGTCGGTCCGGTTCAGGAATACAGGCCGCTTCTCGCGGACGGCGTTGCGCACGCGTCGCTGCCGCAAAGCCGCGTCGATCAGCCACTGGTTCGGCTCGATGCCGACGTACCGATCGCGATCGAGGTACTCGATGATGTGGGCCCCCGCGCTCAAGGCGCCGCAGCCGACCTCGAGGACGCGCGAGGTCGGCATGCACCCCTCGAGCCGGAGCAACTCGAACTGGACGTCGCCGCTGACGACGTCGGAGCGAACGTATCGCCGCGCGCGCCTCAGCGGGTCCCGCGGCTCACGCTCCCTCGTCCGGAAGCGATAGACGGCGCGGCCGAGACGTTGCTTCTGCGCGCGGAGCCTCGAGGAACGGTCGCTCATCGGGAAAGGATCGTAGAGGTCTCGACACGAAGCCAGCGCCTGGCACTGGGCCGCCCGCCGCGGCGGTCGCAGGAAGCTCAGGCCGCTACGCCGGCCTCCTGGAGCCTGATCTAGTCTCCGGCCGGTGAGCACCGCGTTCTCTGACGTCCTCGATGCGTATTGGGCGATGCAACTCGGCGAGCGAGCGGCGTTCCACGGCATCCTCAACCTGCTGCGGCCCTCGCTCGCGATCGAGGTCGGAACGGGCGGCAGCGTGAAGGCAACCGCGATCTACAGCGACGAGGTTCACGCCTTCGATCTCACGCTCCCGCACCACGTCGACCCGGAGCAGCTTCCGAACGTCACCTTCCACATCGGCAACAGCCACGAGCTGCTGCCGCCGATGCTTGAGCGGTTCGCCGCCGACGGGCGCAACCTCGACTTCGCCCTCGTCGACGGCGACCACACGGCGCAGGGTCGAAGCCGGGACGTCGAGGACATCCTCTCCTCGCCGTGCTCGGGGAAGACGGTCATCCTCGTGCACGACACGCTCAACGGGCGCGTTCGCGCAGGGCTGGAGCAGATCGACTTCGACCGCTTCGAGCACGTGACCTACGTCGAGCTCGACATGGTGCAGGGCAAGGTCTACCGCCAGGGGCCGTACGAGGACGAGCTCACGAGCGGTCTCGGCGTGATCCTGACCGGCTGGGGAGGAGTCGCGTACGGCCAGAGCATCACGCCGGCGTACAGCGCACCGGAGGTGTACGGCGCGTTCGCCGACGTCCTGTCCGCCGGCGATCCCGTCCGCAGGCCCGGGTACGGACAGCTCCTCGAGCTCGAGCAGGACCTCGCAACTGCGCGCGGGCTCGTCGACGTCATGGAGCGGTCGCTGAGCTGGCGGATCACGACACCGCTGCGCTCCGGCCGCGACGCGTTCCGGCGCCTTCGCAGCTCCGCCTGAGGCCTAGACGCGGAGCCAGCGCTTCGGCACGGGGTCGCCGGCGCGGCGGTCGGAGAGCGTCCAGCGGGTGGGCGCGACGACGAGCTTCGTCGTCCGACGGGTTCAGCCACGCACCCCACCAGCTGAACGTGCTGTTCGCGATCACGTGGTGGTCGCAGCGGCTGACGAGCAGCATGTCCTCCCAGGCGCGGTCGGCCGCGAGAGGTCGCTCGACCACGGTCGTCGGGAATGGCAGCTGCAGCTCGGCCCTGCACCAGGCGGGGTCGTCCGAGACCACGAGCAGGCGGAGGCCCTCGACGCGCGAGGCAAGTGCGTCGACCGCGCGTCGGTAGTAGTCCGCGTCGAGGAAGCCGAGCTGCGAGAGCTGCGCGTAGTCGGCGCGGCGGACGTGGAGGGATGCGGTCGGGGCACCCTCGAGGCCGCCGAGGATCCGCCGGGTCTCCTCGCCGGGGGCGGGGAACGCGAACGCGGCCCGGATCGCCGCCGCCTGGTCGGCGAAGTAGTCCTCGAACTGCCAGTACCCGCGGAGGTAGGTCTGGTCCGGCGCGGTCAGGACCTCGGGGGCGAAGGCGTTCGTGCGCAGGTTCTCCTCGATCACGCGGACGAAGCGGCGCGCCGCTCGGGCGGAGCCGCTGGAGCCTGTGCACCCACGGCCGCGGATTCGGCACGCGGGCCACCTCCCACACCGGGCGCACCTCCTCGTCCAGGCCAAAGCAAACGAGCTCGTTTTCCGCGACACCCCCGCCGCGCCGGAACTCGAGCATCCAGCTCGTGTCGAGGACGAGCTCGGGCACCATGCCGCTCGGCGAGCGCGCGCCCGGCCGCGTACTGGAACATCTGATTCCCGAGGCGGCCCTTCAGCATTGTCGCGATCACGGCGGGCGATGCTAGCCGCGGGGCTATCCTCGCTCGCCGTGGACGACGTCCCGAACCTCGTCGACGGAGCCGACACCCCGGCCGTCTCGGGCGAGTGGCTCGAGAAGGCGCGGCCGGCGGACGGCACGCCGCTGTACCGCTTCGCGCGCTCGGGCGCCGAGGACGTGGCGCGCGCCGTCGAGGCGGCGCGGCGCGCTCAGCCGGCCTGGGCTCGCGAGACGCCCGTGGCGCGGGGCGACCTCGTCCGCGAGATCGCGCTGACGATGCGCGAGCGGCGCGAGGAGCTGTCCGAGCTCGTCGCCGCCGAGACGGGGAAGTCCATGGCCCTCGCCCGCGGCGAGACCGACGCGGCGATCGAGATGGGGCTGTTCGTCGCCGGCGAGGGGCGGCGCCTCTACGGCCGGACGACGACGGCGAGCATGCCGCACCGCAGCGTCTCGGCCGTCCGCGTCCCGGTCGGTGTCGCGGGGCTGCTGATGTCGTTCAACACGCCGCTGCCGAACATCGCCTGGAAGGCGTTCCCGGCCGTGCTCTGCGGCAACGCGGCGGTGGTGAAGCCGTCGGAGGAGGTGCCCGGCTCGGCTCACGCGTTCGCGCGGATCGCGCACGAGTGCGGGCTGCCCGGCGGGCGTCCTCAACGTCGTTCAGGGGCTCGGCGCACGAGGCGGGCGCCGCCCTCGTCGCACACCCCGACGTCGACCTCGTCTCGTTCACCGGCTCGGCCGCGACCGGGCGCGCGATCAACGAGGTCGCGTCGCGACGCCTCGCGAAGGTGTGCCTGGAGCTCGGCGGCAAGAACGCGCTCGTCGTCTGCGACGACGCCGACCTCGACGGGGCCGTCCGCTGGGCGCTCGCGTCGGCCTTCTCGAACGCGGGACAGCGGTGTGCGGCGGCGAGCCGGCTCGTCGTCTTCGACGCGGTCTACGACGACTTCCGCGAGCGCCTGCTCGCGGGCGCGGCGGAGCTCGAGCCGGAGCCGGTGATCTCGGAGGCATCGCTCGCCCGCCTGCTCGAGGCGCTCGAGCGCGCGCTAGAGGAGGGTGCGTCGATCGTGTGCGGCGGGACGCGGGTCGGCGACCGCGGCTGGTACCTCGCCCCGACCGTGGTCGAGGGCGCGGCGCGCGACGCGTGGCTGTCCTGCACGGAGCTCTTCGGACCCGTGACCACCCTCTACCGCGTCCGCGACTTCGACGAGGCGATCGACGTCGTCAACGACTCGCCGTACGGCCTCACCGCGGCGATCCACACGGCGAGCGTCCACCGGGCGATGCGCTTCGCCGACGAGGCGCGCGTGGGCGTCGTCGTCGTCAACGGCGGCACCCACGGGAGCGAGCCGCACATGGGTTTCGGCGGCGTGAAGGGCTCCGGGACGGGGTGGCGCGAGGCCGGCGTCGAGGCGCTCGACGTCTACTCGGAGTGGAAGTACGTGAACCTCGTGACGGATCCGACGCAGACGTGACCGTGGCGGTCCTCGGGCCTGGGGCCGTGGGCGGGTCGCTGGCCGTCCGGCTGGCGCACGCCGGCGAGCGCGTCGTCTGCGTCGCGCGAGCCGAGACAGCGGCACTGATCGCGCGCGACGGCCTGACGCTCGAGCACGACGGCGTGGAGCTCCGGGCCAGGCCAGAGGCGGCCGAAGCGCTGGCCGAGCCGGTCGACCTGCTCCTCGTGACGGTGAAGGCGCCTGCCCTTCCCGAGGCGCTCGACCGCGTCGCCGTTGCGCCGTCACTCGTCGTGCCGCTCCTCAACGGGCTCGACCACATGGCGGCGCTCCGCCGCCGCTTCGCCGCAGTGCGGGCCGCGACGATCGGGCGACTGGAGGCGTGGCGCGAGGGCCCGACCCGGATCGTGCAGCGCGCCGCGGCCGTCGTGACGATGGCCGGCGACTCCGTCCCCGAGCCGCTCGCGCGGGCCGGAGTCGACGTCCGGCTCGGCGGGAGCGACGCGGACGTGTTGTGGGAGAAGCTCGCGCGTCAGGGGCCGCTGGCCCTGCTCACCGCCGCCACGGGCCGGAACGTCGGCGAGCTGCGGGCCGACCCGCGCCTTCGCGCCGCCGTCGCCGAGGCGTGCGCGGTCGCAGCCGCGGACGGCGCCTCGACGACCTTCGCCGAGCAGTGGCGCATCGTCGGGTCCCTGCCGGCGGAGCTGACCACGTCCACGGCGCGCGACGTCGCCGCGGGCCGCCCCTCGGAGCTCGACGCCGTCGCGGGCGCCGTCGTCCGCGCGGGCCGGCGGCTCGGCGTCCCGACCCCCGTCTTCGAGGAGGTGCTCGCCACGTGCCCAGCGTCGTAGCCCTCGTCCCCGCGCGTGCGGGCTCGGAGCGCGTGCCCGGGAAGAACATCCGCCGTCTCGGCGGCCACCCGCTGCTCGCGTACGCGATCGCCACGGCGCAGCAGGCGGGCGTGTTCGACCGCGTGATCTGCTCGACCGACGACCACCGGACGGCGGAGATCGCGCACTGGTACGGCGCGGACGTCCCGTTCCTGCGGCCGCCGGAGTACGCGACGTCGACGTCGCCCGACATCGAGTGGATCGCCGACCTTCTCGAGCGCCTGCCCGAGCGCTACGACCTGTTCGCGCTCGTGCGCGCGACGAACCCGTTCCGCGGCCCGGAGACGTTCCGGCGCGGCCTCGAGCAGCTCCTGGCGACGCCGGAGGCCGACTCGATCCGTGCCGTCGAGCGGGTGAAGCAGCACCCCGGGAAGATGTGGATGCTCGACGGCCGGGTGATGCAGCCGCTCCTCGATCAGTCGCACCTCGACGAGGCGTGGCACGCGGGGCAGTACCAGGCGCTCCCGGAGGTCTACGTCCAGAACAGCGCGCTCGAGATCGCCTGGACGCGCGCCGTCACCGCCTACGGCACGCGCGAGGGCCGCGTCGTCGCGCCCTATCTCACGGAGGGCCTCGAGGGCTTCAACATCGACGACGAGGACGACTGGGAGCGGGCCGAGGGCCTGCTCGCGTCCGGCGACGCGTCGCTGACGTCGGTGCCTCGCGCGCCGTTCCGTCCGACTTAACAGTTTCCATCGCAGCGTGATCTAGCGTCCTCCCGTCCAGCCACGAGGGGGAATCAATGAAGAAGCGAATCGGATCGATCGCAGGCGTCGCGGTCGGGATCGTCATCGGGGCGGCCCTGGCGGGACTCGGCGCCGGCGCGGCCGGCGACGCGCAGGCCGCGGCTCAGGCGCCACCCGTCAACGGCTCGCCGCCGACGATCTCGGGGGTCGCACGCGTCGGGGAGCGCCTCACCGCCGAGCGGGGCGACTGGTCGAACGGCGCGACGTCGTACGCGTTCCAGTGGCAGCGCTGCAACGCGAGCGGGGTGAGCTGCGTGAACATCGGCGGCGAGACCGTCGAACGTCCGCGACATCACTGCCGACGACCTGGGCGACACGCTCCGCGTCCGCGTCACCGCGTCGAACGCCGACGGCGCCAGCACGCCTGCCTTCTCCGCGGTCACGGCGGTCGTCCAGGCCGCGGTGGCCCCCGCGAGCACGCAGCTCCCGGGGATCACCGGGACGGCGCGCGTCGGCCAGACGCTGACGACCGACCGCGGCCAGTGGGCCAACACCCCGACCTCGTACGCCTACCAGTGGCAGCGGTGCAACGCGGACGGCGCGTCCTGCGCGAACATTCCCGGCGAGAACGCGCAGAGCCGCATCCTCACCGCGGGCGACCAGGGCAGCCGGCTCCGCGTCCTGGTCACGGCGTCGAACGCCGGCGGCTCGAGCTCGGCGGTCTCGTCCGCGAGCGACGTCGTCCAGGCCGCCGGCGCGGCACCCGCCAACACGGCGGCCCCGACGATCAGCGGCACCCCGCAGGCGGGTCAGACCCTGACGGCGGCGAACGGCACCTGGTCGAACAGCCCGACCTCGTTCACGTACCAGTGGCAGCGGTGCAACTCGGCCGGCGCCTCGTGCACGAACATCCCGGGCGAGACCGGCCAGACGCGGATCGTCGCGAACGACGACGTCGGGAACCGGCTGCGCGTGGTCGTGACCGCGCGGAACGCCGTCGGCTCCGCGTCGGCGAACTCGAATCCGACCGAGGTGATCGCCACCGGGCTTCCCGGCCGGCGCGATCCGGCTTCCGAGCGGGCGCGTCTCGATCCCCGTGACGAGCGTCACGCTGCCGGAGCGGCTCGTCGTCGAGACGGTCCGGTTCAACCCGAACCCGGTGCGCAGCCGCGCGCCGATCACGGTGCAGTTCCGGGTCGCCGACACGCGCGGCAACGTCGTCCGCGACGCGCTCGTGTTCGTCCGCTCGACGCCGCTCGTGACGAGCACGCCGCCGGAGACCGCGACGCGGCAGGACGGCTGGGTGATCCTCCAGGTGACCCCGCGGTCGAGCTTCCCGCTCAACGGCAAGGCGGTCCAGTTCTTCGTCCGCGCCCGTAAGCAGGGCGAGAACGTCCTCGCCGGCGTCTCGTCCCGGCGACTCGTGCAGGTGCGGACGGTCCGCGGCTAGTCGGACACGGCCGGGGCGGCGCGGGTCGGCGCCGCCCCGGCCGCCGCGTATCCTCCGGCCCGCCCATGAGGCCACTGCGCACGCTCCTCTCGCTCGACGGCCGCCCCGGCGCGGCCCTCGTCGGCCTCGCCGCGCTCGGCTCGTTCGCGGTGCAGAGCTTCGTCTGGCCGCTGGCCGCCGGCCGCGACTGGCAGGACTACGTCATCTGGTGGCACGAGGCCTTCCGCGACGAGCCGCTGTTCCCGTCGCTGATGATCGCGCGCGCACCGCTCGCGCCGCTCGTCTTCGGGCCGGTCCTGCAGGTCGGCGGCGCCCATCTCGCCGAGGTGGTCGCAGGCGTGCTCTACGCCGCCGCGGTCGTCCTCTGGACGGCGACCGCGCGGTTCCACGGCCGCCTCGCGGCGATCGTGCTCGCCGCGTTCCTGGTCGTCCCGCCCACGTACGGGCTCTTCTTCCGGCAGGTGGGGAGCGACCCGGTGTTCGGCCTCGCCCTCGCGCTGTCCGCGTGGCTCTGCGCCCGGGCGGCCGCGGCGCCGTCGCCCGCGCGGTTCGCGCTCGTCGGCGGCACCGTCGCCCTCGCGGTGCTGGCGCGCCCCTCCGGCCTGCCGCTCCTCCTCCTGGTCCTGCTCCCCCTCGTCGTGAGCCACTCCTGGCGGACGAGGCTCGCGCTCGCGGGAGCCTTCCTCGCGGCCGCCGTGCTCCCGCTCGTCGCATACGCGTCGTTCAACGCCGTGCGCTTCGACGACTTCGCGATCGGCCGAGGCGGCGGCGCCGGGATCCCGACGTACCGGGCCTACGTCGACGACGGGATCGTGGAGCGGTCGAACGGACCGGCGACGAGGGAGCTCGCGTCCGCCATCGAGCGCGACCTCCTCCGCCTCGAGCCGTACCGCACGCTCGGCCTGACCGCCGACGAGGTGCTCGCGCTCGGCGAGACCTGGCCCTTCGACGACCTGATCGCCATGTCCGACCGGGTCTGGGGCTGGGACGACGACTACGCGCAGCTCCAGGCCGTCGGCCGGGAGGCCGTGCGCGCCCATCCCGGCGCCTACGCGAGCGGCGTCCTGGACTCGCTGCGCGAGCTGGCCTTCGCGCGCTACAGCGGCCCGCCGGGCGCCGGCTGGGTCGGCGTCCTGCGCGAGCCCGGCGACCCGTTGCCGCCGCCGCCGTCGAAGGACGACCCCGGGGCGGTCGCGTCGATCGCCCTCGTCAACAACTGGGCCCTGACCGCGCCCGAGCCGCACTTCCGCATCGTCGGCGGCCTCTACCCGCGCACCGGCGTGCTCTGGAGCCCGTACGAGAAGCGCGACCTCGACTGGGACGATCCCGACGACGACCGCCGCTACGAGGAGCTCCACGCGATCGTCATCGACCGGCTCGCGCAGCTCTCCCGCGGCGCGCGCCACCGCGGCGAGCCGGTGCTGCGGGCGATGATGCGGCTCACGCCGGCGCTCGCCTGGTGGGTGCTCGCCGCCGCCATGCTCTGGCTCCTACAGCGGCCGCGCGGCCTCGCTGTGCCGCTCGTCCTTGCCGCCGCCTCGGCCGCGATCCTGCTCCTCACGGCGCTCGGCTTCCCCCCGGACCGGAACTACGCGGCGCCGTTCCTGCCCGTCGCAATGCTCCTCTTTGTCGCGGTCCTCGGACGGACGGTCGCAGGAAGAGGCGCGGCGGCACCGTATCCTCCTGCCGCGTGAGGCTCGCTTCCCTCGAGACGCTCTTCTGCGACGCCGGCTGGCGGCCGTGGATCTTCGTGAAGGCGACGGCCGACGACGGCTCGGTCGGCTGGGCGGAGGTCACCGACTCGCACGGGTCTCCGCGCGGCCTCGCCGGGATCGTCGAGGACCTCGCCCCGGTGGTCGTCGGACGGGACCCGCGCGCCGTCGAGGCGATCTACTGGGACCTCTACCGGCACACGCGGCAGAGCCCCGGGTCGGTGATCCAGAAGGCGCTCGCCGGGATCGAGAACGCGTTCCTCGACCTGAAGGCCCGGGCACTCGGGATCGCGGTGCACGAGCTCTTCGGCGGCCCGACCCGCGAGTCCGTCCCGGCGTACTGGTCGCACTGCGGCACGACGCGCGCCCGCGCCTGGGAGGTCACGGGCACGCCGAAGCTCGCCTCCTACGACGATGTGGTGGCGCTCGGCCGCGAGGTCGTGGAGCGCGGCTACGGGGCCTTCAAGACGAACATCGTCGTCCCCGGCGAGGAGCCTCAGGTGCTCATGCCCGGGTTCGGCGCCGGCGGCGGGACGATGCGCTCCGGCGAGATCACCGAGGCGCTCGTCCGGCTGCTCGAGGCGTTCGAGGGAGGGACGGACGGCCGAGCCAGGCCGGTCGTCGACCTGAACTTCAACCTCGAACCGGAGGGCGTGATCCGCGTCGGCCGCGCGCTCGAGCCGTTCGACCTGCTCTGGCTCGAGGTCGACCTCTACGACCCCGGCGCGCTCGCCCACGTCCGCCGCAGCCTGCCGATGCCGGTCTGCTCCGGCGAGAACCTCTACACCGTGCGCGGCTTCCGGCCGTACCTCGAGGCCGGCGCGCTCGACGTCGCCTCGGTGGACGTGATCTGGAACGGCTTCCACCAGGCCAAGAAGATCGCGGACCTGGCCGAGACGTACGAGGTGTCCTGCGCGCCGCACAACTACTACAGCCACCTCGCGACGGCGATCGCCGCCCAGTGGTGCGCCGCGATCCCGAACGTCCGCATCCTCGAGCTCGACGTCGACGACGTGCCGTGGCGGGACGAGCTCGCAGGCGGCTGGTCACCCGAGGTGCGCGACGGCGCGGTCGTCGTCCCCTCAGGCCCGGGGTGGGGCGTGACGGTCGACGAGGACGTGCTGCGCGCGCACCCGTGGCCGCGGGGGTGAGCGCGGAGGCGCCGACGATCCGGTGGCCGATCCAGGAGCCGGGGCCCGGAACGCACTTCTGGGACGCACAGGTGCTGAAGGGTCTACGCCACGCAGGGGCGCAGCTGCGGTACGAGCACTTCTCCCAGCCCTGGGGCACCCGCGTGCTGCTCGCGGAGCTGGCGGACGGCCGTGAGGTGGCCTTCGACACGCACGACAGCGACGAGATCGTGGAGGAGGCGGCCGACCGGTCGCTCGTCTACTTCAAGTTCCAGTACGCGAACGAAGGCTACGGTCGCGAGAACGTCGTCCCGGGCGGTTACACCCTCGCGAACGACGTCGCCTACCGCTATCTCCCCTTCCTGCGCCGGCTGCGAGCGCTGCGCCGGTTCCGCCACGACGTCTACGCGCGCTTCGGCATGAGCCGGGGCAGCGAGGAGATCCGCCGCGAGGCCGTCGAGCGGCTGGCGGAGCGTGAGGACTTCCGGTTCGAGGGAGGCCTCTTCCGCTACCCGGGCGGACCGCCCAAGGTCCCCTACCGCCGGCACCTCGTCGACGTCGCGCGCACGAAGGTCTGCGTCGACATGCCGGGCGGCGGCGACTTCTGCACGCGGCTCGTGGACGCCTTCGCCGTGGGCTCCTGCGTCGTCGCGCGGCCACACGGCGTCCGCCTTCCGGAGCCGCTCGTCGACGGCGTCCAACTCGTCTACTGCCGTGCCGACCTCTCCGACCTCGGGGACGTGTGCGCCGAGCTCGTGCGCGATGACGAGCGCCGGGAGCAGATCGCCCGGAACGGACGCGACTACTTCGACCGCCACCTGCACCGGCGGCGGCTCGGCGAGTACTACGTGGCGGTGCTGGAGAACGCGAACGGGCCGCGCTGAGGCGGCCCGTTCGAGTACGCGTGCTGCCCCGCCGCTACTTGACGGTGAGGACGTACGCCTGCGTGTCCGTCGACTTGAACTTGTCCGTGACCCCGATCGTGAACCGGTAGGTGCCGGGCTTCCTGGGCGTGCCGATGAGCTTGCCCGTGCGCGTGTTGAGCCGGAGCCCGAGCGGCAGCTTCCCGGAGACGACCCTCCAGTTCATCGTGTTCACGCCCAGGCGGACGATGGGCACGCCTCCGGTCGTCCGGAGTGTGAGCGTGTAGAACCGCCCGGACTTGAGTGCTGGAATGCGCGTCGTCCTGATCGAGACCGGGGAGGCGATCTGGATCGTCACCGGCGTGTCGACCACCCGTCCCTCGGCGTCGGTCGTCCGGACGACGACGCGGAAGGTCCCGGCCTGCGTCGGCGTGCCCTCGAGTGATCCTGTCGCCGGGACCAGGGTGACACCAGCCGGCGGCGTCCCCGAGGCGAGCGTCAGCGTGTAGGGCCCGGCACCGCCTGTCGGGACGAACGGGCCGAACTTGAAGGGTTGCTGGATCTGCGCGATCGGCGGCTGCGCCGGCGTGACCGCAACCGCGAGCGGGGCGCGGATGCTGAGCTCGTAGGTGCGCACCGCCGAGCGCCCGCTCGTGTCCGCGACCCGGATCCCGACGGGCTTGCCCTGGACGACCTCGGTCGGCGTCCCGGAGATCAGGCCGCTCGACGAGAGCGCGAGGCCCGCCGGAAGCGCCCCCGTAGCGATCGACCACGACTGTGTGCCGCCGCCAACCGCGGTCAGCTGCTGGTTCGGATACGCGACGTTCTGCGTGCCGACGGGGAGCCCGGGGCCCTCGATCGCGAGGCCAGGCGAGATCCGCATCGTCCACTCTTCCTCGGTCGTGTCGGCTGCCGACTGGCACTCGGGCACGCCGCTCTTGGCGTTGATCCAGAAGGTGAACGTCCCCGCCTGCGTCGGCGTCCCCTCGATGCGCCAGCCGTCCTGCGAGTCGTCCCTCGGCGAGCCAACGACCTGCAGGCCCGGCGGCAGCGAGCCGGGGCCGATGAAGACCGTCACGAGGTTGCAGCCGCCGGCGAACGAGAGCGGGTGGTTGTACGCCTGCCCGGTCACACCGGTCGGCGTGTTCCGGGCCGCGTCCGTGAACCGGAACGCCATCGCGTTCGGCACCACGACGGCGGCCAGAACGGCGACGAGGAACAGAGACTTGATGAAGCGCATTGGTCCCCCTGCGTGGCAGTCGCGGGACGACCGAACGCGTCCCTTTCGGAAGGCGAAGGTAGCAGGGGTTTCGGAAGGTGCCGAGGGCTTTTTCCAGCGCTTACACCCTCCTTACACCCCGCCGGCGGCCCCTCCTGCCACACTGGCGGCGTCATGCCGAGCACGCGCTCCCGCGTCGTCCGGATCGCCGCGGCGGCGCTGCTCCTCGGCATCCTCTGGGTGGTCGTCCCGCGGATCCTCGCCCGCCTCTTCTACGACGACGTCGTGTGGGCCGTGAACGGGTGGTTCGTCCAGTACGACCTGACGATCTTCCTCCGCGCCGGGGACGCGGTGCTCGACGGCGTCAGCCCCTATCCGTCCGTGTCGGAGCTCGTCGACGACACGTCCTACGTGTACCCGCCGCTGCTCGCGCTGCTGATGGCGCCGCTCGCCCTGCTCCCCTCGGGGCTCGCCGCGAGCATCTTCACCGTCGGCGGGATCCTCGCGCTCGTCGGCGCCCTGCTGCTCCTCGGCGTCCGCGACCCGCGCTGCCACGTGGTCGCGATCCTGTCCCCGCTCACGCACGAGGCGCTCCGGTGGGGCACGCTCGGCACCTACCTCGTGCTGCTCGTCGCGCTCGTCTGGCGCTTCCGCGACCGGCCGGCGGTTGCGGGCCTGTCCGCGGCGGTCGCGGCCGTGCTGAAGCTCTTCCTCTGGCCCGTGACGGTGTGGCTCGCGCATCACGGGACGGCTGCGGGCAACGGCGATCGCGGTCGGGCTCGGTCTCCTGCTCGCGCTCGGCTCCTGGGCGGCGATCGGCTTCGCCGGCCTGCGGGACTACCCGGACCTGCTCGAGAAGCTCGACGGGATCGCCGCCTCCGAGTCGTACTCGGTGTTCGCGATCGGGCAGGCGCTCGGGCTCTCCGAGACGGCAGCGCGTGCCGTGGCGATCGCCGCGTGCGCCGTGCTGCTCCTGCTCGCGCTCCGGGCGGCGCGCGGGGAGGACGGCGACGCGCGCTCGCTCACGCTCGCCCTGGCCGCCGCGCTCGCGCTCTCGCCGATCGTCTGGCTCCACTACCTCGTGCTGCTCTACGTCCCGATCGCGCTCGCGCGCCCGCGGCTCTCCGGCCTCTGGCTCCTCCCGCTCGCGCTCTGGCCGTTCATGTGGATCGGCTGGTTCGGCGACTGGCCCGCCGGCAACCTCGAGGAGCTGCTCGTCGTGGCGGCGCTCGCCGCGGCGGTCGTGACCGTGGCCGTGGTCCGGGAGCCGCTCTCGCTCGCGCCGCTCCGGTCCCGCGGCTTGGCTACCGTCAGGCGCCGTGCCTGAGCTCCGCCTGATCCCCCGCTCCGAGTTCGATCGCGTCCGCGCGCGCGGCACCGACGACGCCACGCTCGCGCTGCTCGCCGACATGTGCCGCGCGAACGCGCTCGTCGCGGTCAAGCGCGCCGGGTCCGGGCACCTCGGCTCGAGCTTCAGCGCACTCGACCTGGTCGCGCACCTCCTCTTCCGCGAGCTGAACGTGGCCGAGCTCGGCTGGGACGACCCTGACCGCGACGTCTTCTTCTCGTCGAAGGGCCACGACGTGCCCGGGCTCTACGCCGCGCTCCACGCGCTCGGCGTCCTGCCCGACGAGCGTCTGCTGAAGCTGCGGCGGCTCGGCGGCCTCGACGGGCATCCGGACGTGGGCGTGCCCGGGATCGAGGCCAACTCGGGCTCGCTCGGGATGGGCATCTCGAAGGGCCGCGGGATCGCCTGGGCGAAGCGCCTGCTCGGCCGCGGCGGCCGTGTCGTCGTGATGACCGGCGACGGCGAGCTGCAGGAGGGCCAGAACTGGGAGGCGCTGCAGTCCGCGGCGCACGGGCGCCTCGGCCGCCTCTGGGTGATCGTCGACCGGAACGAGCTCCAGTCGGACAAGACCACGGAGGAGATCCTCGCCCTCGGCGACCTCGAGGCGAAGCTGCGCGCCTTCGGCTGGCACGTCGCCACCTGTGACGGGCACGACCACGCGGCCCTGCACGAGACGTTCGCGTCGTTCGACGCCGGGCCCGAGGACGTGCCGAAGGCGCTCGTCGCGCACACGATCAAGGGCAAGGGCGTCTCCTTCATGGAGCATCCCCGGGCGCTCGCGGAGGGCGGCGGCACGTACCGCTGGCACGCGGGCGCGCCGGACGACGACGCCTTCGCACGGGCCCACGCGGAGTTGCTGGAGCGGATCGGGCCGCTGGAGCTCGTCCCCGTGCCGCCACTGCCCGCGAGGAGCGCACGTCGCTCGAGGGCGAGCCCGAGTCGGGGATCGCCGGCGCGCCCGAAGGTGACGGACGAGTACGTCGCGGCCGCGTACGGGGAGGCGCTGGTCGAGCTCGCAGGCCGCGTGCCCGAGCTCGTCGTCCTCGACGCCGACCTCTCGTCCGACTGCCGCATCCGCGGCTTCGAGGACGCCTACCCGGACCGCTTCCTCGAGAGCGGCATCGCCGAGCAGGACATGGTCTCGGCCGCCGCCGGCCTCGCGCGCCACGGCCTCCTCCCCGTCGTCAACTCGTTCGCCAGCTTTCTCGCCTCGCGCGCGAACGAGCAGATCTACAACCAGGCGAGCGAGCGGACGAAGGTCGTCTACGCGCTCCACTACGCCGGGCTGATCCCGGCCGGGCCGGGCAAGTCGCACCAGAGCATCCGCGACGTCTCGCTCCTCGCGGCGCTGCCGGAGCTGACGGTCGTGCACCCGGCGAACGCGGCCGAGACGCGCGCGCTCACGGCGTGGGCGGTCGAGCAGGCGGAGGGCAGCGTCGCGATCCGGCTCGCGATCGGGCCGTCGCCGCGACGGCTGGAGCTCGGCGGCGAGGTCGCCGTGGGCCGCGGCACGATCCTGCGCGAGGGGACGGACGCGCTGCTCTTCGCGTACGGGCCGGTCATGCTCCACGAGGCGCTCACGGCCGCCGAGGCGTCGGCGGCGTCCGTCCAGGTCGTGGCGATGCCGTGGCTGAACCGCGTCGACCGCGACTGGCTGGCCGAGACGGTCGCCCCGTTCGCGGACGTCTTCGTGGTCGAGGACCACGCACCGGTCGGCGCCCTCGGCGACACGCTGCTGCGCGAGCTCGCCGGGGCGGGCCTGCTGGAGGGCCGCGCGCTGCACGTCCTCGGCGTGGAGGGCTGGCCCGCCTGCGGCACGCCGCCCGAGGCGCTGCGCGCGCACCGCCTCGACGGCGCCTCGCTCGCGGAGCGGATCGAGGCCGTCCTGCGGGCTCCCGCGACGCCGTGAAGCGCATCTGGCTCGTCCTCCCCGACCCGCTGCCGACGCGGGTCTTCTTCGACTGCGGGATCGTCGACCGCCTGCGAGCGCGGCTGCCGGACCGGCTCGCGCTCGTCTTCGTCGGCGAGGATCCCGCGCCGTGGCTCGCGCGCGCGGGCGACCTGCCCGTGCTCGCGCAGGAGACGCTGCTCCCGGCGCGCGTCGGGGCCGTGGAGCGCGTCCGCCGCCGGGCCGACCGCTTCCTCGACGACCACGCGGGCTTCTACCCGCTCGCGCTCCGCGTCAATGTGCGCCACGGCTTCCACCGCGAGCGGATGCGCCGCGGTCACGACAACTGGTTCCTCGACCCGAACCGCGCGGGACGGCTGCCGAAGTGGCAATGGCTCGAGCGCGCGATGTTCCGGTGGCACTTCAGCACGCGCCGCCAGGTCCCGTCGGCCCTGCTCCGCCGGATGCGGGAGGACTGCGCCGGGCTCGTCGTCGCGAACCTCCAGACCCGCAGCGCGGTCCCGTTCCTGACCGCCGCGCGCCGGCTCGGCATCCCGGTCGTCGGCTACGTCTCGAGCTGGGACCACACCGTCGGCAAGGGCGCGATCAGCCCGTACGCGCAGCGCTACGTCGTCCAGAACGAGACGATGCGACGCGACCTCGCCGCGTACCACGGCATCGCCGGCGACCGCGTCGAGGTGACCGGCTGGCCGCAGACGGACGTCTTCCACGAGCAGCGCCCGCGCGCCCGCTACGAGGAGCTCGTCCGCGGCCTCGGCCTCGACCCGTCGCGGCCGCTCGTGCTCGTGATGGGGAACACGCCCACGAACGCGCCGTACGAGGACCGATTCGTCGCGCGGCTGCTGGGCTGGTGGCGCGAGTCGGGCGCGCACGAGCGTTTCCAGCTGCTGTTCCGGCCGCATCCCCGCGACCGGCGCTGGCGCGAGCGGTTCGCGCTGCCCGAGGGGACGACCGGGGCGGCGGTGCAGGAGCCCGCCTACACCGACCTCGACGCCCTCGCGACGCTCCTGCAGCACGCCGACGCGGTCGTCGCGAACGCGGGGACGATCCTCCTCGACGCGCTCGTCAACGACCGTCCCTCCGTCTGCGTCCTCTACGACGAGGGCGCGCCGCCGGACGACCGCTGGGCGGAGCTCAACGTCTCGGGCGAGCACTACCGCGAGCTGCTCGAGTCGGAGGCCTTCTACCGCGCCCGGAGCTTCGAGGAGGTCGTCGCGGGGATCGAGCGGGCGCTCGCCCACCCGGCCGAGCTCGCGGAGGAACGTGCACGCGTGGCGCGCGGCGTCGTCGGCGAGGTGGACGGGCACGCGGCCGACCGCGTCGCGGACGTGGTCGTGACGACGCTCGCGCCGGGATAGCATCCGCCGCCGTGGCGCGGACGGTCCTCTTCGTCGGTGCGGGCCGGCACCAGCGGCGCGCGATCTTGCGGGCGCAGGAGCTCGGCCTCCGTGTCGTCGGCGTCGACCGGAACCCGGACGCACTCGGGCTGCAGGCCGCGGACGTGGCCGAGGTCGTGGACTTCTCCGACGTCGCCGCGGTGGAGCAAGTGGCTCAGAGCCACAAAGTCCACGGCGCGCTCACGGTCAGCGCAGACCGCGCCGTGCCCGTCGTCGCGGCCGTGACCGAGCGGCTCGGGCTCCCCTCGATCGGCACCGGCGTCGCACACCTGATGACGAACAAGATCGCGATGCGCCGGCGGCTCGCGGAGGCAGGCGTCGCCCAGCCGCGCTTCGCCGCGCTCCGGTCGGTGCACGAGGCCGGCGCGGCCCTTCGCCACGTCGGCCTGCCGGCGGTGCTGAAGCCGGCGGACTCGGGCGGCCAGCGCGGGATCTTCCTGATCGAGTCGGAGGACGACCTGCTCGCCCACCTCCACGTCGCGCTCTCGGAGTCGCAGACCGGGGAGGCGATCGTCGAGGCCTTCCACGAGGGCCTCGAGCTGAACGGCCTCGTCCTCGCGCGCGGCGGCGAGTCGCACGTCCTCACCCTCTCGGACCGGCTGCGGCCGCCCGGCGTCGGCTTCGGCGTCGGCTGGATCCACGTCTACCCGGCCTCGATCTACGGGGACGTGCTCGAGGAGGCCGAGCGCGTGGCCGTCCACGCCGTGCACGCGCTCGGCCTGCAGGACGGGATCGCGTTCCCGCAGCTGCTCGTCTCCGACGACGGCTCCGTCCGGGTCGTGGAGGTCGCGGCGCGGATCCCCGGCGGCCAGATGTCCGACCTCGCGCGACACGCGATCGGGCTCGACCTCGTCGAGATCGCGCTCCGCCAGGCGCTCGGGGTCGACGTCCCGGACGAGCTCGCCTTCCCGCGCTTCCGGCGCCCGCTCGCGATCCGCTTCCTGACCGCGCAGCCCGGGCCGCTGCCGACCGGTGAGGTGCTGTCCTTCTCCGGCCTCGACCGCGTCCGCGCCTTCCCCGGCGTCGTCCAGGCGGACACGTACCTGCAGGTCGGGGAGACGATCCGGCCCGTGCGGCTCGACGGGGACCGGCGCGGCTACGTCATCGCCGTGGGAGAGACGTCCGTCGAAGCGCTGGAGCGGGCCGAGGCCGCGGCCGGGCTCCTCGACGTGGAGGTGCGCGCGGCGTGAGGAGAAAGTGGCTCAGAGCCACAAAGTCCCGCCGTTTCGGCTCGAGGGCCCGTCTCGGATGAGCGACCGGTTCGACATGCGCGAGTACGAGCTCCTGCTCGAGGCGGCGCAGGAGGGCGGGTACGCGTTCCGCACCTTCGGCGGTGCCGCGCCGGCGCCCGGCGACCTGCTCCTGCGCCACGACGTCGACCTCTCCCTCGACGCGGCGCTCGCGATGGCGCGGCTCGAGGCGGAGATGGACGTGCGCGCGACGTACTTCCTGATGACCCGGTCGGTCTTCTACAACCTCGCCTCGCCCGAGGGCGAGCGCGTCCTGACGGAGCTGCGCGCGCTCGGTCACGCCGTCGCGCTCCACGCCGTCCACCCGCACGTCGACCTCGACGACCGCTTCGACCCGGTGCTCGCGTGGCACAACCCCGACCCGGAGTACATGCACGAGCCGGTCGGCGCCGCGGTCAACGTGATGGAGGCGCCCTGGTTCGACCCCGCGCACTACCGCTCCGACTCGAACCAGCACTGGCGCAGCGGCTCGCCGCGAGAGGGGCTCCGCCGCCGTGACCCGGACTGGCTGCAGCTGCTGATCCACCCGGAGATCTGGGTCTACCCGGGCGCGACGATGCGCGAGACGATGCTCGCCTTCCTCGACGCCGACCGCGAGGCGCGGCTCACGCAGCTCGCCAACGACCGGATCGACCTGACGTGAGCGAGGAGCCGCTCCGGAGCACCGTGACCGCGGTCGCGCGCGCCGGCGAGACCGTTCGTCGCAGCACCGGCCACTGGTCGGACGCCGTGCACGCGCTCCTCCGGCACTTCGAGCGTGTCGGCTTCGAGGGCGCACCCAGATACCTCGGCGAGGACGAGCAGGGCCGCGAGATCCTGTCGTTCGTCGAGGGCGACACCGACCGCCAGCCACCGCTCTCGGACGAGCCGCTGGCGGCCCTCGGCGCCCTCCTGCGCCGGATGCACGAGGCGCAGGCGGGGTTCGAGCCGCCCCCGGGGACGCGGTGGTTCTCGGACGGGCTCGAAGGGCCGCTCGTCTGCCACGGCGACCTCTACCCGCCGAACGTCGTCCGGCGCGACGGCGTCCCGGTCGCGCTGATCGACTGGGACCTCGCAGGCCCGGGCGACCGCCTGGTCGACGTCGCGAGCGCCGCCTACTTCTGGGCACCCCTCCGCACCGACGGCCCCGAGGAGCTGACCGTCGCCGATCGGGCACGCCGCGCGCGCGTCGTCTGCGACGGGTACGGCCTCCCCGCCGGGGACCGCGCGCTCCTCGTCGACCGCGTGCTCGCGATGCGCGAGGTCGGATACGAGCTCCATCGCCGCCTGGGCGGCGTCGAGCGGCAACCTGGCTGGCGAGAGATGTGGGACGGCGGGAGCGGGGAGCGGATCCGCGCGAACGCCGCCTGGCTCGTCGAGAACCGCGATGTGATCGAACGGGCGCTCGCGTGACGACCGTGCTCGTCTCCGCGTCCGGCGCGCCCGGCACCGCGGCCCTGCTCCGTGCGCTGCGCGAGAACGGCGAGCGCGAGGTCCGCCTGGTCGGGACGGACATGTCGGAGCGCTCGATCGGCCGTCACCTCTGCGACGCCTTCCACCTCGTTCCCGCGGGCTCCGACCCCGGCTTTCCGGCTGCGATCCGCGACGATCGTCGAGCGCGAGGGCGTCGACGTCGTGCTGCCGCAGAGCTCCTTCGACCTCCAGGGCCTCGCCGAGCACCGCGGCGACTTCCCCGTCCCCGTGCTCGTCTCCGACCCCGACACGATCCGCCGCTCCAACGACAAGGCCGAGACGTACGCGCTCCTGCACCGGCTCGGGATCCCGGCGCCCGCCTTCCACCGCGTCAACGGCGCCCGCGAGGTCGAAGCTGCGGCGCGCGAGCTCGGCTACCCGGAGCGGCCCGTCTGCTTCAAGCCGGTGTTCTCCTCCGGCTCACGCGGCTTCCGCATCCTCGACCCGACCGTCGACCGCGCCCACCAGCTGCTCCACGAGCGCCCCGGCTCGGTGGCGATGCGGCTCGAGGAGGCCGTCGAGCTGCTCCCGGACGACGGGCGGCCCCGACCTGCTCGTGATGGAGCTCGCGACCGGCGGCGAGCGCACGATCGACGGGATCGCGGACGGCCGGCGCGTCGTCCTCGGCCACCCGAAGACGCGCGAGGCGATGCGCGCCGGGCTCGCGATGTACTTCGTCACCCTCGACGACCCGGAGCTGATGGCGATCGCCGACCGCATCGTCGAGGAGCTCGCGATCGAGTGGTTCTTCAACATCCAGCTCGTCGGAGAGCACGTGATCGAGATCAACCCGCGCATCTCGACGGTCGTGTACCAGGAGGACCTGAACCTGCCCTGGCTCGGCGTGAAGCGCGCGCTCGGCGAGATCTCCGACGAGGAGCTCGCCGCGCATCGCTCGCGCGTGCGCCCGGGCCGCACCGCGCTCCGCTACTTCGACCAGGTCGAGTTCGACCAGTGACCGGCTTCGACGACCCCCAGCTGCTGCGCGAGGCGCTCGAGGAGGTGGCCGAGGCCCTGCCGGGCTCCTACGTGGAGGAGCCGTGGGGCTCGTCCGCCCTGGCCGCGGCAGAGGAGGTGGCGCGACACGGCACCGACCCGGAGCTCCGCGCCCTCGCCCTGCGGGCCGTGGAGCGCGTCGCCGCGAGCAGCCAGCTCCGCGATCTCGGCGACGACGACGCCCGGATCGAGGACGCCCTGTCGCGTCTCCGATGAGAGTCGTCCACGCCCCGGTGAACACGGCCGGGATCCCGTGGCAGAACGTGCAGGCGCTGCGCCGGCGCGACGTCGACGCTCGCCTCGTCGTCTTCGAGCGCTACCGGCTCCACCCGGAGGCGGACGTGAGCCTCGACCGGCACGGCTCGCTTCGCGCGGCGCCAGCTGCAGCAGTGGCGCGCGCTCGCGCGGCTGCTTCCGCGCACCGACGTGTTCCACTTCTACTTCGGGCTCACGCTCGTGCCGCAGTCGCTGCAGTACCCGCTGCTGCGGGCGCTGCGGCGGAAGTCCGTGATGCACTACCTCGGCTCGGACATCCGCGGCAAGACGCCGGAGCAGCTCGCGGCGGGGCGGAAGGCCGGCGCGCAGGTCGTCGGCTCCTACGACGCGATCCGCTGGGTGCCGGAGGCGGAGGTGATCCCGCCCGGGATCGACGTCGGCGCGATCGACGCCGGCGCCGCCGGGCGACCGCACGCGTCCGGTGATCGTCCACGCGCCCTCGTCGCGCCGCCGCAAGGGCACCGAGCACGTGCTCGCGGCCGTGGAGGGGCTCGACGCCGACCTCGAGCTCGTCGAGGGTCTGCACCACGACGAGGCCTTCGAGCGCTACCGCGCCGCGGACGTGGTCGTCGACCAGCTCAACGCGGGCTGGTACGGCGTCTTCGCGATCGAGGCGATGGCGCTGGGCAAGCCGGTCGTGACCTTCCTCCACGACGAGGCCGTGCGCCGCACCGAGGAGGCCTTCGGCACCCGCGTCCCGCTCGTCCCGACGACGAAGGAGACGCTGCGCGAGGCGCTGCGGCCGCTCGTCGTCGACCCGGCGCTCCGCCGGCGCGTGGGAGCCGAGAGCCGCGCCTACGTCGAACGTGTGCACGACCTCGAGCGGGTCGCCGACCGCCTGCTCGCCCTCTACGCTCGCCTCTAGCTGTGCTCGGGCACACGGCTTGAAGCAGCTCGCGGGCCAGTCCGCGATCTACGGCCTCGGCGGGATCGTCTCCCGCCTCATCGCCGTCTTCCTGCTCCCGATCTACACGCGCTACCTCGACCCGACCGACCTCGGCGCCGTCGGCGTCGTCGTCGCCCTCACGGCGGTGCTCGTGACGATCCTCCGCGGCGGGATCTCGAGCGCCTTCTTCCGCTTCACCTTCGACTCGCCCGATCCCGCGCACCGGCGCACGGTGCTGCGGACGTCGTTCTGGTACACGATGGCCGCCGCCACGGCCGGCCTCGTCGCAGGACTGCTCCTGGCCGAGCCGATCGGGCGACTGCTCGGGATCGACGACCCGACGCTCGTCCGCGCCGCCTTCGTCGGCCTCTGGGCGCAGATGAACTACGAGCAGCTCACCGCCGTGTTCCGCGTCGAGCAGCGCGCCTGGGCCTTCCTCGCGGCGAGCCTCGTGAACATCGCGATCACCGTCGGCGCGACCGTCCTCTTCGTGATCGTCCTCGAGTGGGGCGCCGTCGGCGTCGTCGCCGGGAACTTCACCGGGACGCTGCTCGTGTACACGGCCCTGCTGGGCTACCGCCGCGAGCAGCTCGGCCTCGAGCTCGACCGCCCGCTGCTGCGCCGGATGCAGCGCTTCGGGCTGCCGCTCGTCCCCTCCGCGCTCGCGCTGATCGTGGTCGGCTTCTCCGACCGGTTCTTCCTCGTCCCACCTGGCCTCGTTGGCCGAGGTCGGGCTGTACGAGATCGGCGCGCGAATCGCGTCGGCGATGGTGCTGCTCCTGACCGCCTTCCGCGCCGCGTGGCCGGCGTTCGCCTACTCGATCGAGGACGACGCGGAGGCGCGCGGGACGTACGCGTTCGTGCTCACGTACCTCGTGGTCGTCGCGACCTGGCTCGCGGTCGCGCTCGGCGTGCTGGCGCCGTGGCTCGTGCGGCTGCTTGCGACGGAGCAGTTCTACGCGGGCGAACGCGTCGTCGCCCCGCTCGCGTTCGCGTCGGCGATCTTCGCCGGCTACGTCGTCATCTCGATCGGGGTCGGCCGCGCGAAGCGGACGGAGTTCAACTGGGTGATCACGGGCGCCGCGGCCGTGCTCAACGTCGCGCTGAACCTCGTGCTCATCCCGGAGTACGGCATGGAGGGGGCAGCCGCCTCGACGGTCGCCTCGTATGCGCTCCTGTTCGTCGGGATGGCCTGGTGGGCGCGGCGGGTCTACCCCGTGCCGTACCAGTGGCGGCGCGTTGGGACGGCGCTCGCGGCGGGCGTCGCACTCGTCGTCGTCGCGAAGGCGCTCGACGTGCCGCTCGGCGTCGCGATCCTGCTCGCGGCCGCCTACCCGCTCGTGCTGCTGCCCCTCGGGTTCCTGCTCCCGGGCGAGCGGGCGCGCCTGCGCACGCTCGCCCGTCTCCGCTCCGCCTGATCAGCCCTCGACGACGTCGACGACCCTGGCGTCGGTCACGCGTACGAGGTCGGCGACCTCGATGCGAATCGACTGGTCGTGCACCCCGGCCTCGAGCACGACCGTCTCGCGCCCGGCGACGCGGCGGTCCACGAGCACGGCATCCGGCTTGCCACCCACGGGCGGCACCGCGCCGAGCTCGAACTCCGGATAGTCGCTCGCCAGCTCGTCCTCGGTCGCGAGGCGCACGTCCTTGCCCCCGCCGACGAGCTCTCGGAGCAGGTGCATGTCGATGCGGTCGCCCGACGTGATCACGACGCGCATGTCGCCGTCCGGCGTCCGGACGACGATCGTCTTCGCGACCTCGGAGGGCCGGAGCCCGAGCGCAGCGGCCTCCAGGACGGCGGTGTCCGTGCGGTCGTGGTCGAGCACGTCGAACCCGATCCCGGCCTTGGTGAGCGCGGCGCCCAGAGCGCCTGCCTTCATGTCGGTCATCGCTTCCTCCTCGCTAGCCGGAGCCTCGATCGTATGCCCAACGCTTGAGCCGCGCGCGGCCCCTGCCGATAGCGAAGGCATGGCAGTCGACGCCGCCACGCCGGCCGCCGCGGCCCCGCCTGCGCTCGCGCGGCCGCGGGCCGTCGCGCTCCCCGCGCACGCAGTCCTCGGGCTGCTCGTCGGCGTCTCCTTCGCGGCGCGCTGGCTGCTCGCCTCGGTGCACGCGACGCCGTCGTACCTGCCGGACGAGTACATCTACCCGACGCTCGCGCACGGGATCGCGACCACCGGGCTGCCGAGCGTTCGCGGCGTCACGGCCGCGTTCCCGGCGATCCTCGAGCCGCTCCTCGCCGCCCCGTTCTGGCTGGCCGGCGACCCGGAGCTCGCCTACCGGCTGACGCAGGGGATGCACGCGCTCGCCGTCTCGCTCGCCGCGATCCCGGCCTATGCGCTCGCCCGCCACGTCGGCCTCGACCAGCGTGCGTCGCTCGGTGTGTCCGCGCTGGCGCTCGCCTGGCCGGGCCTGACCTACGCGTCCTCGATGCTCGCCGACCCGGTCGCCTACCCGCTGATGCTCACGGCCGTGCTGACGGGCGTGCGTGCGCTCGACCGGCCGACGGGGCGCCGCCAGGCCCTCTTCCTCGCCGTGGCGGGGCTGACGACGCTCGCGCGGGTGCAGTACGTCGTCCTGCCGGTGATCTTTCTCGCTGCCGCGTTCCTCGTCGAACGCGGGAGCGTGCGCCGCGTCGCGGCCCGGTTCCGGCTGACCCTCGTCGCGCTGGGGCTGCCGCTCGTCGCCAGCCTCGCCCTCGGGCCGAAGCGGATGCTCGGCTACTACGGCGGCATCTTCGACCTGGCGTGGGACCCGCAGCGGATCCTGCTCTGGGCCGGCAACGACACGATGATCCTCGCCTACGCCGCGGGGCTCCTGATCGTGCCGGCCGGACTGTGCGGCCTCGCCTGGGCGCTCGTCCGGCCCGAGTCCCGTGCCGAGCGGGCCTTCGCGGCGCTCACCGTCGGCCTCGCCGCCTGCCTCGTCGGCCAGGCGGCCCTCTTCTCCGCGAACGGCAACGACGCCGAGTCGCGGGTGCACGAGCGCTACCTCTTCGGGCTCCTGACCTTGCTCGCGATCGCGTTCGCGCTGGAGCTGCGACGCGGGATGCCGCGGCGCCGGCTCGCGGCGCTGCTCGCGGGCGGGCTCCTCGCCCTCTCGGCCGTGGTGCCGCTCGCCGGGTACACACAGGCGCAGGGCGCGACCGACTCGCCGACGCTCCGCGCCGTCGCACACGTCGAGCGCAGCATCGGCGCGGCCGACGCATCGCTGCTCGTCGCCGTCCTGGCAGCGCTCCTCGCGGTCGGCGCCGCTGCCGCGGCGTTCCGGCCGGCTCGGGCGTTCTGGCCGGTCGTGGGGACGACACTGCTCTGCGCCGCCGCCCTCACCGCCGGCGCGGCCGCCGCCGACCACGCCAACACGGCCAACCTGCGCGCCGACTACCTCGAGGACGACCCGGGCTGGGTCGACCGCGTGCTCGACCGGCCCGCGACCATGGTCCACCTCCCGCACGCCGATCCCGGTCGCGCCTTCCTGCACCTCTTCTGGAACCGGGAGATCACGCGCTTCGGCGCCCTCCACGAGACGGCGATCGACAACTTCCAGGTCGACGACGTGACGATCGAGCGGGACGGCCGCCTGCTCGTGAACGACGGCGCCCCCACGGGGCCGCTGGTGCTGCAGACGTGGGGCTCGCAGATCGCGCTGGCGGGCGTGCGCGAGCTCCCGTCGCGGCCCGACTTCCTCGTCGTCGAGCCGACCGGCCCGGTGCGGGTGCGCCAGCTCGCCGACGGCCTCTACGCCGACGGCTGGCTCGCGGCGGAGGCCCACGTCTCGCTCTGGCCCGAACGCCCCGGCGAGCGGCTGCGCGGCATGCTCCGCCTGACGTTCTCGATGCCCGCCGGCACCGAGGCGATCCCGCTCAGCCTGCGTGGCGACGGCGTCTCCAGGGACGTCGTCGTCGAGCCCGGAAAGGACACGGTGATCGAGCTCCCGGTCGACGCGCGCAGGCAATGGACCGTGCACCTCGCAAGCGACACCATCGGCTACGCGGGGGAGCGCCGGGTGAGCGTGCTCGCCGAGAAGCCCGTGTTCGTCCCCAGGATGGGGGATGCGACCACCCCCGGATCCCCCACCGCGGGGGATTGATCACTCGTTCGAGGGTGGATCGCGGCGCGCGCGCGCGTCCGATAGGTGCGGGGCCACCGATTTGCCCCGCCTACAAGGAGAGCGAATGCTTTCGAAGCTTCAGCAGCGACTGGCTCGTGAGGAGAGCGGTTTCACCCTCATCGAGCTTCTCGTCGTCATCATCATCATCGGCATCCTGCTCGCGATCGCCGTGCCGTCGTACCTCTCGTTCCGCGACCGCGCGAACGACAAGGCGGCGCAGGCGAACGTCCGCGCGGCGGTGCCGGCCGTCGAGGCGTACAACGCCGACAACATTCTCACGGGCGTGTCCCGCGGGTACACCGGCATGACGTCGGCCAACCTCAAGACCGCGTACGACCAGGGCCTCCGCGGCTTCCAGGTCGTCCGCGCCACGTCGACCAGCTACTGCATCGAGGGCTCGGTCGGCGGCAAGAACTGGCACAAGGGCGGCCCGAGCAGCGCGATCGTCACGGGCGTCTGCTAGTCAGGCACGTCTGATCGGACTGTCGGAGGGCGCCCGCGTGGCGCCCTCCGTCGTTTCTGCCTCAAGCGGGGCAGCCGGGGCGCCGATGCTCCAGGCGTGAGCCGCGTCCGCTCCCTCGGCCCGTGGCTCGTCCCCGCGACGCTCGCTGCGGCCCTCTCTGCCCGCGCCGCCTCGCGCGGCGACGAGGCGCTGAACGACCTGCCCTACTTCGCGCAGGCCGCAGGCCGGTTCGGGCTCGACGTCTACGCCGACCCGAGCCTGCAGGTCGGGCCGCTGTGGCTCGCGGCGATTCGCGTCGCAGGCCCCGCGCTGCCGTGGCTCACCGTCGCGGGCGGCTCGATGCTCGTGGCGGTGACGTTGTGGCGTCTCGCCGCCGGGCACCCGCACCGGACGCTGCTCGCGGCGGGCGGGACGACCCTCGTGCTCGCCCTCGGGCTGCCGTCGTTCGCGTACGCGAGCGGCCATGCCGCCCAGCTTCTCGTCCCCCTGCTCTGGCTCAACGCGTACCTCGACGCGCGCCGCGGCCGGAGCGGGCGCGCGGCGCTCCTCGTCGGCGCCTCTGCGGGGCTCGAGACGTGGGGGTTGCTCGGCCTGCCGCTGCTGCTGGCGCTGCCGCTTCGAGCCGCGCTCCGGGCCGCGGCGGGCGCCCTGGCCGTGGCGGCGGCCCTCTACCTCCCGTTCGTCCTCGCCGGCGACTTCCGCATGGCGGAGTACCGCTGGAGGATCGCCGACGGCACGCCCGTCTCGCTCCTCGCGAACGGCGAGTTCCCCTGGAGCCTCCGGCTCGCCCAGGGCGTCCTGGCCGTGACCGTGGGTGCCGCCATCGTGCTCGCGAGCCGACGCTCGGTCGCGGGCGGCGTCGCGGCCGCCGGGGCCGTCGTGGCCGTCCGGCTCCTCCTCGACCCGGAGCGGCACGGCTGGTACTGGATCGCGCCGCAGCTCCTGGCGGTCGCGCTCGGCGCGGCGCTACTCGCCGGCGTCGCCGAGAAGGTCGAAGGCGCCGCCGAGGACGTCGTCGATCCGACCGGTGCGCCAGCCCCGGCTGTCGCGGACGAGCGGGGACGGCTCTCGCCGATACCGCCGCACGACCCGGATCTCGCCGGTGTCCTCGACGGCGTCGGCGGCGGCTGACGCAGCGACCTCCTCGACGGTGGCCGCCACGGGCCACGGCGAGACGAGCACGTGTGCCGCGATCCGGGCGAACGTCCGATGCTCACCCGGCAGCTCGAGGACGTGCAGGCCGGCCTCTCGCCGGAGGATCCGGTACGCGCCCAGGCCGGCGACCCCGAGCCCTGCGTCGAGCTCGTGGAGGCGCATGCCGCGCAGGCTCGCCCAGCGGCGGTACATCGTGCGGACCTCGTCCGCGAAGGCGGCGGCAGCCGTCGGGTCGACCGACGACGGTGACGAGCGGACGCGGACGAGCGCATCCGGCGCCTCGTCCGCCTCGAGCGCGTCGAGCGCCGCGTCGAGGAGGTACAGCCGCTCGGCCACGAGGCGCACGACGTCTGCCCCGCCGGCGCGCCGCTCGAGGCGCGCCCCCAGGCGCCGCGCGGTCCCGAATGCCGCTTCGATCCGGTCGAGCAGCTCGATCGTCCCCAGGGTCGCGCGATCGGCCGCGTCCCAGAACCCGGGCTCGAGCGTCGCGGCGAGCGCCTCCTCCTTCCGGGCGCGCCAGGGCTCGAGCCGCCCCTCGACGCGCTCGAGCTGACCGAGGGCGAACGCGGCCGCACCGGCCGCGCCTCCACCGTCGAGCGCCAGCGCGGCGAGCGTCCACTCGCCGCCCGGAGCCGCAGCAGCAGGCGCCGGATCGGCGTCGGGGTCCACGAACCGCACCCGGATGCCGGCGCTCGCGGACGCCGTGATGAAGAGGAACTGATCCCCTTCGGGGAAGCGCCGCTCGACGATCGTCTTCGCCAGCGGTGCGAGCAGGTGCTGCTCGATCGCGCGCTTCAGCGGCCGGGCGCCGAGCTCCGCGCTGAAGCCGCGGTCGACGAGGAAGTCGATCGCCGCGTCGTCCCACTCCACCGCCCATGGCTGCGCCCGGAAGCCGCGCCGCCCGAGCGTCCGTGTCAGCTCGAGCTCGACCAGCTCGCGCATCAGCTCGCGCCGCAGCCGCGGCGTTCGATTCCATGCTGCTGTCCGACAGCAGGCGCTCGAGGCTCTCGGGCGTCTGGAACTCGGACATGTCGAGCCGCACGAGCCGCCCGGCCGACCCGAACAGGTACTCGGCGAGCGCCTTCGCGATCTCGGTCTTCCCCGTGCCCGTCGGCCCGACGAAGAGGAAGACGCCGAGCGGCTTGGTGGGATCGGTGAGGCCGGCCTTCACGAGGGCGATCCGATCGACGAGGCAGTCGACGGCCTCGGGCTGCCCGAGCACGCGGCCGGCGAAGAACGCGCGCACCCCCTCGAGGTCGAGCGGGACGCGCGGATCGAGGACGCGCAGCGGCAACCCGGTGGCCTCGGAGAGAGTGTCCGTCGTCGTCTGCGGCGTGACCTCCACCTGCCCGAGCCGCTCGCCGCGCTGCAGGGTCAGCTCGAGCAAGCGGAGGACGTTGCCCGGAGCAGCGGTGCCGGGCAGGTAGTGGGTCGCGAGGTCGAGCGCCTCCCGCAGCGTCTCCCTCGGGACAGCGAGGGCGCGGGACTCGACGTACGACACCGCCACCGCGATCGCCTCCTCCTCGCCCATCGGCGGCAGCCGGATCACCTCGAACGCGCGCACGACGCGCGGACGCATCTGGGCGAGCAACGCGAACGCCGTCGCGTCGATCTCGGCCAGCACGACCACCTGGCGCGCCTCGACGAACGGGAGCAGCGCGTCGAGGAGGCCCTTCGGGCTCTGCGGATGCTGCCCCGCCCACAGCGCCTCCTCGAACGCGGGGAACAGCCACGCGATCGGTCGCCCGATCATGTGCTGCGCGATCTCCTGGACGCGGCCTTCCATCATCCCGATGTACATCTGCCCGGCCATCACGTCCGAGGCGGCCGCCTCGAAGCCGACCCACCCCTGCGGCGCGAGGCGTCGGAGTGCCTCGCGGAGCAGCGCCGTCTTGCCGACGCCCGTGTCGCCGACGAGGATCACGGAGCGAGACGGCTCCGAGCGGACGGCGTCCTCGACGAGGTCGACGGCGGTCGCACGGGCGCCGACGAGCAGGGGCGCGGCACCCTCGTCGAGGTCGACCGGCCGCCCGACCGAGGCGAAGTAGTCCAGGTCGAGGTCGCGCGCACGCCAGGCCCGCAGGAGCGAGGTCACGGCGCCGCGCGCGGCGGCGTCGACCCCTGCGAGCGCGTCCCGGATCACGGGCTCGCCGCCCGCGTCGAAGTCGACCTCGACGCCCCGCGCCGTGTCCCCGGCCGCGACGCGCCGGGCGATGAACTCGCCGAGCGCCGGCGCGAGCGAGGTCTCCGCCCACGTCTCGTCGACGACCTCGAGCACGCGCGCGAGCACCGGCTCGCGCAGGCTCGCCATCAGGCCGAGGACGAAGCGGGTCTCCGCCGTGCCGCCCTTGCGCACCCGGGCCACGGCGCGGTCCACCCAGCCCGCAGGTCGCCAGTTCCCGTCGGCCATCGCCGCGAGCGCGAGCGCCGCGATGTAGGGCCGGTTGTCCCGCGCGAGCCGGTCGAGCACCGGCGTCTCGGCGGCCCGGAGCTCGCCGACGGCCGCGACGAAGTCGGCGTCCTCGAACGCCTCGTCGTCCCCGTAGAGGTCGTAGCGCTCGTCGAGCGAGTCGGACGTGTGGACGGCGAGCGCGACGGGATCGTCGTCGCCCTCGTCCTCGTCCTCTTCCTCGTACGGCTCGTCCGTCACGGCCGCGGGTTGCTAGGGCCGCGCCTCGTCGTGGCGCGGGAGACCGTCGTCCGGGAGCGACTCCCACGACGCCGCGTAGGCGACGAACTGATGCCACTGCGGCCGGATCCCGGGATCCTGGTCGAGCGTGCCGAGCCGGACCCCGATCGCCGACCAGTCGTCGGCGCTCGGCCGCGAGAACAGGCCCGAGCCACAGAGGCCGCAGAACACCTTCTCGAACCCACCGTCCGGCGCCCATGCGCGCAGGTGCTCCTCGCCCGCGACGATCCGGAACGAGCCCGGCGCCGCCCGCGCCTGCGCCGACGCGGCGGTACCGGTGCGCCGCTGGCAGCGCGTGCAGTGGCAGTACGACGCGGACACGAACGGCTCGCTCACCTCGTACCGCACCGCGCCGCACCCGCAGCCGCCGGTCATCGGTATCTCACTCATGGCCGAAACCTACCGCGCGAAGACGCCTTCGAAGCGACAAAGCAACAGTCTGTCACTAAGTCGCTTTCAAGCCGTATTCAGGGCCCCGCACCAATCGGACGGGCGGGATCGCCGCGTGCCCCGTCCAGGGGCACAGCGCATCCCGCCCGTCACGACACGCCAGTGCCGATGAGAACCGGTCGCTGGCCGGAGCGCCCGCACCGACAGGTGCGCGCGCGCAGGCCACACCACCGTGTCCGGCCACTGCAACGAGAGACGGCCACGAGGCCGAAGGGCGGTTCATCCGCCCGGGAGGCCACGCAGACGTGCCTCGAAGCCCTCAGGTAGAAGGAGGGGGCTCGTGGGGGAACCATGGGTTCCCCCACGCCCTACACAGGCACCTGAATCTCGCCCACGTCGATCCCCAGCGACGCCGCCAGCCGCACGCCGTCCTCGATCTCCGCCTTGAGGCGCGCCAGGTCGCGTTGATGCATCGCGCGCCCGATGAACGCCCGCTCCTTCGGCCGCCAGAGCGTGTGGTCGACGAACAGCGGCAGCATCTCCTGCGCGCGCTTCACGAGCGCGTTCTTCGTCTTCCGGCCGGCGCCCTCGAGGAGGACGCGCTCGTACGCCATCCCGGCGCCGTGGTGGATGCCGTCGTCGATCGTGAGCCGGTTGCAGAGATCCTCGAGCACCGTCCCGCGCGACGACCGGGCGATCAGGCGGAAGCGCGGGATGATCAGGCGCTCGTAGAAGACCTGCATGAGGAAGACCTTCTCCTCGAGCGTGTCGAGGTCGAGGAACATCGACGCGAGCTTGTCGAGGTACGGATCGCGCTCCGCCTCGCCGCCCGCCTCGCGGATGAGCTTGAACCAGGCCTCGACGTGCCGGGCCTCGTCCTGCACCATCGTCGTGTAGTACATCTTCGCCTCGATGTGCGGCGCGAGCGAGAGGAGCTGCGCGGCCATCTCGACGGCGAGCGAGTCGGCCTGGAGCTGCTGCGTGATGACGGAGCGCCAGATGTCGCGGCGTCGGGCGATCTTCTGCGGCGTCCCGTTCGTCTCCGGGATCGGGGGCACCTCGCCCCACGGCAGGTCGCTCGTCCGCCACTCGGCGCGCTTCGCCAGCTCGTAGAAGCGGAAAACGCCCTGGGTGCGCGCGTCCTCGGGATGGGCGACGACGTCGTCGACGAGCTCCTGCATCTCCATGCCGACACCCTAACCGCAGTCGCGAAAACCATTCAGCCGAGCCGTCTTCGTGCCGATACCTCCATCTACGGTGAGTGCGGCACCCGGACCGCGGACGCGCATCGGCGCGCTCTTGCTCCGCAAGGGGCTGGTCTCGCCTGTCGAGCTCGAGGACGCGCTCGAGACGCAGCGGACGAAGGGCGGCCTCCTCGGCGAGATCCTCGTTCGCAGCGGCCTCGCCTCGCGGCCCGCGATCGAGGACGCGCTCGCGGAGCAGGTCGGCGGGCGGATCGAGTTCGAGGCGGGCTTCGGCACCGGGCTCCGCTCGCAGATCGCCAGCCGCCGGCCACGTCGTGGCGGGCCGGCGCGCCAGCACGCCCCGGCGCCCATCAACGCGGTTGCCGTCGCGCCCGCGCCGCGTCCGCTGCTCGAGGCCGTACCCGACGAGCCGGAGCCGGAGGAGCCGTCCGAGGGCGCCGTCGTCCACGAGCTGCCGCTCGAGCGCCCCGACGAGCCCGACCTCGCCGCGGAGCTGATGGAGCAGGTGGAGCGGTGGCAGCGCCTCGCCGACGAGCTGCGCGACGAGCGCGACGCGGTGCGGCACGTCCTCGCGGCACGCGATCGGACACTCGCGGCGGCGTACGTGCAGATCGAGGAGGCGGCCGAGCGCCTGGCCGCGTCCGAGCAGGCGCGGGTCGAGGCGGAGGAGCGCCTGGCCGGGCTCGAGGAGGCCCGGCGCGAGCCGGAGCCGGCCCTCGCGACCGAGCACGTCGTCTTCGTCCGCACCGGTGCTCGCTACACGGTCGTCGCGGCCGACGGTGCGCCGCCCGACCCGGGGACGCGGCTCGAGCTCGACGAGCGCGACTACCTCGTGCTGAAGGTCGGCCGCTCGCCGTTCGCCGGCGACGACCGGCCGTGCGCCTTCGCCGAGCCGGCCTAGGCCCTAGCGGCCGAACCGGGTCGCGTCCGGGTCCCGCGTCCCGGACCCGCCGGAGCCGAACGCGCCGTTGACGAGGAAGTACGTGACCGTCCCGACGATCGGGATGATGATCACGAGCAGGATCCAGGCCGCCGTCTGCGGGCCGGTGCGCGTGTGCCGCTTCCTGACGATGTCGACGACTGCCACCACCCAGGCGATGACGACGAGCACGCCGATGACCCAGAAGAACCCGCCCATTCGCTCGCTTCCTCTCGTTCGCTGACGGACGGACGCTACCGCGCCCGACGCCGCCGGGAAAGCGACGCGCCCTGCACCAGCCGCAGGGCGCCCGCCAGCACGCCGCCCGCAAGCGCGCCGCCGGTCACCGGGAGCGGGCCGAGCGGCGTCCGACAGCGCGGACAGGTGGCCATCGCCGCCATCTTCCCTCCGAGACGAAGAAAGCCCCCGGAGGCCGGGGGCTTTCCGTCGTTCCGGCGTCAGAGCCCGGCTACGGGCCCAGGAACCTGTTGAGGAAGTTGCGCGAGTACACGGTGTCGGTGCGCTGATAGCTGCCGGTCGCGTTGCACGTGAGCGAGTTCACGTACGACGCATCGCCGAGGACGAAACCGTTGACGAAGACCGGCCCGCCGGAATCGCCGAAGCACGACCCGCCTCCGGCCTTCGAGTCCCTGTCGTTGACCTGGAAGACGACGACCTCGCTCTGGACGTTCTTCAGATACGACGTGGTCATCCGCCGTTCGCGGATCACGATCTGCGCCTTCTTGTCGCCGATGTCGACGCCATAGCCGGAGAGCGTGAACGTCTCGTTCTTCAGCGCGCCCTGGTTCCGATCCAGGTAGCCGACCGGTGGGAGCGGAGCGGGCGTGATGCCGGACCACTTCGACGACGCCGGCGCGTCGAGGACGACGACGCCCTGGTCGTGCTGCTTCGAGATCGACAGCTTGCCGTTCCAGCCGGGATCCGGATGGGCCGTACCCTTGATGTAGCGCGCCTCGCGTGCCGCCTTCTCGGCCGGCGTGATGCCCGCCTGCAGCGGATCGGGCTGCAGCGCGTCGTCGAACGAGACGTAGACGTTGGTCGCCGGGCCCTCGGTGCAGTGGCCGGCGGTGAGCACGACCGTCTGCGAGATCAGCGTGCCGGAGCAACGGAACCTGCCGTCCGCCGTCGTGAAGCGCACGAGCCCGACGTTCTTGTGCACGGTGTCGACCTCGCCCCCGACGATCGCCAGGGCCGCCGTCGCGACGAGGCCTGTCACGCACGTCGCAAGCGCGAGCGCGACCAGCAATGCCTTTCGAGTCATAGAGCTCTCCCTCTCGTCGTTCCTGGTATCGGGGACGATACGTCCCCAGCCGCGCCGTCGCCGCCTACGAGACGATCCGGTAGACCTGGAACACCTCGGCGTACTCCCGGTTGACGTTGATCCCGTGCGTCCTGGCCACGTTCCAGATGTACTCGGGATCGGAGTAGCGCCGGTGCTGCTGCGACGCGTAGCGCGCCAGTGCCGCCGTCTTCCGCTCCAGATGCCGACGCTCGAGCGCGACGTAGGCCTGGTAGGAGAAGTCGAAGTTGTTCCACGGGATCTCGTAGCCGAGGATCGTCGTACGCTTGAAGGCGCGAAGGCCCTCGGCGGCGATCGTCTGGTGGTCCTGGTGGATGTCGTGCAGCGACGGCTGGAAGACCGCGTCGGGCCGCCATTCCTCCCACAGCCCGATCAGGAGCTCGAGGATCTCCTGCCGGTTGGCGGGGAAGGTGCGGACGTCGAAGTCGTGCACGTCGAGCAGCGCCTCCGGGATCCCGAGCTCGGCCGTCGCCTCGCGCACCTCGCGGGCGAGGGTGTCGGGGGCGAACCCTTCCGGGAGCGAGCGCGTGGCGATCGAGAAGGCGACGTACCGCACCTCGGCGCCGCCCTCGACGAGCCGCGCGATCGTCCCGCCCGCGCCGAACTCGCCGTCGTCGGTGTGCGGGGCGAGGACGAGGACGCGCTTCCAGCCGTCGATCACTTGCCGTCGCCCCGCCAGGAGCCGACGACCGACGCGACGCCGATGAGGCCCCACGTCAGCGGGTCCTCGAAGAACGCGTCGTAGAACAGGCTGTGCACGGCGATGGCCATCAGCGCGAGGCCGACGATAAGGGAGACGCGGCCGGCGAAGCTACCGGAGGCGCGGCGCAGCGGGACGACGAGCGCGGCGAGCAGCAGCCAGCCGTAGAGCAGGATCCCGGGGACTCCGCCCTCGGCCGCGACGGTCACGGGCGTCGAGTGGGACGCCGCCCGCTTCGGTTCCTCGCCGCGGAGCCCGGTCCGCTCCGCGTACTCGCGCCGGAAGCCGCCGAGGCCCACTCCGGCGACGGCGTTGTCGCGCGCGATCCGCGCGCCGTTGCCGACGAGGCTCGACCGGCCGCTGGTCGCACGGTCGAGGTCGTCCCGGAACTCGTCGCGGACGCTCGGCGCCGAGAATCCGACGAGCACGAGGAGGACGGCCACGGCGGCGAGCGGCACCAGCGCCCGCCGTCCCCACGCCCACGTCGCCCCGCCGAGGACCGCGACCATCAGCGCGACGAAGCTCGATTGCGAGAACGAGAGCACGAGCCCGACCCACAGCACCGCGATCCCCGCGCTCGCCGCGGCGGCGACGTTCAGCGCGGGTCGTGCGAGCACGACGACGAGACAGGCGATGATCGCGACGACGAGGAAGCGCCCGTAGATCGACGGGTCCCAGAAGACCGAGTTGACGCGGTAGAACGGCGCGTACGCGTTCCCGACGATGACCTTCGGGTTCCAGAAGACGTCGCGCGTGACCCACTGGTAGGCGCCGATCGTGGCGATCACCGCGGCCATCGCCACGAGCTGTGCGAACAGGAAGGTGAGCCAGCGCCGGCTCCACGGCAGCCGGCCGATCGCGATCGCGAGGATCGAGAAGGGGAGCAGGAACGCGCCGAGGTCGATCGCGCCCTCGCGCACGTCCGGCGACCACGCCAGCGAGAGCGCCGACCACAGCACGAAGGCCGCGAGCGGCCACGCGAGCGGGCCGAGCTCGCGCGCGCGCCGGTCGCCGCGCAGGAGCTCCCAGCCGAGCGCGAGGCCGACGCCCGCCACGACGCCGTACAGCGGGAGCAGGAGGTTCGCGTCCTCCCCCTCGAGGGCGACCGGGACACGGGCGGGGACGCAGGCGAGCGTCAGCACGGGCACGAGCCACGGCCAGCGGAGGAAGAGCACGGCCAGGACGACCGCGCCCACCACCGCGGCCGCGCCGGCCGCGGCGATCAGGACACCGCGCCCGCCCGGCGCGAGCGAGGCCGCGAGGGCCGCGCCCCCGGCGGCCCAGGCGACGAGGCCGACCAGCCGCACGCGGCCCGCCGGCGCGAGGAGGAGGATCGCGAGCCCGGCGGCGCCCACGATCCCGCCGATCTGCGCGAGCTCAGCGTGCACGGACGAGCACCGTGGCGCGGTCGCCGCGCCCGTTCGCCTCGACGAACAGCGTGTACCGGCCCGGCCGGACGGGTGCGCGGAGGACGAGGAGCGGCCCGCTGGCGGTACCCGTGCCGCCGGCGAAGCGCCAGCGGTACGACGCGGCATCCGTGTCGACGCCGATGCCGAACCGGACGCGCGGGGGCACGCGGACGAGCGCGCGGGCGAGATCGATCGAGCGGATCCGGACCCTCGTCTCCTCGGTCGCCTGCGACCGGTTGCCCGCGCGGTCGACGCCCATGACCTGCAACCGGTGGCTCCCACGGCGCAGCGGCTTGCCGTCGACGACCCCGAACCAGTCGAGCTTTCCCTCGACCGGCGCGAACCGGGTGCGGACGCGCTGCTCGCCCGTCGACGAGGAGGAGCGCGTTCGCGGGCTCGCTCATCCGGTACTGCACCGTGACCTTGTCGGAGCGGCCGTCGCCGTCCGGCGAGAAGACGGTCGGGTCGACCGAGACCAGCTCGGCGACGGGCGCCGTGACGTCGACCTGGATCGGGTTCGGCAGCACGATCGTGCGGCGCTGCCGTGCCAGGTGGACGCGCGGCCGGTACGCGCCCTCCGGGACGACGTCGCCGGCGTCGTCGCGCCCGTCCCAGCTCGCCTCGAGGCGCCCCGCGGGTTGGCTGCGCGACTCGAGGAGCGTGCGGACGACGTCGCCGTCGCCGTCCACGATCTGCAGGTCGACGCGATCGCCCTCCCGCAGCCGGAACGCGATCGCCGCCTCGTCCCGCTCGCAGTCGCACACGGGCGAGAACACGCGGTCGATCTCAGGCGCGGCGATGGGGCTCCGAACGAGCTTCAGGCGCTCCGTCACGGCGAACGCGGCGGCCGTGCCCACGAGCAGGGCGACGACGAGCGCGATCGGGAGCAGGCGCGCCACGGGCGCCGCGTAGCGTAGGGGAACCCATGGTTCCCCTACGGGACCCCTCCTTCTACCTCAGGGCTTCGAGTGGCGCTTGCGTGGCCTCCCGGGCGGATGAACCGCCCTCCGGCCTCGTGGCCGTCTCTCGTTGCAGTGGCCGGCAGCTCGAACGGCCTCCGCGCGCGCACCTGCGGCGGCGCTCCGGCCAGCATCCGGCACGGCATGTCGTGACGGCGGCACGTCCCCTGAACGGGCACGCGGCGATCCCGCCCGTCCGAGCCGGCCGAGACGCGGTTGCGCTTGGATCGGAACACCGTGCTCAGTGTCTGACACCGGCCGTGGCAGTTCCGGCCGTCTCATGCACGGAGGCTGCGGCGTGCACATCGCGGGTCCCGCAATACTTCCCGAAATGAAGTCACGCGTCGCCGACCCGTACCGCGACCTCGACGTGATCGACTCCCGCGGCCCGCGCACGAACCAGGCCGTCGTCGGCCTCGTCGCCCTCCTCGCGCTCGCCACCGGCTGGTGGTGGCTGCTCGCGCTCCTCGCGCTCCAGCTCGCGGTCGGGCTCCGCTTCGGGCGCCGCTACTGCCTGCCCTGCCTGCTCTGGTTCGAGGTGCTGCAGCCGCGGTACGGCGAGGGCCCGCTCGAGGACGCGAGGCCGCCGCGCTTCGCGAACGCCGTCGGCCTCGTCGTCCTCGGCTCCGCGGCGCTCGCGTACGCGGCCGGCCTGACCGTGCTCGGCTTCGCCCTCGGCGCGCTCGTCACGGCGCTCGCGCTCCTCGCCGCGGTGACCGGCTTCTGCACCGGCTGCGAGGCGTACAAGCTCGCCTGCCTCCTGCGCGGGCAACCGTTCGTCAGCTGCCCGCTGCCGCCGCAGCCCGGGCGCTAACGGCGCGCGAGCGCCGGGCGGCGCGACAGGCGACGCACGATCACGACCAGGCCGGTCACGGCTGCGGCGACGAGGGCGGTGAGGATGATGACGTTCGCGCCCGGCACCTCGAGCAGCTTCAGCCCTGCCACCGCCAGCGTCACGCGCGAGCGCCATCCGCAGCGACCGCTCGGGCAGCTTCACCGTCAGCTGCGAGCCGATCAGGACACCCGGGATCGAGCCGATCAGCAGCCACGCGGTCGCGTGGAGGTCGACATTCCCGCCGATGAGATGCCCCAGCCCGGCGACCCAGAGCAGCGCGGCCGCGTGGAAGATGTCCGTCCCGACGACCTTGGCGGCCGTCAGCGGGAACACGGCGAGCATGGCGAGCGCGAAGAACGTTCCCGAGCCGACGGACGTGAGCCCGACCACGAACCCGCCGAGCAGGCCGATCACGACGGCGATGACCCGGTCGTGCCGGGTGAGCAGGAACGGCCGATCGTCGCCCTTCGAGCGTACGTAGGCCTTGACGAGGAAGCCGATGCCGCACACGACGAGGGCGGCGCCGAGAATCGCCTGGGCGACGTCCTCGAAGCCGTCGCCGTAGGTGTGCTTGAGCCACGTGGCGAGCCCGACGCCGACAAGCGACGCGGGCGCGGAGCCCAGCAGCATCCACAAGGTGAGCCGCGCGTGAACGGTGCCGAGCTGGCGGTGTCTAACCGCGCCGAACGACTTGAAGATCGCGCCGTGGAGGATGTCGGTCCCGATCGCGACCGTCGGCTTGAAGCCGAAGAACAGGACGAGCATCGGCGTCATCAGCGAGCCGCCGCCCATCCCCGTCATCCCGACGAGGAGGCCGATCGCGAGCCCGGTAAGCGACAGCTGCCAGGTCACGTCGCCGAGACGACCATGCCCGCACCGACAGTCTCGTTCGTTGCCTCGTCGACCAGGACGAAGGCGCCGGTCGCGCGATTCTCCGGATACGGGTCGACCGCGAGCGGCTCGGAGAGCCGCAGCGTCACCTCCGCGAGGTCGTTCAGCTCGAGCCGCTCGGGCGCGGGGACCTCGGCGAGCGTCTCCATGTCGACCTTCGAGCGGAGCTCGTCCACGATCGCGCGCGCCCACCGGCTCGTGTGCTTCACGGCGAGCCTGGCGCGAGGCTCGAGCGGGCGCTCGCTCATCCAGCTGATCCGCGCGACGAGCTCGCGGGCGGGGACGGGAGCCGCGTCCGGGTCGGCGAGCATGTCGCCCCGGGCCACGTCGAGATCGTCCTCGAGGCGGATGACGACGGACATCGGCGGCACCGCCTCGTCGAGTGGGCCGTCCGCCGTCTCGACGTGCGCGACGCGCGAGCGCCGGCCCGAGGGCAGGACGACGACCTCGTCGCCGACGCGCCACGTCCCGCTCGCGACCTGGCCCGCGTAGCCGCGGTAGTCGTGGTGGTCCGTCGCCATCGGGCGGATCACCCACTGCACGGGGAAGCGGCGGTCGGCGAGGTTCCGGTCGCCGGCGAGCTCGACCGTCTCGAGATAGCCGAGGAGCGTCGGCCCGTCGTACCACGGCGCCGCGTCGGAGCCCTCGGCGACGTAGTCCCCGTGGAGCGCCGACACCGGGAAGACGCGCAGGTCCTGGATCCCGACCTGCTCCGCGAGCGCGCGCAACTCGGTCTCGATCTCGCGGAAGGGCTCCTCCGACCAGTCGACGAGGTCCATCTTGTTGAGCGCCACCGCGACGTGGTGGACGCCGAGCAGCGCCACGATCGACATGTGCCTGCGCGTCTGCTCGAGCACCCCGCGTCGCGCGTCGACGAGCACGATCGCGAGGTCGGCGGTCGAGGCGCCCGTGACCATGTTGCGCGTGTACTGGACGTGCCCGGGCGCGTCGGCGAGCTGGAACCGGCGCTGCGCGGTCACGAAGGAGCGGTAGGCGACGTCGATCGTGATCCCCTGCTCGCGCTCGGCGCGAAGTCCGTCGGTGAGCAGCGCGAGGTTGACGTATCCGTCGCCGCGGCGGCGCGAGGTCTCCTCGATGTGCTCGAGCTGGTCGGCGAGGATCTGCTTCGTGTCGTAGAGCAGTCGCCCGATCAGCGTCGACTTGCCGTCGTCGACGGAGCCGCAGGTGACGATGCGGAGCATGTCCGCCTGGAGCATCTGCTCAGAAGTAGCCAAGGCGCTTCCGGTCCTCCATCGCGGCCTCGCTGAAGCGGTCGTCCGCCCGCGTCTCGCCGCGCTCGGTCACGTTCGTCGCGGCGATCTCCGCCACGACCTCGTCGAAGGTCGCCGCGCGCGATTCCACGCCGCCCGTGCAGGTCATGTCCCCGACGGTGCGGAAGCGCACCCACGCGTCGAACGGCTCCTCCTCCGGCAGCCGCTCGACGAAGTCCGAGACGGCGTAGAGCATCCCGTCGCGGCGGAACACCTGCCGCGCGTGCGCGAAGTAGATCGACGGCAGCTCGAGCCGCTCTCGCGCGACGTACTGCCAGACGTCGAGCTCCGTCCAGTTCGAGATCGGGAACACGCGGACGTGCTCGCCCTTGCGGACGCGCGCGTTGTAGAGGTTCCAGAGCTCCGGCCGCTGGTCGCGCGGGTTCCACTGCCCGAAGTCGTCGCGGAAGCTGAAGATCCGCTCCTTCGCGCGGGCGCGCTCCTCGTCGCGGCGCGCACCGCCGATCGCCGCGTCGAAGCCGTGCTCCTCGATCGCGTCGAGCAGCGTCGTCGTCTGCAGCCGGTTGCGCGAGGCGCGCGGGCCCGTCTCGTCGACGACGCGGCCCTTCGCGATCGACTCCTCGACCGAGGCCACGATCAGCCGCTCGCCGAGCTCCTCGACGCGCCGATCGCGAAACTCGAGCACCTCGGGGAAGTTGTGGCCCGTGTCGACGTGCATCACCGGGAACGGGAACTTGCCCGGCCGGAACGCCTTCTCCGCCAGGCGGAGCAGCACGATCGAGTCCTTGCCGCCGGAGAAGAGCAGCACGGGCCGCTCCAGCTCCGCCGCGACCTCGCGGAAGATGTGGATCGCCTCGGCTTCCAGCTCGTCCAGATGAGAGAGCTTGTGGCTCTGAGCCACTATCTCCGTCACGCCCGCACCCCCTGCAGGTAGTCGAGGACCTCGCGCGCCGACGCCTCCGGGACGCGGCCCTCGGTCTCGAGCCGCACCTCCGGCGACTCCGGCTCCTCGTACGGATCGGACACGCCGGTGAACTCCGCGATCTCGCCGCTGAACGCCTTCTCGTAGAGCCCCTTCACGTCGCGGCGCGCGCACTCCTCGACCGAGGTCGCGACGTGCACCTCGACGAACGGCGCGAACTCCTCGACCATCGCGCGCGCCCGGGCCCGCGTCTCGGCGTAGGGCGAGATCGCCGATACGAGCACGGTCGCGCCGTGCCGCGCGAGCCGCGACGCGACCCAGCCGATCCGCTCGATGTTCGTGTCGCGGTCCTCCTTCGAGAACCCGAGGCCCTTCGAGAGGTGCTCGCGCACGACGTCGCCGTCGAGGTACTCGACGAGCCGGCCGTCGGCCTCGAGCTCGCGCCCGACGAGCTCGGCGATCGTCGACTTCCCGGCCCCGGAAAGGCCGGTGAACCAGAGCACGATCCCGTCAGGCACGGATCTCGTTCCCGGGGCGCCCGTCGCCGTGGATGCCGCACTCGAGCTTCGACGAGCCCGACCAGCGCCCGGCGCGCTCGTCCTCGCCCGGCTGGACCGCGCGCGTGCACGGGACGCAGCCGATCGACGGGTAGCCCTGCTCGTGCAGCGGGTTGACCGGGATCTCGTTGACGAGGATGTAGGCGTCCACGCGTTTTGCGTCCCAGTCGACGAGCGGCTGCACCTTCCAGAGGCCGTAGCGCTCCGACCACTCGACCTTCTGCGCGTGCGCGCGGGTGGGCGACTGCCCGCGGCGGATGCCGGTGATCCAGGCGTCGTAGCCCCGCAGCGCGTCCTCGAGCGGCTTCACCTTGCGGATGCCGCAGCACGCGTCGGGATCGGTCTCCCACAGCCGGTCGGGCGGGTCGACCGGCCGCACGGAGCGCAGCTTCAGGCCGTAGCGCTCGACGAGGCGGTCGCGCGTCTCGTACGTCTCCGGGAAGAGGACGAGCGTGTCGAGCTCGACGACCGGGATCTCGAGCCCGAGCTCCGAGACCATGTGGACGAGCACCGACGACTGCCGCTGCCACGAGCAGGTGAGGCACATCGCGTCGCCGAACTCGCCGTACGCCCAGCGCAGCACGTCCTCGGCGGACATGGCCTCGAAATCGAGGTCAGGAAGCGGGGGCGCGCTCGCCACCGAGCAGCACCTCCTTCAGCGTGTCGCCGCGCAGGCCGAGACGGAGCGTCTCGAGGGCGATCACCTCGTCGGGCGGGATGTTCCCGAGGTGCACCGTCGGGCCGAGGTGCTTCACGAACCAGGCCTGCGAGGCCTTCGTCGGCGCCTCGAAGACGATGTCGTCGATCCCGACCGTGTCGGCGATCTCGCGGATCAGCTCCGTCCGCATCCCACCCTCCGAGTCGAAGATCCCGGCGGTGCCGCCCTCGCGTGCCTCCGTGACGACCTTCCAGGCGCCTGCGTAGATCTCCTCTCGCAGCCACGAGATCCACTCGTCCGCGGTGTACTCGACCGACGAGTCCTTCGAGCCGACCTCCGAGAGGACGGTGAAGTCGCGCGCGAACTCGTCGATCAGCTCGAGCTTCCGCTCGCGCGGGATCTCGATCGTCCCATCCGAGATCTCCACGTGCGTGAGCCCGAGCTCGCCGAGCCAGCGCTTGTACTCGTCCAGCTTGTCCTTCGCGTAGACGACCTCGAAGAACGTGCCGCCGAGGACGACCTTCTTCTCGCGCAGGACGTCGAGCTTGCGCCCGCAGGTTGTCGGTCACGTACGCCGTGCCCCAGCCGAGCTTGACGATGTCGATGTGCGACCCCGCCGTCTCGAGGACGTCCTCCCAGGCGCGCGGGCCGAGGCCCTTGTCGATCACGTGGGTGAGACCGGCCCCGCGCTCCAGCCCGAGGTCGAGGCTAGAGGCGGGCATACAGCTCCTCGAGCTTCGCCTTCGCGCGCTCCTGGACGTCGTGGAACACGGAGTTCCCGTGCGCGTCGATGCCGACGATCAGCGGCCCGAAGTCCTTCACGCGGAACTTCCAGAGGCACTCGGGCATGAGCTCCTCCCAGGCGACCTCCTCGATCTCCTCGATCTGGGTCGTCTCGAGCGCCGCCGCGCCGCCGACGATCGCGAAGTAGACCATCCCGAGCCGCTGCATCGGCTCGATCGCCTCGTCGGGGAGCCCGCCCTTGCCGCAGATCGCGCGGACGCCGTACTGCGCGCCGAGCGGCTCGGTGAAGCGCACCATGCGCGCGCTCGTCGTCGTGCCGATGCAGATCTTCTCGTAGCGCCCCTCGCCGACCTTGCGCACGTTCGGCGCCGTGTGCAGGAGGAACGCGCCGGTCAGGTCCATCGGCGGCTCCTGGCCGTGGTCGAAGATGCGGATCTGCGTCCGGTCGCGGATGCCGATGATGTGGCCCTGGACGGTGACCTCGTCGCCGGCGCGGAGCCTCAGGATCTCCGCCGGGTCGGTGATCGGGAACGTGACCTCGTGCTGCGCCATCCCTACGCCTCCCGGTCGTACTCGATCGAGCCGTCGGGCCCGATGTGGGCGGACGCGCGCCGGGCGGCCCAGCACTGGTAGTTGACGGCGACGGGGTTCAGCGTCATGTGCGTGTCGGCGTGCTCGACGTGCACCTGCAGGACGGTGACGTCGCCGCCGAGGCCCATCGGGCCGATGCCGGTCTCGTTCAGGAGGTCGTAGAGCTCGTCCTCGAGCTGCGCGACGAGCGGGTCGGGGTTCCGCGTGCCGACGGGGCGCATGATCGCGTCCTTGGCCAGGTGCATCGCGTAGTCGGCCGAGCCGCCGATCCCGACCCCGACGATCCCGGGCGGGCACGGCTTGCCGCCGGCGTCGACGATCGACTCGAGCACGAACTGCTTGATCCCCTTCACGCCGTCGGCGGGGACGCACATCTTCAGGAAGGACATGTTCTCGCTGCCGGAGCCCTTGGGCACGCACTTCACGTCGAGGCCGTCCCAGTCGGGCTCGAAGCTCCAGTGGACGATCGGCACGCGATAGCCGACGTTCGGCCCGGTGTTCTCGCGCGTGAGCGTGTGCACGGTGTTCGAACGCAGCGGGTGCTCGAGCGTCGCCCGCGCGGTGCCGTCGCGGAGGCTTTCGTAGATCCGCGCCGGATGCAGGGGAAAGTGCTCGCCGACCGTCACGTGGTAGACGGCGATGCCCGTGTCCTGGCAGACGAGGTTCTTCTGCTCGTCGGCGATCTCGACGTTGCGGTGGATGATCTCGAGGACGCGCTTGCCCGGGACGCTCGTCTCGCGCTCGCGGGCGGCGGCGAGGGCGTCGCGCAGGTCCTGCGGGATGTCCTTCAGCGCCCAGACGTAGAGGTGCGCGGCGGCGTCCTCGACTGCCTGCTGGAGGTCGGTGGTGACGTCGACGGTCATGCCTGCGCCTTCGTCGCCGCCGCCTTGCCGGCGCGTCGCCCGAAGACGACGCACTCGAGCAGGGAGTTCCCCATCATGCGGTTCCGCCCGTGCGTGCCCCCGGCGATCTCGCCGCACGCGTAGAGACCCTCGAGCGTCGTCTCGGCGTCCGTGTCGATCACGAGGCCGCCGTTCTGGTAGTGGAGGACGGGGTAGGTCAGGATCGGCTCGGCGAGCGGGTCGACGCCCGAGCCGCGGTAGCGCCGGAGCATGTACGGCAAGCGAGATCTCGGCATCGGCCTCGCTGATGCGCGTCGTGTCGAGGTAGACGGCGGGGCGGCCGTCCGGCGTGTCGACGCCGCGGCCCTGCTCGACCTCGTCGAAGATCGCCTGCGAGACGGTGTCCCGCGGGCCGAGGGAGTCCGTGAACTCCTCGCCGCCGGCGTTGAGGAGGACGGCGCCGTACGCGCGCGTCGTCTCGGGGATCGAGTAGCCCTGCATGTTCGCGGGCCACGCGCCGCCGTTCGGGTGGTACTGCAGCGCGTCGAGGTCGCGCGCCTCGGCACCGAGCCCGAGCGCGATGCGCGTCACCTCACCGGTCGCGTTCGGGTGGTTGGTCGACAGCTCGCCCTGCTCCTGGGCCACGGCATAGCAGCGGCCGCCCGCGGACAGGACGACCGTCCCGGCCTCGACGTCGCGCTCGCCGACACGCGCGCGCCAGCCGCCCTCCCTCCGCTCGAGGTCGGCGAGCGGGCTGTTGGCGAACGTCGTCCCGTCGCCGGCCTCCCACGCCTCGCGGAGCGCCTTCGTGATCGCGTGGCCCGTGCGGTCGCCGACCTGGAGCAGCCGCTTCGCCGTCGCGCCGCCGCAGCGGGCGAGGCGGTAGCCCCCGTTCTCGCGCGTGAACGCGACCCCGAGCTCCTCGAGCCAGTGGATCGCACGCTGCGCGTCGCCCGTCAGCACCTCGACGAGGCGCTTGTCCGCCGTCTCGTGCGAGCTGTTCCACACGTCTTCGGCGTGGCGCTCGGGCGAGTCGTCCGCGCCGAACGCTGCCTGGATCCCGCCCTGCGCCTTCGCCGAGTTGCAGGCCTGGATCGAGCCCTTCGTCGCGAGCGCGGTGCGCGCCCCCGCGCGCTGGGCCGACACGGCGGCCGCGAGCCCGGAGGCGCCGCTGCCGATCACGAGCACGTCAAAGTTGGCCGGATCCGCCACGGGCGCGATGCTACCACGACACGGCTAATTCCACGCATAAGCGGTGGTTATTCGATGAGGCTGCGGACGGCTCGACTAGACTCGCGCCGTGCCCACCGTCGCCGACGCCATGCGCCACGAGTTCATCACCGTCGCTCCCGAGGACACGCTCGGCGAGGTGGCGGAGCGCATGGTCGAGGAGAAGAAGGGCGGCGCGGTCGTCGTCATGGACTACGGCCGCATGATCGGGATCCTCACCGAGCGCGACCTCCTCCGGGCGATCGCCTACCGCGTCCACACGAGCGAGGCACGCGTGCGCGAGTGGATGACCGCGGACCCGATCACGGTTCCGCCGGAGACGACGCTCGACGAGGCGTCGCAGCTCATGCTCGACAAGAACTTCCGGCACCTCCCGGTGGTCGAGGGCGGCCGCATCGTCGGCGTCGTCAGCCTGCGCCGGGCGGTCGCCACGATGCAGAGCGCCTCGGCCTGACCTCAGCGGCCGGCGTCCCTTCGGACGCGTCCCGATGTGCGTCTTGTCGTCGGCGTTGACAACACCTACCGTGGTCGTGATGCCCAGCGACGCGCGGAGGTGACGCGGATGTTCACGGAGTTGACGGACGACCTGCTCGACCTGACGGCCACGGAGAAGTCGTCGGGGTTGGCGCTGTACGCGGCGAACGAGGAGCCGGCGTGCTGCTCGTGCTCGGTGACGATCGTCTTCTGCACGAGCTGTTACATCTGCTGGTAGGCGCGTGCTCCCCACCCGGCCTCTGCTGCGGCCCTGGTACCGGCTCGCGCGCCTCCAGGGCCGATTCGCCCTCGAGTACGGGCGGGTCGCGATCGTGCTCGAGGGCGCCGCGACCGAGCGCCTCGTCCCGGCACTGCTGCCACTGCTCGACGGTCGGCGCACGGTCCCCGAGATCGTGGCGCGGCTCGGCCCGAATGCGGAGTCGGCGATCGTGGCGGCCCTCGAGCAGCTCGACGAGCACCGGCTGCTGACGGAGGGGCCGCCTGACGGCGGCGAGACCACGTCGTTCCTCGCGTCGACGCTCGACCTGGCCCCGACGGAGGCGGCCGAGCGGCTGCGTGCGGTGCGGCTCGGCGTCGTGGGCGACGGCGGGCTCGCCACGGAGGTCGCCGCCGCGCTCGTGCTCGAGGAAGCCCACCCGCCGGTCGTGGTCGAGTGGGACGGGCCGAGTGAAGCGCTCGATCTGGTCGTCGTCGCACCGAGTCCGGCGGAGCTGCCGCGCCTCGAGGCCTGGAACGAGCTCGCCCTCGAGCGTGGCATCCGCTGGCTGCAGGTGCTGCCGCCGAACGGGCGCTTCGCGGCGCTCGGGCCGCTGTTCGTTCCCGACGAGACCTGCTGCCGGACGTGTTTCCAGCTCCGGCAGGCCGCGTCGCTCGAGTACCGCGCCGAGCTCGCGGAGCTCGACGCGACGCCCGCTCGGTTTCCGTCGCCTCCGACCGTGACGCGCGCCGTGGGCGCGCTCGCCGCCTTCCTCGCGGTGCGCTGGGCGGTCGGCGGCGACTTCCACCTCGCCGGCGCCTTCTACGCGCTCGAGCTCGGGTTCCCGTTGTCGCTCGGCCTGCACCGGGTCTACCGCGTCCCGCGCTGCCCGGACTGCTCGGGGCTCGAGGGCGCCGCGCCGCCGTCGCCGTGGTTCTCGGATGGTTTCGTCGGCCGCTGACGACCTCGTGCGGCTCCGGTCGCTCGTCTCGCCGTACACCGGCGTCGCGCGCGTCGCAGGCGAGCTGATGCACGGCCCGGACGACGCGCGCGTCGTCACGGTGAGCTGCCTGCTCGCCGACGGCGAGCCGACGGTCGGCCATCGCGTCGTCGATCACGCCGGCTCCGGCGCGACCGACGCCGACACGGCCTTCGCGGCGGCGGTCGGCGAAGCCGCGGAACGCTACGCCGCGGCGTTCGTGCCCGAGTCGCGACTCGTGCAAGGCAGCGCGGACCGGCTCGGGCCCAAGGCCGTCCGGCCGGAGCGGTTCGCCCTCTGCCACGAGCGCCAGTACGCGCAGCCGGGCTTCCCGCTCGTCCCTCTGCGCTCCGACACGGAACTCGCCTGGGTCGACGGGCTCTCCCTCCCGGACGGCGTCCCGGTGCTACTTCCCGCCCAGCTCGCCTTCCTCGAGGCGCCGGCGGGCGATCCGCACGTCGCCGTGCCGACCAGCAACGGCCTCGCCTGCGGCCGGACGTTCGACGACGCCGTCCTCGCCGGGCTGCTCGAGCTCGTGGAGCGCGACGCGTTCATGCTCGTCTGGTCGAACCGCCTCTCGCTGCCGCTGCTGGACTGGGGCGGCGATGCAGAGCTGCTCGCGCTGGACGAGCGTTACTTCGCCCCGACGGGTCTGGGCTACGCGGCAGTCGACTGCTCGTGCTTCCTCGACGTCCCGGTCGCGCTCGGGGTCGTCCACGGTCCTCCGTCCGAGCACGGGGCACTCGGCGTCGGCGCCGCCGCCTCGCCGAGCGTCGGCGAGGCGTGGTGGAAGGCGCTCGGCGAGGCGTTCGCGGTGCGGCGCTGGGCGCGGGACAGCGGCTCCGAGCACGCGCTCGACGAGCCGTTCTCGGAATGGGAGATCCAGAGCTTCGAGCAGCACGTGCTCTGGTGGGCGGATCCGGGCCGCGTCGGACGTGCGGCGTTCCTCGACTCCTCCGCGGACCGGCAGCGGGTGGAGCAGATCCAACCGCTCGAGGGCGACGACGCCTGGAGCCGCGTCGAGGCGATCTGCCGCCGACTCGCGCGCCGTGGCCTCTCCGCCTACGCGGTCGACGTGACAGCTCCCGACATCCGCGAAGCCGGCCTGTGGGTCGCACGCGCGGTCGTGCCGGAGCTCTGCGGGCTCGACGTCGTGCACGGCATCCGGTACCTCGGCGGCCGCCGCCTGTACGACGCCCCGGTCGAGGCGGGACTGCTCGACCGGCCGCTCGACGTCGCCGAGCTCAACCCCGACCCACACCCGTTCCCGTGACCCGGACGCGGACCGTTCCCTGGGCCGGCTGGGTCTACGGCACGCCCGACGAAGGCGATCCGGCCGAGCTGTTCCACGAGGCGTCGCGCCTCTCGCCGTTCGCCGTCGACCATCGCACGCGCGGGCTGGCGCTCCTGGCTCGGAGCCCGGAGCTGGTGGCGAGCACGACGCGCGCCGTTCTCCGCAGCCTGACGCGCGCGTCGGTCCCGCTTCCGTCGGTTTCGCTTCCGCCGGTTCCGCTCGCCGACGCTGTGGAGCGACGGCGGTCGGCGCGCGCGTTCGGCCCCGGCCACGTCACGCTCGGCGAGGTCGCCGCACTCCTCGACGCCGCGTACGGCGTCACCTCGAGCGCGGACGGCACCTCCTTCCGTGCAGTGCCGTCCGGCGGCGCGCTCTACCCCCTCGAGCTCTATGTCCTTACGAGCCGCGTCGAGGACCTGGAGCCAGGCCTCCACCACGCCGACCCGCTCCGGCGGGCGCTCGAGAAGATGCCGTCGACCGAGCACGAGAGACCGTTGAGCCCCTACGACGAGCTCCTCGACTCGGCCGCGCTCCTCGTCGCCGTCACGGGTGTGTTCTGGCGCTCGCGGTTCAAGTACGGGCTCCGCGGCTACCGCTTCACGTTGCTCGAGGCCGGCCACCTCGGGCAGAACCTGCTCCTCGCCGCGGCGGCCCTCGACCTGGCGGCGCTCCCGATCGGTGGGTTCTACGACCGGCGCGTCGAGCGTCTGCTCGGCGTCGACGGCGTGAACGAGTCGGCGCTCTACCTCTTCGCCGTGGGGCGACCCGCGTGAGCGCGCGGAACCGGATCGTCGCGTGGTCGCTGGCGGCCCTGGCCGGGGCGGCCGTCGTGCCGCGCCCCGAGCCGCTCGTCGACGCCGGCGACGCGCCCTTCGTGCTCGGCCTCGTCGTCGGCGTCGGCCTCTACGTCGTGCTCTCCGGCTCGGCGCGGGTGACGGTTCGCACACCCGGCGTCGCGGCGCGGATCATCTACGTCGCCGCGCGGGCCGCGTACGAGGAGGCCCTGTGGCGCCTCTGCCTCCTCGGGCTCCTGACCGCTGCGTTCGGCGCGGCCGCAGCGCTCTCGCTCACGACGGTCGCGTTCGCCCTCTCGCACTGGCCCCGACAAGGACCCGAGGGCCGCGGTCCACCTCGTCACGGGGACCGCGTTCGGCGGCGTCTTCCTCGCCACGGGCAGCTTCGCGGCCGCCGTTGCCGCACACGGCGCCTACAACGCCCTCGTCGCGGCCAACCATCGTCCGTTTTGGCCAATAGGCGGCGCGCGATTGCCGCCATACGATGCGGGCGATGCCGCTGCCCGCTGAGCTCGCGGGCGTCGAGAAGCGCCTCGGCCCGAATCGGGCCCTGGCCGGCGTCGACCTGGTGCTCCGCGAGGGTGAGGTGCTGGCGCTCCTGGGGCCGAACGGCGCAGGCAAGACGACGGCGGTCGGGATCCTGCTCGGCCTCCGCCGTCCGGACGCCGGGACCGCGCGGGTGTTCGGCCGCGATCCACGGCTCCCCGACGCGCGCAGGCCGCTCGGCTCGACGCCCCAGGAGGTGTCCTTCCCGCCGACACTCCGGGTACGCGAGGTGATCGCGCTGGTCCGAGCGCACTACGAGACGCCGGCGCCGCTCGAGGCACTGGTCGACCGCTTCGGGCTCGCGGGCCTCTCGGGACGTCAGGCGGGCGGGCTCTCGACCGGCGAGCGCCGTCGACTCGCGCTCGCGCTCGCCTTCGCGGGACGGCCCCGGGCGGTGCTGCTCGACGAGCCGACGACCGGGCTCGACGTCGAGTCCCGACGCGCGATCTGGTCGCGCGTGCGCGAGTTCTCCGCGGCCGGCGGCTCCGTCCTGCTCACGACCCACTCGCTCGAGGAGGCCGAGGCGCTCGCCTCGCGCATCGCTGTCATCCACCTCGGCAGGATCGTGGCGACGGGCACCGTCGACGACATCCGCGGCCACGCCGACCGCACGCTCGAGGACGCGTTCCTCGCGCTCACGCGATGAGGCTCTTCGCCGCCCACCTCCGCGCGGGAGCCCTGGAGCTTCTCCGGCTGCCGAGCTTCAGCATCCCGACGCTGCTGCTCCCGTCGGTGCTCTTCCTCCTGTTCGCGGCCGGGAGGACGGAGGACGAGTCCGAGGGCGCGCTCGCGGGCTTCGCCGCCATGGCCGTGCTCGGCGTCGCGGTCTTCCAGTTCGGAGCGGGCATCGCGATCGAGCGCGGCTACCCGTGGGAGGCGTTCGTTCGAAGCCTGCCGGGCTCCCCCGCCGCGCGCATGGCCGCCCGCGTGGCAGCGGCCGTCGGCTTCGCCGTCGCCGCGACGATCCTTCTCGTCGCCACGGCCCTCGTCACCACCGACGCGTCGCTGTCGACGACGCGCTGGCTCGCGCTGATCACGGTGCTGACGTTCGGCGCCGTGCCGTTCTCGCTCCTCGGTATCGCGCTCGGCTACTGGTCACCGCCGCGCGCCGCAGTGCCGATCGCGAACCTGATCTTCCTGCCCCTCGTGGTCCTCGGCGGCCTCTGGACGGGAGGCCGGTACCTCCCGGAGCGACTCGACACGCTCTCGCGCGCCGTCCCCACGCGTCCGTGGGCCGAGACCGTCTGGGCGGCGGCCGAGGGCGGGCGCTGGCCGTGGTGGGCGCCGGCGGCGCTCGTCGCCTGGACCGTCGCCTTCGGCCTGCTCGCCCTGTGGGGCTACCGGCGCGACGAGGGAGAGCGGTTCCGGTGACTACCAGACCTCGCGGTAGAGCACCTCCACGTCCTCAGGCGTCGCCGCTCGCGGGTTCGCCCTGGCCCCGGCGCGGGCCGCGGCCTCGGCCGCGAGCTCGCCGAGGTCGCCCTCGACGACGCCGAGGTCGCGCAGGCGCTGCGGTCCCCCGAGACGTGCGAGCTCCGTCACTCCCGATACCGGATCGTCGGCGCGGATCGCCTCGCCGAACGCCGCAACCGCCTTCGGCACGGCATCTGCGTTGAAGGCCAGCGCGGGCGCGAGCACGATCGCGTTCGCCGCCCCGTGCGGCGCGCCGTAACGGCCCCCGATCGCCTGCGCCATCGCGTGCGCGAGCGCGAGGCCGCCTTCCGCCAGCGCCTGCGCGGCGCGAAAGGCGCCCTCCAGGAGCCGCGCGCGAAGGTAGACGTCGTGCGGCTGCTCGACCACGAGGGGAAGCGCGTACGAGATCGCACGGGCCCCGGCGTACGCGTGGCGCTCGGCACGCGGCCCTCGCTCGAGGGCGTAGTACGCCTCGGCGCAGTGGGCGAGCGCGTTCATCGCAGTGCCGACGGTGACGTCGCGCGGAAGGCCGAGCGTCAGCTCCGGGTCGTAGATCGCCGCGACCGTCGTCGCACCGCTGCCGCCGGACTTCCGCCGCGTGGCCTCGTCCCGGATCCCGAAGTACGGCGTCCACTCGGCCCCGGCGTACGTCGTCGGCACGGCCACGACCGGGAGTTCGAGCCGCGCGGACACCGCCTTCGCCGTGTCGACCGCGCTCCCGCCTCCGATCGCGAGGACCGCGTCGGCCTGCGCGGCGTTCGCGGTCGCCGTCGCCTCCTCGACGGTCTCGGCCGGCACGTGCGGACGGACGCCGACGAACCGCGCGACCGCGACCTGTTCGTCGACGAGATCCGCCCAGCGCTCCGTCGTGACGAGCACGGGGCGACGGACGCCCACCTCCGCGAGCACGGCCGGGAGCTCCGCGAAGGTGCCCGCGCCGAAGCGGACGACGCTCACGCGAGGCGCTCGCGCGCGAAGGCGACGAACGCCTGCGCGATCCGCGTGCTGGTGCGCCCGGCCGCGCGCACGAGCGAGATCTCCCGCACCGGCTCGAGCCCCTCGACGCGAGCCTCGGCGATCGCCCCGGACGCGAGGTCGGCCTCGATCGCCGTCCGCGAGATGAAAGCGACGCCGAAGCCGGCCCGCACGGCGCTCCGCACCGACTCCTGCAGGCCGAGCTCGAGCGGCACCTCGAGGTCGCGGAGCCGGACGCCGACGGTCCGCAGCTCGTCCTCGATCACCTGCCGGACGCCCGCGCCCTCCTGCATCAGGATCAGCGGCTCCGGGCGGAGCTCGTCGAGCGGGATCGTCCGCCCCGCGAACGGATGTGCCGGCGGGCACGCGAGCACGACCTCGTCGCGGAAGAACGGCTCGAAGGACACCGACCGGTGCCGCCTCGCCGCGCCGACGATCCCGAGCTCGAGCTCGCGCCGCGCGACGCGCTCGACGACGGTCTGCGTGTCGGAGACAGCGAGCATGACGCGCACCTCCGGGTTCCGCTGCTGGAACTCGCAGAGGAGCACCGGCAGCACGGTCTCACCGGGCCCGGAGGAGGCGCCGAGCTCGAGCCGCCCACGCAGCTCGCCGCCGGCGTCGGACGCGACCTGGTCGAGCACCTGCTCCTCGAGCGCGAGCAGCTTCTGCGCCCCGCGGTACAGCGCGAGCCCGGCCTCGGTCGGCTCGACGCGGCGGCCGGAGCGGTCGAGGAGCTGGCGTCCGATTCGCTGCTCGAGCGACCGGATCTGCAGGCTCACGGCCGGTTGCGAGACGCCCAGCCGCTCCGCCGCCTGCGAGAAGCTGCGCAGCTCCACGACCGCGCAGAAGGCGGCGAGCTGACGCGTATCCATAAGCAGAGCTTATCCGTCGGATCGCGGGGGCCGCAGCGCGAGCACGAGCAGCGTCGCGATCGCCGCGAACGCCGTCAGCGCGAGCATCGGGATCGTCACGTAGCCGAACTCGTCGATCCACTTCGTCGAGCACGGCGCGCCGATGCGGCACGCAGGGCTCTCCTTCTCCGGATTCGCCTCGATGTAGAGGTGCCAGAGCGAGATCACGGCGCCGACCACCGGCAGGGCGACGGCGTAGTAGGCGCCGCGGCGGTCCCGCGCGATCACCGCGAGGAACAGGATCAGCGCGAGCGGGTACATGGCGATGCGCTGGAACCAGCAGAGGCGGCACGGGATGAAGTCCGCGACCTCGGAGAAGTAGAGGCTGCCGAGCGTCGCGACGAGGGCGATCACCCACGCGAGCGCGAGCTCGGCGCCGTCGAGGAAGCGTCGCACCCCGTCCCGTCCGCGCCTGGCGGCATTCCACACCGGCGCGAGCACGACGAGCCCGAGGAACGCGACGAGGACGACCTGGACTGCGATCGCGAGGATCGCCAGCGTCGTCGAGACGGCCTCGGTCAACCCGCGAGCGCCTGCTCGATCGCCGGCCGCAGGGCGTCCGCGTCGAGGCTCTGCACCTGCACGGGCGCGAGCGTGCCGCCGGTCGGACCGACGAGGAACGACGGCGTCGAGTTGACACCGGCGGTCGACGCTTCCGCGGCCGCGGAGCTGATCCCCTCGTCGACGGTGTCCGAGTCGAACCCGTCCCGCCACGGGCCTGCGTCGAGCATCGCGCTCGTCGCGACCGCGTCGAGCAGCTCGTCCGAGACCCAGCCCGTGTTCTCGCCGCCCTGGTTCTGGTAGAGCAGCTCGACCGTCTCCCAGAGCCGGTCCTGCTCGCCCGCGCTGAGCGCGGCCCGGAGCGCCTTCTCGGAGTCCGGCCCGATGAACGTCAGCCCGCGGAACTCGATCCGCAGCTTCCCGGGACGGACGTACTCCTCGGACGAGGTCCGGGAACGCGTCGGTCGCCCACTGCGCGCAGAACGGGCACTGGAGGTCGGCGAACTCGACGAGCGTCACGGGCGCGTCGGGCGCGCCGATCGCCGTCCCGTCCTGGGGGATGCCCTCGAGGAGCGCGCGCGTCTCGTCGGCGCCCGCGAGCTCGACGCCGGTGGTCGCGCCGCCGCCGTCGTCGTCGCCGGCCGCGAGGAGCGTGCCCGCCACGACCGCGGCGACCACGACCACGACGACGACCGCCCCGAGCACCAGGAACCGGTTGCGCGAGGTCACGCCCGACAGGATGCCGGGGCGGCTCCGGGTCCCGCGTCCGGAATCGCCCGCACGCCCGGCGGGGAATGCCCCTACCCCGCCTAGCTCTCGGCGTCGAGCCGCTGCTCCTCGAGCGCGATGTCGCGGAGCACCCGGTGCATCACGTCGTCGGCGATCTTGCCGACGCGGCGCAGCTCGATCACGGCGTCCTCCTCGGCCTGCAGGAGCTCTCGCCGCAACCGCTGGTACGCCTGGGACTGCTCCTCGACCTCGAGCCGCGTGCCGTCCAGCCGCCCGCTGAAGCGCTCGCGCCGGAACCCGTACAGCCCGCGCATCCGCTCGGCCGTGTCGTCGCGCACCCAGCTCTCGCCGGCGAGCTCGTCCAGCCGCGCGAGCGCCGCGTCGGCGGCGAGCACACGCGCCTTCGCGTCCTCGCGCTCGGCGATGCCGTCGTCCGCGACCCCGAGCCAGCCGGATCAGCGGCGCGAGCGTCAGCCCCTGCCCGACGAGCGTGACGAGGATGACGACGAACGTGAGGAAGATGAGCAGGTCGCGGTTCGGCACGTCGAGCGGGATCGCGAGCGCGGCCGCGAGCGAGACGGCGCCGCGCATCCCGGCCCAGGCCACGATCGAGACGCTCCGCCACGCGGGGCGCGCCGCACCCGGATCCGACCGCACGAGCTTCGGCCGAGCGTGAACGGGAACACCCACAGGATCCGGACGAGCGACGACCGTGAGCGAGACTGCGACCGCTGCCGTCGCCACCTCGCCGGACGACTGCGACTCGAGCGCGTCGACCACGTGCGGCAGCTGCAGCCCGACGAGCGCGAACAGCACCGAGTTGAGGATGAACGTGAGCACGTCCCAGAACGCCGCGCCCTGGAGGCGGAGCGCCGGCGTGGTCAGCGTCGGCGCGTGCCAGCCGACGAAGATCCCGGCGGTCACCGCCGCGAGCACGGCCGAGACGTCGAGCGCCTCGGCCGGCAGGTAGGCGAGGTAGCCCGTCAGCAGCGCGAGCCCGATCTCCGCCTGGGGATGGTCGATGCGGCGGCGCACCTCGCGGACGGCCAGACCGACACCGAGTCCGATCGCGATCCCGCCGACCGCGCCGACGGCGAGCCGCAGGCCCGCATCCCAGAGCGAGAACCCGCTGCCGATCGCGGCTGCGACCGCCGTCCGGTAGAGGACGAGCGCCGTGGCGTCGTTGACGAGCCCCTCGCCCTCGATCACGACGACGACCCGGCGCGGGACGCCCAGCCGCCCGGCGATCGACGTCGCCGCCAGCGGATCCGTCGGCGCGACGACGGCGCCGAGGATGAACGCCTCCTGCCAGGAGAGGCCGGCCACGACGGCGTGCGCGACGAGCGCGACGCCGCCCATGGTCGCGAACACGAGCCCGACGGCGAGCACCCCGATCGGGGCCGCATTCGCACGGAGCTCGCGCAGCGAGGTGTAGAAGGCGGCGGCGTAGAGCAGCGGCGGCAGGAACGCCACGAGGACGAGGTCGGGCGGCAGCTCGACGTCCGGCATGCCCGGAAGCAGCCCGATGACGAGCCCGCCGAGGACGAGCAGGATCGGGTACGGCACGCGCAGGACGGGCACGAGCACGAGCAGTGCACCCGCGGCGGCCAGCAGGACGAACAGCTGCAGCTCCTCGTGGTGTGTGAGCTCGATGCCGCGACGCTAGCGAACGGAGGCGCCTCTAGACTCGGCGCGGCGTGAGGGTCTGGATCGATCTGACGGCGAGCGCGCACCCGCTCGTCTTCCGGCCCCTGATCGGGCTCCTGCGGGCGCGCGGCGCCGAGGTGGAGATCACGACCCGGGAGTACGGGCAGACGCTCGAGCTCCTCCGCCTGCACGGGCTCGACGGCGAGCCGATCGGGCGGCACGCGGGCCGCTCGCGCGCGGCGAAGGCGCGGGCGATGGCGTCACGGCTGCGCAGCCTGCGCCGCTGGGCGAAGGGCCGCCGCTTCGACGTCGCGCTCGCGCACGGCTCGCACGAGCTGACGCTCACGGCGCGCAGCCTCGGGATCCCGAGCGGGACGACCTTCGACTACGAGTGGGCCTGGCTCCAGCATCAGCTCGGCTGCCGCGCCGCGCGGCGGGTCGTAGTACCGGAGGCGATCCCGCCCGAGCGGCTCGCCCGCTACGGCGCGACCGGCGACAAGCTCCGCCGCTACCCGGGCCTGAAGGAGGAGTACTACCTCGCCGACTTCGAGCCCGACGCGGCCGCGCTCCGCGACCTCGGCGTCGACGAGGCGCGGATCCTCGTCGTCCTGCGCCCGCCGCCGGACGTCTCGCTCTACCACCGCCACGGCAACCCGGTGTTCGCGCGGACGCTCGACCGCCTCGGCCGCGACGAGCAGGTCCAGGCGGTCGTGATCCCGCGCACCGACGAGCAGCGGGTCTCCATCCAGAACCTCGGGCTCCCGTCCGTGATCGTCCCGGAGCACGCCGTCGACGCGCAGAGCCTGATCGCGTTCGCCGACCTCGTCGTCTCGGCCGGCGGGACGATGAACCGGGAGGCGGTCGCGCTCGGCGCTCCCGTCTACACGACCTTCGGCGGCCGGCTCGGCGGGGTCGACGAGGCGCTCATCCGCGAGGGCCGGCTGGCGCCGCTCGAGGACCCCGACGCACTCGAGCTGCGGAAGCGTGAACGCGGCGCGGGAACGCGCGTCCTTCGCGACCCGGCGCTCATGCTCGACCTGCTCCTCCCGCCCGGTTCCCGGTAGCACCCCGTTCACCGATCGGAGACAATCGCCCGATCCGATCCCGCGAGGGGAGAGAGGGGTACAGGATGAAGAGAGCGTTTCTGGCGCTCGCAGGCGTGACCGCGGTCGCGCTGGCGACCGCCGCTGCGGCAGGCGCCGACCCGGCCGGGTTCCGCACGTCGCAGCCGGCGCTGCTGACGCCCGTGAAGGCGGGCGTCTCGGTCGAGCCGATCATCTCGGTCGGCGACACGCTGAAGAACGGCTACCTGTTCGAGGCGATCCCCGACGGCATCTCGCGTCGTCGGTCACGGCCAGGGCCGCGCCGACGTCTACGTGAACCACGAGACGTCGACCGTCCCGTTCCCGTTCACGCCGGCCACGGGCGTCGGGTTCAACGACTTCACGAACGCGATGCTCAGCAACCTGAAGATCAACGCGCAGACGCACGGCGTGCTCGACGGGTCGTACGTGATCCCGTCCGAGGCGAACTACCAGCGCTTCTGCTCGAACTTCCTCGCCACGGCGGAGCACGGGTTCGAGCGCGACCTGCTCTTCACGAACGAGGAGGCGACGGACGTCGTCAATCGCGTCGGCGTCGCCTGGCCGGTGCCGAACCCGAACGGCTCGCAGCCCGAGCAGGCCGGCGTCGTCGTCGCCTACGACGTGAAGAGCGGCGCGTACAAGTCGATCTACGGCATGGGCCGGCACAACCACGAGAACAGCGTCGCGATCCCGGGCTACGGCCATCCGGTCGTGCTCTCGGGCGACGACACGTTCACGGCGCCGAGCTCGCAGCTCTACCTCTACACCGCCGGCAGCGCGGCCGCGGTCTGGAACGACACCGGCACGCTGTGGGCGTTCAAGTCGGACGTCCCGACGATCAACGACTACGGCGACCTCACCGTCGCGGGCCCGGTCTCCGGCCGCTTCATCGAGGTGCCGCGCGCGATCGCGGTCGGCGACCAGACCGGCCTCGAGAACTGGTCGAACGCGAACGGCGTCTTCCAGTTCATCCGCGTCGAGGACATCGCCTACGACCGGACGACGCCGAACGTCGTCTACGTCGCGGACACCGGCGAGCCCCGGGCAGTGCCGGCCCCGGGCACGGCGTACATGACCCGCGGCCCGGCCACGTTCCGCGGGCCCGTACATGAACGGACGGCTGTTCAAGCTCGTGCTCAACCCGTCCGACCCGACGCGGGCGACGCTCTCGATCGCCCACGACGCGGACGCGGGCGGCTACGGCAACGCGAACGCGATCCACCAGCTCGACAACGTGGAGTCGACGGCGCGCAGCGTCCTCATCCAGGAGGACCCGGGCGGCCACAACCAGGGCATCTCGTACGCGCGGATCTGGCGCTACGACATCGCCACGGGCACGACCGAGGTCATCGCCCGCGTGAACCAGGACCAGGTGCCGACGGCGGCGCCCGGTTCGTGGGAGTCGAGCGGCATCGTCGACGTCTCCGACGTCTTCGGGAAGGACATGTTCCTCGCCGACGTCCAGGCCGGCTCGCTGATCGTGGACGAGGAGGTGCGCGGCACCCTCACCTACCAGCGCGAGGGCGGTCAGCTCCTGCTCGTGAAGATCCCCGGCGCCTAGCCCAGCGACCGCCGGACCAGGAACGGCTCTCCCGCCCTCGGCTCGACGCCGGGGGCGGGAGCCGCGTCCACGTAGGCGCTCGCCTGCAGCTCGAACAGCTCCGCGTAGAGGCCGCCGAGCTGCATCAGCTCGGCGTGGTCGCCCTGCTCGATCAGCTCGCCGTGCCGGAGCACGAAGATCCGGTCGGCGTCGCGCACGCTCGAGAAGCGGTGCGAGATCAGGAGCACCGAGCGGCCCGCGGCGAGCTCGCGGATCCGCTCGAACAGCGCATGCTCGGCGCGGGCGTCGAGCGCAGCGGTCGGCTCGTCGAGCACGAGCAGCTGGCGCGTCGCGGAAGAACGCGCGTGCGAGCGCGATCAGCTGCCACTGGCCGACGGACAGCTCCTTGCCCTCGTCGTGGAACTGGCGCGAGAGCAGCGTGTCGTAGCCCTGCGGGCAGGTCCTCGATGAAGTCGTGCGCGCCCGCGCGCCGCGCGCCGCCTCGACGATCGCGTCGAAGTCGTCCTCGCGGGAGACGCGCCCCATGGCGACGTTCGAGCGCGCGGGGAACTCGTAGTGGAGGAAGTCCTGGAAGATGACCGCGATCGAGTCGCGCAGCGAGGTCGGGTCGATCCCGGCGATGTCCTCGCCGTCCCAGAGGATGCGGCCGCTCCGTCGGGCGGTAGAGGCGGCGAGAGGAGCTTCGCGAGCGTCGTCTTCCCCGAGCCGTTCTCGCCCACGAGCGCGACGACCTCGACCGGCCTCGATCGCGAGCGACACGTCCTCAGCGCGAGCCGCTCGCTGCCCGGATACGCGAAGGAGACGCCCTCCACGTCGATCCGCTCGAACCGCGAGCGGCGCCTGGCCCGTCGGCCGCGTCGCGACTCACCTCCGGCTTCATCGCCGCGAACGAGGCGAAGTCCTCGATGAAGAGCGCGCTCTCGTACAGCGACCCGGCGCCGAGCGCGATCCCCTCCAGCCGCTGGCCGAACTGGTACACGCCCCAGGCGGCGATGGCGACCTGGGCGAGCGAGCAGGCGGCCCGAGAGCAGCAGGTAGATCATCGCGCCGCCGAGGAACGCCGGCGACGCGAGGTTCGCGAGCAGTGAGATCCGCGTGCGCTTGCGCACGAGCGATGCGCAGCTCGCCCAGCCGCTCGTCGTAGAGCTCGCGGTGCTCGCCGAGCAGGTACGGGCCGAGGTCGAACGCGCGCAGCTCCTTCGCCGGATCCTTGCCGGTCATCAGGTGCCACAGGTACGAGAGCCGGCGCTCGAGCTGCGTCCGCTTCCAGAAGAAGCGGTAGAAGGCGCGGCTGTTGCGCGTGCTCGCGAGCCAGAGCGGGACGAAGGCGAGCAGCACGACGAGCATCAGCACCGGCTCGAGGGAGAGCAGCACGCGCCGAGACCGCGATGAGGCCGACGACGCCGCTGATCATCGTGAGGAGGCCGTTCGCGATCTGGAGCGGGCGGAACTGGCCCTGCATCTGCGCGCGCTGGAAGCGGTCGAGGAAGCTCGGGCGTCTCGAACGCCTCGAGCTCGACCTCGGTCGCCACCGCGAGGATCTGCTCCTGCGCCTCGCGCCGCGTCAGCTCGGCGAGCAGGCGCTGGTACTCGCGCTGGAACACCTGCGCCGCGGTGAGGAACAGCAGTGAGCGCCGAGGAAGAGCAGGCCGGGGACGAGCGCGTCGGAGAAGTCGCCGTCGCCCGTTCTCCGCGGCGAGCAGCGAGTCGAGCACGCGCCTTCGCGAGCAGGAGCTGGGCGGCCGCGCCGAGCCCGGCGAGCACCTGCAGCGAGCCGGCGAGGACGAACTCGCGCGGCGCGGCGCGCCAGACGAGCGCGAGCGCGTCGCGCACCAGCCGCACGAGCTCGCGCGGGCCCCGCTTGATCTCGGGCTCGGCCCCGGCGCCGCCGTAGTGGAACATCACACCCACGGCGCTCATCGTACGGATCGGCTCATGGGTGGCCGCTGCGCGCGGCCGGCGAGGCTAGACGAGCGGCTCGACGGAGGCCGGCGCGGCGGCCTCGTGCGGGTGCAGGACGATCTCCCGCAGCCGCGAGACGAGCTGGAGCGTGTCGCCTTCGTCGACGAGGCGCTCGAGCACGTCGAGCTCGCCCTCGAGCCAGTCGCGGTCGACCGGCCGCACGTCGAGCGCGAGGATCTTCTGGTGCGTCGTCGGGCGCCAGGTCTCGCCCTCGGCGAACAGCTCCTCGTGGAGCTTCTCCCCGGGCGCGGGCGCCGACGAAGCGGATCTGCCACCTCGCGGCCCGGCTGCTTGCCCGAGAGCCGGATCATGTTCTCGGCCAGGTCGAGGATCCGCACCGGCTCGCCCATGTCGAGGACGAAGATCTGCGCCGCGCCCCGCCGATCGCACCCGCCTGGATCACGAGCGACGCCGCCTCCGGGATCGTCATGAAGAAGCGCGTCATCTCCGCGTCCGTGACCGTCACCGGGCCCGCCGCGCTCGATCTGGCGGCGGAAGATCGGGATCACGCGAGCCGGTCGAGTTGAGCACGTTGCCGAAGCGCACGGCGACGAAGCGCGTCGCCACGTCCGAGGCCGCCGTGCGCGGCGACGACCCACTCGCAGAGCGTCTTCGACTGGCCGTAGACGGAGAACGGGTTGAGCGGCCTTGTCGGTCGAGATGAGGACGAAGCGCTCGACCCCGAACTCGATCGCGACGTCGGCGACGACGCGCGTGCCGAGGACGTTGTTCCGCACCGACTCGACCGGGTTCGCCTCCATCAGCGGCACGTGCTTGTAGGCGGCGGCGTGGAAGACGACGTCGGGCCGGTAGCGCTCGAAGACCTGCCGCATCTTCGCCCGGTTCTTCACGTCGCCGAGCACCGGCACGCCGGCCGAGAAGCCGCGCTCGTCGACGAGCTCGCGCTCGATGTCGTAGAGCGCCGACTCGGACTGGTCGACCAGGACGATCCGCGTCGGGTCGAGCCCGCGCGATCTGGCGGCAGAGCTCCGAGCCGATCGAGCCGCCCGCGCCGGTGACGAGCACCGTCTTGCCCGCGACGTAGCGCGCGATCGCCTCGACGTCGACCTCCACCGGCTGGCGGCCGAGCAGGTCCTCCACCTGCACGGGCCGGATCTGGCCGGTGAGGTCGAGGTCGCCCTCGAGCAGCTCGTACAGCCCCGGCAGCGTCTTGACCGGGACGCCGGCCGCCTGCGCGATGTCGACGACGCGCTGGCGCACCTCGCCCGGAGCCGACGGGATCGCGATCAGCACCTCGTCCGGGTCGTTGTCGCGCAGGATCCGCGGCAGCTCGTCGATCGTCCCGAGCACGCGGACGCCGTGCAGCCGCATCCGGCGCTTGCGCGGGTCGTCGTCGACGAGCCCGATCGGCGTCATCGTCCGCGACTTCTGCAGCTCCCGCAGCACGAGCTGGCCCGCGTCGCCGGCGCCGACGACGATCACCTCGCGGCCGCGCGCGACGAGCGAGCCCGGCGCCGGGCGCTCGAACAGCGTCCGCGCGAGCATCCGGCTCGTGGCGACGAACCCGAGCAGGAGCAGCAGGTCGAGGGCCGCGATGCCGCGCGGCACGCGCAGGTCGTTCAGCGGCGCGAAGTAGAAGACGAGGTACACGAGCAGCGATGCCGCGGTGACGCCGCGGACGATCCCCCACATGTCCCGCGTGGACACGTAGCGCCACCAGCGGTGGTGGATCCCGGTGAGGGTGAAGACCGCGAGCTTCAGCGCGACGACGAGCGCGATCGTCGTCCACGCGAGGTAGTCGTCGTAGTAGACGGGGACGTCGAACGGGTCGAAGCGGAGCTGGAACGCGAGGTACCAGGCGGCCGCGATGAGGACGCCGTCGGCGACGAACTGCAGCAGCCGGTGGCGGCCGATGGTCACGGCTCGACCCGGGCACCGACGGCCTCGCGCACGACGTCGACGACGCGCTCCTGCTGCTCGGGCGTGATCCCGGCCCAGAGCGGGACGCGAGAAGTTCTCCGCCGCAGCGCGCTCGGTCTCGGGCAGGTCGCCCTCCGACCAGCCGAGGTAGCGCGAGCGCCGGCTGCAGGTGGAGCGGCGGCAGGTAGTACTGACGTTCGTGCCGATCCCGGCCGCGCGCAGCGCCTCGACGATGCGGTCGCGCTCGGGCGAGCGGCAGACGAAGAGGTGGTACACGTGGCCGGGCTCGTCGACGGGCGTCTCGCACGAGGTCGCCGAGGCCAGCTCGCGGTACCGCTCGGCCGCCTCCCGCCGCGCGCGCGTTCCAGCCGTCGAGCTCCCGGAGGAAGATCCGCAGCGCCGCCGCCTGGACCTCGTCGAGGCGCGAGTTGTAGCCGACGTACTCGAAGTCGACCTTCGCGCGCGAGCCGTGGAAGCGGAGCATCCGGATCCGGTCGGCGAGCTCGACGTCGATGCAGGCGACGAGGCCGCCGTCGCCGAGCCCGAACAGGTTCTTCGTCGGGAAGAAGCTGAACGTCGAGGCGACGCCGGTCGTGGCGATGCCCGGCGAGCCGAAGGCCTGCGCCGCGTCCTCGATCAGCGGCGGGCCGAGCGAGGCGAGCTCCTCGAGCGGGGCCGGGCGGCCGAAGAGGTGCACGGGCATGATCGCCTTCGTCCGCGGCGTGATCCGCTCGGCGACGTCCTGCGGGTCGAGGTTCAGCGTCTGCGGGTCGATCTCGGCGAACACGGGCGTCGCGCCCGCGGCGCGCGATCGACTCGGCGGTCGCGTAGAACGTGAACGCGGGGCAGATGACCTCGTCGCCGGGGCCGATCCCGAGCGCGTCGAGGACGAGCACGAGCGCGTCGGTGCCGTTGGCGACGCCGATCGTCTCCGGGACGCCGAGGTACGCGGCCGCCTCCTCCTCGAACGCCTTCACGTTCGGGCCGAGGATGAACGTCCCGGACTCGAGCACCTCGGCGAAGGCCGCCTGCAGCCGCGGGATCAGCGGCGCGTACTGCGCCTTGACGTCAACGAGCGGAATCGGCGGCGGCACGGCGAGCCAGTCTAGAGGAGCGCCAGCGCAGCCCGAGCACGACGGCCGCGACGAGGATCATCGCGAGCACGACGTAGTCGACGTAGTGGAACGCGTGGTGGAAGCGCTCCCAGTTGGCGCCGAGCGCCCAGCCGATCCCGGCGAGGCCGAAGCACCAGATCGCGGAGCCCGGGATCGTCAGCGATCGTGTAGCGGCCGAGCGGCATCCGAGCGATGCCGGCGGGGATCGCGACGAACGAGCGCAGCACCGGCGTGACGCGGCCGACGACGACGAACCGTCGCCCCAGCGCTCGAACCAGCGCTCCGCCTCGTCGAGCTTCTCCGGCGTCGACGTGCAGCCAGCGCCCGTGTCGCTCGACGAACGGTGCGCCCGCCGTAGAGCCGATCGCCCAGCCGCCGATCGAGCCGAGCACGTACCCGACCGTCCCGGCGAGGCCGATCGCGAACCACGACCAGAAGCCGTCCGGCAGGTCGATCCCGAGAGAACGTCACCTCCGCGGCGAACGCGCCCGCGGCGACGGCGCCGCCGTACACCATCACCGGCTCGCTCGCGGCGGGGAGGACCGCGTCGACGAACATCAGCACGAAGACCGCGTAGAGGCCGTAGTCGCCGACGACGGTCGTGAGGGCGTCCGTCATCTCGCTGAGGATCGAGGCGATCGGCACGCGCTGAGCGTACTCAGCCGCGCTTCGGAGCACGAGCAGGGGCGACGCGGCGGATGGTCACCGGCGCCTCGAGCTCGCTCGCGCCGACGGTGCTGACGGCGCGGATCCGCACGAGGTACTGCCCCGAGGAGATCCAGCGCTTCCCGACCCGCCCGTTCCAGCGCAGCGCGTTCGGCCCGGCCTGAGCCTGGACGGCCCGCGCGAAGGTCGCGACGACGGCGCCGCTCCGCGTCCGCAGCGAGCCGGTGAGACGCGCGGGCCGCGTCAGCGTGAACGACGCGGTCAGGCGGCCACCCGCGCCCGATGCGTATGAGCGCGGGCGCGACCGAGAGCCCGCCGAGCGTGCGGTCGAGCGAGAAGAAGCGGTCGGCGGCGGTCGTCTGGCCGCCCTCCTCGGTCGCCGAGACGGACAGGCGCCACTGACCCTCGGCCGCCGGCGAGCCGTCGGCGTTCGCTGCCGTCCCACGAGAAGCGCTGGACGCCGGGCGCCTTCGCGCTCTCGTCGAGCACCCGCGTCGACCGGTCCGGGCCCGACCAGGCTCACCTTCACGGTCGAGGGGCGGCCGACCTTGTACGCGAGCGGCTGCACGTCGCCGACGCCGTCGCCGTTCGGCGAGAGCACCGCCTCCCCGGGCGGCGCCGCGACGACGCCGGTGTAGAGGACGAACAGCCCGTCCGAGACGGCCCGCTCGCCGCCGCTGTCGGAGGGCCGGTTCAGCAGCGCGCCGTCGAACGCCATCGTCGACGAGCCACCGCCGTCGAGGCCGGTCGCCCGTGACCGCGCCGAGGCGCACGAGCGTCTGCGCGAGCTCGAAGTTCGTCATCCCGACCGAGTAGCCGGGACGGCGGCCGTCGACGACCACCAGCACGATGCGACCGTCGGCGAGCTGCCCCACGCCGGTGCGCGGGTTGCGCGCCATCTGCGCGGTCGAGAACAGCTCGTTGGCGCGGAAGATCGGCTTGCCGTCGCGGACGAGGGCCGGGCCGCCGCCGACGGCGTGCGCGAGCCCGGCGATGTCCGGGTTCACGAGCAGCCGGATCGTCACGGTCGTGCCGACCGGCGCCTCCTCGAGCAGCCGCTGCGCCGCGGTGCCGCGGGCGGACGAGGACGGCGCCGCCGGGCGGGATCGCCGTGTTCCCGTTCTGCGCCTGGCCGGTGACCGGGCCGGTGAGGTCGACGTTCGGGGTGGTCGCGGGCAGGGGCGGAGACGATCGCCTCGACCGCGCCGGGCACGGCCGGCGTCGCAGAGCCCCACGCGGAGGTGAAGAGCGAGATCCCGTTGGGCGCGGGCGCCTCGTTCAGGTCCATCGGGCGCCGCTGCCCGGTCCCACGCCAGGTGCCGAACATGCGCAGCCGCTGGACGCGGAGCGCGCCGTCGCCGGCGATCCCCAGGGTCGAGCGGTCCGCGAGCGGCGGGTGCTGGAGGACGCCGTCCTGCATCAGCATCCCGCTGGGTCGCCCGTCCGCGAGCGTGAAGAGGTCGCCGTTGACACCCGCGGCGGTCGCGTCGCGGAATCCCGCGCTGCATCGTGGTGACGCGGTCCTTGCCGAGGATGGCGCCGTTCGAGAGCACCGGCTTCAGGCTGTACGCGCCGCCGGGCTTCGGAGCGTTGAGGACGTGCACGGCGACCGGCCCATGCGAGGTGAACTGCACCTGCCGCTCGTAGGTCACGCCCGGCATGAGCAGCACGCGCGACTGCGCCTGCGCCGGCGCGGCGGAGATCGCGGCCAGCGCCGCGCAGATGAGCAGCTTCTTCAGCACCGGCCCGCCCGCGAAGGTAGCGGAGCCGCCCGAGGGCGGCCCCGCACCTTTACCGAATGCGTACAGCCGCTACTTGGACGGCCGGGATCGAAACGTCGACCCAGACCGACCGATGATCGGAGCTCGGGAACGGGAAGACGCCCGTGAGCCGGGACAGCGGATCGGCCAGGAGCGGCCAGAACACGCCGGCGCCGGCGATCTGCAGCGTCTTGCGCGGGAGGACGTAATCCGCGCGGAGGTTGCCGGGTGCGCCGTCCGCGAAGTCCGCCGTGTCGAAGCGCGGGTCGCTGCGGTGCACGAGGTTCGCGCCGGCCTGGAGCGCCGCCGCCTCGACGGCACCCGCGCTCTCGGGCGTCACCTTCGTGTTCACCAGCGGATGCTCGATCAGCTGCTGGATCGCGCCCGGGATCGAGTCGCCGTCGAGCGGGTCGGAGTTCTGGTCACCGGCGATCACGAACAGCTCGCCCGGCTTCAGCCCGCCCTCGTTGCCGGCGTCGTCGTAGATGTACCGCGAGCTCGCGCCGGGCGTGATGTAGTCGGCCCAGAAGCGGATCTCGTCGAAGTTCCGCGTGCCGTTCCGGTCCTCCGGCCCGTCGAACACGGGCGGCGTCGGATGGCTGACGAGGAAGTGCACCGTCTTGCCCTCGATCCGGACCGGCAGGTCCCAGTGGCTCTTCGAGGAGAGCCGCAGGATGTCGACCTCGTCCGGCGAGTAGAACGGCTGCGGGATGAGGTTCCCCGGCATGTCCTTCCACTTGAAGAGCTGGAAGGTGCGGACGCCGAGCGGGTCGATCGGGTAGCGCGAGTAGACGACCATCCCGAACTGGCCGGGGAACGCCCCGAAGCCGAACGAGTCGTCGCCGTAGCCTGGGCGCGCCCGGCGTCGTGACGACGCCGCCCGCGTTGTTCAGGTCCTTGCCGGACGGGATGCCCGTGTTCGAGGGCGCGATGTACGTGTACGGGTAGAGGATCGGCGCGGCGCCGTTGTGCGGCACCGAGAGGTAGTTCTGCTGGAACAGGCCGACGGCCGCCGGCGCGAAGTCGAACTCGTTGATGAGCAGGACGTCGGGCCGCACACGCTGGACGATCTCCGCGACCGTCGCGGCCTGCGCGTTGTTCGGCGTGGACAGGTCGGCCACGAGCTGGCCCGCGACGTTCCGGTTGAGCGAGGCGTTGAAGGTGGCGAAGCGGACGTCCGCCTCGCCTGCCTGCGCCGGCGCCGCCAGCGCAAGGGCGACGACGACGGCGAGCAACAGTTTGTGCATCTCGGTCCTCCCCTGACTCGATTGCGCCGGTGTCCTACACCGGACGGGTGTCGCACCGCAACCCGCGTGGGCGATACCGTGACCGTGTGAGCACCGCCCGGACACAGTTGCTCGAGGGGCTCATGGAGCGCTTCCCGAGCGTGCCGCCGGAGGCGGTGCTGAAGGAGGACCTGCTGCGCACCGGCATCGCCTTCGAGGAGTCGGCGCTCACCGACAACCTCGACGGCGAGGTGAAGCCGAAGTCCTACTTCATCTTCTCGTTCGACCAGAAGCCGCTCGCCGAGCTCGGCGAGGCCGCGCTGCGGCGTCCGCCCGAGGAGGTCGCGCTCACCGGCGGCCCGTGGGAGCTGCGCCGCACCATCGTCTCCGTCCGCGTCAATCCCGCGTCGCCGTACCGCGCCGAGCGGGGCGAGGACGGTGCCCTGCGGCTCGTGCTCGAAGGACGCACGATCGCGGACGTGACGCTCCCGCCGATGCCCGAGTACTACCGGCACACGCTCGCGAACGGGAAGACCGTGATGGAGACGGCGCCGACGATCCAGTGGGGCTACCTGGTCTACCTCACGGTGCTGCGCCTCTGCCAGTACTTCGGCGCGAAGGAGGAGTGCCAGTTCTGCGACATCAACCACAACTGGCGCCAGCACAAGCAGGCGGGGCGGCCCTACACGGGCGTCAAGCCCGTCGAGGACGTGCTCGAGGCGCTCGCGCTGATCGACCGCTACGACACCGATCACGTCTCGAAGGCCTACACGCTCACCGGCGGCTCGGTCACGAGCACCGTCGACGGGCTCGCCGAGGCCGACTTCTACGGGCGCTACGCGCAGGCGATCGAGGAGCGCTTCCCCGGCCGCTGGATCGGCAAGGTCGTCGCGCAGGCGCTGCCGAAGGCCGACGTGCAGCGGTACAAGGACTACGGGATCACGATCTACCACCCGAACTACGAGGTCTGGGACAAGCGCCTCTTCTCGATCATCTCGCCCGGCAAGGAGCGCTACGTCGGGCGCGAGGAGTGGCACCGGCGGATCTTCGACGCGGCCGAGGTGTTCGGCCCGCGCTTCGTCATCCCGAACTTCGTCGCCGGCGTGGAGATGGCGAAGCCTCATGGGTTCGCGACCGTGGACGAGGCGATCACGTCCACGACCGAGGGGCTCGACTACTTCATGAGCCGCGGGGTCACGCCGCGCTTCACGACCTGGTGCCCGGAGCCGACGACGCCGCTCGGACAGGCGAATCCCGACGGCGCCCCGCTCGAGTACCACATCCGCCTGCTCCAGGCCTACAAGGAGACGCTCGACCGCCACCGGCTGAAGCCGCCGCCGGGGTACGGCGTCGCGGGCGCCGGCAACGCGGTCTTCTCCGTCTCGTCCTTCATGGACACGCTCGACCCGGACGAGGTGCCGGTCGAGGAGGCGGTGCCGGCGTGAGCGGGAACGGCCGCATCTCCGTCGACGAGGCCCGCGAGCTCTGGCTGCGCGGCGACGACGAGGAGCTCCAGGCGCTCGCCGGGGCCGCGCGCGCCCGCTGGCACGAGCCCGACCGCGCCACCTACATGGTGATGCGGATCATCAACTACACGAACGTCTGCGTCGCGCAGTGCGACTACTGCGCCTTCTACGTGCTCCCGAACCAGGGCGGCGGCTACGTCCTCACGCGCGAGGACGTGTTCGCGAAGATCGACGAGCTGCTCGAGTTCGGCGGCGACCTCGTCGGCTTCAACGGCGGCTTCAACCCGAAGCTGCCGCTCCAGTACTACTGCGACCTGTTCGCAGCGGTGCGCGCCCGCTACGGCGAGCGCGTCGAGTTCTACGCGCTCACGATCGCGGAGTTCGTCTTCCTCGCCGACCGGGCGAAGCTCTCCTACGCCGACGCGGCCGCGCGGCTACGCGACGCCGGCGTGCACTGGGTCACCGGCGGCGGCAGCGAGATCCTCACCGAGGACTTCCGCGCCCGGCACGCCAAGTGGAAGTACACGGTGCGCGACTACTTCGAGGCGCAACGCGCGATCGTCGAGAGCGGGATGAAGACGACCGCGACGATGGTGATCGGCTTCGACGAGACCCTCGACGAGCGGCTCGAGCACCTGCAGCGGACGCGCGACTTCCAGGACGAGTGCGTGCGCGACGGGTACGAGGGCCTGTTCTCGTTCCTCTGCTGGACGTACAAGCCGTACGGGACGGCCTTCGGCGGCCGCGAGATCTCGCCGCAGGAGTACTGGCGCCACATCGCGCTGTCACGGATCTTCCTCGACAACGTCAAGCACGTCAGGACGTCGGTGCTGACGCAGAACGAGGAGGCGTTCCGCGCGCTCGACTACGGCGCCGACGACTTCGACCTCCCGATCGAGGACGAGGTGACGCAGAAGGCCGGCGCCCGGATCGAGCTCGACCTCGAGGCCCTGCTCGCCGTGCCGCAGCGGCTCGGGTACCGGGTCGAGTACCGCCGGGCCGAGCGGCCGGCGGCGCTCGCCGCGTCCTAGGCGAGTCAGTTCCGAGCCCGTCGAGTCACGCAGTCCCGCTTGGCGTGTGCGCGCTGCTACCCGCGAAGGCAACGCGACGTGCCGACAGCGTCTCGGTGGTGATGTAGGCGACGACCACGGCCACGATGATGAGTGGGGCGACGGCGAGCCCCGCTTGGGAGGTCAAGAGCAGGGCGACCACGACTGATGCGAGCGGGAGCCTCAGGATCGACACGCAGGCCGCGGCCATCAAGGCCGCGACGGCTGGTGTTTCCGAGAATCCCGGGAGGTCGGCGGCGAGGAGTCCTGCGACAGTGCCGAGGAACAGGGCTGGGAACGTTGGGCCGCCGCGAAAGTTGCCCAGGGAGATGCTCCACGCGAGCCCCTTGAACACTAGGAGCAGGGTCAGGGCGGAGAGGGAGAGACCGGGTTCTTCGAAGAGTGATTCGAAGGCGTGCTCGCCGGAGAACAGCACCGCGTTGGCCGGTTGATCGGTCGCCTGGTTGAAGGCGATGGCAAGCCCACCGACCACGAGCGCCGCAGCGACGGTGAGCACGAAGGGCCGCGCCGAGACAAGGCGGATCGTCAGTCTGGCGACTTCGACGATGACGAACACGACGAGTGCGGCGGCGATCGCGAGCACGATCGTCCATCCGAAATCACCCCAGTCAGGCCCGGCGTACGGTGGCAGGTCCAAGGCGCTCAGCGCCCAGGCGCTCGTGCTCAGCCCGGTCCAGTCTCCCATGCCGATGAAGACGAGGGAGCCGAGCCCGGCGGCGATCAGGCCCGGGAGCAGTACGAGCGACAGCGGCAGCCCACCTCCACCCAACGCTGCAGCCTCGAGCAGGATCACCGTGCCGATGACCGGCGAGCCGAACACCGTCGAGATGGCGGCAAAGCTCCCGGCGGCGGCCATCAACCCCAACACCTGCTGGGGCGCATCCTTTCTGACCAGCCGAACCGCAAGGACCGCGAGGCCCATGCCAAGTGCGATCAGGGGTCCCTCCGGGCCGAGCACGAGCCCGAGACCGAGGGTTGCGAGCGCCGCCAGGAGGACGCCCGGGAGCTCGATCGGCTGAGTGAGGCCTCCGCCGGTCTTGAGACCCTCGGCGGGTACATGGCCCGCATGTCCGGGGAGGCGCAGGATCGCAAGCGCTGTGAGCGCACCAGCGAGGGCAAGCCAGGGCAGCGGCCAATACCAGGGAACGGTCTCGTACCCCAGCTCGCCGGGGAGATCCTCGTAGATCCCAACTTGGATCTTGTGGACAAGCGCCAGGAAGCTCCATGACGCCAGCGAGACGAGCAGACCGATCAGCGCCGCCAGCACGAGCAGGACGCGGTACTGCCTGCTGCGAATCAGTGCGCCCGGATCGATCGGCGCAGCGTTGACGTCACCCATGGCGGAGTCCTCGTGTGTCTCCGGAGAGGCCATTACGACGCCGGCTCGGAGGCGTCCTCGACGTCCCGATGCCTCCGGCCGCCCAGCCGTGCGGACGCTCTACCGGAGCCGGAGCGCTTTCGAAAGCGGGCGCCGCGTCGCGCGGGTGCGCCGCGAACCACGCTGCATAGCGTCCTGCGAGTGGCGCTGCGGTCAGCCCGTGCAAGAGCACGGAGAGTGCCGATCGTGAGGAAGATCGTGTTTAGCAGCACCGACTCGTTCGCGAGGTCGGCATCCTCGACGAGGATCACCGCGAACACGATCGACGCCAGTCCCCGCGGCCCGAACCAGCCGAGGAACGCGACGGTCGGGCGCCTGGCGCCCGTTCCGAGCATCGCCAAGCCCACGGGGATCATGCGAACGAGGGTCAGGCTGAGGAGCGCATACACGACGATCTCGGCGGAGAGGTCGTCGAGCGTGGGTACGAGCATGACGGCGCCGAAGAGGATGAACGTGACCGCACCGAGCAGGCCGCCCGCCTCCTCGAGGAAGAAGCTCACCTCGCCCCCGACTTCGCGGCGCAACCCGCCGAAGACGGCCCCGCCGACGAAGGCGGCGATGAAGCCGCTGCCGTGCATCCACACGGCCAGCCCGTAGGCGAGCGCGGCCGCGGCAACCGGGACGACCTGGAGCCAGGTCGGATCGACGAGGCGGCGCGAGACGCCAACCCTGACCACCGCTGCCGCGGCGAGTCCCGCCACCACGCCCCCGATGCACCCGTAGCCGATCTCCTCGAGCACGAGCTCGAATGCTGCGCCGTTTCCGATCGCGCCCGCTTCCGCCTCGGCGACCGCGATCGCGATCAGGAGCAGCGGAACGCAGATGCCGTCGTTGAGCCCGCTTTCGACATTGAGCCCTTGACGGACACGTGACGGAACCCGCGGATCGGTGACGACCGCCTGCCCCAGGGCAGCGTCCGTCGGGGCGAGCACGATCGCGAGCAGAATTGCCTCGATCAGCACGAGCTCGCCGAGCAGGGCGACGCCCGCGAGCGTGCCGGCCAGGATCGTGAGCGGCAGCCCGATCGCGAGCAACCGAAGCGGCACGACGTACTCACGGCGCAAGGCGGTGAGGTCGATTCGCGACGCGTCCGAGAAGAGCACGACGGTCAGCGTCGCTTCGGCGATCCATCGGACGGTCTGGCTCTCGATCGCGGGATCGAGCCAGCCGAGGACCTCGTCGCTCGCCAGGATGCCGCCGGCGACGAACACCATCGCCGCCGTGATCGCCGTCCCCGAGAGCCGTCGCGATACCGCCGCGTAGGCGAGGACGAGGAGGGCGAGCACGACGAGGCCTGAGCCGCCCATCCCTCACTTTCCTTCTGGTTGGGGGCGAACGATGCAGCGGAAGCCGAGGTGGGTCGTCGAGGAGTCGATCGCCTGCCCCTGTCGCGCGGCAGGCCGATAGCGGAGGCAGTAGTTCGGTGCGCAGAGATGCGAGCCGCCCTTGATCACGCGGCGGGGGATCGGCTCGGAGCTCGGCTCGGGTTCCGCGACACGAGGGTTTCGCGGGACGCAGCACGAGCTCGCCGCCCCCTCCGGGTGCCGGGACGTGAACCAGTCGGAGGTCCACTCCCAGACGTTGCCGGTCATGTCACAGAGGCCGTAGCCGTTCGGCGCGAAGCTCCCGACCGGCGAGGTCCCCACGTGTCCGTCCAGCTTCAGGTTCTGCCAAGGGAACTCGCCCTGCCACGTGTTCGCCATCGGCTTGCCGTCCGGGAAGTGGTCGTCTCCCCACGCGAAGGCCGCGCCCTCGAGCCCGCCGCGGGCGGCGAGCTCCCACTCCGCCTCGCTCGGCAGCTGCTTCCCCACCCACGCGGCATACGCTTCGGCATCCTCGTACGCGATATGGACGACGGGATGCCTGTCGCGGCCGTTGATCGTCGTGCCCTTTCCGCCGGGTCGCTTCCAGTACGCGCCGGGCACGTACTCCCACCAGTTGCGGTGGTCGTTCAGGTCGACCGTGCCCGAGGATCTGCGGAATACGAGCGAGCCAGGTACGAGGAGCTCGGTATCTGCGTCGGGATAGAGCGCCGCGTCGAGCGGGCGCTCGGCTAGCGTTTCATACTTCGTCTCGCGGACGAACCGGCGGAACTTCGCTGCGGTGACCGGTGTCTCGTCCATCCAGAAGCCGTCGACCGAGACGTGATGAACAGGGCGCTCCTCGGGGTAGAAGTCCTCGGAGCCCATCGCGAACGTGCGGCCGGGAATCCAGCGCATGCCCGGACGAGGAGGCTGCCCGGGCGCGTCTGCCGGGCCAGCCTTCTTCTTCCGGGACACTGCTTCTTGCATCAGCCGTCGCCCGCTCGACGCCTACTGCCTCGCCATTGCGATCCGGAGGCGCTCCTCGGGTGTGATGAGGTGGTCGGCGTCTTCTGCGTCCTCGCCGAGGTCGATCTGCACCCAGTTGACCGTGCCGGTGAAGATGCTGGACTCGCTGTCGTAGTCGTCGCTGACCGGGGACGCGGTGTCCTGTCCGACGTCGGCGGTCTCGTCCGCCGAGAAGATCAGCGGCACGGTTCCCTCGACGCGGCCCTCACCGACCTTGGCCCCGTCGAGGTAGAGCGTGACGCTGCCGCCCTTGGCAAGCCCGCCGCCGTCGTAGGCGAACTCCATCCGCACCTGGTGCGTTCCGGGCGGGATCGTGGCGTCGGCCTCGATCTTGAAGCGCTGCAGGCCGAGCAGGTTGTAGCAGTAGGTCGGACGCCCCTCGTTCGCGTACAGGCTCCAGCCGGCGAAGGCGCCGCCCTGAGCGAAGATCACGCCCTCGGCGCCGGACTCGGGCACGACCACTTCCGCCGTGACCGCGTGGGATTTGTTCTTGATGTTCAGGAGGCTGTTCTCCGTGAGGCGTCCCATGCCGCCGAAGAGCAGCTGCGAGTTACCCTTCACGAGCTCCGGCCGGCCGACGAGCTCCGCGTCGAAGCGCTCGATCCGGCGGTCATCGAGCGGGAGCACGTTGTACTTGCGTGCCTCCTCGAGCCAGAGCTCCTGGAGCTCGGTCAGCTTCTCGGGCATCGCGGCTGCCTGGTCGTGGGCCTGACTCCAGTCGCCCGGTTCGTAGAGCTCCCAGACGTCGTCCTCGAACGGAGGCAGAGGCTGCCCCATCAGCCACGGGATCGAGTGGCGGGTGACCGCAGTCCAGCCCTGGTGGTAGATGCCGCGGTTGCAGAACATCTCGAAGTACTGCGTCTCGTGGCGATCGGCCTCGGTAGCACCGTCGAAGGAATAGCGCATGCTCGTGCCTTCGATCGGGCGCTGATCGACGCCGTTCGACGGTGGTCGGATGCGGCAGCCCTGCGGCCTCGAGCACGGTCGGGGCGACATCGATCACGTGGTGGAACTGCGAGCGAACCTCGCCGCGAGCGGTGAACCCGCTCGGCCAATGCACGATCGTGCCGTTGCGCGTCCCTCCCCAGTGTGAGGCGACCTGCTTCGTCCACTGGTAGGGCGTGTCCATCGCGTGCGCCCAGCCGACGCCGAAGTGGTTGTAGGCCGTCGGGGTGCCGAACTCGTCGATCCTGGACGCCATGAACTCCGGTGTCTCGAGCGCAGCGGCGCCGTTGAACACGAACATCTCGTTGAACGTTCCGTTGATCGTGCCCTCAGCGGAGGCGCCGTTGTCGCCCACGATGTAGTAGACGAGCGTGTCCTCGAGGACGCCGAGATCGTCGAGCGCGTCGACCAGCCGCCCGATGTGGTGGTCGGTGTGCTCGAGGAAACCGGCGTAGACCTCCATCTGGCGCGCGAGCACCGGCTTGAGCTCGTCGGCCATGTCCTCCCAGGCCGGGATCTCCTCGTGTCGCGCAGTCAGCTCCGCATCCGGGGGGACGACCCCGAGTTCCTTCTGCCGCTCGAGGATTTCCTCGCGAAGGGCGTCCCAGCCCTGGTCGAAGCGGCCCTTGTACTTGTCCGACCACTCCGTCGGGACCTGGTGCGGCGCATGCGCGGCACCCGGAGCGAAGTAGACGAAGAAGGGCTTGTCGGGCATGAGCGCCTTCTGCTGGCGAACCCACTTGATCGCCTTGTCGGTCATGTCCTCGGTGAAGTGGTAACCCTCCTCAGGCGTCTTCTCCGGCTCCACCGGCGTCGTGCCCTCGTAGAGGGCCGGGTAGTACTGATTCGTCTCACCGCCGATGAAGCCGTAGAAGTACTCGAATCCGCCGCCGCCGGTCGGCCAGGCATCGAAGGGCCCCATCGGGCTCGTCTGCCACACCGGCACCTCGTGGCACTTGCCGAACTGCGCCGTCGAATAGCCGTTCAGCAGCAGCGTTTGCGCCAGCGGCGCGCACGTATTGGGGCGAATCGAGTTGTAGCCGGGCGCCGAGGTGGCGAGCTCCGTGATGACCCCCATTCCCACCGAGTGGTGGTTGCGCCCGCTCAGCAAGGCAGCCCGCGTCGGCGCGCACAGCGCCGTCGTGTGGAAGCGGTTGTACTTCAGGCCGTTCCCGGCCAGCCGCTCAGCCGTCGGCGTCGCGCACGGCCCGCCGAACGCGCTCGAGGCGGCGAAGCCGACGTCGTCGAGCAAGATGACAAGCACGTTGGGCGCGCCCGCTGGTGGCTGTAGCGGCTCGATCGCAGGGAACGACGCGTCTGGGTCCTTGGCGTCGAGTGGGAGCGTTCCTTCGAACGGCTTGTCCGGGATCGGCAGAACATCGCGCCTTAGCTCCGGCTTCTCGGACAACGTTGCCTCCTCTAGTCGGGGTGCGGTGCTTCCCTGTTGACGATTGCTCGGACGACTTCGATGCCGGCGACGACGAGTCCGATCAGAACGACAGCCGTCAGCCAGCCGCGCGCGATGGGCGGTGTCACGAGCGCGACCACGAGCAGCGCGACCGCGGCGATCGTGTACGTCGTCGGACGGCTCTCGAGGATTGGTGCAGCGGCGCGGCGCGCCTGTGCGGCGCGACGGCTCTCGCCGACGAACCAGACTCCGACCAGCGTCACGATGCCGAGGACGATCCACACCCACGCACGGTCGGCGAGGGTCTGCGTGAGGATGCTCCAGGCGTCGTGTGCCGCGGGCTTGACGGCGTCGTCCTTCGCGAGCTCGTCGACCAGGTAGTCGCCGGCAAAGCGGCGTACCGCCAGCATCAGGAGCCCCACGAGGACGAGGCCGATCGCGAGCGCGCGGAGCTCGAGCCTGCGACGCCCGCGCGCGAGCCAGATCGCAAGCGCAGCGACCGCGAGCGCGACGAGCCACATCCAGTCGGCGACTGCGCGCAGGATCTTCGTGATGCGTCTGCGCCGTCTCGAGCTGGCTCTCGTCGATGATCGCGATCCTGCCCGAGGACTCGGGCAGCCTCTCGGCGAGCCGTCCGATCACGACCACCTGCTCGCCGATCTCGAGCATCAGTGGCCGCAGGTCGAGGACGACGGTGCCGCCCTCTGCCTGGATGAACTCGGTCTCGTCGTCCAGCAGACGCACGAGCTGGCGCTGCGTCGCGGTCGTCGTCTCCACCCACAGCGTCTGCACGCGCGGTCTCTCGAGCGCCGCTTCGGCTGCCCGGTCGGCGCCCGAGCGCGCGAGACCGGCGAGTACCGGCGCCAGTCCCTGCTGTGCCGGCAGGCAGCCGCTCGGCGATCGCCGCCTCGACGTCGACGTTCGCAAACAGCCGGTCGACGGCTGTCGCCGCGACCTGGGTGCGGATCTCGTCGTTTTCGATCATCTCCCGCGAGATCGTCTCGAACCCGTCTTCGTCGAGGACGGTGTGCTCGACGTAGAACGCGAGCATCCCGACGAGCGCGAGCAGGATCGCCACGACGGTGAGCGCGCGCGCACCGATCCGGCGTATTCGGGACGGTCTTCCAGAATCCGAGTCGTGCGTCACGTCGGCCATCACGCCGAGCATCGCCTGTAATCCCGCCTCTGTGCCTCATACCGATTGCATGAAATGAGCCTTCGTGGAGCTGCGGTCGGCAGCTGCGGCACGCCAGTGGTCAGGCTCGAACCCTCTCTTTAGCATTGCGTCCGAGTGTCTGTTACGGACGTCCCCTTCGACCTCGCGGAGATCAAGCTCGGGGCGCCGTCGATCCGGCCCGGCACTGTCGCCAAGGAGGACGTGATCGCACGGCTGAGTGCAGCGCGCGTGCCTTTCGTGACCGTGGTGGCGCCCGCCGGGTACGGCAAGACGACGCTTCTCGCGCGTTGGGCCGAGGCCGATCCGCGTCCGTTTGCGTGGGTCATGCTCGACGCGCGAGACAGCGACGCCGTCGTGTTCCTGCGCTACATCGCAGCCGCGATTCACCGAGTCGAGCCGGTCTCGCCCGAGGTGTTCGACGCGTTGTCCGGCCCAGGGGGATCCACCTGGCCGAAGCGCGTCCCGCGTGTCGGGGGCGCCCTGGCCGCACTCGAGCGTCCCTTGGTGCTTGCCCTCGACGATCTGCACCTCGTCGCCAATCCTTCCTGTCTGGACGTGCTCGCGGAGCTCGTCCAGTACGTTCCTCCCGGCTCGCAGATCGCGATCGCGAGCAGGGAGGAGCCGGCACTGCCGCTTGCCCGCTGGCGGACAAACGGGCAGGTCAAGGAGATCGGCGTGGCGGACCTCCGGCTCGACGAGCAGGAGGCTGCGCTGCTACTGGGAGCTGCCGGAGTCGAGCTCGATGGCGGCGAGCTGTCCGATCTGACCGAGCGGACGGAGGGCTGGCCTGCAGGCCTGTACCTCGCGGCGCTGTCGATGCAGACGGGCGCGGCGGGCTCGCTGGGTGGCGGGGGCTTCAAGGGCGACGATCGGTTCGTGTCCGAGTATCTCCGCGATGAGCTTCTCTCGCGGGTGCCGGCCGAGGAAGCAACCTTCCTCAAGTACACGTCCGTGCTGGAGCGTATGTCGGGCGGGCTCTGCGATGCCGTGCTCCAGACGACGGGCTCCGCACACACGCTCGACACGCTCGGGCGCGCGAACGGCTTCGTCTTGCGACTGGATCGGCGGCGCGAGTGGTATCGCTACCACCACCTTTTCGGTCAGCTGCTGCGGAACGAGCTCGAGCGGAACGAGCCGGACGTGGTGGCCGAGCTAAACCGTCGTGCGATGGCCTGGTGCATCGCCAACGATCTGATCGAGGAAGCGGTCGCCTACGGGCACGCAGCGGGCGAGACGAGCACCGTCGCGAACTTGGTCGAGGGCGTTCTCCTGCCGCTCTACTTCGACGGCCGGATGCGGACCGCGGAGGAATGGTTCGGGTGGTTCGGTGAGGACGAGCTGGTGCAGCATCCTGTACTCGCCGTCTACGGCGCCTGGATCCGCGTGCTGACCGGGCGGCCGGAAGATGCGGAGCGGTTGCTGGCTCTCGCAGACGGGGCGACCTCGACGGGCCCTCTGGCGGATGGCAGCGCCACGATCGAGCCGTGGATCGCAACCTTGCGCGCGCACATGATGCGGGACGGTGCCGAACATGCGCTCGCCGCCGCGACTCTGGCACTCGATCGGCTCCCACCGGGAAGTTGGTGGATCCCCGGCTCGTTCCGTATGCGGGGTCTTGCGCATGGGCTGCTCGGCGCCGCCGATCGTGAGACGGAAGACCTAAACGCATCTATCACTGAGGCGCAGGCCCTCGGCGCCCCGGGCGACGACGTTGCCCTTGGCCATGGCACTGCTCGCGCTCAGAGCGGCTAAGCAGGGGGCCTGGGGCGAGGCAGCCGAACGCGCACGGGCGGCACAAGCGATCGTCGACGAGAAGGGCCTCGGTGACTACTCGACCAGCGCACTCGTGCACGCTGCGACGGCACGGGTCGCACTTCACGAGGGAGGACGTGAGGAGGCGCGAGCGGCGCTCGCCCGCGCCCACCGTTTGCGACCCTTGCTCGACCACGGCCTTCCCTGGCTGTCCGTCGAAGTCGGGCTCGAACTCACACGCGCGCATCTCGCGCTCGGCGAAGCGAGCGCCGCCCGCACCGTTTTCAGCGAGGCCGAGCGCGTGCTCGAGCTCCGCCCGGACCTGGGCTCTCTCGTCGAGGAGGCCCGCGAGCTTCGCGAGCGCCTGGCGGCGACCTCCGGGCCGGCCGGTGCCTGGGCGATGAGCCTGACCGGCGCAGAGCTCCGGCTGCTTCCCTACCTCGCTACCCATCTCACGGTCCCTGAGATCGCGACCAGGCTGTTCATCTCGCGCAACACCGTCAAGACCGAAGCGGTCTCGATCTACCGCAAGTTGGGCGCTTCCTCGCGCAGCGAGGCGATCGAGCGAGCCGTCGAGGTCGGGCTCCTGGAAAGCTCGCTCTACCCGCCGCGGGCAAATCTCACCCAGGAGGTATGACGCGCGAGCAGCGCTGCACGAGGTCGAATCCGTGCAGCCACGATGGACGACTACAAGGAGCACCTTCGCCGGCTCGCCGTGCACGACGACGCGCTCCTCGAGATGATCGCCTCGGCAGGAAGCTCGTTCGTAACCTCGGTCATGGACGCAGCGGACCGAGGCACTCCTGCGCATCGCCGCTGACGATCGCCGTCGATGCGGCGCCTTCCTCGTTCCAGCACGCCGTCGCGCACGCCCTCGCAGCCGGGGCTACGAGCGACGAGATCGTCGCCACCCTCGACGCGGTGACGCCGGTGACAGGCGCTGCGCGAGTCGTCCAATGCGTCCCGAAGGTCGCCCTCGCGCTCGGCTACGACGTCGAGGAAGCACTCGAGCTGCTCGACCCGTGACGAGGTGCAAGTTCATGCAATCGGTATGAGGAACGGCCGGCGCCGCGGCGCCCATAGTCCCGGGACGAACGAGCGGACACCCTAGAAACGGAGGTCGAGATGCTCTGGCTGGTGGCTTGGATCGATCCTTTTCATCATCATCTGGGTGGCGATCGCCTTCTGGCCCGCCCGAGTTGCTGCCCGTAAGGGGCACAGCTTCTTCCTCTACTTCCTCTTCAGCCTGCGTCTTCTTCCCGGCGGCCCTGATCGTGGCCTACATGGTCTCCGACAGACGGCAGCCGCAACCGCGTACTAAGGGGAGGTCTTCATGACCGACACCACGACTGACCCGGTAGACCAGAACACCGATCTCGACTCACTGGGGCCTGTCGACTACCTCATCGTCGAGTTCCCGGCCGGCGCGAGCAACTTCACGGGCGAGATGGCGAAGGAGCTGCTCGCCCTCGTCGACGCCGGAACCATTCGCGTGATCGACGTGCTCATCCTGACGCAAGAACGAGGACGGCGTCGTCGAGGCGATGGAGCTCTCCGACATCGAAGAGCTCGGGCCGCTTCAGGCGGTCGAGGCTCAGCTGGCAGAGCTCCTGGCGGCGGAGGACGTGGAGCACCTCGCCGCTGCGATGGACCCTGGCAGCACGGCCGGGGTACTCATCTGGGAGAACCTGTGGGCCGCGCCGTTCGCGTCGGCTGCACGGCGTTCGGGTGGCCAGCTGATCGCCAACGGAAGGATTCCCATTCAAGCGATCATCGCCTCCATCGAGGCCGATGAAGCGCGCGCAACGGAAGGAGACTGAGATGCCTCTCGGACCAGGACGTGTAGGACGTGTCGGTGTCATCGGCCACCCGGTGGCGAAGACCGCCGTCGTGGCCAAGGCCGTGACACCCGGCCCCTCACCTGTGGCGAAGACTGCGGTCGTAGCCGCGGCTGTGACGCCCGGGAGGCCAGGTCGCCGCCGGCGGATCTAGCCCGAGCTCGGAGATGGCCGACCAGACGCGGTTCGAACGAAGCCTGGACAGATGGGTGTGCCAGGGCGACGACGCCACGCGGAGCCGCCGTGGTGATCGCGACCGTGTCGACGACGATGACCCTCGGGGCGGGCACCTTGATGACGCTCATCGACCACGAGCAGTTTCCGTCGATCGGATCGGGGCTCTGGTGGGCCGCACAGACCGTCACGACCGTCGGGTACGGCGACAACGTGCCGGTGTCGTTCGCCGGCCGCCTGCTCGCGGTTGCGGTGATGCTGCTCGGGATCGGCTTCTTGACCGTGATCACCGCCGCAATCACGAGCACCTTCGTCGCGCGCTCGCGCGTCGAGGTAACGCCTTCTGGCGCCGACCTTGCGGCAGCGGAGGAGTTGCGTCAGATCGAGAAGCGACTGGCGCGAATCGAGGCCGCGCTGACCCGGTCGTCGACGGCCTCGTCGTGCACCGTCAGATGCCGCGGTAGCCACGGAGTCGCGACAGCACTAGCTCGCGATGAAGGTGCCCAACGGAACCTCGGCGCGGCTCCGCCGGCTGCTGCCGCACTCCCTCGAGGAGGCGGTACCCAGCTCCTCGCGGGCGCCTCGAGCGCGCTGCCCGTGTCGGGGAGCGGGTCGAGGACGGCGGTCAACGACGACTCCGGAGGACGAACTCAGGTCATGGGGCTGACCGCGGCCGTCGTCGTCGGGCTCTTCCTGCTGTTCCTCATGCCTCTGATCGAACCGCTACCAGGCCGCCCTCGGCGTGATCGTCGTGGTCGCCGCGCTCGGGCTCTTCAACATCCGCTCTGTCTGGAGGCTCCGCCGGGTCCGCCCCGCAGAGGTGGGACTTGCGATCGCCGCGTTCGGTGGTGTGCTCGTGTTCGGCGTCGTCGGAGGCATCGCCGTCGCCATCGGCCTTTCGATCGGCGTCTTCCTGTACCGCGTCGCGAGGCCGCACGATGCTGTTCTCGGCAAGGTCGAGGACGTGGACGGATACCACGACATCGAGCGCTGGGAGGACGTTGAGGCGCGCCCCGGCCTGATCGTGTACCGCTTCGACGCACCACTCTTCTTCGTCAACTCCGAGCACATGCGCCAGCGAGTCCTCGCACTCGTCGACGCCGCCGACGACGTCGAATGGCTCGTCCTCAACGCGGAGGCGTGGACCTATCTCGACGCCACGGCCATCGACACGCTCGAGCAACTCCATGACGAGTTGGCCGACCGAGGCGTGACGGTCGCCGTCGCCCGTCTCAAGGGACGCCAGCGGGAGATCTTCCAGGAGACCGAGCTCACGGCGAAGTTCGGTGCAGACCAGTTCTTCCCGACCGTCCGCTCGGCCGTCGATGCGTTCGACGGCCGTCGGCGCTCGTCACGCTCACGGTCCTAGTCGGTGGCCCATCGTCACCCGGCTGATGTGTCCGCCGGCGTCGACGCGTCATCACGGACCGCAACACCATGGCGGATCTCGGCGTGGAGCGAGCTGTTCAGGACAGGCGCGGTGACGACGAGCCTCCCGACGATGTACATGAAGAAGAGAAGCGTCGTCATGGCGCCCAGGCTGCCGTACAGCGTCGTCGCCTTCTCGAGCTTCGGCACGAGGAAGTTGACCACCAAGCCGTGGAGCACCTGAAATCCGATCGCGACGACGAGGGCGCCCGGTAGCAGCGCGTGCCAGCGAGCATCCCCGTGCGGAAGGTGGAGGGAAACCAGGACCCAGAGACCGGCCAGCGGCACGATGGTGAGCGCCGCCGCGAGGAGGTCGACGAGCCACGACTCTTCGCGAAGCCACCAGGCGAGTGCGACGGCCGCCATGAACGCGCACAGGACGCCTGTGAAGGCAAGCGAGGTTTGCAGGGGTCTGGTACGAGGAGGAGGTTCGTCCCAGACGAGCGAGTGAATGAGCTGGACTGCCTTCGCGCCCGTATGCCCCGCCCAGAGGAGGAGCGGCACGCCGATCCCGAGGAGCCACCACCAGTCCGACTCTGCGGCTCGCGCGACGTCGCCGACCATGTCGACGACTGCGGCCGGTAGGCCACCGCTCGTCACCGCTTCTTCGACGCCGTCGGCGTCCATGAGGCCGAGCGCACCACCGACGATCAGGCCGAAGGGCAGCAACCACAGGAACAGCCGGTAGGCGATGCCGCCAGCGAGAACGCTCGCCGCGACCCGTCGGTTGCGTTCCAGCGCTCGCGAGGGGACTGCGAGTGACACGAGCCGTGCGGTTCTTGCGGTGGCGGTCGCTGCCCTGAATCCGACGCGCGCGCGTTCGTCGATACCGGCGTCCAGGATCTGCTCGTTCCCATCCTCGCTCGCCTCGGGAGGTCGACGCGCGGAGTCGTTCATCGTCTCTTCCTTCGAAGGCCCGGGTCCCTCGCGACGCAACCCAAGGTCGGGGCGGGCGCTCTAGTTGTCGGATCCGGCGGGACTTGGCTCAGCACTTCGAGCCGCTCTGCTCCTACGTCGATCGACGAAGTAGATCGCCGCCAATGCCGCGGACGTGATGAGCGAGGAGATGACGAGCGATGCGAGCGGAAAGCCAGAAAGCGTCGTTGCGACCCTGTAGCTCAGCGCGCATGTGTACACCGACCACAGGACTCCGCCGACGACCGACCAGAAGAGGAAGCGGCGGTAGGGAATGTCCGATAGCCCCATGGATGCGTTCACCGCGAAGCGCATCATGGGGACGTAGCGTCCGGCGACGATCATGAGCCCGGGAGAGCGGTCGAGAGCGTCCCACGCGGCGCGAAGCTTCCGGCTCTCGAGCGCATGGTCCAGCTGGCCTTGTACTTTCGCCGCGCTCTTGCGCGCGATCCAGAACAGCGATGAGTCCCCGACGATCGCGCCGAGCGCGCCGGCCAGCATGACGAGTCCCAGCTCGAGCTCGTCGCCCTCGGCAGCGAGGGTCGACGCGGCACTCAGCGTCGTCTCGCCGGGGAAGATCGGAATGACCGCGTCGAACCAGACGAGACCGAAGCACAGGACGTAGGCCCATCCCTCCGGCGCCTCTGCGAGCCACCTGGCGACGTCGCCCTTCTCCCACAGCTGTATGACGACGTTCACGGCGAGGAGGACGGCGAATCCACCGACGAGAACAGCGCCGACGTGCCGTCTCCAGAACGGCTCCCGCTTCTCGGAGTCGACTGCCGTCACGACGTCGGGCTCGCCACGAGAGCGCGGCGGCACGCTGGCCTCATCGCTCGTCCACCGTCGTCACGGCAGTCAAAGCCCATGTCGGGTCACTGGGCGAACGTAACGGGGCACGAGTGCTTCTTCGTCGTACCGATTGGGTGATTGAGGACGGTGCCCTCACTCGACCAAGCGCGACAAGTACCGCAGTCGCGATTTCGCCGGACCTCCTAGGCGTCGTCAAGCTCGGCGAGCGTGGGCGCGTCGCGGATCGCCGGGCTCAGCGTCGCCCAGGCGGCGAGCGCGAGACTGCCGAGGAGGATCACGCCGACGGTCGTCCGCGCAGAGACCGCGTCGAGCAGCAGCCCCGCGACCAGCGGCCCGAGCGGCGCGACGGCGAGCGCGATCGTGCGCCGCACGCTCTCGACGCGGCCGACCAGGCGGTTCGGCGTGACGGCGATCCCGTACCCCTTCACCACCGAGTCCGTCACCGGCAGCACGACCGCCTGCGGGAGCATCCCGGCGACGAGGAGGTAGACGCTCTGGTGGACGAGGAAGGCTGCGGCGCCGAGCGCGAGCCAGAGCTCGAGGAGCAGGATCGCGCGCACCGACAGCGAGCGCCGGAACAGCGGCGAGGCCACTGCGCCCGCGAGCGTGCAGGCCGCGAAGGCCGCGGTGAGGAGACCGATCCGCGCCGGCGGCAGGCCCTGCGCCGTCCCGACCACGACGACGGTGAAGAGCAGCGCGGGGATCGTGAAGTTGCCGAGGCCGTAGACGAACGCGCACGCGCGCAAGAACGGCCGCCGCCACAGGAACGCGAAGCCTTCCGCCAGCTGGGCGCGCAGCCCGGCCCGCTCGGGTCGCGCGGCTCCTGGAACGGCGTCCGCATCGCGACGAGCGCGAGCGTCGACGCCGCATAGGAGAGGGCGTCGGCGAGGAACGGGACGGCGCGGCCGAGGGCGAACAGCGCCCCGCCGAGCGGCGGGCCGGCGACCCGGGCGACCGCGTGCCGCGCCTCCTGCGCACCCGCGGCGGCGGGGAGCTGCGGCGGCGGCACGACCGAGCGGAGCGCGCCGGCCTCCCCGGCGCCGAACACGACCGACGCCGCTCCCTCCACGGCCGCGACCGCGACGATCTGCCACAGCTCGACGCGGTCGAGGACGATTGCCGAGCCGAGCAGCGCCAGCGCTGTCGCGCGCACGGCGTCCGCGCCGATCATCAGCCGCCGCCGGTCGACCCGGTCGGCGAGGACGCCGGCGGGCAACGAGAGGAGCGGCGCCGGGAGGATCCGCGCGAACGCGACGAGGCCCGCCTGCGCCGGCGACCCGGTCACCGCGAGCGCGAGCAGCGGGTACGCGATCCCGGTGACGCTCGAGCCGAGACCCGAGAGCAGCTGCCCCGCCTGGAGCAGCACGAAGTCGCGGTTGCGGTGGAGCGCCGGAATCTAGACGCGGGCGCCGGCGACGACGAAGCGGAGCTCCGGCACGTGCTCGAGCTCGCCGACGTCCCGCGCCATCTCCAGGAACGTGTACAGCCCGGCGCGCTCGCGCGGGCCGAAGGAGTACCGCAGCTTCTCGAAGTAGCGGGCGAGGAAGCCCGCCGGGTAGCCGTAGCGGTCGCTCGCCTCGAAGGCGAGGAGCTCCGGCTCGGCCCGTGCCCGGCGCACCGATTCGACCAGCGCGGCCTCGACGCCGGCGATGCCGTCGGCGACGGGCTCGCGCGCCGCCCACACCGCGAAGACCATCGGCAGCCCCGTGCGCTCGAGCCAGAGCCGCCCGAGATCCCAGTGCGGGGTCGGGTCCTCGAACGCGGACTTCAGCGCGGCGTCGCCGATCAGCAGGGTCGCGTCCGCCTCCTCGCCGAGCGGGACGTGCTCCGCCTCGGGGAGCAGCACCTTCGTCAGCACCACCGACGTGGCCGATTCGGGCGTGACCGCGACCGTCTGAACGCGCTGCAGCGGCAGCCGCGTCACGAGCTGGATCGAGTCGACGGCGCCCTCCGACCCGACGCAGAGGCCGGGCAGCAGCCGCAGCCGGTCGGCGTTGCGCGCGTACTCGATCGAGGAGATCGGCGCGAGGTCGATCTCGCCCTCGAGCAGCTGCCGGTTGAGGTCGGTCGGAACGCCCTGCACCTCCTCGACGTCGGCCTCGAGCCGGTGGAAGACCGGGGCCATGTTCACGTAGGAGATACGTCCGAGCCGCAGCCGCCCGTCTCGAGACGGAGTTAGTGGCTCTGAGCCACTTGCTTCGTCCCGGCTCACGCCTGCACCCACTCGAAGAAGGTGACGAGGTTCCCGTCCGCGTCGAGCGTGGCGAACTCACGCGCGCCGTAGTCCTCGTCGGAGACGCCGTCGCGCGACACCGGGTGCAGGACGTCGGCGGCGCGCAGCTCCTCGAAGAGCGCGTCGACGTGGTCCACGCGGATCCGGCAGCTGGCGGTGCCGGCGATGAACGACTCGGCGCCGGAGCGGACGGGCTTCTCGATCGAGTCGCGCTCGCGCCAGCTCTCGTCGCCCGCCTCCCAGAGGTGCACGACGGCCTCGTCGCGCGCGAGCACGGCGAAGCCGCCGTCGTGGTGGAGCACCTCGAACCCGAGCCGGTCGCGGTAGAAGGCAACAGCCTCCGCAGCGTCCTGGACGGGCATCGCCGGGATCGCCTGCAGCAGGGCCATCGCTCACGCGCTCCGTTCGACGACGAGATGGGTCAGGGCCTCGAGCTCGTCAGCGCGCTCCGCACCGTCGAGGTGCTCGCGCGCACGACGGGCGTAGTCGAGCGCGACCTCGCGCGAACGCTCGAGCGCGCCCGTCGCGCCCACGCGGAGGAGCGCACCGTCGAGGGAGCCGCCCGCGAGCGCATCACGGACGACGGCGTCCTCGCGCGCGGCGAGGATGAGCGGAAGCGTCGGCGTGCCGTCGCGCAGGTCGGTGCCGGGGATCTTCCCCGTCTCGGTGGTGAGCCCGGAGCAGTCGAGGATGTCGTCCGCGACCTGGAAGGCGACCCCGAGCGCGAGCCCGAAGGCGCCGAGGCGGTCGTCCCGCGAGGGGAGCAGGCACGACGCCTCGAACAGCCGCCCCGTCTTGAGGGAGCATCGCTCGAGGTACGCGTCGACGGGCGTCTCGGGATCGTGCAGCTGCCGCCGCTGCATCGCCTCGCCGCGTGCGAGGTCGACCGCGGCCGCCGCGAGGATCCGAACGCCCTCCTCGTCGCCGGTCGCGGCGAGCTCGGCGAACGCGCGCGCGAACAGGTGGTCGCCGCCGGCGAGCGCCGCGGCCGGGCCGTGCGCCGCCCAGGCCGAGGCGCGCCCGCGCCGCAGCTCTGCCGCGTCGAGGACGTCGTCGTGGACGAGCGTCGCCATGTGGAGCAGCTCCACCGCCGCCGCAGCCGCGAACGGGGGCGGCGACCCGACAGGCGACGAGAGGAAGCAGAGCGCCGGCCGGAGCCGCTTGCCGCCGGAGGCGAGCGCCTCGGCGCCGATGGTCGCCACGACGCCGTCCGCGCGCTCGACGATCGCCGCCAGACGACCCTCGAGCTCGTCGAGGAAGGCGGTGAGGCCAGGCGCCTCCTTGAGGGTCGCGAGGCCGCTCATTCCGCCACGTGGAGGGCGACGATCCCGCCCGCGAAGAGCCGGTAGCGGACGGCCTCGAAGCCGGAGCCGCGCATCGCGGCCGCGAGCTCGTCCGGCCCGGGGAAGCGCCGGACGCTCGCCGGCAGGTACGTGTACGCCTCGCCGCCGGGCAGGACGCGGCCGAGCAGAGGCACGACGCGGTCGAACCAGAGCGAGTAGAAGACGCGCAGGGCGCCGCGCGGTCGCGTGATCTCGAGGATCCCGACCCGGCCGCCCGGGCGCACGACGCGCCGCAGCTCCCGCAGGCCGGCCTCGAGGTCGGCGACGTTCCGGATCCCGAAGCCGACCGTCGCGGCGTCGAACTCGCCGTCGCCGTAGGGGAGCGCGAGCAGGTCGCCCTGCACCCACTCGAGCTGCGGCGCCTTCCGCCGGGCGCGCTCGAGCATCGCCTCGGAGAAGTCGAGCCCGACGACACGGGCGCCGGACCGCGCCGCCTCGATCGCAAGGTCGCCCGTCCCGCACGCCGCGTCGAGCACGCGGTCGCCCGGCGACACCGTCTCGCGCACCGTCTCGCGGCGCCAGCGCCGGTCGAGGCCGGCGGTCATGACCCGGTTCATCGTGTCGTAGAACGGCGCGATCCGGTCGAACATCGTCCGCACGCCCTCCGGGGCGAGTGTGCCCGTGCGGTGGGTCACTGCCCCCACCGCCGCGCCGCGGCGTTCTCGACGCCGATCTGGTCGAGGATCCGCGCGACCAGGAAGTCGACGAGGTCGTCGATGGACTCCGGCGCGTGGTAGAAGCCCGGCGCCGCGAACACGATCGTCGCCCCCGCGTTGCGCAGCCGGAGCATGTTCTCGAGGTGGATCGACGACAGCGGCGTCTCGCGTGGGACCAGCACGAGCTTTCGCTCCTCCTTCAGCGCCACCGACGCGGCCCGGTGGATGAGGTTCGCCATCGCGCCCGCCGCGACCGACGCCAGCGTCCCCATCGAGCACGGGCAGACGACGTAGGCGTCGACGCGCGCCGAGCCGCTCGCGTACGGCGCCTTCCAGTCGACCGGGTCGTAGACGGTCACGTCCGCGCCGAGCGGCTCGACCAGCCTGGCCAGCACCTCGTCGCGCGGCAGCGAGGCGTCGCCGTAGAGCTCCGTCGCGAGCACCTCGATGCCCGCGTTCGAGGCCGACACGCCGACGGTCGCGTCCGCGGCGGCGAGCCGCTCGAGCAGCCGCGCGGCGTACGGCGCGCCCGAGGCGCCCGTGATCCCGAGGAAGACGTGCATCGGCCCCGAGGACCCTAGCGAGCGCGCGGCCTAGGGATTCTTCGAGGCGTCGAGGAAGACGGCGATCGCCTCGAGGTTCTCGTCCCCGAGCGACTGGAACGGCGGCATCACGGTGTTGCCGAACTCGGCCGGGTTTGCGACGTAGCGATGGAAGAAGTCGACGCCGCGGTTCTCGGCCCCGATCTGGGTCAGGTCGGGAGCGCCGAGGTTGGGCGAGCCGGCGCCCCGGTACGTGTGGCAGTTGAGGCAGCCCGACTCGGCCATGAGCTCGGCCCCGAGCTGGGCCTGCTCGATCGTGGCGCCCTCGGCCAGGTTCTCCTCGATCCCGCCCTCCTCGACCCACTGCGTCACGAGCTCGGCGCCCACCTCGCCGCCCTCCTCCGCGGTGGCGCCCTTGTAGGTGAGCACGCCCATCGAGATGATCACGAGGACCCCGGCCACGAGCGCCACGGGCCGGTGGAGGATGCGCCGCTCGCGCCGGACGTCGAGGAACGGGAGCGCGAGCAGCAGGATGAGACAGATCGTCGGGATGCCGACCGTGCCGAGCACGACGGTCTCCGGCCACTTGAAGATCCGCAGCAGGTAGAAGAGGAAGAAGAAGAACCAGTCCGGCCGGGGGATGAAGCTCGTCGTCCCGGGGTCGGCCTCCCCCGTGTAGCGCGGGCCGAGCAAGCCCACGTCCTCGGGATTCTCGCCCGAGTCGAAGTACCAGAGGCACGCGAGCCCGATGATCACGAGGACGACGACGAGCGACATGACCGTGTCGTGCCACATCGCGAACGGGTGGAAGGGCTTCCCGCGGGACTGGACGTCCTCCTTGTAGCGCTTGAACTCGTCGCGGCGCTGGTCGACGCCCGACGCCATCTAGACCTGCTCCCCGCGGCGCGTCGGGCGCGTGAGGCCCGGGCGGCCGTTGGTCGAGGGCTCCTCGATCCGCTCCTTCCCCGCGGCCTCGTCCGACCACGGCGGCGAGGTGACGCCGAGCCGGACCACGAGGTACAGATGGAGCAGGATCAGGCCGATGATCGCGCCCGGCAGGACGAGCATGTGCAGCGAGTAGAAGCGGGCCAGCGTGTCGGGGCCGATCTCGGCCCCACCCTGGAGGAACTGCGCGATGAACGGGCCGAGGAACGGCGCCGTCGCGTTGATGTTGATGCCGACGACGGTGGCCCAGTACGCCGTCTGGTCCCACGGCAGAAGGTAGCCGGTGAAGCCCTCGAAGAGGCCGATCGGGATCAGCAGCGCGCCGACGATCCAGTTCAGCTCGCGGGGGTACTTGTACGCGCCGAACAGGAAGACGCGGCCCATGTGCAGGAACATGAGGATGATGAAGACCGACGCGCCCCACTTGTGCATGCCGCGCACGAGCCAGCCGAGCGTGACGTCGTTCGTGATGTGCACGATCGAGGCGTAGGCCTCGTTCGGCGACGGCTTGTAGTACATCGCGAGGACGACGCCCGTGACGGCCTGCACCAGGAACGCGGTCAGCGTCGCGGAGCCGAGCGTCTGCATCCAGTTGACGTCGCCCGGGACCTTGCGGAAGAGGAAGTACTTGACGCCGCCGACGAGGCCGGAGCGCTCCTCGAGCCAGTCGAGCGGGTAGTTGACCGCGGCCGCGGCCTTCGACGGGCCCTTGCGCGGTTTCGTCGTCGTCGTCGCCATCAGTGCGGCGGCTCGATCGGGTAGAGGAGCTGCTCGAGCCCGTCGACGTGCACGCCCGGCGGCACCTGCCCGTAGGCCGTGATGATCGCGTCCTTCCCCTCGCCCTCCACGGTGCCGACGCTGTAACGCGTCGTGAACACGAGGCGCTCGTCGCGGATCGCGAACGAGAACCGGTCGAGCGCGCGCACCGGCGGGCCGGCCGTGCGGTTGCCCTCGAGGTCGTACGCGCCGCCGTGGCACGGGCAGGCGAACGCAGCCGGCTGCGCGGGGATGCGCGTGATCGTCTGCTCGCCGATCTCCTCCTCCTGCGCGTCCTCGTCGGCGACGGGACCCGACGGCTGCACCGGGCAGCCGAGGTGCGCGCAGTTGTTCGCGATGATCGTGAAGCTCGGCTGGCCGTCGAGCTCGCCGTTGTAGCGGACGAATGTCGTGCGGCGGCTGACCTCGCCCTGGTCGGGGTGCTGCAGGAAGGTGACGATGCGCCACTCGCCCTCGGGGAAGTCGTCGATCGCGCCGACATCCACGTTCGGGTCCTCGCTGCTGGTGAACGCGGGGAGCACGGCGAAGCCGAGCGCGGGCACGGTGACGAGCCCGCCGATGATCGCCCCCACGCCGAGCGTCGAGGCCTCGAGGAACTTCGAGCGCGGGAAGCGCTCGTACTCCGGCTCGGGCTCGCCCGGCACCGTCGCCGCGGCGGGGACGGGCTCGAGCTCCGGCTCCGGCGCGGCCCGCGTCTCGGCGCCGAGGTCGCGGATCCAGAGGAAGGCGAAGGCAACGCTGAGGATCGCGCCCAGCAGGACGATCCACCAGCCGACGACGAGGCCGGTGAGCAGCACCGCGACGCCGATCGCGAAACCGACGGGCCAGAGGCTCGGAGGCGGCGTGTGGGGCGTCTGCTCTGGACCGTGCTGCTCCACCGGCGCTGATCCTTCCATATCCGGTGGGGTCCCCGTCAACGCTGCAACAACCGTTGCAAGGCGGAGCGTCGCGCGGCGCCGTCGGCCGACGGGTCGAGGCCGATCCCGTACTCCTCCCAGCGCCGGTCGACGAGCTCCTTCACGGCGTCGTCCATCTCGATCTCGGGCGGCCACGGCCGCGCGCCCTCCTCCGGCCACTTCGCGGTCGCGTCGATGCCGAGCTTGCCGCCGACGAACTGCCGCTCCGGCGCGTGGTCGAGGTGATCCAGCGGCCCGTCGGCGATGACGACGTCGCGCTTCACGTCGACGTTGGCCCCGACGTAGAAGAAGACCTGCTCGTAGTCGTGCACGTCCACATGCGCGTCGACGACGACGACCGCCTTCGACAGCGAGAGCATCCCGAGGCCCCAGATCGCGTGCATCACCTTGCGCGCGTGCCCGGGGAAGGCCTTCTTGATCGAGACGATGACGCAGTTGTGGAAGGCGCCGGCGACGGGAAGGTCGTAGTCGACGATCTCCGGCACGGTCATGCGCACCGCCGGCAGGAAGATCCGCTCCGTCGCCTTCCCCAGCCACGCGTCCTCCTGCGGCGGCTTCCCGACCACGATCGACGGGTAGATCGCGTCGCGCCGCATCGTCAGCGCCTCGACGTGGAAGACGGGGAACGGCTCCGCCGGCGTGTAGTAGCCGGTGTGGTCGCCGAACGGGCCCTCGAGCCCGAGCTCGTCCTTCTCGATGTACCCCTCGAGCACGATCTCCGCGTGCGCGGGCACCTCGAGGTCGTTCGAGACGCACTGGACCATCTCGACCGGGCGGCCGCGGAAGAAGCCGGCGAGCATCAGCTCCCCGATGTGCTTCGGGAGCGGCGCGCTGGCGGAGTAGGCCGTGACCGGGTCGAGGCCGAGCGCGACGGCGACCGGGATGCGCCCGTCGGTCGCGAGCCAGTCGGCGCGGCCGTCCTTGTGGATCTGCCAGTGCATGAAGGTCGTGCGCCGGTCGATGACCTGCATCCGGTACATGCCGAGGTTGCGCGTGCCCGTGCGCGGGTCGCGCGTGATCACGGCCGGGAGCGTGATGAACGGCGCCGGGTCGCCGGGCCAGCAGCGCTGCACCGGGAGCAGGCCGAGGTCGACCTCGTCGCCCCGGAGCACCACCTCCTGGCACGGCCCGCTGCGGACGGACTTCGGCCCCGAGCCGGCGATCGACTTCAGCTTCTGGAGGCCGCGCACCTTGTCCATCAGCCCCGCGGGCGGCTGCAGCTCGAGCACGTCGGCGACGCGCTCCCCGAGCTCGTCCAACCGCTCGACGCCGAAGCCGAGCGCCATCCGCCGCTCCGTCCCGAACTGGTTGATGAGGAGCGGGTGGCTCGAGCCCTTCGGGTTCTCGAACAGGAGCGCCGGCCCGCCGGCCTTCACCGTCCGGTCGACGATCTCCGTGATCTCGAGGTCCGGGTCGACCTCGGCGGAGACACGAACGAGCTCTCCCTCGCGCTCGAGCAACGCGATCCATTCGCGCAGGTCGGCCGGGGGGGCCATCGGGAGGGAGGCTACCTCGCGGCCTAGTGCCGGCCGCGCAGGTGATCCCACAGCTCGCCGAGCGCGATCACGCCGATGAAGATCAGGCCGACGATCAGCATCACGGTGATGATGTTCCGGCCTTCCTCGGCCGGCGTCGTCTCCTGGGCGAGCACGAGCTGCAGGAGGGCGAGCATCGGCGCGAGCCTAACGGAAGCGCTCGGCGTGCGCAGCGAGGGCCCGGTCGACGGCAGCAGGGCCAGCGGCCTCCCGCGCCACTGCCTCCGGCTCCCCTGCGCGTGCGAGGGGATGGGCGCCGAGAAGCGCGATCGAGGCCGCCCAGACGCCGCCGTCGCCCTCGCGGCCCTCGGCCCGGAGCTCGGAGCAGCGCGCGAGCAGCAGCGACACGTCCTCCACGGCGTCGGCCGTGCCGACCGCGGCGATCCGGGCCAGCCCGGCGGCGTAGAGCGAGTCGCCGAGCAGGAGCGCCTCGTCCCCATCGGCGGGCCGGAATGTGCGCGGGGTGCCGTAGTGCGCGAGGTAGCCCTCGTAGATCGCCTCGACGCCGTCGGCGTACCGCGCGTCGCCGAGCGGCGAGAAGACCGGCTCGACCTCGGCCGCCAGCAAGGCGACGCGGAGGTCGTCGGCGAGCTCAGCCCAGGACGTCTGCAACGGCCTCGACGGTCGCGTCGATCTCGGCGTCCCCGTGCGCGAGCGAGACGAACATGGCCTCGAACTGCGACGGCGCCACGTACACGCCGCGGTCGAGGAGCCCGCGGAACAGCGCGGCGTAGCGGTCGGTGTCGCAGCGCGACGCGTCCGCGAAGGTGCGGACGGGCTCGTCCGAGGCGAAGAGGGTCAGCATCGCGCCCACGCGCTGGACCGTGCCGAACGGCGCGAGCCCCGCCTCGAGCCGGGCGCCACGCTCCTCGAGCCGCGCGTAGACGTCCGGGTCGCGCAGCCGGCGCAGCACCGAGAGGCCGGCCGCGGTCGCCAGCGGGTTCCCGGAGAGCGTCCCGGCCTGGTACACGTCTCCGGCGGGCGCCAGCCGCTCCATGATCTCCGCCCGGCCGCCGAAGGCCGCGAGGGGCAACCCGCCGCCGACGATCTTGCCGAGGATGGTCAGGTCGGGCACGACCCCGAACCGCTCCTGCGCGCCTCCGCGCGCGACGCGGAAGCCGGTGATCACCTCGTCGAAGACGAGCAGCGCGCCGGAGGCGTCCGCGAGCGCCCGGAGCACCTCGAGGTACCCCGGCTCGGGCGGGACGACGCCCATGTTCCCGGCGACGGGCTCGACCACGATCGCGGCGAGGCCCTCGCCGTACCGCTCCACCGCGGCCGCTGCCGCGTCGACGTCGTTGTAGGCCGAGACGACCGTGTCGGCCGCGGCGCCGGTCGGCACGCCCGGCGTGGACGGGATCCCGAGGGTGGCGAGCCCCGACCCGGCGCTCGCGAGCAAGGCGTCCGCGTGCCCGTGGTAGCCGCCCTCGAACTTGAGGATCCGGTCGCGCCGCGTGAACGCGCGCGCGAGCCGCAGCGCGCTCATCGCCGCCTCGGTGCCGGAGGAGACGAGCCGCACCATCTCGACCGAGGGCACCGCGTCGACGACCTCGGCAGCCAGCTCGACCTCGCGCTCGGTCGGCGCGCCGAAGCTCGTCCCGTCGAGCGCCGCCTCGCGCACGGCCTCGACCGTCTCGGCGTCGGCATGCCCGAACAGCAGCGGCCCCCAGGACATGACCCAGTCGACGTAGCGCCGCCCGTTCACGTCCTCGAGGTAGGCGCCCTCGCCGCGCCGGACGAACAGCGGCTCGTCGAGACCCACGGCCCTCATCGCCCGCACCGGCGAGTTGACCCCGCCGGGAATGAGCCTTGTGGCTCTGAGCCACAATGTCGACCGGGTCCTCAGAGCCATTGCGCGAGCGTCCTTGGTCCAGTACGAGACGATCACGTCGGCGCCGGCGCGCTTGATCGCGGTCAGCGCCTCGAGCGCGGCCTGGGGCTCGTCGAGCCACCCCTTCGCGGCCGCCGCCTTCAGCATCGCGTACTCGCCGGAGACGTTGTACGCGGCGACCGGGACGTCGAACGACTCGCGGACGGCGCGGATCACGTCGAGGTTGGGCATGGCCGGCTTCACCATCAGCACGTCCGCGCCCTCCTCGAGGTCGAGCTCGCACTCGCGCAGGGCCTCGCGCACGTTCGCGGGATCCATCTGGTAGCCGCGCCGGTCGCCGAAGCTCGGCGTCGACTCGGCCGCCTCGCGGAACGGCCCGTAGAACGCCGAGGCGTACTTCGCCGCGTAGGAGACGATCGGCGTGGCCTCCTCCCCCGCGTCGTCGAGCGCGGCGCGGATCGCACCGACACGCCCGTCCATCATGTCGCTCGGCGCCACGGCGTCGGCGCCGGCGGCCACGTGCGAGACCGCGGTGCGCGCGAGCAGCTCCAGCGACTCGTCGTTCGCGACCTCGCCGTCGCGGAGCACGCCGCAGTGGCCGTGGGCCGTGTACTCGCAGAGGCACACGTCGGTGAGCAGCAGCAGCTCGGGGAAGCGCGGCCGGAGCTCGCGGAGGGCGCGCTGCACGATCCCGTCCTCGTCCCACGCGCCCGAGCCCTCGTCGTCCTTCTCCTCCGGGATCCCGAACAGGATCACGGCCGGGACGCCGAGCCGCACGAGCCCCTCGACCTCGCCCACGAGCTCCTCGACGGAGAAGCGCCCGAGCGGCGGGAGCTCCGGGTTCGGCTTCGTGTCGGGCCCGACGAAGAGCGGCATCACGAACGCGTCGAGGTCGAGGCGCGTCTCGCGCACGAGCGAGCGGAGCGCGGCGCTCCGGCGCATCCGCCGCAGGCGCGTGACCGGGAACGAGCTCACGTCACAAGCCTACGCGCCGCGACCCGCGCCCCCGTGAGGAAGACGAGGCCCAGCGCGACCAGCCATGCCGCCTCGACGAGCACCGTCCGCCAGGGATCGACGTCGTAGAGCGCCGAGGCGAACAGCCGCACCGCGTGGACGAACGGGAGCGCGTCGCTGATCCACCCCGCCACCGGCGCGACCTCCCGCGGGACGAGGCCGACGAAGAGGATCGGCAGCACGACGAGCACGGCCACGAGCGACGCGGAGCGGGCCTCGCGGGCGAGCGCGCCGACGAGCGCTCCCAGCGCCCCGACCGACGCACCGGTGATCGCGATCCCGGCCGCGAGGAGCGGCACGCGCCCCCACGGCTCGCCGCCCTCCACGTTCCCGAGCTCCACGGCGAGGCCGAAGGTGAGCGCGATCGCCGTCCCGAGCAGGAGCGTGACGACCGCCGCGAGGGCCGCCTTGGCGGCCACGAGCTGACCGAGGGTCGCGAGCCCGCGCGCGAGCCGCCCGGCCACGTTCTCGTCCCGCTCCGCGGCGAGCGAGCCCGCGGCCAGGAGCAGGGCGAGCAGCGTCGTCACGAGCGCGAGCGCATACGCCTGCACCTGCGCGGAGAGCACCCACGACCGGCCGCGTTCCGGGGCCTGCACGAGCTCGATCGGGTTCGCGGTCGCGCGCAGGGCCGAGCCGGTCTGGTCCAGCGCGAGCTGGGCCGTGTCGACGAACTCGCGGATCCGGTCGAGCCGCGGCCCGGCCGGGAGCTCGTCCAGGAGCCGCGCCGTCTCCTCGAGGCCGAGCACGTCGAACGACTGCCCGCCGAACTCGCCGCGCCCGCCCTGCAGGATGAGGCGCACGTAGTCGAGGTTCGTGTCGATGTACGCGTCCTGCAGCTCCTGGTTCAGCGAGTAGACGAGCGCCTGCACCTGCTGCGTCACCCGCGGCGCGAGCCCGCCCCGCGTCGTCTCGAGCTGCAGCTTCGGCGAACGCACCATCGCGCGAAGCTCCGAGAGGAAGCCGTTCGGCACCGTCACGACCGCGACCACGCGGCCCGACTCGAGCTGCCGCTCGGCCTCGTCCTGCGAGAGCGGCACCAGCGTCACCTCGCGCGCGACGCGGTCGATCGTCCGGTCGACGTGGAACGCCTCGCCGGCGATCTCGACCTCCTCCGGCAGCCCGTCCAGGTCGACGAACGCCACGCGCGGCTTCGCGTTCGCGTACTGCGCCACGAGCACGACGAGCACCGCGATCAGCAGCGGGTACGCGACGAGGACGCCGAGCAGCAGCGGCGAGCGGCGCAGGACACGGAGGTCCTTGCCGAGCAGGAGCCGGACGTTCCTCACTCCCAGACCTCGTCCGGGCCGACCTCGACGCCGTCCTTCAGCGCGACGACGCGGTCGGCGTGTCGCTCGACCTCCTCGAGGTTCTGCGTCGAGAAGACGACCGCGCCGCCCTCGTCGCGCACGCCGGCGACGACGTGCCAGAGCCGCCGCCGGTGGCTCGGGTCGAGCGAGGCCGTCGGCTCGTCGAGGAGCAGCACGTGCGGCGCGCCGATGAGCGCGAGCGCGACGTTCAGGCGCTGGCGGTTCCCGACCGAGAGCGTGGCCGCGGGGACGTCCGACGGGAGGTCGAAGCGGTCGAGGAGCTCGCCGGCGACGTCGCGCGGCGCGCCCTCCCGGCCGAGGCGCGCGAACAGCTCGAGGTTCTCCCGCGCGGTGAGGCGCCCGTAGACGCCGGCGCGCTGCGGCGCCCAGCCGACGGTCGCGCCCTCGACCCAGTCGAGCGTCCCGTCACTCGGCTCGACGGCGCCGGCGAGGATCGAGAGGAGCGTCGACTTGCCCGCGCCGTTCGGCCCCACGAGCGCGACGACCTCGCCCGGCACGGCCGCGAAGTCGACGCCCGCGAGCGCCGTACGCGCGCCGAACCGCCGCACGAGCCCACTCGCGCGGACGAGCGGCTCGACCGCGCTCACCCGGCGGCGGCGGCCGGCGGCTGGGTCATCGTGTCCTCGGCGTCGTCGGCCTCGTCGCCGCGCCACGGCTCGAGCGCGACGCGGCCCGAGAAGAACTCCCACAGGGCCCGCGCCACGGCGAGCACGGGCAAAGCGACGAGCGCGCCCGCGAGTCCGTAGATCTCCGCGCCGGCGAGCAGCCCGAAGATCACGAGCAGCGGATGCAGCCGGAGCGCGGTGCCCATCACGTTCGGGATCACGACGTGGCCCTCGATCTGGTGGATCGCGAGGAAGAGGAGGGCGACCCAGATGAACGAGATCGGCTCGACGACGAGCGCGTAGAGGGCCGGCGGAATCGACCCGAGCCACGGCCCGACGTACGGGATCAGCTCGGTGAACGCGACCCAGGCGCCGAAGACGAGCGCGTAGTCGTCCGCGCCGGGCACCCAGCCGAGCACGCCGAGCACGTACATCCCGAGCCCGGCGCTGGCGCCGATGATCAGCGAGACGAGCAGCTGGCCGGTGACGTAGCCGACGAGCGCGCGCTCGACGCGCTGGGTCAGCGGCAGACCGCCGTCGGTGACCGGGAAGCGCCGGTCGGCGAAGCGCGCGAACCGCGGCAGGTCGAGGAGCATGTACACGGACACGACCACGATGAGGACGAGCGAGAACAGGAGCGTCGCGAGCGAGATCGCCGCGCCCTCGAGGATGTCGACCGCACGCTGCGTCCACTCGGTCACGTCGTTCGCGCCGAACTCGTCGAGCCAGCTCTGCAGGCTCTCCTCGACCTGGATCCGCTCGAGGCCGTGGTCGTCGAGCCACCCCTGGAAGCGGTCGATGTCGTTCTCGGCGCCGGTGCGGCCGGTCTGTCCGTCCTCGCTCGTAACGTAGGCGTCCACCCGGTCCACCGCCGCGGTGGTCCGGTCGACCAGCACCGCAGCGAGGGCGACGACGCCGACTGCGACGACAGCCGCGAACGCCAGGTACACGACCGCGACCGCGAGGCCGCGAGGGACGCGGACCCTCCGGCTCCCCTCGACGCGCCGCACGAGCGGGTCGAGCAGCAGCGCGACGAGGCCGGCGACGAGGAAGACGAACACCGCGTGACGCACCGCGCCGGCCACCGCCCAGGCGAGGAGCAGCAGGAGCGGCAGGCCCACCAGCTGGATCCACCGCGGGATCTGGATCCGCGCACGCGGCGGCATCGCGGGGAGCGTATCGCGGCCGTCGTCGCGCTCCGCCCCGCCGCCTGGGAGTGGTCGATCTGGGAAGACGGCAGCCTCGCGCTCGATCGTCACGAACTCTGGGACGATGTCGGCTTGCGCTCCGGGAAAAGCCTGTCACAATCCCCCGACCCCGAAGCCCAGTTGAACCTCGTGAAAGCCTCCGATACGGTCCGCCGCATGCCGTCGTCGTCCGCGCAGGGACGCCGTTCGCGTGCCCGCAGGCGCCGCCCGCAGAACGCCGGCCGAGCCCGTCGGCTGGCGCTGCTCGTGCTGCTGCTCGCGGTCACGGTGGTGACGCTGGTGCTGACCGCCTTCGGCTCGGCCGGGCAGGAGCGGGTCGCGACCACGGTCGCGACCGAGCGCGCCGGCCTCGTGCCGTCGACGCCGCTCCCGCAGGTCGTGGCCCAGGTCGGCGAGCTCCGGATCGACCTCCCGGTCGCGCAGCAGCAGCTGACCGCGCTCGGGTACTACGGCGCCGGGAACGGCGCGCTCGCGCTCGAGCCGCTCGGGCGCCAGGGCAACCGCGGCCGGCTCGGGAGGCTCTTCGACCGCATCCTCGGCCACACCGGCGACGGGCTCGTCTGGTACCGCCTCCGCGGCGGCCACGGCACCTCCACCTCCGCGCTCGCGGTCGGGGCCGCGCCGGGCGCGGACGTGTTCTCCCCGGTCGACGGGACGATCGTCGGGATCACGGACTACGTCGTCGACGGAGCGAAGCACGGCGTCCGCGTCGACATCCAGCCGTCCGCGGCGCCCTCCCTCGTCGTCTCGCTCAGCAGGCTCGAGGCGGATCCGGCGCTGACCGTCGGCTCCTCGGTCGTCGCCGCCGCCAACCGGCTCGGGCGCGTCGTCGACCTCTCGAAGGTGGAGCGGATGGCGCTCGCGGAGCACACGCAGGACGCGGGGAACCACGTGACCGTCGAGGTCCGCCCCGCCGCGACCCTGACGCTCAACTGAGGATCCTCTTCGTCGGGGACGTGTTCGGCGGCGTCGGCCGCCGGGCGCTCGAGGAGCGCCTGCCCGGGCTCCGCGACGAGCTGGGCGTCGACTTCTGCGTCGTGAACGGCGAGAACGCGGCGGACGGGCGCGGGATCACGCCGAAGCTCGCGGACAAGATCCTCGCCGCCGGCGCCGACGTGATCACGCTCGGGAACCACACCTGGGCCCGGCGTGAGCTGGCGCCGTACCTCGTCGGCTCCGAGCGCGTCATCCGTCCTGCGAACTTCGTCCGCACGGCGCCCGGGAAGGGGCTCGCGGTCGCGCCGGCGCGCGACGGCACGCAGGTCGCCGTCCTCAACCTCATGGGCTCCCTCTTCCTCGACGTCCCGCACTCGCCCTGGGAGGTCGTGGACGAGCTCGTGGAGGAGGCGCGGCGGCGGGCGCCGGTCGTGCTCGTCGACCTGCACGGCGAGGCGACGAGCGAGAAGGTCGCGATGGCCTACTGGCTCGACGGGCGCGTCACCGCCGTGATCGGCACCCACACGCACGTCCAGACGAACGACGCGCGCATCCTCCCCGGCGGCACGGCGGCGCTGACGGACGCCGGGATGACCGGCCCGCACGACTCGGTGATCGGCGTCAAGACGGAGCTGATCCTGTCGCGTCTCCGCTCGGGGATGCCGATTCGCTTCGAGCCGGCGACGGGCGACGTCCGCATCGAGGGCGTCCTGGTCGAGTGCGACCCGGCCACGGGCCGGGCGACGAGCTGCGAGACGTTCAGGCTCGCGCTCGGGGCCGGCTGACGAGCACGGCGAGGAGCGCCAGCAGCACGAGGTCGCGCGCGACGACCAGGCCGGCGACACCGCGGTCGAGCCCCGTCGCGTAGTCCCAGTACTGCCGCGGGAACCAGGCCTGGGTCAGCACGAGCGCGAGGGCGAGCAGCGCGGAGGCGGCGAGGCCCCGGCGTCCGCGGACGAGCGGCACGAGGGGGACGAGCCAGAGGAGGAACTGCGGCGAGAGCACCTTCCCGAGCGCGACGAACGCGACCACGCAGGCGGCGGCATAGCGGACGAGCCGCTCGGGCTCCATGGCCCCGCGGGGGAAGCCGAGCCAGAGCCAGACGAGCACGGCCGCCGCGGCGACGGTCATGACGACCCCGAGCGCCACGCCCGCGTCGCCGGCGAGGTTCTGCGAGCCGTGGCTGCTCTCGACGTCGGCGCGCCCGCGAGCACGAGCAGCGCCGCCGGCAAGGACTCGAGCTGCAGCGGCCGGTCGAGCTGCCGCCACACGCTCGAGGCCAGCCCGTCGGGGGCGAGGAGCAGGAACGGCACGACGCACACGGCCACCACCGCGCCGAAGACGCCGGCGGCGACGAGCAGCTCCCGCCGGCCGCGGCGCCGCCAGATCCAGACGGCGACGAGCGGGACGAGCACCAACGGGTAGAGCTTCGCCGCGACCGCGGCGCCGAGGAACCCGGACGCGAGCCGGTCCCGGCCCGCGACGAGCGCGGCCACGGCGGCGCTCGTCAGCAGCACCGGCCAGAGGTCGAAGCGCGTCAGGACGAGCGAGCCGAGCAACAGCGGCGCCACGGCGACGAACGCGAGCGGCAGGACGAGCGCAGCCCCGGATGCGCCGAGCGCGAGGAGCGTCCACCAGACGAGCACGACGAGGGCCGCGCCGCAGACGAGCATCTCGACGTCGAAGGCCGTCGCGTACCGCTCCTGCGACGCGTCGGCGCCGACGACGAGCGACGGCACGACGAAGGCCGGGAGCGCGAGCGGCGGGTACTCGGGCACGAAGTCCCGGTACGGCACCTCGCCGCGGACGATCGCGTCCCCGTAGGCCTCGTACGTCGGCGTGTCGACGAGCTCGACCTCCTGCCACCAGTCGGCGTGGAGGGCCGCCCACGCCAGCAGGAACGCCGTCAGCGCGAGCGAGCAGGCGAGCGCTGCCCGGCCGCCGTCAGCCGGCGGCGACCAGCGCACGCGGCTCCTCCCGCTCCTCGGGCGGGGCCGGTGCCGGCTCCCGGCGCGGCGGCCCCGCGAGGAACGCGAACGCCGCGAAGGCGAAGAACCAGGGGATGTAGAGGTACGACCAGTGCTCGAGCACGAGCTCGAAGCCGACGATGAGCGCCCCGGTGAGCGCCGCGAGCTGGAGCGGCGACTTGCGCCGCGGCACGAACGCGACGGCGACCGCGGCCGCGACGAGGAGCGCCTGGAGCACGCGCTGGACGAGCTTCAGGTCGGGGATTCCCGCCGCGTGGTACTGGCCCCAGTCCCAGAGCGAGAACGGCGACTCGCGGTCGAGCTGCCAGAGGAACGTGCGGTCGGCGAACGTGCGCGCCGCCTCGACCACGTCCGGCTCGAGCAGGAGAACCGAGAAGGCCGCGGCGGAGGCGAGGAGGAACGCCGCGACGAACGCGAGCGGCCGCGCGCGCGGCGCCGTCGGGTACGTGAGCCAGAGCGGCGCGACGATCAGGGTCGAGAACTTCGTCCAGCCGGAGAGCGCCACGGCGGTGCCACGGGCCCACGGCGACGTCGCGAGCCAGAACCCCCAGACGAGAAACGCGGCCGGGATCGCGTCGTTCGTGTTCGAGTTCGACGTGTACTGCGTGAACGGGTACGCGGCCCAGGCGAACGCGAGCGTCGCTGCGAGCCAGTTTCCGCCGTAGCGCCGGCCGACGAGGACGAGCCCCGCGACGACGACGAGGTCCCACGCGAGCGCGGTGAAGTGCGCGGCCGGCAGCGTGTCCCCGCCCCACTTGCCGCTCCAGCCGAAGAGCGCGAACCCGGGGACGTATGCGAGATACGAGACGGGCCCGTACGTGTCGCCGCGCTCGTTGGACGACTCGCAGCGCCCGTTCGTCTGGACGCGGTTGCGGATCTCGCCCTCGGCGTCGGCGGGCCCGCAGGCCGGGCGGGTGCCCTGCACCGGGAAGTTGCCGTACGGCGACTCCCCGTTGACGATCCGGTGCGCGCCGATCACGCCCGCGTAGCCGACGTCGATGACGCTGTACGGCGCCTGCACGTTCAGCCCGATGCGGAAGCCGAGCAGGAACACGGTCGCGGCGAGGAGCACCCAGACCGGCCAGGTCGGCGGCGTCCGGGTCGGTCGCCCGCGCGCCCCGATCCACGCCAGTCGGCCGATCACGTAGAGGAGCGGCGGGATCGCGAGCGGCACCGACCAGAACACCTCGCCACGGTTGAAGAAGTAGAGCGACGGCGTGAACGCGAGCAGCGCGAGCAGGTCGAGGTTCCGCAGCGAGAAGGGTCGGCGCAGGTTCCCGAGGCCGAGCAGGAAGACCGCGCAGAACGCGAGCCAGACCCACTGCTTGTTGATCGTCTTGCCGCCGAAGGCGCCGTCGTACCCGCGCGCCATCTTCCACGCGACCTGCGGCCCGGTCCAGGCCTCGGTCACGACCCCGCCCGCGTCGTCGACGACGCCGAGCGCGATCTGGCCGGCATCGCCCGACCAGACCCGCACCGTCCAGTTGCCGTCGTCGCGGCGGTCGGCGTCCGTCGTCGGGTTCGGCGGGTAGCGCTCGAGCCACGACGCCACCTTCGGGTCCTTCAGGAACAGCGCGACCGCGCGCTTCTCGTCGAGCTTCGGCTCGGGCTGCGGCGGGGCGAACGGCGTCTGGACGAGGTTGCCGTCGCTGTCGTACACCGGCGCCGGCGCCGAGGCCGCCGCGGGCGCGAGGACGAGCGCGGCGACGACGGCCGCGAGGAGCAGGGCCGGGACGCGCGTCAGCGCATCCGGAAGGTCCACAGCTTGTTCCCGACGAAGTTCACGGGCGTCACGAGCACGATCGCGATCGCCTGCGCCGGGATCTTGTCGACCCCGAGGTGGACGAGGGTCTGCAGAACGACGAGGTTCGCCACGAGAGCGAGCACCGAGACGACGAGGAAGCGGGCGCCCTGGATGCCGACGTGCCCCTTGTCGCGCCGGAACGTCCAGTGCCGGTTCCAGGCGTAGTTGTTCGTCACGGCGACGAGGAACGAGCCGACCGCGGCGAGCAGGTAGTGGACGCCGAGGACCTGGACGAGCAGGACGTAGACGGCGAGGTTGACGACGTAGCCGCTGAAGCCGACGGCGCCGAACTTCGCGAGCTGGAGCCAGTTGTGCGAACGGCGCAGCGCCAGCCCCGCGCGGCTGTCGGCGAACCCGGTCTCCCCGGAGATGGCTGCGCGGGCACGCGAGATCACGGCGGCCGAGCGTACCAGCGCCCGGGTGGCGTTCAGGCGGCGGTGGCCGGCGGGTCGGCGATCGCGACGGTGCTGTCCAGCGGCACCTGGATCCGCACCGGGTCGCGTCCGTCGCGCGTCTCGACCTCGAGCAGCGTGACCGCGCCCTCGGCGTCGAGGAGCACGTCGCGGAGGACGCCGACCGGACGGCCCGCGAGCGTGACCCCGCGGCCGCGCATCGCGCTCAGCAGCCGGCCGCGGCGACGGTAGAACGCGAGGTCGTCGCCCTCGAGCAGGAGCAGCGCCGAACGGACGGCGATCTCGTCGTCGTGCACCCGCGCAGCCGCGAGCGGGAGGAACCGCTGCGCGTCGTCGCCGCACGCAACCTCGAGCCCGACGACCCGCATCGTCGCGCGGTCGAGGAGCACGTCGCTCGGGCGGCCGAGCCGGATCCCGCGCATGCGGACGGGCCGTCCCAGGAGGGAGCTGGCCGAGAGCGCTCTCGTTCCGTCAGTCAGCGAACCCCTCCGCACCGAGCAGCGGCACGAACCGGCACGGGACGCTGCGGATCGTCGCGGGCCCCTCCGGGCTGCGGACGACGAGCTGCAGCTCCTGGCCGCGCCGGCTGCCGACCGGGAGCACGAGCCGGCCGAACGGCGCGAGCTGCTCGTACAGCGACTCGGGGATCGCCGGCGCGGCTGCCGCGACCGCGATCGCGTCGAACGGCGCCTCCTCGGGGACGCCGAGCGTCCCGTCCCCGACGTGCACGTGAACGCGGTCGTAGCCGGCCTCGGCGAGGGCTCGGCGCGCTCCGTCGGCGAGCTCGGGCACGCGTTCGATCGTATGCACCTCGTCGGCCAGCTCCGCGAGCACGGCCGCCTGGTAGCCCGAGCCCGTGCCGACGTCGAGGACGACGCTCGCCGCCGTGCAGCTGAAGCGCCTGGCAGATCGCCGCGACCATGTACGGCTGGGAGATCGTCTGCCCCGCGCCGATCGGCAGCGCGGCGTCCTCGTAGGCGCGGGTCTGCAACGACTCCGGGACGAAGCGCTCGCGCGGCACCGCGCGCATCGCCTCGAGCACGCGGTCGTCGCGGATGTCGCGGGCGCGCAGCTGCTGCGTCACCATCAGGTGGCGGGAGGAGACGGGGTCGAACGGGCCTGCCGGCGTCACGCCGCCTTCGCGTGCGGGGGCGTGCCGATCCCGAAGTGCGCGAGCGCGGCCGGGGCGAGGTCGACGATCGAGCGGGGGTCGCCGTCGAGGCCGACGGTCACGATCGGCACCTCGGAGTCCCCGGCGACGAGTGAGCCGTGGCTGCCGCCGCCCGCGTGGTGGCGCCCGGCCAGGTCGGTGAACTCGTACCCCTCCGCCGCGGACACGAGCACGTCGCCGGCGTTCGGGTTGCGAGCGGCGGCCCAGACGCGCGCCGGGCCGTCCGGGTAGCCGAGCAGCGAGGCGTCGCCGGCGACGACGTGCCCGTCGCGGACGCGGCATTCCTCCCCGTCCCGCCGGGCCACGACCTCGTCGCCCTCGCGGAAGAGCACCACCTCTGCGGCCGGCTCCGTCTCGAGCCGCGCCGCGAGCGAGCGTGCGTCCTCGTTACAGCCGGGCAGCCGGTACACCTGGCCGGCGCGGTTCGAGGCCGCGACGAGCACGCCGTCGACGTGGGCGAGGTGATGCTCGAGCGAGACGGCCGCGTTCACGTGCGTCTGGCCGTGGTCGGAGCACACGACGACCGCGTAGCGCTCGAGGAACTCGTCCGGGCCGCCGGCCGACGTGAGCAGCGAGGCGACGTGGTCGTCCGCCCGTGTGAGCGCCTCGCGACAGCCGTCCGGGCCGAGCGCGTGGGAGGCGTAGTCGAGGTCGGAGAGGTAGAAGACGAGCAGGTCGAAGCCGTCGCGCGTCACGAGCCAGCGGCCGACCGCGGCGGCGTAGTCGTCGATCGAGCCCGCCGCCCGGTTGCGCACGGCGAGCGGCGCGCCGGTCGCGTCCGACTCGTACAGGTTGTAGAAGAAGAAGCGGCGCGGCCCCCGCGCCGCGGGCACGCCCGGGAGCGCGGAGCGGTGCACGCGTGCGCCCGCGGTACGCGGTGAAGTTGACCGAGGCCGGGACGAGCCCCGCGTCCTCGGCGGCCTCGAACAGCGTGACCGCGCCGGCGCCGAGGTGCCGGCCGTTCATGTCCAGGATCGTGTCGCGGAGCGAGCGCGAGAAGCCCGCGGCCATGATCGCGGCGAAGGAGGAGCCGTACTCGACGAGCCGCCGCTCGCCGCGGTGGTACCAGACGAGGTGCGGGATCTCGTGGACGTCCGGGTGCGCTCCCGTCGCGATCGAGGAGAGGCAGACGGGCGTCAGCGACGGGAACACCGAGGCGCCGCGCCGGTACGTCCCGTTCTCCGCGAGGAACCGCAGCGCCGGGAGCTCGTCGAGCGCGCCCTCGAGGAGCCCGGGCGTGAGCCCGTCGATCACGATCAGCGCGAGCTTGTCCGGCATCACATCAGTCGCGCGCGAGGATCCGCAGCCCCTGGTACCGGCCGTCGGCCCGGCGGCGCAGCCGCGCCCCGAGCACCGGCAGCGTCACGGCCTCGACGTAGCCGACGATCGGGACGAGGGCGAGCACGGCGAGGCCGATACCCGCGAACGCGACCAGGAAAGCCGTGGCGCCGCGCGTCCCGCCGCGCCCGAGCGCGGCGGTCACGATCAGCGAGGCGCCGAAGCCGCCCAGGAGCCCGCCGACGGCGCCTGCGATCGCCTCCTCCGTGTCCGCGAGCCCGAGCCCGACCAGCGCGCCGGCCACGGCACCCAGCAGCGCCGCGAGCACGGCCGCGCCGCGAACCGCGCCGAAGACGCCGGCGAGGACGACGCCGAGGCCGGCCCCGATCCCGGCGAACAGACCGATCGTGTACCAGGCCCCCACGGGCCACCCAGTGTAGTCGGCGGTTTCCTCGAGGCCGCGAGCGGGAAGGAGGTGTTCTGTCCCGCGGCGCGGGACGCCCCCCACAACAGGAGGACGACGAGTGACCGACGACGCCCGGCCCCTGCTGGTCTTCTTCGCGACCGAGCAGTCAGGCCCCGCACGCCGCATGGAGAGCCTGCTCGCGCACCTTGCGCGGAAGGAGCGCGCGCGCCTGCGCGTGACCCGCGTGGACATCCAGGCGCGACCCGACCTCGCCGAGCGGTTCCGCGTGCGCGAGGTGCCGACGCTCGTCCTCGTGAAGGGCAAGAAGGCGGTCGCGCGGATCGACGGCCGCACGAGCGCGCCGCGGATCGAGCGGATGCTCGAGCCGCACCTCGAGCAGGATCTCGTCACCGTGTAGGACAATCTGCGCGGCCCGCTCCTCCGTACCGCTTCGTGCGGAAACTCGTCCGCATGCCGCTACCGAGAACCCACCGGGGGGAAGGAGAACTCGCATGGCAAAGAGACGAGGCCAGATGCTGCTGGGCGTCGTGCTCGCGTTCACCCTTTTTGTCGGAGCGTCGATCGCCGTTGCGTCAGACCGCAAGAAGGGAGACGACGCAGATCTGAAGGCGAACCTGAACGGCCCGACCGAGATCCCGTTCAACAGCTCGAGGGGGACCGGCCGCCTCACGGCGAAGCTGACCGACACGCAGATCACGTTCAAGCTCACGTACCAGAACCTGACCGGCAACCCGCTCTTCGCCCACATCCACATCGGACAGAAGTTCGCCAACGGGGGAGTGTCGGTCTTCTTCTGCGGCGGCGGCGGCAAGCCGGCCTGTCCGGCAGCCACCTCGGGGACGGTGGAGGGCACGATCGTCGCTGCGGACGTGGTCGGCCCGGCCGTCCAGAACACCCAGCCCGGAGACTTCGCGTCCCTCGCGCGGGCGATCCGGCTCGGCCAGACCTACGCGAACATCCACACGCCGAACTCGCCACCCGGCGAGATCCGCGGCCAGATCAAGGGCGGCGGCCGAGACGACGACGACTAGCGAAACGCGAGTCGACGACTGACCAACGAACAGGGCGGGCCCGAAGGCCCGCCCTGTCTCTCTCCCCTACCGCAGCGGGCGTGTTAGAGATCGCCCCGGATCTCGCCGGCCGGCAGATCGCCGGGGCCGGTACCACCAGGCGTCACGCCATCGTTCGTGTGGACGTTGACGTAGGCGCCGCCGTTCTCGATCAGCTCCCACACCTGCGCGACCGTCATGCCCGCGAACGCCAGACCGGCGAAGTTCGCGGCCGTGAACGTCCCCGACACGATGCGGCCGTCGATCCGGCCGCCACCGGGCGGGACGGTGCCGGGCGACGAGGACGGGTACAGGAAGACGCCGACGGGACCGTTCACGCCGGGCGTCCCCCGATGGATGTGCGCCACGATGACGTTCTCGATGTTCGCGACGTTGAGCTTGTACTCGACCTCGGTCCCGTCCTCGGACAGGTGGAAGCTCGCCTGCCCCTGGCCGGCACTCGCGTTCGCCGGCACCTCGAGGTCGCCGCTGAGATGCACGGACTTGTTTGCGTTGAGCCCTGCGATCGCGGCCCCGACGAGCACCATGCCCGCCGCGCATGCGATCAGGACTCCTGTGAACCTGCGCATCGTCCTCCCCTCTTCTTCCCCCCGCAGATGTACGGTGCGAGGGGACCTACGCAGTCGGCGCGCAAGCGGATTTACGCTGGCAGGATGCCGTTGCGGGGCCTCCTCTTCGACTTCGACGGTTTGCTCGTGGACACCGAGACGTCGTCGCGGGCGTCATGGGAGGAGCTCTACCGCCGACACGGGCAGGAGCTGCCGCTCGACCGCTGGGCGACGCTCGTCGGAACGGTCGGCGGCTGGGACCCGTGGCAGACGCTCGAGGAGCTCGTCGGGCCGCTGGACCGGGACGAACTCAACGCTCGGCGCCGGGAGCACGAGCTCTCGCTCGCCGACGTCGAGGAGCTGCGTCCCGGCGTACTGGAGTACCTCGAGGCGGCTGGACGGCACGGCCTCGCGACGGCGATCGTCTCGAGCGGCGAGCGCTGGTGGGTCGACCGCCATCTCGGGCGGCTCGAGCGTGCGGAGCACTTCGACGCGATCGTCACCGCCGACGGCGACCGAGAGCGGGCGAAGCCGCGGCCGACGCTCTACCTCGAGGCCCTGTCGCGGCTCGAGCTCGGCGCGGACGAGGCCGTCGCGTTCGAGGACTCGGTGAACGGCGTGCGCGCGGCGAAGGCGGCGGGGCTCTTCTGCGTGGCCGTGCCGAACGGGGTGACCGCGGCGATGACGCTCGACGAGGCGGACGTGGTCCTTCCGTCGCTGGCCGAGCTGCCGCTCGAGTCGCTGCTAGCCCGCTTCGCCTGACGCGGCGGCCTCGAGCCGGCGGATCACGGCGAGGCCGAACTCCGCCGCGCGCGCGCCGTCGACCACGCGGTGGTCGAAGGTGACGGACACGTTCCCGATCCGGCGCACCACGACCTCCCCGTCGCGCACCGCGGGCCGCAGCGCGATTCGGTGGACGCCGAGGATCCCGACCTCGGGATGATTGATGAGCGGCGTGACCATCAGCCCGCCGAGCTTGCCGGCGCTCGTGACGGAGAACGTGGAGCCCCGGAGGTCCTCCGGTGCGAGCGTGCCGGCACGCGCGCCGTCGGCCAGGCGCTCCACGTCCTCGGCGAGCTCGTCGAGGGAGCGCGTGTCGCAACCGCGGACGACCGGGACGACGAGGCCCTGGTCGGTCTGGACGGCGACGCCGAGGTCGTACCGGTCGAGGTACACGATCTCGTCGCCTTCGAGCCGGGCGTTGAGCTCCGGCACCTCCTGCAGCGACTGCGCGACGGCGCGCAGCGTGATGGGGATCAGCAGCGCGAGGTCGAGTCCGGTGAAGTCGCATTCCTCGACGTAGGTGACCGCGGGGATCTCCCGGTGCGCCCGCGTGAGGTGCTCGGCGATCACGCGCCGCACGCCCCGGAGCGGGACCCGGCGCCCCTCGGCGGCGGTGGGGGGAGTTTGTGGCTCTGAGCCACTTGCTCCCGCCGCTGCGGCGCGGACGTCGTCCTCGGAGACCCGTCCCTGCGGCCCCGTCGGCGTCACGGCCTCGAGGTCGACGCCGAGCTCTTGCGCGAGCCGGCGGACGAGCGGGGTCGCGCGCACCTTGCCGTCGCTCGGCCGCTCGGGACGTGTCGGAGTTTGTGGCTCTGAGCCACTTGCCCCTTCCCGCACCGGAGCCGGTGCCTCGGCCGGAGCCGCCGCGCCGTTCGCGATCACGACGATCACCGAGCCGACGGGGACGACGTCGCCCTCCGCGGCGAGGATGCGCGAGACGGTGCCTGCGGCCGGCGAGGGGATCTCGACCGTCGTCTTGTCGGTCTGGATCTCGACGAGCGGGTCGTCCTCGGCGACCTCCTGCCCCTCCGAGACGAGCCAGCGCGCGATCTCGCCCTCGGTGAGGCCCTCGCCGAGGTCGGGGAGCTTGAACTCGTACGCCACGGCGGCGCAGGATACTGACGCGATCCGGAATGCCGGCCTTGTCGAATCACCGATGAGACGGCATGAGCGACAGCCACGACATCCACCTGACGCGACGCACGCTCGTCGTCCGCGCCGGAGGCGCCGCCGTCGCGCTCGCCCTGGGGACGACCCCGGCCCGCGCGGCCGGGCGGCGCTTCCCCGGAGCCGACGCCTTCGACGCCGAGGTGCCGACGGCCTGGTTCGAGCTCGCGCGGGAGCTCGTGCGAGGGACGCCCGGCTACAGCCCGCCCGTCGCCAGCCGGGCGCTCGGGTACGCGGGGCTGGCGCTGTACGAGGCCGTCGTCCCCGGCATGGACGGGTACCGCTCGCTCGGGGGCAGCCTGCCGGGCTGGAGCGGGGTCGCGTCCCCGGGCCGCAACGCCGCCTACGACTGGCGGCTCGTCGCGAACGCCGCCCTTGCGGACATCCTCCGGCGCCTCTTCCCGACTGCTCCGGCCGCTCTGCTCGGAAGCGTCGACGCGCTCGAGTCCACGTTCGCGACGCGCTTCGGCCGCGGCCACGGCGCCGATGATCACGACCGCTCCGTGCGACGCGGCCGCGAGGTCGCCGCCGGCGTGTTCGCCTGGTCGGCGACCGACGGCGGGCACGAGGGCTACGCCCGGAACTTCCCGCCGTACGTGCCGCCGTCGGGAGCAGGCCTGTGGACGCCGACCCCGCCGGCGTCCTCGCCGGCGCTGCAGCCGTTCTGGGGTGCCAACCGCTGCGTCGCCCTGCGCGACGGCGCGGACTGCCCGCCCGTCGGACACCCGCTGTTCTCCGAGCAGGCCGGCTCGGCCTTCCATGGCGAGGCGCTCGAGGTGTACGAGACCGACGCCGCGCTCACGCCCGAGCAGGAGGCGATCGCGCGCTTCTGGTCCGACGACCCGGGCCAGACTGCGACGCCGCCGGGCCACTCGATCTCGATCGCGACGCAGGTGCTCCGCCAGGAGGACGTCAGCCTGGGGACGGCGGCCGAGACCTACGCCAAGGTGGGCCTGGCCGTCTGCGACGCGTTCATCGCGTGCTGGAACGCGAAGTTCGCCTTCAACCTGCTCCGGCCCGTGACCTACGTGCGGCACCTCGTCGACCCCGCGTGGCTGCCACTGCTCGTCACGCCTCCGTTCCCGGAGTACCCGTCGGGGCACTCGGTGCAGTCCGGCGCGGCGTTCGAGGTCCTGACGGCGCTGTTCGGTGACGGCTTCGCGTTCGTCGACCGCACGCACGAGGCTCGCGGGCTCGCGCCGAGGAGCTTTACGTCGTTCCGCGCAGCGGGTGAGGAGGCGGCGATCTCGCGGCTGTACGGAGGGATCCATTTCGGCTCGGCGATCGACCACGGTCTCGACCAGGGCCGGTGCATCGGCGAGGCGGTCACGGCGTTGCCGTTCCGCGAGTAGGGGTCAGACGCGGGGCCGACCGATCCAGGCCTCGGCGGGCGCGATCAGGATGCGGAGCCCGACGCGCCGCCCGTCCTCGTCGCGGAACTCCCACAGCGCGAGGGCCTGCGCGTCGGGTGGGACGCGCGCGGTCGCGTCGGCCGGGACGTAGCCGGCCTGCAGCCGGCGCTCCGCGTCCCAGACGCCGATCGCATTCGGGTCGTGCTCGTTCTCCGGCTCGGGCACGAGCGCCAGCTCAGCCGGCGGCGCGAACGCGGGGTCGGCGAGCGCCTCGAGCCGGTACGACGCGCCGGCGACGGGCAGCACGAGCAGCCGCGGATCCGACCAGCGCACCGGCTCGCCCGTCGCCGCGTCCCGGAGCCAGTAGCCCGACTCGCCGCGCTCGAGCCAGAGCCGGAGGCGGCCGCTCACCGCGGGTCAGAAGTCGAGCAGACGCGACGCGGCGTCGACGACGCGCTCGACGGACGGCATGTACGCGTCCTCGATCTTCCAGTACGGGTACGGCACGTCGAACCCGGTCACGCGCAGCACCGGCCCGCGCAGGTCGAGGATCGCCTTCTCCGCCAGGATCGCCGCCACCTCGGCCGCGTACCCGCACGTCCGCGGCGCCTCCTGCACGATCGCGCAGCGGCCGGTCTTGGCCACCGAAGCGAGCAGCGCGTCCTCGTCGAGCGGCTTGAGCGAGCGCAGGTCGAGCACCTCGACCGAGGCCCGGTCGGCGAGCGCCTCCGCCGCGGCCAGGGCCACCTCGACCATCGCCCCGTACGCGACCAGTGTCAGATCCTCGCCCTCGCGCGCCACGCGCGCCGATCCGAGCGGCACCACGTGCTCGCCCTCCGGCACCTCGCCGCGGGCGGTGCGGTAGATGAGCTTCGGCTCGAAGATGACGACCGGGTCGGGGTCGCGGATCGCCGCCGCGAGCAGTCCCTTCGCATCGGCCGGCGTCGACGGGATCGCGACCTTCACCCCGGGCGTATGCACGTAGTACGCCTCGGGCGAGTCGTCGTGGAGCTCGGGCGCCCGCACGCCGCCGCCGTACGGCATGCGGATCACGAGCGGGAATGCCATCCGGCCGCCGGTGCGCCACCGGTAGCGGCCCACGTGCGTGATCAGCTGGTCGAGGCACGGGTACGAAAAGGCGTCGTACTGCATCTCCGTCACCGGCTTCCAGCCGGCCATGCAGAGGCCGACGGCGGTGCCGAGAATCCCGGCCTCGGCGAGCGGCGTGTCGACGCAGCGCTCTGTCCCGAAGCGGTCGCGCAGGCCCGCGGTCGCGCGGAAGACGCCGCCGGCGCGGCCGACGTCCTCGCCCATGACCATGACGTCGTCGTCGCGCGCCATCTCGTGGTGGAGCGCGTCGTTGACAGCCTCGACGAGGAGCAGCTCAGCCAACGGAGCCTCCGAGGACGCGCCGGAGCTCGGCCAGGTCGGCCGCGAACGACGCCGGCGGCTCGACGAGCGCGTGCTCGAACAGGAGCGCGATGTCGGCGTCGGGCTCGGCCTCCGCGGCCGTGATCCCCGCGCGCATGAGCTCCGCGGCCTCGTCCCGGACTGCCTGGGCCTGTGCCTCCGAGAGGACGCCGATCCGCTGCAGGTAGCGCTCGTAGCGCCCGAGGCACTCGTTCCGCTTCTCCTCCTCCACCCGCTCGAGGTCGATGTAGGCGCGCGGGTCGTCTGCGGTCGCGTGCGGTGCGGCGCGGTAGGACACGGCCTCGACGAGCGTCGGCCCGTCGCCGGCCCGTGCCCGCTCGACCGCCTCCCGCGTCGCCTCGTACACCGCCAGCACGTCCCCGCCGTCGACCCGGACGCCGGGCATCCCGTAGCCGACCGCCTTGTCGACGAGCGCCTCCGCCCGCGTCTGCGCCGAGACAGGCGTCGAGATCGCCCAGCCGTTGTTGTTGCAGAAGAGGACGAGCGGCGCGCGCATCACGGCGGCGAAGTTCGCCCCCTCGTGGAAGGCGCCCTCGGAGGTCGCCCCGTCGCCGAAGTACGCGATCGCCACCGTCGCCTCGCCGCGGAGCCGCTTTCCCCACGCGAGGCCGGCGGCGTGCGGGACGTGCGTCGCGATCGGGACGCAGATCGAGGCGACGTTGTAGTCGGCCGGGTTCCACCAGCCCGCCGGATGGCCGCGCCACCACGAGAGGATCGTCGACGCGGGGATGCCGCGGAGGAGGCCGATGGCCGACTCGCGGTAGCTCGGGAAGATCCAGTCCTCGTCGTCGAGCGCGTAGGCCGAGCCGGCCTGCATCGCCTCGTGGTTCCAGAAGATCGCGTACGTCCCGATGCGGCCCTGGCGGTGGTAGACGACCGAGCGCTCGTCGTAGGTGCGGAGCAGCACCATCGAGCGGTGGAGCTCGAGGAGGTCGCGCTCGGAGAGGCCGGTCGACCTCCCGGTCGGGGATCGTGTCGCCGTCCCCGATCACGCGCCGCAGCTCGCGCTCGGCCGGAAGCACCTGCGCCATCGCGGCGGTGACTCTACCCCAGCGCTAGCCGCGCACGAACGCGACGAGCTTGGCCCGCAGCCCGGCGCCCTCGCGGCCGAGGAGGATGTCGGTCCCGTGGTAGCCCGTCTGCGGGAGCTCGAGGGTCTTCTCGGTCGCGGGGGAGGCCTCGAAGATCCGCCGCGCCTCCTCGGGGAAGTCCGGCTCGAGCGCGCCGGCGGCGACGAGGAGCGGGCGCTCGGAGGTGCGCACGGCGGCGACCGCGTCGAGCCCCGCGAACACGGCCGGCGGGGACAGGCCGAACACTGCGTCGGCGCGCGACGCGATCCCGCCGACGATCGCCGCACCACCGCCCATCGACGCGCCGCCCGCGACGACGCGACGGGCACCGCGGCGGCGCAGCTCGGCGATCGCGCCCCTGACGTCCGACTGGTACCGCACCGGGCCGTGCGCCGACGAGCCGAAGCCGCGATGGTCGAAGGCCAGCACCCGGATCCCGGCGCGCGCGAGCGTCCGCGCGAACGGCATCCACGAGCAGAGGTTGGCGCGGTACTCGTGCCCGAGGACGACGCCCGTGGTGCCCGTGCCGAGCTGGACACCGAGCAGGCGGACGCCGTCGCCGGCGCGGAAGCGGACGACCTTCGCGCGCTCGGCCTTCGTCAGGCAGTACCCATCCTGGAGCGGCAGCGGCTTCGGCGTCGCAACAGGACGCGAAGCCGACGCGGACGCGACGAGCAGCAGGGCGACAGCGGCGACGAGCATGACCCGCACGGGCCGCTTCTACCCGGCCGCGCGTTGACCGCGGGTTAAGTCGCCGCCTCGGCCACCGCCGCCTCGAGCGCCTGGTCGCGGCCCGCGGCCAGGTCGGCCCAGCGCACCGGCACGCGGACGTCCGGCTCGAACGCGAGCCGCGGATCGTCCGCGCCGGCCGTGCTCTTCTGCCACCAGACCGTGCCGACGTTCACGGTCCAGCCGGTCACCCGCAGCCCGAGCGGCGACGGGTCCCCGACGAGGTTCGGACTCCCGCCGCTCGCCTCGCCGACGAGGCGGACGGGGACGCGCGCTTCGAGGTCTGCGAGGAGGTTCGCGGCCGCGGAGAACGTCGTCCGCGAGGTCAGCACGACCACGCGCTCGCGCCGGCCGAGGGCCACCAGCGCCTCGAGGAGCGCCGCGTACGCCGCGTTGTTCCCGCCCGGGTTGTGGCGCAGGTCGAGCACGATCCCGCGCACGGCTCGCCCGCGCGCGAGCCGCCGCAACCGATCGGCGAGTGCCTCGCTGGAGCCGAGCGTCACGTTGTAGGCCACGTAGACGACGCGGCCGCCGGCGAGCGTCGCCGTCCAGTCGGGGGCGTTCCGACGCGCCAGGAACGCCGGCCGGGGCAGCTGCGGCAGGCCCTGCGGGACCATCGGGTGGAACAGGTCCGGGAACGCCGCGGCCCACGTCGCCGCGGGCACCGGCGCCAGCGTCCGCTCGACCACGCCGCCGTCGTCCCCGGCGAACCGGAACCGTGCCGGTCCGGCAGTCGGCGTCAACCCGAGCCCGTGGAGCACCTCGGCGACGACGGCCCACTGCCAGGTCCGCGCCCGGCGGCTCGCGTCGTTGTCCGCCGGGACGAGCGGCGCGATCTCGGCCACGAGCCTCTCCACGCGCGCGCCCGCGACCGAGACGAGCCGCAGGCCGACGAGATCCGGCTTCCCGCCGACCACGCGGACGCCGTCGGCGAAGGCGAACAGCCGGATCGGGTAGAGCCGCGGCTCCCGCCGGTGCGTCTCGTCCAGCGGGAAGATCCCGGAGTGGCCGTCGCGGGCGCCGAGGAGCGCCACGAGCCGCATCAGCTCGACGAGCGTCTCGTCGCGGCCGAGGGCGGGAAGCCGCTCCTTCAGCTCGGCGGCCGCGTCGGTGAACTCGGCCTCCGAGACGTCGTGCCACGGATCCGGGTGCACGCGCCCGACGTGCTCGACGATCGCGTCGACGTCGGCCGCGGCGGGAGTCTGGGTGGTCGTGCTCGAGCCGCCGCACGCCGCGGCGACGGCGAGGACGCCGGCGACGAGCGGCGCGGCCGCCCTCACGCGAGGCCGCGCGCCCGGAGCCAGTCGGCGATCGTCGTGTGCAGGCCGGGAACGAACCTGTCCGAGCGGTCCTGCTCGGCCAGCAGCCCGTTCGCGGTCTGGATCAGGCCGTGGCCGCCGCCGGGGAAGACGGCGTACGAGAAGTCGCGCCCGGGTTCGTGCGCGATCGGCTCCAGGCGCTCGAGGCAGAGCGCCGTCGGGACGACCTTGTCGACGCCGCCGAAGAGCCACAGCGCCGGGATGCGCAGCGCCCGGATCGACGGCAGCGGGTCGAAGCCGCTCGGCCCGGCGGCACGCACCTCGGCGAGCACCTCCGCCTCGGTCCGCGTCGGCGGCGACTGTCCCTGCCCTGACAGCTGCGCGAACAGGTCGGTCTCGCCCTGCGTCACGGTCGGCGGGACGAGGCCGAGGACGAAGCGGATCGCCGACTCGCGGCTCGCGGCGAGGGGCATCACCCAGCCCGCCTGGCTCCCGCCCATGACGCCGACGCGCGCGGGGTCGACCTCGGGCTGCGCGGCGAGGAACCGCGCCTGGGCCTCGACGTCGCGTGCGAGCGCGTCGATCGTCGGCGACGTGGCGAGGTCGCCCGGGTAGCGGCCGCCGGACTGGCCGATCCCGCGCTTGTCGCAGGCGAGCGTGATCACGCCGAGGCGGTGCAGGTGCGCAGCCTGGAAGGCGACGTGGGTCCGCAGCGCGGGCCCGCCGCCGTGGGCGAAGGCGACCGCCGTCCGCCGCCCCGACCCCGGCGGGATCGTCAGCGTGCACGCGAGCACGCCGACGCGCACGGCCACCTGCCGCAGCGGCACACGCTCGGCCCGCGCACCGAGCCACGTGGCGCCGCCCGCCGAGAAGGTCGCCTGCCCGAGCGACGGCGACGCGCGTCGAGAGTCCCGATCCGACGGCATACGCGCCGGGACGGCCGGGCGTGAGCAGGTGCACCTTCCCCTCGTCGAGCAGGAGCGCCGTCCGCTGCCCCGGGACGTCGAGCGCGGCGAGGAAGCGTCCCTCCCCGAGCGAGAAGAGCCCGGCGTTGGCCGCCTCGAGCGCGCGCCCGCGGCGCAGCTCCACCGTGCCCCGTACCGTTCCCTGCCGGATCGAGCCGACGAGCCGTGCGCCGCGTGCCCGTACGTCGAGGACGAGCGGCGCGGGCCGTCCGGGCAGCGTCAGCCGCAGGCGTCCGGGCGTCGCGCGGGCGGCGATCTCCGTCCGTGCCGGGAGGCCCGCGCCGAGGGCCACGACGGCGCGGCCGCCGCGGAGCTCGATCGACACCGCGACCGGGTCCGACGCGGACGGCAGCGAGAGCGTCCCCGTCCAGGTCCCGGCCGGACGAGGCACCGCGGCGTCGGCGCTCGCACAGCCCACCGCGAGCGTGAGCAGGATGAGGATGAAGATCCGCGGCTTCTTCTTCATCGCAACGCCCTCGCGAGCACCGGGTCGCGTCCCGCGAAGAAGTCCGCGGCGGTGAGCGCGACCGGCAGGTCCGGCTCGACCGCGAGGCGCCGGTCGGCGGGGACGACCTGGACGTCCTGCACGGCGACGTGGACGGTCAGCCCCAGGGACGGGAGGTCGACGGGGGCCGAGTCGCCCCACTGGTTCGGCGAGCCGCCGCTCGGCTCTCCGACGACGCGCGCCCGGGTCTGCGCGTCGACGACGGCCGCGAAATTGCCGGCGGCGGAGAAGGTCTTGCGGCCGACGAGCAGCCTCGCCTTGGGGCCGGCCGCGCGGATCGCGTCGACGAGCGACCAGAACGTCGTGTTGTCCCCGCCGCCGTTGAGCCGTGCGTCGACCACGACGCGCCTGACCTTCTTGGTCCGCGCCAGCTTCCGCAGACGGTCGAGCATCCCCTGCGGCACGGAGTGCGTCTGATGGAAGCCGAGGTAGACGGCACGCCCGCGGTCGAGCGTGGTGAGCCAGACCGGCTCCTCCTGCCGGCGCAGCCACAGCGGCTGCGGCTCCCGCGGCCGCAGCAACGGCTGGACGACGCTGCCCTCCGGGAAGGCGGAGGTCGTCACCGGGTCGAGCCCGACTGACGTCCCGTCGGCGAACGCGAACGCGGCCCGGCCGCCGTCGGTGAGCCCGAGGCCCTTCAGCGCCTCCTCGGTCACCACGACCTCGGGGAGGATCAGATCGATGCCGGTGTCGTTGTCGTGCGGGACGAGCGCGCGCCCCGCCTCGGCGATCCGGGCCACGGGGACGCCGTCGATCGACTCGACCCGCTTCCCGACGAGCGCCGGGTCGGCCGCGTCCACGACCCACATCCCGTCCGGGAACGCGTAGAGGCGCACCGGGTAGACGTGCAGCGGCCGTGCGTGCGGGTGGAAGACGAACACGCCGGTGTGGCCGTTGCGCTCGCCGAGCGTCGTGAGCCGCATCACCTCGGCGACGAGCTGGTCGCGCGTGAGCGAGCCGGCGCGCGTAGCAAGCGCCTCGCCCCGCTGCTGCAAGTCCGCGCGTACCGCGGTGCCCGGTGCGAGCCCGGGATGGAGCTCGAGCATCCGCGCGACGAGCGCCCGTACGTCGCGCTCGGCCGGCGTCGGAGCGGCGGGCTGTGCCTCGCTCCCGCCGGCACAGCCCGCGAGCGCAACGAGAGCGAGCAGCGCGGCGAGGCGGCTCACGACCGGAGATCGGCCAGGACCGCGTCGGCCCAGCGCACCTGCATGAGCGCGGACGCGATCCCGAGGTCGAGGAGGTAGCCGTGGTAGCGGTCGTTGCCCTCGCGCGTGTTCGTCGGCTCGATCGCCCGCAGCTCGTCGAGGGAGGCCTGCGCGTCGGCCCGGTACTGCTCGACCTGCGCGACCAGCACGTCGTTCGGGACGAGGCCGCCGACGAAGATCTTCAGCTCGAGCCGCGCGCGATCGGCGGGGACGACCTCGGCCAGCCAGGCGTCGAGCACCGCCCGGCCCTCCGGTGTGAGGCGGTAGAGCTGCTTGTCCGGCCGCCCGACCTGGGCGACCTCGCGCCGGGTCGCGAGCCCGTCGCGCACGAGCCGCGGGAGGACGGCGTAGAGCTGGCTTCGCGCCGGCGACCACACGTGCGCGATCGCCTTCGAGACGAGCTTCAGCAGGTCGTAGCCGGAGCGCTCCCCCTCGATCGCGAGGAGCGCGAGCACCGCCGCCTCGGTGGTCGTGAGGGTGCGGACGCCGGCGGCCGTGCGAGTCGGCATGCCGGCATTCTGATAGTCCGGAGCGGACTATTCCATTGCGGAACAGTTAAGGAGCGAGCACCGTGACCGCGTCCCGCTCGGCCTCGAGCACCGCCTCCGACACGTCGCCGAGGTCCTCGCCGTCGACCTGCAGCGGCAGCGGGACGTCGCAGCGCACGACGATCCGGTCGGCGTCGTGCAGCGCGAGCAGCGGCAGGGCCTGCTTTCCCGTGGTGACGTAGACGAGCGCACCGGGCACGTGGCGGAGCCGGAACGCACGCGGGCCCACGGCGTCGAGCCCACCCTCGAAGCGCGCGCGGCGCGCAAGCCGCAGCGGCGCCGTACCCACGTACGTGTACGGGTCGCCGTTCGCGACGAGGAGGAACGCGGCCCGTCCGTGCCCCTCGACCTCGAGCACGGGGTCGAAGCGGACGCGCCGCCCGGCCACGGTCCGCAAGGCGACGCCGACGAAGCGGAGGTCGCCGGCACGGCGTCCCGACGAGTCGCGGCCGAGGGCGTCGACCCGCCGGATCAGCTCCGCGTCCAGCCCGATCCCGGCGGAGAACCCGAAGCGCCGGCCGTTTGCGCGCCCCAGCGCGATCCGTCGCGGCGCACCGCGGGCGAGCGCACGCGCGGCGGCGACCGGGTCGCGCGGGAGCCCGAGCGCGCGCGGGAGGACGCTCGTCCCGCCGCCGGGGATGAAGCCGAGCGGCACCGAGCCGTCGCTGCCGTTGAGGACCTCGTTGAAGCCGCCGTCGCCCGAGAAGACGTAGATCGCCTCGGCGTCGGGCCCGATCGCCTGCGCGAGCTCGGTCGCGTGGCCCGCCCGCTCCGTCCGGAGCACCTCGGGTCCGCCCAGTTCCGCCGCGACCCGTTCGATGAGCTCCTCGGAGACGCGCGACGCGAACGGATTGACGATCAGCACGCCGGGCACGGGCAGGAGCATACGAACCGCCTTCCACCAGGAGAGGAGCGCCCGTGCCCTTCGATCAGTACCACGAGCCGCCGGAGGAGCTGCCGGCCGAGACCCGGACGTTCGCGCGGATGATCGCGTCGCTGATCGAGGAGGCCGAAGCGATCGGCTGGTACGAGCAGCGCCTGGCCGTGGAGCCCGACGCGTCGGCCCGCGCGATCATGGAGAACGCCCAGCTCGAGGAGTTCAAGCACTTCGCCATGGACCTCGAGTTCCTGCTGCGGAAGACGGAGGAGTGGCGCAAGGTGCTGCAGCGCGTGCTCTTCACCGACGGCGACATCGTCGAGCTCGGCGAGGAGGCGGAGGAGGACGTCGACCTGGGCTAGGACGGCGTCGAGTAGCCGCGCATCCCGTCGACGAGCAGCGCGTAGAAGCGGTCGGCCAGCTCGTCGGTGTCGCGGCCGGGCGTGAGCCAGGTGTAGGCCCAGTTGAGCGCCGAGAGCGCGAGCAGCGCGGCCGCGCCCTCGTCGAGGTCGGTGCGCAGCTCGCCGAGCTCCCGCCCGTCGCGGAAGAGCGCGCGGAAGCGCTGCTCGTAGCGCCGCCGCTCGGCCACGATCTCCTCCCGGCGCTCGCCCTCGAGGTAGCGCCACTCGCGCACGAACACGGTGGCGACGTCGAGCTGGTCGGCGACGACGCGCAGGTGTGCCCGGAGCGCGAGCCGGATCCGCTCCGTCGGCGGCAGGCGCTCGTCGATCGCGTCGAGGGCCGCGTGGAACGCGTCGGCGCCTTCGCGCATGGTCGCGTAGAGCAGGTCCTGCTTCGAGGCGATGTGCGCGTAGAGCGAGCCCTTCTGCACGCCCATCGCCTCGGCCAGGTCGCCGATCGACGTGCCGTGGTAGCCGCGCTCGGCGAAGAGGCGGGCCGCCTGACGGGTTAGCTCCTCGCGTCTCGTTCTCGTGGCGATAGACTTACCCTAACGATCGTTCGGCAGGGGGTGCAGCGGATGGACGCGCAAACGACGGAGTTCCTCGAGTACGTGCAGGGCGGCGGCCAGGTCGAGACGGGCGACTGGATGCCCGACGAGTACCGCTCGAAGCTCGATCAAGTTCATCGAGATGCACGGCAACTCGGAGCTCATGGGCGTCCTCCCCGAGCGCGAGTGGATCCTCAAGGCGCCGACGCTGCAGCGGAAGCTCGCCCTCACCGCGAAGGTGCAGGACGAGGTCGGCCACGCGCAGCTCATCTACCGCGTCGTCGAGGACCTCGGGAAGCCGCGCGAGCAGTGCCTCGAGGACCTGGTCGCCGGCCAGCGCGAAGTTCCACAACGTCTTCCACTACCCGACGAAGACCTGGGGCGACGTCGGCGTGATCGCCTGGCTCGTCGACGCGGCCGCGATCATCTCCCAGAAGGCGCTCCTGAAGTGCTCGTACGCGCCGTACGCGCGGATCATGAAGAAGATCTGCTGGGAGGAGTCGTTCCACATCCTCCACGGCCGCGACGTGATCCTGACGCTGGTGAACGGCACCGACGAGCAGCGCGAGCTCGTGCAGGAGGCGCTCGACCGCTGGTGGGGCCCGCTCATGCACTTCCACGGCAACCCGATCCCGGCCGAGGACGATCCGATGCTCGTCTGGCGGATCAAGTCGCAGGGGAACGAGGAGGCGCGGCAGCAGTTCCTCGACGGCTACGTGCCGCAGATCTGGGAGCTCGGCCTGACCGTTCCGGACCCGGCGCTGCGGAAGGACGAGGAGACCGGTGTCTGGGACTACACCGAGCCGGACTGGGACGAGCTCAAGCACGTCGTCACCGGCCACGGCCCGAAGACCGAGGAGCGGCTCGGCTTCCGGCGGACGACGCGCGAGGAGACGGCGTGGATCCGCGACGTCATGCTCGCGCGCGCGGCGTGATCTACGAAGTGTTTCGGCAGGAGCGGAAGGGCCAGCCCTTCCAGCACGCGGGCTCGGTGTTCGCCCCCGACCCGACCTTCGCGGACGTGTACGCGCGGGAGCAGTACGGGCGGCGTGGCGAATCCGTCGCCCTGTGGATCGTCCCGCGCGACGCGATCGCTCAGGTGGCCGAGTTCCCGGACGAGCTCGAGCGGAACTACCACCGCGTCGACGGGTACTCGATCAAGGCGAAGCTGAAGGAGGCGCGTGAGCGAGCGGGCACAGCGGCTGCTGAGCTCGCTGACGACGAGCTGATCCTCGGCTGGCGCGACTCGGAGTGGACGGGGATCGCGCCGTTGCTGGAGGAGGACGTCGCCTTCTCCTCGATCGCGCAGAACGAGATCGGCCACGCCCGCGCGCTGTACGAGCTCGCGGCGCGCGACCTCGGCACGACCGCCGACGAGCTCGCGTTCGACCGGGAGCCGGCCGACGTACCGCTGCGCGCCGCTCGTCGAGCTGCGCTTCGTCCCCGACTGGGCGCGGACGATCGCGCGGCGCGTCCTCTACGAGGCGGCCGACGAGCTGCGCGTCGAGGCGCTGAAGGCCGATTCGGACGCGGAGGTCGCCGGCCTCGCCGCCAAGATCGACCGGGAGGAGGCCTACCACCGCATGCACGCGCAGATGTGGTCGGAGCGCCTCGCGGGGGAGCCGCGCTACGAGGCCGCGGTCGAGGAGCTGTGGCCGTACGCGCTCGGCCTCGTCGAGCCGGAGCAGCGCGACGAGCTCGCACGGCGCGTGGGGCGGCCGGCCGTCGCGGCGGTCGAGCGCGGCGAGCATCCGGAGCTCGAGGCGCTGTGGGAGGAGATGACGGAGGTGCGCCGCTCGGTGCCGGGTGCCGCATGGTGACCGAGGCCGCGGTCTGGGACGCGCTCGCCGAGATCCCCGACCCGGAGATCCCGACGATCTCGCTCGTCGACCTCGGCGTCGTCCGCGACGTGTCCGTGGAGGAGGAGCGCGTCCGCGTCGCCTTCACGCCGACCTTCCTCGGCTGCCCCGCGCTCGAGGTGATGAAGGGCGCGATGGAGGAGGCGATCCGGGCCGTGGGGGGCGAGCCGGAGGTCGAGGTCGTCCACGACGACTCGTGGTCGACCGACCGGATCACGCCCGCCGGCCGCGAGAAGCTGCGGGCGTCCGGCTTCGCGCCGCCGTCACCACGCGAGGCTGGCCCGCCGACGCTCGTGCAGCTGACGAAGGCGGTGCACCGCTGCCCGTACTGCGGCTCGACGGACACGCGCCTGGAGAACATCTTCGGCCCGACCCCGTGCCGCTCGCTGCGCTACTGCGCGAGCTGCCGGCAGCCGTTCGAGCAGTTCAAGACGATCTAGGGCGTTCAACGCGCCCGGCGAGCTCGTACCCAGCCGCCTCGGCACGGTTGCGGAGCCCCGCATAGCCAAAGCGGATCAGGTCGTGAGCTTTTCTCGTACGGCCACCCAGATCTCGTCGTCGGCTGCGGCGACACCCCATGGGAAGTACGGGATGGCGATGCGGGTCACACGCTTCGTCCTCGGGTCGATCCGCCACAGGGCGTGATCCTTTGGCACGGTCGCCCAGACGCTGCCGGCACCCGCCGCGACGGTTGTGACCCCCGCCGGGCGGACACTCGTGGGCAGTGAGACAGGATCTGGTCGTCCCGATCCGACGGCGGGGAGACGAACGACCTGCGCGTCGAACCAGTCTCCGACCCAGACCCCGTCGCCCAGGGCCGCGGGCGAGATCGGACTCCCGGTGACGTCAGCGAACGTCTTCACGACTCCGGTCGCGGCGTGCATTCGCGACACGCTTCCGCGCTCGAAGTCGTTCATCCAGAGGTCGCCGTACCCCTCCGACCATGCGAGCAAGCCCGCGTGGCGATCCAGCTCGATCCGGCGTCGCGCGCCGGTCCGCGGATCGAGCTTCGTGACCCCGTGGTAGTCGACGGCGCCGGTCACGTCTGCCACCCATAGCGATCCACCTCCGTAAGCGAGACCGCGGACGTAGCCGCGGCCGGCCGGTACGGGCCAGGTCGCCTCGAAGTCGAGCGTCCTCGCGTCGACCCGCACGACGTTGGCGCTTACCCCCGAACCTGCAGCAAAGCAGTTCGCGACCCAGACGTCCCCCGACGGATCAGCTGCGAGCCCACACGGCGCGAGGCCGCCGCCGACGATCTTCGTGTCGCCCGTCGACGTGTCGATGCGCGTGAGGGTCCGATCACCGGAGTCGCGAACGGTGTCCGGGCCTGTGTACCCGCGCCCGAGGTGCGTGACCCAGACGAAGCCCTCCGTGGCGACGACGAGGTCGGGCTCCCGTCCGACAGGCACGACCTGCACCGGCTCGAGGGTATTCGGGTCGATCCGGACGACGCTGTTCGGAAGAACCGTCGGGGGTCCCCCGCCGCCAGTCGTGAAGCCCAGGGCGGCCGCAGTAACGCCGGCGATGAGCAGCGCAGCGGCGGCGGCGGCGAGAGCCGCGAGCTTGCGCCGGTCGCGCTTGGGAGGCGTGCCGGTCGCGGGCAGTGGTGGCGTTGGGGGTGGGCCATCGATACGGGGGTGATCGACGTCCGCAGTCGCGCGACCTGGCGAGCGTCGAAGGATGTCGAGATAGACCGCCTCGGTTTCCGGCGAGGGATACGCCCCGAGCTCTTCGGCGAGCAGGGTCCGGCAGCGCTCGTACGTGCGCAGGGCCTCGGCGTCGTTGCCGGCAGCGGATTGCGCCTGCATGAGGAGGCGGTAGCCACGCTCGCGGAACGGCTCCAGCGCGATCAGCTCATCCCCGGCACGTACCGCAGCTGAGGGATCGTCGGCAAGCCGGTTGGCTTCCGCGAGGCTGTCGAGCGCTCGCACGAGGATCTCCCGGAGCCGCGCGCGCTGCTCCTCGACCCAGCGGCCGTCCTCACCCGGCAGGAATGTCCGGCGTGCGAGCGACTCGGCGGTCGATCCGCTGGTCTGCGCCCCGTCGAGGTCGCCCGCCGCGAGGGCGCGTTCGGCCGCGTTCGCCGCGTCGTCGGCCGCGGCGACGTCGATCCAGGTGCCCGCGGGCAAGGTCAGCTGGTAGCAGCCGTACGCGCTCGTCAGCGCCGTCGTGCCGTCGACGCCGCACTCGTTGAGCAGAGCGCGGAGCTTGCTCACGAGGACGGAGAGCCCCTTCTCCCACGTCGCCGGTGGCTCGTCCCCCCAAATCGCCTCGGCGAGCTCGTGGGTTGGGATCGGCCGGCCGTGGGCGACGAGCAGATAGGCGAAGACGACGCGCCCTTGCCGACCGGGAAACCGCTCCTCGTCGACAACTGCGCCATCGGCCTCGATCGAGATGCGTTCGGTCAACGACACCTTCATGACCACTGCATCTGCTCCTTTGCCGGGCCGTTGCCGCCCGCTTGCCGTGCTCAAACCCCGCATCCGGAGTATCGGCGCTGCCATGCCCGACGACAACGTTCCGCGCTGCCACTGCCGCTACCCGGCGGTCGTCGCGGGACCCGTCACGGGCCTCAAGCATGTGGACGTGCGCCAGTCGCACGCGTCAGGAGGAGCGCGAAGATGAAGAAGCTCTTCGGAGGAGCGGGCGTCGCAGTCGTCGTGGTGCTCGCCGTCGCAGCGGTTGCCTTCGCCACGAGTAGCTCGGGCTTAAGCACCGAGCAGCTGTCGGTCGGGCGGTTCGACGAGATCGATGTCAAGACCAACGAGTCCCACCCGCACCGCGTCAAGGTGCAGACCAAGGGCGACTCCGACGTCTACGTCGTCAGGAACACCGTGCAGCCCGGCGGCCATTCCGGCTGGCACTTCCACCCCGGCCCGAGCCTGATCACCGTCAAGGAAGGGACGGCGACGTTCTACGACGGCGACGACCCGACGTGCACCGGGCACGACTACACCGCGGGAACCGGCGTGATCGACGACGCCGCCGACCCAACGCACGTCCACCTGCTACGGAACAACGGCGACGTCCCGCTGGTGACCGTCACCGTTCAGATCGTCCCCGCAGGCGCACAGCGACGGATCGACGCCCCCGATCCGGGCAACTGCCGCTCCTAGGCGACGAACGGATCCGTCGAGAACGATGACCAGCGCAGGCCGCACAGGAATGGCGATCCTCATTGTGTCCCTCCTCGTGAGCGTGAGCTCGCCTGACGTCGAGGCGGGTGCGCGCACGTCCGCCCGCCTCATAGCCGCAGTGACCGTCCATCACGCGCATGCCACCTCTCTCACCCTCCATCCCGGCAACTCGCGAATCCTCTACGTCGGGACGAACGAGGGCGTCTTCAAGTCCACCGACGGCGCCCGGAGCTGGCGGGGCGTGTTCCAGCATTTCGGCGAGCCGGATCGGTTCGGTGTCAGTGGCGTCGCGATCGACCCGAACCACCCGAGCACGGTGTACGCCGTCACGCATCACCTGGGCCTCTACAAGACGACCGACGGCGGCCGCACGTGGCGTCCGAGTGGCCCGCAGGTCGTGCAGCGGGGCTACCCGGCCGTGCTCGCGGTTGACCCCGGTCGGACCGAGATTGTCTACACAGGACGGAGGGATGGGTTGCGCAAGACCTCCGACGGCGGCCGGACGTGGCACCGCGTGGGCGCGAGCCTGCCGGCCACACCCGTCAGCGCCCTCGCGATCGACCCGAGCGACCCGCAGACCTTGTGGGCGGCCATGAACGACGGGCGGCGCCTGTTCGTCTCCAGAGACGGCGGCCGCACCTGGCGGGAGCGGACGAAGCGGTTGCCCGGCCTCAACGTCTATGTCCCGAGCCTTGCGTTCGACCCGCGTGAGCCCGGCGCCGTCTACGCGGGTACGGCAGCAGGCATCTGGAAGAGCCTCGACCACGGTCTGAGCTGGCGGACCCTGAACACGGACCTCATGCTCGGCGACATGCGGGTAGAAGCTCCACTCGTCTTCAGCCCAACCAAGCGCGGAACGATCTACGCGCAGACCTACTGCAAGGGCATCTTCAGGAGCACCGACGGCGGCCGCTCCTGGTCCGACGCCAACCAAGGTCTGAAGCCGGGATGCCGCCCGCCCTACAAGCTCGCGATCGACCAGCGCCACCCGCAGACGATCTACGCCCTCGTGCCCGACTACGGCCTCTACAAGAGCGCCGACGGCGCGCGCCACTGGCAGCCCACGACCCAGCCGCCCGCGTCGCCGTGACATCACCGAGGACGAGCGCGGAGGCGCTGACCGAGGGCGCGCGCCATCAGGCACGGCGGCGGCGCAGACGGCTCCGCACGGTCGTGCTGCTCGTCGCCGCAGTTGGGATTGCCGCGTTCATCGGCGTCGGCGGGCACGGCACGGGCGGGGCGGGAGCAGCCGCCACAGCCCGCGCCCCGGAGGGGCAAAGCCCGGCCGCGGGCTCGCAGTCGGTGTTGCCGCTCGCGCCGCTCCCGGCGGGCGTCATCTTCGCGTCGGCGATCGCGTTCGACCCGCGCACGCCGAACACGGTCTACATCGCGGCAACGAGCGGAACGCGCCAGCGGGCCGGGTGGGGGCCTGTGTCCTGGGGGCGTGTGTACAAGTCGAGCGACGCCGGGCAGCACTGGCGCTCGCTCGGGTCCAGCCCGCTCTCGACGCGCGTCGACGCGCTCACCGCCGACCAGCGGCGTCCGGGGACGCTGTATGCGGGCACCGGCGTCGCCGCCTACAAGACGGTGAACGGGGGTCGCAGCTGGCGCGGTTGGAACCGCGGGTTGCTGCCGGCTCCACCGGTGATCAAGGGCGGCCAGGCGACGGGGACGCCGGGCTGGCGCCGCGCAGAGGGATGGGTGACTGCGCTCGCGGTCGACCCGGCCGACAGCCGCATCGTCTGGGCCGGCAGCGGCGGCGGCGTCAAGAAGAGCACCGACGGCGGCCGCAGCTGGAAGACGGTGCTGTGGCGGGGCAGGTTCATGGGCGTCCAGGCGCTCGCGATTGCGCCCACGCGTCCGCAGACCGTCTACGCAGGCGTGTCCTACTCCACGCCGGCCGACTGCGGCGCCGGGAGCACAATCCGGTGCGGCGACAACGCCGTGCTGCTCAAGACGACAGACGGCGGCACGACCTGGCAGCCGACTGATCTCGCACTCGGCGGCCCGGATTCGCTGGGCGCGCTGGTGGTCGACCCCAAGCGGCCGAGCACCTTGTACGCGGCTGTCGGTGCCACGGTCCTCGAGAGCGACGATGCCGGCGACAGTTGGCAGGCGATCTCCCACGGCGGCGGAAGCGTCAACCAGGCGTTGCCCGGCAACCACGACGTCAGCTCGCTGGCGGTCGACCCGTCGGGTGCCGTCTTCGCGGCCGTGCGGACGGACGATGGCGGCATCTTCAAGACCGCCGACGTAGGAGCGACCTGGACACACGTCGTTTCCGGCGTCTCCGTCGACCACCTCGCGGTCGATCCGAGACAGCCGGCGACGATCTTCGCCGTCGGCACTCAGTGGTCTGCGACAGGCGCAGTCCAGGCAGACAAGACCCTCGTCCTCAGAAGCACCGACGGCGGCCGCACCTGGGCGATCGCGGAGTGAACCACAATCCCGCACCGCGCTCGCATCTGGTTACGCGGCCGCCTTTCTCAGAGGCGTGCCGACTTCCGGCCGATGGGGTCCCCTCGCCGGAGGTGAGGGGCGCTTGGTCCGTTGGCGTCGTCGCGCCGCTTCCGCGTACAGCACCGCGCGAGCTCATGCGTGTTGCCGAGCGTCGTCCGCGTCGAGCGCCGGTCGAGACCGTCTTGTGGCCCTCGTCGGAGGGAACTCGCAGAGAACGGCTGCGACGAAGAACGAGCCGAATGCGAATGTTCCGCCGGGGAACGGATGGCCTGCCAGCAGGAACAGCGCAGCGAGGCCGATCGGAATCCATTGGACGCGCGGCGCGCCGGCGCGGCGGGCGGCGAAGGCGAGTGCCCCGACAGCGATGACCCAACCGAGCGTGCCGACGATGTTGAGGGTGAAGACGGACGGATCGAAACCGGGCCAGTCCTTGACGGTGACCCAGATGCCTTCTTGCTGGGCGGCCGGCAGGTCGCGCGCAGTGCGCATCGCGAGACCGGTGCTGATCCCGGCGATGGCGTCGTAGGCGCTGTAGAAGACGAGGAAGGCTCCGATCCCCAGCCGTGTCGTCCATGCGGACGCGTACGCGAAGCGGTCTGCGAGCAGGAACACGGACAGGCCGACGAGGCCGATCAGCACCAGCTGGATCGCGTGGAACGCGGCGAACCAGGTCGCCACGTCCATGACGGCCTGGGCGTTGACGTCGGGCGCCGGGTGGACGACCTCGAGTGCCGCAAGTGCGAGCGGGGGCGCGAGGAGCAGCAGGCGACGCGTCGCGGTTGGAAGCGCCCACGTTCGCTCGCGCGAGTGGAACCGGGCCTGCGGCTGCACGGCGGTCATGGCGTTCGCTCCTTCGTTGGAGGTGGGCTGCTCCCCTCGAACGTGTCGGGCACCAACGCTCGCAGGCGCCGGCGCCGCCGGGAAGTCGGGTGACTGGCGGTTTGGGGGACGGGTTTCTGGTGGTCCCGCCGCCAGCCGATCGGGCGAGCGCGCCCGCCCCGAGTCTTCGTGTTTGGGATCGCGTCGCCCGGTTAACGCCGAGCTAGACAACGGGGGGAGGGTGGATGGCCGACGACCAGAGGAACGCACGGATCTTCGGGGTGCTCTTCCTGATCACGTTCATCACGTCGATCGGCGCGCTGGCTCTCTTCCAGTCCGTTCTCGACGACCCGGCCGGATATATCGCCGGTGACGGGAAGGACAACCAGATCTATCTGGGCGCGTTCCTGGAGCTGCTGCTGATCATCGCCAACGTCGGAACGGCCGTCGTGCTCTATCCGATCGTGAGGCGACAGAACGAACTCCTCGCCATCGGCTACGTCGCTGCTCGAATCATCGAGTGCGTCTTCATTGCGGGAGGGATCATCCTTGTGCTCGGGGTCGTCAGCCTGCGCCACGACTCTCCCGACGCGGCCGACCTCGCCGTCTCGCTCGCCGCGCTCAAGGACTGGACGTTCCTGTTCGGCCCCGGGCTCATCGTCCCCTTCGGGAACGGGCTGATCCTCGGCTACCTGATGTACAGCTCCGGCCTCGTCCCGCGACGGATGGCCTGGCTCGGACTGATCGGAGGGCCGCTCCTTCTGCTCGGGAACGTCGGCGTGCTCTTCGACTGGTGGGAGCCGAACCAGGTGGCGTTCCTGGTCGTCCCCGAGTTCCTGTGGGAGCTGTTCCTCGGGGTCTATGCGGCGATCTGGGGATTCCGGAGGGATGCTCCGATCCTGTCGGCACGCAGCACAATGGCTCCGCAGACCGACGCCGCGTAGACGAACGGCGCTTGCGATCCGGTGGATCGCGACGAGCCTCGCGGCATACCGCGCGGTGGCGACCACTGCCCGCTCGTTCGTCGCGCCGTCGTTCTTGTGTGTCGTGGAGGGATGCCCTAGTGTCGAATGACACGCTGACCCGTGCGGCCCTCCTCGACGTTGGGGAGCGCGTCTTCCCTCCAGCCGTGCTGGCTCGATCGCTGCTTACGCCGCCTCGGCGCGGGTGACCTCGAGAAGACGCGTACCGAGGCACCGGCCGGTGCCTCGGGGTCGATCGGAAGGGGTCACATGAATGGTCCGGGCACTCCCAGCGCGCCGTCGGCGCCGTCGCAGCCTGCGCGCGACCTGACGGAACGTCCTGCCGAGTCTCCGGCCGACAGGCCCGTCCCGGACCAACGCGCAGGCGGAGCCGAAGCGATGAAGGTCTGCATCGTCGGTGCCTCCGGGAAGCTCGGGCAGTACATGGTCCAGCACGCACTCGAGCGCGGCTACGAGGTGGTCGGCGTCTGCCGTCCGGAGAGTGTGGGGAAGCTGGATGCATACGCCGGGCGCATCACGATCGTTCCGGGAGCGACGGACGACCGTGACGTGATCGAGAGCGCGGTGGCCGACTGCGATGGCGTGCTCGTCGTGCTCGTCCCGCGCGGCGTCCACGGCTACTCGACCGGCACGGCCCAGGCGGTGCTCGACTACGCGCGTCCGGGGGCGCGTCTCGTGTTCTCGTGCGGGTGGCACATCAGCCGCGACGGTCAGGACGTGTACTCGTGGAAGCTCAAGGCGCTCGTGAACGTGTTCGGCCCGCTCGCGCGCCTCGCTCGCTTCGCCGACCTCGACGACCAGGTGGAGGCCTGCCGCAGGGTGTTCGCCAGCGATACGCGTTGGACCGTCGTGCGCGGGAGTGACCTCGAGGAGGGAGAGAGCCAGGGCCTGCCCGTCTGGAGCCGGCACGTCGGCGACCCCGTGCTCGCGAGCAACCGCACACGCCGCGTCGACTTTGCGCTGTTCATGGTCGACGCGCTCGAGAACGACGAGCTCGTCCACGAAGCACCGGCGATCGTCGGGCGCGAGACGCCTTCGGCGCTGGCGCACCCGGCGAGCCTCGTGAACTCCTAGCGAAGGGAACCCCATGGCAACGATGTCGCACAGGACGTCCCACGCTCCGACCGCGCTCGCGCGCCCGCCGGTCTGGGCGTGGCCGCTCGCAAGCCTCGTCGGCTTCCCCGTCGGCGGGCTCATCGCGAACGTGATCGTCGGTCCGGTGGACGCCGTCGGCCCGGCGCTCGCCGGCGGGCTCATCGCCGGAGCCGTGATCGGCGCCGTTCAGTGGCTCGCGCTCAGAAGCGTCGTTCCGTGGTTGTGGATCGCGGCGACGAGTGTCGGCATGGCCGCCGGGCTCGCGGTCGGCGCGGCGGTCGTCGACTACGGGATCGAGCGAGCCGACCTCATGATCATGGGCGCGATCACCGGCGCCGGTGTCGGAGGGCTGCAGGCGCTGGTGCTCGCCCGGCACGGGATTGCCGGAGCGGCGTGGTGGGCGGCGGCGAACCCGCCGACCTGGGCGCTCGCCTGGCTGATCAGCTCCTACGTGATCTCGGCGAACATCGACGAGCGGTTCACGAATTTCGGGGCCAGCGGCACCGTGCTGTACGCACTGCTGACCGCCCTGCTCCTGGCGTGGTTGTTCCGTCGCACGGAGTCGCAGGCACGCACGACGTGAAGCTCCAACGGGCGGCCGGCACGCTCGTGATCGCACTGCCGGTCGCCTTCAACACCTTCTTCCTCCTGCTCGGCCGACTCTTCGACCATCCCGAGTAGGGCTCTTCCAACGCACTGCTTCGACGCAGGCGCTGCGAGCGCGCGCTGCAGCAACGATGATCACGTTTCGCTGCACTCGTCCGCCGCTCGACGGACAATGGCCGCTCCGCCGATCCTCTTGGAGGTGCTCCGATGGAGAACCCCGCTCTGCGCAACTACCTCGCCGAGCTGCTCGGGACGTTCACGCTGGTGTTCATCGGCTCGGTCTCGCTCCTTGCCGCACTCGCCACCGACGCGCCGTTCGTGATCACGGTCGCCTTCGGATTCGGACTGGCGCTGTTGGCCGGTCTGTACGCATTCGGCGAGATCTCCGGCGGTCACTTCAACCCCGCCGTCTCGCTGGCGATGTTGCTCTCCGGCCGACTCGAGCTGCCGACGATGATCGGGTACTGGATCGCGCAGATCCTCGGCGCCGTGCTCGGCTCGCTCGCGGTTCTCGCCGCGTTCGGTCAGGACGATGTCGCCAGCACCGTCACCGCGGCCTCGGCGAGCTGGGACGCGTTCTGGCTCGAGCTCATCCTGACGACACTGTTCGTGGCGGTCATCCTGCAGTCGTCGCGAAGCCAACGAGTCTTCGGAACCGCTCTCCTGGCGATCCCGCTGACGCTGGTCGCAATCCACCTCGCCGCGATCCCGACCAGCGGGTCGTCGGTGAACCCCGCCCGCAGCCTCGGTCCCGCCCTCGTCGGGAACGAATGGGGCGACTTCTGGATCTACCTGACCGCGCCCATGATCGGCGGCGTCCTCGGCGCGCTGATCCACGGCATCCTGTACGGCCGCTACGTCGTCGTCGACGTCGAGACCGTCGAGGTGGCGTCGCCCGAGGTGTGACGCCGACGACCGCTGAAGGGCCGGGTCGATGCAACCCCGGCCCTTCCAACCTCCGTCGAGTGGGACGTGTCAGCCCTCGCTGGCGACGTTGGTCGTCTGCTTGGCGAGGCCGCGCGCGGCGGCGACGGCTTCGAGTCTGGAGTTGACGCCGAGGGCCCGAAAGAGCCGGCGGATGTGATTCCTGACCGTCTCGGTGCTCAGGTGGAGCTCGGCGGCGATCTGCTTCGTCGACCGGCCCTGCTCCAGAAGACGAAGCACCTCGACCTGGCGGGGGGTGAGGTGCGGGTGCGGCGCCATGACCGCGTCGTCCGGGCGTCCCTCCAACAGCCCGAAGACGCCGACAACCCGGTCGCCGCTCTTGAGCGGCACCGCGCTGATCTCGACCGCCACCCGCGTGCCGGCGGTCGAGACCAGGACGCCGGTCGCGTCTGTGGCCGGGGAGGTGCCGAGGACCTTCCGGGAGAACAGCTCGCGGGCGCGCCGGCTGTCCTCGGGCGCGACGATGGAGGTGAAGTGGCGGCCGCGAACGTCGCCGAGAAGCCGCTTGGCCGCCGGATTGAGCCAGCGGACGATTCCCGTCGTGTCGAGAACGTAGCTCGGGACGCCGACGCCTTCCAGAGCCTGCTCGAGGTCGCCGCCGCCTGAAAGTCCGATAGCCACGATGGAAGTGATACTGGCCGATCCGAAAGAGCGCAAAGCCGACGTTGCGCGATTGGACGCCACTACGGTGCCGGAATGAGCGGGCTCCGCAAGATCAGCGACCACGTGTACTGGCTGCCGCCGGCGAAGCCCGACCGGCCGTCGTTGTGCGCTGTGGTCGGCGAGCACGCCACGCTGATGCTCGACGCCGGCGCCTCGGATGCACACGCCCGCCTGTTCCTCGACGCGCTCGCATCCGAAGGTGTGGCGCCGCCGATCGCGGTCGTGCTCACACACTCCGACTGGGATCACGTCTTCGGAGCCGTCGAGGTGGGCGCGCCCGTGATCGCGCACCAGCTGACGGACGTCGCGTTGGCCGTGCTCGCCGAGACCGACTGGAGCGACGAGGCGCTCGATGCGCGGGTCGAAGCGGGAGTGCGGAGCCCGCAGCACGCGGCGAACATCAAGGAGGAGATGCCTGCGCCGCGGGACGTCCGGGTCGCGCGCGCGGACACCCTCTTCGAGGACGGACTCGACCTCGACCTCGGCGGCACCACCGTCCAGGTCCGGCACGTCGGCGGAGACCACGCGGCCGACAGCAGCGTGATGTACGTGGAGCGGGACCGGTTGCTCTTCCTCGGTGATGCGCTCTACGAGTCGACCGGCGGAGAGGGCGGAGGAGCAGCCCGCACGCTGACCGCCGAGCGCGCGTTCCCGCTGCTCGACGCGATCCTCGCCTTCGACGCCGAGCTCTATGTCGAGGGCCACACCGACACGGTGATCACGCGCACGGAGGCCGTCGAGCTCCTCGGCGAGATCCGCTGGGCGGGCGAGCTCGTCAGCGCGTCCACCGCGGACGGGCGCTTGCTCGACGAGGGGGCGGCGCTCGCGGCCGCGCGCGAGGATCTGGGCGCCGAGCCGAGCGAGCTGCAGTCGGATCTCATCCGCGCCTTTGTCGCGGGCTGCCGCTAGGCGAGCTCCCGCGCGCGCTCGAGCAGCGCCGCCTCGGCAGCCGCCCCGCGCTCCTGCGCCGCACGGCTCCAGTCCTCGTGCTCGGTCAGCGTCGCCTCGATCCCGTCGAGCATCGCGTCCATCGCGGCCTCGGACGACGAGCCGACCTGGCGTCGGGCGGCGGCACATGCCGCGGGGTCGAGTGCGTCTCGAAGCGTCGCCTCGTCGAGCTGTACCGGGCGTTCGATCACGGCCTCCGACGCCGCGGCGAGCCGGTCCGGCGTGAGCTGGGAGGGCGGCTCGCCCGCCTCGACGAGGTCGCGGACGGCACGCCCGACGATCGTGTGCGCCGTGCGGTAGTCGACCTGGCCGCTGAGCGCGAGGACGTCGGCGACGTCGGCGGCCGTGACGAAGCTCTCGCGCGCGACCTGCGCGAAGCGCTCCGTCCGCAGCTCGACGCCGTCCAGCACTGACGCGGTGAGCCTTGCGATCGCGACCGCCTCGTCGAGCGCGCGCGGGACGGTCCCGTTCAGCAGGTGGAAATGATCCGTCCGCGCCGAGCCCGTGTGCAGCGCGACGAGCGCGCCCGCCAGGTCGCCCGCGGCCTGGCCTGCCTGCGTCCGGATCGCGGCGAGCGCGTAGGGGTTCTTCTTCTGCGGCATCAGCGCGCTGGCGCGGCTGTGGGCATCGGCGAGCTCGACGAGGCCGAACTCCTGGCTGGCGTAGATCTCGAAGTCCTGCGCGAGCTGGCTCTGGTGCGCCGCGGCGATCGCGAGCGTCGAGAGCAGCTCGAGGTACACGTCGGCCTGCCACGCGGCGTCCTTGGCGTGCTCGACCAGTCCGTCGCACCCGAGCAGCTCCGCGAGTCGCACCCGATCGAGCGACCAGCGCGAGCCGGCGCTCCCGCCCGCTCCGGCGACGCTCGCGCCCGAGGAGCCGCGTGTGACGCGCGTGCGCGCTCGGCGTCGCGAAGCGCCGGGTAGGCGTACGCCAGGAGGAGGTGGCCGACGGTCGTCGGCTGCGCCGGCTGGAGGTAGGTGTAGTCGGTCGCGAGCGCCGTGCGGGTGGCGCGTGCGTGACGGGCGAGCGCGGCGGCCTGGTCGACGAGCGCGTCGTGCAGCTCGCGCGCGCCGGCACGAGCCGTCAACCGAAGCGCGACGCGGAACGCCTCTCGCCGCGGGCGGCCGGCGCTCAGCCACCCCGCGGCCGCTCGTCCGACACGTCGCTCGAGCTCGGCCTCGCGTGCGTTGAACGCGTCGCCGAGCGACGGGTCCCAGGGGAACTCGTCGCCCGGGATCGCGTGGAGCTCGAGCAGCCCGCGCAGGAGCGACTTCGCGTCCTCGCCGCCCAGGTCGCCGCCCTCGACGAGCGCGATTGCATGCGCGAGATCGGCGAGCGACAGCCCGCGAGCGAGCCGCGGCCCGTGCGCACTCTCAGCCGCGTAGGCCGCTGCCACGAGCTCGCCCGCAGCGCCGCCCCGGAGACGGCCACCCCGCCCCAGCTCCTCGGTCTCGGTCACCGCGGGAGCCTAGCCCTCGCCCTGGCCGCCGGTGAGGCGCCGGAGCGCCGCGCGAACGGCGCCGGGCGCCTCGACCCAGGTGAAGTGCCCGGCACCCTCGACCACGTCGACCCAGGCATCGGGGATCCGCTCGGCCGCATCCGTGGAGGCGCCCAGCGGCATCGGGCTCCGTGAGCCGTGGACGAACCCGACGGGCACGCGAATCCCCGCCAGCCTCGCCTCGAGTGCCGGAAGCTCGGCCAGGATCGACCGCCCCATCTCGGCCGATCGTTCGCTCGCATACCGCAGGTCCGGCATCGGCGGTGCCCGGTCGGGATCGGCGAAGTACGCGGCCCAGACGAGACGCATCCCCTCCAGCGCCAGCTCCTCGTCGACCGCACCCGCCGTCGCGAGCTCGTCGAGCTCGCGCGCCCGCGCCCGCACGGGCTCCGGCGTCCGGCGGAAGATCTCCTCGTCGAACTCCGGCCAGCGTCCGTCGCCGACGGAGCCGAGCGGGTCAACGGCGAGCACGCCGAGGAGCCGCTCCGGCATCGCCGCCGCGACGTGCAGGGCCAGGTGCCCGCCCCACGAGTGGCCGACGGCGTAGGCCGTCTCCCACCCGAGCGCGTCGAGGACACGCCGGGCGTCCCCGACGTCCGCCGCGACCGTGTATGGGCCTTCGGCCGCCGAGGGCTCGAGCCCCCGCTGCTGGTACCAGGCAACGTCGTTCTCCAGCGAGAGCTCGTCGGCGAGATCGCGGAGGTAGTCAAAGCCGAGCCCCGGCCCGCCGTGCAGCAGGAGCACCGGAGGCCCGCTGCCGGCGCGGCGACCGCCGATCCGCGGCCCGTCGTCGCTCGTCGTGAACTCCGTCCACGCCACCGGCGGCCATCGTCCCACGCCGCGACACTTCACTTTGTATAGTGTCGCCCTCAGCGACCGAAGGGGGAGCGATGACCGTCATCGACGAGTTGCTCGAGAACGCCACGTCCTACGCGGCGAGCTTCGACAAGGCGGACCTCCCGCTGCCACCCGCCCGTCGGATCGCCATCGTCGCCTGCATGGACGCGCGGCTGAACCCGTACGGCCTCCTCGGCCTAAACGAGGGCGACGCGCACGTGATCCGGAACGCGGGTGGCGTGATCACCGACGACGAGATCCGCTCGCTGGCGATCTCGCAGCGGCTGCTCGGGACCGAGGAGATCATGCTCATCCACCACACCGACTGCGGAATGCTCACCTTCAGCGACGAGGCGTTCCGCGAGGGGATCCAGAGCGACACGGGGATCAAGCCGCCGTGGCCGGCCGAGGCGTTCGACGATCTCGACGCCGACGTGCGCCAGTCGATCGCGCGCATCAAGGCGAGCCCCTTCATCCCGAAGAAGGAGACCGTGCGCGGCTTCGTCTACAACGTCGAGACCGGGAACCTGCGCGAGGTCGTCTAGTCGTCCGCCCGCTGCGGCGGGCGCTGCAGGCAGGCTTCGCGCGATGCGGAACGCCGCCGGAATGCTGGACCGCTGGCGGATCGTCGTGCCGGCGGTCGCCCTGGTGGCACTCGCGGCGACGTGGGGGAGCAAGCCCGGGTCGGCCGTGCTGGCCGTGGTCGCCGCCCTGCTGGCCGGATCGGTGCTGGCAGCGGTTCACCACGCCGAGGTCGTCGCGCACCGGGTCGGCGAGCCGTTCGGGGCGCTGACCCTCGCCGTCGCGGTGACGGTGATCGAGGTCGCGCTGATCGTGACGCTGATGGTGTCGGGCGACTCGGAGTCGTCGACCCTGGCGCGCGACACCGTCTTCGCCGCGGTGATGATCTCGACGAACGGCATCCTCGGCCTGTCGGTGCTGGTCGGTGCGCTCCATCGCCGCGCCGCGACCTTCAACGCCGAGGGCACGGCGACCGCACTCGCGACCGTGCTGACGATCACGACGCTGAGCCTCGTCCTGCCACGGTTCACGACCAGCACGCCCGGGCCGGACTTCTCTCCCGCGCAGCTCGCCTTCGCCGCCGCCGCCTCGCTCGTGCTCTACGTCCTGTTCGTCTTCGTCCAGACCGTCCGCCACCGCGACTACTTCCTCCCCGACGAGGCGGGCGCGGATCCGGACGCGCACGCCGACCCGCCGTCCGACCGCGACACGCTCGTGAGCGTCGGCGTGCTGCTCGTCGCGCTCGTCGCGGTCGTCGGCCTGGCGAAGATCGAGTCGCCGGCGATCGAGGACGCCGTCGGCGCGATCGACGCGCCGCCCTCGGCCGTGGGCGTCGTGATCGCGCTGCTCGTGCTCCTCCCGGAGACCCTCGCCGCCGTCCGCAACGCGCGGCGCGGGCGCGTGCAGACGAGCCTCAACCTCGCGCTGGGCTCGGCGATGGCGAGCATCGGGCTCACGGTGCCGGTGATCGCGATCGCCTCGATCTGGCTCGAGGGGCCGCTGGTCCTCGGCCTCGGCGACACGCAGATCGTCCTGCTCGGGATCACGGCGGTCGTCGGCGCCCTCACCGTGCTGCCCGGCCGCGCCACCCTGCAGGAGGGCGCGATCCACCTCGTGCTGCTCGCCGCCTTCCTCGTGCTCGCGATTCGACCCTGATTTGGATCGGAGCCTCGTATCGGTTTGAATGCGCCGGTGCTGAGGTGCGCCGGGTGCGGGTGCATTGCCGAGGATCGGCCCGACTGGCTCGGGCTGCTCGGGCGCGACCCGGACCGCGACAACAAGCCGATGATCGGGACGTACTGCCCTCCGTGCGCCGAGCGCGAGTTCCGCTGGCGTCCGGCATTGCCGATACGGATGGGCTACTTGTGACGCTTCGACGGGCCGCTGCCGTGGCAGCGGGCGTCATGAGCTAGGCGCGGCTCCGCTCGTACATCGCGACGAACTCATCGAGCGAGACCCGACCGATCGCCTCGCCGACGAGCTCGAGCGGCAGGTCGTCGAGGCGGCGGAACCGGACGCAGCTCTTGCCCATGTCGAGGCGCTTGCCGGTCTCCGCCCAGCGCTCGCGGAACCAGGTCGCCGTGCCCTCGTCGCCGTACACGCCCATGAGGTAGAGGGCGAGGTGCCGCTTCTGGCTCGCGAGGGAGGCGAGCGGGAGCGGACGGCCGTTGTAGGTGTCCGGGTAACGCTCCAGCGGGACGACGTAGCTCGGCGACCCGAACTCCATCATCTCGACGAATCCGTCAGGGAGATGCTCGAGGATCACCCGCCGGACGGCCTCGAACGTCTCCCGCCGGTCGTCCGGCAGCGCCGACACGTACTCCGCGACGGTGCTGGCGTCGCTGCGCACGACGCGATTCTGGCACGACCCGAGTCGGGCGAGCTCCGCTCCGCCCTGGCATCCTCCGCGACGTGCGGATCCTTCTCGCCGCACTACTCGCTGCGCCCCTCGCGGGTGCGGCCACGTACCCGGGCGTCAAGCCGCGGCCGGCGTTCGCGACGCCCGGCCAGGCCGCCTATTGCGCCGTCGAGACGGCCGGCGTCGAGGACACGCGCGCGGAGCTCCGCTGCTGGACCCCGAGGAACGGCCTCTGGCTGGCGATCACGTGGAACGGGGCGCGGGCGCAGAAGGGCGCCGCCACGACGTTCCCGCAGATCGCGCACGGGCTGACGAAGCTGCAGGGCTATCGGCCGAGCGCGCCGGTCCTCGGCTTTGGGCGCCGGTGGCGGCTCCGTTGCGCCGACCCCGGCGACGTCGCGACGTGCAGGGGCCGGGGCGTCATCGCGTTCACCTGCACGAGCGCGCGGACCGGCCTCACCTGTCGCAACGCCGCCGGGCACGGATTCTGGCTCGGCCGTCCGCGCGGCTCCCGCGTCTTCTAGCCCTCACGCGCTCCCGAGCCGCTGCGTGTAGACCATCGCGCCGATCCCGAGGCCGATCGCCGTCACGACGAGCGCGATCCCAAGGGCATCGCCGGCCTCGAACGCGTCACCGGCGTCGGTGAGGGTGGACGGCACCGCCGCGCTCGTGGGCGGGCCGGTGCGGTCGGCCCGGTCGTCCGGGCGGACGCTCGCGGTCACCGGGGCCCAGGCCGGACGGTCGCCGGGCGGGTCGGCCTGGGCGGGCGCTGCGAGCCCTGCCGCGAGCGCACCGGTCGCCGCGACGACGGCGAGCCTGCGCGTGAGTCCTGTGGTCGGGTTCATCGTTCCCTCCTGGTCGGTGTGCGGCCAGGATCCGACTAGCCGCCCAGGGGGCGGTAATGGCCCGGTAAGGGTGCGAGGATCAGCGCGTGGACTTCCGGATCCTCGGGCCCGTCGAGGTGCGCGACGGCGACCGGCTCGTCCCGCTCGGGTCCGGACAGCAGCGCGCGCTCCTCGCAGTCCTCCTCCTGCAGGCGAACGAGACCGTCTCGCGCGACCGGCTGATCCACGAGCTCTGGGGCGAGCGGGCGCCCGCGACCGCGGTCAAGGCGCTGCAGGGGCACGTGTCGGCGTTGCGCCGGCTCCTCGAGCCGGAGCGACCGAGCGGCGCGGACGGGCAGATCCTCGCCACCCGCGGTACGGGATACGCGCTTCGGGTCGAGGACGGTCAGCTCGACCTCACGCGGTTCGAGCGCCTCCGCGACGAGGGGCGGCGCGTGCTCGGCCGGCAACCGGAGGAGGCGGCCGCGCGCCTGCGGGAGGCGCTCGCACTGTGGCACGGGTCTCCCCTGGCGGACGTCGACGGAGAGTTCGCGCGGCTCGAGGCGCCTCGTCTCGTCGAGCTCAGGGCCGCGACCCTCGAGGACCGGATCGAGGCCGACCTCGCCTCCGGGCGGCGCGCCGACCTCGTCGGGGAGCTCGAGGCGCTCGTGGTGGCATCCCCGTTGCGGGAGCGGCTGCGCGGCCAGCTCATGCTCGCGCTCTACCGCTCCGGGCGGCAGGCAGAGGCGCTCGCCGCGTACCAGGACGCGCGCCGCGTGCTCGTCGACGAGCTGGGGATCGAGCCGGGCCGCGAGCTGCAGGACCTGGAGCGGTCGATCCTCCGCCAGGACGCCTCCCTCGACCTCCCCGCGGCGGCTGAGACGGCCGACCGCACGCTCGTCGGCCGCGAGCGCGAGCTCGGCGTCCTCCAGCAGGCGCTCGACGCGACGCTCGCCGGGCGCGGCGGCCTCGTCCTGCTCGGCGGCGAGGCGGGCATCGGCAAGAGCCGGCTCGCGGACGAGCTCGCGCAGCGGGCGCGGGAGCGGGGCGCGACGACCCTCTTCGGCCGCGCTTGGGAAGCAGGCGGCGCGCCGGCCTACTGGCCGTGGGCGCAGGCGATCCGGTCGTACGTGCGCCGCGAGGATCCGGCGGCCGTGCGCGAGCGGCTGGGAGGCGGCGCCGCCGATGTCGCGCAGATGCTCCCCGAGCTCCGCGAGCTCCTCCCGGACGTGGGCCCGCCCGTGTCGCTCGACCCCGAGGGCGCCCGCTTCCGCCTCTTCGACGCGACCGCGACCTTCCTCCGCAACATCGCCGACACCGAGCCGCTCGTGCTCGTCCTCGACGACCTGCACGTGGCCGACCTGTCCTCACTGCTCCTGCTCGAGTTCGTGGCGCGCGAGCTCGGCGGGATGCGCGTGCTCGTCCTCGGCTGCTACCGCGAGAGCGAAGCACCTGCCCTGGGCGAGCTCCGGCGTCATGCGCGAGCGGCGCTCTCGCTGGTTGGACTGGCCGAGGCCGACGTGGCCCGTCTGGTCGAGGTCGAGCACGGTCTCGAGCCTCCCGCCGATCTGGTCGCGACGATCCACCGCGAGACCGAGGGCAACCCGTTCTTCGTCGGCGAGATCCTGAAGCTGCTTGCGACCGAAGGCCGGCTGCACGAAGTCTCTGGCCTCGGCGCCCGGATCCCGATCCCGCCGAGCGTTCGCGATGCGATCCGGCGCCGTCTGCGTCACCTCTCCGACGCGTGCCTCCGCGAACTGGTGCTCGCGGCGGTGCTCGGGCGCGAGTTCGACGTGGAAGCCCTCGCGCGGACGGGCGACCGCGAGCTCGACTCCCTCCTCGATGTCCTCGACGAGGCGATCGTGAGCGGCGTCGTCGCCGAGGCCCCGGGCGCGCCAGGGCGACTCCGCTTCGTCCACGTGCTCATCCGGGATGCGCTGTACGACGAGCTCCCGGCGACGCGACGGCTGCGGCTCCACCGCGACGTCGGCGAGGCGCTCGAGGCGTTGTACGCGCACGATCCGGAGCCGCATCTGGCGGAGCTCGCGCACCACTTCCGGCAGGCCGTGCCGGTGGTCGACGCCGAGCGGGCGGTGCGCTACGCGACGCGCGCCGGCGACCGAGCGGCACTGCTCCTCGCCTACGAGGAGGCGGCCCGCCTGTACGTCGTGGCGCTCGAGCTGGTCGACGACGCGTCCGGATCGAGCGAGCTCCTGCTGCGGCTGGGCGACGTGCAGGCGCGACAGGGAGACATCGCCGCCTCGAAGGAGACGTTCGTCCGGGCGGCGGATACGGCGCGGGCCGCGGGGCTGCCCGAGCAGCTCGCGCGCGCCGCGCTCGGCTACGGCGGCCGCTTCGTGTGGGCGCGGGCCTGGGGCGACGAACGGCTCGTGCCATTGCTCGAAGAGGCGCTCGCCGCGCTTCCCGAGGAGGACAGCGACCTCCGCGTTCGGCTCCTCACTCGTCTGGCGGCCGGACCGCTTCGAGACACGCACCCTCCCGAGGTCCGCGTCCGCATGAGCCAGAAGGCCGTGGACATGGCACGCCGTCTCGCTCGGCCGGCGACGCTCGCGTACGCCCTCGAGGGACGGTACGACGCGGACTGGGGCCCGGACGGTCTCGAAGGGCGGCTCGCGTTCGCGGACGAGATGATCGAGCTCGCTGCGGCCTCGGGCGATGCGGAACGCGCGTACGCGGGGCATGACTGTCGCTTCATCGCGCTGCTCGAGTCGGGCGAGCTGCCTGCCGCGCGACGGAGTCACGAGGCCGCCACTCGGCTGGCGTATCAGCTCCGTCAGCCCGCGCAGCTCTGGGACTCGGCGGTGCGCCGCGCCCAACTCGCGCTCTTCGAGGGACGGCTCGGCGAGGCAGAGGACGCCATTCGGGAGGCGTTCACCCTGGGCCATTCCGTGCAGAGCGTGAACGCGCAACTCGCCTTCGACCTCCAGCTGTACGCGCTCCGCCGCGAGCAGGGCCGGATCGAGGAGGTGGTAGACGCCGTCGAGCGCGCCGCCGACGAATATCCGACGTATCCCGTCTGGCGCTACGTCGTGGCGGATTGCTTCGCAGAGCTCGGACGGGCCGACGCCGCCCGCGCGGCAGTCGCCGACGCCGCCGTGGGGGGCTACCCCGTCTACCTCGAGATGCAGTGGCTCTTCTCCCTCAACCTGCTTGCCGGTGTGTGCCGTTTCCTCGGCGACGCGGCGGCGGCCGACGACGTGTACGACCGCCTGCGTCCGTACGCGCACCGCTTCGCGGTCCTGCCGCCCGAGCTGTGCCACGGCTCCGTGTCGCGCGGGCTGGGAATCCTCGCGGCGACGACGTCTCGGTGGGAGGACGCTGCACGGCACTTCGAGGACGCCCTCGTCGCGAACGCCGCCGCGGGCGCCCGCACGTGGCTCGCACACACGGAGTACGACTACGCGCGCATGCTGCTCGAGCGAGGTGAAGCCGGCGATCGCACGCGGGCAGCGGAGCTCCTCGCGTCGGCGCGGAAGTCGACCGACGACCTGGGAATGGCGGCACTCGCAGCGAGGCTTGCCGCGCCGGCGCGCGCGTGACCTCACGAGGCCCGTTCCTGCTCGATCCGGAGATCGTCTACCTCAACCACGGCGCGTTCGGCGCGTGCCCGAGGCCGGTCTTCGACGTCTATCAGGAGTGGCAGCGCGAGCTCGAGCGTCAGCCGGTCGAGCTGTTCGAGCGGCGGCTCCGGCGCGAGCTCGGCGACGTCCAAGAGGCACTCGGGGCCTACGTCGGCGCGCCGGCGGACGACCTCGCGCTCGTCCTCAACGCTACGGCGGGAATGAACGCCGTGCTCAGGTCACTACCGCTCGAGCCCGGCGACGAGATCCTCACGACCGAGCACGAGTACGGCGCGGTCGAGCTGCTGCTCGCATTCGTCGCGGAGCGCGCGGGCGCGCGCGTCGTCCGTGCCTCAGGGGTCGACGCCGACGCGATCTGGGCCGCCGCGACGCAGCGGACACGCGTGCTCGTCGTCAGCCATGTCACCTCGCCGACCGCGCTCGTCCTTCCGGTCGAGGAGCTGTGCCGGCGGGCGCGCGAGGCAGACGTGGTCTCGGTCGTCGACGGGGCCCATGGCCCCGGCCAGGTGCCCCTCGACCTCGCAGCGGCTCGGCGCCGACTTCTACGCCGGGAACTGCCACAAGTGGCTGTGCGCGCCGAAGGGCGCCGGGTTCCTGTACGCCCGGCCGGAGCGACAGCCGCTCGTGGAGCCGCTCGTGATCGGCTGGGGCTACGGCAGCTCGCCGTTCGCGCTGGCCCACGACTGGGAGAGCACCCGCGACCCCGCCGCCTATCTCGCCGTCCCCGCCGCGATCGAGTTCGTCCGCACGCACGGGCGGAGCGAGGAGTGCCGGGAGGTGCTCCGCCGGGGATCGACCGTGCTCGCGGACGCCGGCTTCGAGCCGCTGGCCGCGGAGCAGCCGCTGCAGATGGCGGCGTTCCGGCTCCCCGCGTGCGATCCGGAGGCGGTGCAGCGGCGCCTGTTCGACGAGTTCCGGATCGAGGTGCCCGTCCGCGCCTGGAACGGGAGTCAGCTCGTGCGCGTGTCGGTCGCGCCGTACAACGACCCGTCCGACCTCGAGCGGCTCGCCGGCGCGCTCGCGCAGGTGCTTTCGTCCTAGCTCAGCACTGCAGCGCCGAGCTCGCCGGAGAGCTGTGGGGCGGCCGGCGCCGCTGGCCGAGCCTTGCGGAAGGAGCGCAGGCGCGGGCGCGCGGCGCGATCCTCGTAGCGGCTGACCTCGTGGATGCGACGGACTGCGGTTCCTGCGAGTGCGATGGACGTCTGGTCGAACATGGCTGGCTCCTGATCTGTGGGGGTGAGCGGCGTTGCACCCATGAGAACGCACCGAGCGGGTCGCGTTCCGTGCGGCTCGCAGGTGAATCGCGGTGCGGCGGGCCACCCGACGCATGGGCGGCTCGACCCTGACGTCCCCTCGCCGCTCCGATGTCGCCTCAGTCGCCGGCCGTCAGGGGTAGATGAAGCCGCCGCGGTCATCGACGTCCGAGCCGTACTTCACCGCGACGCCCCAGACGTTGGCTTCAGGGTCGCTGAAGCTGAAGCCGTACCCCCAGCCCGACCGCGTGGGCTCCGAATCCAAGGCGGCGACGTCGTCGAGCTCGCGCAAGCAGCTGGTGGACGCGAACGACTTCCTGCTCGTTCTCACAGTGGATCGTGAGCGTGACGCCGCGAAACCCTTCGGCGACACCGCCGAACTGCCGGTCGAACATCGTCTCGGAGAAGAGCCCGAGGACGACGCCGTTCGTGCACTGAAACACGACATGTTCGGGGACGCTCGTCGGCGCTTCCGGCCAGCCGAACTGTCGGTAGAACGCAGCCATGCGCCCGACATCCCGGCAGGCGAACGTGACTGCGCTGATCCGGGCCGGGATGCCCACCTCGAGCGGCCCGCCTACTGCCGCGCCATCGCGATCCGGTAGCGCTCCTCCGGCGAGATCAGGTGGTCGGCGTCCTCCGCGTCGTCGCCGAGGTCGATCTCGACCCACTTCACTCGTCCCGTGAACGCGAGCTCGTCCGGGCCGAGATCGTCGGTGACGGGCGTCGCGCTGTCCGTCCCGAGATCCGTCGTCTCGTCGGCGGAGAAGAGCATGGGCACCGTCGCGTCGACACGGGTCTCGCCGACCTGCTCGCCGTCGACGTAGAGCGACGCGGTGCCTCCCTTCCCGAGCCCGCCGCCGTCGTAAGCGAACTCGACCCGCACCTGACGGTCGCCCGGCGCGAGCGGCTCCTCGCCGTAGACCTTGAACAGCTGGAGGCCGAAGAGGTTGTAACAGAAGGCAGGCCTGCCCTCCGTCGCGTAGATGCTCATCCCGCCGAACGCACCGCCCTGCGCGACGATCACGCCGTTCGCGCCGTCGTCGGGAACCTCGACCTCGGCCGTCAGCGCGAACGACTTGTTCTTCGTCACCACGACCGAGTTCTCGGTCAGCCGCCCCATCCCGCCGAACAGGATCTGCCGGTTGCCGCTGACGAGCTGCGGCCTGCCGGCGAGATCGGGGTTGAACCGCTCGAACCGGCGGTCGTCGAGCGGGAGCACGTCGAACTTGGTCGCCTCGATCAGGAACAGCCGCTGCAGCTCGCGCGAGCATCTCCGGGATTCTCGGCAGCGACGTTCCGGGCCTGCGTCCAGTCGCCGGGCTCGTACAGCTCCCAGACGTCCTCGTCGAATGGAGGCTGCTCCGTCATCACCCACGGGAGGTTGTGCCGGGTGCAGGCGGTCCAGCCCCGGTGGTAGATGCCGCGGTTGCAGAACATCTCGAAGTACTGCGTCTCGCGCACCTCCGGCGCCTCGACGTCGTCGAACGACGGCCGCATCGAGACGCCGTGAAGCGGCATCTGCTGGACGCCGTTCACGAACGTCGGCTCCGGCAACCCGGCCGCGTCGAGCACCGTCGCGGCGACGTCGATCACGTGGTGGAACTGCGGCGCGGACCTCGCCCTTCGCGTCGATGCCGCCGGGCCAGTGGACGATCGTGCCGTTCCGCGTCCCGCCCCAGTGCGAGGCGACCTGCTTCGTCCACTGGTAGGGCGTGTCCATCGCGTGCGCCCAGCCGACGGCGTAGTGGTTGTAGGCCCGCGGCGTGCCGAAGTCGTCGATCCGCGAGGTCATGAACTCCACGGTCTCGAGACCGCCCGCGCCGTTGAGGACGATGAGCTCGTTGAAGCAGCCGTTCGGAGTCCCTTCCGCGGAGGCGCCGTTGTCGCCGACGATCACGTAGACGAGCGTGTCGTCGAGGATCTCCAGCTCCTCGAGCGCGTCGATCAGCCGCCCGACGTGGTGGTCGGTGTGCTCCATGAAGCCCGCGTAGACCTCCATCTGCCGCGCGAGCACCGGCTTCAGGTCGTCCGGCGTCTCGTCCCAGGCGGGGATCTCTGCGGGCCGCGCGGTCAGCTCCGCGTCCTCCGGGACCACGCCGAGATCCTTCTGGCGGGCCAGCGTCTGCTCGCGCAGCGCGTCCCACCCCTGGTCGAACTCGCCCTTGTAGCGGTCGGACCACTCCGGCGGCACGTGGTGCGGGGCGTGCGTCGCACCGGGGGCGTAGTAGACGAAGAACGGCTTGTCGGCCATGAGCGCCTTCTGCTGACGGATCCAGTCGATCGCCTTGTCCGTCATGTCCTCCGTGAAGTGGTAGCCCTCGTCCGGCGTCAGCTCCGGCTCGACCGGCACGGTGTCGCGGTAGATCGCGGGCGCGTACTGGTTCGTCTCGCCGCCGATGAAGCCGTAGAAGTGCTCGAAGCCGCCGCCGCCGGTCGGCCAGGAGTCGAACGGGCCGAGGGGGCTCGTCTCCCAGACCGGCACCTCGTGGCACTTGCCGAACTGCGCCGTCGAGTAGCCGTTCAGCTTCAGCGTCTCGGCGAGCGGCGCCGCGGTGTTCGGTCGGACCGAGCTGTAGCCGGGCGCCGAGGTCGCGATCTCGGTGATCCCGCCCATCCCGACCGCGTGGTGGTTGCGGCCGGTGAGAAGCGCCTGCCGCGTCGGCGAGCACAGCGCGGTCGTGTGGAAGCGGTTGTACTTGAGGCCCTTCGCGGCGAGGCGCTCGAACGTCGGCGTCCGGCACGGGCCGCCGAAGGCGCTCGAGGAGCCGAAGCCGGCGTCGTCGATCAGCACGACCAGCACGTTGGGCGCGCCCGCGGGCGGACGCAGCGGCTCGATCGGCGGGAACGACGTCGCCGGATCCTTCGCGTCGTAGGTCGTGAGCCCGACGTGCGGGCGGTCGGGGATCGGCAGCACGTCGCGTGAGCGGGCGTCGGTCATCAGGTCGCTCCTCGCAGTCGGTCGTCCGCGGCAGCGTTGCCGCCGCGCGGGCGCCGGGCATCACCCGGAGGGGGTGACCTCAGCGTTCGAGGCGGAAGACGAGCTCGCGCTGCCCGCCGCCGAGCCAGGTCTCGCGCACCGACCCGGCGACGCGACGCAGGAGCGAGACGACGCGCGGGTTGTCGCCGGTGACCGTCGCGTGCAGCTCGGTGATCCCCGCGGCGAGGGCGTCGGCTGCGAGCTGCTGCGCGAGCGTCGAGCCGATGCCGCGCCCCTGATGCACGTCGGCGACGGCGAACGCGATCTCCGCCGCCTCGCCGTCCCGGACGAGCTGCGCGAGCGCAGCCGGCTCGGGATCGCCGTCGACCCACGCCACGAGCGCGTGCCGCCGCCCGTCGACGCGCGCGAGCAGCGCGAGCTCCCGCTCCGACACACGCGGCTTCGGCCCACCGAAGCGCTGCGCCCGCGACTGCGGCCCGAGGCGCGCGAGCACGGCCGCGACCGTTGCGACGTCGCCGTTCCGGAGCGGCCGGATCGTGATTCCGTCGACGTACCGCGTCTGCATGCGAAGAGCGTGCCGACAACCGCACCCCGTCGCGTCGCCGCCACGGGCCATCTTGTTGACATGGCCCGAACCGGCCAGCACACTGGCGGGTGATGGAGCAGGAGATTCGCTTCTGCGAGCTCGACGGACGCCGGATCGCGTACGCCACGATCGGCGAGGGCCCGCCCCTCGTGTTCGCGAGCCGCTGGATCTCGCACCTCGAGGACGAGTGGGAGGAGCCGCGGTTCCGCACGTTCCTCGCGGAGCTCGCGCGCGGGTACCGCGTGGTGCGCTACGACCGCCTCGGCGTCGGCCTCTCCGACCGCGGGCTGAAAGAACCGCCGTCGGTCGAGTCCGAGGCCCGGGCGCTCGACACCGTCCTCCGGGCGAGCAGCGGCGACCAGCCGGCGGTCGTCTTCGCGTGCTCGTGCGCGGGACTCGCGGCGTCCCGGTTCGCGGCCGACCGGCCCGAGCGGGTCGCAAAGCTCGTCTTCTTCGGCGGCTACGCGGCGCGGGACGACATCCCCGAGGCGACGCGGCGGTCGCTCGTGGACTTCGTCCGTGTGAACTGGGTCCTGGCCTCGCAGATGCTGGCCGGCCTGTTCGTGCCGCACGGCAGCGGCGACGAGATCGACTGGCTCAGCCGGCACAAGCGGCTCTCGGCCGACGCGGAGGTGGCAGCGGCCTTCCTCGAGCTCGACCTCACCGCCGACGCCCGGGACGTGCTCCCGCTCGTCTCGACCCCGTCACTCGTGCTCCACCGACGGGGCGACCGCACTGTCCCGATCCGCCACGGCCGCGAGCTCGCGTCCCTCCTCCCGAACGCGCGCTTCGTCCCGCTCGGCGGCGACGCGCACCTGCCGTGGCTGGACGACCAGCGCGACCTCCGTCGCGCGCTCGCGGGCTTCCTCGACGACGCCCCGCCGATCGCGGCGAACGGCGACTCGCCACTCACCGGGCGCGAGACCGAGGTGCTGCGGCTCGTCGCGTCCGGGCTCTCGAACCGCGAGATCGCGGCGTCGCTCGTCCTGAGCGAGCACACCGTGCACCGGCACGTGGCGAACATCCTCCGCAAGCTCACGCAATCGTCCCGCGCGGCCGCCGCGGCGCAGGCGACGCGCGCCGGTCTGATCTGACCGATCGCGGCGGCTGATCGCTGCGAGCACGAATCCTGCTGGCCCCGGACGGGCGCGGGTCCGTAGCGTGGGACGGTGACGCGACGCGGGCTCTTCCTGTTCGCGGCGATGTGCGTGATCTGGGGCCTGCCGTACCTCCTGATCCTCGTCGCCGTCCGAGAGCTCAGCCCCGCGGTACTCGTACTCGCGCGGACGACGCTCGCCGCGGCGATCCTGCTCCCGCTCGCGGCCTGGCGCGGCGAGCTCCGCGCGCTCGCCGGGCACTGGCCGCCGCTGCTCGCCTTCGCCGCGATCGAGATCGCGATCCCGTGGGTCCTGCTCGGTGCCGCCGAGCAGCACGTGTCGAGCTCCTTCACCGCGCTCGTGATCGCCGGCGTCCCGCTCGTCGCGACGGTCATCGCCGCCACGACGGGCGCGCGCGAGCGGTTCGCGCCCATGAACCTGCTCGGACTCGGGATCGGAATCGTGGGCGTCGCGGCGATCGTCGGCCTGAACCTCGACGGCGCCGTGCTCCCGCTCCTGGCGCTCGCGGTCGTCGCGGTCTGCTACGCCGTCGGCCCGGCGATCCTGCAGCGCTGGCTCTCCGACCTCCCGGCGATGGGCGTGATCGCCGCGTCGCTCGCCGTCACCGCCGTCGCGTACGTGCCGATCGCCGCCTTCAGCCTCCCGACCGAGATGCCCTCGGCGAAGACGCTCGGCTCGGTCGTCGGGCTCGCGGTCGTGTGCACGGCGATCGCGTTCGTCTTCTTCTTCGCGCTGATCGCGGAGGTGGGCCCGGTGCGGGCGACGGTGATCACCTACGTCAACCCGGCGGTCGCCGCCGTGCTCGGCGTCGTGATCCTCGACGAGCACCTCACGGCGGCGATGGTCGCGGGCTTCGCGCTCGTCCTCGTCGGCTCGGCGCTCGCCACACGGTCCCCGGCAGCCGAGCTGGAGCCGGCGGCCGACCGCGTGTAGCATCGCGGCGCGCGCGAGGGTGCATCCGGTCCGCGGGCAGGGCAGCGCCCACCTCGTCAACTGCTTCGCCACACAACCGATCTCTTCTCCGCCCGACACCGCGGACACGGGCCTCGTGGAGGGAGGTCGTCGTGGATCTCGATCAGCTTCGGAAGCAGGCGAAGGAGCTCGTCCGCGCCGCGCGCGCCGGGGAGCCGGAGGCGCTGGAGCGCCTCGGCGGGCGCGAGGCGATCCTCGCACGCGCGCAGCTCGTGATCGCCCGGGAGCAGGGCTACCCCAGCTGGCCGCGGCTCGTCGCAGCGGCCGAGGCCGGCGCCGACGCGTTCGTGCTGGCGGCGACGGACCGACGGCGCGGACGGGCGGAGGCGATGCTCGAGGCGCGGCCCGAGCTCGCCGACGACCCGTGGGTCGGCCTCGTCCTCGGGCGCGGCTGGGACGGGGACCCGAACGAGCCCGGCGGCCCCCGCGGCTGGCCGCCGCTCAACTACGCCTGCCAATCCGTCTTCGCGCCGAGCGGCCTCGTCCGCGAGCTGCTGGAGCGCGGCGCGGACCCGAACTCGACGTACACCAACGAGTACGGCCCGATGACCGCGCTCTACGGCGCCGCCGGCGTCGTCCACGACCCGGAGACGACGCGGCTGCTGCTCGAGCACGGCGCCGACCCGGACGACAACGAGTCCGTCTACCACTCGACCGAGGCCGAGAGCACCGAGTGCCTGCGGCTCCTGCTCGAGCACGGGGCGGCGACCCGCGGCACGAACGCGCTCGCGCACGCGCTCGACGACGAGCGCGAGGAGCACGTCCGGCTCCTGCTCGAGGCCGGTGCCGACGCGGACGAGGGCTTCCTGGTGGCCCACGCGGTCCGGCGCGGACGCGGGCCGGCGTTCGTCCGGCTCCTCGCCGAGCACGGCGCCGACGTCGACCGGGCGGGCGGCGAGACGTGGCGGGGCGCCGTCCCGCTGCGGACGCCGTACCAGCACGCCGTGCTCCGCAACCGCGACGATCTGGCCGCGGAGCTGGAGCGACTGGGCGCCTCGACCGAGGTGTCCGAGGACGACCGCGCCGTCGCCGCCGTGGCGCGCGGCGAGCGCGCCGACCTGCCCGCCGGGCTCGACGTCGACCAGCAGGAGGTGCTGATCCTCGCGGCGCTCCGCGGCCAGGTCGACGCCGTCGTCGACGCGGTCGGCGTCGGCTTCGCGGGCGTGGTCGGAGGGTCGCCGCAAGGGACGCTCCTCCACCACGCGGCCTGGGTCGGCGAGGCCGACGTCGTGCGGACGCTGCTCGCCCGCGGCGCCGACGCCCGCGCGTCGAGCGGAGCGCACTTCGACACACCGCTCGCGTGGGCCGTGCACGCCTCACACACAGGCGCCGACCGGCGCGAGGTCGGCGAGCTGCTGCTCGCGGCAGGCGCCGAGCTCGAGCCGCGCTTCCTCGATGCCGCCGAGGGGCCGTTGCTCGAGCTGCTCGAGGAGGCGACCTAGGGGCCTAGTCGCTCCACCAGCCGGGGTGCATCTGCGCGTCGTTCTCCTTGCCCATCGGCGCGCCGATCGCGATCACCTCGAGCCCCTCGTCGCCGGCCTCGAAGTTGCGCACGACGGGCGCCGGGACGCGCACGACGTCCCACGTCCGCACGTCGCGGATCTCGTCGTCGAGCTTGACCCGGCCGCTCCCGGCGACGACCACGTAGAGCTCCTCCTGCTCGGTGTGATGGTGGCCGAACGGAGCCTTCCCGCCAGGGGCGAGCTTCTGGAGGCTCAGGGTGACCTGCTCCGCGCCGAGCTGCCGCCGCGGGAAGCGGGCCTCCATGCCGTCGGGCATGCCGAACTTGGGGGCGACGTTCTCGACGTCGCGCAAGTTGAGGATCGTGTAGTCGGTCATCCCGACAGCGTTCCCAATCGAGCGGCGAGCGAATCGAAGACCTCGCTCGGCGAGCGCGGGTGCTCGCGCTCGAAGCGCTCGCGCTCCTCCGCGAAGAGCTCGGCGACCGTCACGCGCGCGATCCTCTCATCGCGTCAGCACCTCGATCACGTCCCCGTCCGCGACGACGTGCCCGCGGCCGACCCGCTGGGCGTCGAACCGCGCCGACGGGCCCCAGACGCGCGCGCCGAGGCACGTCCGCCCGAGCTCGTGGTGGATCGCGTGCGCGACGTCGGCGACGGTGGCAGGCGGGTGGAGCGCAACCGCCTCCGCCTCGTCGTCGCCCGGCTTCCGCACCCACACGCGGACGAGCCCGGTGAGCGCCCAGACCGCGTCGCGGAGCCGGTCGAGGCTCTCGTCGTCGAGCACCGACACGCCGAGCGAGCCCGCCGGCGCCGGCGTCTCGTCCGTCTTCGTGGCGACGACGAGCGTCGGCTTCTCGATGCCCGCCATGGCCAGCTCGGCGCGGATCGTGTCGAGCTCCTCCGGGTGGGCCGCGTCGTGGCAGAGGACGATCGCATCGCCGCCACGGAGCACGCCGAGCAGGGCCCGGCCGCCGCCGCGGTCCTCGTGGGCGCCCGACAGCAGCCCGGGGATCTCGACGAGCTGGACGAGGACGTCGTGGATCCGCGTCACGGCCGGCACCGGCCGCGTCGTCGTGAAGGCGTAGTCCCCGGTGCGGATCTGCACCGACGAGAGCGCCTGCAGCAGCGACGACTTGCCCGCGTTCGGCGGCCCGACGACCATGATCTGCGCCGCGCCCTCGCGCCGGACGCCGATCGAGTCGTGGTGGACGACCTTCGTGCGGACGCGCGACTCGACGAGCTGTCCCTCGACCCACTTGCGCAGGTCGGCGTACGGCCCGTTCCGGTAGCCCGGCAGCTCCGCGAGGATCGCGCGCAGCTCCTTCGTCCTCTCGGCTCCGGCCTTGCCGACGAGGCGCCGCTGGATCACTTGCTTGTACGTGCGATGCGGCATCGGCATCGCGCACCTCCCGTCCTCTCAGTCCAAGGCAGGAAGGCGCGAGCACACCCGCCGTCGGGACGGCGGGGAGATCGCGTCCTGTCCCGCCGCTTCCTCCGAACGCGTGAGCTGGAAGCGGCGGATCAGCCGTTCTTGTTCGAGCTGGTGCTGAGCCAGCTGAGCAGCGAACTGGTCATCGCGCTGCGGACGCTAACGGCCCACCGCCTTGGCCGCCAGTGGGGCGGGCCGTACACTTTCGCCCGTGCGCGTCGACATCCACTACTGCCCCACCTGAAGCGGCTACGACGCGAGGGCCGCGAGTCTCGCGGCCGACCTGAACGAGCGAATCGGCGTCGACGCGCGGATCGTGCCGGGCGGGAAAGGCCAGTTCGACGTCGAGGCGGATGGGCGGCTCGTGTTCTCGAAGCACGACCAGGGGCGGTTCCCCGAGCACGACGAGATCGTCGCCGCCCTGGCCTGACCGGGCACAATCGCGACGGTGAAGAACACCGTGCAGCGGGGTCTCGCAGTCGCGGCCACCGTCGCGGCGCTCGCGCTCGCCGCCGGCTGTGGCGGTGACGACGGGCCGAGCGCCGAGGACTACGTCCGTCAGGGGAACGAGGTCTGCCGCGAGGCTACCGCGGACGCGAAGGACATCAAGCGCCCGACGGGAGACTCGTCCGAGGCCGTCGCGGCGTACGCGAACGCGTTTCTCCCCATCGCCAGGCGCCGGTTCGAAGGCCTGCGCGCACTGGAGCCGGCCGAGGACGACGTGCGCTTCCACGAGCGCCTGATCGAGGAGCAGGAGCGGTACGTCGCGGCCGTCGAGACCCTCGGCGAGGCCGCCGGGCGGGAGGACCGTGCCACCTCGGCCCGCGCGGCGGAAGAAGGCGCGCGCGCAGCCGGGCGCTCCGCCCTCCTCTTCCGCGAGCTCGGGCTCGACACATGCGCGGCGCAGTCGCTCTAGTCGCCGTCCTCGCCGCCGGGTGCGCCGGGGGCGGCGATGAGCCGACGCGCGCGGAATGGGCGGAGCAGGCGGACGCGATCTGCCGCGCAAACGCGGACCGGCCCGAGCAGCCGGCGACGGAAGGCGACGACCAGGCCGACCGCGAGTTCCTGCGCGGGGCCCTCGTCATCGCCCGCGAGGAGCTCTCCGACCTGCGCGCGCTCGACGAGCCGGCAGACGACGCGGCGCGCATCGAGGAGATGTACACGGCGGTCGACGAGGCCATCGCCGCCCTCGCGGAGATCGCCGGCGGCGGCGATCCGATGGAAGCGGGCCTCCGCGCGAGCCAGGCGTACGACCGCGCGAACGCGATCGCGAGCGAGCTCGGCGCAGACGTCTGCGCCGCCTGACTAGCGGCCGCGGAACTCGGGCGGCCGCTTCTCGAGGAAGGCGGCAACACCCTCGGCGAAGTCCGCGGTCTGCGTCGCCTCCGCCTGCAGCTGCGCCTCGAGGGCGAGCGTGTCCTCGAGCCCCTTGCCGGCGCCCTCGTCGAAGAGCCGCTTCGTCATCGCCACCCCGCGGGTCGGGCGGGCCGCCCACTCCGCCGCGTAGGCGGCCGTCGCGTCGGCGAATGCGTCGGCCTCGTAGATCTCCGAGACAAGCCCCCACGCCTGCGCCTCGTCCGCGGTGAGGCGGCGGCCCGACGCCATCCACTCGAACGCGCGGGGAATGCCGAGGAGCCGGGCGAGGAAGTACGCGCCGCCGGCGTCGGGGACGAGGCCGATGCCGATGAACCCCGGTGCGAGCACGGCCGCATCCGAGGCGATGCGGACGTCGCAGGCGCACGCGAGCGAGAGCCCCGCGCCCGCGGCGGCGCCATTGATCGCGGCGATCACGGGCTTCTCGAGCGCCCGGATCGCACGAATGTTCGGGTGGTAGGTGCCGCGGAGCGCCTCGCCGATGTCCGGCGACTCGCGGAACTCGGTCAGGTCCTGCCCGGCGCAGAAGCCGCGGCCGGCGCCGGTGATCACGACCGCCCGCACCTCGGGATCCGCCGCTTCCGCGAGGGCGTCGGCGAGCCGCGCGTGCAGCGCCGCGTTGAAGGCGTTGAACACCTCCGGCCGGTTGAGCGTGATCGTCGCCACGCCGCCGTCGCGCCTGGTCTCGACCTCAGCCATTCCGATCCTCCTGTGAGCGCTCGAGGAAGCTGCGGATCGCGCCCTGCGCCTCGTCGCCGAGCATGGACAGCGCGAGCCAGTCGCGCGCGTGGCCGACGGTTTCGTGCCAGGAGATGTCGCGCCACCAGTTCAATTGCTGCTTCGCGTACCGCGTCGTCTGCGGCAGCTTGCGGACGAGCTTCTCGACGACCTCGTCGACCTTCGCGTCGAGCTCGGCTTCGGGCACGGCCCAGTTCACGAGCCCCCACTCCGCCGCCTGCGCGGCGGGGATCTCGTCGCAGAGGAGGACGATCTCGCGGGCGCGGCGCTCGCCGACCATGATCGGGAGCCACTGCGTCGCCCCGCCGGCCGGGACCGAGCCGTGCTCGAGCCCGACATGGCGGATGAAGGCGGTGTCGACCATCACGGCGAGGTCGCACCCCATCTGCAGCTCGTTGCCGCCCCCCACCGCGATGCCCTGGACGCGTGCGACGGTCGGCTTGCCGATCTCGCGGAGCCGGTCGTGCATGTCCTTGAAGGCGCCGAACCACTTCCAGTACTCCTGCGGGTTGCCGAGCAGGTCCGCGCCCCAGCTGCGCAGGTCGGCGCCGACGCAGAACGCGCGGCCGGTGCCGGTGACGACGACCACGCGCACCTCGTCGTCCCAGGACGCGTCCTCGCACGCGCGCGCGAGCTCCCGGAGCATGAGGAAGTCGAAGGCGTTGAGCACGTCCGGCCGGTTCAGCCGGATCGTCGCGCGCGGGCCGTTCTTCTCGTAGACGATGGTCTCGAAGCCGAGCTCGGCCGGATCGGCGACCGGCCGGGGCGCCGCAGGTTGGGTCACTCGGAGACCTCGGCGAAGTGCACCTGCACCGGGATCCCCATCTCGCGCGCGTCCTTGCCCGTGGCCATGAACTCGTCGGTTCGCGCGGCCTCCTTGAACGCGTCCATGCTCGGGAAGTCCCACTCGGCGTAGTACGTGAAGGCCGGCTCTCCCCGGGGAGCGCCGAAGACGCGGCCGTGGCGGAACGTGCCGCCGGGCACGCGCCGACACAGCTCGGCGTGCTGCTCGTAGCGGGCAGGGTCCGGCTCCTGCTCGTACACCATGAACACCTTCACCATTGGGCGCCTCCTTGTCGGCCGACGGACGGTGACGAGCGTATAGCGTCCGCCGCGGATGAGCGGCGGGACGACGGTGGCGGTGATCCTGGCGGCGACGGCCGGCCTCGCGGGCTCGGTCCAGGCGGTCGTGATGGGCCGACTCGGCGACCGGATCGGGTCGCTGGAGGCGCTCTTCTTCGCAACGGTGCTCTCGGTCGTCCTCGCGGGCGTGCTCGTGCTCGTCGTGCGGCGGTCGCTCGCCGGGGTCGGAGAGGGCTTCGGGGCGCCGCTCTGGATGTGGGCCGGAGGCGTCCTCGGCGTCTTTATCGTCTTCACGATCACGTACGCGACGCCCAAACTCGGCGCGACGGCGACGATCGGCCTCCTCATCGCCGGCCAGCTCGTGATGGGCGCGCTCATCGACCGCCTCGGCCTCTTCGGCGTGGAGCAGATCGGCCTCTCGTGGCCGCGCATCCTCGGGATCCTCCTGCTCGCGACAGGCGCGGCCCTGTCGCTGGTGAAGACGGCCTGACTCGAATCCGTTCTGAAAGCGACAAAGCAACAGACTGTCACTAGTCACGGTTTCAAGCCGTATTCACAGGGCACCGGCACCGATCGGACGGGCGGGATCGCCGCGTGCCCCGTCCAGGGGCACAGCGCATCCCGCCCGTCACGACACGCCCGTGCCGATGAGAGCGGGTTCCTGGCCGGAGCGCCCGCACCGCAGGTGCGCGCGCGCAGGCCACACGAACCCGCCCGGCCACTGCAACGAGAGACGGCCACGAGGCCGAAGGGCGGTTCATCCGCCCGGGAGGCCACGCCCGAGGCAACTCGAAGCCCTCAGGCAGAAGGAGGGGGCTCGTGGGGGAACCATGGGTTCCCCCACGCGACTCAGACCACTAGTCGCTTCTCGAGATACGCCGCCAGCCGCGTGAGCGGGAACGAGAGCAGGAAGAAGATCACCATCACGGCGCCGTAGATCTCGAAGGCGTGGATCTCGCCGAGGCCGATCGGCGGCACCGCCGTCAGCCGTTCGACCGACCGCTCGCCCGCCTCGAGCGTCTCGAGCCCGCCGATCACCTGCGCAAGCGTCGTGTTCTGGATGATGTTCGCGAGTAGGCTGACGGCAGGCGGGAGCAGGCGGCGCAGCGCCTGCGGCAGGACGACGTTGGCATGGCGCCCGACCCAGCCGAACCCGAGCGCCGATGCGGCCTCGTGCTGCTCGCGCGGGATCGACTGCACCGCGCCGCGCGTCGCCTCGGCGAGCTGCGCGCTCCCCCAGAGCGTCAGCGCGATTGCGGCTGCCGTCAGGGATTCGAACTCCAGCCTCGGATTCACCTCGCCCAGCCCGAAGTAGACGATGAAGACCGTGACGAGAATCGGCAGGCCGCGGAAGACCTCGATGTAGGAGCGAATCGCGGCCCGCAAGGGCAAGAACCGGATCGTGATCAGCGTGCCGAGGACCACACCGATCAGCACGCTCCCGGTGAGCGCGATCGCCGCCACGCGAAGCGTCCCGGGGAGGCCCTCCTCGAGGATGTACCGCGCGACGGGATCGACCCAGTCGGGCATGGGCTAGCGCGCCTCCGGGATCGCGAGCCGGCGCTCGAGCAGGCGGATGAGGCCCGAGAGCGACCAGACGAGCGGCAGGTAGACGAGCGCGAGCACGGTCAGCGCCTCGAGCGTCTCGACCGTCAGCGCCGCGATGTTCAGCGCCGTCGTCGTCAGCTCCGGGTAGCCGATCACGTACATCAGCGACGTGTTCTTCACCACGGAGATGTAGGTGTTGATCGAGGACGGCAGCGCGATCCGCGAGCCGATCGGCAGGGTGATGTTCACGAACGTCCCGAGCCGGCCGAACCCGAGGGCCGCCCCCGCCTCGCGGTAGCGGAACGGCACCGCCTCGAAGCCGGCGCGGAAGTTCTCGGTGTTGAACCCGCCGCCCCAGATCATCACGGTCAGCACGGCGACGGTGAACTGGTTGAGCAGGATCCCGAACTGCGGCAGCGCGTAGAAGACCATGAAGATCTGCAGCAGGATCGGCGTGTTGCGGATGATCTCCACGTAGACCGCGCTCAGCTGGCTGATCACCGGGATCCGATTCGCGCGCGCGGCGCCGAGGGTGATGCCGATCAACGACGCGCCGACGATCGCGATAGCGGAGACCTTCAGCGTGTTGAGGAACGCGTCGAAGAGCTCCTCGCGGTTCTCGCTGACGAACGACCAGAGGTCGTAGGTGACGGCGACCGTCACGGGCACGTGCAGGAGGGACGGCCGCGACGCGCGCGGCCGTCCCTCCGGTCGTGGTGCTGTGCGCCCCCCGCTACGGGCACACGGTGTCCGGGCTGGGACTCCCGGGCCGCGGGTACCCGAACGTGTTGTTCGGGCGCAGGATGTTGCGCGAGAACGCCGGGATGAGGCGAGCCGGGACGTTGTTGCGCAGGATCGCCATGAACCGGTCCTGCTGCTTCATCAGCGTGAGCCGCGCGTCGACCCAGCGCTTCATGGCCGCGTTCCCCTGGCGGATCCCGATCCCGTACGGACCCTCGAGGAACACGTCATTGGTCAACTTCGAGCTGCGGTCGGCGGTCGCGATCCCGACGAGCACGCTGTCGTCCCACATCAGCGCGTCCGCCCGCCCCTGGTTGAAGGCGAGCAGCGCGTTCGTGAAGCTGTCGGTGACGGTGAGCTGCGTGTTCGTGAAACAGCGGCGCACCCACCGGTCGTAGATCGAGCCGCTCGTCGTCGCGACCCGCCGGTTGTTGATGTCGCTCAACCGCTGGACGGGGCTGTCGTTCTTCACGAGCAGCCGTCCGCTCGCCCGGTAGTACGCGCGGGAGAAGTCGATCCGCGTGTCGCGGTCGGTCGTGTACGTGAACGTCGAGATGACGAGGTCGACGCGACCGGTCGTGAGCAGCGGCTCGCGGGCCGGCGTCGGTGCGCACTCGTACGTGACGCGATTGTCACGGCCGAAGGCGTAGCGCGAGAACCACTTCGCGATCTCGACGTCGAACCCGGCGTTCTTTCCCTGGACGTTGATGTAGCCGAACGGCGGCGCGTCGCACTTGACGCCGACGACCCACCGCTTCCGCTGCCGAACCTCCGGTGGCAGCGCCGGCAGCTTCGGCTTGGTCGCCGCAGGCGCCGCCGGCCCCGCAGCTGTCGTGGAGCCAGTCGGCGCGGCAAGACCCCAGGCCGCAAAAGCCGCTGCGGCGATGCCGACGGCGACCACGGCCGTGACGAGCCGTTTCATTCTTCTCCTCCTCTGTCGGACGCCAACTCGTCGAGCGAGTGGGCGAGCTGGAGCGACCTTGCCAGGAACCGCCGCGTGCGCTCCTCCCGCGGCTGGTTGAGCACGTCGGACGGGACGCCCTGCTCGACGATCCGCCCCTCGTCCATGAAGACCACGCGATCGCCCACCTCGCGGGCGAACTGCATCTCGTGGGTGACCACGAGCATCGTCATCCCGTCCCGCGCAAGGTCGCGCATGACCACCAGCACCTCGCCGACGAGCTCCGGGTCGAGCGCGGAGGTGACCTCGTCGAAGAGCATCACGTGCGGGTCGATCATCAACGCGCGCGCGATCGCGACCCGCTGCTGCTGGCCGCCCGAGAGCTGGTGCGGGTACTGACGCGCCTTCTCCTCTCCGAGACCGACGCGGGCGAGCAGCTCGAGCGCGCGCGCCTCCGCCTGCGCCCGCGGCACCTTTCGGATCCGCCGCGACGCGAGCGTGAGGTTGTCGATCACCTTCAGGTGCGGGAACAGGTTGAACTGCTGGAACACGATCCCGATTCGCTGCCGGATCGCCGACGGATCGGCCCCGCGCCTCGTGATCTCCTCGCCCTCGAGGAAGATCCGCCCGGAGTCGACGGGCTCGAGCAGGTTCACGCAGCGCAGCAGCGTCGACTTGCCGCTCCCGCTCGGGCCGATGATCGTCAGCACCTCGCCGGTCGTGACGTCGAGATCGATCCCGTCGAGCACGAGGTTGTCGCCGAAGCTCTTGCGCACCGCCTCGAGCCGCACGAGCGGCTGTGACGACGGCACCGGCGCGGGAGCGCTCACGCCACCGATCAAAGCGACCCGGACCGGACCAAGTCAAGCGCGCGAGCACATAGGCTCGCCGCGTGACCGGGTCCGTCGCGGAGCGCTACCTCGTGCTTGGGCTGCAGGTCGGCCGCCACGTCGAGGGGATCGTCGACGCCTACTTCGGCCCGCCGGAGCTCGCAGCGGCGGTCGAGGCGGCACCGCCCGTCGAGCCGCGTGTGCTCGTCGCCGAGACCGAGGCCGTGCTCGACGAGCTGGAGGACGGCTGGCTGCGCGACCAGGTCGTCGGACTGCGCACGTACGCCGGCGTGCTGGCCGGGGAGTCGCGCTCGTATGCCGACGAGGTCGAGGGCTGCTACGGCGTCCGGCCGACGTTCACGGACGAGGCCGTCTTCACGGCGGCGCACGAGCGGCTGGAGGAGCTGCTGCCCGGCGACGGGCCGCTGAACGAGCGGTACCTGCGCTGGGAGGAATCGCTGCGCGTGCCGCCCGAGCGCGTCGAACGGACGGTGGCGGCGGCGATCGCGGAGGCGCGGGCGCAGACGCACGGGCTGGTCGAGCTGCCGGACGGCGAGGACGTCGACCTCGAGACGGTGCGCGACGAGCCCTGGATGGCGTTCTGCTCGTATCTCGGCGGGCTGCGCAGCCGGATCGAGGTCAACATCGACCTACCGCAGACGGCCTTCGACCTGCTCGTGCTCGCGATCCACGAGACGTACCCGGGCCACCACGCCGAGCGCTGCTGCAAGGAGCAGCTGCTCGTCCGCGGCCGCGGCCTGCTGGAGGAGACGCTCGTGCTCGTGCCGACGCCGCAGTCGCTCGTCTCGGAGGGGATCGCGACGCTGGCGCCGCCCCTGCTGCTCGAGGGCGAGGGCGGGGCGGCGCTCGCGGCCGCCGCCGGGGTCGAGCTCGACCTCGAGCACGCGCTCGCCGTGCGTCGCGCGCTCGAGCCGTGCGTCTGGGCCGAGGTCAATGCGGCGCTGCTCCTGCACGAGCATGGTGCGGGCGAGGCCGAGGTGCGGGCGTACCTGGAGCGCTGGTGCCTCATGAGCCCGGAGCTCTCCGCCCATCTGCTCCGCTTCCTCCATGAGCCGACCTCGCGGACGTACGTGCTCACCTACCCCGCCGGGCACGAGTTGTGCGAGGCGTACGTCGCGGGCGAGCCGGAGCGGTTCCGCAGGCTGCTCACCGAGCAGATACGCGTCGGCGACCTCCTGTCGATGACTTCCGACTCCGTTCGTCGTCTCTAGCGACAGGGCCACACGACCGAAAGGAGCATCAGATGGCCAAGCCGGTGCACGTCGAGATCGGCGCGAGCGACACGAAGCGCGCGCTGTCGTTCTACGGAGACCTCTTCGGCTGGCAGTTCCAGGAGTACGAGGGAGGCCCGACCGAGTACCACATGACGCAGACCTCCGAGGACTCGGGCGCCGCGATCCAGGACGGCGGGCCGTCCGTGCGGGTCTACTACGACGTCGAGGACGTTCCCGCCAGCGCCGACCGCGTCCGCGAGCTGGGCGGGTCGGCGGACGAGCCGCAGCCGGTGCCCGGCATGGGCTGGTTCGCCACGTGCACGGACCCGGAGGGGAACGCCTTCGGGCTCTGGAAGAACGACCCGAACGCCTCGATGGGCTAGAGCCCTCCTAGAGCGCGATGTCGTCCGGCCGGACGGGCACGCGGGTCAGCGCCCGTCCGGTCGCCGCGCGCATCGCGGCCACGACCGCGGCCGTCGAGACGACGGTCGGCGGCTCGCCCACGCCCTTCACGCCGTACGGCGCGTCGGGCTCCGCCTCCTCGATCAGCACCGACTCGACGACGGGCGGGACGTCGAGCGAGGTCGGGATCAGGTAGTCGGTGAAGCTCGCGTTCCGCACCGTCCCGTCGACGAGCTGGATCTCCTCCATCAGCGCGAGACCGATCCCCTGCGCGGTGCCGCCCTCGATCTGACCCTGCACCGCGAGCGGGTTCACCGCCCGGCCGACGTCCTGCGCCGTCCCGATCCAGACGATCCGAGTGAGCCCGAGCTCCTCGTCCACCTCGGCCACGACCTTCATCGCCGAGACGGCGAGCGCCACGTGCGAACGGACGCCGGTCGTCTGGCCGGTCTCCGGGTCGAGCGGCCAGGTCCGCGGATGCCGGTACACGCGCTCGACGTCGACCTCGCCGCCGCCCTGCGCCGTCCGGTCCGCGAGCGCCGCCCGGCAGGCGTCGCGGACGGCGCCGGACACCATCCACGTCAGACGGGAGGCCGAGGCGGAGCCGGCGGACTGGACCGAGGCGGTCGTGTGCGGCGCGAGGACGACCTCGTCGGTGCCGAGCTCCTCGCGCGCGACCTGGAGGATGACGTCGCTCACGCCCTGGCCGACCTCGGCGGCCGCGCAGTGGATCTCGGCGCGGCCGTCGGCGTCGATGCGCACGCGCGCGGCGGTCGAGTCGTCGAAGCCCTCGGAGTAGGCGATGTTCTTGAACCCGAGCGCGAAGCCGACGCCGCGGCGGACACCCTCGCCGCGCGTCGTGTTCCCTGCCCCGCCCGGGAGACGGATCGGGTCGCGCGGCAGCTCCTCCGCCGCCGGCGGCTCGAGCGCGGCTGCCGCCGTGATCACCTCGGCGACGGGGAGCGAGCCGGCGATCTTCTGTCCCGTCGGGAGCGAGTCGCCCGGCGCGAGCGCGTTCCGCAGCCGCAGCTCGACCGGGTCGAGCCCGAGCTCGGCGGCGAGCTTGTCCATCTGGGCCTCGGCCGCGAAGCACGTCTGCACGGCCCCGAAGCCGCGCATGGCGCCGCACGGCAGGTTGTTCGTGTAGACGACCGTCGACTCGATCAGCGCGTTCTCGACCGCGTATGGGCCGACCGCGAAGGAGGCGGCGTTCGAGGCCACGGCCGTGGAGGACGAGGCGTACGCGCCGCCGTCCAGCAGGATGCGCATCCGCACGTTCACGAGCTTCCCGTCGCGGCGGGCCCGGTGCTCGCACCAGATCCGCGCCGGGTGGCGGTGCACGTGGCCGACGAACGACTCGTCGCGGCCGTAGACCATCTTCACCGGCCGGTCGGCGTGGAGCGCGAGCATCGCGGCGTGGATCTGCATCGACAGGTCCTCGCGCCCGCCGAACGCGCCGCCGACGCCCGCGAGGTGGATGCGCACCCGCTCCGGCGCGAGGCCGAGGCACGGCGCCACCTGGTCGCGGTCGACGTGGAGCCACTGCGTCGCGACGTAGATGTCGATCCCGCCCTCGCCGTCGGGCACCGCGAGGCCCGACTCCGGCCCGAGGAACGCCTGGTCCTGCATCCCGATCTCGTAGAAGCCGCTGACGCTGACGTCTCCCTCGGCCTCGGGGTCGCCGTGGCGGATGACGAGCGTGCGCAGGACGTTCGGCCGGTCGTCCTCGCGGTAGCCGTGGCCCTCCGTCCAGCGCTCCTCGTGGATCGGCTCCTGCTCGAGCGCCCGCTCCATGTCGACGACCGGCTCGAGCTCGTCGTAGACGACGGCGATCCGCTCCGCCGCACGGCGCGCCTGCTCCGGATGCTCCGCGGCGACGAGCGCCACCGGCTCGCCGACGTAGCGCACGCGGTCGATCGCGAGCACCGGCTGGTCGGGGAACTCGAGCCCGTACCGCTTCGCGCCCGGTACGTCGGCGTGCGTGAGGACGGCGTGCACGCCGGACATGGTCAGCGCCTGCGAGACGTCGACCGAGAGCACGCGCGCGTGCGGATGCGGGCTCCGCACCGTGTGGCCCCAGAGCATCCCGGCGGCGTAGAGGTCGGACGAGTACGCGAACTCGCCGGTCGTCTTCGGCGTGCCGTCGGCGCGGAGGACGAGGTCGCCGATGCGGCCGACGCGGAGCTTGGGGACGGCCGGCGTGGTCACGGCCGCGCGGCGGCCTTGACCGCCTCGAAGATCTTCGCGTAGCCGGTGCAGCGGCAGAGGTTGCCGGAGAGCGCCTCGCGGATCTCGTCCTCGCTCGGGTCGGGGACGCGGGCGATCAGGTCGGCGGCCGCCATGACCAGGCCGGGCGTGCAGAACCCGCACTGGACGGCGCCCGCGTCGACGAACGCCTTCTGCACCGGATGGAGCTCCTCGCCGGCCGCGAGCCCCTCGACCGTGACGAGCTCGTGGCCGTCGGCCTGCGCCGCGAGCACGAGGCACGCGCACACGAGGTCGCCGTCCATGAGCACCGAGCACGAGCCGCACTCGCCCTGCTCGCACGCGTTCTTCGACCCGGGGAGGCCCAGCCGCTCGCGCAGCGCGAAGAGGAGGCTCTCGCCTGCCCAGACGTCCGCCTCGCGCTGCTCGCCGTTGACCGTGAGCTCGATCCTCACGCCGCGAGGGTCCTCTCGAGCGCCCGCCGGGTCAGCACGCGCAGCGCGTGGCGGCGGTACGTCGCCGTCCCGCGCACGTCGTCGATCGGCGAAGCGGCCTCGGCGACGCGGTCGGCGAACGAGTCGGCCTCGTCGAGCGGCGCGCGCACGAGCCCGACGACCGGGCCCGCCGAGCCGTAGGCCGCGCGCAGCTCCCCGTTCACCCGCAGCGCGAGCGAGCAGACCGCGATCACCATCGCGTTCCGCGGGCCGACCTTCATGAACGTCTCCGGCCCGCCGCTCGTGACCCGCACGGCGACGATCAGCTCGTCCGGCTCGAGCGCGTTCCGCTTCGGGCCGACGAGGAAGTCCTGCAGCGGCAGGCGCCGCGAACCGCGCACGCTCGCGAGCTCGACCTCGCCGTCCGCCACGAGCAGCGGTGGGATCGCGTCGCCCGCCGGGGAGGCGGTGCCGAGATTGCCGCCGATCGTGGCGCGGTTCCGGATCTGCGGCGAGCCGACCGTCCGGGCCGCCTCCGCCAACGCCGGCAGCGCGTCGCGCAGCGGCCCGTGCTCGATCTCGGTGCACGTGAGCCCCGCGCCAAGACGGAGGCGCCCGTCGTCCTCACGGTTCCACCCGCGCAGCTCGGTCACCTCGGCCAGGTTCAGGATCGTCTCCGGCCGGCTGTGGTCGAAGTTGAGGGCGACCATGAGGTCGGTGCCTCCCTGGATCGGCACCGCGTCGGGGTGCTCCGCCTTCTGCGCGAGCGCCTCGTCGAGCGTGCGGGGGGTCAGCACGTCCACCGCGGCAACGATACGACAGGCGGCCCCGCCCGGCGCGACGCCGAAGAGACTCGACGAGGACGACGCCGCGGGTAGGCTCGCGGCGGCATGCCCGACCTCGCCCGCCGACTCGCCGTCGCCCGCGGGGACGAGCCCGCCGACGTCGTCGTCCGCGGGGGACGCGTCCTCTCCGTCTTCACGCGCGAATGGCTCGATACCGACGTGGCGGTCGTTGACGGATACGTCGCGGGCCTCGGCGAGTACGAGGGCCGCGAGACGGTCGACGCGACCGGGCACTGGGTCGTCCCGGGCTTCGTCGACGCGCACGTCCACATCGAGTCGTCGAAGCTGCTCGTCGACGAGTTCGCCCGCCTCGTGCTGCCGCTCGGGACGACGGCGATCGTCGCCGACCCGCACGAGCTCGCGAACGTGCTCGGCACCGACGGCGTGCACTGGCTCCTCGACGCGTGCCGCGAGGTGCCGCTCGACGTGTTCTTCATGGCCTCGTCGTCGGTGCCCGCGTCGGTGTTCGAGTCGCCGCGCCGCCCGCTCTCGACCGGCGACCTCGAGGCGCTGCTGCGCCGACGGCGAGTGCTCGGCCTCGCCGAGATGATGAACTTCCCCGGCGTCGTCGCGGGCGATCCGCACGAGCTCGCGAAGCTCGAGCTCGACGGCGCGGTCCACGTCGACGGCCACGCGCCGGGCGTGCTCGGGAAGGCGCTGAGCGCGTACGCGGCCGCGGGCATCCGCTCCGACCACGAGGCGTACACCGTCGAGGAGGGCCGCCAGCGCCTGCGCGCCGGGATGTGGGTGCTGATCCGCGAGGCCTCGGGCGCCCGGAACCTCCGCGACCTGCTCCCGCTCGTCAAGGAGTACGGACCCAACCGCATGGCCTTCTGCACCGACGACCGCGAGCCGGAGCACGTCGCCGACGAGGGCCACGTGAACTCGATGGTGCGCGTCGCGGTCGAGGAGGGAGTGTCGGCCGAGGACGCGCTCGTGCTGGCCACGCTGAACCCGGCGACGTGGCACGGGCTCCGCGAGCACGGCGCCGTCGCCCCGGGCTACCGCGCCGACCTGCTCCTGCTCCCCGACCTCGAGCGCTTCGTTCCCGCGCTCGTGCTCAAGAGCGGACGGCCGGTCGGCGAGATCACGCGGCCCGAAGTGCCCGAGTGGGTGAAGCAGACGGTGCGCGTGCAGCACGTCTCGGCGTCCGACTTCGCCCTGCCGGAGATCGTCGGGGAGGCGCGCGTGATCGGCGTCGTCCGGGACCAGATCGTGACCGAGGCGCTCACCGCCGCGCCGCCCTTCCCCGACCCGGACCGCGACCTCGCGAAGATCGCGGTGGTCGAGCGCCACCTCGGCACCGGCCGGATCGGCGTCGGGCTCGTGAAGGGCTTCGGTCTCCGCAGCGGCGCGCTCGCCTCGACGATCGCCCACGACGCGCACAACATCGTGGTCGTGGGCATGGACGACGACGACATGGCCCGCGCGGTCACGCGACTTGCCGAGCTCGGCGGCGGCGAGGTGGTGGTGGACGACCTCGGCGTGAGGGCCGAGTTGCCGCTGCCGATCGCCGGGCTCCTCTCCGACGCGCCGCTCGCCGACGTGCTCCGCGACGCGCGGGCGTGCGTGGAGCAGGCGCGCGCGCTCGGGTGTGACCTCCCGGCGCCGTTCCAGACCATGTCGTTCCTGGCCCTGTCGGTGATCCCGAGCCTGAAGCTCACCGACCGCGGCCTCGTCGACGTCGACCGCTTCGAGCTCGTTCCGCTGGATGCGTCGCAGCCGGCCTAGGCTCGACGGAGCTCGAGGACGGGAACGTCAAGGACGTCCATCCCGACGACGGTCATCCCGACCGTCGCGGCGACCCGATCGCGCATCGCGCCGCGGCTCTCGCGCGCCCGCACCTCGTCGTCCGCCGTCGCCCACAGCGTGATCACGCGCGACCGCTCGCCCGCCTCGTCGGTCAGCACGACGAGCCCGCGATAGCCGGGGTACTCCCGGAGCCAGCCCTCGATCTCGTCGGTCGCCATCCGGGCGATGTCCTCCATCCCGGGGGCGTGGCCGACGATGGTGGCCATGGCCGCAACCACCAGGGAAGCTTAGGCTCCGCGACGTGAGCCGCGCGTTCGTCAACGGGGTCGTCGTCGTCCAGGACGACGCGGGCACCGAGCTCTCGCCCGGCTGGCTGGTCGTCGAGGCCGGGCGCATCGCGGCCGTGGGGAACGGGGAGCCGCCCGCGTCCGACGAGCGCGTCGACCTGCACGGCGCCGTCGTCACGCCCGGCCTGATCAACACGCACCACCACCTCTACCAGACGCTCACGCGCGCCCGAGCGCAGCAGGCCGACCTGTTCACGTGGCTGCAGACGCTCTACCCGACGTGGGCGCGGATCGACGAGGAGATGGTCGCCGCCGCCGCGCGGACGGGCATCGCCGAGCTGGCGCTCTCGGGCTGCACGACCGTGTTCGACCACCACTACGTCTTCCCGCGCGGCGTCTCCGGGCTCGTCGAGGCCGAGGTCGCGGCGGCGCGGGAGCTCGGCGTCCGCATCCATGCCTCGCGCGGCTCGATGGACCTCGGCGAGAGCGACGGCGGGCTGCCGCCCGACTCCCTCGTCGAGGACCTCGACGCGATCCTCGCCGACACGGAGCGGCTGGCCGGGCTGCAGGACGAGGACGGCTTCGTGCGGATCGTCGCCGCGCCGTGCTCGCCCTTCTCGGTGACGAAGCGGCTGATGCAGGAGTCGGCCGAGCTCGCGCGCCGGCTCGGCGCTCCAGCTCCACACCCACCTGGCCGAGACGGTCGAGGAGGAGGAGTACTGCCAGGAGCTCTTCGGCTGTCGCCCGGTCGAGTACCTCGAGCAGGTCGGCTGGCTCGCCGACGACGTCTGGTGCGCGCACTGCGTCCACCTCTCGGACGAGGACGTGCGAGCGTTCGGCGAGGCGGGAACCGGCGTCGCGCACTGCCCCACGTCGAACCTGCGCCTCGGCGCCGGGATCGCGCCGGTGCGGCCGCTGCTCGACGCCGGTGTCCGCGTCGGGCTCGGCGTCGACGGCTCCGCCTCGAACGAGCGCAGCGACCTCTTCCTCGAGGTCAAGCAGGCGCTCCTCGTCGCGCGAGGCCGCGGCGGCCCGCAGGCCCTGACGGCACGGGAGGCGCTGCGGCTCGGGACGCGAGGCGGCGCGGAGGTGCTGCGGCGCGACGACCTCGGCTCGCTCGAGCCCGGGAAGCGGGCGGACTTCGCGGTCTGGCGCACCGACGGGCTCGCGTTCGCCGGGGCGAACGACCCGGTCGCGGCGCTCGTCCTCGCGGGGCCGCACCGGGTCGACCGGCTCGTCGTCGGCGGCGAGGACGTCGTCCGCGACGGGCTCCTCGTGCGCGCCGACGAGGCCGCGATCGCGCAGGAGCACCGGCGCCAGGCGGCGAAGCTCCCGGCGTGATCAGCGTCTCGACACACGTCCTCGACACCGGCGCGGGCCGGCCCGCCGCCGGCGTCCGCGTCGAGCTCGTCGGCGTCGGCGAGGCCACGACGGACGGCGACGGCCGCGCCCGGCTCGCCGACGGTCTGGAGCCGGGCGAGTACACCGTCGTCTTCCACCCGCCGTCGCCCTTCTTCCGCCGCGTCGAGCTGACGGTGGCGCTCGAGGAGGGGCACTACCACGTGCCGCTGCTCGTCTCTCCCTACGGATGCGCGAGCTACCGGGGCAGCTGAGGCGTTCGCGCGGGAGCTCACGTGATGGCGGAGAGGCCGGAGACCGAGGATCGCAAGGACGCAGGTTCTTCCGATAGCAGGGAGCTATCGGGAGAACCGAGGACGCGGCGAGCCGAAGCGTCTCCGGCCCCACCCGCCGCGCGTGAGCTTCCGCGTGGACGCCTTACCACCGACGAGCTGGCGCCGCTCTTCTCGGCCGGACGCGGCTGATCGAGCGGCTCGCGGCCTTCGAGCACCCGCTCGAGCGCGAGGACGTCCTGCTCTCGGCGCCCGCGGACGAGCAGGCGGAGGCGCTCGCCGCGCACCCGCGCATCGGCGAGCCGTCCGGGGAGCAGCGCGGCGCCGAGCCCGAGGTGCTGGCGGAGCTCGAGCGGCTGAACGCGGAGTACGAGGAGGCCTTCGGCTTCCGCTACGTCACGTTCGTCGCCGGCCGCACGCGCGCGGAGCTCCTGCCCGAGTTCCGCGAGCGGCTGGGACGGACGCGCGAGGAGGAGCTCGCCGACGGGCTGCGGGCGTTGGCCGCGATCGCGAGGGACCGATGGACTCGTACCTGAAGGACGTCCTCGACGTCTGCCTGCGCCTGCTCCACGTGATGGCCGGGATCGCGTGGATCGGGGCCTCGCTCTACTTCATCCGCCTCGACCTCAAGTTGCGCCCGCCGCGCGAGCCGAAGGAGGGCGTCGGCGGCGAGTACTGGGGCGTGCACGGCGGCGGCTTCTACCACTCGGAGCGCTACGCGCTGCCGCCCGACCCGATCCCGGAGCCGCTGCACTGGTTCAAGTGGGAGGCGTACACGACGTGGCTCTCGGGCTTCGCGCTCCTCGTCCTCCTCTACTACCTCGACGCGGACGAGCGGCTGATCGACCCCGCCGTCGCCGACCTCGAGGCGTGGCAGGCGGTGCTGCTGAGCGCCGGCGGCCTCCTGCTCGGGTGGCTCGTCTACGACGGGCTGTGCCGGCTGATCCGCGACGACCGGCTGCTGGCGGTCGGGGTCGCAGTGCTCGTCGTCGTGTCCGCGTTCGCGGCCGGCGAGCTGTTCGCGCCGCGCGCGGCGTACCTCCAGGTCGGCGCGATGCTCGGCACGATCATGGCGGCCAACGTCTTCCGCGTGATCATCCCGGCGCACTGGGAGCTGATCCGCGCGAAGGAGCAGGGCCGCCCGCCGGACCCTGCGCCCGGCCTCGAGGCGAAGCGCCGCTCGGTGCACAACAACTACCTCACGCTGCCGGTCGTCTTCGCGATGCTCGCGGGGCACTTCCCGCTGACGTACGGGCACTCGCGCTCGTGGCTCGTCCTCGTCGCCGTGATCGGGGTGCTCGTGCTCGTCCGGCACGTCTTCAACCTCTGGCACAAGGGCGTGCGCGCGTGGTGGGCGGTCGCCGCCGCCGTCGTCGCGACGGTCGCGCTGGCGGTCGTGCTCGAGCCGGACGACGAGGCGACAGCGGGTGCACCGGTACCGACCGACGCGCAGGCCGCGGCGATCCTGCGGAACCGCTGCGCGACCTGCCACAGCGGCGCCGCCGCCCCGGCCGGGCTGCGCCTCGACGACGCGGCGAACGCGGCCGCGCGGGCCGACCTCGTCGCGACGATGGTGCGCACCCGCGCGATGCCGCCGGGGAACGCCACGCAGATGACCGACGCCGAGCGCGCGGCGCTGCTCGCCTGGCTCGCGGCGAAGGGATGAGTTTGTGGCTCTGAGCCACTAGCTCCCCTTCGATAGGCTCGCGGCCGTGCTCGAGATCGTCGCCGCCGGGATGACCTTCGTCGCGCGCTGGGAGGAGGAGCTGGCGCCGCGCACCGTCGAGGCCTTCCGCGGGATCCTCCCGTTCGAGGACCGGATCATCCACTGCCGCTGGAGCGGCGAGTCGAACTGGATCCCGTGGGGCGACCGCGACCTCGGCATCGGCCCCGAGAACGCGACGAGCTACCCGCACCCCGGCGAGCTCGCGCTGTACCCCGGCGGGCAGAGCGAGACGGAGCTGCTGTTCCCGTACGGCTACTGCAGCTTCGCCAGCAAGGCCGGCCACCTGTGGGCGAACCACTTCGCCACGCTGGTCGAGGGGCAGGAGCAGCTGAAGGAGCTCGGGCGCCTGACGCTCTGGGAGGGCGCGCAGGCGATCACGTTCCGCGAGCGGTAGAGGTCCAGCGTCCGCGGGTACAGGGTCGCCGTCCACACCTAGGGAGGCGACCATGCGAACCAGGCTCTGCTCGCTCGTCACTGCGGCCTCCGCGCTTCTCCTCGGCACGTTCGCCGGCACCGCCGGCGCGGCCACGGCACCGACGGGCCCGCCGACCGCGGTCGGCACCGGCGGAGCGGCCGCCACGGTCGAGACGCTCGCCACGCGCGCGGCGGTCGACACGCTCCGCCGCGGCGGCAACGCGGTCGACGCCGCCGTCACGGCGGCCGCGGTACTCGGCGTCACGGAGCCGTTCTCGTGCGGGATCGGCGGCGGCGGCTTCCTGCTGCTCCGGAGCGCCGGCGGCGCCGTCACGACCGTCGACCACCGCGAGACGGCTCCGGCGGCGATGCGGCCCGACTCGTTCTGGGAGAGCGGAGCGCCGCTCCCGTTCAACGCCGCGCGCTACAGCGGCCTGTCCGTCGGCGTCCCCGGCACGGTCGCGGGCTGGGCAGACGCACTCGACCGGCACGGGACGATCTCACTGGCGGAAGCGCTCCAGCCGGCGATCCGGCTCGCCCGCGAGGGCTTCGCGATCGACCAGGTCTTCTTCGACCAGACGCTCGCGAACGCCGACTGGTTCGACGACGTCCCCGCCTCGGCGGCGCTCTTCCTCGACCCGGACGGGACGCCGAAGGACGTCGGCACCGTCTTCCGCAACCCGGATCTCGCCCGCGCGTACGAGCGGATCGCCCACCTCGGCGCGAAGGGCTTCTACCGCGGCGCGATCGCGGACGCGCTCACCGAGGCGGTGCAGCATCCGCCCGTCGCCCCGACCGCGAACCACGTCTGGCGGAGCGGGCTGATGTCGATGCGCGACCTGCACGGATACGCGGCGCCCGAGCGCGAGCCCACGCGGGTCGGCTACCGGGGCCTCGACGTCTGGGGGATGGGCCCGCCCTCGAGCGGCGGCTCGACCGTCGGCGAGGCGCTCAACATCCTCGAGGGCTACCCGCTCGCGACGGAGACGCGAGAGCGGCAGCTGCACCTCTTCCTCGAGGCCTCGCGGTTCTCGTTCGCGGACCGGGGCGCATATCTCGGCGACCCCGACTACGTCGACGTGCCGCTTCGTGGCCTCCTCTCGGACGGCTTCGCCGCCACGCGGCGGGCGCTGATCACGGAGACGGCGGCGACGAGCCCGGTCGCGGCCGGGGACCCCTGGCCGTTCAACGGCAGCCTCGGGACGCTGCTCGCGGCGGCGGCGACCGACGTCGAACCGACATCGACGACGCACATCAGCACCTCGGACCGCTCCGGCAACGTCGTCTCGTACACGTTCACGATCGAGTCGACCGGCGGCGCGGGGCTCGTCGTCCCCGGCTGGGGCTTCCTCCTCAACAACGAGCTGACCGACTTCGACTTCGGCTCGCTCACGCACCCGAACCGCGTCGAGGGCGGGAAGCGGCCGCGCAGCTCGATGGCGCCGACGATCGTGACGCAGGCCGGCAGGCCGCTGCTGACGGTCGGCTCCCCGGGCGGCTCGACGATCATCACGACCGTCCTGCAGCTGCTCGTCGACCGGCTCGACGCCGGGATGACGCTGCCGCAGTCGATCGCCGACCCGCGCGCGACGCAGCGAAACACGACGACGACGCAGGCCGAGCCACTGTTCCGCTCCTCGCCGGTCGCGGCGGCGCTCGAGGCGCGCGGTCACGTCTTCGTCACCAACCCGGAGATCGGCGCGGCGACCGGGATCGAGTTCCTCCCTGGCGGCGGCGTGGTCGCTGCGGCGGAGCCGACCCGCCGCGGCGGCGGCAGCGCGATGGTGGAGGTGCCGGCCGGCTAGCCGGTCCGAGGGCAGCGAATACGGCGCGAAAGCGGACAAGTGACAGTCTGTTGCTTTGTCCCTTTCGCGCCGGGTTCGTGCTACGGGCACGAGCGGCGGCCGAACGGCACGAGCCGGCGGAACGGGGCGTCGCGTCCGTCGACCCAGACCTCCAGCGGCACGCAACCGCGTCGCGCGAGCCGAAAGCCGAACGGGAAGCCGGTGTACCGCCCGACCGTGCCGCGGTAGGCGCCGGGGAACGCGCGCACGTTCTCCGCGCAGGCCTCGAAGCGGATCGACGTAACCCAAGCTCCCGCCCGGCCCTGCAGCTCGACGAGCCCGGCGCCCTCCGGCGCAACCGCGAGCACGACCTTCGTCCGCGCGGGAAGGACGATCGGCGCCTTCACGTAGAAGCGCCACGGCGTCTCGCCGGTGGGCTCGACCCGCGTCCGTACCGAGGGCCAGATCACGAGCGGGCCGATGCGGACACCCGGCGGCGAGGGCAGCCGCTGCGGCCGGTTCGAGTCCCCGCGCGACTGGCAACCGCGCACCGCGTCGGGCGGCGGTGCCTCGGCAGCCGCAGCGGTCGTCGCGGCGACCGCACACGTCGCGGCCGCGAGCACCCCGAGGCGCCGGGCCCCACCCATGGCGACGACGCTACCGCGAGAGCCGGGCGAGCGCATCCGCGAGCACGTCCACGGCCAGCGCGCAGTCCTCGGGGTCGCTCCACTCGTCCGGGTTGTGGCTGATGCCGCCGTTGCGACTGCGGACGAAGAGCATCCCCGAGGCGACGCCGGCGCTCGCGAGGATCCCGGCGTCGTGGCCGGCGCCGGAGGCGAGCTCGAGGACGGGCACGCCGGCGGCCTCGATCGCCGCGCGGGTCGCGGCCACCACGGCCGGATCCATCGCCGCCGGCTCGACGCCGACGCCGGTCTCGAGGCCGATCGCGGCGAGCAGCTCGTCGAGACGCGCGCGGTCGGGGGCACGCGCGTCGACCGTGAACGAGACCTCCCCGGGGATCACGTTGGCGCCGCCCGGGTCGACGCTGATCGTCCCGACGGTCGCGACCGCCTCGTGGATCGCCGCAGCTGCTTCCCGGATGGCGAGGATCCGCTCCGCCGCGGCGACGAGCGCGTCCTCGCGACCCTCCATCGGCGTCGTCCCGGCATGGCCGGCGCGCCCGGTGACCGTCACGGTCTGGCGCGAATAGCCGACGATGCCCGTCACCGCCGCCAGTGGCGCGTCCGCGCGCTCCAGACGCGGCCCCTGCTCGATGTGGAGCTCGAGGTACGCCTCCGGCACCGCGCCCGACGCGACCCGGGCACGGCTGCCCGCGCACCCGCGCTCCTCGTCCCGGAACGCGACGACCGCCAGCCCCGGAAGGCCGAGCCGCTCGACCGCCTCGAGCCCGCCGAGGACGCCGAGCACGCCGTCGAAGCGCCCGCCGGACGGCACCGAGTCGAGATGCGACCCGGTCCAGACCTCGCGCCCGGCGCCGGGGACGCGCCCGATCAGGTTCCCGGCGTCGTCGCCCTCGACCTCGAGCCCGGCCTCCACCATCCATCCGCGCGCGAGCACGTGCGCCTCGTCCTCGGCCGCCGTGTAGCCGATCCGGTCGCCGAGCGCGAAGATCCGCTCGATCCGCTCCTGCAGGCGGCTCATCGGTGGATCATCGCCCCGCGAGCGGGCCGAGGAGCGCCCAGCCGGCAAGCGGGAACAGCGCGGCCACCCCGTAGGCGAGCTGCCAGCCCGAGGACGAGACGAGCGCGGCGAACACGACCGGCGCGGCCAGGCCCGCGACCGACAACGCCGTCTGCTGCATCCCGATGGCGGCGCCGCTCCGCGCGTAGCCGCCGATCTCGGCCGCAGCGGTGAACGACAGGCCGTTCCAGGACATCCCGATCACGCCCGCGGCGAGGAAGGCTGTGACGATGACCCCGATCGGCGCGTCGGTGACGAGCGCGACGAGCCCGATCGAGACCGCCGCCCCGACGCCGACGAGCCGGAGCGGCCCGACCCGGCTCCGAACGCGGTCGGACCACGCGCCGACGGCGATCCGCGAAGCCACCGCGAGTATCTGGATCGCCGCCAGCACCGCGGCCGCCTCGGAGTCCGACCAGCCGCGCTCGTCGTGCAGGTACAGGACGACGAACGAGATCACCGCGATCTGCGCGATGACGTAGCAGCCGCCGGACGCGCAGAGGAGCCAGAGCGCGCGGTCGTGCAGCGTCCGCGCAACCTCGGGTGCGACCGCGGGCTCTCGTGGTCGGTCGCGGATCACCACAGCGGCCACCACGGCGCCCGTGAACGAGACGCCGGCGATGGCGAGGAACGCCGCCTGCACGCCGCCGGCCTGCTCGATCGACGGCAGCGCGAGTGCGGCGAGCGCGCCGCCGATCGGGATCGCCGCCTGCCGGATCCCGAGCGCGAACCCGCGCTGCTCCGCCGGGAACCAGGCCATGACCGCGCGCCCACTGGCCGAGTTCACGCTCGAGCCGGCCGCGCCCGCGAGCGCGAGGATCACGCACAGCGAGGCGAAGCCCGGCGCGAACGCCGCCGCAGTGAAGCCGACCCCGCAGAGCCCGATTCCCGTCGCGATCGCCGCGCGCTCGCCGATCCGGTCGGCGAGCAGCCCCCACGGGAGGAGCGTGAACGTCGCGCCGACCCACGCGGCGGAGAGCACCACGCCGACCTGCGTCAGCGACAGGTCGAACTCGTCGCGGAGCGCGGGCGCGAGCGCGGGCAGCCCGACGCCGACGATCGAGAAGCCGACCTGAGCCCAGGTGCCGGCGGCGAGGACCGCCCAGCGGTATCGGCTCAGAGGCCGAAGGGGTTGTAGGCCCGCTGGCCCGTGGAGACGAGCACCGACTTCGTCTCGAGGTAGAGCTCGAGCGTCTCGAGCCCGAGCTCGCGGCCGAAGCCGGACTGCTTGTAGCCGCCGAACGGGATCCCCGGGAACGCCGAGTACGGCATGTTGATCCCGACCGTGCCGGACTTGATCCGCGACGCGACCCGCGGCCCGCGGGCCGGATCGCCCGTCCAGACCGTCGCCATCAACCCGTAGTCGACGTCGTTCGCGAGCCGGATCGCGTCCTTCTCGTCCTCGAAGGGCATGACCGTGACGACCGGGCCGAAGATCTCCTCGCGTGCGCACTCCATCGCCGGCTCAACGCCCGCGAGCACCGTGGGCGGGTAGAACGCGCCCGGGCCGTCGGGCAGCTCGCCGCCCGTGACGGCCTCCGCCCCCTCGCCGCCGGCGCGCTCGACGAATCCGTGCACGCGCTCGCGGTGCGACGTCGAGATCAGCGAGCCGATCTGCGTCTCGGGGTCGAACGGGTCGCCGACGCGGAGCTTCTGCGCGAGCTCGGAGAAGCGCGAGACGAAGTCGTCGTACGCGCTGGCCTCGACGAGGATCCGCGACCGGGCCTCGCAGCTCTGGCCGGCCGCGTAGTAGATCGACCAGACCGAGCTCGGGATCGCGTCGTCGAGGTCGGCGTCCGCGAAGACGATGTTCGGGCTCTTGCCGCCCAGCTCGAGCGTCACGCGCTTGATCGGCTCGGAGCAGAGCCGCATGATCTCGCTGCCCGTCTTCGTCGAGCCGGTGAAGGCGACCTTGTCGACGCCGGGGTGGCGGACGAGGTAGGCGCCCGTGGTGGGCCCGTCGGCCGGGACGACGTTGACGACGCCGGGCGGGAACCCGACCTCGCCCGCGAGCTCGGCGAGCCGCAGTGCGGTCAGCGGCGTCTGCGGGTCCGGCTTCAGCACGACGGCGCATCCGGCCGCCAGCGCAGGCGCCAGCTTCCAGGTCGTCATGGTCAGCGGGTAGTTCCACGGGACGATCTGGCCGGCGACGCCGACCGGCTCCTTCAGCGAGTAGAAGAGGAGCGAGCCGCCGAGCGGGCTCGAGCGCCCGGCGATCGAGGCGATCGCGGAGCCGTAGAAGCGGAAGTTCTCCGTGGCCTGGTTGATCTCGGCCTTCACGGAGGAGATCGCCTTGCCGACGTTGCGCACCTCGAGCTCGGCGAGCTCCTTCCGGTTCGCGACGATCGCGTCGGCGAGCGCGTGGAGGAGGCGCGAGCGCTCGGTCGGCGGCGTCTTGCCCCACGGGCCGCCGAGCGCGGCGCGGGCCGCCTCGACGGCGCGGTCGACGTCCTTCTCGCCGGCCATCGCGGCCCGGCCGAGCGTCTCGCCGGTGGCGGGCTCGACGAGCTCGCGGAGCTCACCGGACGCGGGCTCGACGGTCTCGCCGCCGATGAAGAGGCCGTACTCGCGCTCGACCGCGACGCTCACCGTCAGGACGATACCGGGAGCATGTCGGCCACGCGGGTCTGCTCCGTCAGCAGCGCGCGGTAGCGCTCCGGGCTCCCCTGGACGTGCCGCCGGGCGAGGTCGCCGCCGAGGGAGTACGTCGCCGCGTACGCGCGCCACAGCGGGTCCTGCAGGAACCGGACGCCCCACTGCGCGTACTCGCGCGGCCGCGCCGACCAGCGCTCGACGTAGTCGACGGCCTCCTCCTCCGAGGCGCCGTCCTCGTGCAGCATCAGGGCCGCGTTGAGCCCGACGGACCGGAGCGGCCTCCTGGCCTCCTCGACCGCGGCCGCGCGCTCCGCGTCGAAGGCGACGCCCGCATCCACGAGCACCGCCGTGACGTCGTCGCGCGTCGCGTCCTCGACCAGCTCCCACGCCGTCTCGGCGATCCCCTCGCTGACCATGCTCTGCGGCGTCGGAATGAGGACGAGCGACTCCTCGACCACGCCCGCGTCCACGAGCAGGTGCTCCTTCCAGGCGTGCTCGGTGTGGTGGCCCGGATAGGCCTCGTGCGCGACGAGGTCGACGAGCTCGGGCGCCGCGATCGGGAGGTCGACGTTGATCGCGATCCGGCTGCGGCGGCCGCCGACGTAGTAGTTGTAGGCGAGCCACGGCTCGTCGTGGACGAGCTCCGTCTCGACGTCCTCGTCGGGCGGGAGGCCGAGCAGCTCGGCGGTCGCGGCGCGGAAGCGCTCCCGCAGGGCCGAGAAGACGTCCAGCATCGTCTCGGGCGGGACGATCTGCGACGTGCGCCAGGCCGCGTAGCGGGTGGCGGGATCGCCCTCTCCCGGGAGCGCCGCGTCGAGCCGCTCGAGTGCCGCCGCGAACACCGTCTCCGGCGTGCGGCGCGGGCGCACGCCGAAGCACCGCTCGACCTCGTCGACATAGGCGAGCCGCTCGCCCGCGATGCTCCGCGCGTAGGTCTCGACGCCGAGGAGCTGGTCGTCGAGCCACGCGCGCCGGCGCGGCTCGAGCTCATCGGACTCCTGCAGCTCGCGGCGGAGCGCGGCCGCGTCGTCCGCGAGCGCCGCGGGCGGGCGCAGAGCTTCGGCGTCGACGCGGGCGGCGATCTCGGCGGGGCCGAAGTACGCGTCGACGAGGCCGTCCACGTGGCGCCCGAGCCGGAGGCCGAGCTCGACGTACCGCAGCGCGAGCTCCACGGCGGGATTCTACGATGCGGCGACGGTGGAGGATCCGCGGCGCCCGAAGCTCGCCGGCTGGGGCTACGAGGGCGAAGGCCTGCTGGCGGACGAGCGCGAGGCGCTGATGCGCACACTGCGCGCGACGTTCCCGGACGCGCCACTGCGCCGCGCGCGGCCGCCCGCCCGGGTCGAGCTCACCGCCCCGCGAATCGCGCCGCCTCGCGGACTGGAGGAGCTCGTCAGCGCAGACCCCCACGAGCGTGCGCTGCACGCGCTGGGAAAGGGCTATCCGGATCTCGTCCGGGCGTTCCGCGGCGAGTTCCCGCACGCGCCGGATCTCGTCGCGTACCCGGCCGACGAGACGGACGTCGCGCGCCTGCTCGACTGGGCTGCGGGGGAGCGCGTGGCGATCGTCCCCTTCGGCGGCGGCTCCTCCGTCGTCGGCGGCGTCGAGCCGGAGGTCGGCGACGCGTACGTCGGGGCCGTCAGCCTCGACCTTGCACGGCTGGGCCGCGTCCTCGACGTGGACGAGGTCTCGCGTGCGGCGCGCGTGCAGGCGGGAACCCGCGGCCCGTCCCTCGAGCAGCAGCTCGCCGCCCACGGCCTGACGTTCCGGCACTACCCGCAGTCGTTCGAGCACTCCACCGTCGGCGGCTGGATCGCCACGCGCTCGGGCGGCCACTTCGCCACCGGACGGACGCGCGTGGACGACTTCGTCGAGGGGCTCCGCGTCGTCACGCCACGCGGGACGGTCGAGACGCGCCGGCTGCCGGGGACCGGCGCCGGGCCTGACGCGAACGCGCTGTTCTGCGGCTCGGAGGGAGCCCTCGGCGTGATCGTCGACGCCTGGCTGCGCGTCCAGGAGCGGCCCGAGCGGCGCGCGACCGCCGCCGTGGCGTTCCCGACCTTCCTCGAGGGCGCCGCAGGCGTTCGTCGCGTCGTCCAGGCGGGGCTCCAGCCGACCTCGTGCCGGCTCCTCGACCCGGTCGAGGCGCTCACGAGCGGAACCGGCGACGGCTCGGCGGCCGTCCTCGTGCTCGCGTTCGAGGCGAGCGGCTTCGACCCGGAGCCGCTCCTGCGCGACGCGCTGGAGCTCGCGGGCGGGGCGCGGATCGAGCGAGCGGCGGGCGGTCGCTGGCGGGACGCGTTCCTCAGGCTCCCGTACGTCTACGAGGAGATCGTCGCGCTCGGCCTCCTGACCGGCACGTTCGAGACGGCGGTCACGTGGGATCGCTTCCCCGCGCTCCACGACCACGTCTCGCGCACGCTCGCGGACGCAGGCGACGGCGCGATCGTCTCGTGCCGTCTCGCCTACGCGTATCCGGACGGGCCTGCGCCGTACTACACGCTCGTCGCGCCGGCGCGGACGGGCGCGGGGCTCGAGCAGTGGCGCGACGTCAAGGCCGCGGCCTCCGAGGCGATCCTCGCGGGCGGCGGGACGATCACCCACCACCACGCCGTCGGCCGGGAGCACCGGCCGTGGTACGCCCAGGAGGCCGCCCCCCTCGTCCTGGACGCCCTGCGGGCGGCGAAGCGTGAGCTCGACCCGGCGGGCGTGATGAACCCGGGCGTCCTCCTCTGAGCTTCGGATCCCGTTCGGACGGTTTGCGGCGTCGGGAGGCGGAGATAGGATGTTCTGGGATCCGAAACGGAAGGAGTGGCGATGACGGAGTCGATCAGCGTCGAGGTGGCGAGGTACCGCGAGCGCGACCTCGTGGGGAAGGCCCTCGAGCAGCGCGGCTACGTCGCTCGGCCGGTGGAGGAGACCGCCCGCCTCGGCTTCGAGATCGACTGCGACGACTCCGAGCGCTCCTGTGACGAGCTGCTGCACGAGATGGAGATGCTGGTCGAGCAGCTCGGGACGCCGTTCATCCCCGTCCGCGGCGACGGCTTCGTGTTTCTGCGTCCTCCGTCGAACTAGCTCGCAGTCCGCTCGAACAGCGCGGCCTGCCCCTGGCCGACGCCGACGCACATCGTCGCCACGCCGTAACGCCCGCCCCGCCGGCGGAGCTCGTGCAGGAGCGTGACGACGAGGCGCGCGCCGCTCATCCCGAGCGGGTGGCCGATCGCGATCGCGCCGCCGTTCGGGTTCACCCGCTCCTCGTCGAGGCCCAGCTCCCGGACGACGGCGAGGCTCTGCGACGCGAACGCCTCGTTGAGCTCGACGAGGTCGAGCTCGGACGCCTCGATGCCCGCGCGCGCGAGCAACTTGCGGACCGCCGGGATCGGCCCGATGCCCATCACGCGCGGGTCGACGCCGGCGACGGCGCTGGCGACGAAGCGGCCGAGCGGCTCCACGCCGAGCTCGCGCGCCTTCTCCTCGCTCGCGAGCACGAGCGCGGCGGCGCCGTCGTTGAGCCCTGACGAGTTCCCGGCCGTGACGGTGCCGTCCTGGCGGAAGGCCGGCTTGAGCGCCGCGAGACGCTCGGCGGTCGTGTCCGGGCGCGGGTGCTCGTCCCGGACGAGGTCCCCGACGGGCACGAGCTCGTCGTCGAAGCGCCCGGCCTCGGCGGCGGCGGCCCAGCGCCGCTGCGAGCGCTCGGCGAACGCGTCCTGGTCCTCCCGCGAGACGGCCCAGCGCTCGGCCACGTTCTCGCCGGTCTCGCCCATCGACTCGAGCGGGAACTGCTCCTCGAGGCGGGGGTTGGGGAAACGCCAGCCGAGCGTCGTGTCGTAGACGGTGCGGTCGCCACGCGGGAAGGCCGTGTCCGGCTTGGCCATGACGAGCGGCGCGCGGCTCATCGACTCCACGCCGCCCGCGACGAAGAGGTCGCCGTCGCCGGCGGCGATCGCGTGTGCCGCTCCGACGACCGCAGAGAGCCCCGACGCGCAGAGACGGTTCACCGTCACGCCCGCGACCGAGTCCGGCAGCCCTGCGAGGAGCGCGGCCATGCGCGCCACGTTGCGGTTGTCCTCGCCCGCCTGGTTGGCACAGCCGAGGTAGACGTCCTCGATCTCGGCCGCGTCGACGCCCGCCCGCTCGACCGCCGCCGCGATCGCCGTCGCCGCGAGGTCGTCCGGCCGCACCGACGAGAGCGCGCCGCCGTACCGGCCGACGGGGGTCCGGACCGCGGAGATGACGACCGCGCGCGGGGGCACTACGGCGTGAAGTCGACGCGCACCGGCTCGGGGAAGGCGCCGAGCTCCTCGCCGCGGCGGAGCAGCTCCTCGACCGCCTGCCGCCCTTCCTCGCCGTAGTCGCACGTGAGCTCGTTGACGTACATCGCGACGAAGCGGTCGGCGAGCTCGTCGTCGAGGCCGCGACCGAAGCCGAGCGCGTACCGCATCGCCTCGTGGCGGTTGGCGAGGCCCTCCTCGATCGAGCGTCGGAGCACGTCGGAGAGCTCGGGCAGGCGCTCGACGTCGCGCCGGACCGCGTTCACCCCGAGCGGGAGCGGCAGCCCGGTCTCGAGCAGCCACCACTCGCCGAGATCGAGGCACTTGGCGAGGCCGAGTGAGCCGTAGGTGAGCTGCCCCTCGTGGATGAGCAGCCCCGCGTCGGCCCGACCCTCGACGACCGCGTCAGCGATCTGGTCGAACGGCGCCTCCCGGTACGCGAAGTCGCCGATCGCCATGCGCAGGACGAGGAACGCCGTCGTCCGCGAGCCGGGTACGAGGATCTCGGTCTCGCGCAGCTCGTCGAGCGAGAGCGCGCGCTCCGCAACGACGACCGGGCCGTAGCCGTCGCCCATGCTCGCGCCGTGCGGAAGCAGGGCGTAGCGGCCCTGCACGAACGGGTACGCGTGGAGCGACAGGGCCGTCACCTCGAGGCGCCCCTCGAGCGCCCAGAGGTTCAGCGTCTGGATGTCCTCGGTGACCTGCTCGAACTCGAATCCGCGCGTGTCGATGCGGCCCGCCATGAGGGCCCAGAACATGAACGCATCGTCTGGATCAGGGCTGTGGCCGAGCCGCACTCGCACCGCGCGGACGCTACCAGCGGCCTCTCGAGTCACGTCCCCCGAACCGGCGCGGCTCTATGCTGGGCGCGATGGCGAAGCCGGCGCTCAGCGACGCGATCCAGGACTACCTCAAGGAGATCTACAAGCTCGGCGTCTCGGGCGACCGGGTGACGGTGACGGCGCTCTCGCGTGCGGTGGGCGTCTCGCCACCGTCCGCGAGCACGATGCTGAAGAAGCTCGCCGCCCTCGGCCTGCTCGAGCACCAGCCGTACCGCGGGGTGCGGCTGACGCCGGCGGGGGAAAAGGTCGCGCTCGAGGTCATCCGCCACCACCGGCTGCTGGAGCTCTACCTCGCCGAGACACTCGGTGTGCACGTCGACGACGTCCACGACGAGGCCGACCGGCTCGAGCACCACCTCTCGGAGGAGCTCGAGGCGCGGATCGACGAGGCGCTGGGCTTTCCGACGCACGACCCGCACGGCGACCCGATCCCGGACAAGAACCTCGAGTGGCCGGCGCGAACCGGCCGCGAGAGCCACACGGCCACAAATAGCGTCAGCGAGCGTGTCACAGGGATCCGGCTCGAGGAGCCATGACCCGTCTCTGAGAGCCGGTTACGGCCCGAGGCGGCCGATCCTTCTGTCCGACCGGGACGAGTCCGGAAGGGACGCTCAGGCTCTTACCGGTGCCCGAAGAACCACTGCTCGAGCGGCTTCAGCAGCTCGTCGCGCTTGAACGGGAGGACGCGCTCGTCGAGCATCCCGTCCTCCTCGAGCACACGGACGTCGTCCTCGAGCGCAGCGTTCGCGGCCTCGAGGCAGTCGTCGATCTCGAAGCCCTCGAATACGTAGTCGTCGGCCCGCGGCTCGCCGCTCGAACGGTGCTGCAGGTTGACCGCCCGGCCCACGGCCCAGACCGCGCCGGGCTTCCGCTCGATCCACAGGACGACGTGCTCCTCCGCGCCGGCGTCGTCGACCCCGCGCAGGACACGCTCGGCGAACCTCCCCGAGGTGTCGAGCTTCTTCATCGGGGCAAGGATACAATCGCGCCGTGGCCAGGCTCGCCGACCTGATCCGCAATCCCTTCTCCTTCCTGTTCCAGCGGTCGTCGCAGGAGGAGCGGCTCGCGGCGTACGTGATCCGCGAGCACGACCGAGGGCGCTCGCTCGACGAGATCCTCAACGACCGCTACCTGCTCAACCGCACCACGCCGGCGCAGCGCGAGCGGCTGCTCGACCGGCCCGAGGTGATCCGCGCGATCGGGGACGACACGATCGAGTCGGCCCGCGCGTCGCTCGCGTCGACCTCGACCTAGAGCGTCGTCCCGACCCCGCGCTCTCTCGCGCGCTCGAGGGCGAACGCCGCGATCGCCACGTCCCAGGCGGCGATCCCGTTCGACTTGAAGAGGACGACGTCCTCCTCCGTGGCGCGACCGGCGACCTCGCCGGCGACGACGACCTGGAGCTCGTGCACCTCCTGCCAGTCGAGGAGCCCCTGCGCGACCGGCTCGATCAGGTCGCCGGACTCGAGCTTCGCGTCGGCGATCGAGTCGCAGCAGACGAAATCTGCCCGCTCGACGACGACGTTGTCGAGCTCGCGCTTGCGCGGGTCGTTCGCGCCGACCGCGCAGACGAGCGCGCCCGGTCGGAGCCACTCGCCGCGGAGGACCGGGTCGTCCGAGGTCGTGACGGTGACGACGACGTCCGCGTCGGCCGCCTCGCGGTGGCTCTCCGCCGGCTCCGCGCCGACCTTCTCGCAGAACGCCGCGAGCGCCGTCGCAGTGCGGCAGTGGGCGACGACGCGCTCGATCGTCGGCACCGCCGCACGGATGCACCGGACCTGGCTCTCCGCCTGCCAGCCGCAGCCGATCATGCCGAGCTCACGCGCGCCCGCCCGCACGAGGTGCTTGGCCGCGACGCCGCTCGCCGCGCCCGTGCGGCGCTGCCCCAGCGCGTCCGCCTCGATCACGGCGGCGAGCTCGGCGCGCTCGAGGTCGAAGAGGCAGACGGCGAACGGCGTCCCGCCGGGCAGCCACGTGTACGACTTCAACCCGGCGTAGCCGAGCTCCGTGTCGACCGCGGACATGACCGCGAAGGTCCCGTCCGGCAACGGGAAACGCCGTCGCGGCTCATTGACGACCGTGCCGCGCGCGAGCCGCTGGAAGCACGCCTCCACCGGCGCGAGCGCGTCCTCCGGCTCGACGAGCGCCGCCACGTCCGCCTCGGTCAAGTACAGCGTCATTTCGGGATGAAGCTGATCCGGCCGTTGGCCTCGAGGATCGCCCACTTGACCTGGTCGAGCGACGCGAGCCCCTGCTCCTGCCGGAGCTCGGCGGCGACCTCCTCCGTGGTCAGCCGGTTCTGCCGCAGGTTCCGCTCGATCGGCGCCCCGTCCTGGACGACGATGATCGGCCGCCCCGCGATCGCCGACCGCAAGAAGGGGACGCGGAAGTCCGTCCAGGCGACGAGGACGGTCATCAGCGCGACCGTTCCGCCGACGAGCACCATTCCGGTCACCGAGAAGTCGTTCTGCGTGATCCCCTGCTGCACAAGGTCGCCGATCATGACCAGCAGGATCAGGTCGAACGGCTCCAGCGACGACAGCTCGCGGCGGCCGACGATCCGCGTCAGCAGAAAGACGAACAGGAACCCGAACACGGCTCTGAAGACGAGATCCATGCGCTAGGGCCAGATCGTGGTCGTGCGGTCGATCCGCGCGAGCAGCGTGTCGCCGTCGTACAGCGCGACATCGTGGGTGCGGCGCCCGAACTCCGTCGGATTGACCTGGAAGTGGAGATAGAGCCGGTACTGGTCTCCGGCCGGGATGTGGCCGAGCTCGAACGCGATCTGCCCGTCGCGGCTGGCCTCGCCGATGGGCGCGGGCTCGACGGTGTTCAGGGTCACGCCCTCGAGCCAGCCGGGATCGAGCACGAGCGTGGCGTCGTCGAGGTCGGTCTTCGCATCGATCACAAACCGCGACATGAACAGGAGGCCGGAGCGCAGGTCGTCGGGCGAGAGCACCTCCAGTCGCGCCACTTCGGAGTCCGCGACCGCCGTCTCCGGCTGCTGGCCGAAGACGTTCAGCGCGCCGAGGGCGATGACGACGGCGAGCAGCCCGACGAGCAGCCAGCGAGCCCACGGCCGGCGCGACATGCCCTCGAGGTCGCGGTTCCGCTTCAGCGTCAGGAACTGCGGCGTGTCGGCCACGGGGACCGATTCGGCGACCGGCTACACTTCCCCTTCCCGCGCCCGTAGCTCAGGGGATAGAGCGCAGCCCTGCGGAGGCTGAGGTCAGAGGTTCGAATCCTCTCGGGCGCACCTCTTGCGAATGTCTCGTCCTGCGGGATGACCGACGTTCGTCCCCGAGGCCGACGCGGTCAGAGTCCCGCGCCAGGCATCGTGGCGTCCATGGAACGCCTCTACCCCTACCCCCAGATCATCCCGCTCGAGACGCGCTGGCGGCTCGCCCGCGAGGAGATGGAGCGCCGGGAGCACCGGCTCACCGCCGACTCGCATCGCCGCCGCTTCGGCCGGCTCCGCTCCCTGCTCGGGAACTAGCCGACGAGCCGGGCCGCGCGTCCCTGGACGCGCAGGTTCGCGCCGTCGTCGACCTCCCGGCGCACGTAGCCGAGCGCGAGCACGTGGTCGCCCTCACGGACGGCGCTCGTCACGCGGCCCACCGGCTTGCCACCGAGATCGACCGGCGCGTCGAACGCCGGCAGCTCGCCGCCGTCGAGCTCGATCACACGCAGGTTGCGATTCGCGTGCCCGCGGTAGTGGAGCCGCGCGATCGGCTCCTGCCCGGGATAGCAGCCCTTCGTGAAGCTCACGTGCGTCTCGGTCAGCCCGGCCTCCGCCGGCAGCACTCGCTCGTCCAGCTCCCGCCCCCAGCGCGGCGTCCGCGCGCGAATGCGCAGGCGCTCGAGCTCGTCCGGAGCGAGCGTGACGACGTCCGCGGGCTCGGGCTCGTCGAGCACCTCCACCGCAGGGACGCCGAGCTCGGTCGTCGCCAGCCCCGGCCCGTCACCGCCGATGAGCAGGTACGAGACGTGCTCCTCCGGCTCGATCTCGCACCGGGCGGCGAAGCGCATCCGCACCAGCTCGCGGCGCAGGGGCTCCCCGAGCTCCGGCTCCGTGAGCAGCAGGAAGTCCTCGTGACCGCGCCGCAGGACCCGCACCGGCGCGATCAGCCGGGCCTTGGCCGTCAGGAGCAGCGCGTCGCACGTCTCGCCGGGGCCGAGCGCGGCCACGTCGTTCGAGAGCATGCGCTGCAGGTAGTCCTCGGCCTGCGGCCCGGAGACGCGCACGAACGCGCGCGGCCGGGGCGCGACCGCCGGTGAGGTCACGGAGGTCACCCTGGCTAGTGTAGGGACGCGATGGCGCTCTTCCGCTCGAAGGCCGAGGACAAGGTCCGCGCGGCGGGCTACGACCCCTCGCGGCTCCCCCCGGGCCAGTACCTGACGGACAAGTGGCCGGTGCTCCACGCGGGCTCCGTACCGAGCACCGACCTCCACACCTGGACCTTCCGGATCTGGGGCGAGGTCGACGAGCCGCGGACCCTCACGTGGGAGGAATTCGACGCGCTCCCGAAGACCGAGCACGTCCAGGACATCCACTGCGTCACGCGCTGGAGCCGCTTCGACATGAGCTTCCGCGGCGTCCACTGGCGCGACCTCGCGCCACTCGTGCGCCCGAAGCCGAGCGCACGGTTCGCGATCGCCCACGCCGAGCAGAGCTTCACGGCCAACGTCCCGTACACGTCGCTCGAGGACGACCACGCGCTCCTCGCGACGGAGGCGAACGGCGAAGCGCTGACGGCGGAGCACGGCTGGCCGCTGCGGCTGGTGATCCCCGGCAAGTACTTCTGGAAGAGCGCGAAGTGGCTCCGTGGGATCGAGCTCACGGCCTCCGACCGGCCGGGTTTCTGGGAGGGCTACGGCTACCACAACGACGCCGACCCCTGGGAAGAGGAGCGGTACGGGTTTTAGCGTGGGGGAACCCATGGTTCCCCCACGTGCCCCCTCCTTCTGCCTGAGGGCTTCGAATGTCCTAGGTGTGGCCTCCCGGGCGGATGAACCGCCCTTCGGCCGAGGGGCCGTCTCTCGTTGCAGTGGCCGACCGTTCGGACGGCCTGCGCGCGCGCACCTGCGGTGCGGGCGCTCCGGCCAGGAACCTGCTCTCAATGGACATGGCGTGTCGTGACAGTCGGGATGTGCTGTGCCCCTGGACGGGGCACGCGACGATCCCGCCCGTCCGAGACGGCCGAGACGCTGTCGGGCTTGGACCGAGCCTCGTGCTCAGTATCTGGCACCGAACATGGCTCCTCGGCGAGCCTCACATTCACTCGATCGGGGGAACGAGGGCCCTGGGTAGCCGTCGATACATGGGCTGACCCACCTCCCCCAAATCCCCTCGAGACGGCGCCCTCCCCAGGCGCCGTTTCACTTTTCGGAACGACGAAGGGCCGGCGCGTGCCGGCCCTTCGCGTCGTTCCGAAGCAGTCGCAGGGACTGCCTTACATCATGTCGGGCATGCCGCCCGGCATCCCTGCCCCGGCGCCGGCCTTCTCGGGCGCCTCGGCGACCACGGCCTCCGTGGTCAGGATGTTCTTCGCGATCGACGCGGCGTTCTGCAGCGCCGAGCGGGTGACCATCGTCGGGTCGATGATCCCCGCCTTCACCAGGTCGGTGACCTCGCCGGTGTCGACGTTGAGGCCCTCGCCCTTGGGGGCTGTGCGAACCGTGTTGACGACGACCGAGCCCTCGAGGCCCGCGTTCGCCGCGAGCTGGCGGACCGGCTCCTCGAGCGCGCGGAGGATGATCTGCGCACCCGTCCGCTCGTCGCCCTCGAGCGAGTCGATCTTGCCCTGGACCGCTTCGGCCGCGTTCATGAGCGCGACGCCGCCGCCGGGGACGATGCCCTCCTCGAGGGCCGCCCGCGTGGCCTGCAGTGCGTCCTCGACGCGGTGCTTCTTCTCCTTCATCTCCGTCTCGGTCGCAGCGCCGACCTTGACCACGGCGACACCGCCGGCCAGCTTCGCGAGCCGCTCCTGGAGCTTCTCGCGGTCGAAGTCCGAGTCGGTGTTCTCGATCTCCGACTTCAGCTGCTTGATCCGCGACTTGATCGCCTCGGAGTCGCCCGCGCCGTCGATGATCGTGGTCGAGTCCTTGTCGACGACGACCTTGCGCGCGCGGCCGAGCTGGCTCAGCTTCGTGTTCTCGAGCTTGAGGCCCATCTCCTCGGTGATCACCTCGGCGCCGCCGAGGATCGCGATGTCCTCGAGCATGCGCTTGCGGCGGTCACCGAAGCCCGGCGCCTTGACCGCGACGGCCGTGAACGTGCCGCGGAGCTTGTTGACGACGATCGTTGCCAGCGACTCGCCCTCGACGTCCTCCGCCACGATCAGCAGCGGCCGGCCGGCCTGGATGACCTGCTCGAGCACCGGCAGGATGTCCTTGACCGCCCCGATCTTCTGGTTTGCGACCAGGATGTACGGGTCGTCGAGCACGGCCTCCATCCGCTCGGCGTCGGTGATCATGTACGGCGACAGGTAGCCCTTGTCGAACTGCATGCCCTCGGTGAACTCGAGCTCGAGGCCGAAGGTCTGGCCCTCCTCGACGTTCACCACACCGTCCTTGCCGACCTTGTCGATCGCGTCGGCGATCACGTCGCCGATCTCGCGCTCGCGCGCCGAGATGGTGGCGACCCGGGCGATGTCCTCCTTGCCCGAGATCTCCTTCGACTGCGACTTCAGGTCCTCGACGACGGCCTCGACGGCGGTCTCGATGCCGCGCTTGAGCCCCATCGGGTTCGCGCCCGCGGCCACGTTCTTGAGGCCCTCACGGACGATCGCCTGTGCAAGCACGGTCGCGGTCGTGGTGCCGTCGCCGGCGACGTCGTTCGTCGCCGTCGCGACCTCACGCACGAGCTGCGCACCCTGGTTCTCGAAGACGTCCTCGACCTCGATCTCGCGCGCGATCGTGACGCCGTCGTTCGTGATCGTGGGCGCGCCGAACTTCTTGTCGAGCACGACGTAGCGCCCCTTCGGGCCAAGGGTGACCTTGACCGCATCGGCGAGGATGTTCACGCCGCGCTCGAGCGCGCGCCGCGCATCCTCGTTGAACTTCAGCTCCTTGTGAGCCATGTCTCTGTAGTTCCTCCCTCTGGTTCCTAGACCGCGGCGCGGTCGCCGACGACCTTCGCGAGAACGTCCGACTCGCGAAGGATCAGGACCTCATCGGTGCCGAGCTTGATCTCGGTCCCGCCGTACTTGGAGAAGATGATCTCGTCACCCTCCTCCAGGTCCATCTTGATGTACTCGCCGTCCTCGTCCCGCGGGCCGGGGCCCACGGCGAGCACGCGCCCGCGCTGCGGCTTTTCCTTGGCGGTGTCCGGCAGCACGATCCCGCTGACGGTCGTCTCTTCCTCGTCGATGATCTCGACGATGAGCCGATCGCCAAGAGGCTGGAGATTCATCCTGTAGTGCCTCCTGCTGGCTTGGGGTTCGTAACACGGCTGGCACTCTCACGTGCAGAGTGCCAGGGCAGTTTAGCCCGCAACCAAGCCGTCGCGCAAATGTGAACCGTTCGATGCCCGCAGTCGTGTTACAAACTGGTTGATGCCCCGCGAGCTCTCCGCCGGAGCCGTCGTGGTGCGCCGCATGCGCGGCCGCTGGTGGCTCGCCGCGATCCGGCCGCAGGGCAAGCCCGAGGGCGTGTGGGCGCTCCCGAAGGGGCTCATCGATCCCGGCGAGGACGCCCGCGCCACGGCGCTGCGCGAGGTTCAGGAGGAGACCGGCGTCGAGCCGGGCGAGGCGCAGCGGCTCGGCGACGTGAAGTACGTCTACTCGCGCGGCGGCGAGCGGATCTTCAAGGTCGTCGTCTTCTATCTGACGCGCGCGCGAGGCGGCCGGATCGACGACCTCGAGCCGCGGATGCGCGTCGAGGTCGCCGAGGCGCGGTGGCTGCCGCTCGACGACGCGCCGCGCCTGCTGGCCTACCGCGGCGAGCGCGACATGGCCGAACGCGCGCGCGGTGTGCTCGCCGAATCCGGTTTATGATCCCGGGCCTGTCGGCTCCCGACGCAGCCATGTACGCCCTCAACTTCTACTCCCCGCTCGTCGCCGATCAGCTCCGCAGCGGCCGCAAGTCGGCGACCATCCGCCTCGGCGACAAGGCCGGGAAGTACAAGAAGGGGATGGTGGTGATGGTGCTCTGCGGGACGCGCTACAGCCAGCGCGAGCGGGTCTTCGACGCCGTCATCGACAAGGTCGAGGTCAAGCGCCTCGGCGACCTGTCGCCGCGCGAGATCGAGCACGACAACCCGGAGATCCGCCGACCCGAGGAGCTGGCCCACTTCCTGGGGCAGCTCTACAACCGCGAGGTCAGCGAGGACGAGACCGTCACGCTGATCCGCTTCTCCGCGATCCACGACGCGCGCCGCTGAGTGGCCGATCCACGGGTCGACGCGTACGCGCGCCTGCTCGTCGAGTACTGCCTCGACGTCCGGCCGCGGATGCAGGTGCTCGTCGCGACGTCGCCGCTGGCGCGCCCGCTCTACGAGGCCTGCGTCCGGACGATCGCCCGGCGCGGCGCGTACGTCGTCCCACGGATCACGTGGAGCGACTCCGTGCTCACCGAGAAGACCTGGCTCGCGCAGGCGCCCGACGAGCTGCTCGGGGAGCTCGCATCGGTCGACCGCTTCATGGCCGAGAACATCGAGGCGGTGCTCGCGATCGAGGCGCCCGAGAACACCGCGCGCGGACGCGGACATCCCGTCGGCGCGCCTGTCCCTCGCGCAGGAGGCCGGGCGCCCGCTCCTCGACCGCGTCACGGCGCACGCGATCCCGTGGGTCGCCTGCCAGTACCCGACGGCCGCGCTCGCGCAGGAGGCCGGGATGAGCCTGGGCGCGTTCGCGGACGTGCTCTACGACGCGTGCCTCATCGACTGGGACGAGGCGGGCGAGCGCATGGCGCGCATCGCGGCACGGCTCGAGCAGGCCGAGCAGGTGCGCATCGTCGGGCCGGGCACCGATCTGACGCTGTCGGTCGCCGGCCGCCGCTTCGACGCGAGCGCGGGCAAGTTCAACATGCCCGACGGGGAGGTGTTCACGGCTCCGGTCGAGGACTCCGTCAACGGCGTCGTCCACTTCGCCGAGTTCCCGGCCGTGTACGAGGGCCGAGAGCTGAGCGGGATCCGGCTCGAGTTCCGCGACGGCGTCGTCGTCGACGCGTCGGCCGACAGCGAGGAGGCGTTCCTGCACGAGGTGCTCGACCGCGACGCCGGCGCTCGGCGCCTCGGCGAGCTCGGCGTCGGCTGCAACCCGGGCGTCACCCGCTACATGAAGAACACGCTGTTCGACGAGAAGATGGACGGCACCGTCCACCTCGCGCTCGGGCAGAGCTACACCGACCTCGGCGGCGTCAACGACAGCGTCATCCACTGGGACCTCGTGAAGGACCTGCGCACGGACGGCCGACTCGAGGCCGACGGCGAAGTGCTGCAGGCCGACGGCGCCTGGCGGCTCTAGAGGAGCGCGCCACCCCGCAGGGCGGCGCGCTCGGAGTGCGTCAGGCCGTCAGCGCGGCGCAGGCGTCGTCGACGCGGTCCGCGATCGAGTGCTGCGGCTCGAGGATGGCCTCCCCCGTCTCGGGGTCGAGCTTGAGGAGGCCGATGAAGTCGAACGGGACCTGCCCGATGATCATCAGCACCAGCGACCCGTCGGGCTGCCGCTGCACGTGGTCGGCGCCGACGTCGCGGAAGCTGTAGCTGTTGTCGCCGGAGCTGAGCGTCACGGAGATGTTCAGCGTGCGGATCAGGTCCGGGCCGGCGGCACCTGTGCCGGAGAACGTCTTCACGGTCACGCGTCCCACGGCGTGGAAGGTCACCGGGACGCCGCACTCGGCGGTCAGGCCGTCGTCCGGACCGCTGTCGTCGACGGCGATGACCACCGTCTCGGGCTTCGCGGCGGGTGCGGCCGGCACGAGCACCGCGACCGCAACCAGGGCCAGCAGCGAGACGGCGAGGAAACGGCTGCGCATGGAGCCTCCTCTCGATGGTTCCCGCCGGCACGCAGTTGCGGCGGGGTGGCGCCTTCTACCAGCCGCGCCGCGACCAAACAACAGCTCGCGGCCTTTGCTGGACCTCGGGCTAGGGCCGCTTCCGGATCCGCGTCCCGAAGAGCTCCGGCTCGCGCAGCCGCCCGCCGCAAACCTCGCAGTCGACCGCGAACGTCGAGACGAACGGCGCGGCGCAGCTCGGGCAGCGGTGCAGCAGCTCGCCGCCGCAGGCCGGGCACGCGTCCGGCAGCTCGGCCTCGAACTCCTCGAACCAGCGCCGAGCCGCCCCGCACCGGAGGCAGACCGCGCTCCAGTGCCCGAGCACGTTCCGCCGCTCCTCGCGGAGCCAGTCGGCGGCCTTACCCATCGCAACGCGTCCCAGCCATGGATGGAACCGACCCTAGCGCGTACTCTTGCAGCACGAGCCTGATCGCCTCCCCCAGCCCCTACGGCATCACCGAGACCGTCGACCGCCTCGCGGCCGTCGCCGATGCACGCGGCATGAGTGTCTACGCGCGCATCGACCACGGCGCCGGCGCCCGCGCGGTGGGGCTGGAGCTCCCGGAGGACGAGCTGACCCTCGCCGTCGACCCGCGGGTCGGAACGCTGCTGATCCAGGGCGAGGACGAGGGCTCCGAGCTGCCGCTGCGCGTGCTCGTCTGGGTGTCGCTGGAGGGGACGCAGGTCGGCTTCCCCGACCCGGAGGAGGTCGGCGCCGCGTTCCGCCTCGACGGTCGCGCCGACGTGCTCGAGCGCATGCGCGCCGGCCTCGAGGAGCTCGTGGCCGAAGCGACCGCGTAGCCCGACGCGGCGGTTAGAGTGCAGGCGTCCACGGCCCACGATCAGGGGTGCGCATGGCTGTGAGGGAAGCCGAGCCGGTCGGCTCGCTGAGTGAGGTGAGGGAGGCGGGCCTCGACCGCGAGGACCTCTTCGCCATCTACCGCAACATGCAGATCACGCGCGGGGTCGAGGAGCGCGGCCACATCCTCTACCGCCAGGGGAAGATCCCGGGCTCCTTCTACACCGGGCGCGGCAACGAAGGCGCCGCGGTCGGGATCGCGACGGCGATGGGCCCGGACGACGTCGGCACGCCGCTGCACCGCGACATGGGCGTCCACATCGTCCGCGGCGTCGAGCCGTGGCGCATCTTCGCCCAGTACATGGGCCGCGCGGACGGGCCCACGAAGGGCAGGGACGGAAACGTCCACATGGCCGACGCTCGCCTGGGGCTGATCGCGATGGTCAGCCACCTGCCGGCGATGCTCCCCGTCGCCGTCGGCTGCGCGCTCGCCTTCCGCATCCGCGAGGAGCGGCGCGTCGCGGTCGGCTGGTTCGGCGAGGGCTCGGCGGCGCGCGGCGACGCGCACGAGGCGATGAACCTCGCCGGCGTGCGGCGGCTGCCCGTGGTCTTCGTCTGCGACAACAACCAGTGGGCCTACTCGACGCCGACGCACCTCGGCTACCCGGTGGAGCACATCGCCGATCGCGCCGCGGCCTACGGCTTCGAGGGCGTGGTCGTCGACGGCACCGACGTGCTGGCCGTCTACCGCGAGGCCAAGCGCGCGATCGAGAAGGCGCGAGAAGGCGGCGGGCCGACGCTGATCGAGTGCCAGACACTGCGCATGGAGGGCCACGCCGTCCACGACGACGCCTTCTACGTCCCGAAGGAGCTCTTCGAGTCGTGGGCCGAGAAGGACCCGATCGAGCGCTTCCGCTGGTGGCTCCGCGAGCACGCGGACATGTCCGACGGGGAAGAGGAGGAGCTGCAGGGCGGCGTCAAGAAGATCCTCAACGACGCGATCCAGCGCGCCGAGGAGTCGCCGCTGCCGGACCCGGCGACGCTGACCGAGGGCGTGTACGCGACACCCGAGGACCTCGACACGCCGCACCACAAGTAATGGCCGAGCTGACGTATCTCCAGGCGATCAGCGACGGCCTCCGCACGGAGATGCGCCGCGACAAGCGCGTGTTCGTGATCGGCGAGGACGTCGGCGTGTACGGCGGCGCGTTCAAGGTCACCCTCGGCTTCCAGGAGGAGTTCGGGCCGTGGCGCGTGATCGACTCGCCGCTCTCCGAGACAGCGATCCTCGGCGGCTGCACCGGCGCGGCGATCATGGGTCTCCGTCCCGTCGCCGAGATGCAGTTCGCGGACTTCGTCTCGTGCGCGTGGGACCACCTCGTCACGGTCGCCGCGAAGCAGCGCTGGCGCGCCGGGACACCGGTGCCGTTCGTGCTCCGGCTCCCGTCCGGCGGCGGCTTCTCGGGCGGCCCGTTCCACTCGCAGAACCCGGAGTCGTCGTTCGCGCACATCCCGGGGCTCAAGTGCGTGTGCCCGGCCACGCCCGAGGACGCGAAGGGGCTGCTGATCAGCGCGATCGAGGACCCGAACCCGGTCCTCTTCTTCGAGCACAAGCACCTCTACCGCCGCATCAAGGGCGAGGTGCCCGAGGAGCGCTACACCGTCCCGATCGGGAAGGCGCGAACGCACCGCGAGGGCGACGACGTCTCGCTCATCACGTGGGGCGCGATGGTCTACACCGCCGACGAGGCGGCGAAGCAGCTCGAGGCCGACGGCGTCTCGGTCGAGATCGTCGACCTGCGCAGCGTGATGCCGTGGGACAAGCAGGCCGTGCTCGCGTCGGCGCGCAAGACCTCGAAGGTGCTCGTCCTCCACGAGGACACCCGCACCGGCGGCTTCGGCGCCGAGATCGCCGCGACGATCGCGGAGGAGGCGTTCGAGGACCTCGACGCGCCCGTGAAGCGGCTGGCCGCGCCCGACACGCCCGTGCCGTTCTCGCCCCAGCTCGAGAAGGCGTTCATCCCGCAGGTCGACGACGTGACCGCAGGGCTGCGGGAGCTCGCCGCGTACTAAGGAGTCGCATGGCCACCACCCAGACCGTCGAAGTCGTGATGCCGCAGATGGGCGTCTCCGTGTCCGAGGGGACGATCACGAAATGGCTGAAGCAGCCGGGTGACACCGTCGAGGCCGACGAGGCCCTGCTCGAGATCTCCACCGACAAGGTCGACACGGAGGTCCCGTCGCCGGGCACCGGCGTGCTCGCGGAGATCCTCGTCCAGGAGGGCGAGACGGTCGACGTCGGGACGAAGCTCGCGACGATCGCGCCCGAGGGCGCCGACGTGGGCGCGCCGGCCGCCGAGGAGGCGCCGCCGCCCGAGCCCGCGACCCAGGAGGCGGCGGCGGAGGTGGATCAGGCGGCGTCCGCCGACACGGTGGTCACGCCGACGGCGGAGCAGGCGGAGCAGCCCGCCGAGCCACAGCCCACGCCCGCGGCCGGAGCCGCACAGAGCGGCAACGGCAAGACGTTCGTCTCGCCCGTGGTGGCGCGCATCGCGTCCGAGCACGGCGTCGACCCGAGCCAGGTGCCCGGCACCGGCGCGGGCGGGCGCGTGACGAAGAAGGACATCCTCGGCTTCATCGAGAGCGGCGCGCCCGCGCAGCCGACGCCGGCCCCGCAGGCCGCGCCGGCGCCGCAGCCCGAGCCCGTGGCCGCCGCGCCGGAGGCGCCTCCCGCGCCCGCCCCGCAGCAGGCGCCGGCTCCCGCGGCCGCGCCCGCTCCTGCGAAGCCCGCGCCCGCGCCGGCACCCGTCGCTGCGGCCGACGCGCAGCCCGGCGAGCAGGTCGAGCCCGTCACCGCGATGCGGCGCGGCATCGCCGAGCACATGCGGCGCTCGCTCGACACCTCGGCACACGTCACCTCGGCGATCGAGGTCGACATGTCGAAGGTCGTGCCGATCCGCGAGAAGCTGAAGAAGGAGTACCAGGCCTCCTACGGCGTCAACCCGACCTACCTCGCGTTCATCTCCCGCGCCGCGGTCGAGACGCTGAAGGACTACCCGTGGGTCAACGGCGAGCTGCGCGGCGACCAGATCGTCACGCGCAACTTCGTCAACCTCGGCTTCGCGGTCGAGCTCGCCGACGGCAAGGGCCTGATCGTCCCGGTGCTGAAGAACGCCGAGACGCTCAATCTGCTCGGGATCGCGAAGGGCGTCGCGGACATCGCCCAGCGGGCCCGCGACAAGCGGCTCCTCCCGGACGACGTCCAGGGCGGCACCTTCACGATCACGAACCCCGGCGGCTACGGCACGTTCCACGGCACGCCGGTGATCAGCCAGCCGCAGAGCGGGATCCTCGGCACCTACGCGGTCGTGAAGCGGCCGTGGGTCGTGCAGGACGAGCTGGGCCAGGACGTGATCGCGATCCGCCCGATCATGAACCTCACGCTCACGTACGACCACCGGCTGGTGGACGGCGCCTACGCGGGTCGTTTCCTCCGCGATCTTCGGAAGCGCCTGGAAACCTGGGGCGAGTCCGACTATTGAGTCGCGTGGGGGAACCCATGGTTCCCCCACGAGCCCCCTCCTTCTACCTGACGGCTTCGAATGGCCTGGGTGTGGCCTCCCGGGCGGATAAACCGCCCTCCGGCCGAGTGACCTTGTCTCGCTGCAGTAGCCAGCAGTTCGAGCGCCTGCGCGCGCGCACCTGCGGTGCGGGCGCTCCGGCCAGGAACCTGGTCTCAATCGACTTGGCGTGTCGTGACGGGTGGGATGCGCTGTGCCCCTGGACGGGGCACGCGGCGATCCCGCCCGTCCGATCAATCCGGAACCCGATTTGAAAATGACTAAGTGACAGGCTGTTGCTTTGTCGCTTTCGGATCGGATTCTCGGAATCGGCGATACTCCGTTCGTGGACACGCTCGAGGCGGCCCGGCGCTGGGCCCGCGAGTGGGAGCGGGCGTGGCGCGCGCACGACGCCGACGGAGTGGCACGCCTGTACGCCCCGGACGTCTCGTTCCGCACCTCGCCGTTCCGCGAGCCCGACGACCCCGGTCGCTACGCCGCCTGGGCCTTCGACTCCGAGGAGCCGGATCCGGAGGTGACGTTCCTGGCGCCGGTCGTCGTCGCGGGCGACCGCGCCGCGGTCGAGTGGCGTGCGACCAGCCGCGAGAGCGAAGACGGCGCCGAGACGACCATCGCCGGCATCTCGATCCTTCGCTTCCGCGACGACGGCCTCGTGGTCGAGGAGCGCGGCTACTGGAACGTCAAGCCCGCGGCGCCGTGACGACGGTGAAGGCGGCCGACCAGCCGTCACGTGACTCGCCGTCGATCGACAGCCGTACCTCGTAGCGGCCGGGCGCGAGCTCGAGCGGGCCGAACGGGACGACGAAGGGGATGTCGAGCGGCGTCCCCGGCTTCAGCCCCGCCGGGCGGCCGGCCTCGAAGCCACCCTCGACGTGCACGGACTCGCCGTCCGTGCCCGGGATCCCCTGACCGTCCGCATCGAGGAGGTCGAGGCGGAACGCGTGCTGGACGTTCGTCTGATCCCACGGGCACTGCACGATCCCGGCCAGCGCGAAGCCGAACGGGCCGGCGGCGTTGATGAGCGACCAGCCGCCGCCGAGGACGTCGAGCTTCCCGTCGGCGACCCGGGCGTAGTCCGCGAGCAGCAGCGTCGCCTTCACGGCCGGATGCGTACCACGCCCGGCGCTACGCTGCACCAGTGGCCCGGCCCGCGCACCTCCTGAGCCTCGGCGAGACGCCGTACCTCGAGGCGTGGGAGCTGCAGCGGCGCATCGCGGCTGACGTCACCGCCGGCTCGCGTCCCGACACGATCCTCCTGCTCGAGCACCCGAACGTGGTGACGCTCGGACGGCGGACGGCAGGAAGCGGACGAGCTCCACATCCCCGAGGGCGCCGAGGTCGAGATCGTCGAGACGGACCGCGGCGGCAAGTCGACGTTCCACGGGCCCGGTCAGCTCGTCTGCTACCCGATCTTCGACCTCACCCGCCACGGTCAGGACGTGAAGCGCTTCGTGCGCGACCTCGAGGAGGCGCTGATCACGACCCTCGGCGCCGTCGGCGTCCGGGGCGAGCGCATCGACGGCCTGACGGGCGTCTGGCTGACGCGGCCGCCGCGGAAGATCGCCTCGATCGGCATCCACGTCTCGCGCTGGGTGACGACGCACGGCTATGCACTGAACGTCGACCTCGACCCGGCTCCCTTCACCGAGTGGATCACGGCGTGCGGCCTCGAGGACGCGGCGTTCACGACGATCGCGCGCGAGCTCGGCCGTCCTGTGCCGGTGGACGAGGTCAGGCCGCTCGCCGCCGCGGCGCTCGCGGACGTCTTCGACCTCGCGCTCGAGACGCCCGATCCGGACGTCGAGGCGCTGCTGGTCGCGCCGCCCGCGCACGCGGGTTGAGGCCGTTGACCCACCGGCACCGGTGCTGCTTTGATCGTCCGATGGCCCGCGCGAGCCGTCGTCGTCGTGAGCGCGCGGCAACGCGGTGACCTCGCTGCGCGTCTGGCGTCGGCTCCGCGGGCAGCGGACGGTCCCTGAGCACAACGGCCGGTGGGCCGACGTCGCGCACGACGTCCGCCTCTTCCACGACGTCCCCGTCGACGAGCTCTCGCGTGCCCTCGACGACTTCGAGCGGCGCTCGTACGAACCGGACCGCGTCGTGGTCGCCGAAGGCGACACGCTCCACGAGATCTACGTCGTGCTCGCGGGCACCGCCGCCGTCCTCGTCACCGGGCCCGACGGCCGCCAGCACGAGGTGGGCCGCGTCGCCCCCGGCGGCACGGTGGGCGAGATGGCGCTCCTGACCGGCGAGCCGGCGGCGGCAACCGTCAGGTCGACGGCTGCGCTCGACCTGCTCGTGCTGACGGAGGAGGAGTTCGCGGAGCTCGGCGAGCGTTTCCCGCAGGTCTACCGGAACCTCGGCACGCTCCTCGCCGAGCGGCTCGCGCACACGAACCGCCTCGTCGCCAAGCGGGCTCCCGGCCGTCTCGTCGTCCTCGCGAACGACGGCGCGCCGCCGCTGCTCGGCTGCTCCCTCGCGTGCAGCCTCGCCTGGCACACGCGCGAGCGGACGCTCTTCCTGGGACTGCGCTCCGATCCCGACGCCGACCTGCGCGCGCTGGTCAAGGCCGCACGGGACCGGACCGGCGTCGACGCCCGTCGCGGTGTCGCCATCCTCGAGGTCGAGGCACCGCGCGGCCGGTACGCCCCCGACGCGCTCTACGAGACGCTCGTCCAGCTGTTCGACCGCTTCCAGAACATCGTCGTGGAGGTCGACGCCGGCACCGAGCCCGCCCTCCACACCGCCACGACCGTCCGGCTGGAGCAGGGCGACGTTCACGGCCGTTCCCCCGACGGCGTCCTCTGCGTGCGCGGATGGTCGTCCGGCTCCACCCTGCGACCGCACCACGATCGGGTCGTCTCGGTCCCGGAGCTCGTGGACGACGACCTCCGGTCGATGGCGAACGGCGTGCTGCCGTCGTCGACCGCAGCGGGTCAAGCGCTCGGCTGGGCGGCGCGCGACCTGAGCGGCCTCAAGGTGGGCCTCGCGCTCGGCGCGGGGAGCATCCGCGGCTATGCCCATATCGGCGTGATCGAGCAGCTGCTCCGGAACGGCGTCCCGATCGACTACGTCGCAGGCACCTCGATCGGCTCGGCCGTCGCCGGCCTCTACGCGCTCGGGCAGACGCCGGCCCAGATCGCGGACACGCTCGACGAGTTCGGCCCGAACCTGTTCCGGTTGACGCTCCCGCTCCGGAGCCTGCTCTCGAACCGCGGGATGCGACGCTACATGCAGATCGTCGCGCCGGACGTGCGGATCGAGGATCTCGACGTCCCGCTGGCGATCGTCGCGGCAGACATCCGGCAGCAGCGCGAGGTCGTCTTCCGCCGGGGCTTCCTGTGGCAAGCCGTGCTCACGAGCGTCTCGATCCCGGGCGTCTACCCGGCGTCGCCGATCGGGGGAGCGCTGCTCGTCGACGGCGGCGTCCTCAATCCCGTCCCCGCGAGCGTCGCCGCTCGGATGGGCGCCGGCGTCGTGATCGCGGCCAAGCTCGGCAGCCGCGGGCTCGACCCGGAGTACGACATCGAGGCCGTCCCCGCACACGGCACGCCGCCGACCGCCACCGCCGTTCTCTTCCGCTCGATCGAGATCATGCAGTCGCGGATCGACGGCGACCCCGCTGACGCGACGGTCGTGACGGTCTCGCCGATGTCGGACCTGGTCGGCCCGAAGCTACGGCGCTTCAACGAGGGACGCCGCTACATCGCAGACGGCGCAGCCGCGACGGACGACGCCCTTCCCCGGCTCGCCGCGGCGCTCCCCTGGCTCAGCGGCGTCGGCGCGTCACGCGGGTCTTGAAGTTCAGCAGGCCCTTCAGCGCACGCTCCTGGCGGCTTCCCTTCGCAGGCATGAGCCCGAGCTGGCGCGCGACGGTGGAGTCGTCCCAGTACGAGTCGTTGCGGACGATCAGCCCGTCCTCGACGCGCACGTAGTCCAGCCCCTCGATCTCGGCGCGGCCGCCGGTGGCGCGCACGCCGTCGTACGGCCCACCCGTGAACGTGCCGTGGATCCGCCACCACACGACGACCTTCTCCCCGTCGGCGATCACGTCGCGGACCTCGTACGTGAAGTCCGGGAACGCAGCGAAGAGGCTGCCGAAGTACTGCCGGATCCCCTCGGGCGCGCGCACCTCGCCGACGGGGGCGAGGTGGTCGATGCCGCCCTCCTTCCAGCATTCGAGCGCCGCGTCGAGATCCTGCCTCCCGATCGCCGTGAAGTAGCGAAGGGCGACGTCGACCGCGGGCGATGCCGCGGCGTCGGTCACTGGAGCGCCATCAACTCGCGGAAGTAGCCGTTCAGGAGCCGGTTCTCCGGATCGAAGCGGCGCCGGTGCGCGTCGAACTGGGCTACGCGGTCGCCGAAGGCCCTCGCCATCTGATCGGGGGTGATCCGCGGCGTCTGGTTCAAGAGCGGCTTGCCGTCGTGGTCGATGCAGAACTCGTTGTACGCGTCGAGGAAGTCCGTCCAACCTGGTGCGCCGGTGCAGACGGGATCGATCGTGATCGCGTTCCAGTCGTAGGTGTAGGAGAACAGCGAGCTCTGGTCCTGCAGGATCCGGTAGCCGACGTGCAGCATGTTCGGGCGCCAGTGGCGGTTCCGGTAGTAGCTCTGCGCGAAGCGGAAGTACTCGCCGAGCGTCTCCGCGTACTGCTCCTCGGGGAAGCCCCAGATGCTGAACGTGTACTTCGCCTTCCCGGACACCTCCGGGTAGCGGATCATCTGGTCGGGGGGGAGGGTGTGCTCGGAGCGGACGAACCGCGTCAGCATCAGCTGGTTCACCCGGTTGAGCTGGTTCACCGCGAAGTACCGAGGGCGGCGGAAGGGGACGTATCGCTCGAGCGCCCAGTTCGTGGCCGGCGCAATCGTCTTCCAGGCCTTGTTGCGGAGCCACCAGGCCCGGTGCGTCGCAGGCCGCGACGCCCGCATGGTCGCCTCGTCCCCGGCGTAGCGGCGGAACTCGATTCCGACCTTCTCGAGGAAGGGGAAGATGTAGAGCATCATCGACTCGCCGCGGCCGATCAGCTCGGGCAGGCGCGCCTGGAACTCCTTCAGCTTGTAGACCTCGTGGTGCACGGCCATCGCCTGCAGCCTCCGCACCTTGAAGGTGACCTCCGTCGTGATCCCGAAGAGGCCGTAGCTCGACCGGGCAGCCTGGAGCAGCTCGGGGTCGTCCTCGGTGACCTCCACCGTCTCGCCGGCCGGCGTGACGAACTTGATCCGCGAGGCGTACGAGTTCACCTGGCCGTACTCGCCGGGCATGGAGGCGTCCTTCGTCGCGCAGGTCGCTGCCGCGCCCATCGACAGGTTCCCGAGCTCGATGTTCACGTAGAACTGGAGGTCGTGCCGCTCGAGCTCCTTCGCGACGTCGATGTAGAGCGCGCCCGGCTCCGTCGTCACGGAATCGGTCCCGATGCGCAGGATCCGGTTCAGTCGGCGGACGTCGAGCACGGTGCCGCCGTCGGCCTCGCCGCACCGCGTCGTCGAGTGCCGGGAGGCCAGGCCGCGCACCGGGGAGGGATAGGCGTCGACGCCGCTCAAGATGGCGGCGACCTCCCCGACGTCGGCGACCTCGACCACCTCCCGCGGATACGAGACGTGCTCCTTCGTCCAGTTCCACACCGGGACCCCGCCGGCGCGCGCCGGCTGTGCCGAGGCGACGGGCGCGACCTCGGTCGGGCGGGACGCCTCGGTCGTCACGCTGCCGGCCTCAACGCGGCGCGACCCGGGTCGCGGCGCCGGCAGCCGCCGGCTGCCGCGCCTGCGTGCGGACCCACGGCGCGAAGGGATTCGCCACCCCTTCGAGTGCCGGGGCGAGCTCCGGGAAGTGCCGGAGGAGAACCGAGCGCATCGAATTCGACTCGACCCACTCGAGGCCGGCCGGCGTGTACACCTCGGGCGTGTAGTCGTCGGTGAAGAAGCGGTCGCTCTTCAGCCGGCGAGACGCCATCACGATGAAGATCCGGAAGGCGGTGTCGCTGAATCCGAACCCCTTCGGCAGCGGCTCGGCGTAGAGGCCGCTCATCAGGTCGACTTCCTCCACGTCGCCGTAGACGCTCCGCAGCTGCTCCTGCCACTCGCGGTTCGGCGTCAGCTCCTCGAACGACCGCACCGGCGTCATGTGCAGGAGCTCACGGAACTTCGTGTACCGCGGGACGCCGCGCTCGCGGACGCGCATGATGTCGGTGGCGCAGAGATCCATCAGGAACCCGTCCGGGCGCTCGAAGCTCTGCAGGAATCGCGGGAAGTTGTGGAGCGCGATCGCTCCCGGATGCGCGATGCCGAGCGAGTAGATGGCATTCGGCATCGTGACCTCACCCAGGCGGTCCCGCGCGTGCAGCGCGTTCAGCTCCGGGAAGGTGAGCTCGAGGATCGGCGCGTGGTCGCGGAGCGTATGGAACGAGAAGTCGTCCGGGAGCAGCGGGTGCATCCGGTAGACGGCGACGAACTCCTCGGTGAGCGAGTACGGGACGCCGTGGTGGTCGCTCGGCGAGCCGGGGATGCCGCTGATGACCTCGCTCGCGCTGATGCGGCCGAAGCGGCGCTTCACCCATTCCGAGGCGAGCCCCCACCACTGCGCGTGCATCGCCGTCACCGTCGTCGGGTGGGCGATGATCGCGGGCGTCCAGTCGACGGTGTGGATCTTCGCCATGAGCGCGCCGTTGATCAGGCGCGCCCGGTCGTAGAGCTGGTCGTCCGTCCACGTCGGGTACTCCGCCTTCAAGCGGTCGCAGATCGCGTTGTGCTCGAGCGTGAACAGCGTGTGCAGGACGGCGAGCCCGATCCAGTGCGTGCCCTGCACGTCCGCGTAGTTGGCCCCCTCGTCGAGATCGGCGGGGAGGAGCCCGTCCTCGTCCACGCGGAGCTTGCCGCCCTCGCGGGTGCGCGTCCTGTCGATGAACTCCTTCTCGCGTCCGTAGATCTGGGAGCCGTCCCACCAGTGCGTGTCCCCGGTCACCCAGGTCTGCGGCCCCGACGGATCGGTCGACTTGTCGCGCGGCGTCCGCCGGATCTCCATCGACTTCTGCGGCCAGGCGTCACCCTCGCCGAGCGAGATGTGCCAGGGGTCGTCGGGGTCATTCGGGCCGTGGCTGAACCAGTCGTGGACCTCGAACTGGAGCCAGGCGGCCGCAAGAACGTTGAGCGTCGTAGCCGGCACGAACTCGTCGCGCGTGTGCAGCTCGAGGCTGACATGGCGCGGGTTCGGCGTCAGCAGGCGCGGCTCCGTCTCCGGGAACGTGTACTCGAGCGGGACGTTGCGCCCGAACCGCGTGCCCGTGCTCCCCATGTACGGGTTCTCGAGGTCGTTGAACGTGCCGTCGATCGTGCGCGAGGTCTTGTAGCGCGGCTCGGCGCCGTCGCCGTTCCCCGAGGGGACGGCGAACGAGCCGGTGAGGTACCGCGACGTCTCCGGGTCACCGGCGGCGTGGGGGACGGAGAGGCCGGTCGGCTGGCCGGTGTCGTAGAGGTTCTGGTCCCGCAGCAGCTTGCGCAGCTCCGCGAGCACGACGATCCCGAGCGGCTTCGGCAGCCGATGCCAGCCGAAGCGGTGATCGAGCCACACCGCCACGCGCTGCAGGGGATTCCCGCCTCCCGCCATCACACCTCCCGTCTCGTCGCACGGCCTCACGCACGCGCGCGTTCGATGATCGAAGCATTCTCGGCCGCGTTCCGCAAGGCCGGGGTGACGGCGTCGACCGGTGGCAATATGCTCAGCGGCGTGCCCACCCACGGTCCCCGTCGCGGCACCCGCATGTCCGAATCCGCGCGGACCTTGCTCGGGCTCATCCGGCTCGTGAACGGCACCGGCTCGCTGCTCGCCCCGGACCTGTTCGCCCGTCGCCTCGGCGTCGAGCCGGAGGCGAACCCCGCGGCGTCGTACATCACGCGGCTCTTCGGCGTCCGCACGATGGTGATCGGTTACGAGCTCCTCCAGCGGGACGAGGGGACGCGCCGGCGCGCGCTTCGCGTCGCGACGCTGATCCACGCGAGCGACACGGTCGCCGCGATGGTCGCCGGAGGGACGGGGCGGATCCCGCGGAAGGCCGCTGCGGTCGCCACCACGATCTCGGCGACGAACACGCTGCTCGCGCTCGCCGCGCGGCGCGGATACAGCTAGGAGCCGTGACGGACGCGCCGCACGTGCTCGTTCTCGGCGGTGGGTTCGTCGCGTACCGCACCGTCCGCCGCCTTCGCGGCTCGATCAAGCGTGGCGACGTCCGGGTCACGGTCGTGACGCGCGACAACGCGCTCGCCGTGCACGGGCTGATCGGCGAGATGGTGACCGGTCGGATCCTGGCAAGCACGGTGTTGAACCCCGGCCGTCGGGTCTTCGCGCCGGCACGTCTCCACGTCGCCGAGATCGAATCGATCGACATCGAGGCGCGCACGGTCGTCACGAGCCGGCACCTCGACGGCGCGCGTTTCGAGCTGGCCTACGACCGCGCGGTCGTCTGCATCGGCAGCGGCGAGAACCTCGAGAGCTACCCGGGGCTCGCGGAGCATGCGTTCCGCCTGAAGAGCTTCCACGACTGCTTCCGCCTCAAGAACCACGTCCTGGAGATGCTCGAGCTCGCGGACATCGAGACCGATCCGGAGGAGCGGCGCCGGCTGCTCACGTTCTTCGTCGCGGGCGGCGGCTTCTCGGGGACGGAGCTCGCCGGGGAGCTCGCGGATCTCCTGACGCGGCTCACCCGGCGCGAGTACCGCGGGATCGCGCGAGAGGAATGCCGCGTCCTCGTCGTCCACCCCGGGCCGACGCTGCTGCCGGAGCTGTACGGGTCGAAGAACGCGGAGCGTTCCGAACGGAGCTACCCGGGTCTCGTCGAGTACGCGATGAAACACTCCCGCAAGCTCGGCGTCGAGCTGATGCTCGAGACCAAGGTCGTCGGCGTGACCCCGAACGAGGTGTACCTCTCGAACGGCGAGCACATCCCGACGCGGACGATCGTCAGCGCCGTCGGCTCGAAGCCGTGGCCGCTGCTGGACGACATCCCGCTCCCGCGGGACGAACGCGGCCGGCTCGTCACGGACGAGTTCCTGCGAGTCGACGGGCGCGACGACCTCTGGGCCGGGGGCGATTGCGCCGCGGTCCGACATCCGCGCGGCGGCACGTGCCCGCCGGTGGCGCTCTTCGCCCTCAAGCATGGCGACGCGATTGGCCGCAACCTCCGACGCTCGCTGGCCGGGAAGTCCCTGCGTCCGTTCCGCTCGGACGTGATCGGCCAGGGGATCTCGATCGGGAACCGCACCGCCGTCGGCGCGCTCAAGGCGATTCCCCTGCGGGGGAAGATCGCGTGGATCGCGTGGCGAAGCGTCATCTGGGGCGTGGGCATCCCGACCTGGGACCGCCGCCTTCGGCTCATCGCAGACTGGTTCGTCTGGCCGCTCGTCGGACGCGACATCGTCCAGACCGGGCCGTCGCAGATCACGGCATTCGACGTGCGCCACCACGTCTACCAGCCGGGCGAGACGATCGCCGACAGCTCCCGGCCGGTGAGGCTCGTGCACGTCATCATCGAGGGAACGGTCGACGTCGTCGGCGACGGCGACGACGGCGCGGTGCTCGAGACGATCGGGCCGGGCGACCACCTCGGGCGGAAGTGGCTCGAGCGCCGGCGGGCGAGGCTGGCCCGAGCGGGGTCGCTCGTGCGGACGGTCGCGCTCCAGGAGGACCAGGCGAACGAGCTGCAGGACGTGCTGCTGTCGACCGAGCGGATCGTGGCGCGGACGGAGCTGACGAAGGCCGTCGACCTCGACGCCCTGCGCCGGTCGACCGGGGAATAGCCGTGGAGCTCGAGGGACGCACGATCGTGATCACGGGGGCGTCGAGCGGGATCGGCGCCGCCACCGCCCGGGTCGTCGCCCGCGCCGGTGGCCACCCCGTCGTCGTCGCCCGGACTCGGTCGAAGCTCGACGAGCTCGTGACCGAGATCGAGGCGGCGGGCGGCCGCGCGACCGCGTACGAGCTCGACTGCTCGGATCGCGAGGCCGTCGCGCAGGCGGCGGAGCGCATCGAGCAGGAGGTCGGGGCGCCGGACGTGCTCGTGAACAACGCCGGCGCCGGGCGGTTCCTGTTCTTCGAGGAGACCCCGCCGGAGGAGTTCGAGCGGATGATGTCCGCGCCGTTCTACTCGACCGTCTACATGACGCGGGCGCTGCTGCCGGGAATGCTCGCGCGCGGGCGCGGCCTGATCGTCAACATCAACACACCGGTCGCGTTCGTCACATGGCCCGCCGCCGCCGGCTACGCGTCGGCGCGCTGGGCGCTCCGAGGTCTCACGGACTCGCTGTCGGCCGACCTCGACGGCTCGGGCGTCAAGGTCTCCCAGGTCGTGCCCGGGAAGGTCGCGAGCACGTACTTCGAGCACAATCCGGGCGCCGAGCACGGCATCCCGGGGATGGCGCGGCTCGTGCGGACGCTGACGCCGGAGGAGGTCGCCGACGCGATCGTCGGCGCGATCAGGAGCGAGAAGCGGCTCGTGTTCACGCCGTTCGCGCTCCGCGTGATGATGCTGCAGGCCCGGATCTTCCCGCGGCTCACGCGCCGGATCGCGATCCGGACGTCGCGTCCACGACCGGGGACCGCGTCGCGCCGATGACCGTGCAGGCCGGCGTCCGGCAGGTCGACGGCACGAGCCGGGTGTCGCCGCGGCTCGACCGCGCGGCGCTCGACCGGCTCGCGGCGCGGTTGACGCGCGGGCCAGGCGAGCGGGAGCCGATCGCGATCGTCGCGCCGGCGACCGGTGCCCTGGTCGGCGAGGTCCCGCACGCGACCGAGGACGATCTCGAGCTGGCGGTCTCGCGCGCCCGGTTCGCGCAGCAGCGCTGGGCGGCGCGCCCCGCGCGGGAGCGGGCGGCGGTCCTCCTCCGGTTCCACGACCTCGTCCTCGACCGGCGCGCCGAGGGCATGGACCTGATCCAGCTCGAGGGCGGCAAGGCCCGTCGGGACGCGCTCGAGGAGATCCACGAGACCGCGAACGCCGCGCGCTACTACGGCCGCGCATCCCCCCGGCACCTGCGGCCGCGCTTCCGGCGCGGTGCGCTGCCGGTGCTCACGGACGCGCGCGAGTACCACCACCCGGTCGGCGTCGTCGGCGTGATCGCGCCGTGGAACTTCCCGCTCATCCTCGGGATCACCGACGCGCTCCCGGCGCTGGCGGCGGGCTGCGGCGTCGTCACGAAGCTCGACTCCCGCACACCCTTCAGCGCGCTCTGGGCCGCGAAGCTCCTCGAGTCGGCGGGCCTTCCACCGGGGCTGCTGACGCTCGTCACCGGCAGCGGCGAGCAGCTCGGGCCGCCGTTGATCGACCGTGTCGACTACGTCATGTTCACGGGCTCGACCCGCGTCGGCCGCGAGGTCGCCGCCCGGTGCGCCGAGCGCCTGATCGGCTGCTCGCTCGAGCTCGGCGGCAAGAACGCGATGCTCGTCCTCGACGACGCCGACATCGAGCGGGCGGCGGAGGGCGCGCGCAAGGGCTCGTTCTCGCACGCCGGCCAGATGTGCGTCGGGATGGAGCGCATCTACGTGCACGAGGACGTCTACGAGCCGTTCGCCCGGCGGCTCGTCGAGTTGACCGAGGGGATGCGCGTCGGCAGCGGGCTCGAGCACGACTACGAGATGGGGTCGCTCCTGTCGCAGCGGCAGCTCGAGACGGTCGAGGCGCACGTCGCGGACGCCGTCGCGAAGGGCGCGAGCGTCCTCGCGGGCGGCCGAGCGCGCCCGGACGTGGGGCCGTTCTTCTACGAGCCGACCGTCCTGGCGGAGGTGACCCCCGAGATGACGCTCTTCGCAGAGGAGACCTTCGGCCCCGTCGTCTCGCTCTACCGCGTCCGCTCCGACGAGGAGGCGGTCGCGCTGGCGAATGCGAGCCGCTACGGCCTCAACTTCAGCGTGTGGACCGGCGATCCGCGGCGCGGCAGGAAGCTCGCGCGGACGCTCGAGGCGGGCACCGTCAACGTCAACGAGGCCTACGGCGCCGCCTGGTGCTCGACGGGAGCGCCGATGGGCGGCTTCAAGGACTCGGGCCTCGGCCGCCGGCACGGCGGGCACGGGATCGAGAAGTACACGGAGCCGCAGACGGTCGTGGTGCAGCGCGTCCTCACCACCTGGGGCCCGCGCGGACTCTCGCCGGAGCACTGGGACACGCTCCTCACCACGGGCATGCGGATCCTGCGCCGGGTGCCCGGGCTGCGCTGAAGCGACGCTCGACCTCCCGTCGCCGACATGACAGAGTGGAAAGCCGATGGCAGACGACGCCTCGGTCATCTTCCAGCCGCTGCGGTTCCGGAACCTCACGATCTCCAACCGCGTGCTGCGGTCGAGCATGTCGGGCCGGATCGACAACTACGACGGCAGCGGCACGATCGCGCGAATCAACTTCGAGGAGCGCTTCGCGGCCGGCGGCGTCGGCGCGATCATCTCCTCCCACGCCCCGGTCGACGTCCGGGGGCGGGTGCTGCCCAACTACGCGATGATCGACCGCGACTCGCGGATCCCGTTCTGGCGCGCGCTCGTAAAGCGGGTGCACGACCACGACTGCAAGCTCATCGTGCAGCTCGCGTACGCCGGGCGGCAGCGGGACATCGGCGGGATCGAGAACCGGCACCACGTCGCGCTGGGCGCCTCGACAAAAACGGACGCCTTCCACGGCCTCCGCTCGCGCGCGATGACGCTCGAGGAGATCGCCGACGTCCGCGAGAAGTTCGCGCGCGCGGCGGGCCGCGCACGCGCTGCGGGCGCCGACGGCGTCGAGCTCCAGGCGTCGCACGGCTACCTGCTCACGGAGTACCTGAGCTCCGCGGTGAACAACCGCAAGGACGACTACGGCGGCCCGCTCGAGAACCGCGCACGATTCCTGCTCGAGACGATCCGCGCGATTCGCGCCGAGATCGGCGACGACTACTTCCTGCTCGTGAAGCTGAACGCCCGCGACAACCACAACGCGAGCACCTTTCCGCTCGAATGGAAGCGCGGCAACACGCTCGAGGAGCAGATCCAGGTCGCCCGCTGGGTGGAGGACGCCGGCGCCGACGCCATCCACGTCTCGACCGGCAGCACGTTCCCGCACCCGCACAACCCGGCCGGCCCGCTCGACTTCCGCTACTCGGTCTCGACGTACCAGAGCATGATCGCGAGCGGCAAGCACACGTGGCGGAACTACCTGCTGTTCCGCTACGCCGCGCTCCGCTGGTTCCCCAGCCTTCAGTGGCGGCGCACGCAGCCGTTCGTGAAGAAGGGACGCGCAGTGCCGGAGCTGCTCGAAGGGCTCTACGCCGCCGACGCGCACCGCATCAAGGAGGCCGTGTCGATCCCGGTCGTGTGCACCGGCGGCTGGCAGACGGCGTCCCGCGTCGCGGCCGCGATCAGCGGCGGCGACTGCGACGCGGTCGCGATCGCGAGGCCGTTGCTCGCCAACCCGAACCTGCCGCGCCTGTGGCAGGCCGGCGAGGACGGGCCGCCGCCCGGCAAGGCGTGCACGTACTGCAACAAGTGCCTCGCCAACGCCCTCGAGTTCCCGCTCGGCTGCTACGAGGAGGAGCGGTACGGCGAGCACGGCGACGCGGCCTGGGAGCGGATGATGGAGGACGTCATGGCGTACTACAAGGACGAGGTCCCGGCCGAGGCCGGCCGCGAGCCCGCGACCCTCGAGCCCGCGTAGCGGCTAGGCCTGCTCGGCGGACGCCGGGGCATCGACGACGTCGGCGCCGCGCTCGCGGTCGGCGCCGGACGCGGCGGTCGACGGCCACCAGCTGCGGTCGCCGACGAGCCACGTGATCGCGGGGACAGTCACCGACCGGACGACGAAGGTGTCGAGGAGGACGCCGAGCGCGACCGCCAGCCCGATCATCGTCAGATCCCAGCTCGGGATGATCGTCAGCACCGCGAACGTGCCGGCGAGGATGAGGCCGGCGCTCGTGATCACCGGCCCGGTCGCGACGAGGCCGACGAGCATCCCCTCGCGCGTGCCGTGCCGCGCCGCCTCCTCGCGGACGCGGCTCATCAGGAAGATGTTGTAGTCCGACCCGAGCGCGACGAGGAAGATGAAGATGATCAGGGGGAGGACGACGTTGAACCCGTCCTGCCCGAACCCGAAGGCGAGGATCGCCATCGTCAGGCCGAGCGTCGCCGCGAACGAGAGGACCACCGTCGCGAGCAGGAACAGCGGCGCGACGAGGGCGCGGAGCAGCACGACCAGCGTGAGCAGCACCACCGCGAGCGCGAGCGGGACGACGACCATCAGGTCGCGCCGCGAAGCGTTGCGGACGTCCAGCCGCTCGCCCGAGCCGCCGCCCACGAGGACGCGCAGGTCTTCCTCCTCGGCGACGACGTCGCGCACGACCTGCGTGCGGTCGAGCGCGGCAGCCGCGAACGGCTCGTCCACGTAGACGAGGCTCAGCAGCCCGGCGCGGCCGTCGGCGGAGCGGCGGCCGGTGTCGGTCACCGAGGCGACGCCGTCGACGGCCTCGATCCGCCCCGTCACACGGGCCACGTCGCCCGCCCGCACGGCCCCGTCCTCGCGCTCGACCACGACGGAGGTCGGGTTGACGACACCGATCGGGAACGCGGAAGCGAGGATCTCGTAGCCCTGCTTCGAGTCCGTCTGCGTCCGGAACTGCGCCAGCGGGTCGATCTCCGTCTGCCACAGCGCAAGCCCCGTGGCCGCGAGCACGAGCAGGGCGACGGACGCCGTGAGGAACCGAACCGGACGCCTGCGCACCCGCAGCGCGACCGAGCGCCATCTCGCGCTCCCCTCCTCCTCGGGCCGGTCGTCGGGTGCCGGCTGGACCGCGGCCGCGTTGGGCCAGTAGACGCGACGGCCGAGCAGGTACAGGAGGGCGGGCAGGAGCGTCAGCCCGGCCAGCAGGACCACCGCGATCCCCATCGCGTTGATCGGGCCGAGCGTCCGGTAGATGCCGAAGACCGCGGCGAGCATCGTCAGCAGCGCCGCGATCACGGTGAGTCCACTCGCGATCATCGGCACCGCCGCTTCCGGCAGCGCCTCACGCAGCGCCTCCTCCGCCGACTCGCGTTGCCGCAGCTTCGCGCCGTAGCGCGACACCAGCAGCAGGCAGTAGTCCGTCCCAGCGCCGAACATGAGCACGAGGAGGAGCGACGTCGACGAGCTGTCGACCGGGAGGTCGATCCCGCGGTTCAGCACGTAGACCAACCCGTTGGCGACCGAGAACGCGATCCCGACGACGACGAGCGGCACGAGCGCGAGCAGCGGCGACCGGTACACCGCGATGAGGAGCACGAGCACCAGGAGGACCGTCGCCCCGAGCAGCTTGACGTCGGCCTCCTTGATCGCGGAGTTGTAGTCGCTCGTGATGCCCGTGAACCCGGTCACGTGCGTCTCGAGGCCCTCGCCCTGCGAGACGACGTCGCGGATCGCCTCGATCGTCGGTGTGACGTGGAGGATCTTCCCTGCCACGATCGGCGCGATCGTGACGGCCACGTCGGCGTCCTCGGAGACGAGGCCCGGCGGCGCGGCCGGCGCGAACGGGACGAGTGGGTCGCCGACGTGCGGGATCGCCGCGAGCTTCGCCGCGTCGGCGGCGATGGTGTCACGGTCGACTGCCGTCAAGCCGCCTGCGCGACGGTAGACGACGATCGCGGGCCGCTGGTCGCCGCCCGGGAAGCGCTCGCGGAGGACCGACTGCACCTGCGCCGTCTGCGAGCCGCCGGGCATCACGTACTCGTCGTTCGTGACGTCGACCACCTTTGCCCCGAAGGGCGCGAAAATCGCGGCGAGCGCGAGCCAGACGCCGACGACGATCCAGCTCGAGCGCCGACTCGGGAAGCTGGAGACCAGGCGCCTCACCGGCTGAACGTATCGCGTCGTGGTGGACGCGCCTAGACACCGTCCGCATCACGGAAGCGCGAAGGCCGGGCGCGCGGCCCGGCCTTCGCAGCGCCTCGGTGAAGTCGGGGTTACCCGGTCTTCGAGCCGCTCCCGGTGTTCTCGACGCGCAGCACGTACGGCGCGTCGAACACGGTCAGCTGGCCGGTCGGCATGTTCGAGACCGTCACGGTCAGCCTGCCCTTGTCGCGCCCCTTGAGGCACGACGTGTCGAACCCGGCCACGCGGAACGCGTCGCCCGTGAGCCGGTAGAGATGCCACGTGCCCTCGACCGTCTCGCCGGTCGACACGCGGCCGGGCGTGAGATCGCACGGGGCGAGGACCTGGACGAGCCAGTTGTTGTCCTGCTCCGCCCCGCTGATCGACGTCCACTCGGTCGACGACAGCGTCGCCGTGCCGGTTCCGACGCGGACGTTGGAGATGAACCAGCCGGCGTCGAGGTAGCCGGCGTCCGTCGAGTAGCGGAAGCGAACGTCCGTCGCCCCCGCCGGCAGCGTCGCGCGGAGCGTGACGTACTCGGGCTCGTCGACGAAGTACGCACCGCCGGAGGTGCCGGTGATGCCGTTGCCCTCGGTGTTGTTCTCGTGCGGGTTGTCGTTCGTCGAGACGGTCTGGCCGGTCGCGGCGTCGACGACGGGCACCGTGACCCACTGCCCGTTCACCAGCGCCTCGACGAAGCCGTAGTCCCAGCCCTCCTCGATGAAGTACCAGGTGTCGAACGTGACCGTCTGCCCGCCCGACACCGCGGTGTCGACGTTCAGGATCGTGTCCGAGTTGTTCGCATAGCCGCCGTACCAGTGGGAGGTCCCCACGAGCGGCACGATGTCCACGCCCGGCGCGCCGCTGAAGTTCACGGCGAACTGCGAGCCGGGGTTCCGGAACACCTCGTACGAGGTGCCGAACGGAAGCGCCACCTGCGCCGGGACGTTGTCCTTGCGCCACCGCGGCTCGGGCATCGCGCCCTTGTAGATGCCGCGGCCGTTCCAGAAGAGGTCGTTCGCGAGGTCGATCGTGTAGCCCCACGAGTCGACGTCGGAGCCGAGGTCGAGCGTGTGGAAACCGTAGATCGTGCTCTCGTCGTCCAGGTAGACGGCGAGCGACCAGTCCTGGAAGAGCTGCGTCGCGCTCGGCAGGTCCGGGTACGACAGCGCGTTGAACTGCTGGATCGCCGCGTCGACGCCGGCGAGGCTGTCGGCCTGGTTGGCGAAGATCAGCTTGATCAGCTGGTCGCCGGGGCCGTCGTACTCGAGGTTCGGCGTGTAGTCGCCGCCGCCCTCGCCCCCGGCCCGCTCCCACAGGTAGAGGAAGTACGTGAGCGAGGCACCGTAGTTCTCGAGGCCGCCGCCCCAGCGGATCAGCGACGTCTCGCGGTGGAACACCTGGTGGTAGGCGACGTGCGAGCCGCCCGCCGGGAAGCCGTTGAGGAAGATCGCCATGTCGGCGAGGCCCTCGTCGACCCACGACGTCTCGGTCGTGTCCGAGTACTCCATCAGCAGGTGCTCGAGCTCGTGGGCGATGACGCCCTCGTACAGGTACGGGACGCCGTCGGCGTTGCCCGTCTGCGGCCCGACGCGGTTGGCCCAGTCGAGCGCGTCGATGACGATCACGTTCATCCCGAGCGACGAGAGGTAGTCCGGCGCGAAGTAGCCGGCCGTGTACGTCGTCTCGGCGCAGTCGTAGTACGAGTCGTCCTGGACGTTGTAGACGAGCAGGACGAGCGCGTTGGTGCCGCCCATCTCGCCGAAGTGCTCCTCGTCCACCCGAACGATCCGGTTCTTCAGCTCGTCGCCGAGCGTGTTGATCTGCGTCTGGGTGATCGCGAAGTCCCCGTTCGGCGTCGTCGCGCAGGGCGCGAACTCGTCCGTCGGATCCGGATCGAACTGCGGGTCGAGGCTCGCGACGCCCTCGACCCCAGCGAGCGCGCCCTGCGGGACGTAGATGTAGACAGGCGTGCCATCGGCCGTCGTGCCGGAATAGACGCGTTCGAACGTCTGCGTGTAGGACGCGCCCGAGGTGCTGTCGTCGATCGGCACCTGGATCGTCGGGTCGCCCGGTGTCGCGGCGCCCGCGTTGCCGGCACCGAGCAGCATTGCTGCCACGGCGACGGCGAACAGCACCGCGAGCCGCCGCGTGGCGGTCCATGAAGCAGTCAAGTGGATTCCCCTCGTCCTCGGGCCCGGGCCCCTCACCCGGGCGAAGAAGCGGAATGGTATCCGATATTTCTTGCTTTGAAACGATGCCGAGGCTCGCTCGGGGCGGACCTCTACACTGAGCGCGATGGAGGCCTCTCTCCCCGTCGCAGAACGGCCGCGCCGCCCCGAGTGGATGAAGGTCCGCGCGCCGAGCGCCGACTCGCAGTACTTCGACGTCAAGAAGCTCATCCACGGCGCGAGCCTCCACACGATCTGCGAGGAGGCGCGCTGCCCGAACATCGCCGAGTGCTGGGGCCGCGGCACCGCGACCTTCCAGATCCTCGGCGACACGTGCACGCGCGCGTGCCGGTACTGCTACGTGCACTCGGGCCGGCCGTCGGAGCCCGTCGACCCGCTCGAGCCGCTGCGGCTGGCGCAGGCCGCCGCACAGATGGGCCTGAAGCACGTGGTCGTCACCTCCGTCGACCGCGACGACGTGGAGGACAAGGGCGCCGGCCACTACGCAGCGACGATCCGCGCGCTCAAGCGGAAGCTGCCGGAAGCCTCGGTCGAGGTGCTCACGCCGGACTTCCTCGGGGTCGAGGAGGAGGCGCTGCGGACGGTGCTGGCAGCCCGGCCGGAGGTCTTCAACCACAACATCGAGACCGTGCGGCGCCTGCACCGGCGCATGCGCGGCGGCAAGGCGTCCTACGACGGCGCCCTGTGGCTGCTGCAGCGGGCGAAGGAGCTCGCCGACTACCCCGTGCTGACGAAGTCCGGGATCATCGTCGGCCTGGGGGAGACGAACGACGAGGTCGTCGAGACGATGCGCGACCTCCGCGCGCACGGCGTCGACGTCGTCACGATCGGCCAGTACCTGCAGCCGAGCCCGAAGCACACGGCCATCGACCGCTGGGTCCATCCCGACGAGTTCCGCTGGCTCCGCGAGCAGGGCGAGGAACTCGGCTTCGGCTCCGTCTTCGCGGGCCCGCTCGTGCGCAGCTCCTACCGCGCCGACGAGCAGCGCCACGCCGCCGAAACCGGGCGCGGCGCCGTCGCGTACTGACCGGGGCAACCCAACCGGCGGACGGCGGGGGTTGCCGTCAGTCCGGATGGACAGAGTGAGCCCCCGCCGCCCAGCCGGGATCACGCTAACCGACCCTTCGTCGGGGCCGCGAGCCCTGTGGGCAGTTCCTCACAGACACCGAAACGACGAGGGCCCGGTCGCAGCCGGGCCCTCGTCTGCTGCTCGTTGCGAACGGCTCAGCCGCCCGGCTGGAGCACTCCGTTGACGCGCAGCTGGTACGGCGCGTAGGCGTTGATCCCCTGCGTCGACTCGTCATACATGACGATTGCGCCGACGGAGGTCGCCTCGTCGCCGATCAGCCGACGGAGCTCCCCGCCGGAGAGAGTGGCGGTGCGTCCGTTCGTGAGCGGCACCTGCGAGAGGATCGTCTGCGACGTGCCGTTGAACGCGACGAGCTGCACGGTGTAGCTCTCGATCGGCGGGGCGGGGGTCGCCCAGCCGGCGAGCGTGCCGTCGGAGACGAGCTGCCCGCCTACGCGGACGTCGTCGATCCACCAGCCCGCGCCGCTCTCGTCGGGGTTGTTCCCGAGCGTGAACTCGTCGGTCATCATGCGGAACCGCAGCAGGACGGTCTTCCCGGCATACGCCGTGAGGTCGAACGTCCTCGTGCTCCAATCGGAGACGCCGCTGAAGCCCGGGAGCTGCGCCACGATCGAGCCGAGCGCGTTCCCGTTGTGCTGCGTCGTCGTGCCCGTGCCGGCGAGGCTCGTCCAGCGGAGCCCGCCGTCGGTCGAGACCTGGACGATGCCGAAGTCCCAGTCCTGCTCGATGTTGTACTTCGTGTCGAACACGAGCGAGCGGTCACCCGAGGCCGGCACGGCGATCGGGCGGACGATCGAGCGGTCGATGTCGGCCGCCGCGCCCGCGGAGAGCACCGCGTCCCCGGCCTGGAGCTCCGACGTCCACGCGAGCGGCTCCGCCGCGTGGTGCGTCGGCCCCGAGAACTCGAGCGAGCGGATCGCCGTCGCCGAGAGGGCGTTCCCGGCACCGTCACGCAGGCGGACGTAGTCCGACCCGTTCGGCGGCGCGCCGGGCGTCGAGTACGACTGCGGGTTGTCGAGGTTCACGGCGGAGTGGAGCGAGGAGACCTGGTAGTCCGCCTCGCGCGTCGCACCGCGGAGCTTCGCCCCGTCGTCGATCGAGCGGTCGACCGCGACCATCGCAGCCCACTCGTGGATCAGCTGCCGCGTGGTCGTGCCCGTCAGGTACTTGTCGAGCACGACCTGGAGGCCCTCGAGCCCGTTCACGTCCTCGTTGTGGAGGTCGGTCATGAACGCGGGCCCGTACCGCTGGTTGAGGAACTCCATGAACTCCCACGCAGCGCCGTAGTCGGCGAGCGTCTCGAGGTTCCCCTGGTCCTCCCAGACCGTGAGGGAGTTCTCGGCGCCGCCGTTCGGCTGCGGGATGAGGTTCTGCGGCGTGACGACGGTGCGCCAGCCGAGGAACGTCTGGATGTGGCCGTCCCAGGCGAACTCGTCGATCGTGCGCGCCGGGAAGCCATAGCCCGTGACGGAGATCGCGTAGTCGGAGAGGCCCTCGTTGACCCAGGTCGCCTCGCCGGGGCTCGCCCAGAACTCGAGTAGGTGCTGGTACTCGTGCGCGAACACGCCCTCGTACTTGAAGGGCTGGCCCGGCTTGTTGTTGCAGAGCGTCGCCGACGGCTCGTGCGGCGGGTTCGCGCCCGTCCGGTGGAGCCAGTCGAACGAGTCGATCGACATCACGTTGCGGTCGACGAACGCGTTGATGCCGGACGAGTGGTAGCCGGCGACGTACGACGGGAAGTTGATGTCGAAGTAGTTCTCGTCCTGGAAGTTCGCGACGAGGGTGACGATCTTCGAGCCGGGGCCCTTGTAGTAGTCCGGCGTGATCCCGAGCGCCGGGGGCACCTGCCCGGGAAGCGTCGCGTTCGAGCCGTCGCGGCTCGGCGGCGCCGAGAAGGCGGCGGTCTCCTTCGGGTACATGTTCACGTCGAACTGGTCGCGGAGGTACTCCGTCTGCGCGGTCGTCACGACGTTCCGGCTCCCGTCGTTGCGGCAGTCGGCGGCCCCGTTCGGGTACGTCAGGTTGTTCGCCACCCAGATCTCGGTACGGGTGCCGACCGCGCGCAGCGTGAACACCTGCAGCTGCGCCCCGCCGGTGATGAAGTTGATCACCGGCCAGATCTTCACGGTGCCGACCGGCGGGCTCTGGAGCTCGTCCGCTGCCGCCTCGGCAGCCGCCGTCGCGGGCGCGGCGGCCGGAGCCGGCGCCTTCTTGTCGAGCTTGAGCTTGCCCTTCTTGCCGACGTCGTTTCCGACGTCGATCACGTCGTCCTTCGGGCCGTTGCCGTGGCCGTTCCCGGCCGCGGCGACCGTCGGGACCGCGAGCGCGAGCGCGGCGACCGTGAGGCCGAGCCACGCCCGTACGAGCGTCGATGTCTTCAAACCCTCTCCCCTTTCCGAACAGTGGCGCGCCCTCAAGAGAGAGGACGCGATATCTGCGACCCGCGATATTGCAACGCCGATCGGCTGGGGTCAAGGCGGGAACCGACGCGGGGAGGGACCCGGCCGGTGCCGGGTCCCCTCCTGCGTGCCGGGTCAGCTCTTGCGCGGCAGCTCGATCCGCCACGCGCCGCGCCCGTGGGTCGCGGCGTACAGCAGGCGGTCCGAGCCGTTGTCGACGAGCACGAGCTGGTAGACCGCGACCGGCGGGAGGCCGTCGGCCGCCGGGACCCAGCTCGACGTCCCCTTGTACGAGCCTGCTGACCCCGAAGTCCGTCGACGCGTACAGGTCGCCGGTCCTGGCGTCGTAGGCGACGTCGGTGATCGGCTGGTCGCCGAGGTCGTGGCTCAGGTTCGTCCACGTCGCCGTGCCGGTCGTCGGGTTCGCCCGCACCTCGAAGACGTGCCCGGGCGTCGCCGGCGTGTAGGCGTCGTAGCCCGCGAACGAGACGAACGCGTGGTTCGGGTCGTTCGGGTCGACCGCGATCCCGCTCGGGTACCGGCGAGGCTGCGCCGGCGTGTCGAGTCGGGTGTAGCTCACGGCCGAGGCGGGCTCGGCGTCGGCGTTCCGCGAGACGAACAGACGGCCGCGGCGCGTGCCGACCCACATCGTCGACCGGTCGGACGGCGCCCGCTCGATCTGCACGACGTAGCCGGCCGCTCCGCCGCCCTTGTCCAGGTCAGGCCCGGCGGAGAGGTCGCCGGCAGCGCCACCGAGCGCGACCCAGTCGCCGCACCCCGAGTTCGGGCCGGTGAACGCGCGGTCGCCGACATCGGTGTTGCAGTGGTCACGGAGGAACTGCTTGTCTGCGTTGCCGGCGGTCTTCGTCCGCCAGACGTGCTGCATCCCGGCGAACGCCGTCTCGCTCACGACCGCGTCGGCTTCGAGCGGCGCGTAGAACGCCGACGCCTCGCCGCTGAACGCCATCGGGTCGGAGATCCAGAGCCAGCTCCCCTGGACGTTCCCCTCGAAGTTCACGTCGAAGAACGTGCCGGTGTACGCGTGGTAGCGCGTGACACCGTTCACGTCGATCGCGGGCGGGCCGCCGTCGCCGCGGACGTTGAGCTCCCAGGAGCCGTTCGTCATCCCCGGCGAGCCGTTGTCCTGCGTCCCGCCCTGGATGTCGTTGCGCGGGTCGGTGGCGTCGACCGCGATACCCTGGAACTGCAGGGTCGCCAGCCCGGCGTTGAGGTCGACGATCTCCGTCGGGATCGACCTGAGCCACATGCGGCACATCTGCAGCTGCAGCGGCCGGCCCGCGAGGTTGCGGAACGGGTTGTCGCACTCGGCCGAGTAATCGACGTACGTCCCGCTCGTGCGCGTGACGCCGCCGTCGTGCCCGATGATCGCGATCCCGCCGGGCGCGAAGTGGATCTCGTGCAGGTCGGGATGGATGGCGCTCCAGTTGGGCCACGGGAACGCATCGCCGCTCATGTCGGTCCAGGTCGCGCCGGCGTCGAGCGACCGCATGAGCGCGCGGCCGTTCGACATGTTGCTGTCCGCGCCGGGTCGCGTCGGCAGCTCCTGGTACTGCGTGACTCCGCCGACCCACACCTCGTCCGGCCGGCCCGGCGGCGAGGCGATCGGCATGTCGTACGAGCACTGGTCACGGCAGAAGTCCCACGTGCTGTAGGCCTGCGACCCGCGGACGTTGCTCGAGAGCGTCGTCCACTGCACGGCCGCGGCCCTGGCGTCGTCCGTTCGCCGAACCTTCGATGCGTCGGCGTACGGGAACTGGCCGACGCGGTTCGAGCCCTGGCCGAGGTAGATGCGCGTCCGGCCGTCGGGCAGTGCGGCAGACGCGATCTGGTACCGGATCCCCAGGCCGCCGGGGCCGTCGGGCAGGGGCTCCGTGAAGATCTGCGCCGGTGCGGCCGGCGTCGCGAAGCTCCCACGGAAGACGCCCTCGTTGAACATCGTGAAGTAGAACGTCCCCGGCGCCTGCGGGTCGACCTCGAGGTCCGTGATCCCGCCGCGGAAGAAGTCGGAGCCGTTCGGCGAGTCCGGGTTGACGACGTCCTGCGCACGCGCGAACACGAGCTGGAACGTGGCGCCGCCGTCACGCGACTCCCACAGCCCGAGCCGCGGTGCGCCGGGCGGCGTGTAGCGCCCTCCCGCGGTCGACGAGAGCCCGTGCCGAGCGACGGCCGTACCGATGAGGATGTGGTTCGGATTCGACGGGTCGACCACGATGCCGCCGATGCCGCGGTTCGCCGCCGCGGCACGACTGCCCGGGACGAGCGTCCAGTGGTTGCCGCCGTCGGTCGAGCGGTAGAGACCGACGCCGGCCTCGCTGTCGCTCGAGCCGTTGGGCTCGCCGGTGCCGACGTAGATCGTGTTGCCCGTCGCGTCGGTCGGATCGATCAGGAGCGAGCCGATCGACTGGGAGTCCATCCCGGTCGACAGCTCCTTCCAGTTCGGCCGCTCGGCGAGCGCGTTGTTCGTGCGCCAGACGCCGCCGCCCGCGGCGCCGATGTAGAGCTTGCACGCGCTCGCGCTGCAGTGGCGCGTGTCGACGGCCATCGCGCTGACACGGCCGGACCACTGCGTCGGCCGGCCCCAGTGCTGCGTCCCGAGCTGCGCGACCTGCATGGTGTCGGGGCCGACATCCACCCACTTGCTCGGGAAGCGCGCCCCGCGCGACTTGAGCTTCTTCGCCGCGGTGATCGCCCCGAGCGTCTGCTGGAACGCGATTGCGTTCTGCGGGTACGCCCGGTTGGCGTAGGCCTCCGCGTCCGCGGCGGCCGGGAACTCCTCGCTCTCGGAGACGTTGTTCGCGAAGACGCCGAGCTGTTTGAACTCGGCGAGCCTCCCCGCTCCCGGCGACAGCTTTGGAGCGGGTGCGACGGCGCTCGGCCGGTCGCCCGCGACGAGCGCGGCGACACAGATGGGCGCGAGCACGACGAGGGCGATGGCCGAGGCGGCGATCCAGGTCCTGCGCATCTTCTTCTCCCCTCTCCTCGCGGCGCGGAGCGGCCGCGCCGGCCGTTCCGGGGGATCCGGTTCCACGCTGTCCGCGAGCCGGTGCACGATCTCGGCGTTGAGGCTGCGGCCCGACCGAGCCGTCGCCGCCGCGAGCTTCTCCCGCAGCTCGTCGGGCATGCGGAGCAGGAACCTGTACGTCTCTCTCCCGGCCAATCCGACGGCACCTTGCCATAGTCGAGCGTAGATATCAAGCGCGATATCTATACGAGGACTGACCTCGAACGACGAGGGCCCGCCGAGGCGGGCCCTGCGAAAGGACGATGCTCAGGCGATATCAGCCGTGCGGCTTCGCCATGGCGTGGTAGTCCAACGCCTTGTCGAGCACGTCGTCCGCCACGCCGGCGTCCCGCGCGACCTCGCGGAGCGACCGTCCGGAGGCCGCGGCCTCCTTCACGATCTCGGCCGCCTTGTCGTAGCCGATGTACGGGTTGAGCGCGGTCGCAGCCGACAGCGTCAGCTCGGCGTAGCGCTCGTTCTGCTCGCGGTTCGCCTCGATCCCGTCCACGCACTTCTCGGCGAAGAGCGTCGTCGCCGAGGCGAGCAGCTCGATCGACCCGAGGAGGTTGCGCGCCATCATCGGGATGAAGACGTTGAGCTCGAAGTGGCCCTGGAGCCCGCCGACGGTGATCGCCGCGTCGTTGCCGATCACCTGCGCCGCGACCTGCGTCACGACCTCGGGGATGACCGGGTTCACCTTCCCCGGCATGATCGAGCTCCCCTTCTGCAGCTCCGGCAGGAACAGCTCGGCGAGGCCCGCGCGCGGCCCGGAGCCCATGAGGCGGATGTCGTTCGCGATCTTCGTCAGCGAGACCGCGACGGTCTTCAGCGCGGCCGACGCCTCGACGAGCCCGTCGCGCGCGGCCTGCGCCTCGAACGGGTCGGCAGGCCCCCGGATGTCGAGCCCGGTGTCGGCGCTCAGCCGCTCCCGCACCTTCGCCGCGAACTCGGGGTGGGTGTTGAGCCCGGTCCCGACCGCGGTGCCGCCGAGCGGGATCTGGCCGAGGCGCGGCATCGTGTCGCGGACGCGCTCGATCCCCTGGCGCACCTGCGCGGCGTAGCCCGCGAACTCCTGGCCGAGCGTGACCGGGACGGCGTCCATCAGGTGCGTGCGCCCGGACTTGACGACGTCGTCGAACTCGCGCGCCTTGGCCTCGAGCGATGCCGCGAGCTTGTCCAGCGCGGGGAGGAGCGTCTCCTGCAGCTCGCCGAGCGCCGCGAGGTGCACGGCCGAGGGGAACACGTCGTTCGAGCTCTGGCCCATGTTGACGTGGTCGTTCGGGTGCACGTCCTCGCCGGCGAGCGTGGCGATGACCTCGTTCGCGTTCATGTTCGACGAGGTGCCCGAGCCGGTCTGGAAGACGTCGATCGGGAACTGGTCGTCGAGCTCGCCCGAGGCGACGCGCTCGGCGGCGGCGGCGATCCGGGCGGCCATGTCGGCATCGAGCAGGTCGAGGTCGGCGTTCACCTGCGCCGCGGCGCCCTTGATCCGGCCGAGCCAGCGGCGGACGGCGACCGGGATCGGCTCGCCGGAGACGGGGAAGTTGGCGACCGCCTTGCGCGTCTCGCCGCCCCAGAGCTCCTGCCGCGTCTCGGTCTCGCTCACGCCCCGAGTCTAGCCCCGGCCCGGTGGCGAGAGACGTTAGTGGCTCAGAGCCACAAGGTCCGACGTGCGCCGGTCGCGCAGGAGGCGCCGGGAGGTCTCGCTGAGCTCGCCCTGGTAGGCCCACCCGAGGTAGCCGCAGCGGGGGCACTCGGCGTCGACGATCCGGCGGAGCGAGGAGCGGTGGAGCCGGTGCTGCTCGCCGCAGCGGAGGCATTCGACGATCGGCGTCACGTGTGGACTATCGGCAGCACGCGACGCGCGGTGCGATCCCTCGGAGGAGGGACGGCCCGCTCAGCGCCGCGCCGCGGTCAGGAGGTCGTCCCAGCTGCAGAGCTTCACGCGCGGCCGGCCGTGGGGCTCGCCGGCGGCCTTCTCCGTCGCGTCGATCGCCTCCCAGCCCGCGTAGAGCACGGGCTCGGCGCCGCGCTCGACGAGGAGGTCGAGGAGGTCCTCGCCGCTCCCGCCGGGGAGGCGCCCCTCGCGGGCGTCCTCGAGCAGGAGCCCGACCGTCTCGGTCGCGTCCTTCTTGTTCGTGCCGATGACGCCGCTCGGCCCGCGCTTGATCCAGCCGGCCACGTAGAGCCCCGGCTCGACGCGTCCGCCCTCGTTCGGCACGGTGCCGCTCGACTCGTCGAACGGCACCCCCGGCAGCGCGATCCCGCGGTAACCGACGCTGCGGAAGACGACCCCGCACGGGATCGTCTCGCGCTCGCCGGTCGCGACCGCCCGGCCGTCGACGAGCTCGTTCCGGACGACCTCGATCCCCTCGACGCGGTCACTGCCGACGATCGCCACGGGCGAGGCGAGGAAGCGGAGGACGATGCGGCGCGGCTTCCCGGCGGGCTCGCGGGCGGCGTAGTCGCGGAGGTGCTCGACGCTCCGCTTCACGGTCGGCGGCGCGGACTCGAGCTCGGCCGCGCTCGCCGGGTCGAGCTCGAGCTGGGACGGGTCGACGATCACGTCGGCGCCGGCGAGGTCGCCGAGCTCGCCGACCTCCACCGGCGTCCAGGCCGCCTGCACCGGGCCGCGGCGGCCGAGCACGAGGATCTCGCGGACGCCCGCGGCGTTGATCGCGTCGATCGCCGACTCGGTCGTGTCCGTCGGCGCGAGCTCCTCGGGCGTCAAGGCCAGCATGCGGGCGACGTCGAGCGCGACGTTCCCGTTCCCGATCACGACCGCGCGCTCGCCGGAGAGGTCGAACTCGAGGTGCTGGTAGTCGGGGTGGCCGTTGTACCAGGCGACGAACTCCGTGGCCGCCCACGAGCCGGGCAGGTCCTCGCCCGGGATCCCGAGCTGCCGGTCCGTCTGGGCCCCGACGGCGTAGACGACGGCGTCGTAGCGCTCGCGCAGCTCGTCGTGCGTCACGTCGCGCCCGACCTCGACGTTGCCGACGAAGCGGAAGCCGGGCCTCGCCGCGGTCTTCTCGAACGCGCGCGAGACGTCCTTGATCTTCGGATGGTCGGGCGCGACGCCGAGCCGGACGAGCCCCCACGGCGTCGGCAGCCGCTCGAGCACGTCGACCTCCGCGGGCGGATCGGCAGTGAGGAGCGCGGCTGCGGCATAGAAGCCGGCGGGGCCGGATCCGACCACGGCGACGCGGATTGGGCGCTCGGACACGGCGGTCCGATGCTACGCGAGGCCCGGCCGCACGAGCCCGCTCTCGTACGCCGCGATCACGGCCTGCGTGCGGTCGCGCAGGTCGAGCTTGCGCAGGATGCGTGCGACGTGAGTCTTGACGGTGTGGTCGGACACGACGAGCTGTACCGCGATCTCGGCGTTCGACATCCCACGCGCGAGCAGCACGAGCACCTCGCGCTCGCGCTCCGTCAGCGACGAGAGGTCGACCGGGACGGGCTCGGCGCCGTCGAGCGAGGCGAAGCGCTCGATCAGCCGCGTCGTCACCGACGGCGAGAACAGCGCGCCGCCGCTCGCCGCCACCCGGATCGCCGCGAGCAGCTGTTCCTCCGGCGCGTCCTTGAGCAGGAAGCCGCTGGCCCCGGCCCGGAGCGCGGCGAACACGTACTCGTCGAGGTCGAACGTCGTCAGCACGAGCACGCGCGGCCGCGGCTCGTCGGCCCGCATGATCCGCCGCGTCGCCTCGATCCCGTCGACCTTCGGCATCCGCACGTCCATCAGCACGACGTCGGGTCGCAGCTCGCGTGCGAGCGTCACGGCCTCGACACCGTCCGCGGCCTCGCCGACGACTTCGAGCTCGGGGTCGCTGCGCAAGATCATCCGGAAGCCCGACCGCACCAGCGTCTGGTCGTCGGCGAGGAGGACGCGGATCACGTCGGCAGCCGCGCTCGCACGACGTAGCCGCCGCCGTCCCGCGGCCCGGCGTCGATGCGCCCGCCGAACACCGCCGCCCGCTCGCGCATGCCAAGCAGGCCGTGGCCGTTGCCGGACCCGTTGAGCACGCCGACGCCGTCGTCCGCGACCTCGAGCTCGAGGACGCCGTCTCCGTAAGCAAGCGTGACGACCGCCTGCGAGCCGCCGGCGTGCTTGAGCGAGTTCGTCAGCGCCTCCTGCACGATCCGATACGCGGAGGCGTCGAGGCCCGGCGAGAGCTCCCGAGGCTCGCCCTCGACGCGGACCTCGACCGGCAGCCCGGCTTCGCGGACCTGACCCGCGAGGGCGTCGAGCTGGACGAGCGACGCCTCGGGCGCGAGCGACGCGGCCTCGTCGTCTGCGCGGAGGATCGCGAGGAGCCGCCGCATCTCGCCGAGGGCCTGCGACGCAGTGCGCTCGATCGCGTCGATCGCGCCCCGTGCGTCGTCCGGGTCGTCGTCGAGCGCGTGCCGCGCCGCCACGCGCCTGCAGGACGATGACGCTGATCGCGTGCGCGACGACGTCGTGGAGCTCGCGCGCGATTCGCGTCCGCTCCTCCAGCACCGCAAGACGCGCGTTCTCGTCGCGCTCGTCGCTCGAGGACACGCTCGCGGTCGCGGCGCACGCGGATCGCGATCCCGGCGAGGAACGGCACGCCGATGAAGAAGCCGAAGAAGAGGAAGCCGCTGACGTTCCAGCTCTCACCGTCCTGGTCGACGGCAAGCACCGTCGCCGCAGCGAGGACGACGCCGAGGCGAAGGCGAGCGAGCGGCCGCGCGTGTGCGCTCCGACGGAGTACGCCGCCACGAGGACCGGCAGCACGACGCCCATGGGATCGTTGTCCGGAGCGTCGTTGACGGCGGTCGCGAGCATGAGCCCGCCGAGCTCGAGCAGCAAGGTGACGGCAGCGGGAGCCCGGACGCGCAGGAGCAGGATCGCCGCCATCACGAGCGCGATCGGCGCGAGCTCGTAGCGCGCGTCCGCCCACGCGTCGTCGAGCCACAGCTCGGCCTGGGCCACGAGGCCGAGCCCGACGACGAGCACGAGCTCGCCGTACGCGTCGAGGAACCGTCTCACGTCGTCCACGCTAGCCCACCCTCGCGCCTTTGGACGTCGCTCGCGCGGGCGATGCGGGATCGCCGACGCGAGCGGCGCGAATCGCTCCGGGCGCGGATGGCGTCGCGCGGCCTGGCTCCTAGCGTCGACGCCGTCCTGCACTCGACGAAAGGAACCGACGATGACGCTGTCTCGCATCAACCTCCCCGCTCTCGGCCTCGCCGCCGCGGATCCTCGCCGCGATCGCACTCGCCGCGGCCAACTTCACCGGCGACGGCGACAACGGCGGCGCCGGCCCGTACGCGTTCACGCTCGGCCTCTCGCTCGCTCGTCGCGGTCGCGCTCTTCGGCTGGGTGATCCCGCGGATCGACAAGCCGGGCCGCGCGGGCGTCGTCGTCGGCGCGCTCGCAGTGCCTCTCGATCTCGGCGCTTCTGGCTCGGCCTGCCGTACGTCCTCGGGCCGGCCGCGGTCGTGCTCGGCCTGCTCGGGCGCGCGCGCGCCGACAGCCGCGGCGCCGCGACGACGGCGATCGTGCTGGGCGCCGTCGCCACGATCGGCGCGGTCGCGGCGCTGGTCGTCGACCAGATGTCGTAGCGGTCGCGCGCCTAGTGCGCGCAGCCGGAGCCGCAGCCGGGGGCGGCGTCCTGCGGGGCGTCGCCCTCGCCCTCCTCGACCGTGAAGGAGTGGCCGCAGCCGCACGAGGCGGTCGCGTTCGGGTTCTCGATCTTGAACCCGGACTCCTGGATCGAGTGGACGAAGTCGACCGTCGCGCCCTGGAGGTAGGGCGCGCTGAAGGGATCGACCACGAGGCGGATGCCGTGCTGCTCGCTCTCGAGGTCGCCCTCGACCGTGCCGCGGTCGAACCCGAGGCCGTACTGGAAGCCGGAGCAGCCGCCGCCCTGGATCGCGACCCGGAGGACCTCGGCCTCGCCGGCCGGCTCCTCCGCCATCAACTCGCGGATCTTGTCCGCCGCGGACGCGGTCAGCGTGACGGGGGTCTCGGTCTCGGGGCGCTGCTCGACGGTGGCCATGGTCTGATCGTAGCAACGTGCCCAGCGAGCGAAACCCCGGCACGACTTTGTAACAGCCGAAACAGGCTCGGCTGCAGGCGAACGCTCCCCGTTCGTCACACGTGACGACGTTGGTAGTGTCCCGCGCGAAACGTCCGGGGTTGGCCCGGGCGGGCAGGTGGTAGGAGGCGCTCGACGTGCTCGACAGCTGGCTGCCCTTCCTGATCTACGGGAGCCTCGCGCTCGTCATCCCGGCGTCGATGATCCTGATGTCGTTCGTGTTCGCGACGCGCCCGCGCGCGAGGCGCCGCGCCCGCTACACGCCGTTCGAGTCGGGCGTCGCGGTCGGCCCGCCGCAGCAGCAGCGGTTCACGGTCAGCTTCTACCTCACGGCGATGCTCTTCATCGTCTTCGACATCGAGATCGTGTTCCTGTACCCGATCGCGGTCGTGCTCAACGAGGTCGCCTGGTTCGCCTTCTGGGAGTTCCTCTTCTTCATCGGGATCCTCGTCGTCGCGTACGTCTACGTCTGGCGCAAGGGAGCGCTCGAGTGGCAGTAGGCCGCAAGAAGCCGCAGCGCCTGCGCGACCTCGGCCTCCAGTCCGAGCGCCTGCTCTGGCCGACCAAGGGACCGGGCGCGTTCGAGGAGGAGCTCGGGCCGGAGCAGCTCGAGCGGAGCCTCGGCCTGACCACGCTCGAGAAGGCGGTCGCCTGGGCGCAGACGCGGTCGATGTGGCCGGACACCTTCGGCCTCGCCTGCTGCGCGATCGAGATGATGTCGATCGTCTCGGCGCGCTACGACATCGCGCGCTTCGGGATGGAGGCGTTCCGCGCCTCGCCGCGGCAGGCCGACCTGCTGATCGTCTCCGGGCCGCGTCTCGCACAAGATGGCGGCGCCGCTGCGCCAGATCTACGACCAGATGCTCGAGCCGAAGTGGGTGATCGCGATGGGCGCGTGCGCGAGCTCCGGCGGCATGTTCAACAACTACGCGGTGCTCCAGAGCGTGGACAAGATCGTCGCGGTCGACATCTACGTGCCGGGCTGCCCGCCGCGGCCGGAGGCGCTGATGGAGGGGATCCTGCGCCTGCACGAAGCCGTCCGCGCCGGCGTCCCGCCGGCGTACGACCTCCGCCCGGTGGCGACCGCATGAGCTGGGAGGCCGTTCCCGGCTACGTGTCGGAACGGGAGGCGCTCGGCGAGACGACCGTCGTGGTCGAGCGCGAGCGCCTCGTCGACGCGGCCACGCACCTCCGCGACGAGCACGGCTTCAACTTCCTCTCGGACCTCACGCCGACCGACTACCTCGGCTGGTCCGAGCAGGAGGTCGCCGGCTACGTGGGGACGGCGGACGGCCGCGTGCTGACGCCGACCTCGGCGCAGGGCTACCAGCAGCGCCCCGAGCCGAAGCCGGCGCGCTTCTGCGTCAACTACCACCTGCTCGCGCTGCGCGACGGGGCGCCGCGGCTGCGCGTCCAGGTGTGGTGCGAGGACGGCGAGCCGGTGCCGAGCGTGATCCGCGTCTGGCCCGGTGCCGACTGGCACGAGCGCGAGGCCTGGGACATGATGGGCATCCGCTTCGAGGGCCACCCGAACCTCGTCCGCATCCTCATGGAGGACGACTGGGAAGGGCACCCGCTGCGCAAGGACTACCCGCTCGGCGGCGAGCCGGTGCGGTTCTCGGGGGAGGAGTGACGGCGCGATGACCGTGGCGCCCGAGCGGCCGCGCACCTGGGCGAGCGTCGACCGCTCGGTCCTGCGGGGCGCGCCGATCTACGAGGAAACGCGCATCCCGTACCCGATCCCGACGATCCTCGAGGTCTCGGACGAGGTCCGCGCGGCCGACGACATCCTCACCGTCAACTTCGGCCCGAACCACCCGTCGACCCACGGCGTGCTCCGCCTGATCGTCGACCTCGACGGCGAGACGGTCGTCGGGCGTGCGCGCCGTCATCGGCTACCTCCACACCGGCTTCGAGAAGAACATGGAGGCCAAGACGTGGTGGAAGGCGATCACGTACGCGCCGAGCGCATCGACTACCTCGCGTTCCAGAACAACGAGCTCGTCTTCGTCCTCGCCGTCGAGCAGCTGCTGCAGCTCGAGGTGCCCGAGAAGGCGACCTGGATGCGGATGCTGCTCGCCGAGCTCAACCGGATCCACTCCCACCTCGTGTGGCTCGGCACCTCCGGGTCTCGAGCTCGGGGCGATCTCGATGTTCTGGTACTGCTTCCGCGAGCGCGACCAGATCCTCGACCTGTTCGAGCTGGTCACCGGGTCCCGCATGCACACGCGCTACTTCCAGGTCGGCGTGGCCTCGCCGAGGACATCCCGGACGGCTTCTACGCCGAGTGCCGCAGGTTCTGCGACTGGATGCCGCGGGCGCTCGACGACTACCTCGGGCTGCTCGACCGCAACCCGATCTGGCTCGAGCGGACGAAGGGGATCGGGCTCCTGTCCGCGGAGGACGCGGTGGCGATGGGCCAGTCGGGGCCGGTGCTGCGCGCTTCGGGCGTCGACTGGGACAACCGCAAGCGCTCGCCGTACCTCGCCTACGACCAGGTCGAGTTCGACGTCCCGGTCTATCCCGAGGGCGACACGTACGCGCGCTACCGGGTGCACATGGACGAGATGGCCGAGTCGGTGCGGATCGTCGAGCAGTGCCTCGACCGGCTCGAGGAGCTGCGCGACGGGCCGTGGATCGCGGACGACCGCAAGGTCGTGCTGCCGCCGCGGCACGAGCTCCACACGTCGATGGAGTCGCTCATCCACCACTTCAAGATCGTCACCGAGGGCTACCGCGTCCCGGAGGGCGAGGTCTACAACGTGATCGAGTCGCCCCGCGGCGAGAACGGCTGCTACGTCGTCTCGGACGGCGGCCCGCGGCCGTGGCGCGTGAAGTTTCGCGCCCCCTCGTTCGTCGCGACACCGATGGCGGCGGTGATGTGCAACCGGATCCTCGTCGCCGACATGATCGCCGTGATCGGGTCGCTCGACACGGTCATGGGGGAGGTCGACCGCTAGTGGCGCAGCGCTCGGACCTCTACGACGAGATCCAGGCCGTGCGGGCGCAGTACCCGCGCGGCGGCCAAGTCGGCCGTCCTGCCCGCGCTCCGGCTCGCACAGGAACGCTACGGCTGGCTCTCGCCCGACGCGTTCCGCGAGGTGGCCGACGCGCTCGAGGCGACCCCGGCGTACTGCGAGTCGGTCGCGTCCTTCTACGACATGTTCCACCTCGCGCCCGTGGGCGAGCACCTCGTCGAGGTCTGCACGAACGTCTCGTGCGCGCTCGTCGGCGCCCAGCAGGTGCTGGAGGCGTTCGAGGCCGAGCTCGGCGTGCGTCCCGGCGAGACGACCGCGGACGGGAAGGTGACCCTCCGCACCGTCGAGTGCGCCGGCGGCTGCGGCTGGGGCACCGTCGTCGCGGTCGACCACCGCTACCGCGAGCCGGTGCAGGCCGCGGACGTGCCCGGCATCGTGGCGGGGCTGACCGGATGACCGAGCCGCTCGTCCTCAGGGGCGCGGCGCCGGACCGCGACCTGACGAAGCTCAAGGCCTACCGCGAGGTCGGCGGCTACGACCAGCTCGAGCGGGCGCGCGGGATGGAGCCGCCGGCGCTCCTCGACGAGCTGCTCGCCGCGAACGTGCGTGGACGCGGCGGCGCCGGCTTCCCGATGGGGAAGAAGGCGAGCTTCCTCGCGAAGGGCACCGGCAAGCCCACCTACCTCGTCGTCAACGCGGACGAGTCCGAGCCGGGCACGTTCAAGGACCGCGAGATCATGTTCACCGTCCCGCACCGCCTGATCGAGGGCTGCCTCATCACCGCCTACGCGATCGGCGCGGAGCACGTCTTCATCTACATCCGGGGCGAGTACCTCAAGGAGTTCGAGCTCCTGCGCGCCGCGCTCGAGCAGGTCCGCAGGGCGAAGCTGCTCGAGGGCGTCACGATCGTCCTCCACCGCGGCGCCGGCGCCTACATCTGCGGCGAGGAGACGGCGCTGCTCGAGTCGCTCGAGGGCGAGCGCGGCCAGCCGCGGACGAAGCCGCCGTTCCCGGCCGTCGCCGGCCTGTACGCGTCGCCGTCCCTGATCAACAACGTCGAGACGATCGCGACCGTGCCGCTGATCGTGGAGATGGGAGGCGCGGAGTACGCGAAGGTCGGTGTCGAGAACTCCGCCGGCACGCGTGTCTTCTCGCTCTCGGGCAACGTCGTGAACGGCGGCAACTTCGAGCTCGAGCTCGGAACGTCGCTGCGCGAGCTCATCTACGACATCGGCGGCGGGATCCCGGACGGACGAGAGCTGAAGGCCGTCATCCCCGGCGGCTCCTCGGTGCCGGTGCTCACCGCCGACCAGGTCGACACGGGGCTCGACTTCGACTCGATGGCCGAGGCGGGCTCGATGCTCGGCTCCGGCGCGGTGATCGTGATCGACGACCGCGCCTGCATGGTGCAGCTCGGCCTACGGGTCGCGCAGTTCTACATGCACGAGTCGTGCGGCAAGTGCACGCCGTGCCGCGAGGGCACGCGCTGGATGGTGCAGCTGCTCAAGAAGATCGAGGAGGGCGACGCGAGCCAGGGCGAGCTCGACCTGCTCCTGAACGTGTGCGACCGGATCCTCGGCAAGTGCCTCTGCCCGCTCGGCGATGCCGCGGCGATGCCGATCGCGAGCTACGTCGACAAGTTCCGCGCGGAGTTCCAGGCGCACATCGACCAAGGCGGTTGCCCGTTCGGTGGCGAGTCGTCGCTCGAGCGCGTCTTCGCCCCGGTCGACCAGCACACGCACCATCCGACGGCGGAGGTCCCGGCGTGACGGCCGCCGCGACCGAGCTCGTCGCGCTGACGGTCGACGGCGTCGAGGTCGAGGTGCCGAAGGGCACGGGCCTCGTCGAGACGGCCATGGCCGCGGGGATCGAGATCCCGGTGTTCTGCTACGAGCCGCGCCTCGGGCCGGCCGTCGGCGCCTGCCGCATGTGCCTCGTCGAGGTCGAGGGAATGCCGAAGCTCCAGGCCGGCTGCACGATGACCGCGCAGGACGGGATGGTGGTGAAGACGGCGGCCACGTCGGCGAAGGCCGCCGACGGCCAGCAGGGCACGCTCGAGTTCATCCTCGTCAACCACCCGCTCGACTGCCCCGTCTGCGACAAGGGCGGGGAGTGCCCGCTGCAGGACCTGACCTTCCGCTACGGGCCGGGGCAGACGCGGATGACCTTCCCGAAGCGGACGTTCCAGAAGCCGATCCCGATCTCGCCCACGATCTCGCTCGACCGCGAGCGCTGCATCCTCTGCTACCGCTGCACCCGGTTCTCCTCGGACGTGTCCGAGGACGGCGAGCTCGTGGCCGTCAACCGCGGCGCGCAGTCGCTGATCACGACCTTCGGCGAGGACCCGTACCGCTCGCCGTTCTCCGGCAACGTCACGGAGCTCTGCCCGGTCGGCGCGCTGCTCCCGACGAGCTACCGCTTCCAGGCCCGGCCGTGGGAGATCCAGAACGTGCCGACGGTCTGCTCGCACTGCCCGGTCGGCTGCAACGTCTCGGTGACGACGCGCGAGGGCAAGGTGAAGCGGATCCTCTCCCGCAACCACCCCGAGGTGGACGAGGGCTGGATCTGCGACAAGGGCCGGTTCGCCTTCGCCCACCTCCACGCTGAGGACCGCATCGTCGACCCGCTCCGGCGCGTCCGCCGGCGCGGCATGGACGCGGTCTCGTGGGACGACGCGCTCGACGACGCCGAGCGGCTCCTGCGCGCGGCCGAGGGGACGATCGTGACAGCGCTCTCCGGCAGCGAGTCGGTCGAGGTCGCGTACGCCCTCGGGAGGCTGCTCCGGCAGGGCCTCGGCTCGCACACGGCGGTGCTCCCCGAGCAGGTGGACGACTCGCTCGACGCGTTCCGGCTCCCGCTCTCCGCGATCCGCGACGCGGAGCTCGTCGTGGTCGTGGGCGACGACCCGGTGGTCGAGCGCGCGCCGATCGTCGACCTCTGGATCAAGGCGGCCGGGCGCAACGGCGCCGAGGTGGTCACGATCGGCCCGACCGGCTCGATCCGCCGTCCCCCGGGCGGCGCGGCCGACGTCTGCCGCGAGCTCGGCGAGGACGGCAACGAGCTCTGCGCGCGCCTCAAGGCCTCGGACCGGGTCGTGCTGGTCTGGTCGGGCGCGCACGGCCAGGGCGGGCGGCACGTGGCGGCGCTCGCGGAGCGGCTCGGCTTCCGCGACAAGCCGCTGTCGGGCGTCTTCTACCTCCCGGCCACGCCGAACGCGCGCGGCGTCGCCGACGCGTGGGCGGCCGCCTCCGACGAGGAGGCCGAGGAGCAGGGCCGCATCGGGCTGCTGATCGTCTCCGGTGACGAGGCCGCCGCCGACGCGAGCGTCCGCGCCATGGCCGAGCACGCCGACGCGGTGATCGCGATCACGATGTTCCAGAGCCTCGCCGTGGGCTGGGCCGACCTCGTCCTGCCCGCGACGAGCTTCCTCGAGCGCGACGGGACGACGGTGAACCTCGAGGGGCGGCTGCAGCGTCAGCGCCGCACAGCGATCCCGCCGTGCCCGGACGAGCTCGCCTGGATCGCGAAGCTCGCGGAGCGGTTCGGCGTCGAGCTCTCGCCGCATGCGGGCCGCGTCTTCGAGGAGCTCTCGGAGCGCGTCTACGGCGGCCTCCCGTTCGGCGAGGTCGGCGAGCGGGCGCCGCTGCGCGTTCGCAGCGAGGCCCCCGCGATCGCGCCGGCACTGGACGCGCCGACCCCGGCCCGTACGAGCGACGGCCACCATCTCAACCTCGTCCGCTACCGGCCGCTCTTCTCCGGCCCGGCGGTCGAGCGCACGCCCGAGCTGCAGTTCCAGCGCCCGGCCGCGGAGGTGGAGCTCGCCCACGACGACGCGCAGCGCCGGGGGATCGCGCCGGGCGACGAGGTCGTCGTGAAGTCGAACGGAACGTCGCGCACCCTTCGCGCGCGCGTGAACAGGAAGCTGCTCGAGGGCGTCGTCCGGATCGCGGACGAGCACGCCGCCGACCTCCACGCGACCGTGGAGGTGACGAAGCCGTGAACGAGGAATGGTGGGTCTCGGCCATCAAGGCCGTGGTCTTCGTCAACATCCCGCTGCTGGCCTTCGCCTACACGACGCTGCTCGAGCGAAAGCTCCTCGGCCGCATGCAGCTCCGGTACGGCCCGAACCAGGCAGGGCCGTACGGCCTGCTGCAGCCGTTCGCCGACCTGATCAAGCTCATTCGCAAGGAGAGCTTCCTGCCGAGCTACGGCGTCAACCCGCTCTTCATCCTCTCGCCGATCATCGCCGCGTTCACGGCGCTCGCCGTGTTCGCGGTGATCCCGATCGGGCCCGGGTGGACGATCGGCGGCTACTACGTCAGCGGCGAGGTCCTCGACGTCCCGATCGCGCTGATCTTCCTCTTTGCGCTCGGCTCGATCGGCGTCTACGGCTTCATCGTCGGCGGCTGGGCCTCCGAGTCGAAGTACTCGCTGCTCGGCTCGATGCGCACGTGCGCCCAGCTCGTCTCGTACGAGGTCGCGCTCGCGCTCTCCGTGCTCGGCGTCGTGATCATGGGCGAGTCGCTCCGGCTCACCGAGATCGTGGCCAAGCAGGACGAGACGATCTGGTTCATCGTCCCGCAGTTCGTCGGCTTCCTCATCTTCCTCACTGCCGGCACCGCCGAGTCGGCGCGAGCACCGTTCGACCTGCCCGAGGCGGAGTCGGAGCTCGTCGCCGGCTATCACACCGAGTACGGCGGCATGCGCTGGGGCCTCTTCTCGATGGCCGAGTACATCAACATGATCGTGCTCTCGGCGCTCGCGACCACGCTCTTCCTCGGCGGCTGGCACTTCTTCTGGCTGGACGGCCTCGGGCCGCTGTGGTTCCTGCTCAAGGTCTTCCTGCTCGTCTCGGTCTTCATCTGGCTGAAGGCGACCCTGCCGCGCCTGCGCTACGACCAGCTGATGCGCTTCGGCTGGAAGGTGCTGCTGCCGGTGGCGACGATCAACGCGGTGATCACGGCGGCGCTCGTGGTGGCGATCGACTAGTGCCCCTTCCAGCGATGCATACCGCGCCCTGCGCCGCGATCACGCGGCGCCCGAGCCCACCCTCGTCCTTGCAAAGGCAACCAGCCTTCGCCGCGGACGAGTGCGGCCTCGTGCTTGGTGCTCGCGTCGCAGTGCATCGGCGGCACCACTGGAAGGGGCACTGATGGCGCTCGCACCCGTCAAGGGCTTCGCGGTCACGTTCAAGCAGCTGTTCAAGAAGCCGATCACGCAGCAGTACCCGGACTACAAGCGGCCGCTCTACCCGCGCTTCCGCGGGCGCCATCGGCTCCACCGCTTCGAGAACGGGCTCGAGAAGTGCGTCGGCTGCTCGCTCTGCGCGGCCGCCTGCCCGGCCGACTGCATCCGCGTCGTGCCGGCGGAGAACACGCCGGACAACCGCGTCTCGGCGGGCGAGCGCTACGCGCGCATCTACGAGATCAACCTGAGCCGCTGCATCTTCTGCGGCTACTGCGAGCTCGCGTGCCCCTTCGACGCGATCACGCTCGGGAACGAGTTCGAGATCTCGGAGTACAACCGCGCCGACCTGATCTACACGAAGGAAATGCTGCTGGCGGAGCCGGTGAAGAAGGTTCCCATCGCCGACCCGGCGATCTACGACACCCCGATTCCCTACTACAAGACGAACGCGTAGTGGCTCGCCCGTCCCCATCGGCGATGCTCTGGCGCGCGAAAAGCGAGCCAGGCAAGGACGCAGGCGTTGCGCGTGCTGGTTGCACGTGCGACGCCGAGGACGCCGCATGGCGACGCTTTGCAGCCGCCCAGAGCGTCGTCGTATGGGGGCGGGTGGGCCACCCCTAGTGGGGAACTTCATCGTCTGGGTGGTCTGGCTCGGCGCGGCGTTCGCCTGCATCGGCTCCGGCGTCGCCGTCGTCTCGTTCCAGAACCCGTTCTTCTCGGCGATCGCGCTGATCGGGAACCTCGCCTCGCTCGCCGTCCTGTACCTGCTGCTCTCGGCCGAGTTCGTCGCCGCGGCGCAGGTGCTCGTCTACGCCGGGGCCGTGGTCGTGATGTTCCTCTTCGTGATCGCGTACCTCGGCGGCCGCGCCGACGCGCCGTGGGCCGGGCGCTCCACGTGGCAGCTGTTCGCGGCGGTGATCGCGGCGAGCGCGATCCTGCTCGAGGTCGTGCTGGCGATCGGCCTCAAGGCCGGCGGGCGCCTCTCGGACGAGGCCGAGATCGGCGAGAACTTCGGCAGCCCCGCGGAGCTCGGGCGCCTGTTCCTCTCCGACCACCTGCTGGCGTTCGAGATCACCTCGATCGTCCTGCTCGTCGCCGCGGTCGGCGGCGTCGTCCTCGGTGCACACTCGCGGCGCGCGCTCGAGGGGGTGAGCGAGCCGTCCTAGGCCCGGACGTCACCTGGTACCTCGCGATCGCAGGGACGCTCTTCGCGACCGGCGCGCTGGGCGTGCTCATCCGCCGCAGCCCGCTGATCGTGCTGCTCTCGCTCGAGATCATGCTCAACGGCGCCAACCTCGCCCTGATCGCGTTCGCGCGACAGCTCGGCGACGGCTCCGGCCAGATCTTCGCCCTGGCCGTGATGGCCGTGGCCGCCTCCGAGGTCGTCGTGGGCCTCGGGATGATCGTCGCGATGGCGCGCCGCCGGCTCGACCTCGACATCGACACGCTGACCCAGCTGCGCGGATGATCTGGGTCGGCGCCTGGACCTGCCTCGTCTCGCCGCTCGCGGCGGCGGTGCTGCTCACCCTGCTCGGCACGCGGATCTCGCGCCGGGCCGCAGGCATGCTCGCGACGGTCGCGGCCTTCGTCGCGTTCGGCGGTGCGCTCGCCGCGTTCTTCACCCTGGTCGGCCGGGAAGCGGAGAACCGGCAGGAGCTCCTGCACGCGTGGACGTGGCTGAAGGCCGGGAACGTCGACGTCGGGCTGACGATCCTCGTCGACCCGCTCTCGGCCGTGATGATGCTGATCGTCAGCGGCGTCGGCGCGCTGATCGTCCTCTACTCGAACGGCTACATGCACGGAGCGGACGAGGAGCGCCGCTACTTCGCCTACATGTCGTTCTTCCTGTTCGCGATGCTGCTGCTGGTCCTCGCGGCGAACTACGTGATCCTGCTTGCCGGCTGGGGGCTCGTCGGCCTCGCCTCGTACCTGCTGATCGGGTTCGAGCACGAGCGGCCGGCCGCGATCGCCGCCGCGAAGAAGGCGTTCATCATGAACGCGTTCGGCGACGCGACGATGGCGCTCGCGATCGTCCTCCTGATCTGGAAGACGGGCACCGTCGACTTCCTCGAGAGCTTCGGGGCGCTCGGCGGCCTCTCCGAGACGGTGATCGTGCTCGTCGCGCTCGGGCTGCTCGGCGGCGCAGTGGCGAAGTCGGCGCAGATCCCGCTCCACACCTGGCTCCCGGACGCGATGGAGGGCCCGACCCCGGTCTCCGCGCTCATCCACGCGGCGACGATGGTGGTCGCCGGGGTCTACCTCCTCGTCCGCCTGCACCCGATCTACGAGGACGCCGCCTCGGTGCAGGACCTCGCCGCGGGCCTCGGCGCGCTCACCCTGCTCGCGGCCGGGTTGATCGCGCTCGTCCAGACCGACATCAAGCGTGTGATCGCGTACTCGACGATGTCGCAGATCGGCTACATGTTCCTGGGCGCCGGGATCGCGGCGTACGACGACGCGGTCTTCCACCTGATGACGCACGCGTTCTTCAAGGCGCTGCTGTTCCTCGGCGCCGGCGTCCTCATCCACGCGCTCGTCGGCCAGCAGGACATGCGTCAGATGGGCGGGCTGCGACAGCTCATGCCGAGGACGTACCTCGCCATGCTCGTGGGCGCCCTGGCGCTCGCCGCGATCCCGCCCTTCGGCGGCTTCTTCTCGAAGGACGCGATCCTCGCCTCTGCGCTCGCGCGCGAGGACTGGTGGGGCATCACCCTCTTCGTCGCCGGGATCGTCGGCGCGTTCCTGACCGGGCTCTACGCCTTCCGGATGATCTTCATGGCGTTCGGCGGCGAGCCGTCCCCGTACGTGCGCGAGCACTTCCACCAGGGCCACGGCGAGGGGCCGCTGTCGATGACGTTCGTCGTCGCCGTGCTCGCCGTGCTCGCGACGATCGGGGGCTGGATCGAGATCGCCGGCCTCTGGCACCCGTTCTCGACCTTCCTCGACCCGGTCGGGTTCGGGGCCGACCGCGAGCACCTCGCGCTGGTCGAGCCGTCGGTGGCGCAGGACTGGTTCACCTCGCTGCTCTCCGTCGTGGTCGCGGGCGTCGGCATCTGGCTCGCGTGGCTCCTGTGGGGCGTGCACCGCCGGCCCGTGCCGCACCAGGCCGAAGTCGAGCGGACGCTCCAGCACAAGCTCTACTTCGACGAGGCGTACGACGTCGTCTTCTACCGGCCGGCCGCGGCGATCGGACGCGTGTGGAACCGCTGGGTCGAGGGGCCGGTCATCAGCGGCTCGCTGAACGTCCTCGCCCGCGGCACCCGCGAGGCGGGTGCCGGCGTCGGCGGCATCCAGACCGGGCTGCTGCGGCTCTACGTCCTCGCGGTCGCGGCCGGCGTCGCGATCCTGGCCCTCGTCTTCATCTCGGCGCGATGACGACGACCCTCATTCTCGTCCCGCTCGTCGCAGCGCTCGCGATCTGGGTGCTGCCGGTGCCGCGCTTCTGGGCAGGCTCGCTCGCGCTGCTCGTCTCGCTCGTCGAGGTCGGGCTCTGGGTCAACGCCGCGGTCGGGTTCGACTTCGAGTCCGGCGGGCTCCAGTACGAGGAGCAGGCGACGTGGTTCGGCGACCTCGGCGTCTCCTACCACGTCGGCCTCTACGGGTTCTCGCTCTGGCTCGTCGGCGCGGCGGTCGTGCTGATGGCGGCCGCGGTGGCGTACGCCTTCTGGGTCGGCCGCGACCGGGCGCGCGCCTACTTCGGCCTGATGCTGTTCCTCACCGGAGCGATCGTCGCCGTCTTCGCCTCGCAGGACCTGCTCCTCTTCTACGCCGCGTTCGAGGCGATGCTGATCCCGCTGTACGTCCTCGTCGGCGTCTGGGGCGGCGCGGGCCGGACGGTCGCGACGCTGAAGTTCGTCATCTACACGATGGCCGGCTCGCTGCTGATGCTGGCGTCGATCGTCGTCTTCGGGCTCTCGCAGGGAACGTTCGACCTCGTCGAGTCGGGGACGAGCGGGAGCGGCTGGGTGTTCCTCGGCTTCCTCGTCGCCTTCGCCGTCAAGGCGCCGCTGTTCCCGTTCCACGGCTGGCTCCCCGACGCGTACCGCGAGGCACCGCCCGAGGTCGCGGCCGTGCTCTCGGGGATCGTCTCGAAGGCGGCCGTGTACGGGCTGCTGCGGATCGTGATCGCGAAGTTCCCGGAGCCGGTCGACGACTGGCGCAACGTGATCCTCGTGCTCGCGAGCGTCGGGCTCGTCTACGGCTCGCTCGTCGCGTTCCGCGCCCCGGACGTGCGCGGCGTCCTCGCCTACTCGTCGCTCGCGCAGATGGGGCTGATCACGATGGGCCTCTTCGCCGCCAACGAGGCCGGGATCGCGGGCTCGATCCTGCAGTCGGTCGCGCACGCGCTCGTCTCGGGCGGGATGTTCCTGCTGGCGGCCACCGTCGAGCGGCGGACGACGACCGGCGAGCTCGCGCTCCTCGGCGGGATGGCGAAGGGGCGGCCCGCGCTCGCGACGGCGTTGATGACGATGGGGATCGTCGCGCTCGCCGTGCCGGGCTCCGTCACGTTCGCGGGCGAGTTCCTGATCCTCACCGGCGTCTACGCCCAGGGCTGGGGCTGGAGCGTGATCGTCGCGGGCGGGATCGTGCTCGCCGCGATGTACGTGCTCCGGCTCATCTCCGCGATCCTGCATGCGGAGCGCGGACCTGTCGTCTCCGACGACGCGCTCGACCTCCGCCCGGGCGAGGTCGCGATCGTCGGCGCGATGCTCGTGTGCGTGCTCGTGCTCTCGGCCTGGCCGGCGCTCGTCAGCGAGCGCGTCTTCCCCGAGGGCGGCGTGCTCGCCGCTCTGCGGGAGCAGGCGCCGTGATCGAGACACCGGACATCGACTGGTTCGGCCTCTCGCCGATCCTCACGCTCCTCGGCGCCTCGGCGCTCGCGCTCATCGGCTCCGTCCTCGTCCCGCGCGAAGCGCGGAAGGCGTTCGCGGCGATCGTCGCGGCCGGCGGCTTCGTGGCCGCGATCGTCCTCGCCGCGATCGTCTTCGCCGACAGTGACGATCCCGAGACGACGATCGTCGGCGCCTTCGCCGTCGACCGCTGGACGTTCTTCTCCCAGGTGCTGATCTTCGCGGGCGGCCTGCTCGCGATCGGGCTCGCCTGGGGCGAGCGCTGGCGGACGACCGAGCACACGGGCGAGTTCTTCGCGCTCCTGGCGGCGACCGGGGCGGGCATGGGCTTCTTCGTCGGCGCCAACGACCTGATGACGCTGTTCCTCGGGCTCGAGTGGTTCTCGATCGGGCTCTACGTCCTCTGCGCGATCGCCGGCGACCGCGAGCCGTCGCTCGAGGCGGGGCTGAAGTACCTCGTCGTCGGCTCGTTCGGCTCGGCCGTGCTCCTGTTCGGCTCGGCGCTCGTCTACGGCGCGACGGGCGAGCTGCAGTTCGCCGCGATCGCCGACGCGCCCGTGTCCGGGGACGACTCGTTCATGCTCGTCGGCCTCGCGATGATGCTCGCCGGCCTGTCCTTCAAGGCCTCCGCGGCGCCGTTCCACATGTGGACGCCGGACGTCTACCAGGGCTCACCGACCCCGGTGACCGCGTTCATGGCAGCGGCCACGAAGGTCGCGGCGATCGCGCTGATGTTCCGCGTCCTCGTCACCGCGTTCCCGCAGTACGACGAGTTCTGGACGGCCGGCGTGGCCGCGATCGCGGTCGTCTCGCTCGCGGTCGGGAACCTCGCCGCGCTCGTGCAGCGCTCGCTGAAGCGGATGCTCGCGTACTCCTCGATCTCGCACGCGGGCTTCCTGCTGATCGCCGTCGCCTCCGCGAACGAGCTCGGCGCACGCGGCCTCCTCTACTACCTGATCCCGTACTCGGCGATGTCGATCGGCGCCTTCTCGGTCGTGGCGGCGCGCGAGCGCGAGCTGGCGCGGGAGATCGAGATCGACGACCTCGCCGGCTACGGCTGGGAGCGGCCGTTCCTCGGCGCCGCGATGTGGGTGTTCATGCTCGGCTTCGCCGGGATGCCGTTCACCGGCGGCCTGATCGGCAAGTTCTACGTCTTCTCGGCCGCGTACGAAGCGGACATGACCTGGCTGGTGATCGTCGGCGTCGTGGCCACCGCCGTAAGCCTCTTCTACTACCTCAACGTCGTCCGCGCGCTCTACATGCGGAGCCCGGAGCCGCAGCTGCTCCCGGCCGGGGGCTCGCCGCCGCGGGAAGTCCTCGCCCAGGGCGTCGTCGCGGTCTGCGTCGCCGTCACCGTCGGCTCGTTCTTCTTCGTCCAGCCGCTGATCGACCTGGCGGAGAAAGCGGCCGCGTCGCTGCCGATCTAGCGCAGGGGCGTCGAGGTTAGTGGCTCTGAGCCACTAACTCTGACCAGGCCGAGAAGCGCCACGAGCGTCTGGAAGCCGTAGACCGCCAAGGCCGCGAGCGCCGCCGAGGCCGCGAGCGCCGCCAGGGTCGAGGTGTCCGGCGCCTGGCTCTGCACCGCCGCCGCCACGACCACGCACACGAGCCCGAGCGCGGAAAACACGGTCTCGACCCAGATCCCGATCCCGGGCGCGTCGACGAGGCGCCCGACCAGCGACAGCGCCGAGACCGCGGCCGCGAGCACCGAGGCGACGAGGAGGGCGAACGAGAGGTCGCTCCGGTCGAGCGCGTCGGTGGCGAGGGCGCCGAGGACGAGCAACACGGGGAGCACGCGCGCTGGCACTGCTCCTCGTATACGCGTCGGACCGGACGGTTCCTTCGTAGACTCGGCCCTGAGCTACCGAGGAGGAGTGCATGCCCGACGTCGCCCTGACCTGGCTCGGCCACGCCAGCTTCCGCTTCGACACCCCGGGCGGGAAGCGCGTCTACGTCGACCCGTTCCTCCAGGGGAACCCGAAGTGCCCCGAGCCCGAGCAGAGCCCGGAACGCGTCGACCTGATCCTCGTCACGCACGGCCACGACGACCACGTGGGCGACACGGTCGAGCTGGCGCAGCGCTTCGAGTGCCCGGTCATCGCGCAGGTCGAGGTGCGAGGGTGGCTGTCGACCAAGGGGCTGCCGGAGGACTCGACCCAGGCGGGCAACAAGGGCGGAACGCTCCAGGCCGCGGGCCTGAAGGTCACGTTCACGGATGCCAACCACTCGTCGAGCACCTTCGAGAACGGGACGTTCACGTACCTGGGCGAGCCGTGCGGCTTCGTCGTCGAGGTCGAGAACGGGACGAAGCTCTACTTCGCCGGCGACACGAACGTGTTCATGAGCATGCAGCTCATCGGGCGCATCTACGAGCCGGACGTCGCGGTCATCCCGATCGGCGACCACTTCACGATGGGTCCGCGCGAGGCGGCGACGGCGCTCGAGCTCCTCGGCGTGAAGCGCTGCGTCCCCTGCCACTACGGCACGTTCCCGCTGCTCACGGGCACGCCCGCGCAGCTCGCCGAGCTGTCCCCGGACGTCGAGCTGCTCACGCCCGAGCCGGGCGAGACGGTGACCGTGTGAGGGAGCGCTGGTTCGGCGCGACGGGGCGGCGCGTCCCGGAGATCGCGGTCGAGGGCGAGATCGACGTCGAGGGGGCGCTCGTGCTCGACGACGTCTCGGACGAGACGGCGCTGCGCGAGGCGCACGAGCAGGGGCGGCCGGTGGCGATCCGCGCAGCCGATGCGGACAGCGTCCGGACCGCGCTTGCGCGGCCCGAGGTGGCGATCGTGCTCGTGCCGCCGGGCCGGGACGACCTGCTCGACCTCGACCTCACCGCCCTCACCTACGAGCGGTGATCGTCGCGACCTACTCCATCGCCGCGTGCGACCTCCAATCGGGCCAGTGGGGCGTCGCGGTGCAGTCGAAGTTCCTCGCGGCGGCCTCGGTCGTCTCCTGGGCGGAGCCGGGCGGCGCGGTCGCCACGCAGTCGTACGCGAACCCGCGCTACGGGCCCGACGGGCTCGCGCTGCTGCGGGAGGGAGCCTCGGCCGCGGACGTGGTCGAGCGCCTGACCGCGGCCGACGACGGACGCGCGCACCGGCAGCTCGGCGTCGTCGACGCGAGGGGCGGCAGCGCGACCTTCACCGGCGAGGAGTGCCACGACTGGGCGGGCGGGCGCACCGGCGACGGCTATGCGGCCCAGGGGAACATCCTCGTCTCGGCCGAGACCGTCGACGCGCTGGCGGAGACGTTCGAGGGGACGGCGGGGCGGCCTCTCGCGGAGCGCCTGCTCGAATGTCTCGCCGCGGCGCAGCTGGCCGGCGGCGACCGGCGCGGCCAGCAGTCGGCCGGGCTCCTCGTCGTCGAGCCGGACGGCGGCTACGGCGGCCTCTCCGACGTCGTGGTCGACCTGCGCGTGGACGACCACGCGGCGCCGGTGGCGGAGCTCGCCCGCATCTACGGCATCCACCAGGAGCTCTTCGGGACGACGCCGCGCGACCAGTGGCTGCCGGTCGACGCGGCGCTGCGGCGCGAGCTCGACGAGCGGCTCGGCCGCCTCGGCTACGACAAACTCTTCGACTGGGCGGGCGTCGAAAACCTCGAAGAGCGGGTCGACGGCGAGGACACGGTCGACCCGGTGGTGCTCGAGGCGCTGAGGAGGCAGACCGGATGAACGGCCACGCGAGCGGCAGCATCGACGACCTCCTCGGCCCCGGCGGCTGGGCGCCGCTCCGCCGTCACTTCGGCGTCTCCTCGTTCGGGATCAACGCGTGGCGGGGCGAGGAGGCCGGTGAGACGATCATCCCGGAGCACGAGGAGAAGCGGACCGGCCACGAGGAGCTGTACGTCGTGCTCACCGGCCGCGCGACCTTCACGGTCGACGGCGACACGACCGATGCGCCGCCGGGAACCGTGGTGTTCGTGCGGGACCCGTCGCTCAAACGCGCGGCGACGGCCGCCGAGCCGGCGACGACGATCCTCTCCGTGGGCGCGAAGCCCGGCGAGCCCTACCAGTCCATGCCCTGGGAGGACAACCAGGACGCCATCCATCTCTTCGGGGTGGGCGACTACGCCGGCGCCAAGCAGGTGATGCTGGACGCGCTCGAGCGCCGGCCCGGCGAGGCCGTCTTCCTCTACAACCTCGCCTGTGCCGAGGCGCTGCTCGGCGAGCGGGAGGAGGCGATCGAGCATCTCGTCACGGCGGCGGCGACGGAGGAGCGGTTCGCCGACGCGGCACAGACCGACGAGGACCTGGCCTCGCTCAGGGACGATCCCCGCTTTCCGGCGAGTCGCCCGGGAGCCTGACGCCCGCGGCGGCGGCGCGGAGCGCCGGCACCGGGTCCGCCTCCGGCCGCGCGACGAGCAGCACGGCTCCGTAGTCGTCCTCCGGCGTGAGGGCCGCGACGAGCAGACCCAGGCCGAGCGCGAGCGCGAACGCCTTGTGCGCCTGCTCGCCGCCGAACGGGACGACGTCCTCGGCAGGCGCCGCGCCGCGGAGCACGTCACCCCAGGTCGCCTTCGCAGGTGAGACGTCCACGACCACGGGCGCGCCGTCCGAGCTCGGGATCGCGAGCGCGAGCGGGTTCGTCCCGGCGAGCGCGGGGCCGCCGCCGGGCGGCGCGAGGCGCGGGGGCGACGTGGCCGTCAGGACCGCGACGAGCCCCGCCTCCGCGAGCCGCCGCGCGTAGTGCCCGAGCATCCCGGTCGGGAACGTCGCCTCGCAGACGACGAGCCGCGCCCGGGCCGGCGGCGCCGCCAGCGTCGCGCGGGCAGCCGCGTCCAGGGTCAGGTAGCCGAGCGCGCCGCGACCGTGCCAGCGCTCGTAGGCCTCCTCCGTGACGACGCGCTCGGGACGGGCGTCCGGGTCGATGCGGTCCCGCATCTCCCGCTCGAGCCACTCGATGCGCGAGTAGCCGTGGCCGAGCTTGCCGCGCCGCTCCGCCTCGTCGAAGTGGGCGAAGAGCGCGTCGACCTGATCGGACCCGTAGCCGAGCGCGGCGAGCCGCGCCCGCGCCTCGTCAGGCCGCACGGCGCCGGACGGCCCAGATGGCGGCGCCGACGGCGAGCGGCAGCGCGACGACGACCGGCGACACGCGCCGCGGCACCGCGGGGTGGAGCCGGTCGCTGAAGGTCAGCACCTCCCAGCCGCGCTCGGCCGCGACCCGCGCGAGCTCGCGATCGGGGTTCACCGCCACCGGGTTGCCCACGGCCTCGAGGAAGGGGAGGTCGGTGTGGCTGTCCGAGTACGCGGTCGAGACCGCGAGGTCGTATCCCTCGCGCTCGGCGAGCTCGACGAGCGCGACCGCCTTGTGCTCGCCGTGGAGCGAGCGGATCGAGCGGCCGGTGTAGACGCCGTTCTCGACCTCGCAGACCGTGCCGAGCGCGCCGTCGAAGCCCAGGTCGGCGGCGAGCGCGTCGACGATCTCCTGCAGCGCGGCCGAGACGATGTAGACGGGCTCGCCGCGCTCGCGATGCCGGTCGAGCAGCCGAATCGGCTCGGCGTAGACGAGCGGCCGCAGCACTTCCTCCATCGCCCCCGCGACCAGCTCCTGCATCTGCTCCGGCGTGAAGCCCTCGAGCAGCATCAGGCCGTCCTCGGCCGCCTTCCGCACCGTCTCGGCGCCGGCACCGCGAGCGACGAACAGAAGCTGCCAGAACGCCGCCTTGGCGAGGTCGAGGTGCCCGATCACGCCGTACTCGCGGAACGAGCCGGCGAGCGCGAGCGTGCTCGAGCGGCGCAGGAGCGTGCGGTCGAGGTCGAAGAACGCGGCGGCACGCCCCATCGGGCCGAGTGTACGTTGCCCCCGTGGAGGCGCCGCCGTACTCGGTCGCGCGCGTCGCCGTGCGGCGCGTCCCGGGCGGCGACGACGAGGATCGGGTCGCCGTCGAGGAGCCGCTCGAGATCCGCATCGGCGGCAGCCCGGTGGCGGTGACCATGCGCACGCCCGGGCACGACGAGGAGCTCGCGCTCGGGTTCTGCCTCTCGGAGGGCTTGCAGCCCGTGGCCGCGTCGCTTCCGGACGATCTTGCCGCCAACACGGTCGACGTCGAAGCGCCCGGCTTCGACCCCGAGCGGCTGCGGCGGAGCTTCTACACGACCTCGTCCTGCGGCGTCTGCGGCAAGGGCGCGCTCGAGGCGGTCGCGGTCGAGGCGCCGCCGGTGGAGAGCGACCTGCACGTCGCGGCGGAGCTCGTGGCTGTGCTGCCCGACCGGCTCCGCGAGGCGCAGGCGGCCTTCCGCGTCACCGGCGGGCTCCATGCCACCGGCCTCTTCGCCGCCGACGGGACGCTCCTCCACGTCCGCGAGGACGTGGGGCGCCACAACGCGATGGACAAGGTGGTCGGCCGCGCGGTCCTCGACGCGCTGCTCCCGCTTTCGCGTTCCGTGCTCGTCGTCTCCGGCCGGCTCTCGTTCGAGCTCGTCCAGAAGGCGGCCGTCGCCGGCTGCCCGGTGGTCGTCGCCGTCGGCGCTCCGTCGAGTCTCGCGGTCGAGCTCGCAGAGACGCAGCGCGTGACGCTGTGCGGCTTCGTCCGGGACGGGCGCGTGACGGTCTACTCGGTGCCGGAGCGGATCTCCGGGTAACCGAGCCGCGCGCGCTGCGACCGCACCACGTACTTCGGGTCGCGCGCGGACTGGAACCCGGCCCGGTAGACCGCCCAGCGCTCGGCGAGCCCGCCGCCGAGCAGCAGCGCCCCGCCGGCGATCGCGCCCGCCCGGCGACGCCCGGCCAGCGCGGTCACGGCCGCCCCGCTCGCAGTCAGCCCCTTCGCGAGCCGCGAGAACCGCCCGGCCTCGCCCTCGTGGTACGGCTCGCCGACGAAGCCGAGCCGCCGTTCCATCACCTCGGCGGCCGCGAGCTCGAGGGCCGCACCGGCGACCGCGAACCGACGCGCCGGCCCTGCCGACCGGGCCGGGGTCGCGAGCGCGACCGCAGCGCCGGCGCTCGCCGCGGCGCTTCCGGCGAAGACGAACGGCAGCTCCCGCCGCGCCTCGTGCCACACGGGCACCGCGGTGTTGGCCACGAGCACGGCGGTGTACGTCGAGAGGAAGGGCGCGAGCAGGCCCGCCGCCGTGGTGGCGGCGGCACGGACGCGCGGGAGGATCCCCAGCAGCTCACAGGTGCCCGCGACCCCGGACGCGGCGCCCGAAGCGGTGACGACCCACGTGCCGACGTTCATCGGCGACGTCGGCTTCACGACGCGGAGCATGTTGAGAAAGCGGTCCGGCCGCCCGAGGTCGGAGATGAGGAGCGCCGGGCTGACCGCGATCGCCGCCAGGTTCACGAGCGTGGCGCGGCGTGCAAGCTCGTCGTTCCCGGCGAACCGCGCACCGGCCGCGAGCGCGGCTGCCCCGCCCGCGACCCCGCCGGTGAAGAGGTAGGCCGGCCCCTCCCACGTCCACGTGGGCTCCTTCAGAATCGGCCGCCCGTAGTAGGACTCGGCCCCGACCGGCTGCGTCGCCCGAGACCGGACTTTGTGGCTCTGAGCCACTAACCCCTCCCCGCGCCGACGAACGCGAGCACCGTCGCTGCCACGAGCGCCGCGCCCGCGGCGAACGCGGCCGTCCACGACTCCGCCAGGTGCGTCGTCTGATCGACCGGATCCGGCGGCAGCCCGTACGTCTCGGGCTTGTCCAGCAAGAGGAAGAAGGCGCCGAGCCCGCCGACCGGGCCGCCCGGGTCGCGGCCGTACAGCTGCGCCCCGTTCCACCCCTCGTCCTGCAGCTTCGCCAGCCGCGCGTCCGCCCGCTCGCGCAGCTCGTCGAGCGGGCCGAACTGGATCGAGTCGGTCGGGCATGCCTTCGCACACGCGGGCTCGAGCCCGTCCTTCGTGCGGTCGTAGCAGAGCGTGCATTTCCAGACGCGGCCGTCCTCCGCCCCGCCGCGCGCCGGATCGGGAAGCGTCCGGCGGCTGAGCACGCCGAACGGGCAGGCCGGAACGCAGTAGCCGCAGCCGTTGCAGACGTCCTGCTGGACGACCACCGTGCCGAGCTCGGTGCGGAAGATCGCGCCGGTCGGGCACACGTCGAGACACGCAGCATGGGTGCAGTGCTTGCACACGTCGGACTCCATCAGCCAGCGGAAGCCCTCCCCCGCGACCGCGCCTCCGTCCGACGCGATCGTCGGCCCGCCGTCGGCGATCCGGATCGGCGCCTCCTGCTCCACGAACGCGACGTGGCGCCACGAGTTCGCGCTCAGCTCGCGCGTGTTGTCGTAGGAGTCGCCCGTCCAGTCGAGCCCGTCCTCGGGGACGAGATTCCACTCCTTGCACGCGACCTCGCAGGCCTTGCACCCGATGCAGACGGAGGTGTCGGTGAAGAAGCCGACCCGCTGCGTCATTGCTCGTCCCCCTCGAAGACGCGCGGGTACGAGTCGACCAGCTCCCGCAGCGCCGGCCCGCGCGGGCGCCGGCCCGGCCGGATGTCGCACGCCGCCGCCTTCACCTCCTGGATGTGGACGTTGGGGTCGAGCGCCAGCGGGAAGAGGTCGTTCGCGGCGTCGCCGGTCGTGAGGCCGCGGCTGCCCCAGTGGTAGGGCAGCCCGATCTGATGGATCGGACGACCGCCGACCTCGAGCGTCCCGAGCCGGTCGGTCACCATCACGCGCGCCTCGATCGCCGAGCGCGGGGTGACGATCGTCGCCCAGCCGCCGTGCTCGAGCCTGCGCTCCCGGGCGAGCTCCGGCGAGACCTCGCAGTGAAGCTCCGGCTGCAGCTCGGAGAGGTAGCCGAGCGTCCGCGACATCCCGCCGGCGGTGTGGTGCTCCGTCAGGCGATGGGTCGTGACGACGTACGGGTAGGCGTCGTTCCCAGCCCGCCCCGGCTCGGGCTCGTAGGGGTTCTCCTCCCGCCGGTAGAGCTGGCGCACCGGGTTCGAACGCTGCCCGTAGAGCGCGTTCTCGACCGGTGACTCGTGCGGCTCGTAGTGCGTCGGGAACGGGCCGTCGACCAGCCCGGACGGGGCGTACAGCCAACCGCTGCCGTCGACCTGGAGCACGAACGGACGGTCGCCGCGGATCGCGTCCTCGGCCTGCGCGCCCTCGGCCGGGACGTAGTCGGGCGGCTTGCCCTCCTCGAAGTCCGGGACGTCGTGGCCCGTCCAGCGCCGCTGCTCCTCGTCCCACCAGACGTACCGCTTCCGCTCCGACCACGGCGTGCCGGCCGGGTCGGCCGACGCACGGTTGTAGAGGATGCGCCGGTTCGACGGCCACGACCACGCCCAGTCGAGCGGCACCCTGCCCTGCTCCCAGTGCGGCGTGCGCCGGGCCGCCCGGTTCTCCTCACCGGCGAAGACGCCGCAGTAGATCCAGCACCCGCACGCCGTGGAGCCGTCGGCCTTGAGCTCCATGTACGACCCGAGCGCACGGCCCTCCGCGTCCGTGCCGTTGATCTCGCGCAGTACCGCGGCGGCGCTCGGCTCCTCGGTCGGGCCGTCCGTCGGCAGCTCCCAGCGGAGCTGCTGCACCGGCCGGTCACGCGGCTCGGTCGACCCTGCCAGGCGCTCGCGGATCCGGCGTCCGAGGTGGTAGGCGAACCAGAGGTCGGAGCGGCGGTCGCCGGTGGGCTCGACGGCCTTCGTATGCCACTGCAGCAGCCGCTGCGTGTTCGTGAAGGAGCCGTCCTTCTCGACGTGCGCTGCCGCCGGGAGGAAGAAGACTTCGGTGCCGCACTCCTCCGTCCGGATCTCGCCGGTCTCGACCTCCGGGCCCTCGCACCAGAACGTGGCCGACTCGATCTCGTAGAGGTCGCGGACGACGAGCCAGTCGAGCCTGGCGAGCGCGAGGCGATGCAGCCGCGAGTTCGAGGAGCCGACGGCCGGGTTCTCGCCGAAGAGGACGTAGCCGTTCATCGTCCCGTCGAGCATCGCGAGCGCCGCCTGGTAGGCAGAGTGGTCTCCGGTCAGGCGCGGCAAGTGGTCGAAGCAGAAGTCGTTCTCCGCGGTCGCGTGCTCGCCCCACCACGCCCGGAGCAGCGAGACGAGGTACGTGTCGAGGCGCCCCCAGAAGCCGGCGGGCGCGGTGTTCAGGTCGAGGTAGTCGGGCAAGCCGGCGTCTCTCTGCGCATGCGGCATCGGGATGTAGCCCGGGAGGATGTTGTAGAGCGTGGGGATGTCCGTCGAGCCCTGGATCGAGGCATGCCCGCGGAGCGCCATGATCCCGCCGCCCGGCCGGCCGACGTTCCCGAGCAGGAGCTGGAGGATCGCCGCGGTGCGGATGTACTGGACGCCGACGGTGTGCTGCGTCCAGCCGACGGAGTAGGCGATCGCGGACGTGCGCTCGCGGCCCGAGTTGTCGCAGAGCGCCTCGGCGACCGCGACGAGCTGCTCGGGCGAGCAGCCGCAGACGCGGGCCACCGTCTCGGGCGTGTACCGGGAGAAGTGCCGCTTCAGGAGCTGGAACACGCAGCGTGGATGTTCGAGCGTCTCGTCCCGCTCCGGTGCCTGCGCGTCGCCGAGCCGAGCGCCGTGGCCGCCGTGTCCCGACTGCTCGCCCTTCGTCGCGCCCTCCTCGCGCAGGCCGCCCGAGGCCTGCACCTCGGCGCCCGCGTACCCCCACGAGCTCGTCTCGTACGTCCGCGTCTCGGGGTCGTAGCCGGAGAAGAGCCCGTCGAGGTCCTCGGTGTCCTGGAACGCCTCGTCCACGAGCACCGCCGCGTTCGTGTAGTCGACGACGTACTCGCGGAACTCGCGCCCGTGCTCGAGCACGTGGTTGACGATGCCGCCGAGGAACGCGATGTCGCTGCCCGCACGGATACGGACGAAGTCGGTCGCGAGCGCGCTCGTGCGGGTGAAGCGCGGGTCGACGTGGATCACGCGCGCGCCGCGCTCCTTCGCCTCGACCACCCACTGGAAGCCGACCGGGTGGTTCTCGGCCATGTTCGAGCCCATGATCAGGATGCAGTCGGAGTTGGCGAGGTCCTCCTGGTAGGTGGTCGCGCCGCCTCGTCCGAACGACGTCCCCAGACCGGGGACGGTGGAGCTGTGTCATATGCGGGCCTGGTTCTCGATCGAGATCGCGCCGAGGGCCGTGAACAGCTTCTTGATGAGGTAGTTCTCCTCGTTGTCGAGCGTGGCGCCGCCGAGCGAGCCGAGCCCGAGCGTGCGCCGCGTGGGGTACTCGCGGCCGTCCTCGTCGCGCCAGCTCTCCTCCCAGGTCGCCGCGCGCGTGGCGACGATGCGGTCGGCGATCAGGTCCATCGCCGTGTCGAGGTCGAGTTCCTCCCACTCCGTCGCGTAGGGCCGCCGGTACTTCACCCGGTCCGCGCGGAGCGGACTCGTCACGAGGCTCTTGCTCGCCGCGCCCTTGGGGCAGAGACGGCCCCGCGAGATCGGGCTCGCCGGGTCGCCCTCGATCTGCGTCACCGCGCCGTCCTCCACGTAGGCGAGCTGCGCGCAGCCGACGGCGCAGTAGGGGCAGACCGACGGGACGACACGGTCGGCGCGGCGCGTGCGCGGGGCCAGCGCCTCGGTGGCAGCCGACTGCACGGCACGCCCGAGCCCGAGCCGGTCGGAACCGCGGGCCTGACGCAGGACGGGCCAGCGGCGGACAGCGTCTGCCAACCCCATCGCGGGCAGCCTAGTGGCGCTCGAGCCGCACGAGGTCCTCCATCGTGTTCACGTTCGCGAGCAGCCGCTCATCGAGCGCGACGACCCGTGGGTTGAGCCCGCGCAGGGAGAGGTCGCCGCGACCGATCCGGGCCTCGACCTCCGGTAGCACCGACCGCTCGTAGGCGCCCGGAAGGGAGCCGGTCTGCGGCACCGCCCGCTCGTGCACGAGCAGCCGCAGCGCCTCCTCCGTGAGCAGCGGGACGTCCACGGGCAGGAACAGGCAGAGCTCGTGCCTTGCCTCCTGCAGTGCGACGCGGACGCCGAAGATCGGCGCGCGCTCGGCCGTGGCGTCGTCGACGACGGGGAACGGCAGCTCGAGCTCGTCCGCCTTGCCCACTGCGAGCCGCTCGTCGCACCACGCGAGCGAGCGCCACGCCCGCTCCGCGAGCGTCTCGCCGCCGAGCCGCGCGAGCGCCTTCGGCGACCCGAAGCGCCGGCTCGCGCCGCCGACCAGGAGGACGCCCGTGACAGAATCAGCCGTCATGGACGACTGGCTCTCCCGCGCCGCCGACGCGCTCGCGGAGGCCTCGGGCGTCACGCGCGAGTCGCTCGAGCTGGACGCGGCCACGGAGGCGACGCTACTCGACCTCGCCCGGGTCGCCGCACACGAAGGCGGCGCACGGACGAACGCGCCGCTGCTCACCTACCTGATCGGGCGCACCGGGCTCGACCCCGAGCGGGTGCAGGACCTCCTGCCCGGACCGGGCTAGGAGACGACCGGCAGCGGCCGGACGACCTGGCCGAGCCCGCGCTCGCGCACGGTCGACGAGATCCGGGCGGCGATCTCCGCGATCGCGTGCGCCGACTCCGACTCGGGGTCGGAGAGCACGACCGGACGGCCGTCGTCGCCCGCCTGCCGCAGCGCGCCGTCGAGCGGCACGGAGCCGAGCAGCTCCGTCCCGAGCGCGGAGGCGAGCTCGAGCCCGCCGCCCGAGCCGAAGACGCCGCCGCTCATGTTCTCGACCACGCCGAGCAGGCGCATCGACGTCTTCTGCGCCATGATCGCGGCGCGCGCCGCCACCTCCTGGGCGAGCGGCTGCGGCGTCGTCACGACGACGACCTCCGCGCGCGGGAGCAGCTGGCCGAGCGAGATCGAGACGTCGCCCGTCCCGGGAGGCATGTCGACGAGGATCGTGTCGAGCCGCGGCCAGTGCACGTCCGAGAGGAACTGCTCGAGCGCCCGGTGCAGCATCGGGCCGCGCCACATCACCGGCTGGTTGTCGTCGAGGAAGAACCCGATCGACATCAGGTGGAGGCCGTGCGCGACCACCGGGATCATCATCCGGTCGACGAGCACCGGCCGCTGGTGCGTCCCGAGCATGTGCGGGATCGAGTGGCCGTAGACGTCGGCGTCGATCACACCCACCTCCTGACCCTGCTCCGCAAGCGCGGCGGCGAGGTTGACCGTGAGCGACGACTTGCCGACGCCGCCCTTGCCGGACGCGACTGCGATCACGCGCGTCGAGGCATCGACCGAGATGCCCTTGGTCCGCTCCGTCGTCGAGCCGCGCAGCCGGCCCGCCAGCGCCGTGCGTTCCTCGGGCGTCATCACGTCGAACGAGAGCGCGGTCGCGGTCACGCCGGGCAGCGAGCCGACGACGCGGGCCACCTGCTCCTCGAACGAGTTGCGGAGCGGGCAGCCGGCGACGGTCAGCGCGATCGTGACGTGGACGTCGCCGCCCTCGATGCGGACGTCGCGAACCATGTCGAGCTCCGTCACCGGCTTGCGCAGCTCGGGATCGATGACCTGCTCGAGCGCCTTCAGGACGTCGTCGCGGGCGACCATGAGTCGAGCGTAGCGGCGTGGGCATAGGGCCGGACGCCGAGCAGCTCCTGCAGGCGGCGCGCGTTGCGGATCGCGAAGCCCTCCCAGTCGTTGTTGAAGTAGGCGAGCACGTCGCCCGCGTCCGACCAGGCCTCGATCCGCTCTGCCCAGCGCCGCAGCTCGCGCTCCGAGTAGTTGCCGGTGCCCTCGTCGGCGCCGGCGTGGAAGCGGACGAACACGAAGTCGGCGGTCCGTTCGAGCGTCTGGAACAGCCGTCGCGGGTCGTCGCCGAAGACGAGCGCCACCCCGTGCGAGCCCAGCAGCGCGTAGACCTCGTCGACGAACCAGCTCTCGTGCCGGAACTCGAACGCGTGGCGGCCTGGCGGGAGGAGGTCGAGCGCGGCCGCGAGCCGCTCGTCGTCGCGGCGGAACGTGCCCGGGAGCTGCCACAGGATCGGGCCCAGCTTCTCCGTGCCGAGCAGCGGACGGAGGCGCTCGAGCAGGCGCGGCACGCCCTCCTCCAGGCCGGTGAGCCGCTTCACGTGCGTCAGGTAGCGGCTGGCCTTGATCGCGAACAGGAAGCCGGACGGCGTCCCCTCGACCCAGCCCGCGACGGCGCTCTCCCGCGGCAGCCGGTAGAAGGTCGAGTTCACCTCGACCGTGTCGAAGTGTCGCCCGTAGTACGCGAGCCAGCGGCGGGCCGGGCACCGCGGCGGATAGAAGACCCCGTTCCGCCAGTGCTGGTAGTTCCAGCCCGAGCAGCCGATCCGGACCTCGCCCACACCGGGGCGTTTACCCCGGAGAAGCGACAAAGCAACAGACTGTCACTTTGTCGCTTGCAACGCAGATGCGAGCCGCGCGCAGAGCTCGGGCGTGCCCGCCGCCACGACGCGCGAGCGGGTGCCGAGGTCGAGCGGGGCGGCGCCGAACGGCGGATCCTCGAACAGGTCGATCGCGAGCCCCTGCTCACGGACGAGCAGCTGCGCCGCGGCGATGTCGACCGACCGCGCCGGCTTCAGCGAGCAGACGCCGTCGAGCCGGCCCGCCGCGAGGCTGCAGAGCGCGATCGCGAGCGAGCCCATGATCCGCAGGCGGTAGGCGACGCCGACCATCGCCGCCGCCCGCTCGGCGATGGCCGCCGTGGTCGTGGCCTCGAAGGCGAGGATCTCGAGCTCGTCCTTCGGCCGCTGCGTCAGCCGCACGCCGTCGAGCAAGGCGCCCCCGCCGCGCGTCGCCGTCCACTCCTCGCCGGTCCCGAAGTCGTGGACGTAGCCGAAGACGACGTCGTCCATCGTGTCCCCTTCGGCCACGGCGATCGACAGCGCCCAGTGCGGGATCCCACGCTTGGCGTTGTTCGAGCCGTCGATCGGGTCGACGACGATGCGGACGCGCGGCTCGTCGCCGACCGTCTCCTCGCCGAGCTCCTCCGAGAGGAGGACGAACGACTCGCCGCTCGCGCGCAGGCACTCGACCACGGCGCGCTCGGCAGCCGCGTCGACCGCCGTCGTGTCGTCGCCGCCGCGGCCCGCGCCCACCACCGGCTCGCGCTCGGCGCGACCGGGCAGCGTGTCGACCGCGCGCGCGACCTCCGCCGACGCGGCCCGGCACAGCGCGAGCCAGTCAGCGCCCATGCCGGTGCGACCACGCGCCGCGCTGGTGCGATCGGCGAGTGCGATGCAAGGACGCAGGGCGGGGGCGGAGCGGCGCTCCGTCTCCGCCCGAGGACGCCGCAGCGCGCCGCCGAGCGCGGCAGCGCGGCCCGTGCTTCGGGCCGGTGGGGGCGCTGACTGGCTCAGTCAAGCGGGTGGAACAGCAGCCCGGAGAGGAGCTTGGGGTAGAAGAACGTCGTCTTCTGCGGCAGCACCTCGCCCCGCCGCGCGGCGGCGAACACGTCCTCGATCCGCGTCGGCCGCAGCAGGTAGGCGACCGACGCCTCGCCGTCGTCCACGCGCCGCACCGCCTCCTCCGCGTCGGGCGTGTACGCGAGCCCCTCGTGCCCCAGCTCGTCCACGACCTGCACCGCGAGCGTCCCGGGGCCAGGATCGACGACGCGTGCGCCGCCGTCGTACTCGACGAAGGCGCCGTGGTCGGCCGGCACGCGCTCGAGTGCCGCCAGGGCGTCGCCAGCCTCGGACGCCGAGCCGTTCCAGCGCGCGGCCCGACCGGAGAAGACGCGGTGCGTGGGGAAGATCGTGACGCCGGGATCCTCCGTCGAGACGAGCACGACCGGCATGAACGCGCTCGCCTCGGTGCCCTCCTGCTCGTGGAAGGCGACGGCCGTCTCGTAGCGGTGGTGGCCGTCTGCGATCAGCAGCTGCCGGTCGGCGAAGGAGCCGGCGAGGTCGTCGTCGAGCCGCCAGAGCCGCGCGCCCTCGGCCTGGAGGTCGGGCTCCCGGTCGGGCACCGCGAACGGCGCCGCCCCGTCGTAGAGCAGGAAGATCGGCTCGAGCTGGACGCCGGTCGCCCGGACCAGCCGCAGCCGCTCCTCCTTCGGGCCGCGGTGCGTGCGCTCGTGCGGCAGCACCGTGCCCGTCTCGTACGGCTCGACCCGCAGCGAGGCGACGAGGCCGGTCCGCGTGCGCGCGACACCGTCCGGGCCGACGTAGTCCTGCACGAGCGCCCAGTACGACGGCTCCTCGTCCCGGACGAGGACGCCCTGCTCCTGCCAGTCGCGCCACGTGCGCGCTGCGTCCTCCTCCGACTCGGGCAGCGTCAGGTGGACGACGTTGTGTGGGTTGCGCGCGAGCAGCTCCGACCGGGCCGCGTCGTCGAGGACGTCGTACGGCGGGGCCACGAGCGTCTCGAGCGGGCCGGCCGTGGCCTCGTCGTACCGCACCGCGCGGAAGGGCCGGATCAGCGCCATCGCGCCGCCAAGCTAGCATCGCGCGGTGGCCGCGATCGCCGAGCTCACGCCAGACCGCGTGGTGGACGGCGTCTATGCGGTGGCGCGGAAGCAGCGGCTGACGACGCGGGCCGGCGCGCCGTACCTCGCGCTCGAGCTCGTCGACCCGAGCGGGCGGATCGAGGGCCGCGTCTGGCAGGACGTGGAGCTCCTGGACGGCCGCTTCGACGAGGGCGACGCCGTGCGCGTGCTCGGCCGCGTCGAGCGGTTCCGCGACCGGCTCCAGCTCGAGGTGCGCACGCTCGAGGCCGCGCCGGACACCGACGCCGCCGCCCTCGCCCCGGCGATGCGCCGCGACGCCGACGAGCTCGACGGGTTCCTCGACTTCCTCATCGCCGAGATCGCGCACGCGGAGCTGCGCGCGGTGGTCGAGCGCGTGCTCGACGAGCCGGTGCGGCAGCGGCTGCGGACGCTGCCCGCGACGATCGACGGCCACCACTCGTACGCCGGCGGGTTGCTCGAGCACACCGTCGGCGTCGCCACGATCTGCCGTGAGACGACGCAGCTCCACCCGCGCCTGCGGGCCGACCTGCTGCTCGCGGCGGCGCTGCTCCACGACGTCGGGCGGACGCTCGAGCTCGGCCGGCCGCCGGCGTTCCGGCCGACGCCCGAGGGCGAGTTGCTCGGCCACGTCCACCTCGGGGTCCGGCTCGTGGAGGAGCGGGCAGGCGGACTCGACCCGACCGGCCGGGCCGAGGTCCTCCACGCGATCGCCTCGCACCACGAGGCCCGCGCCGCCCGAACGGCCGAGGCGGCGGTGCTCTACCACGCGAATCAGCTGGACGCCGTCGCGGCGACGCGTCCCGTCGACCGCGGGTGACCGCGATCGCGCTCGCCTTCGCGGCGAGCGTCGCCTGGGGCGTCGGGGACTTCCTCGGGGGCGTCACCTCGCGCCGGCTCGCCACGCTGGCCGTGCTGGCCGTGTCCGAAGTGGCCGGGTGGGTCCTGCTCGGGATCCTCGTCGCGGCGAGCGGCGACGACCCGCTCGGAGCCACGGCCACCGCCGCCGCGGTCGCGGCCGGGGTCGCCGGTGTCGTGGGGCTGGGAGGGCTCTACCAGGGCATGGCCGTGGGGGCGATCGGCGTCGTCGCGCCCGTGTCGACGCTGGCCGCGCTGATCCCGCTCACCTACGGCCTCGCACGCGGCGAGCGGCCGGGCGCGATCCAGCTCCTGGGCGCGGCCGCCATCCTCGCGGGCGTCGCCCTCGTCTCGCGAGAGCCGGGCCCGGCCGGCGGCCGTGTCGCGGCCGGCGTCGGCTTCGCGCTGCTCGCGGCGCTCGGCTTCGGCCTCTACTTCGTGTTCATCGACGTGGCCAGCGAATCGAGCGCACCGTGGGCGGTCTTCGTCTCGCGCGGCGTGGCGTCGGCCCTCGCGGTCGCGGCGGCCCTGTCCCGCGGGGTGCTGCGCGCACCCATCCGGCTCCTGCCCGTGCTCGTGGCGATCGGCCTGTTCGACGCGGGCGCGAACGCGCTGCTCGCGGCGGCGCTCAACCGCGGTTACACGAGCATCGTCGCCGTCGTCGCCTCGCTCTACCCCGTCGTGACCGTGCTCCTGGCGGCGACGCTCCTCCGCGAGCGAATCGCGCCGTTGCGGGCGGCCGGCATCGGCGCCGCCCTCGTCGGCGTCGCCTGCGTCAGCGTCGGCTAGCGCTCGGTCGAGCCGCGCGGGACGAGGGTCGCCTCGACGCGGACCGGCGCCTCAGGAGTCTCGTCGCGGAAGGTCGCGGCGAGGAACTCGATCGCCAGCTCGGCATGTCGCGCCGGCTGGAGGTCGAGCGCCGTCAGCTGCGGGTCGACGTGCGTCGCCTCCGGTCCGTCGCCGACGCTGACGATCCCCATCTCGTCCGGGACCGAGAGCTCGAGATCCGCGCAGGCCCGCAGTGCGCCGACCGCGAGCCCGGTGCCCAGACAGACGAGCGCGTCCGGGCGCGGCTCATGGACCGACAACGCCTCGAGCGTGGCGTCATAGCCGTCCCGCTCGGATGTGTGTGCGCATTCCACGATCGGCGCATCGGCACCCGCGCGCTCGCGGAACGCCCGCTCCTGTACCTCGATCGCCGAGGCCTTGTACTCGAGCGAGAGGAGCGCCGGCCGCTCGTAGCCGCGCTCCGTGAGGTGGCCGATCATCGCGTCGTGCATCTCGCCGGCGTCGACCGTGATCCACCGCGCGGCGGGGTCGGAGCGCAGCGGGCCGATGCTGACGAACGGCACGCCCGACTCGAGCACGGTGCGGACGAACGGGTCGTGGTCGTCGGGGAGCACGAGCACGACCCCGTCCACACGGCCGTCGAGGAGCGGCGCGGAGAGCTCCGGCGCGGCGTCCGGCGGGACGTACAGGAAGCTGAGCCCGCGGTCGAGGCCGGCGAGCGAGAGCGCCGGCAGGAACTCCTGGAAGAACGAGTTCAGCAACAGGTCGGGCCCCGTGAACGGGATCGTGAGCGCGAGCGTGTTCGTCCGGCCGGCGGCGAGGGCACGCGCGATCGCGCGCGGCCGGTAGGAGAGGCGCTCCGCGGCCTCGAGCACGCGCTGCCGGGTCGCCTCGTTGACCCGGCGCTTCCCGGAGAAGACGTGCGAGACCGTCGTGATCGAAACGTTCGCGGCCTCGGCCACGTCGAAGATCGTTGCGCGAGCCCTCGTCGCGTCCCGCATCCGTGGCAACCGTACGCAAAGCCCTTCCGGATAACAACGCGGATCCGCCCACCGCCGCCGGAATAGCGCGCGAAAGCGACAAAGCAACAGCCTGTCACTACGTCACTTTCAAGCCGTATTCACAGGGCCCCGCAGCGATCGGACGGGCGGGATCGCCGCGTGCCCCGTCCAGGGGCACAGCGCATCCCGCCCGTCACGACACGCCCGTGCCGATGAGAACCGGTCCCTGGCCGGAGCGCCCGCACCGCAGGTGCGCGCGCGCAGGCCACACGACCATGCCCGGCCACTGCAACGAGAGACGGCCCCTCGGCCGAAGGGCGGTTCATCCGCCCGAGAGGCCACGCAGACGCAACTCGAAGCCCTCAGGTGAAGGAGGGGGCTCGTGGGGGAACCATGGGTTCCCCCACGCTCCTACAGGTTGAACCGAACGTTCAGAACGTCGCCGTCCTGGACGACGTACGTCTTCCCCTCGAGCCGCTGCAGCCCCTGCCGTGCGGCTTCCGTGTGCGAGCCCGTGCGGATCAGGTCGTCCGCGTCGATCACCTCCGCGCGGATGAAGCCGCGCGCGATGTCGCTGTGGATCGTCGCGGCGGCGTCGAGGGCCGTCTCGCCGCGGTGCAGCGTCCAGGCGCGGGTCTCCTTCTCGCCCGCGGTGAAGAACGTGATCAGGTCGAGCTCGTCGCGCAGCCGCCGCGTCACCTCGCCGAGCGCCGACGGGCGTCCCTCGCGGAACTCCGCCGCCTCCTCGTCGGACAGCTCGGAGAGCTCGGCCTCGAGCCCGAGATCGATGCCCGCCGGTCCGTTCTCGAGCGTGAGCAGCGGCTTCGTCGTCAGCGGCTCGAGCTCGCGTGGGAGCTCGCCCGGCCAGTCGGCCAGCGTCTTCCCCTCGTCGATGTGCGCGAGCAGCCGCTCGAGCTCCTCCGCCTCGGCGCGCAGCTTGGCGTCGCCGGACTTCGCCTGCTTGCCGACCCGCTCGAGCCGCCGCTCCACGTGGTCGCGGTCGGCGACGAGCAGCTCGAGCCCGAGCGTCTCGAGGTCGGCCGCGGGGTCGCGCGTGCCGGTGAACGCGTCGAGCACGACGAGCAGCGCGTCGACCTGGCGCAGGTTGCCGAGCAGCTGCGCGCCCGTCCCCGGCACGTCGACCACGCGCACCGACGCGGGCGTGACCTTCTTGGCCCGGACGATCGCGGCGAGGCGGTCGAGCCGGTCGTCGGCGACCGCGGCCATGCCCACGTTCTCCTTGCCGAACTCACCCGCATCCGTCCGCGTGAGCGCGCGGAACAGCGTCGTCTTCCCCGACGACGGCAGCCCGACGATGCCGACCTCCAGCGCCACCGCGGCGGAGGCTAGCTCGAAGCCGGCGGCGTCCCGCTCTCGAGCTGCTTCTGCAGCGAGACGAGCGCCCGGTGCTGCAGGGACTTGATCGCGCCCTCGGTCTTCCCGAGGATCCCCGCGACCTCCCCGTTCGAGAAGTTGAAGACGAACTTCAGCGTCAGCACCTGTTGCTGCTCGGGCGAAAGCCCTTCGATCATCGTGAGCATCGACTCGCGGCCGATCGTGCGCATCGCGAGCGTCTCGGCCGACGGCTCCTCCGACCCGCGCGGCTCCGGCACGTCCTCCTCGGGCTGCCACCGCCGCCGTGCGCGGAAGTGGTCCATCGCAAGGTTGTGGGCGATCCGGAAGAGCCACGCCGAGAACGGCGCCGACTGCCAGCGGAAGCGGCCGATCGACTCGAGCATCTTGAGGAAGGTCTGTGTCGTGAGGTCCTCGGCGTCGTGCCGGTTCCCCACACTCATGTGCAGGTAGCTGTAGATCCGGTCGAAGTGGAGGAGGTAGAGCTCCTCGAGCGCCTCGCGGTCGCCGCCCTGCGCGCGCTCGACCAGCCGGCGGACGTCCTCGTTCGACGGCGCGGGTGCCGTGGTCGTCTGATCCGTCATCCGATCGCTCGATGCCCGGCAGCGGCGACCGCTAACCGGGCCTCAGCCGCTCCCGAAGCCGACACGACCCTCCCGCGCGTAGCGCGTCACGTACACGAGGCGCCGGAGGGAGACGTGGTAGGTGCCGTCCTCCGCGTCGAGCTGGACGACACTTTCGGACGACGCCGCGAAGGCGCGCTCGAGCCCGTCGGCGCTCTCGGTCGTGACGAGCGCGTTCATCACCTGGCCGCCGTCGAAACCGACCTCGATCCGTACCCGCGGTTGACTAGCCACGCGACACCACCTCCGAGAGAACGCCGTGGACGGAATCCGGATGGACGAACGCGACCTCGAGACCGAAGAGGCCCGCGCGCGGCTCGTCGTCGATCAGCTCCGCGCCGCTCTCCGCCAGCTCGACGATGGCGGCGTCGATGTCGGCCACCTCGTAGGCGACATGGTGCATCCCCGGCCCGCGCTTCGCGAGGAAGCGGCCGAGCGCGGTCTCGTCGCCGAGCGACGCGAGCAGCTCGACCCGGCCGTCGCCGACGAGCACGGCCGCCGCCTCCACCCCCTGCTCCTCGACCGTCGCGCGATGCTCGAGCTCCGCGCCGAAGAGTCGGGTGTACGTGTCGACGGCCTCGTCGAGGTCCGCGACCGCGACGCCGAGATGATGGATGCCCCGCGGATGCACCCGCGCGATGCTAGCTAGGCGACCTGAGGCGCGGGCTCGCCCTGCGGGTCCATCTCCCGGAAGGCGGCGTTGAAGAAGCCGTAGCTCGTCACGGCGACATAGGCGGCTCCGATCCCGAAGAGTGTCGCCTGGACGCCGAACGCCTCCACGGCGAGGCCGCCGAGCACCGTGCCCAGCGGGATCGCAGCCCAGGCGCCGGCGGTGATCGCGCCGAAGACACGGCCGCGCAGGCGCGCAGGGATGCGCTCGTACTCCACCGCGCCCAGCACCGGGTTGAGCGGCCCCGCAGCGAACCCTCCCACTGCGAGCGCGGCGAGCGTGAACGGCAGCGACGGGAGGGTCGCGAGCACGAGCAGCATCACCGACCAGGTGAAGAAGCAGCCGACGAAGACGGAGCGCCGCGGGAGCCGGTGGCCGACGGCGCCGTACGCCAGCGCGCCGACGAAGGCCGCGCCGCCGAACGTGCCGAGCATCAACCCGAGCGTCTCCGGGCCGCCGAACGACTCGCGCGCCATCACGGGGAAGACGACCGGCGAGATCGGGCCGTCGAGACAGTTGGTGATGAGCACCGTGATCACGATCGCCTTCAGCAGGCGGTCCCCGGCCACGAAGCGCACGCCCTCAGCGAGCTGCGAGAGGTACCGGCTCGGCGCATCCTCGTCGTGCCCGTGCGGGCGCAGCGACGGCACGAGGGCGCGGATCACGATCGCCGAGATCATGAAGCTGACGGCGTCGACCCAGAGCGCCGTCGTCGAGCCGAGCGTGGCGACCAGGACGCCGCCGAGCGGGGCGCCCACGAGCACAGAGCCGCGGGCGATCGCGCCGTGGAGCCCGGTCGCGCGTTCGATCCGCACGTCCCCGAGCTCCGCGACGTCCGGCAGGAGAGCCTCGCGGGCGGTCACCCCCGGCGCGTCCAGCAGCGCGCCGACGAACACGAGCGCGATCACCTGCCAGACCTCGATCCCCGAGACGGCGTCGACGAGGGGGATGGCGGCGACCGCAAGGGCGCTCGAGACGTCGGCGGCGACGCTCGTCCGCCGAAACCCGAGCCGGTCGACGAGCGCGCCGCCGAAGAAGGCCGAGATGACGACCGGGAGGAACGAGAAGAACGCCGTCAGCCCGGTCAGCGCCGCGCTGCCCGTCTCCTCGAGCACGAGCCACGGGATCGCGATGCGCGCGATCGCGTTGCCCGTGTTCGAGACCGCATCGGCCGCGAGCAGCGCGGCGATCGGGGTGCGACGTCTCACGCCACCGCCCGGCGGACGCTGACGTCGCCGCTCACGGTCTTGCCGCGGATCTCGATGACGGCTTCGCCCTCGCGGGGCTCCTCGCCGCCCGCGAGCTCCGAGCTCATGTCGCCGCTCAGCGAGCGGACGTCGAGCCACACCGCGGCGCCGGGGGCGATCGCCAGGTCGACGTCGCCGGAGACCGCGCTGAGCTGGAGGGAGCCCGCGGCGAGCCGGTCGACCTTCAGGTCCCCGGACACGGTCTGGACCTGCGTGCGGCCGTGCGCCTCGCGCAGGCGGACGTCGCCGGAGACGCTCTGGGCGTTCACGGGCCCGAGCGCACGGCCGAGCTCGATGTCCCCGGAGACCGAGCGGACGCTCGCGTCGCCGCTGACCGACGCGGCGCGGATGTCGGAGCTCGCCGCGTCGACGCGCAGGTCGCCGTCGACGTCCGCGACGGTCACGTCGCCCGACGCGGCCTTGACCTCGACGCCGCCGACGGTGCCCCGGGCGATGAGGTCGGCCGACGCGGTCTTCAGGCGGACGCGGGAGCCCGTCGGACAGCTGACGGTCACGGCGTACTCGGGCGAGCGGCCGATCGAGAAGCGGTTCTCGGGCACCTCGACGCGGAGGCGGTCGCCCTCGAGTGCGACGACGACCTGGTCGAGGCGCTCGCGGGCGGCATCGTTGAGCGGCTCGACCGTGACCTCGGTCTCGCTCGTCTCGCCGGCCTCGAGCTCGACGTCGCCGGCGGGGAGGCGTACGTCGACGAGGATCGGGTTCGGGGTGTCGAAGCGCTGCGTCATCACAGCACCCCCTGCGGGCCGTCGGGCCGCGGCCGCCGCACCGGGCGGCGGTCGCCGCGGAGGGCGTCGCGGTCGGGCCAGCTGACGTGGCCGAGTGGGAGCATGACGGTGGTCATCGCGGACCTCCTAGCTGCGGGCGTAGCCGGACAGGCGGCTGCCCCGGGACGGTCGGCTCTCGACCGCCCGTGCCAGCGCCTGCACGAGCCACGAGTTGACAGAGACGCCCTCGCGGGCCGCGGCCGCCTCGACGCTCGACTTGAGCATCTCCGGCAGGCGCAGCGTGATCCGCGCGGACGTGTCCTCGGCGGCGTACGCCGGCGACGCCGGCGCCTCGTCGAGGAAGAACAGGACGGGGTCGCCCGCCTCGAGGCGGACCTCGACGCGGCCCGCGGGGAGCTGCGACGAGAGCTCGTGCGCCGCCTGGGTGACGGCCTCGAGCAGGTGGAGCCGCAACGAGGAGCCGAGCGCGGCGGCGACGCGGCGAACCGAGCCGGCCTGCTCGGGCCCTGCGGCTTCGGCGACGGCGTCCAGGTCGGCCTGGACGGCGTCGAGGTGGGGTGACAGTTGCATGGCGCGAGTTTGACATCAAAGTGATGTCATGTCAAGCGACATGTGATGTCTCCGTGACCGAACCGGCGTGATTCCGGCACGAACACGTGCGATCCCGGCCCCTAGACTGGAGTCAGATCCCCGGGTGGGTGGGGGGTGGAGAGGTGGGCCCGAGCTGCGGTGGCGGCTTTAGGCGCCCGGCTCGGGCGGCGACACGGGCAACACGGCCACGGTGCCGACGGTCTCGGACGAGCGCGACTCGGGCGCCACGTCGCCGATGACCTCCCCGATCTCGTCCCGCTGGAGCGTCTCGTGCTCGAGCAGCGCGGCGGCGAGCCGGTCGAGCGTCGCCCGGTGCTTCCGCAGCAGCGTCACCGCCGTGTCGTACGCCTGGTCGGTGATCCGCGACTGCGCGTCGTCGCGCATGCGCTTCGTCTCCTCCGACAGCGCGTAGTTGTCGGCGCGCATCGTGCGCGAGGTGACCTCGTCGCCCATGCCCCACTCGAACACCATCGACCGTGCGATCGCGGTCGTGCGCTCGAGGTCGTTGGCGGCGCCGTTCGTGACCCGGCCGAACACGACCTGCTCGGCGGCGCGGCCGGCGAGGTAGATCGTCAGCCGGTCGATCAGCTCCTCGCGCGTGTGGAGGTACCGGTCCTCGCTGGGGACGTTGAACGTGTACCCGAGCGCGTCGCCGCGGGAGACGATCGTCACCTTCTGCACCGGCATGCCGTCGCCCATCAGGTGCGACATGAGCGCGTGGCCTGCCTCGTGGTAGGCGAGGATGCGCTTCTCCTTGTCGGTCACCATCTTCTTCTGCTGGAGGCCGGCGACGACCCGCTCGAGCGCCGCGTCGAAGTCGTGCTGGTGGAGGTACTGCTGCTCCTTGCGGCCGGCGAAGATCGCAGCCTCGTTCGCCACGTTGGCGAGGTCGGCTCCGGTCAGCCCGACCGTCTGCCTCGCGACCGCTGCGAGATCCACGTCCGGAGCGAGCGGCTTGCCGCGGGTGTGAACGTGGAGGATCGCCTCGCGCGCCTTCACGTCGGGCGGCGAGGCGAGCACCTGCCGGTCGAAGCGGCCCGGGCGCAGCAGCGCCGGGTCGAGGTCCTGGAGCCGGTTCGAGGCGCCCATGATCACGATCTGCTCGCGCGAGTCGAAGCCGTCGAGCTCGACGAGGAGCTGGTTCAGGGTCTGGTCGTGCTCGCGGTTGAAGCTGCCACCGGCGCGGGCGCTGCCGACGGCGTCGAGCTCGTCGATGAAGATGATCGCGGGCGCGTTCTTCCGCGCCTCGCTGAAGAGCCGCCGGATGCGCGCGGCGCCGAGGCCGGCGAACATCTCGACGAACGACGACGCGCTCGCGGCGTAGAAGGTGGCGCCGGACGCGTTGGCCACGGCCTTCGCGAGCAGCGTCTTGCCCGTCCCGGGCGGCCCGTAGAGCAGGATCCCCTTCGGGACGCGCGCGCCGAGGCGCTCGTACTTCTTCGGCGTGCGGAGGAAGTCGACGACCTCCTGCAGCTCCTCGCGCGCCTCCTCGAGCCCGGCCACGTCCTCGAAGGTCACCGAGGAGGCCGAGTTGGGCTCGATCTGGGCCGGCTTCACGCGCGGCATCAGCTGCACCGTGCGCCAGAGCAGCCACACGATCACGAGCATCAGCCCGAAGAACAGGAGCGGGAGCCAGAAGACGACGAAATCCTGGATCCACGTCTGCAGGCTGGCGGGCGGCAGCATCCCCATCGCTGACCCTATCGGCAGGGCGTCCCGGGACCTAAAGCACGCGGACGCAGACGAGCGCCGACTCCCGCTCGGAGACCGCGAGCTCGGCCCCGGCGAGGCGCGGATGACCCAGCCAGAACGCCTTCACCGGGTCGTCCAGCCGACGCTCGCGGAAGTCGTCGAGGACGACCGTCGCGCCCGGCGCGAGCAGCTCGACGACCGCCTCGCCCTCCTCCTCGGGGAACTGCTTGCGGCCGCCGTCGTAGAAGAGGAGGTCGAACGGCGCTTCCGCAGGCAGCAGCTCGCGCCACGGGCCGGCGAGCACGTGGACGTCGGGGTCGTCCGCGAAGATCGTCCCGGCGGCATGCGCGAGCGCAGCGTCCGTCTCGACGCTCCACAGCGGGACGCCGGGCGGCAGCGCCGAGGCGAGCCACGCCGTGCCGACGCCTGCGCCGGTGCCGATCTCGCCGACGCGCTCGCGTCCGCGCTGCGCCGCGAGCAGCTGCAGGAGCCGACCCGTCTCATGGCTGCACGACTTCGCGAACCCGAGCTCCGTCGCGAGCGCCAGCGCACGCTCCACGAGCGGCGGAACCGCTACAGCGACCGGAGCACCTCGTCCGTCGTCGTGAACGCGACGCCGGCGCCGCGCCAGGCGGCCGTGCACGCGACCGTCCGCGCCTGGTCGATCCCGCGCGCCGCGTCCTCGACGAAGCGCACACGCCGCCCGCGCAGCAGCAGCCCGCGAATCGCCGCGTCGTCGCAGACGTCCGTGGCGATGCCGAACAGGATCACCTCGTCGGGATCGAGGGCGTCGACGACCGGCTCCGCGTTCGGGTTCGTGAACACGCTGAAGTTCTTCTTGAGCAGCAGGATCTCGCGACGACCCTCGAGGAGCCCCGGCACGAGCCCGGGCGGGAACGGGACGAGCCCGAGCGGCAGCGGATCCTCCTGCAGCGTCTCCGGGATCTTCGTCAGCGCCCGTCGTCCCGCGGAGGCAGTGCGGCGGGAAGGTGTTCGCGAAGTCGGGGTCGTCGACGATCTCCGGGTCGGTGAGCTCGTGGTCGTCGGCCGAGGCCACGTGCGGGATCCCGGCCTCGCGTGCCGCCTGCACCAGCTGCGCCATCGCGGGAATCGTCTCCTCGGCGCCCGGCACGTAGAGCTTCCCGTGCGGGAGCATGAAATCGACCTGCGTGTCGACGTCCCACAGGACGAGGCCGCTCACGTCACACGCTCCAGCCGCTCGTTGGGCCGCAGGCGCCGCCCGACCTTCGCCGACGGCTCGCCGTCGGTCCTGACGATGTCGGCTGTGTAGTCGTTCGCGCCGCGGATGAGCGACGAGCCGACACCGTACGCATCCACCGGCACGCCCTGCTCCTCGAACGTGCGGATCTTCTCGGCGGTGAAGCCGCCCGACACGACGATGCGGACGTGCTCGAAGCCCTCGGCATCGAGCGCCGCCCGCACCTTCCGCACGAGCCGCTCGTTCACACCGGTCGGCTTGAAGTCGCCCAGCTCGTGCCACAGCGACGCGTCGACGAGCGACTCCGACGTGTCGAGCCGCACGCCCCAGAGACGCGGCCCGAGCTCGCGGGCCACGGCGAGCGCGGTCTCGACCGACGTGTTGTCGAAGTCGACGAGCACGGTGATGTTGAAGTCCGCCGGCGCGGAGTCGGCGAACTTCCTGGCCGCGAGGACCGTGTTTCCGCCGTACGCCGCGATGAGCGAGTGCGGCACCGTGCCGACGCCCTTGCCGCCCCACCACGACGCCTGCTCGTCGGTCGTGACGCCGATCGACGCGCCGCAGACCTGCCCCGCGAGGTAGGCGGCGTAGCCGTCGCCCGTCTGGACGCGCCAGTGGTCGTGCCGGGCGGGCATGAAGAGGACGGACTTCGACCGCGCAGCCCGGATGACCTCGACGACCTTCGTGGTCACGAGCGTGCGCCGCGCGAGCACGCCCAGGTACACGGTCTCGAGGTGCGCGAAGAGCGTGTAGTCGCCCTCGATCGTCAGCACCGTCTCCCACGGCTCGATCCGGTCGCCGTCGTACAGCGCGTGCACGGTGAGCGCGTCCCAGTCGTGGGAGGCGAGCTTGAGGATCGCGATCGCCTCGTCCATGCCGCCGAGCCACGCGTGCTGCTTCTGGAAGACCTGCATGAGCACCTGCGGCCTGCCGGCCGTCGGCGAGCAGAGCCTCCCGCGTGTGGTTGAAGTACGCGTCGGTGTAGTACCCCGTCTTCATCTTCTCGACGGGGAGCGCGAACGTCTCCGGCGACAGCCGGGTCTTCGTCTCAGCCGGCGCGGCCGTGGCCGTGCTCCTGGGCCAGGCACGCGTCGAGCGCGGCCTGCGCGACCTCGAGCTGCGCGTCGCTCGGCTCCGCCGTGGCGATGCGGGCCTGGAGCTCGTAGCCCGGGGCGCCGGAGCGCCCGCGCGAGCGTGGTGTCCGGGTGGCGCGTCATCCAGCCGAAGAGCTCGACCGACGCCGCCGCGGCGCCGACCGCCGCGGCCGCCCGCGCCGGCCCCCGTAGCTGCTCGGGCGCGCGCGAGGCGAGGACGTTGCCGACCGCGGTCGTCGCGAGCAGCGGCCCGACGAGGTGCGAGCCGCAGCGCTCGTGCTCCTTCGGGCGGCGCTCGCCGTGCTCGTACGTCCCGATCGAGACGTGCTCGGCGCCGTGGTACGCGGCGAGCTCGCCGCCGCGCAGCGCGGCCAGCGCCGGCGCGAGCGAGAGGAACCCGCTCGCCAGCTCCGCGCACGAGCGGGCGCAGGTCGGGGCTCGTACGCACGGCCCGGACCGCAACGGTGCTCGCGGCCATCATCCCGATCACGCCGGGCCGCTCGAACGGCAGCTTGGCCTCGGGCATCGCGCGCTTCACCTGCGGGAGCACCGCGAACGCGTCGAGCAGCTTCAGCGGCCCGCGGAGCAGCGGATTCGTGACGCCGGCGCCGAAGGTGCGCTTCCTCGCCGAGGCGACCTTGATCGTCCCGTCCGGGAGCCGGACGGCGCAGCCCCAGGACGTCGGACCGTGGACGAGGACGCCGTTCGGCAGCGCCATCCCGCCCAGCCTGATCTTGTCCGCGGCCATCCCGGGAGGTTATCGACTCAGAGTCGCATACCGCAATCCCTCAGCCGGAGGCGACTTCGCGGAGCGCGGCCTGCAGCGCCGGAGCCGCGTCGCCGAGCGGGATCGGCGCCCCGTCCACCTCGGACACGGGCAGCACCTCGCGCACCGAGGACGAGGTGAAGGCCTCGTCGGCGGCGAGCACGTCGGCGAGCGTGTACGTGCCTTCCTCGAGCTCGTAGCCGAGCTGCGGCGCGAGCTCCAGCAGCACGGCGCGCGTGACCCCGGCGAGGATCCCGAGCCCGAGCGTCGGCGTGACGAGCGTCGTCCCGCGGCGCCACCAGATGTTCGAGACGGGGCCTTCGAGGACGACGCCGTCGTGGTCGACGAAGACGGCGTCGTCGGCGCCGCGCCGCTTCGCCTCTGCCTCAGCCGCCATGTTCACGGCGTAGCTCGTCGACTTCACCCCGCCGAGCAGCCACGGCACCTCGGCCCGCGCGCCGAGCAGCGAGACGAGCCGGATCCCGGTCGACCGGGCGCCCTCGATCCAGGCCGGGATCGGGCTCACGAGCGCCAGGCCGAGCGGGTCCCCGCCCTCGCGCCCGGCCGTCCAGAGGAAGCGGAGGACGACGTCGGGCTCGCCGGCAGCCGCGAGCGCCGCGTCGGCGAGCTCCGTCAGCTCGGCACGCGGGAGCGGCGCGAGCCCGATCCGGGCCGACGAGGCCTCGAGCCGGTCGAGGTGCGCGTCGACCCGGAACGGACGGCCGCCGTACACGCGCAGCGTCTCGAAGGCCGCACGGCCGCGGAGCAGCGCCTCGTCGTCGGCGTGGAGGACGGGCGTGTCGCGGTCGACGAGGCCGCGCCCCGTCACGCCGAGGGCGAGCAGGCGTCATGCGTGGACCGGCTCGGGAGCGGGCGCGCCGAGCGCGGCGAGCAGCGGCGCCGCCTTCACGTGCGTCTCCGTCAGCTCGGCCTCGGGCTCCGAGTCCCAGACGATCCCGCCGCCGACCCAGAGGTGGATCCGGTCGTCGGCCACCGCGAAGGTGCGGATCGTCAGCGCGAGGTCGAAGTCGCCGTTCGGGCGGACGGTGCCGAGCGCGCCCATCGACGCGCCACGGCCGACGGGCTCGAGCGCGGCGATGAGGTCGACCGCGGCGATCTTCGGCGCGCCCGTGACGGAGCCGCCGGGGAACGTGGCGGCGAGAATCTCCGCGAGCGCCGCGTCCTCGCGCAGGGTTCCCTCGACCGTGGAGACGAGGTGCGTCACGCCGGCGAGCTCGCGCTCGGCCATCAACTCCGGCCAGCGGACGCTCCCGGGCTCGCAGACGCGCGAGAGGTCGTTTCGCTCGAGGTCGACGATCATCACGTGCTCGGCCGCGTCCTTCGCGCCCTCGACCGGGACGCCGGCCGGCCGCGTCCCCTTGATCGGGCACGTCCGCAGAAGGCGGCCACGGCGGGACAGGAACCGCTCCGGCGAGGCGGACACGATCGTCCAGCCCGATCCGGCGAGCGCCGCCCCGTGTACCGGCCGCAGCGGCGCGAGCGCGTCGGCGAGCGCGCCCGGCTCGCCGGCGAACGGCGCGGACAGGTGCCGCACGAGGTTGACCTGGTAGACGTCGCCGCGCGCGATCGCAGTTCGGACGTCCTCGACCGCGGCCAGATAGTCGCCGTCGGCCCAGGAGCGCTCCCACGACCCGATTCGAAAACGAGAAAGTGACAGTCTGTTGCTTTGTCGCTTTCGACTCGGGTTCTCCTCGCGCACCCGGCAGGCCAGGAGCGGCAGCGGGCACGGCTCGGGCGGCGGCGGTGAGGCGTCTCGGCGAATCTCCTGCGAGAGGCCGTAGCCGAGGAAGACGTCGGCGACGCGGCCCTCCCGGCCCCACAGCTCCTCGGCGAGGTACGCCTCGAGGGCCTCGAACGCGCCAGCCGGTTGGAAGAGCTCGAGCACGGGCCTACGCTACCTCCCGTGCTCGCCGCGGCCGTCCTCGCCGTCGCCGCTCTCGCGGCACCGTCGCCGCAGCAGCTGCTGGCGCGCCACGTGCCGGTGCTCGTCCTCGCACGCGGCGAGCCGTCTGCGCCGTCGCCCGTCGAGCCGTTCCTCGCGGCCGCGCCTCCGGCGGGCGACCACCTCGACGTCACCGCATGCGACCCGAAGACCGGGCCGGCGGCGAACGCGTGCTACGCCGCGTTGAACGGCGCGCCGGCGGCGTACGGCCGGGCGCTCGCCACCGGCAACCGCATCGTCCTCAGCTACTGGCTCTTCTACCCGTACAACCTCTGGAGCGTCCCGACGCCGTCGGCCGGCCCGATCTGGCGCAGCCACGAGGGCGACTGGGAGGAGGTCGTGGTCGTGCTCGACCGGCGCGGCGCACCGCTCCAGGTCGGCTACAGCCAGCATTGCGGCGGCGTGCGGCGGCTGTGGCGGCAGGCCCCGAGGGTCGGCGCGCGGCCCGTCGCCTACGTCGCGCTCGGCTCGCACGCGAACTACCCCGCGCGCGGCACCTTCCGGCACGACCTGCGCTGCTGGCCTGCGGCGGCGCGCGTCGTCTTCGACGCCCTGAGGACGATGCCGGTCGACGTCACCGGCGGCGGCGCGACGGTGCGGCCGCGCCTCGTCCGCCTCGCGCCCGCGCCGCCGTGGCTCGCCTACCCCGGCGCCTGGGGCGAGACGGGCTGGTTCCACGCCGGGAACGCGGACATCTCCTATGGGCTCGGGCCGCCGGGGCCCGCGTTCCACGCCAGCTGGCGCGAGCCGCTGCGAACCCTCGCGCGCTGGCCCCTCAGGCGCTGATCGCGCCGAGCCGCTGCGCCGCGAAGCGGAGCCAGCGGACGCCGAGCTCGAGGTCGTCCACGTGCGCCCGCTCGTCGGCCGAGTGGACGAGGAGCGCCGCCACCTCGGCGTCCATCGCCCGCATCGGAAAGAAGCCGTACGCGACCGTGCCGAACGCCTCCCGCATCCAGTGGCTGTCGGTGAAGCCGGCGCAGCCGACCGGCGCGACGACCGCGCCCGGCTCCGCCTCGGCGACGAACGCCGCGACCGCGTCCCACAGCGGCGTCTGCATCGGCGAGCCCGTGCCGCCGATCGCCTCGATCAGCTCGTACTCGTAGCCGTCGTCGCCGATGGCGGCCCGCAGCTCCTCGCGCGCGTCCTCGGGCGTCTGCCCGGGCTGGAGGCGCGAGTCCACCTCGAGCACGCACAGCGCCGGGATCACGTTCCGCTTCTGCGACGCCTCGACCATCGTCGGCGCGAACGTGAGCGAGAGGAGCGGCTCGACGAGCGTCCGCGCCATCGGGTGCACCGCTTCCGCCCGCGCCGCCGCCTCCTCCACCGGCGGCACCTCGCCGAGGATCGCCTCGAGCAGCGCCTCGGTCTCGGGCAGGTGCCGCGGGCGCGGGCGGTACGCGGCCAGCTGCTCGACGATCCGCGCCGCCTTCACGAGCGCGTTGTCCGCGATGGACGGGATCGAGGCGTGCCCGCTGCGGCCGTGCACGCGCAGCCTGAACGGCGCGGTCATCTTCTCCGCGGTGGCGCAGAGGTAGAGCGGTCGTCCTCCGAGCACGACCCGGTCGCCGCCGCCCTCGTTGATCGCGTAGTCCGCGCGGACCGCGTCGGGGTGCTCGCGGACGAGCCACGAGAGCCCGAAGTCCTCGCCGACCTCCTCGTCGGCCGCGGCGATGAAGACGAGGTCGCCGTTCGGCCGGAACCCCTCCCGCGCCAGGCTCGCGATCGCGACCGCGCTCGCCGCGACCTGACCCTTCATGTCGAGCGCCCCGCGCCCCCAGATCTCGCCGTCGACGACGTCGCCCGACCACGGGTCCCGCTGCCACTCGGCCGGGTCGGCGAGCACGGTGTCGGTGTGGGAGAGGAGCGCGAGCGTCGGCCCGCTGCCGTTCCCCCGGATCCGCGCGACGAGGTTCGCGCGCTCCGGCACCTTCGCGAACAGCTCGACCTCGACGCCCGCGTCCTCGAGGTAGGCGCGCAGCACCTCGGCCGCGCGCGTCTCGTTCCCGGGGGGGTTGACCGTGTCCGCCTGGATGAGCTCCCGCAGGAGCTCGACCACGCCGCTCAGTCGGACTCCTTCGCGTGCGCCGTCAGCGCGTTCCGGACCTCCCACAGCTCGGGGAAGAGCCGCTGCTTGACGAGCCGGCCGAGCACCTCGACGGGCGTCCCCTGCGTGCCGACGACCTGGTCGCCGATCACGCGCGCGACGACCTGGTAGTGCCGGATGCGCCACGCCTGCGCGCGCTCGTCGAGCTCGATCAGCGCCTCGGCGAGCTGGTAGAGCTCCTCATGGCCGCGCCCCTCGACGTAGAGCGTGCGGAGGTCGAGGCCGCGCTCGCGGAGGGTCGCGTGGAGCTCCTGCACGAGTGCCGGCGCCCACCGGCGCAGCTCGCGGAAGCCGGGCGAGTCGAAGCCCGAGCCGTGGCCGAGGACGCGGCGGATCTCCTGGTACTCCCACGGCGACATCTGCTCGAGCATGTCCAGCTGCGCGGTCACGTAGCGCAGGCAGAGGTGCGTCCTGCCGAGCAGCCGCAGCGCCGCGGCGAGCTCCCGGCGCTCCAGGTGCCGGGCGGCGACCTCCGTCTCCTCCGCGGCGAGCTTGAGCCACAGCTCGGACGACTGGTGGACGGTCTGGAACAGGAGCTCGTCGTGGTGCGTCCGCTCCTCCGGCCGCTTCTGCAGCCGCGAGCAGCTCGTCGGTGCGGAGGTAGCGCTCGTAGTCGCTTGCGCCTTCGCCCGTCAGGACCGGCTGCGAGAAGTCCTCGACGGCCACGCGAGGAGCATACTTCCCGCGTGGGCGACCTCTTCTCGGATGCCGCGCACGAGCGGGCCCGCGACGTCGCGCCGCTCGCCGCCCGGCTCCGGCCCCGGCGGCTGGAGGAGTTCGTGGGCCAGGAGGGCGTGGTCGGCCCGGGCACGGCGCTGCGCCGCTCGATCGAGGAGGATCGCGTGCGGTCGGCGATCTTCTTCGGCCCGCCGGGGACGGGGAAGACGACGCTCGCGCGGATCGTGGCGACGACCACCGGAGCCGCGTTCGAGGAGCTCTCGGCCGTCTCGGCCTCGGTCGCCGACGTGCGCGGGGTCCTCGCGCGCGCGACCGAGCGGCTCGGAGCGCAAGGGCAGCGGACGATCCTGTTCCTCGACGAGATCCACCGCTTCAACAAGGCACAGCAGGACGCGCTCCTCCCGGCCGTCGAGGACGGGCTCATCACGCTCATCGGGGCGACGACGGAGAACCCGTACTACGAGGTCAACTCCGCGCTCCTCTCGCGGACGCAGATCTACGAGCTCGAGCCGCTCTCGGACGAGGCGCTCGCCGAGGTCGTGCGACGCGGCGCGGCCGAGCTCGGGGCCGAGGTGCCGGACGACCTGCGGGCGCTGATCGTGCAGCGGTCCGGCGGCGACGCGCGCACGGCGCTGAACGTGCTCGAGCTCTCGTGGGAGACGGCGCACGCGGCCGGCGAGCCGCTCGCGGAGAGCCACGTCGAGGACGCGGCGCGGAAGCGGCCGGTCGTCTACGACAAGGGCGGCGACGCGCACTACGACTTCACCTCCGCGTTCATCAAGTCGATGCGCGCCTCGGATCCCGACGCCGCCGTGTACTACCTCGCAGCCATGCTCGAAGGCGGCGAGGACGCGCGCTTCATCGCGCGCCGGATGGTCGTCCTCGCCTCCGAGGACATCGGCAACGCCGACCCGCGGGCGCTGCTCGTCGCGGTCGCGGCGGCGCAGGCGGTCGAGCACGTGGGCCTGCCGGAGGCGCGGCTCAACCTCTCGCAGGCGGCGATCTACCTCGCGCGCGCGCCGAAGTCGAACGCGAGCTACGTCGCGATCAAGGAGGCGACGCGCGACGTGCAGGAGCACGGGAACGTGAAGCCGCCGAAGGCGCTGCGGGACGCGAGCTACGGCGGACGCAAGCTCGGCCACGGGCAGGGCTACGTCTACCCGCACGACGACCCGCGCGGCTTCGAGGCCGAGAACCTGCCGGAGGAGCTGCGCGGCCGGACGTACTACCGTCCCTCCGGAAGCGGCGAGGAGGCGGACGAATAGCGATCCTGCATCACGTCGAATGGGGCCACCCGGACGCGCCGCCGGTGGTCTGCCTCCACGGCGTGAACGCCCACGCGGGCCGGTTCGCCGGTCTGGCCGCGCGGCTCGGCGACGCCTATCGCGTCGTCGCCGTCGACCTCCGCGGGCACGGCCTCTCGACCTGGGAGCCCCCGTGGGACCTCGGCACGCACCTCGACGACCTCCACGACACGCTGCGCGCGCTCGACCTCGAGCGCGCGGACTGGATGGGTCACAGCTTCGGCGGTCGGCTCCTGCTCGAGCTGATCGCCGACCGGCCCGAGGTCGTCGACCGCGCCGTCCTGCTCGATCCCGCCGTCTGGGTGCCGCCGCACATCGCATTCGCGCGTGCGGAGGCCGCGCGGCACGAGCGCACGTACGCCTCGCCGGAGGACGCGGTCGAGCGCCGCTACGCCGAGAGCGTCCTCCTCAGCACCCCGCGCGAGATCCTCGAGGAGGAGGCGGCCGTGCATCTCGAGCAGGGCGAGGACGGCCGCTGGCGCTACCGCTACTGCCAGGCCGCGGTCGTCACCGCGTTCAGCGAGATGGCGAAGCCACCGCCGCCGTTCGAGACGGTGCTCGTTCCGACGCTGGTCGTCCGCGGCACCGACTCGGACGTCGTCCCCGAGGTGGTCGTCGACGTGCTGCGCGACGGGATCGCGGACCTCCACATCGAGGTCGTCCCCGGCGGCCACGTCGTCATGTGGGAGGCGCTCGAGCAGACCGCAGCTGCCGTGGAGCGGTTCCTTGCCTCCCGAGTCGCGTAGGCGCATCCGTCCGGCCGTGACCGGTGTCAGGCACCGAATAGGGGCCGCTCCGAACACCGTGACCTCTTTACCGTGCCTGACACGGAATCACCGCTCCGCGCCGAGTCCGTGCCGATTCTTCGCCTGCCGGATCGGACGCGCGACGTAACGGGACGGTGCTCGCGGGGAACACGTTCCCCTGCGCTCCCTAGAGGATCGTCGCCCCGAGGGCCGAGGCGACGAGCTCGACCGCGAGCGACGCGGTCTCGTTCTCGCGGTCGAGGATCGGGTTCACCTCGACGACCTCGAGCGAGTTGGCGAGCCCGGCCTCCGCGATCAGCTCCATCGCGAGGTGCGCCTCGCGGTAGGAGAGGCCGCCGCGCACGGGCGTGCCGACGCCGGGCGCGTAGGCCGGGTCGACGGCGTCCATGTCGAGCGAGACGTGGACGAACCCCGGCCCGGCGATGTGCGCGAGCGACTCGCGGACGCAGCGCTCGAGGCCGAGCCGGTCGACCTCGCTCATCGTGAACACCTTCGCCTCCAGCTGCCGGATGAGCGCCCGCTCGCCGTCGTCGAGGGACCGGACCCCGACGAGCGCGACGCGGCTCGGCTCGACCATCGGGAGCTCCCACGCGCTGCTCGCGAAGGAGGGGTCGAGCCCGAGCGCCGCCGCGAGCACCATCCCGTGGACGTTCCCGCTCGGCGAGCTCGTGGGGGTGTTGAGGTCCCCGTGCGCGTCGATCCAGAGCACGCCGCCCGGCCCGAACGCCTTTGAGAGTCCGCCGAGCGTGCCGATCGCGACCGAGTGGTCGCCGCCGAGCACGAGCGGGACCGCGCCTCCGGTGACCGCGTCGAACACGCGCGACGCGATCCGCTCGCAGGTCGCCTTGACCTCGGGGAGGTAGCGCGCCGACTGGTCCCCGAGCTCGACCGCCTCGACGACGGGCGCCGGGACGTTCCCCTGGTCGGTCACCTCGTAGCCGAGCGCGCGCAGCCGTGACTCGAGGCCCGCGTAGCGGATCGCCGACGGGCCCATGTCGACGCCGCGACGACCCTGGCCGAGGTCGAGCGCGGCTCCGATGATGGCGACGCGCCGCGGTGCCGGTTCCGGTTGCGCGGCCACGGCCGAAGGCTAGCGGCGCCGCTACACTCGTTCGGCTCCGTGGCGAGGTAGCTCAGTTGGTAGAGCACTCGGCTGAAAACCGGGGTGTCGCCGGTTCGAGTCCGGCCCTCGCCACCTCGCGGTTTTCAGGTTCTGTTTCAGTAACTCAGAACCCGGAACCGACCCGCTGCACGACGCTGGCACAGAACGATGTCGGCGTCGGCGGCGTACACCCGCAGCATGTGCCCGATCCTTTTCCTGGGGCCTGTCGAGCGCCTGGCTAGTCGTCGGCGTCAGTACAACCATCGGGTTCCGCGGCGAGAAGGCCGCGACTAGGCTGGAGGGACGGTGCCGGATCGGGTACGGGTGACGATGTACAACGATGCGGGCTGCCCGTGGGGGTACTCCGCGAACCCGGCGTTCCGCGTGCTCGAGTGGCGGTACGGCGCGCAGCTCGAGTGGAGGCTCGTGCTGATCGGGCTCACGAATGCGGCGCAGGAGTACGTCGACCGGGGCTATACGCCGCTGCGCTCGGCCGAAGGGTATGTGCGGCGCTTCCGCAGGTTTGGCATGCCGCTGGCGCCGAACCCACGGGCCCGGATCGTCGGTACGGGGCGCACCTGTCGCGCTGTCGTGGCGGTGCGCTTGCAGGCGCCCGGTCGGGAGTGGGCGGCCTTCCGGGCGCTGCAATTTGCGTTCTTCACGACCACGCTTCTTCTCGATGAGGATGAGGGCATTGCGGCCGCGCTGCGTGGGGTGGAGGGGATCGACGTCGATGCGGCGATCGCCGCGATCGACACATCGGCGGTGGAGGACGCCTACCAACGCGATCGGGCCGAGGCCCGCCGTGCCGCCGGCTCGCCCACGCAGCTGCAGGACAAGCACGCGGCCACTGACGGCCCTGTTCGGTACACAGCACCATCGCTCGTGTTCGAGCACGCCGGACGGCGGCTCGAGGCCGGTGGCTGGCAGACGATCGAGGCCTACGACGTGCTGATCGCGAACATGATCCCGGCCGGCGAGCGCCACGGAGTGCCAGACGACGCGCTCGAGCTGCTCACCGCATTTCCGGGCGGGCTCGTAACCCAGGAGGTCGCACAGCTCCTCACGCGCGGCAACGACGCTCCCGATCGGGTCGACGCCGAGGTGTCGATGCTGCGGCTGGTCGCAGACGGAGCGGCGACACGCACACCGCTCGGCGACGACGCGCTCTGGAAGCCGGCCTAGCCCGCGACAGGCAAACGGGCACCTTGCGCGGCTCCGCTGGCAGCAGCAGTCAGAACCGCCCACTTCGCCCAGTGCTGGGAGCGAACGGTGTCGGGCGGGCGGCGCGCATTCCGACAGCCCAAAGGATCACTATGAGTGAGCGCGGAGAGCCGGTATCGGTCAGCGCAGCTACGACTCCGCTTTGCCGGGCGCCTGGTACCGGATCTGCTCTGCCTTGCGCATAGCGTCCATCGTCTCGTCGACCGAGAGGAGGACTGTCGTCTCGAGCGAGCTGAGCGCGCCACCGCCGCTGATCGCGAGCGCGACGGCGGCCATGGACACGTTGTCTGGGGCCTCCCACAGGGTGTAGCCGTCGTGTGGGCCGAAGGCGTACCAGAACCCATGGAGGCTACCGCCGGCCGACTCGATGTAGGTCTGCGCGGCCTTGCGGCGGTCCTCCGGGTTGGCGATCAGCCTGGCCCAGGTCTCGGGTGTGTAGCTGAACCTCGTGAGATAGAGCGGCATCTTCCCCCAATCGGTAGCCGGCCTTGCCGGGCGTCGTCAGCGGCCGAAGTATGACCGGCAGGCCGAGCCCGAATCCACTTGGAGGACGGTTCGCAAGTTCCGTAGCCCGGCCAACCGCTTCCTGAAACCGCCTGCTTGACTCCTTCGGAACTGACCGCGGAATGTGCTCCGCCGCGGCCTCCGAGGAGCCTATGCCGTCCAGCGGAACCCGGTCGGCGCGGGGCTCGGCGCCAGCGGGCTGGCCGGCAGGCGGCCCGGCGGGTCGTCCTCGTTGTAGGCGCTCGGCGCCACGTCGTTCGGCGCGTCGGCGTGGAACAGCGCGGCGAGCAGCTCGATCTGCCCACGGCCGACGCCCAGCTCCCCGAAACCTCCGCCGTACATGGGCCGCCGCTCCCGCGCGCAGCGCGCGTAGACCTCGAACAGCCGTTCCAGATCGCCGATGCGCGCCGGCTTGACGTTCACCACGCGTGCGGGGAGCGGCGTCGCGCCGATGTCCTCGGCGCTGCGGATCGGCGCGTCGTAGGACACCCGATCGACGTGGCCGCGGAGCCGCTGCGCGATCTCGGGCAGGTCGTGCGGATCCTCGAGGTAGGCGTCCGGGAACGCGGCGAGGATGTGGTCGTACAGCGCACCCAGCGCCGCGGGATCCTTCACCTCGAAGCCGTACTGGCCCTTGAAATCGATCGTGTCGACCGCGCCGGTCGCCGCGACCTCGTCGACGAGCGCCGGCGCCCAGCTCGCCTCCGCGTCGAGCTTGAAGCGGACTCCGGGAGCGCGGGCGAGCCGCCTGCGCACCGGCTCGATCGACGGCTCCTTGCCGAGGCCGAGCGAGTTGACGAAGCGCACCGGCTTCGGCTCGAGCCCGAGCACGTCGTGCAGCGGGCGGCCGGCCTGGCGGAGCGCGAGGTCGAGGGCCGCCGACTCGAACGCCCAGCGACGGAGGCGCAGCGCCACGTCCCACTCCGGCGGTTCCAGCCACAGCGCGAGCCCTCCGAGGTGCTCGCAGAAGGCAGCCAGCGTCCACTCGCCCGCGAGAGGCAGCGACGGCCGGGTCTCGTGCAGCGTGGTGCCGTCCTCGCGGAACGCCGAGACGTCCTCGCCCAGCCCCTCCGTTCCGGCGCCGACGAGCCGCACGTGCGTCGTGACGCGGTCGAACTCGTAGGCGAGGACGGCGTGCAGGCGGTCGTACTCGCACGCCTCGACGACGAGCGGAAGCTCTGCGACCCGCGGCCAGAGCGATTCCCCGTGCATCGTCGGGCTCGCGGCGTTCACCCACGCCATTGTTCCATCAGGCCCCGTCCGAACTTCCTGTGGGTTTCAGCACGGCGGTTCGGGCGGCGCAGACCCGACAGTCGGGCCGCACCGTCCGACGTTTCCTCGGTGTCGGCTCGGGTAGTCGCACGGGCCGAACGTTCACACCGAGGAAAGGGGTTGCGAGTTGCCTGCGAAACGCGCGAACGTGAAGAACGAGAAGCAGTACGAGGCGCTCAAGGACAAGGGGATGTCGAAGGAGCGGGCGGCGAGGATCGCGAACTCGCCGGGCGCGTCGAGCCGCGGCGGGAAGAAGTCTGGCTCGTCGACCTCTCGCTCGTCGTCGTCGCAGGGCGGGACGACCGCGCAGAAGAAGGCCGCCGGTCGCAAGGGCGGCAAGGCCACGGCGAGGAAGTCGTAGCGATGGCCGAGCTGACGAATCTCGAGAGCAAGCTGGCCGAGGTGCTCGGACTGGCGCAGGCGGCCAAGGGAGCGACTGCGACGGTGAAGGGGCTCGCGGACGACGATCGGGAGTTGACGGCCGTGCTCGACCGGATGGGCGAGGAAGCCGAGGAGACGGCGCGCCGGTGCGAGGAGCTGGCCGGCGGCTTCGACGGCAAGAAGACGGCGATCCTCGAGCAGGCCCGGGAGACGAAGCAGGAAGCGACCGAGATGATGCAGACCTACCTGGGCGGAAAGAGCGACGCGCTCGACGGCTTCGAGTTCCTGACGATGGCCGAGGCGGGCGAGGTCGGGCACTGGGAGATCGTCGGCGTGCTCGCCGACCGCGCCGCGCATGCGGAGACGCGTTCGCTCGTGGCGTGGGCGCTGCCGATCCAGAAGCGTCATCTCGCGGACGTCCGGAACGGCTCGCTGAAGCTCGCCGAGCAGGAGGACCCGAACGAGACGAGCGGTTAGCGCAGCGCCCCGTCGAGTCGATGCTCGTGGCTCGCGCACGGCGCGACGCACATGTCGGATGGAAGGTCGGTGGCCGTGAGCGCGAGCGTCAGAGCGCGCTCACGGCCCAGGCGAGGGGCGGCAGCAGCACGATCGCGGCGAGGACGGCCACGAGCAGGATCGCGACCGGTGCGTTCTTGCGCAGCTCGGCCCCGAACGCGTCCCGGACGCTCCAATGCACCGCGACCACGACGGCCAGGAGGACGACCGAGAGAACCAGAGGGACCCACACGGCTCTCCGCGTTTCACCGCTCCGTCGCCTCGGAAAACCCAGACGTCGCCGGTCTTCGGAGGGAGCAATGCGAACCGTCTTCGTGGTCACCTGGTCGATCATCCTCGCCGGGCTCGTGCTCTACGGCGTCGTCGGCGCGGCAGGACTGTGATGCGCAGGTGGCTGGCCGACCAGAGCCTGACCGTCTTCTTCCTCGCCATCTTCCTGCTCGCGCTCGTCGGCCAGTCGGTTGCCGGCTTCGTCGCCTTCAACGAGCAGCAGCAGAGCCACGACCAGCCGACCATCTCGTACGGGCGTTACCTCGTCTCCGCGGACTTCGGCGGCAACGTGATGGAGAACTGGCAGTCCGAGTTCCTGCAGTTCACGCTGATCATCGTCGCCACCGTCTGGCTGGTGCAGCGCGGGTCGACGGAGTCGAAGAAGCCCGAGGAGGCCGGGCCCGAGTCGGACGCCGACGCGAGGGTCGGTGAGCACGCCCCGCGCGACGCGCCCGCGTGGGCGAAGGTGCGCGGACTGCGGCTGAAGGTCTACGAGAACTCGCTCGGGCTCGCGATGCTCGGGATCTTCCTCGCGGCGTGGTTCGCACAATCGCTGTCCAACTGGCGGATGTTCGACGAGGAGCAGGCGGCGCACGGCGACCCGACGGTCTCGTGGCTGGCCTACCTCCGCGAGGCGGACTTCTGGAATCGCACGCTCCAGAACTGGCAATCGGAGTTCCTCGCCGTCGCGACGATGGTCGCGTTCTCGATCTACCTCCGCCAGCGCGGCTCGCCCGAGTCGAAGCCGGTCGGGGCACCGCACGCCGAGACCGGCAGCTCCGGTTAGATTCGCCTCATGCCGCGACTCGAAGCGGTCAGGCGCTACGACGTCCCGGTCGAGCGCGGGTTCGCATTCATCACCGATCCCGCGAACTGGCCGACGTTCTGGCCGGGCTACGTGCGCCTGGAGGAGGGCTCGAGCTGGGGCGCGAGTCGGCGACACCGCCCGGATGGTGACGCGGCTGCTGGGCCGGGAGCGCGAGCTGACGATGACGATCACGCAGTTCGAGCCGAACCGGCTCGTCACGTACTCGAGCACGCAGCCGGGGCTTCCGGACGCCCGCCACGAGCGTGGCTTCGAGCCCGACGGCGACGGCTTCGCCTACCGGCTGGCCGTCGAGTACGAGCCCCGAGGCGGGCTCGCCGGCGTGTTCGACCGCGTGCTGCTCGCGCGCGGGATCCGGCGCGCGTTCACGCAGACGTTCGACGCGCTCGAGCGGGAGCTCCGGAGCTAGCCGTGCCCCGGCGGTACGACGTCGCCGTGGTCGGCCTCGGCGCGATGGGCAGCCAGACGGTGCTCGCGCTCGCGTCGCGCGGCCGGAGCGTCCTCGGGCTCGATCGCTACCACCCGCCGCACACGCTCGGCTCGACGCACGGCCGGACGAGGATCATCCGCGAGGCGTACTTCGAGGAGCCGCTCTACGTCCCCTTCGTCCAGCGTGCATACGAGCTCTGGCGGCAACTCGAGGAACGCTCCGGCACCCACGTCCTGACCGTCACCGGCGGGCTGATGCTCGGCGCGCCCGACTCGGAGGTCGTCGCCGGCGCGCGGGCGAGCGCGGTCGAGCACGGCCTGCCCTACGAGGAGCTGTCGGCCGGGGACGTACGCGAACGCTTTCCCGCCTATGCGGTGCCGGACGAGCACGCGGCGATCTTCGAACCGCGTGCGGGCTTCCTCGAGCCCGAGGCGGCGGTGGCGGCGGCGCTCGCGCTCGCGGCCGAGGCCGGAGCCGACCTCCGCTTCGACGAGCCCGTGCTCGAGCTGGCCGGCAACGAGCTGCGCACCGGGCGCGGCACCTACGCGGCCGAGCGGATCGTCGTCTCTGCGGGCCCGTGGCTCCCGGAGCTCGTGCCGGAGCTCGCCGGCACCTTCACCGCAGCCCGGCAGCCGCTGCTCTGGCTCGCACCGCGGCGGCCGGAGCTCTTCGGGCCCGACCGGTTTCCGATCTTCGTCTGGGAGTGGGAGCCCGGCTGGGCGTTCTACGGCTTCCCGGACGTCGGCGACGGGTTCAAGGTCGCCGTCCACCACCACGGCGAGGCGGCGACGCCGGACGCGGTCGAGCGCAGCCTCCGCCCCGAGGACGAGGAGACGATCCGCGGTCTCGTCCGGCGCTTCTTCCCCGCCGGCGACGGCGCGCTGCGCGAGGCGGCGATCTGCCTCTACACGAACACACCCGACGAGCACTTCGTCATCGACCTCCTGCCGGAGGACGAGCGCGTCGTCGTCGCCAGCCCGTGCTCGGGCCACGGCTTCAAGTTCGCGCCGGCGATCGGCGAGGTGCTCGCGGACCTGGCGACGGGCGAGCAGCCGCGCTTCGACCTGACGCCGTTCTCGCTCCGCCGGTTCGCCGCCGTCTAGCGATTTGCCGCAACGAGCGTGCTTCGCACGCCCGCGGCTGCTTCTCGTCCGGCCGACTCGCGCTTTACGTTCACGGCTCCATCGTTCCAACCGAAGGAGAAGGGAGCTCATGGCCGAGATGGCCGGGTCGCTGAGGGCATCGTTCCTCGAGCGCCATTTCCGCTTCGCCGAGCACGGCACCACGCTCGCGCGCGACACGATGGCCGGCGTCACGACCTTCATCGTGATGTCGTACATCATCTTCGTGAACCCGCAGATCCTGAGCTTCGCGGGGATCGCCGACCTCGCGCCGCTCGGACTGCCGTTCAACCAGGTCCTCGCCGTCACCTGTCTCGTCGCCGGCGTGATGACGATCGCGATGGGCCTGTACACGAACATGGCCTACGCGATCGCGCCCGGGCTCGGGATCAACGCCGTCGTCGCCTTCGGCCTCGTCGTCGGCGAGGGGCTGTCGTTCCCGGCCGCCATGGGCCTCATCGTGCTGGAGGGCATCGCCGTCACGGCCCTCGTCCTCACCGGTTGGCGGGAGAAGATCTTCCACGCCATCCCACTCGACCTGAAGAAGGCGATCGCGATCGGCATCGGGCTCTTCATCGCCTTCATCGGGCTCAACCAGGCGGGGATCGTCGTCCGCGGCGAGGGCACCCCCGTCACCCTCGGCACCCTCACGACCTGGCCGATCCTCGTCGCCGTCTTCGGGCTGATCGTCACGATCGTCCTCCGTGCCCGGGGCTTCCGCGGCGACCTCGTCGTCGGGATCATCCTCGCGACGACCCTGGCCGTGATCATCAACGAGGCCTCCGGGAACGACGCCGGCTTCGTGGCCGGGGCCTCCTGGCCGGGCGACGTGTACGAGACGCCGGACCTGGCTCTGCTCGGCAACTTCAACTTCGACGCCTTCACCGAACTGGCCGTCATCTCGGCGATCGTGTGGGTGTTCACGCTGTTCATGGCGGACTTCTTCGACACGATGGGCACGCTCGTGGGCGTCGGGAAGGCGGCCGGCTACGTGGACGACAAGGGCAACTTCCCCGAGGTGCGGAAGCCGCTGCTCGTCGACTCGCTGGCAGCCGTCGCCGGCGGCGCGGCGTCCTCCTCGTCCGCGACGACCTACATCGAGTCGGGCTCGGGCGTGAGCGCCGGCGGCCGTACGGGCTGGGTCGCCGTCGTCGCCGGGGCGCTGTTCCTGCCCTTCATGTTCTTCGCGCCGATCATCGGGATGGTGCCGCCGCAGGCCACCGCGGCCGCGCTCATCATCGTCGGCTTCCTCATGGTCTCGGTGCTGACCGAGGCGGAGGCCGAGGCGGAAGGCGACCGGCGCAAGCTCGCGGGCATCGACTTCTCGCTGCTCGAGATCGGCCTCCCCGCTGCGCTCATCATCATGCTGATGCCGTTCACGTACTCGATCACGAACGGGATCGGCTTCGGGTTCATCGCCTACGTGATCATCCGCGCGGCGCAGGGCAAGGCGCGCGACGTCGACCCGTTCATGTGGATCGCGGCCGGCGCGTTCGCGCTCTACTTCCTCGTCCCGCTCCTGCAGGACAACCTCAGCTGGATTTAAGGGCGTGGGGGAACCCATGGTTCCCCCACGAGCCCCCTCCTTCTGCCTGAGGGCTTCGAGTCACGTCTGCGTGGCCTCTCGGGCGGATGAACCGCCCTTCGGCCGAGGGGCCGTCTCTCGTTGCAGTGGCCGGGCCTGGTTCGTGTGGCCTGCGCGCGCGCACCTGCGGTGCGGGCGCTCCGGCCAGGAACCTGTTCTCATAGGCACGTGGCGTGTCGTGACGGGCGGGATGCGCTGTGCCCCTGGACGGGGCACGCGGCGATCCCGCCCGTCCGAGACCTGGTCCGACTGACCCGTGGGCTTGGTCGCATCAGTGTCTGACACCGGCCGTGGTCGTGCGGGACATGGCGAGCGACTGGCCGTTGCTCCTCGTTTGCAGGTCCGGCCGCGGAGGCTTATGCTCGCCGCACAGGGACGTTCGCGCGCGGTAGCACCGGCACGGACGTCCCTCCTTTTCGCGACTAGATCCGCTCTGGGACGATCACGAGCTCGAGGCCGGCGCGGGCCTTGAGGATCGAGGCTGCGCTGCCCCGGTTGATCGCGAGCGAGATGTTCCGGTAGCTGTCCTCGTAGAGCAGAAGGTCACCGGGACGCGTATCGGCGAACGTGCGAGCCGCGACCGCGTAGTAGCGGTCCTGCCCGACCGCGAGCTCCACGGTCGTCCCCGGCTCGACACCGACGTGCTCGAGGTGCTCGCGCGTGAGGTTGAGCTGGACGTTCCCGAACGTGTCGACGTAGAGGATCGTGGCGCGCAGGCGGGCGTCGCCGACCGCGGGCACCGGGAGGTCGAGCCGGACGAGCGCGTCGAGCGCGACGGGTGGCCCGAGCTCGGCGAGGTCGACGCCCTTCGACAGGTGCGCGGCGGCCGGCGCGAACAGGTCGCGTCCGTGGAATGTCCGCGACACGGACGGGAGCGCGTAGTCCGAATTCGTGAGCTCGCGCGCCTCCGCGACGCCGCCGTTGGCCTCGGCGGCGGGGATGAGGAGCCCGTTGTCGGGACCGACGTAGAGCCGCCCGGACTCGTCGCGGAGCGCGAGCGGCCGCCTCCCGCCGCCCACGCCCGGGTCGACGACCGCGAGATGGACGCCCTCGGGCATGTACGGCACCGTGTTCGCGAGCACGAGCGCGCCCTGCAGCACGGCCTGCGGCGGGATCCCGTGCGTGATGTCGATCACGGGCGACTCCGGCGCGATCCGCTTCATCACGCCGTGGCAGACCCCGACGAAGTCGTCGGAGAGGCCGAAGTCGGTCAGGAAGGTGATGACCATGTCTGGAGCGCCTCGACGAGGCCGTCGACGTCGTGCGTCGGCGCCTCGGCGAGGATTCTGACGTCTGCGGCGCGCGCCGCGGCGGTTGTCTGCGGCCCGATCGAGATCGCGGGCACGCTGACGCCGAGCGCGCCGTACGCCTCGGCGGCGGACGTGGACGCGAGCACGACCGCGTCGGCGTCCTGCGGGAAGTCCGCGGGCCGCAGCCGGCGCGTGCGGTAGAGCGCGACCACGTCGGCGTCGAGCGCCTCGGCGAGCAGCGGCCGCGCGTCCTCCGCGCCGGCGAAGAGGACACGTCCCGCGGGGCGCGGCAGAGCCTCGAGCAGGCCCTCCTGCGTCGACACCGCCGGCACGAGGTCGGCGCCGCCGAGGGCCTCGGCCGTCGCCCGGCCGATGGCCGCCACCCGCCGCGGCCGCCCGCGCATGCGACGTCGCAGCTCCTCGGCGCCGGTGCGGCTCGTGACGATCACCCAGTCGTAGCCATCGACGTCGACCGGCTCGTCGCCCAGCGACTCGGTCTCGACGAGCGGGCAGACGACGACCTCGTAGCCGAGCGACTCGAGCCGGGCGACCAGCTCCGCGGCGCGCCCGCGCGGGCGCGTGACGACGACCTTCACGGAAGGAACGGCGCGAGCGCGGCGGCGACGGTCTCCGCGTCGTCGCCGCTCCGCCGCTCGACCCAGCGGCCGTCCTCGTCGGCGACGAGCGCCGTGAGCATCGTGCCGTCGTGATGTGCCGCCACCGGCGCGAGGCAGCCGCCGCCGATCAGCGCCACGCAGGCCCGCTCGGCCTCGACCCGGCGACGGGTCTCGGCGTCGTCGACGACCGCGACGAGGCGCTCGTCGCCCTCCCGCACCTGCAGCGCGAGCGCACCCTGTCCGGCCTCCGGCAGCAGCTGCTCCGGATCGAAGCGGTGCCCGATCTCGTGCCCCAACCCGAGCCGCTCGAGGCCGGCCGCCGCCAGGACGATCGCGTCCAGCCCGCGCTCCCCACGCTTGCGGAGCCGCGTGTCGATGTTCCCGCGGAGCGGCTCGATCGACAGCGTCGGCTCGAGCGCGAGCAGCTGCGCCCGGCGCCGCACCGACGCCGTGCCGATCCGCATCCCTGGACGGATCCCGTCCGCGCCGCAGAGCGCGTCGCGCGGGTCCTCCCGCGCCGGGTAGGCACCGACCGCGAGCCCGTCCGTGGCGGTGGAGGTCATGTCCTTGGCGGAGTGGACGGCGACATCGATCCGGCCGCCGAGGAGCGCCTCCTCGATCTCCTTGACGAAGACGCCGCGCGCGCCGATCTCACCGAACGGCTTCGTCCGGTCGCGGTCGCCGGCGGTCGTGATCGGGACGAGCGCGATCTCGATCCCGGGCCTGCGGAGCGGCTCGACGGCCTGCTCGGCCTGCGTCAGCGCGAGCCGGCTACCGCGCGTGCCGACGCGTACGAGCATCGCCACACCGCAGCACCTGACGCGGCTTCGTGAGCCCGCAGGCGTGGGCGCCCCTCGGCCGCACGCGCACGAACGCGGTCGGAGCCTGCACCGGAAGCGGACGCCCCGTAAGCGACCGGAGACCGGTCAGCGCTGCTCCTCGCCGAGGCCGAACAGGTGGCGCACCGCGTCAGCATAGACCACCCCATCGGCTGTCACGGCGGCCTGCTTCATCCGCACCGTCGGCAGGTGGAGGAGCTTGTCGAGCATCCGCGCGGTGACCGACTCGACGGCGCGTCGCTCCTCGTCCGAGAGGCGACCGGCGACGCGGTCGAGCTCCGCGCGGCGGATCTCCTCGGCGCGCGCGCGCAGCGACGCGATCGCCGGGACGACGTCGAGCGACGCCTGCCAGTCGCGCCAGCGATCGGCCTCGGACGCGACGATCCGCTCCGCGCGCGCTGCCTCCCCGCGACGCGTGGCGAGGGACTCCGCGACGACGGCCTCGAGATCGTCGATGTCGTAGAGGTAGCAGCCGTCGAGCTCGTGGATCGCCGGGTCGAGGTCGCGCGGCACGGCAAGGTCGACGAGCAGCAGCGGTCGTCCGCGGCGCGGCGGCACGTCGGCGGCGTGGAGCACGATCCCCGGCGCGCTCGTCGACGAGACGACCACGTCCGCCCGCGCCAGCTCCTCGCCGATCCGCTCCCACGGCAGCGGCTCGCCACCCACCTTGGCCGCGAGATCCGCCGCGCGCTCCGCCGTCCGGTTGGCGACGAACGCGACCTCGGCGCCGCGGCTGAGCAGGTTCCGCGCGGCGAGCTCGGACACCTTGCCGGCGCCGAGCAGCAGGATCCGCCGCCCGTCGAGGTCGCCGAAGACGGACTGCGCGAGCGCGGCCGCCGCGGCCGACACCGACGCCGGGCTCTCGGCGATCGCCGTGTGCGTGCGCACCTTCTTGCCCGCATGCAGCGCCTGGCGGAAGAGGTGGTCGAGCACCGGCCCGGTGGAGCCGACCTCGTATGCGACCCGCACCTGCCCGAGGATCTCGCCCTCACCCGGCACCATCGAGTCGAGCCCGGCGGCGACGCGGAAGAGGTGCAGCGCCGCCGCCTCGTCCCGCAGCCGATAGAGCGCGGGCGAAAGCTCGGGGTCGGCGAACAGCGCCATCGCAATCGTCTCCGCCGCGGCCTCGTCCCGGTGCGCGACGTAGGCCTCGGTGCGGTTGCAGGTCGAGAGGACGACCGCCTCCGCGCCGCTGGCCGCGAGCTGCTCCGCCGCCTCGGCCGCCCGCTCGCGGTCGAGCGCCACCCGTTCCCGGAGCTCGACCGGCGCGCGGTGGTGCGACGTGCCGACGAGGACCAGCTTCATCCGGCGAAGTGGGTCACGGGCAGGACGAGGACGACGGCCGCGATCGCGGCGACGGCGTAGAGCGCCGCGCGGCGGCCCTGGAGCCCGCGCAGGCGGAAGACGACGTAGCCGGCGTAGACGACCCAGGCGCCGAGCGTCGCCGCCATCGCCGCGTCGACGGAGCCGCCGTCGACGGCGAGGCTCGCGATCCCGACGAGGATCCCGAGCGTCAATGTGACGAGCCCGGCGACGAGCGTCCGCGCCTCGAGCCGGTCGAGCGTCTCGAGCGGCGGGATGCGCAGCCGCAGCAGCGTCGGCTCGCGCCGCTTCAGCCGCCGCTCCTGCCAGAGGTAGAGCCCGGCGAGCCCTGCCGCGAGCGCGAACGCCGCGAAGCCGGCGAGCATCAGCGAGACGTGCGTCGCGAGGAGGATGCCCGGATGGTCGCCCTCGGCGCCGGTGCCGCCGCCCGCCCACGCCGCCCCGAGCAGGATCGCGGCGACCGGTGTCACGGCAAGGCCGAGCAGCCGGAACGACGCGCGGCAGCCCCAGACGAGGTAGACCGACACCACGAGCCAGGAGAGCAGGTTGAGCGCGCCCGCCCACGTCGACCATGGAAACGCATCGGCCTGTGTCGCCTGCGCGACGAGGAGCGCCGTCTGCGCGAGCCAACCGAGCCGGACGCCCCAGACCGCGAGGCGCCCCGCCAGCCCCGGGTGCCGCACCTCCGCCGCCGAGGCGACGGCCGCCTCCGAGTACGCGAACAGCGCCGGCCAGACGAGGAACTCAGCCATCGTCTCTCCGCGCCAGCACGCGCTCGGCAAGGTCCGCGATCTCGCGCTCGAGCCGGGAGAGCCGCAGCGTGTGGATCAACAGGTAGGCGAGCACCGTCAGGAGCACGACGACGTAGGCGGCCGAGAGGTACTTCTCGCCGCTGCTCATGCCAGCGCCTCCCGCAGCTCCTTGAGTCGCTCGTCGAGCCGCTTGCCGAGCAGCTCGTTCCGGTACAGCGTCGCCGCGAGCGCGAGCATCCCGGCCTGGCAGACGGCGACCGTGACGAGCATCTCCGTCGGCAGGTTGTCCTGCACGTCGCGCGTGAACACGACCGGGTGGATGAAGTTTTCGGCGAGCCGGATCGCGAGGAACGAGACCGGGATCAGCACGACGCCGACGAGCGCGTAGACGGCACTGATGTTCGCGCGCGAGGCGCCCGGCTCCAGCGAGTAGCGGAGCATGAAGTAGGCCGAGTAGAAGAGGAACAGGATCAGGAAGAGCACGAGCTGTCGTTCGCCCCAGCTCCACCACACGCCCCACGAGATCTTCGCCCAGATCGAGCCCGTGGCGAGCGTGAGCAGGCCGAAGATGAGCCCGAGGTGCACGGCGGTGTAGCCCTCGAGGTCGTGCCGCTCGTCGCGCGTCATCAGCAGCCGCAGCCCTTTCCACGCGCCCCAGAAGAAGCACGCGTACGCGGTCAGCGCCAGCGGGACGTGCACGTAGAAGATCCGCTGGCTCGGCCCCTGGTCCGCGTCCTCGGGCGCCCAGAGGAGGGCCAGCGCGATCCCGCCCCCGAGCAGGACGAAGGTCGCGAGCGCCAGGACGGCCCCGCTCCTATTCGACGACGACGTACTCAAAGGTGGCCCAGGCAAGTATCGCGAAAACGGCGTCGTACAAGGCCAGGAAGGCCAGGTAGCGGGCGGGGTCGTCGGCAACCGTCGCGCCCACGCCTCCGACGACGATCGGGATCGCGAGCGGGAGGAACAGGAGCGGCAGCAGCACCTCGCGCGCGCGCCCGGCGACCGCCATCGCCGCGAGGAGCGTGCCCACGGCGCAGATGCCGACGTTCGCGAGCGCCACGGCGGCGACCGTCGCCCACGAGACGCCGCCGAAGAAGAGCCCGAACGCCGGCAGCGCGACCGCCTCGACGACGACGAGGAAGGCCATCGTCGCGAGCACCTTCCCCAGCCAGATCGCGCTGCGGTCGCACGGCGCGAGCACGAGCGCGTCGAGGATCCCCTGCTCGCGCTCGGCGACGAAGGCGCGGCCGAGGCCGAGCAGTGCGGTGAACACGATCGCGATCCAGAGGAGCCCCTGCGACGCGGCCTCCTGCTCGTCCGTCAGCGCGAAGCGGAACGCGACGAGCATCGCGAGCACGAACAGCGCCATCGACGGCAGCAGCTCCTTGCCGCGCAGCTCCAGCAGCAGATCCTTGCGCGCGAGCGCAGCGGCGTCGCGGACGTAGCCGCTCATGTGAACGCGACCCGCGCCGATGCGAGCGGCCCGAGGCGCTCCGGGTCGTGGGTGGCGACGAGGAAGGTGCGGCCCGTGGCGAGCCCGCGCAGCTCGCGGTCGAGCAGCTCCGCTCCCTCGGCGTCGAGTGCGTTGTAGGGCTCGTCGAGGAGCAGGAGCTCCGGATCGTGGAGCAGCGCGCGACAGAGCGCGAGCCGCTGCTGCATCCCGCGCGAGTACGTCGCGACGCGGTCGGCACGTGCGTCCCAGAGCCCGAAGCGCTCGAGCAGCATCCCGATCCGCTCGCGCCGCTCAGGCACGCGGTAGAGCCGGCCGAAGAGGTCGAGGTTCTCGACCGCGGTCAGCTCGCGATAGACGAGCGGCTCGTGAGCGAGGAAGCCGACGCGGCCGCGCTCGACCGCGACCTCGAGCTCGCCCCGGCTCGGCGCGAGCAGGCCTGCGACCAGGCGGAGCAGCGTCGTCTTGCCCGACCCGTTCGGCCCGGTGACGAGCGTGAAGGCGCCGGAGGGCACGTCGAGGTCGAGCCCGCGGAGCACGCGCTTCGCGCCGTACCGCTTCTCCAGGCCCCGCGCGCGGATCACGGACGCCAGTGTAGGAGTCGGGCCGCCGGGCGCGAACCCGGACCGTCCAGATGCTCGAGACGCTCGGCATCGGCCCCAGTCTCCGCGAGGCGCGCATCCGCAGCGGGATCGGACTCGACCGCGTCGAGGCGGCGACCCGCATCCGCATCCGCTACCTCGAGGCGATCGAGGACGACCGCTGGGACGAACTGCCCGCGGAGGCGTACGCGAAGGGGTTCCTGCGCACGTATGCGTCCTACCTCGAGCTCGATCCGCAGCAATACCTGGCCGCCTTCCGCGACAACCGGCGCGAGACCGAGGAGCGGATCGCACCGGTCGCAGAGCGCCCGTACGAGCCGCGGCGGCCGCGCGCACCGCTGTTCGTCGGGCTGGCAGTCGGGCTCGCCGCCGTGCTCGCCGTGGCCGCGTGGCAGCTCGACTCCCGCGAGGAGGCCGCGCCGGCCCGCACCGAGCCGGTCTCGGCGCCGAGGACGCAGCCCGCCGCCGCGCCGGCGGCGCCTGCACCGGCACCCGCGCGACCGCTGCTGCTGACGGCGCGCGACGACTCGTGGGTCGCCGTCCGCTTCCGCTCCGCGAAGGGCAAGCTCGTCTGGGCCGGGACGCTGCGGCGCGGCCGGACGCTCAAGCTCGGGCTCGCGAAGCCGCTCTGGATCCGCGCCGGGAAGCCCACCGCGCTCGCAGCGGCCCTGGGTCGCCGCGCGGTCGCCGTCCCTGACGCGACGGCGTTCGTCGCGACCCGCCGCGGCCTGCGCGCCGTCTAGACGAGCACGTCGAGCGCGACGAACGCGCAGAAGACGACGCTGATCACGCCGTTGACGGTGAAGAATGCGGCGTCGAGGCGGCGCAGGTCGTGAGGCCGGATCAGCAGGTGCTCGTACAGGAGCAGCACCGCGACGACGGCGACGCCGAGCCAGTAGAAGACGCCGACGTCCAGCCCGAGCCCCACCGCGACGAGGAACGCGATCGTGAGGACGTGGAACACGCGCGCGCCGGCGAAGACGCCTCCCACGCCGAACCGCGTCGCCCACGAGCGCAGGCCCTGCTGCAGGTCGACGTCCCGGTCGAACAGCGCGTAGAAGAGGTCGAACCCGGCGATCCAGCAGGCGACCGCCGCGCCGAGCGCCCACGCCTCCCAGGGCAGCTCGCCCGTGACCGCCGCCCAGGCGCCGACCGGCGCGAGCCCGTCGACCGCGCCGAGCCACACGTGCGCCAACCAGGTGAACCGCTTGAGGTACGGGTACACGACGAACGCGGCGACCGGGATCGGCCAGAGCCAGCGGATGATCGGGTCGAGCTGCCACACGGCGACGAGGAAGACCACGAGCGAGACGACGCAGAAGGCGACGACCTGGCCACGCGCGAGCTGTCCCGACGGGAGCTCGCGCGACGCCGTGCGCGGGTTGCGCGCGTCGATCTCGGCGTCGATCAGCCGGTTCAGCGCCATCGCGAGCGAGCGAGCGCCTGCCATCGCGACCGTGATCCAGAGCATGTCCGCCCAGCCCGGCCAGCCGTCGACGGCGAGGAGAGCGCCGACGTAGGCGAACGGGAGCGCGAAGACCGTGTGCTCGATCTTCACCAGCCGCGCGAAGCGGACCGGCAGCGGCGCGAGCGTCTCGGTCACGTCTGCACGTGCTCCGTCTGCTCGCCGGCGAGGAGCTCGAGTGCGTGCGCGAGCGCCGGCCGCAGGATCGCGAACCCGTCGCGGCAGCCGCCGGTCGAGCCGGGGAGGTTGACGATCAGCGTCGTGCCGCGGACGCCGGCCACACCTCGTGAGAGAAGGCCGTGCGGCGTCTTCGCGATCGAGTCGGCGCGCAGCGCCTCGGCGATCCCGGGAGCCTCGCGCTCGAGCACGGCGCGCGTCGCCTCGGGCGTCACGTCGCGCGGGCCGAGCCCGGTGCCGCCGGTCGTGAGGACGAGCCGGTTGGCCGCGGCCAGCTCCTCGAGCGCCTCCGCGATGCGTCCGCCCTCGTCGGGGACGATGTGGCGCTCGACCTCGTAGCCCTCGCCGGCGAGCAGCTCCGCGAGCACGTCGCCGCTGCGGTCCTCGCGCACGCCCTGCGAGACCCCGTCCGACACGGTGAGGACGGCGGCCTTCACTCCTTCGTCTTCTCCACCAGCCGGACGGCCTCGACGACCATGCCCCTTGTCGACGGCCTTGGCCATGTCGTAGACCGTCAGCGCCGCGATCGCCGCGGCGGTGAGCGCCTCCATCTCGACACCGGTCTGCGCGGCGGTGGCCGCGGCGGCCGTGATCTCGACCGCGTCCTCGGTGACGGCGAGCTCGACCTCGACGTGCGAGAGCGGCAGCGGGTGGCAGAGCGGAATCAGCTCGCTCGTCCGCTTCGCGGCCATGATCCCCGCGAGCTGCGCCGTCGCCAGTGCGTCGCCCTTCGGCAGGTCGCGAAGCCGCGCGGCCGTCTCCGGCGCCATCCGCACGGTCGCGGCCGCGACGGCCCGGCGCCGCTGCACCGGCTTGCCGCCGACGTCGACCATCCGGACGTCGCCGGCCTCGTCCACGTGGGAGAACTCGCTCACGGCCGCTGAGCGTACCGCCGCGCGAGCGTCGCGGCGGCTACCGCGAGGCCGCGTGCCGTTTGCGCCCGGCCGCGGCGTCGAAGTCGGCGAGCAGCGCGTCGAGCCAGTGCTCGAGGTCGTGCTCGCGTACCTGGCCACGGATCGCGTCGAGCCGCCGGCGGCGCTCGCCCGCGTCGAGCCCGAGTGCCTCACGCAGCGCCGCGGCCTGGCCCTCGACGTCGAGCGGATCGACCGGGACGACCCAGTCCGCGAGCTCCTCGAACGCGCCTGCGTTGCGGGAGAGCACGAGCACGCCGTCCCGCTCGTTCACGAGCGGCGCCTCCTTCGCGACGAGGTTGAGCCCGTCGTAGACCGAGTTGACGAGCAGCACGTCGAACTGCTTGTACGCGGCGACCGAGGCGGCAAAGTCGTCCTGCACGCGGAGGTCGATGGGCAGCCAGCCGTCGCGCCCGAAGCGCTCGTTGACGCGCGCGATCTCGCGCCGGATCGCCTCGAGGTACGTGACGTACTCGGGGATCGTCTGCCGCGACGGGTCGAGCAGGGCGCGCATGCCCACGCGCCCGACGGCCTCCGGCGTCGTCTCGAGGAACCGTTCGAACGCGAGCACGCCGCGCACGACGTTCTTCGACGGGTCGGTGCGGTCGACACGCAGCACCAGCCGCTCCGGCCGCCCCTCCTCGAGCCGCTGCTCTGCCTCCAGCACGCCCGGGCTCGACGCGAGCTCCTCGAACTCTCTCGGGTCGATCGAGATCGGGTGCGCGGCGACCGTCGTCCGCGCGAGCGCGTCCAGGCCCAGTACCTCGGCGGCCGACTCGCGGAAGGCGCCGGCCCATCGTTCCGTGTGGAACGCGACGACGTCGTTCGCGACGAGGCCGGCATGGATCGCCCCGCGCATCGGCTCCGGCAGGACGCGCCAGCGGTCGGGCGGCGGCCACGGGATGTGCGTGAAATGCGCAAGGAGCGCGTCGCGGCGCTCGTGGCGGACGACGAGCGGGGCGACGTAGAGGTGGTAGTCGTGGAAGAAGACGGTCGCGTCCGGCCGCTCCGCGAGCTCCTCGAGCACCGCGACGGCGAAGGCATGGTTGACCGGGACGTAGCCGTCCTCCCAGGCGCGTTCGAGCTCACCGCCGCGGTCCTCGAGCTGCCCCCACAGGTCGTGCTGGAGAAACCAGAGCGTCGGGTTCGCGACGACGTTGTAGTAGCGGTCGTACGCCGCGGGGTCGTGCACCACGAGCCGGAGCCGGCAGCGCGCCCCGTCGCGCAGCGTCTCCTCGAAGGCGCCCCCTGCCTCGATCGCGACGGCGCGATCCTCCTCACTGATCGCGCTCGCGATCCACGTCACGTCGTGGTGCGCGACGAGGCTGCGCAGCGCGGTCACGAGCCCCCCGCCGCCCCGGCGCGCCACGCGCACGCCGTCGTCGCCGCGCGCGTAGCCGACCGGGCCGCGGTTGGAGACGACGATCAGCCTGCGCCGCGACGCCACGCGCGGAGGGTACGCCGTCAGGCCGTGGCGGGCTCCGCGATGGTCAGCCGCGACTCGCCGATGTCGTGGCCGAGAAGCACGTCGAAGAGGGCGAGCCAGTCGCGCAGGAGGCGGGGCGTGAGGAAGTGGCGGCGCACGTGCTCCTTGCCGGCGAGCGACCGCGTCCGCGCCTCCGTCGGGTCGCGGAGGATCTCGATCACCGCCTCGGCGCACGTGTCGGCGGAGTCGACGAGCCAGCCCGTCTCGCCGTCCTCGATCTGGACGACGATCCCGCCGACACGGCCGGCAACCATCGGCCGCGCCTTCCACAGCGCCTCCGAGACGGTGAGTCCGAAGCCCTCGCGGATCGACTTCTGGACGACGGCCTTCGAGTGCACCTGGAACGCGTTGACCTCGATCGCACCGACGTTGTTGAGGTTCGAGAGGATGAAGATGTCCGGATCGCCGTCCGCGTGCTCGACGGTGCGGTTGTAGAAGTCCCAGCCCTCCGGGTCGTCGTGCGCCATCGAGCCGACGAGCGCGAGCTGGATCTGCGGGAAGCGCTCCTTCACGATGCGGTACGCGTCGATGACGCCGATCGGGTCCTTCCAGGGGTCGAAGCGCGACACCTGGGTCATCAGCGGCCGCTCGACGTCGATCCCGAACTGGTCGACGATGTACGCCGCATCCTCGGGCGACAGCGCCATGTTCTTCGGCGCGAGCGGGTCGATCGCAGGCGGCCAGATCACGCAGGTCGGCAGTGCGTCGGCGCGCGGGACGTACTCGCGCAGGTGGAAGATCGCGGCGTCGTAGCGCCGGATCGACGGCAGCAGGAACCCCAGCACCTGCGCGTTGGGCGTGGAGAAGTCGATGTGCCCGCGCCAGATCCACTTGGTCGAGCCGCCGGCGAAGTGATCGACGATCGCCACGGGCTGCGGGTCGTGAACGACGACGAAGTCGTACGCCTCGGGGTCGACCTCCTCGGCATTGCTGGCGTTGTACTGCCGGAAGAGCTCCTCCTGGTCCGGCGTCAGCCCCCGCTCGTCGCCCTGCAGCGCGTTGTGGATCCGCTTCGTGACGTCGAAGAACTCGTCCTGCCCGCGGATGACGCGCCACTCGACGTCGAGGCCCGCGTCCGCCATGAGCGGGACGAGCGTGTACAGGATCTCGGCGACACCGCCGCCGAACGCCGTCGCCGACAGGTGGAGCACGCGCTTTCCCGCGAGCGGTTCGGCGAGGCGCCGGATCTCGTCCATGAGCCCGCGCGTCGCGATCGTGGAATAGTCCCCGAGCGCCTTGTGGCCGACGTTGACGATGGGGAGCATGGGTGGGACGCGGGCGGGCGTCTCGGGCGGGTCCGAGGTCAGCCCTCGAGTCGCTTGGTGAACCGGAGGCGCGACCCGCGGCCGTCCGGGCCGCGGCCGAACTCGAACTCGTCCGCGATCGTCTTGATGATCGCGATCCCGAGCCCACCCTCGGTCAGCTCGTCCTCGGGATCGACGGTCGCGGGCACGCGGTCGTAGTCGAAGCCCTCGCCGTCGTCCGAGACCTCGATCACGAGCCGGTCGGGTTGCAGGTCGTAGACCACCTCGACCGTGCCCGCCCCGTCGCTGTAGGCGTGGCGAACGGAGTTGGACGTCGCCTCCGTGATCGCGAGCTTCAGGTCCGCGAGCGTCTCCGGGTCGAGCTCCCGCACGCGGGAGAGGCCGGTGAGCGCGAGGCGGGCCAGCGAGATGTACTCGGGCTTCGCCGGGATCGTGAGACGGATCGCCTGGTCCAGCGAAGGAGCACTCGGCGCTGTCACCTCGTCATACCCCGCGGCCATCCGTGGTCATTTACCACAAATTCCTTCCCCCAAAACGCGCGAAATCTGTCAAAACCCGGGAAACCGCGAGCGCCTCAAGGGGTCGGTACCGCGCCCCTTCGTCCGCCAAACGCAGTGAATCTCAGTTCCGAGGCGGCACGGTGGGCCGTTCGGCGAGGCGGGCGCGCAGCGTGAGGTACCGGTCGCCTCGCAGCACGGTGAAGGCCGCGACCTGGCCGGGGCGCAGCTCGCCGGCGACGATGCGGACGAGGTCGTCGCCGCTCAGCACGCGCCGGCCGTCGATGGCCACGACGACGTCGCCTCCGACGCGGATCACGCGGCCGTTGTCCTCGAGCGTGCGCGACCCGCCGCGGAAGCCGGCCACGTCGGCCGGGCTTCCGTCGGTGACCTGGATCACGATCGCGCCCCGGTTCGCACGCGTCCCGAGGCGACGCGCCAGCGACGGCGTCAGGTCGTCGGTCGAGATCCCCGCGTACGCGTAGGAGACCTCACCCTTCGCGAGCAGCTGGTCCAGCGAGCGACGGGCGGCGTTGATGGGAACCGCGAACCCGAGCCCCTCGTTGACGCCCGACTCGCTGCGGATCTGGGCGTTCACGCCGATGACCCGCCCGCGTGCGTCGAACAGCGGCCCGCCCGAGTTGCCCTTGTTGATCGGAGCGTCGGTCTGGATCGCGTCCACGAGCTGGTACTCGGAGGTGAGGGCCGCGATCGAGCGCCGCGTCGCCGAGACGACGCCGACCGAGAGCGACGTCTCCGCCCCGAAGGGGCTGCCGATCGCGGCGACCGGCTCGCCGACGGTCACCTCGGCCGAGTCGCCGAGCGGGACGGGTGCGAGCGCGTGCAGCTTCGGGTCGACGCGGAGCACGCCGACGTCGTCGAACACGTCCCAGCCGACGATCTCCGCCGGGACGACGTCGCCGTCCCGGAACTCGACGAAGACCTCGTCCGCGCCCTTCGTGTCGGCGGCGCTGTCCGCCTCGCCGGCGTTCGTGATCACGTGCGCGCTCGTCAGGATCGCGCCGTCGTCGGAGACGACGAAGCCCGAGCCCTGGCCCTCGGCCCGTCCGAAGCGCGCGAAGATCGTGACGACGCCCTCCGCACGCTCGGCGTAGAGACGCGCCGGGTCGAAACCGGTCCCCGGGAGCGGCCTCGCAGCGGAGCGCGACGTGACCGGCTCGTCCACCGTCACCGGCGCGGTGGCCGGAGCGGGCGCGAAGACGGTCGTCGGCTCGGGGTCGCCGAGCCACCCGGCCGCGGCGGCCACGAGCAGGACGACGATCCCGCCGAACGCGGCGGCCACGAGCGAGATCGCGGCGACGGCGCGCGGACGCATGCCGGCACGATAGCGGGCGTCCCGAGAACGATCGGAGTGCGATTCTTCCGTTTTCACGGGAAAACGCTCAGGCGAGCGCAGGCTCGCGTGACGGCGCCGCGGCCGGCAGCAGCAGCCGGAACCGCGTCCGTCCGGGCTCGAGCTCGAGCACCAGCGCGCCGTCCATCAGCGAGGCCAGTTCGCGGGCGATCGCGAGCCCGAGGCCGCTACCGGAGGCCCGGTTGCCCTCGATGCGGTAGAAGCGCTCGAAGACCTGGTCCGCATCCGCGGGCCGAATCCCGCCGCCCTCGTCCTCGACGGTGAGCGAGGCGCGACCGGCGTCGCTTCCCAGCACGATGCGCACGGCCGTCCCGGGCGGGGTGTGCCGGATCGCGTTCTCGACGAGGATCCGCGCGATCTGCAGGACACGGAGCTCGTCGCCCAGCGCCTCGGCGTCGCCGTCGATCTCGATCCGGTGGCCCGTGGCCTGCGCCACGACCGCGAACTCGTCCGCGACCGCCTCGGCGAGCGACGCGAGCGCGAGCGGCTCGAGGTCGACGATGAGCTGCCCCGCGTCGAGCCGCGAGAGGTCGAGCAGATCGGTGGCGAGCTTCTGCATTCGCGCGACCTGCTCCTGCATCGTCGCGAGGAACTCCCGGCGCGTGTCCTCGTCGAGGTCCTCGTTCGCCATCAGCTCGACGAACCCGCCGAGGGAGAAGATCGGCGTGCGCAGCTCGTGCGAGGCGTTCGCGATGAACTCGCGCCGGGCCCGCTCGAGCTGCGAGAGGCGGCCGCGCATGCGCTCGAACGCCTCGGCGAGCTGCGACAGCTCGTCGCGCCCCGAGACGACGACGGGTTCGTCGAAGCGGCCGCCGGCGATCCGGTCGGCGGCGCGCTCGAGCCGCCGGATCCGCCGCGCGAACACGGAGGCGAGGCCGTAACCGAGCAGCGCTGCGACGATGAGCGCCGGCACGGCGGCGAGGAGCACGCGCCGCTGCACGAGCTCGACGTTCGCGAGGGTGTCGCGCAGCGACGACGAGAACAGGATCACGGTCCCGCTCGAGGTGTAGAGCGGGAACGCGACCTCGGCGTAGCGCTCGTCGTTCCGCGTGACCGTGCCCTCCGCGGCCGAGACCGTCGAGGCCGCCTGCAGCGCGACCGGGTCGTCCTGCACGTCCCTCGACGTCCGCTGCTGGCGCGAGTCCGCGATCACCGAGAGCGAGTCGAGCGTCAGCGGGTCGTAGATGACGACGCGCGCGTTGGTGCGCGAGGAGATGTCGCTCAGGCGCTCGCCCACGTCGAGCCGCAGGTCCGGCGTGCCGAGGATGGCCACGTCGAACGTGGACGCGATGGGCTCGCTCGCGCGGCGCAGGGCGTCGACCTTCGCGGCCACGAGGTTCCGCTCGAGGCGCGGGACGACGATGGCGTAGACGATTGCGAGCGCGATCGCGACGACGAGCGCCAGCGCGAGCGCCAGCTGCGCGCCCACGCTGCGGAACGCGTTCATGCGTCCCGGAAGCGGTAGCCGACGCCGCGCACCGTGTGAATCAGCTCGGGCTCGCGCGGATCCGCCTCGAGCTTCTCCCGCAGGTGACGGACGTGGACGTCGATGGTGCGCGGCTCGCGGTACTCGTAGCCGCCCCAGAGCGCCTCGAGGAGCATCTGCCGCGTGTACACCCGGCCCGGGTTCGACGCGAGGATGCGCAGCAGCTCGAACTCGACGTACGTGAGCTGGACGGCGCGGGAGTCCACCTCGACGACGCGACGCGCGAGGTCGATCGAGAGGCCGTTGTTGACGATCACCTCGTCGCCGCGCGGGTCGTGCCGGGGCGCCGAGGCGCGCCGCAGCAGCGCCTTCACGCGGCTGCGGAACTCGCGGATCGAGAAGGGCTTCGTGACGTAGTCGTCGGCGCCGAGCTCGAGCCCGAGGACCTTGTCGAGCTCGTCGTCGCGGGCCGTGAGCATGATGATCGGCACCGAGCTCTGGGAGCGGAGCCGCTTGCACACCTCGAGCCCGTCGAGGCGGGGCAGCATGATGTCGAGCACCACGAGGTCGACCTTCTCCGCGGCGAAGCGCGACAGGGCCTCCTCGCCGTCGCGCGCGGGAATCACGCGGTAGCCGTCGCGCTCGAGCGGGTACGCGAGGAGCTTCTGCACCGAGTCCTCGTCGTCGACGAGGAGAATCGTCTGGGATTCGGCCATGGACGGGGAGGCGCGACCCCGGAACGGCCCGCGCCCGGCCTACTATAGCCCTGGATATGGCCGCTTCTGCGGGATTCCAGAGTCGCCGCCGGGCACGGCGCGGCTCGCTCGAGCGGCCCGTCAACGGCCGCATGTACCGGGGCACCTGGCTCCTGGTCGGCCTGCCCCTGCTCGTCGCCGCCTTCAGCGTCACGCAGCCCGAACCGCTTCCGGCGCCGCCGCTCCCGGCGACGTTCGACGCCGCGTCCGCGCAGCTCCTCGCCGAGGACCTCGTCGATCAGACAGGCGAGCGAAGCCCCGGCGACCTCGGCCCGGTGAACTGGATCGACGAGAAGTTCCGTCTCTACGGGTTCCGCTCGGAGCGACAGCAGTTCGAGGCCGAGATCCCCGGCCTGGGCAAGCGCACGCTGACCAATGTGGTCGTGCGCGTACCGGGACGGTCGCCGCGCGTGATCGTCGTGCTCGCGCATCGCGACGAGATCGGCTTCGGCGGCGGCGTGGTCGACAACGCCTCCGGCACCGCCGCGCTCGTCGAGCTCGCGCGCGCCTACGCGCAGCCGGCCACGGCCGGCGCTCCGACGGGCCGTGTGCGCCCGGCGCACACGCTCCTGTTCGTCTCGACCGACGGCGGCGCATACGGCGCGGTCGGCGCCGCCCACCTGGCGCAGGATCCGGCGTACCGCGACAAGATCGCAGCCGTCGTCGCGCTCGACTCGCTCGGCGGCAACGCCCGGCCGCGGCTCGCCATCGACAGCGACCGGCCGATCACCGCCTCGCCCGTGCTCGTGCGGACGGCCGCCCAGCGGGTCCTGGAGGAAACGGGCGAAGAGCCGATACGAGAGGGAGTGATCCAGCAGCTCCGTTCACTCGCGTTCCCGTACTCGCTCTCCGAGCAGGCGCCGTTCGTCTCGCGCGGCGTCGCCGCCGTGACCCTGACGACGGCCGCCGGGCAGCATCTCGACCCGACGCTCGACTCGAGCGAGACGCTGGACGGCGAGCGGCTCGGACAGCTCGGCAGCGCCGCGCAGCAGCTCCTGCTCTCGCTCGACCAGGGCATCGAGCCCGGGCCGTCGACGACCGGGTACCTCTACCTCGGCGACCGGATCCTGCGCGGCTGGGCGATCCAGCTCGTGCTCGCGGCGATGACGCTCCCGTTCCTGGCCGCGGCCGTCGACCTCTTCGCCCGGACGCGCCGGCGGCGGATCCCGCTCGCGCCGGCCCTCCGCGCGCTTCGCACGCGGCTCCTGTTCTGGCTGTCCGTCGGCGCGGCCTTCGTCCTCCTCGACCTGATCGGCGCCTGGCCCGACGGGTCCGGCCGGCCGCTCTCGCCCGACGTCGAGACCGGGCGGACGTGGCCGGTGCTCGCCCTCGCGATCCTCGGCCTGGTCTCGGTCGCGGCCTGGGGGCTCGCGCGCTACCGGCTCGTGCCGAAGCGCCCGGCAACGGACACGGAGGAGCTCGCCGGGCACACGGCGGCGCTGCTCGGGCTCGGCCTGCTCACGCTGCTCGTGGTCGTGACGAACGCGTACGGCCTGATCTTCCTGCTCCCGGCCCTCCACGCCTGGCTCTGGCTGCCGCAGCTCCGCGACCGCGGCCCGCTCGTGCGCGGCCTCGTGCTCGCGGCCGGCTTCGCCGGCCCACTCCTGCTCGTCCTCTCGTTCGCGACCTCGCTCGACCTCGGCTTCGACGCGCCCTGGTACCTCGTCGCGCTCGTGACCGTTGGCTACGTCCCGGCCATGCCCGCGCTGCTCCTGCTCGTCATGGCGGCGTGCGCCGCCCAGCTCACCGCCCTCGCGGCCGGCCGCTACGCGCCCTATCCCGACGCGGCCGAGCGCGGTCCGCGTGGCCCCTTCCGTGAGGTCGTCCGGCGGATCGTCCTGGCCACCCGCGCGCGGCGTGCCGCCGCGCAGGACGACGCGGCGGTGGGCGGCTGATGCGCCGAGCCGTCCGCACCGTCGGCCTCCTGCTGATCGTCGCCGGCCTGGCGCTGCTCGCGTGGGGCGTCGCGGTCTGGCAGTGGGAGGATCCCTTCACGAGCGCCTACACCGCGTACGAGCAGCGGAAGCTCGACGACCACTACGAGGAGGCCGCGTCGGCCTACGACCCGCCGGCGTCCCGGCCCGTGTCGCTCGCCGCGCAGCGGCGCGACGTCGCAACGGCTGCGCGCACCTACCGACGCGGGCTCGAGCGCGGCGAGGCACTCGGACGGCTCCGCATTCCGCGCCTCGACCTCGACATGGTCGTGGTGGAGGGCACCGACGCGGAGTCGCTCAAGAAGGGCCCGGGGCACTACCCGTATTCGTTCCTGCCGGGCGAGCACCGCCTCGTGTACATCGCCGGCCACCGCACCACGTACGGGGCGCCGTTCTCGCGGATCGACCGGCTGCGGAAGGGCGACCGCGTGATGATGGAACTGCCGTACGCGACGGTCGAGTACCGCGTCACCGGCCACCGCGTCGTCGCGGCGAACGCGACCGAGGAGCTTCGTCCGGGTCGCACGGAGGTGCTCGCGCTCCAGGCGTGCCACCCGCGCTTCTTCGCCTCGCACCGGTTGATCGCCTATGCGACTCCGGTGAAGGTCACGCCGCGTGGCGGCACCGCCTTCCGTCCTAGCCCAGCCTGAGGTAGCGCACGCGGGTCCCGGCCGCGAGCGTCCCCTCGCCGCGTGGGACGTGGACGAGGGCGTTCGCGCGCGCGGCCCGGACGATCATGTGCGACTCCTGGCCCGATAGGGGCACGGCGACGCCGTCGCGCACCTCGGCACGCACGAGCTCGTCCCGGCCGGGGCCCTGGCGCAGCGGCGACGCCAGCTCGGCCTCGTCGAACACGGGCCGCGGCTCGCGTGCACCCTGCAGCGCGACAACGGCCGGGCGGACGAAGAGCTCGAAGCCCACGAGCGACGAGACCGGGTTCCCCGGCAGGCCGAAGACGAGGGTCGCGCCGCGGGTCCCGAACGCGACCGGCTTCCCCGGCTTCACGGCGACGCGCCAGAACACCTCTTCGACGCCAAGCTCGGCGAGGGTCGCGCGGACCAGGTCGTGCGGCCCGACCGAGACTCCGCCCGAGGTGACGAGGACGTCGGCCTCGAGGCCGCGCTCGAGCGCAGCGCGGAGCGCGTCCGCGTCGTCGGCGACCGCGTCGAGCACCGTCACCTCCGCTCCCGCCGCGGCCAGGCCGCCGGCCAGCATCGGCGCGTTCGCCTCGTAGACCTGCCCGGGGCCGAGCGGCTCGCCGGGGCGCCGCAGCTCGGTGCCCGTGGTCAGGATCACAGCGCGCGGCCGCCGCGCGCACACGACCTGCGCGATCCCGGCGGCCCCGAGCGCGCCGAGCCTGGCCGGCGTCAGCCGCTCGCCCGCTGCGAGGACGACCTCCCCGGCACGCACGTCGAGACCCGGCTCGCGCACGTGGGCGCCGCGCTCGACCGCCGCTCCGACTTCGATCCCGTTGCCGTTCTCGACAACATCCTCGATCGGTACGACCGCATCCGCGCCGTCCGGGACGACGCCGCCCGTCGCGATCCCGAAGGCCTCGCCCTCGCGCAGCGGCCGCTCCGCGGGCCGTCCCGCGACCACGCGCTCCGTGACGGGCAAGCTGCCCGGCGTGTCGAGGGCGCGCAGCGCGAAGCCGTCCATCGCCGAGGACGGGAAGGTCGGAAGGTCGACGACCGCGCGGAGGTCCTCGGCGGCATAGCGGCCGGCGGCCTCGCCCAGGTCGACCGTCTCCGTCGGCAGCGCGGCCACCCGACCGAGCACGAGGCCCTGAGCCTCCTCGATCGTGGTTAGCGCCGACACGGACGAGGAAGCCTACTGGGGGTGACCGGGAAGGTGATCGGCGGCCGATACCGACTCGAGCGGCGTCTCGGTCACGGCGGAGCTGCGTCGGTGTGGGAGGCCGAGGACCTCGAGCTGGGTCGTCGCGTGGCCGTGAAGGTGCTCGCGCGCGACGCCGACCGCGAGCGCTTCGAGCGGGAGGCGCGCTCCGTCGCGTCGCTGACGCATCCGAACGTCGCACGGGTCTTCGACTTCGGCGAGAGCGAGGACGGGCCGTACATGGTGCTCGAGCTCCTGCCCGGGGGCACGCTCGAGGACCGCATGCGCGACCGGAAGCCGCTGCCCGACGACGAGACGGCGCGGATCGCGGCGGGAATCGCGGCCGGCCTCGCACACGCGCACGAGCTCGGCATCGTCCATCGCGACCTCAAGCCGGCCAACGTCCTGTTCGACGCGGAGGACCGGCCCCGGATCGCCGACTTCGGCATCGCGCGACACGCGGAGGGCGGGACGATCACCGAGGAGGGCACGATCCTCGGCACGGCGTCCACGCTGGCGCCGGAACAGGCGCAGGGCGAGCGGGCGACGGCGGCGAGCGACGTCTACGCGTTCGGCGTGATCCTCTTCCTGATGCTGACCGGGCGGATGCCGTTCGAGGCCGACGACCCGCTCGCGCTCGCGTCGCTGCACGTCACGGAGGCCGCTCCGTCCATCTCGGCGCTCCGGCCCGACGCACCGCCGGGTCTCGAGAGCCTCGCCGCGGCGGCACTCGCAAAGGATCCCGGCGACCGGCCGCGAGACGGGACCGCGCTCGTCGCCGAGCTCGAGGGGATCGGCGCCGTCCCGGCCGAGGGGGCTACCGCCGCGATGCCCGCCGTCCGGCGGAGGCGGCTGAACCGCGCCGGGGTCGGAGTGGCAATCGTCGCGCTCGCCCTTGCAGGGACCCTCGTCGCGCTCGCGCTGGCGGACGATCCTCCCGCACCGGCGGCCGACACGTCCGACCCCGCGTCGACACCGTCTTCACCAGCGCCGACCGAGCCTGCCGCGACCGAGGAGCCGCCGCCAACGGCAGCGGAGACGGCGACGCCGACCACGACCACCGCACCGGACACCACCGCGCCGCCGACCACGACCGAGGTGCCCACCACGGAGCCGGCGACAACGGAGGAGCCGCCGGTCACCGAACCGCCTCCGCCGCCCACCGAGCCGCCGCCCCCGACGACCGTGGAGACGACGACTCCGCCCTAGGTCGGGATCGTCTGCGGCGCGAGGTAGACCGTGAGGAGCACCGCGAGCACGCGTGCCGCGCGATCCTCCTCCGCCGCAGCGAGCGGGACCGTCCAGGCCAGGTACCAGGGCGTCAGGTACGGCGTGGTCACGAGCAACAGCCCCGCCGCGAGGCCGAGCCGCGCACGGCCGTGCCAGGCCTGGCGCGCGAGCCAGGCGAACGCGACCCCGAACGCCGCGACCCCGACCCACCCCGGCAGCCCGAGCCGCTCGGGCAGCGCGTACGAGGTCGCCTGGCCGACGTTCTCGGCGAGCGGCCCGAATGCGCCGAGCCAGCTCAGGCCCCAGAGGAGGGTGGCGACGCCGGCCACCGCCACGAACACCGCGGCGAACCCGGCGTGCGACACGCGTCGACCGCCGCTGCGGGCCTCGAGCCCCCGGAGCACGAGGAAGACGAGCGGAACCCACTTCACGAGCACCGCGAGCGCCCAGGCCGCTCCCGCGAGGCGCCGCCGCTCCGAGGCGGCGAAGGCGAGCGCGGCGAGGACGAGCGCTCCGAGCCACGCGTCGTTGTGGCCGCCGCCGGCGGCATGGAGGGCGAGCACGGGGTTCCATCCGGCGAGCGCCAGCGCGAGCTCCTTCCGTACCGCGAGCCGGGCCGCGAGCAACGCCGCCGTGAGCATCGCGGCAGCCGCGAGTGCCTTGAAGAGCCACGCGGCGGCGTCCTCGGACTCGCCGGACGCGAGCGCGACGGGCTCCGAAGCGAGCGTGAACGCCGGCCCGTAGAGCGAGGTCTGGTCGCGCCACGCCGGCCCCGTCCACGGGAATGCCGGATCGTCGGGGAACGCCTCCGGCGGCTCGTCGTACGGGCTCTCCCCGTGCACGGCCGCGATGCGCCCGTACATCCAGTACGTCCAGGCGTCGCTCGAGAGCAGCAGCGGCGCGGCGAGCGGCGTCAGCTGGATCGCGACCGCAAGCACGGCAGCCGCCCGTCGCGTCGGGGGCGCGCGGCGGACGAGCAGGACGCCGACGACGTACGCAGCGGCGGCGAGGAGAACGCAGGGGAGGTACCAGCCGCCCCAGTCACCGCCCGGGTACGGGAACGAGCGGTCGATCGAGGACTCGGGCGCGTCGCGCGACGCCCACGCGAGTGCGCAGAACGCGGCAACGAGGACGAGGACGGCGGCGCCCGCGACGAGCGCCGCGCCTCTGCCTCGGCTATTCAGGTTGGTCGCCGGGAGCCGGAGGCTCCGCGGCGGGCTCGTCCGCAGGCGGAGGCTCTTCCTGGACGTCCTCGGGAACGGTCTCCGGCTCGGGCTCCGGCTCCTCCTCCTGCGTCTCGGTCTCGGTCGTCTCCGGCGGCGGGGTCCAGACCGGTGCGTCGGCGCCCGGATCGAGCGCGTACTGCAGCCGGTGGTACGCCCAGACCGGGGACTCGTTCGGCGGGGTCCACTCGGCGACCGCCTTCCCGTCCGTGATCGTCCGCATGAAGATCCCCCAGATCTGCGCCGGGAACGTGCCGCCCGCGACGCTGATGCCGTGCACGTTCTCCATCGGGATCTGCGCTCGCGGGTAGCCCATCCAGACCGTGGCCTGGAGATTGGGCAGGTAGCCGCAGAACCACGCGTCGGCGTGGTTCTCGGTCGTCCCCGTCTTGCCCGCGGCCGGCCTGCCGAGGTACGCGTTGGGGTAGCCGGTGCCGCCCTCGACGTTGTCCTCGAGGATCTTCGTGACCTCCCACGCGACCCACGCCGGGATGACGCGCTGCCGCTTGACCTTGCCCCAGCCGGCGTCGGCGTCGGGCTGGCCGTTCGCGAGCACGACCTTGCGGATCGCGGTGGGCTCCGAGTAGACGCCTCCGGCGGCCAGGGTCGCGTACGCCGAGGACATCTCGAGCGGCGAGACCTCGCCGGAGCCGAGCCCGAGCGACGGCACGATCGGCAGCCGCGAGCGCACGCCGAGCTTCCGCGCCATCTCGGCCACCTTCTCCGGGCCGACGTCGAGCGTGAGCCGCGCGTAGACGCTGTTGTCCGACCGGAGCGTCGCGCTGTACAGGCTCGTCACGCCGTTGTAGCTCCGGTCGTACGTCTCCGGGCACCACGCCGTCGGGGGGTCGGCGTCGCAGTCCCCGTCGCCGGCCGGGTCGTACTTGAACGGCGCCGACAGGTAGGACGTGGACGGACTGATCCCCTCCGCGATCGCCGCCGCGAGGACGAACGTCTTGAAGGTCGAGCCCGGCTGTCGCGTCCCCTGTGAGGCGAGGTTGAACTTGTTCCCCTTCTTGCCGGGGGTGACCGCGATCATCGCCTTGATGAACCCGTTCTCCGGGTTGATCGCGACGAGCGCGGCCGCGGGGTCGGTCTTGTACGGCAGCGTCTGCGTGATCGCCTTCCGCGCCGCGATCTGCATCCGCCGGTCGACGGTCGTGTAGACGCGGAGGCCGCCCGACCGGACGGTGCGGGCGCCGTACTCCTTGTTGAGCTGCTCGAGCATGTACGAGAAGAAGTACGGCTCGCGGATCCTCGAGTAGAGCCGACCGGGCCTCGTCCGCAGTGGCGCCGCCAGCGCTGTCTCGAACTCGGGCCGCGTGATGTCGCCGTTCGCGTACATCGCGCGGAGGACGTCGTTGCGGCGAGCGACGGCCCGCTCGGGCGCCTTGATCGGGTCGTACTGCGAGGGCGCCTGCGGCAGGCCCGCGAGGGTGGCCGCCTCGACGAGCGTGAGATTCCGCGCCCGCTTGGAGAAGTACGTCTGCGCGGCGGCCTCGACCCCGTAGGCGTGGCTGCCGTAGAAGATCTGGTTCATGTACCCGGCGAGGATCCGGTCCTTCGTCCACTGCCGGTTGAGCTTGATCGCGAGGCAGGCCTCCTTGATCTTGCGCTCGAGCGTCCGCTCGTTCGACACGGGGTAGAGGTTGCGCACGAGCTGCTGCGTGATGGTCGACCCGCCCTCGACGATGCGTCCGGCCTGGATGTCCTTCATCAGCGCCCGGGCGATGCCCTCGAAGTCGACACCGCCGTGCTGGTAGAAGCGGCGGTCCTCGATCGCGATCGTCGCCTTCGCAAGCCACGGGCTCATCTCCTTGAGCGCGACCGGCTGCCGATTGCGCTCGGCCGGGATCGTCCCGAGGAGGGAGTTGTCGGCGGCGTAGACGAACGAGTTCTCGCCGATCGAGACGGGACGAAGTGACGAAAGGTCGCAGTTGGACCCGACAGCTGCGGCACCGCCTACGGTCGCCGCCGAGACGCCGACGGCGAGCACGAGCAGGACGATCGAGATGATCGCGAAGCGTTTGCGGCGGGCGGAGCGGGCACGGCGGCGGGCGCGGCGACGCCGGCGGTTGGCTCCCGGCTCGAAGCGCGTCGCCCCGCTGCGGGGCGGGCTCATGCGAAAAGCCCTGCGGTGCGCAGGGTCTCGTGCACGCGCAGGCGGAGCTCGCGCTCGCTGAGCTCGGCGTCGGCCTCGGAGCGCGCGGGCTGCTGCACCACGACCGTGGCATTCCCGTCGAGGGACCGCACGAACACGTCGGCGTTCTCGAGCTCGCGCTCGAGGGACGCCACGACGGGGCGGAGCTCCACGCTCAACGGGACCTGCACGGTGACCTCTGCGACCTTCTCGGGACTCACGATCGTCGCGTTGCGGATCGTGTTGGAGGCAAGCGTAGCGTTGGGAATCACGAGCCGCGATCCGTCGTCGAGGCGGATGAACGAGTACATCATCGCCACCTCCTCGACCACGCCCGTCGAGCCCGTCACCTCGACGCGGTCGCCGATGCGGAGGGGCTGCGTGAACGCGATGAGGATCCCCGCGACGAAGTTCGAGAGGGTCGGCTGCGCCGCGAACCCGATGACCAGGCCGACCACCGCCGCCGAACCGAGGACGGCGCCCGCGACGTTGCTGATCGCGGGGATGGTGAGGAGCGCCGCGAACACGCCCACGCCGACGATCGTGGCGACGACGCTGCGGCGCAGGATCCGGTAGCGCGTCGCCAGCGCCGGCGCGAGCTCCCGGCGCGCCATCCGCATGTCGACGAGCTTCGCGATGACGAGCGAGATCGCGATGACGACCGCGACCGTGACGACGCGTTCCCAGATCTCCATCGACCGTCCCTCTTCGACGCGCCCGCGCCGTTCCCTCAGAGCTCGTCGAGCGGGCGCCGGCCGCCGAAGCCGTCCTGCTCGGTGTGCCACCAATCCACCTCGTCCTCGCCGAGCCGCCAGCAGAGGAGGATCGGCTCGCCGCTCGACCGCGTGGCCGGGAAGTCGACGAGGCCCGAGTCGAGGTCCTTCACCTGCGCGCCGAGCTCGGTGATCGCGCGCACCGCCCGCGCGACCTCGGTCGCCTCGCGCTCGACGTCCTCGGCGAGGTCGGCGAGGTCGCTCGGCGTGAAGTCGCCGCCGTTGCCGCCGATGCGCTCGAGCGCGGCCTCGCGCCGTGCCTGCGCCGCGAGCAGGCGCCGACGGTGCTCGACCATCTGCTCGGCGAGCGGGCGCACCTCGGCGAGCAGGTCGTTCGCCTCGTCCGGCGTGAAGAGCGGCCCGGCCACGTCCGTATGATCCACGACGCTCGTGAGCGAGACCCCGACCGAGGAGCAGCGCTACACGAGCCACCCGCTGCGGCTCGGCATCTGGCTCGGGCTCATCGGCACGCTGATCGCGCTCAACTACGCGGGCCGCTACCTGATCGAGGCCCCGGAGCAGGACACGCGCGACGCGCTCTACGAGTGGTCGACGTTCTTCGGCGCGCTCGTCCAGTTCGGATTCCTGTTCGCGGTCACGCTCGCGCTGACCCGCGGGCTCTCGAGGCGGGAGATGCTCGCGCTGCGGCGGCCGCGCTCGTGGTGGAAGTCACTCGGGCTCGCCGTCCTGGTGTTCATCGGCGTCTACATCGTCGCCGCGGTCGTGGGCGTGCTCGGCGCCGACCCCGGCGAGGAGCAGGGACTCACACCCGAAGGCTGGGACTCGAGCCGCGCCGTGCCCTTCCTCGCCAACGCCGTCCTCGTCGCCGTCTTCGTACCGATCGTCGAGGAGCTCATGTTCCGCGGGCTCGGCTTCTCGCTGCTCGTCCCCTATGGCGTGGCGATCGCGATCGTCGGCACGGCGCTGCTCTTCGCGCTCGGCCACGGCGTCCTGTTCGGCGTCCCGATCTTCCTGTTCATGGGCCTCGGGCTCGCGTTCATCCGACACCGCATGGACAGTGTCTATCCGACGATCCTCATGCACTCCTGCTTCAACGCCATCGCGCTCGTCCTCGCCGTCACCGTCGGCGGGGACTCGTGATCCGTGTTCTGCTCGCGGCCGCACCCGCGGTGCTCCTGTTCACCCCGGCGGCTGCCGCAGCGCCGCCGACCCTCGCCATTGCGGCCGATGTCCCGCGCGGGCTGGCTCCGCTCGCAGTCACGCTCACGGCGCAGACCGACGCGGTCGCGGTGCGCTGGGAGTTCGGTGACGGCGCCGTCGCGGAGGGCGCGACCGTCCGGCACGTCTATCCAGCAGCCGGCGCCTACCGCGCAGTGGCCACCGCGACCGGCGCCGGCGGCGAGGAGACTCGTGCCGAGGTCGCCGTCACGGCGTACCGGCTCGGCTTCGACGCGCCGGCGCGCGGCCGCTACGGGCAGCGCGGCCGCTTCACGGGCTCGATCTGGCCGCCCGTCGCCGGTGCGGCCGTGGAGATCCGCGGGCCGCGCAGCGCGATCGTGCGCGGGCGAACGCGGGCGAACGGCGGCTTCGTCCTGCGCGGACGGCTCCTCTCCCGCGGCCCCTTCCGCGCGCGCGTCGCGGGCCTCGACTCGCAGCCGGACACCACCAAGCTCGCCCCGATTGTGGAGGCACGGGTCGAGGGCTCCGGTCTCGTCGGCTCGCCGCTGCGTCTGGTCGCGCGCGTGCGGCCGGCGGCGGCGGGCCGGCTCACAGTGCGGGTTACCCGCGGTGGGAAGGCGGTCGTCGTCGGGACATACGGTGCGGCGGCGCGGGTCCGGCTCCCGTCTGGGTCCCCTGGCGTGCTGTCAGTCCGGGTCACGGTCACGCCGGCCGCCGGGTACGTCGCACCGCGGCCCCGCGCGCTGACCGCGGTCGTGGCGCGGCCGAACCTCGCGCTCGGCTCGACCGGGCCGAGCGTGGTCGCGCTCGAGCGCCGGCTCGCGGACCTCCGCTACGCGCTCCCGCGCGTGGACGGCTCGTTCGGGCTCGAGACGACGCAGGCGGTGCTCGCCTTCCAGGCCGTCGAGCGGCTGCCGCGGACCGGACGCGTCGACGCGCGGACGTGGCGCCGCCTCGTCTCGGCACACACGCCGGCGCCGCGACTTCGCGGAACGCACATCGAGGTGAGCAAGGGCAGCCAGTACCTCCTGGCCGTGAAGGACGGCCGCGTGAGCGCGATCGTCCACGTCTCGACGGGTGCGACCGGGAACACGCCGATCGGGACGTTCCGCATCTACCGCAAGAACGTCGGCTGGGACTGGGTGCTCTGGTACCCCATGTACTTCCTGCGCGGCTTCGCGATCCACGGCTACCCGTCGGTGCCGTCCTACCCGGCCTCGCACGGGTGCGTGCGCGTCCCGATGTGGATCGCCCCGCGGCTCTTCGGCCAGTTCACCTACGGCCAGGCGGTGACGGTCTACTGGTGAGCGGGCCGGACGACACGGTCGAGGCCTACCGGCAGCGGATCGCCGCCGCCGACCGCGCGCTCGTGGAGGCCGTCAACGCACGAATCGGGCTCGTCGCCGAGCTGAAGGCGTACAAGGAGGCTCACGGGATCTCCTTCCTCGACCCGAACCGGGAACGGGAGCTGCTGCGCGCGCTCCAGGAGGCGAACCCGGGCCCGCTCTCCGAGGACGGGCTGCGCGACCTCGTCGAGCATGTGCTCGCGCTGACGAAGCGCGAGCTCGGCTAGTCGTCCTGCTCGGAGGCGAACTCGTCGGGCGAGACGCGGTCGAGGAACCGCTTGAACTCGTCGACCATCTCCTCCTGGTCGACCTCCTCGCCTTCGAACTCGATGCCGGACTCCTCGATCACGTCGTCCGCGACGAAGATCGGGGCGTCGACGCGGATCGCGAGCGCGATCGCGTCCGAGGGGCGCGAGTCGATCTCGAGCTCGCTGCCGTTCTGCTGCACGGTGATCTGCGCGTAGAAGGTGTTCTCGCGCAGCTCGGTGACGGCGACACGGGTGACGCGGGCGTCGAGCTGGCCGAGCACGTCGGTGAAGAGATCGTGCGTGAGCGGCCGCGGGCTCGACGAGTTCTGGAGCTTCATCAGGATCGCCGCGGCCTCCGAGTGGCCGATCCAGATCGGCAGGAACTTGTTCCCGTCGGCGGTCTTGAGGAGCACGATCGGCTGCTTGCCGACCAGGTCGAAGCTCACGCCGTAGATGACCATCTCCTGCATCAGCCTGGGTGCCTCCATTTTCGAGGATAGCTCAGGGGCGCTCCCTGGAAACGTGGCTACAATCCGGCCTCCCCGGGCGATTAGCTCAGTTGGTTAGAGCGCCGCTCTGATAAGGCGGAGGTCCCTGGTTCGAATCCAGGATCGCCCACTCCCGAGGCCCCGACGAGGGGCCTTCGTCGTCTCTAGTGGACGATGTGGGTGCGGCGGCAGTAGTCCTCGACGGCGAGCAGGAAGCCCTGGTCGCGCCCGAGCTCCGAGAGCGTCGCCTTCGTGTCCTCGTCGAGCTCCGGGTCGACGTTCAGCTCGCGGAGGAACGTCTCGAGCGTGCCCTCCTGGGACATCGCGGACATGCGCAGGAAGATCCTCCTGGCGCTGTCGTCCTGCGAGATCGCCTCGAGCGACTCGAGGTCGAGCTGCCACACCGCGTGCACACCGGGTCAACGACCCCCGACGCGGATCGGTTACGGCTCGCTGCGCTCGAGCGCCTCGGCGAGCTCCGCGAGCTCGTACTCGTCGCCGTAGGGGATCTCGATGCGCGTGCCCGTGACGCGGACCGGCTTCCCCGTCAGGCGCTCGAGCCCGGCGCGGACGCGCGCGGCGAGCTCCGGATCGACCGTGGCGGCGGCGCGGCGGGGACGCGTGCGGGCGCCGGACCAACGCGCGGCCTGCTCGGCGGCGCGGACGGTCATCCCCTTCTGGACGATCCGGCGCGCGAGGCGGCGGCGGCCGTCCTGGTCGGGGACCGCGAGGACGGCGCGCGCATGGCCCTCGGTGAGCTGGCCGCGCTCGACCATGCCGAGCACGTCCGGCGGGAGCTCGAGCAGGCGCACGCGGTTCGACACCGCCGGCTTCGAGCGGCCGACCCGCGCGGCCACCTCGCCGAGGGAGAGCGCGAACTCGTCGAGCAGCACGGCGTACGCGCGCGCCTCCTCGACCGGGCTCAGGTCCTCGCGGGCGACGTTCTCGACCACGGCCAGCAGCAGCGCGTCGCGGTCGCCGGCCGTGCGGATGACCGCGGCGAGCGTCTGCATGCCGGCCTCGCGCGCCGCGCGCCACCGCCGTTCGCCCGCGATGAGCTCGTAGCCGCCCGCGTCGCGCGGACGCACCACGACCGGCTGGATCAGCCCCTGCTCGCGGATCGACTCCGCGAGACCGCTGACCGCCTCGGCCTCGAAGTGCCGTCGCGGCTGTCGCGGGTTCGGGTGGATCTCGGCGACGGCCAGCTCCGCGAGCTCGCGGACGTCGCCGGCGCCGCCGATCAGCACCTCGAGGCCGCGGCCGAGCCCTCGTCTAGGAACGGTCGACAAGCTCCATCGCCACCTTCCAGTACGCGTCGGCGCCGGGGGAGCGACGGTCGTACGCGATCACCGGCAGTCCGTGGCTCGGAGCCTCGGCCAGGCGCACCGAGCGCGGGACGACCGTGGAGAACACGAGCTCGCCGAAGTGCCGCCGCACCTCGTCCGAGACCTCCGCGGCCAGGCGCGTGCGACCGTCGACCATCGTCAGGAGGACGCCGCCGATCCGGAGCCGCGGGTTGAGCCGGACGCGGATCAGGTCGACCGACTCGACCAGCTGGGCCAGGCCCTCGAGCGCGTAGTACTCGGCCTGCACCGGCACGAGCACGCGGTCGGCCGCCGCGAGTGCATTGACCGTGAGGGGGCCGAGCGACGGCGGGCAGTCGAGGAAGACGAAGTCCCAGCCGTCCGTGGCGCCGGCGAGCGCCTCGGCGAGGTACCGGTCGGCGTCGTCGCGACGGGCGAGCTCGACGACTGCGCCGGCGAGGTCGGGCTTCGCGGGGACGAGGTCGAGGTTCGGGAACCGCGTCGGCGTCGTCAGCTCGGCGAGCGGCGCCCCGTCGAGGAGGTCGTAGCTCGAGACGCCGTTGGCGCGCGCGCCGAGACCTGAGGTCGCGTTCGCCTGCGGGTCGAGGTCGATCACCAGCGCCCGCTGGCCTGCCTCGGCCAGGCAGGCGGCGAGATTGATCGCGGTCGTCGTCTTCCCGACGCCGCCCTTCTGGTTCGCGAGCGCGTAGACCCGGCCTGCCACGGAGTCAGGCTACTGGCGCAGGCGGACGCCTCGGCGGCGTCTAGCCGGGCGTGGGCGCAGGCGTCACCGAACCGCCTTTCCAGCGCACATTCCGCACGTACTCGGCAGCCGTCGCCTCACAGGTATGCCACCCACCACCAGCTCCGGCCATGCCTGTGGACGAATCGTCACGGTCTCGGCACAGCCGCCATGGCTGCCGCGGCCGTGACCCAGGGACAGTCCCCGGTTCGTCTGCTTCGGACGCGTGTGGACGGAACGGCACACGCTCGTCACGCGAGCGGGCGCTTCCTCGCCACGCCGGCCCGGCGCGGGAACCCCTCCGGCGTCGGGCCCGTCTTGCGGAGGACGAGGAAGCCCTCCGGGGCCGGCACGAGCTCCCCCGCGACCTGCGCCGCCGCCTCGGCCACCCGCTCGGGCTCCGCCGACGGCCCGACCCAGAGCACAACCGAGCCGCCCTCGCGCACGAGCGGGAGGCACCACTCCGCCGCCGTGGGTGGCTGCGCCAGAGCCTTCGCGACCGCGACGCCCCACGCCTCGACGGGCTGCTCCTCGGCCCGTCCCCACACGACCCGCAGGTTCGGCAGCTCTTCCGTCCAGCGCTCGAGGAACGACGCCTTGCGCCGCTCCGCCTCGACGAGCGTCACCTCTCGCTGCGGAAGCGCGGCGGCCAGCGGGATCCCGGGCGTCCCCCCGCCCGAGCCGACGTCCACGATCGGCCCCGACATCGCCCCGACGAGCTCCACGCCGCGCAGCGCGTCCTCGAGCAGCACGCGCCGGGCCTCGTCCCGGTCCTGCAGCGCCGTCAGCCCCGGCGTCGCGAGCACCGCGTCGAGCCAGCGCTCGAGCAGCGGCGGCGGCTCAGACAGGGTGGACGACGACGTACCGGTTCGGCTCGGTGCCGTCGCTGGTCGTCTCGACGCCGGGCACGTCCTTGAGCCGCAGGTGGACGACCTTCCGCTCGACAGCCGTCATCGGGTCGAGCGCGACGGGCTCCCTCGTCGCGAGCGCCTGCTCCGCGATCCGGAGCGCGAGCGACTCGAGCGTCGCGCGGCGCCGGGCGCGGTAGCCGGCGGCGTCGACGACGATCTCCTTCCGCGGCTCCTGCCGGCCCTTCGCCGCGATCGCGTTCGCCAGGTACTGGATCGCGTCGATCGTCTGTCCGTGCTTGCCGATGAGCATCCCGAGGTCGGGCCCCGAGCACGAGGCGACGACGGACTCCGCGTCCTCCGTGACGTCGATCCGGCACGGGATCCCGAGCTCCTCGACGACGAGCGTGACCAGAGACCGCACGTCGGCTGCGAGCGGGCTCTCCTCGACCGCCGGCGTCCCGTCCGACTCGGGCGCGACCGCCACCACCCGCGCCGGCGCGTAGCCGACTCCCAGCAGCCCGCGCTCGCCCTCGGACACGACCTGGAACTCGACCGCGTCGAGGTCGGCGCGCGGATGCAGCCGCTCGAGCTCGCGCAGCGCGTTCCACTTCGCCTCACCGACGGTCTCGCCCGTCGCCTCCACGCGGACGTCGCCGGGCACTACCGCCGTGCCTTCTTCTTCCGCTTGACCTTGCGCACGGGCGCGGGCGACGAGGCCTGGCCTTGCGCCTGCTCCGGGGCAGCGGCCTTCGCCGTCGCCGGGGCGGTCTTCGGCGGCGTGCGGGACGAGCGCTTGGGCGGCGCGACCGCCGCCTTCGGCATCAGCTGGCGCGTCACGAGCCCCTGACCCGTCGTCCACAGGTTCGAGGTCACCCAGTACAGGACGAGCCCCGCCGGGAAGTTCACGATCACGAACACGAAGGCGAGCGGCAGGACGATGAGAATCGTCCGCTGCATCCGGTCCATCGTCGTCGACATCAGCAGCGTCGAGGTGAGCTGCGAGGCCGCGTAGACGACGATCAGGACGTACCCCGACCAGTGCGCGTTCGCCGGATCGGTGATGTTCGGGACGAGACCGAGCCAGCCGAGGTCGCTGTCCGGGTAGTTCGGGAAGACCTCCTGCTCGAAGTCCTTCAGCACGAAGTACAGCGAGATGAAGATCGGGATCTGCGGGAGGATCGGCAGGCAGGACGCCGCAGGGTTGATGTTGTTCTCCTTGTAGAACGCCATCAACTCCTCGCGCTGCTTCAGCTTGTCGTTCTTGTATCGCTCCTGGATCGCCTTCATCTCGGGAGCGTGCTTCTGCAGGTTCTGCATCGAGTGGATCTGCCGCACGGTCAGGGGCACGAGCAGCATCCGCACGACGAGGGTGAGCACGACGATCGCCCATGCCCACGGCAGCCCCAACGAGGAGTGGAACCACTCGAGCGCCGCCGTGAGGACGTTCTCGATCGGCGAGAGGATCCCGGCGACGATCACGCGTGCCTCCCGCGCGGCGAGCGGCGGAAGAGCGTCTGCTCGCGCGCGTGGTCGACGCCGCCGGCGCTCCACGGGTTGCAGCGCAGCACGCGCCACGCCGCGAGGACCGTGCCGCGGGCGGCGCCGTGCTCGCGCAGCGCGTCGATCGCGTACTGCGAGCACGTGGGGTGGTACTTGCAGCGGTCGCCGAGCAGCGGGCTCAGCACCAGCTGGTACACGCGGACGAGGCCGACGAGGAGCCGCGCCGTCATGCCGCCCGCTTCGCGAGCACCTCGGCGACGCGCTCCTGCAGCCACTCGTACCCGCGCGTCTCGACCGCGTCGGGCAGCCCCGGACGAACGATCAGCACGTAGTCGTGGCCCGGCGCCACGTCCGGCAGGAGCCCGCGCCAGACCTCGCGGAGCTGCCGCTTGATCCGGTTGCGCGTGACCGCGTTGCCGACGGCGCGCGGCACCGAGAGGCCGAGCCGGGGCTCGCCGTCCTCTTCCTCGCGCGGGAACCAGTGCAGCACGAGGAACCGCGTCGCGACCGACCGGCCGTGACGGTAGACCGCGTCGAAGTCGCGGGACCGCGAGAGTCGATTCCGTCGCTGCACGGCCGCGCTCAGGCGGAAAGGCGCTTGCGGCCCTTGTTCCGGCGGCGCTTCAGGATGAGGCGGCCGGCGCGGGTCGACATCCGGTTGCGGAAGCCGTGCTTGCGCTTCCGGCGGCGGACGTTCGGCTGGTAGGTGCGCTTCATGGAGGCTCGAAAGGTGGGAGGCCAAAGAGAGGCCGCCGGTGCGGCGGCGCGGGCCGGAGTATAGACACGGACGGGCGTTCACCGGTTCTCCACAGGGTGGAGACAGAGACGAGAAAGGGGCCGCTTGCGGGCGCGTCGCACTTCGGGCACGGGGTTATCCCCGTAACTTTCCACAGGTGTGGAGAGGATGTTGCCGGGCAAGAAAACCCCTGCAAAGAGCGGCCTTTTGTGGTTGCTGCGGGCCGTTGTGACGGGTAGGGTCGGCTCGAGGGCGGGCTGGTAAGCTCGCGCATCGTTTTCGTCGAGGAGGAGTGAGACCGCAGGCGTGGATCCCCCAGTCGAGCTGACTGTCGAGAGCGCATGGAACGAGGTTGCCAGTCGGCTTCAGGGGGCGCTCAACGAGACCACCTACCGCACCTGGTTCGGGGACGCGGAGGCGGTCGACGTCTCGGACGACGCGTTCGTCGTCGCGGTCCCGAACGACTTCACGCGCGAGTGGATCGAGGGCCACTACGTCGGCCTGCTGCGCGCGATCGTCCAGGACGCGACGGGGCGCGAGCGCCGGATCCAGATCACCGTCCGCGACGGCCGGCACGCGACGCCGCCCGGCGGCATCGACCCGCTCGCGCCCGTCGCGGAGCGAGTGCCGCGCACCGAGGGCCCGCTCAACTCGAAGTACACCTTCGACTCGTTCGTCATCGGCTCGTCGAACCGGTTCGCGCACGCGGCCGCGCTCGCGGTCGCGGAGGCGCCGGCCCAGGCGTACAACCCGCTCTTCATCTACGGGGGCACCGGGCTCGGCAAGACGCACCTGATGCAGGCGATCGCGCAGTACGTCGCCGAGCACACCGGTCAGCTGACCGCGCGCTACGTCACGAGCGAGACGTTCATGAACGACTTCATCAACTCGCTGCGCGACAAGCGGATCGAGGGCTTCAAGCACCGATACCGCAACTACGACCTGCTCCTCGTCGACGACATCCAGTTCTTCGAGGGCAAGGAGCGGATCCAGGAGGAGTTCTTCCACACCTTCAACTCGCTCTACGAGACCGGGGCCGCAGATCGTCCTCTCGAGCGACCGGCCGCCGCGCGACATCGCCACGCTCGAGGAGCGCCTGCGGTCGCGGTTCGAGTGGGGGCTGATCACGGACATCCAGCCGCCCGACCTCGAGACGCGCGAGGCGATCCTCCGCAAGAAGGTCAAATCGGACGGGATCGAGGTACGCGACGAGCAACTGCTCACCTTCATCGCCGGCCGCGTCTCCACGAACATCCGCGAGCTCGAGGGCGCGCTCACACGTGTCGTCGCGTTCTCCTCCCTCACCGGACGGTCGATGACCGTCGATCTCGCGCAGGACGTGCTCAAGGACGTGTTCCCGCAAGGCGAGCCCGCGCAGGTCTCGATCCGGCACATCCAGGAGACCGTCGGCGGGCGCTTCGGCCTCTCCATGGACGAGCTCTGCGGCGACAAGCGCTCGCAGAACATCGTCTACCCGCGCCAGGTCGCGATGTACCTCTCGCGCGAGCTCACCGACTCGTCGCTGCCGAAGATCGGCAAGGAGTTCGGCGGGCGTGACCACACCACTGTGATCCACGCGACGAGCAAGATCGCGCGCCTGATCCGAGAGGACCGCTCCGTGTACAACCTTGTGCAAGAACTCACGGCAAGGATCAAGCAGGTTCGCTAGCGCTGTGGAGGATTCGACCAGTCCCCGGCAGCCCTGTTCAGAAACGCCACTTGTCCCCATTGGCCGCCCACAGCACAAACGGCTTCCACAAGCCGCTCCGTGCCGTCTTCCCCGTCGTCCACACTCCCTATGACTACGAGTAAAGGACCTTTAAGAACATGATGGAGACAGAGATCGTGGTCGGTACGGGACTGAAGGCGACGTGCAATCGCGTGGACTTGGCCGAGCGGCTCGGGGTCGTTGGGCGCGCCGTCTCGACGCGCTCGGCCGTGCAGGTGCTCCTCGGGGTGCTGCTGCGTGCGGAGGCCGGGCGGCTCCACCTCGCCGCCACGGACATGGAGCTCTCGTTGCGGACATCGCTCGAGGCCGAGGTCGCGGACGAGGGAGCCGTGGTTGTTCCCGGCCGGCTGCTGCTCGACATCGTGCGCCAGCTCCCGGAGGGCGACGTCGTGATCGAGCACCGGCCCGAGGAGGGGATCGTCCACATCGAGTGCGGCACCGCGAGCTACCGCGTGCACACCTATGCCGCCGAGGATTTCCCGCGCCTGCCCGAGGTGGAGACGATCCCCACCCATACGGTCGACCGAACGGCGCTCCTCGACACGGTCTCTCGCGTCTCCCGCTCGGCGTCGCGCGACGAATCGCGTCCGGTGCTCACCGGGATCCTGGTCCGCTTCGACGGCGACGCGCTGGTGATGGCCGCGACCGATTCCTACCGGCTCGCCGTGAAGGAGACGGCGCTCGAGAGCGGTGGGCTCGATCTCGAGGCGATCGTCCCGGCGCGCGCCCTCGGCGAGCTGGCGCGGATCGCCACCGAGGGCGACTCGATCGAGCTCGGCGCGCACGAGAACCAGATCGCGTTCCACGCCGGCGACACCTGGTTGACGACGCGCCGGATCGACGGGCAGTTCCCGAACTACAAGCAGCTCCTCCCGGAGGCGTTCGAGCACGAGGTGCCCCTGACGCGCTCCGAGGTGCTCGAGGTGGTGCGCCGCGTCTCGGTCATGGTGCAGCGCAACTCGCCGCTGCGGATGCGCTTCGAGGAAGGCACGCTCACGGTCTCCGCGCGGACGCAGGACGTGGGCGAGGCCGAGGAGTCGCTGCCGGTGCAGTTCACCGCCGCGGAGCCGCTCGAGATCGGGTTCAACGCCGAGTTCCTCCGCGAGGGCATCGAGTCGATGGCCGCCGACGAGATCACGCTGCACCTGATCAGCCCGCTCCGCCCAGCGGTGATCGAGGGCGGCGACGAGGACCCGACGTACCTCGTGATGCCGATCCGGCTCGCCGGCTAACGCTGATCGTCGCGAGCGTCTCGCTCCGGAGCTTCCGCTCGTACGCCCGGCTCGACCTCGAGTTGGAGCCGGGCGTCGTCCTGGTCGTCGGGCCGAACGGCGCAGGGAAGACGAATCTGCTCGAGTCGCTGCACGTCGGCACGCAAGGCTTCTCGCCGCGCACCCGCGCCGACGGGCAGCTGATCCGATTCGGCGATACCGCGGCGCGCATCGTCCTGGGCGGCGAGCGTACGGCCGGCGTGCCGCTCGAGCTCGAGGTGACGCTGCGGGCCGGCCAGGGCAAGGTCGGGAAGCTGAACGGCGCGACGTTGCGCGCGGCCGAGCAGCTGCGGGCCGAGGTCTCGACGCTCGTCTTCACGCCCGACCGCCTCGCCGTGGTCAAGGCCGGGCCGTCCGTACGGCGCGCGTACGTCGACCGGGCCCTCGGACGGATCTCGCCGGCCCGTGCGGAGCTCCCCGCCCGCTATGCCGCAGCCGTGGGACAGCGGAACGCCGCGCTCCGCCGCGCCTCGCTCGGCCTCTCCTCCCGCGAGGCGATCGCGCCGTGGACGGAGCAGGTCGCGTCGCTCGGCGCCGAGCTCGTGGCGGCCCGCCTGGACGCGCTGCTCGCGCTCGGGCCCGGCTTCGCCCGGCATGCCGACGCGCTCGGGCTCCCCGACGCCTCGCTGTCGTACGAGGGCGAGTCGCCGACGCGTGAGGCGCTGGAGGCTCGGCTCGACCGCGACCTCGACCGCGGCACGACCGGCCTCGGGCCACACCTCGACGACGTGCAGATCCGCGCCGGCACCCGTGACCTGCGGCAGTTCGGCTCGCAGGGCGAGCAGCGGCTCGCCGTCCTCTCGTTCCTGCTCGCCGAGGCCGAGGCGATCCGCGAGCGGAACGGGACGCCGCCGCTCCTCCTCCTCGACGACGTCCTCTCGGAGCTCGACCCCTCCCGCCGCCGCACGCTCGCCGAGCTCGTGGGGCGCGCCGGGCAGGCCGTCATCACCGCGACGACGACCGACGCGATGCCCGTCGACCCCGACCAGGTGGTCGACGTCTCCCCGGGGAGGGCCGTTGCCCGGAGCTAGGCGCTGGCTCCCCGAGCGGATCGGGCACGAGGTCGACGCGACGCTCTCGGCGCACGGGCCCGTGGTCGAGACGGCGCGGATGATCGCCGCGTGGCGGGACGCGGTCGGGGACGACATCGCGCGCAACGCGTGGCCCGCGCGCGTCTCGCGAGACGGGACGCTGCACGTCCACACGGCCGATTCGGTGTGGGCCTTCGAGCTCGGCCAGCGCGCGCCGGAGATCGCCGCCCGGGTCGGCGTGCCAGCCGTGCGCTTCGCTCCGGGCCCCCTTCCGGAGCCGGGCGAAGAGGACCCGGCCGAGGGCTCCGGACGCGCCGTCGAGCCGGGCCCGTGGGAGCGCGCGGCGGGCGCCGAGATCGCGTCCGGGATCGAGGACGAGGAGCTCCGCACGCTCGTCGCCAGAGCCGCCGCCGCGAGCCTCGCGCGGGCCGCTGCCGACCGCTGATTCTGATACACTCCCACTTGCCCGCGAAGTGCCGATTTGCAGGGCTTTTTTGATGGCTGAAACGACCTACACCGCAAAAGACATCACCGTTCTCGAGGGCCTCGAGCCGGTGCGCCTGCGGCCGGGCATGTACATCGGCTCGACGGGCGCGCGCGGCCTCCATCACCTCGTCTACGAGGTCGTCGACAACTCGGTCGACGAGGCCCTTGCGGGACGCAACGAGCGCATCCAGGTGACGCTCCATCCGGACAACTCGGTGACCGTCCGCGACTTCGGCTCAGGCATCCCCGTCGACGTCATGGCCGACCAGAATCTGCCGGCGCTGACGGTCGTGCTGACGAAGCTCCATGCCGGCGGCAAGTTCGGCGGCGAGGGCTACAAGGTGTCGGGCGGGCTCCACGGCGTCGGCGTCTCGGTCGTGAACGCGCTCTCGGAGTGGCTCCATGCCGAGGTGCGCCGCGACGGCAAGGTCTACCGCCAGGAGTTCGCGCGCGGCGCTCCCACCAGCGACATGCAGACCATCGGGACGGCGGCCGAGGACGACACCGGCACCACGATCAGCTTCCTGCCCGACGCGGAGATCTTCGAGGAGACCGAGTACTCCACCCAGACACTCGTCCAGCGCCTGCGCGAGACGGCGTTCCTCACGCGCGGGCTGCGGATCGAGCTCGTCGACGAGCGCGGCGAGCAGGAGCAGCACGAGTTCCACTACGAGGGCGGGATCCGGGACTTCGTCGCCTTCGTCAACGAGGCGAAGGACCCGGTGCACAAGCACATCGTCTTCTTCGAGGGCGAGAGCGACGCCGGCCACGTCGAGGTCGCGATGCAGTGGAACACCTCGTACGTCGAATCGGTGTTCTCGTTCGCGAACAACATCAACACCCACGACGGGGGCACACACCTCCAGGGCTTCCGCGCCGCGCTCACGCGCACGCTCAACCGCTATGCGCGCGACAAGGGCCTCCTGAAGGAGAAGGAGGACAACCTCGAAGGGGACGACGTCCGCGAGGGCCTGGCCGCGATCATCTCCGTGAAGCTCGCGAACCCGCAGTTCGAGGGGCAGACGAAGGCGAAGCTCGGGAACCCGCAGGTCGCCGGCCTCGTCGAGTCGGTCGTGAACGCCAAGCTCGGGGAGTTCCTCGAGGAGAACCCGCAGGACGCGCGCCAGATCATCATGAAGGCTGTCGCCGCCCAGCGGGCACGCCAGGCGGCGCGCAAGGCGCGCGAGCTGACGCGCCGGAAGAGTGCGCTCGAGGGCTCGTCGCTCCCCGGCAAGCTCGCCGACTGCACGATCCGCAACCCCGAGGACGCAGAGCTCTACATCGTCGAGGGCGACTCCGCGGGCGGCTCGGCGAAGATGGGCCGCGACCGCACCTACCAGGCGATCCTCCCGCTGCGCGGCAAGATCATCAACAGCGAGAAGAACCGCATCAACAAGGTGCTCTCGAACAACGAGATCCAGGCGATGATCACCGCGATCGGAACCGGGATCGGCGACGAGTTCGATCTCGAGAAGCTCCGCTACCACCGCGTGATCGTGATGACGGACGCCGACGTCGACGGCTCCCACATCCGCACGCTCATCCTCACCTTCCTGTACCGGCACATGCCGGACCTGTTCGAGGGCCGCCACGTCTACATCGCGGTGCCGCCGCTCTACAAGGTGAAGATCGGGAACCAGGAGTACTACTTCGAGAAGGACGCGCAGCTCGAGGAGCTGCTCGTGCGCGAGCGCGTCGGCGAGCTCGACATCCGCTCCCGCGACGCCGAGGGCGTGAAGATGACCGAGGCGCGCTGGATGAAGTTCGCGAACGCCCTGGAGAAGTTCGAGGGCTGGCTCACGCGGCTCCGCGCCGACTTCGGCGCGCCGGCCGCGGACTTCATGGTGCAGCATCGGCTCGTCGAGGCCGATACGGCGACGCTCGACGCCTTCGAGCAGGCCGTCGCCGCCGTCCCGCCGAACGGGTTCGACCTGTCGGTGCTCACGCGCCGCGACGGGAATGCTGCCGTGAAGGCGGTCGAGATCGAGACGAGCGCCGCCCAGAACGTGACCATCCCGGCGGCGCTGCTCGAGTCGCCGGTCTACGCGCAGCTGCGTGCGGCGTACGGCCGCCTCGTCGAGCTGGTCGGGCCTCCGCCCTTCTCGCTCGCGCAGGGGAAGAAGAGCCGACAGGCGCTCACCTTCGGTGGGTTGCGTCACGCGGCCCTCGACCTGGCGAGGGAGGGCATCCAGCTCTCGCGGTACAAGGGCCTCGGCGAGATGAACGCCGAGCAGCTCTGGGAGACGACGATGGATCCCGAGCGCCGCCTGCTCGTCCGCGTCGACGTCGAGGACGCGTCCGCCGCGGACAAGCTGTTCTCGACGCTGATGGGCGACCAGGTCGAGCCGCGCCGGGCCTTCATCGAGACGAACGCCAAGAACGTGCGCTACCTCGATGTCTGAGGTCACCGGGGGCGGCCCCCTCAACGTCGGCCGCATCGAGTCGCGCGAGCTCGAGCAGGAGATGCGCTCGAGCTACCTCGACTATGCGATGTCGGTCATCGTCGGCCGCGCGCTGCCCGATGCGCGCGACGGCCTGAAGCCGGTGCACCGGCGCGTCCTCTACGGGATGCACGAGGACGGGCTCCAGCCCAACCGCCCCTACAAGAAGTCGGCCTCGACGGTCGGCAACGTCATGGGCCGCTACCACCCGCACGGCGACCAGGCGATCTACGACACGCTCGTCCGGATGGCGCAGCCGTTCTCGCTGCGCTACCCGCTCGTCGACGGGCAGGGGAACTTCGGCTCGGTCGACGACGACCCGCCGGCGGCGATGCGCTACACCGAGGCGCGCCTCTCGCGGATCGCGACCGAGCTGCTCCGTGACATCGATGCAGACACCGTCGACTTCGTCCCGAACTACGACGAGTCGCGCCGCGAGCCGCTCACGCTCCCGAGCCGGTTCCCGAACCTGCTCGTCAACGGCAGTGCCGGGATCGCCGTCGGCATGGCGACGAACATCCCGCCGCACCGGCTGACGGAGGTCGTGGACGCGATCCTGCAGCTGATCGACAAGCCGGAGTCGAACGTCGAGGACCTGATGCGGCACGTGAAGGGCCCCGACTTCCCGACCGGCGCCTACATCGTCGGCCGCGCCGGCATCCGCGACGCCTACCGCACGGGCCGCGGGCGCGTCGTCATGCGCGCGCGCGCGCACATCGAGGAGCTGCGCGGCGGCAAGTCGGCGATCATCGTCACCGAGCTCCCGTACGGGGTGAAGAAGGGCGGCGAGAGCGGCGTCATCGCGAAGATCGCCGACCTCGTCCAGGACAAGGTCCTCACCGAGATCTCGGACCTGCAGGACCACTCCGACCGGACGGGGATGCGGATCCAGATCGAGCTGAAGCGCGACGCGATACCGCAGGTCGCGCTGAACAAGCTCTTCAAGCACACCGCGCTGCAGACGACCTTCGGCTACAACGCGGTCGCGCTCGTCGACGGCGTGCCGAAGACGCTGTCGCTGCTCGAGCTCCTCACGGTCTACCTCGACTACCAGCGCGAGATCGTCACGCGGCGGTCGAAGTACGAACTGCGCCAGGCCGAGCGCCGGGCGCACGTCCTCCAGGGCTACCTGATCGCGCTCGACAACCTCGACGAGGTGATCGCGACGATCCGCGGTGCGGACGACACCGACGAGGCGCGCGCGGGACTGATGCGCAGGTTCGAGCTCTCCGAGGAGCAGGCCTCCGCCATCCTCGACCTCCGGCTCCGCGCACTGACGGCGCTCGAGCGGAAGCGCGTCCAGGACGAGCACGACGACCTCCAGGAGCGGATCGGCGAGCTGCGCGCGATCCTCGGCGACCCGGCCAGGATCGACGGTGTCATCCGCGACGAGCTCGGCGAGATCCGTGGGATCTACGGCAAGACCGATGACCGGCGAACCGAGATCGTCGCCGCCGAGGAGGAGCTCGAGCTCGAGGACCTCATCGCCGAGGAGGACATGGTCATCGCGATCACGCGCTCCGGCTACATCAAGCGGCTGCCGGTGACCGCGTACCGCGAGCAGCGGCGCGGCGGCATCGGCGTCATGGGCATGGAGCTGAAGGACGAGGACTACATCGAGCACCTCTTCGTCGCCTCGACGCACGACTACCTGCTCTTCTTCACGAGCGTCGGCAAGGTCTACCGGCTCAAGGTCCACGAGCTGCCGCTGGGCTCCCGCCAGTCTCGCGGCCGCGCGATCGTGAACCTGCTGCCGTTCCGCCAGGAAGAGCAGGTGCGGGCCGTCATCCAGACGCGGAACTTCGACGAGGCCGAGTACCTCGTGTTCGCGACGAAGAACGGCGTGATCAAGAAGACCAAGCTCGACGCCTACAACACCCCGCTGAAGTCCGACGGGATCATCGCGATCAAGATGCGCGAGGGCGACGAGCTCGTCGGCGTCCGGCACAGCTCCGGCGACGACGACATCCTCATGGTCTCGCGCAAGGGCCAGGCGATCCGCTTCCACGAGTCCGCCGTCCGCTCGATGGGCCGCGACGCCTCGGGCGTGCAGGGCATGCGGATGCGGGCGGAGGACGAGGTGATCGCGATCAACATCGCCGAGGACGACTCCGACCTCCTGGTCGTGACCGAGAACGGCTACGGCAAGCGCACGCGCGTGTCCGAGTACCCGATCAAGGGCCGCGGCGGCATGGGCGTGCAGACCGTGAAGTTGACCGAGGCGCGCGGCAAGCTCGCCGGCGCCCGCGTCGTCCGCGACGGCTACCAGGTGATGCTGATCTCGACGGGCGGCACGGTCATCCGGATCCCGGCGGAGGAGTTCAAGCGCCTCGGCCGTTCGACGCAGGGCGTGATCGTGATGCGTCTGCGCGGGGACGAGCGCGTCTCGGCCCTGGCACCGGTCGTCGAGTCCGCGGCCGAGGGCGAGAACGGCGACGCGGTGGAGATCGCCGAGGCGGGCGAGGACGCCGGGCGCGCAGAGACCGCAATGGTCGATCCGGACGAGCCGCTCGTCGACTGACGAGCACCCGTCCCCCGTTCGGGGGACACTTCCGAATCACCCTCTTCCCAAAGTGGGAGCGTAGTTCTATAACTCTCTCGTCGGGGTCTTGCTCATCTGACGGGAAGGGTTGCCATGGCGGTCAGCAGACAAGTCGATCTCCTCGAGCCGATCAACCTCGCCGAGCACCTCGACAAGGTGGAGCTCTACCTCGGCCAGGTGTGCGCGATCGCGGGCATCTCGAAGATGCAGCTCGACTACTGGACGAACAAGGCGCACATCCCGACCAAGGGCAAGAAGCAGCGGATCTACGACATCGAGGCGCTCGAGACCGTGATGCTGATCAAGCAGGCGAAGGACAAGGGCCTGAACCTCGGCGCGGCGATCGAGGCCGCACAGCGCTTCCGCGAGCGCGAGCACCAGCTCTAGACGGCCGCCCCTCGCAGCGCCCGCGCCGCATTCTCCGGCGCGACGGCGTTCACCCAGATCCCGGCGCCGAGCTCGATGCCGGCGAACACGTTGAGCCGCGGCACCAGCTCGAGGTGGCCGGGGTGGAGCCAGGCGTTCCACGGCACGGGCCCCTCGACGGCGCGGAGCATGCGCACGAGGTCGCGGAGGAGAAGCAGGACCGTCGGGAGCGGCGCGTCCCGCTGCAGGATCACCGACTCGTAGGGAGCCCGCCCAGCCTCGTGGACGAGCGCGATCGCGCCGTCGCGCTCCGCCACCACGAGGTCGTCGCGCGCCGCGAGTCGCTCCGGGTCGCCGCTCTCCACCGCCACCGCGGGCGGCTCGTCGCCGAGCCACACGAGCTGCGAGTGCGAGTGCGCCAGGCTCGCGCCGGCGGCGCGGCCCTCGTTGACGAGGGCGTGCAGGTAGCCGAGGCCGGCCTCCGCCCCTGCGACGCCGCGCAGCAGCCAGGCTTCGGCGACGGCCTCGACCTGCGCATCGTCGAGCTCCGCGAACGAGCGCACGTGTGTGGGCGCGTGGACGACGACCTCCTGCCGTGCGAACGCCGGGTAGAGGTTGGGCACGACGCGCACCTGCCAGCCGGGCCCGTCCGTCCCGGTCGCGCGGCCCGAGCGCGAGCACCTCCGGCGGCGTACGGTCCTCGCGCCCCTCGCAGAAGGGGCAGGCGTCGAGCTCCTCGGCGGACGGCTCTGCGATGGGTGCACCGGATGCGCCCGGGCGGCGGGCACGAACGGGCGAGACGACGACGAGCCGCCCCGAGAGCGGGTCGCGCCGGAGGTCGGTCAGGTTCGCTCTGCGCGTTCGATGAACGGAGTGATCAGGTCGATCGGTGCCGGGAACACGATGGTCGTCGAGTTCGTCGCGCCGATCTCCAGCAGCGTCTGCAGGTAGCGCAGCTGGAGCGCGACGGGCGCCTCCGCCATGACGTTCGCCGCATCCTTCAGGCGTTCGGAGGCCTGGAACTCGCCTTCGGCGGCGATCACCTTCGCACGCCGCTCGCGCTCGGCCTCGGCCTGCCGCGCCATCGCCCGCTGCATCCCGGCAGGGATCTCGACGTCCTTGACCTCGACGATCGTCACCTTCACGCCCCAGGGCGCGGTCTGGTCGTCGATGATCTGCTGCAGGATCGCGTTGATCTTGTCGCGCTCCGAGAGGAGCTCGTCGAGCAGGTGCTGGCCGAGCACCGACCGCAGCGTCGTCTGGGAGATCTGCGAGGTCGCGACCATGAAGTTCTCGATCTGCACGATCGCGGCCTTCGGGTCGACGATCCGGAAGTAGGCGACCGCGTTCACGCGCACCGGGACGTTGTCCTTGGTGATGACCTCCTGCGGCGGCACGTTCAGCGTGATCGTCCGCAGGTCGACCTTGACCATCCGGTCGATGATCGGGATCAGCAGGAAGACGCCCGGGCCCTTCGGCTCCGGCAGCAGGCGGCCGAGGCGGAAGATGACCCCGCGCTCGTACTCCCGCGCGACTTTGATCGCCGCCGTCAGGAAGAGGATGACGAGGACCGCGACGGCCGCGACGACGATCAGCGCTGTCACGGCAGGGATCCTATGCGACCGGCTCGCGCTCGGGCTCGTGTTCGACGGCCAGCGTGAGGCCGTCGACGCTCACGACACGGACCTCGTCGCCCGGCCGGAGCGGCCTGTCGTCCGACGACGTCGCGCGCCAGCGCTCGCCGTTCGCGTGCACCCAGCCGTCGCGGTCGACGACCGCGTGTGCGCCCACGAGGAGGGACTCGCCGGTCTCCGGCGGCCGCCGGCGCGCCTGCACGAGCTTCGCCGCGACGAAGAACATGAACGCCGAGATCGACAACGCGATCGCCAGCGCGACCCAGATCGACACCTGGTAGTTGGGGCCGGCCGGGTCGAACAGGATCAACGCGCCGAAGACGAAGCTGACTGCGCCGGCGACGGTGAGCGCGCCGTGGCTGACGACGAACGCCTCGGCGGCGAAGAAGATCGCGGCGAGGATCATCAGCAGCACCCCCGCCCAGGAGATCGGCAGCACGGATGCGCCGAGCAACGCGAGGATGAGCGAGATCGCGCCGACCGTGCCCGGGAACACGAGCCCGGGGTTCCAGAGCTCGACGATGATCCCGAGCGTCCCGATCGAGAGCAGGAGCGCGATCACGTTCGGGTCGACGAGCAGGTCGAGGATGCGCTTCCAGCCCGAGAGCGAGACCTCCTCGATCTCGGCATTCGCCGTGTGGATCGGCTGGCCGTCGGCCTCCATCCCGTCGATCTCGTTCAGCAGCTCGGGAAGCGAGGCCGCGATCAGGTCGATGACGTTCTGGTCGAGCGCCTCGGTCTCGGTCAGGTTCGAGGCCGTGCGCACTGCCTCCTCGGCCCAGTCGCCGTTCCGTCCGTGCCGCTCGGCGAGTGTCCGCAGGGTCGAGGCGAAGCTGTTGATCGCCTTGCGGCGCAGGTCCTCGTCGAGGTCCTGCCCGGTGCCGGTGATCGGCGTCGACGAGCCGATCGTCGTCGACGGCGCCATCGCGAGGATGTCCGCCGCCTGCGCCACGAACACGCCGGCAGACGTGGCCGAGGCGCCGTCGGGCGCGACGTAGACCACGACCGGGATCTCCGACGCGAGCTCGGCCTTGTAGATCTTCTCCATCGAGCTCGAGAGGCCGCCGGGCGTGTCCAGCACGATCACGGCCGCGTCGAAGTCCTCCTCGTTCGCCCGCTCGAGCTCGTCGACGACGAAGTCGGCGGTGACGGGGTTGATGTCGTTGTCGAGCTCGATCGCGAGGACGCGGGGACGTTCCTCGGCACCGCCGGCGGGTGCCGCGAGGGCAAGGCCGGCGAGGACGAACGCGACGCTGAGACGTAAGGATTTCATCAGGGCAGGAGGTGGTCCCTGGCCACCTGAAGGGTACTCCAGGCACCCTGCCGAAGGGTTCTGTCGTGCGTCTCGTCGTCGCTCTCGTGGCCGTGCTCGCGTTTCCGTCGTCGGCGGCCGCGGCCCTTCCGTCGATCGTCGCGCGCGACGTGTCGCTGCACGCCTCGGCGCGCTCGCTCGCGGTCGCGCCGTCGACCTTCAACCTCGTCGGGCTCCACTGGCAGGGGCCGGGCACGGTCGAGCTCCGCACGCGCACCGTTTCGGGCCGCTGGAGCGCCTGGCGGCCTGCCGCGCCGGAGGCCGAAGACCTCCCGGACAGGTCTGCCCTCGAGCGGTCACGGCCGGGCTGGCGGCTCGGCAGCCCGTTCTGGACCGGGGCGTCGAACCGGCTCGAGGTGCGCACTCGGGGCCGCGTCACGCGGGTCCGCGCCTGGTACGTCTGGAGCCCGCTCGAGGGCGAGCCGCCGCGGACCCTCGCACAGGCGGGCGCGCCGGCGATCGTGACGCGGACACAGTGGAAGGCGAACGAGCTGATCCGCCGCGCCGCGCCGTCCTACGCCACCTCGCTGTCGTTCGCGGTCGTCCACCACACGGCCGGCGCCAACGGGTACACACGCGAGCAGTCGGCGGCGATCGTCCGCGGGATCCAGACCTACCACGTACAGGGGAACGGGTGGAACGACCTGGGCTACAACTTCCTCGTCGACAAGTACGGCCAGGTCTTCGAGGGCCGGTTCGGCGGGATCGAGCGAAACGTCGTCGGCGCACACGCGGAGGGGTTCAACACCGGTTCGGTCGGCGTCGCCGTGCTCGGGACGTACGGCAGCGCGACGATCACGGCCGCGGCGCGCGCTGCGCTCGTGAAGCTCCTCGCGTGGCGGCTCGACGTCGCCCACGTCGACCCGCTCGCAACGCTGAACTGGGCCTCCGGCGGCAACCCGCGGTTCCCGCGCGGCGTGCCCGTGTTCCTGCGCTCGATCGTCGGCCATCGCGACACCGGCTTCACCGACTGCCCCGGCGCCAGGCTGTACGCGCAGCTCGACTCGCTCGCCCGCGACGTCGGCGCGACGGGGCTGCCGAAGATCTACGCGCCCGCGGTGCGCGGCGCGATCGGCGCGGCGGTGCGCTTCACGGCCCGGCTCTCGGCGGCCGCCGCCGTGGACGGTCACCGTGACCGACGCCACCGGCAAGACGCTCGCGACCGGGACGGGGACGAGCCAGGCCGTGGACTGGACGTGGGACGCGACCGCCGTCGTACCCGGCTCGTACGCGTGGACGATCGCCACCTCGGGCGCGCGGGCTGCGACCGGGACCCTCGGCCGCGCGACCGCGCTGGCCGTGACGCGCGTGCGTGCCGAACCCACCGCCGTGACGCCGAACGGGGACGGCATCGACGACACGACGACGATCACGTACACGCTCGGCGCGCCCGCGACGGTGACGACGACGCTGGTCGATCCGGGGGGCGCGACCGTCGCGACGCTCTTCTCCGAGCCGCGTGCCGCCGGCGAGCAGTCGTTCTCGCTGACGGCCGAGAACGTTCCTGACGGCGCCTACACGCTGGTGGTGTCGGCGACGGGAACGACCGGCCGCACCGCGACCGGCCGCGTCAGCGTGCTCGTCAGCCGCACCCTGTCTGCGTTCGCCGCCTCGCGCACGGCGATCTCGCCGAATGCCGACGGCCGCGCCGACGCGCTCTCCTTCACCTTCGCGCTCGCGCAGCCGGCGACCGTGCAACTCCGCATCCTGCGCGACGGGAAGTGGATCGCGACGCCGACGACGCCGACGCTGCTCGGGCCCGGGCCGCAGACGCTCGCCTGGGACGGGAAGAAGCGCATCGGCCGGCCGCCGGACGGGCTCTACCGGGCGGAGCTCACCGTGACGGACGTGATCGGGCCGGTGACGCAGGCGACCGTCTTCGCGGTCGACACGAGGGAGCCCACGCTCCGGCTCCTGTCGCGTTCGCCGCGGCTCCGGATCCGGCTGAGCGAGGCCGCGGAGGTCGTGGTCGTCGCCGACGGGACGCGCCGGGTCGTGCGGAAGACGGGGCCGGGGATCGTCGTCCTGTCGACTGCTGCGACGAACGTTCGCGCGGTCGCCTACGACCCGGCCGGGAACAAGAGCCGCGTCCTGCGCGCCGGGTGACTAGCGCCACGCGTCGTAGGCCGATTCGAGCCGCACCAGGATCTCCGCGAGCAGGTCGGCGCGGGCGACCACGGCGCCCTCGAGCGCGAGCGAGGTTGCCGGGAAGACCGGCCGCTCCGGCAGCTCCTCGGCCTGCTGGTGCAGGTTGACCCCGATCCCCAGGACGACGCGCCCGTCGGCCGCCTCGCCGAGGATGCCGGCCAGCTTCCGGCCCTCGACCAGCACGTCGTTCGGATCCTTCACGGTGGTGGCGAGCCCGGTCAGCGCGGCGACGGCCTCTGCCACGGCCCGGCCCGCGAGCGGCGTGAGCTCGGCCAGCCGCTCGGGCGTGACGGCGGGCTCCAGCACGAGCGAGAACAGCAGCGACGACCCGGGCGGCGCCTCCCAGGTGCGGCCGTGGCGACCACGTCCCTCGGACTGGTGGTCCGTTGCCGCGACGGCGCCTTCCGGCCGCCCGTCGAGGAGCCGCTGCGTCGACGCGCAGCTCTGCTCGAACCGGTACGGCCGGCCGAAGCGGCCGCGCAGCCGCGGCAGCACCGCCTCCGGCGTGAGGTCGTCCACCCGCCCCTAGACTAGTCCCGTGCAACCGCCTGTCCGCCGTCGCCGTCCAATCGAGCAGCCGCTACGGCCGGACCGGCCGTTGGACTACGGGAGACTGAGCGAGCCGATCGTGATTCGGAGGGCGAAGGACGGAGACGCTGCGGCGTTGGCCGAGCTGTGCGCGCGCCACGGCCCGAAGGTCGAGCGGCTCGCGCGACACCTTCTCGACGACCCCGAGGACGCCCGCGACGCGGCGCAGGAGGCGCTCGCAAAGCTCTGCGTCCGGATCCGCCAGTTCCGCGGCGAGGCGCGCTTCTCGACCTGGCTGCACCGGCTCGTCGTGAACGCGTGCCGCGACGTCGCCGCCCGCCGCCGCGCACGGCCCTGGGAGCCGCTCGTCGAGGACGAGCGCGCGGCGACGACCGGCGACCCGGCTCGCGCCGCGCAGCTGTCGGAGCTCCGCCGCGAGCTCTGCAGCCACCTGCGTGAGCTCCCGGACCGGCAGGCGATGGTGGTCGTGCTGAAGGACGCGCTCGAGCTCTCGTTCGACGAGATCTCCACCGCCGAGGGCATGCCCGTCGGCACGGCGAAGTGCTACGCCCATCGCGCCCGCGCCCGGCTGCGCACGCGCCTCGAGCCCGTCGAGCACGCGGTCGCGTAATGACGCCGCTCGGTCGCGAGGAGATCGAGGCGATCCTGCCTCACCGCCCGCCGATGCTCCTCCTCGACGAGGTGCTCGAGCTCGAGCCCGGCGCGCGCGTCGTGGCGCTGAAGCGCGTGACCGAGGAGAACTGCGCCGGCCACTTCCCGGGCAACCCGATCATGCCGGGCGTGCTGATGGTCGAGGCGCTCGCGCAGACCGGCGCGGTCGCCGTCCTCAGCCAGGAGGAGAACCGCGGCCGGCTCGCGCTGTTCGCCGGCATCGACGACGTCCGCTTCAAGCGCATCGTGCGGCCCGGGGACGAGCTGCGGCTCGAATGTGTGCTCGAGACGGTGCGCGGGCCCGTCGGCCGCGGCAAGGCGCGCGCGACCGTCGACGGCGAGCTCGCCGTGCGCGGGACGCTGACCTTCGCGGTGGGGGACGCGCCGACGTGATCGGCTCCGCCAACGGCCGTCCCATCTCGATCACCGGGCTCGGGTGCTACGTCCCCGACCGCGTGATGACGAACGCGGACCTCGCCGGGCTCGTCGACACCTCCGACGAGTGGATCACCGAGCGCACCGGGATCAAGGAGCGGCGGTTCGCGTCGGAGGACCAGGCGATGTCCGACCTCGCGCTCCCCGCCGCGCGTGACGCGCTCGCCCAGGCAGGGGTCGAGCCGAAGGACCTCGACCTCGTGATCGTGGCGACGGTGACCCCGGACATGATGTTCCCCACGACGTCGGCGCTCCTCGCGGACGCCCTCGGCGCGGACGACGCGGCCGCCTACGACCTCCTCGCCGGCTGCACCGGCTTCATGTACGCGGTGGCGCAGGCCTACGGGATGCTCGCCGGCGGCCTCGCCGATCGCGCGCTCGTCGTCGGGGGCGACGTGCTCTCGAAGATCCTCGACTGGACCGACCGCTCGACGCTCGTCCTCTTCGGGGACGGCGCCGGCGCCGTCGTCCTCGAGCGCGTCGACCGCGGCGGCTTCCTCGGGTTCGAGCTCGGCGCGGACGGGGGCGGCGGCGAGCACCTGTGGCTCCCCGGCAGCGGGTCGCGGCGGTTCGAGGACCCCGACTCCTTCGTGAAGATGAACGGCCGCGAGGTCTTCAAGTTCGCCACGCGCGTCCTGGTCACGTCCGCCGAGAAGCTGCTCGAGCAGTGCGGGCTCACGATCGACGACGTCGATGTGTACGTGCCGCACCAGGCGAACGTCCGGATCATCGACCACGCTGTTCGCAAACTCGGGGTACGGGAAGATCGCGTGGTGGTTAATGTGGATCGTTACGGAAACACCTCGTCCGGGTCGATCCCCCTCGCGCTGGCCGATGCGGCTGCCGACGGGCGTCTCAAGCCGGGGGAGATCGTGTTGATGACAGGGATGGGCGCGGGGCTCACGTGGGGCTCGGCGCTGATCGAGTGGACAGAGGAGATGGTGTGACGAAGATCGCGTTCTGCTTCCCCGGCCAGGGGTCGCTCGAGGTCGGGATGGGACGTGACATCGCCGAGGCAGTGCCGGAGGCCATGGCCGTGTACGACCGCGGCAGCGTGGCGTCCGGGATGGACCTGAAGAAGCTCTGCTTCGAGTCGCCGCTCGAGGACCTCGTCGGCACCGAGGTGCAGCAGCCCGCCCTGGTCGCCACCAGCCTCGCGATCCTCGCGGCGCTGAGGGCGCGCGGGATCGCGGCGGACTACGTCGTCGGCCACTCGGTCGGCGAGTTCTCGGCGCTTGCGGCGGCCGAGGCGATGACGGACGAGGAGGCGATCGCGCTCGTCACCGAGCGCGGACTCGCGATGGCCGAGGCCGCGCGCCAGCATCCCGGCTCGATGGCCGCGATCCTCGGCCTCGACGACGAGATCGTCGAGACGCTGTGCCGCAAGATCCTCGGCGTCTGGCCGGCGAACTACAACTGCCCGGGCCAGATCGTCGTGTCGGGCGCGCTCGAGGCGGTGCAGGAGTGCATCGAGCAGGCCTCGCTCGCCGGCGCCAAGCGCGCGATCCAGCTCAAGGTGTCCGGGGCGTTCCACTCCCCGCTCGTGGCGCGCGCCGCGGAGCGGCTGAAGCCGGCCGTCGAGCGCGTCCGCTTCACCGAGCCGAAGGCGGCGTTCATGTCGACCGTGTCGGCGCGGCTCGAGCCGGCGCACCGGCTGGGCACGCTGCTGGTCGACCAGCTCACCGCACCGGTCCGCTTCACGCACGCGACCCGCGAGCTCGTCGGCTCCGGGGTGCGGACGTTCGTCGAGGTCGGCCCCGGCAACGTGCTCTCGGGGCTCGTGCGACGGATCGACCGCAGCGTCAACACGTTCTCCGTGAACGACCTCGCCTCGCTCGAGAAGCTCGAGTCCGAGCTCGCAGCAGCGACCTGATGCCCTTCGCGTCATTGGAGGGCAAGTCCGCGCTCGTCACCGGCGCCTCGAAGGGGATCGGTCGCGCCGTCGCACAGTCGCTCGCCGAGGCCGGAGCGACCGTCGTCCTCGGCTACCGGAGCGGCGCCGAGGAGGCGGAGGCGCTCGCGGGCGAGCTCGGCGGCCGAGCCGTTCAGGCCGACGTCTCGGACGCCGATGAGGCGCGGCGCCTGGTCGAGGAGGCCGGCGACGTCGACATCCTCGTCAACAACGCCGGCGTCACGCGCGACGGCCTGATCGCGCGGATGCCGGACGACGACTGGCGCACCGTCCTCGAGACGAACCTCTCCTCGGTCTTCTACACCTGCCGCGCCGTTGCCCGGCCGATGATGAAGCGGCGCGGCGGCGCGATCGTGAACGTGTCGTCGATCGTCGGCCTCCACGGCAACCCGGGCCAGACGAACTACTCGGCCTCGAAGGCCGGGATCATCGGCTTCACGAAGGCGCTCGCCCGCGAGCTCGGGCCGCGTGGAGTGCGCGCGAACGTCGTCGCGCCCGGCTACGTCACGACCCAGCTCACGACCGTTCTGCCCGAGGAGCTGCAGCAGGCGATGCTCGCCAACACGCCGCTCGGCCGCCTGGGTGATCCGGAGGACGTGGCCGGGGCGGTACGCTTCCTCTGCTCCGACGAGGCCGCGTTCATCACGGGCGAGGTACTTCTCGTCGACGGCGGACTTGGGATGTAGATGAGCAGCAACGGGCGCAGACGAGTCGTCATCACGGGGATGGGCGCGGTCACCCCCCTCGGCAACGACGTCCAGACGACGTGGGAGAGCCTCCTCGCCGGCGACTCCGGTGCAGGCCCGATCACGCAGTTCGACTCCGCCGAGTACAACGTGCACTTCGCGTGTGAGGTGAAGGACTTCGACCCGACGCAGTGGGCCGAGCACAAGCAGGCTCGGCGCATGGACCGCTTCGCGCAGATGATCATCGCCGCGGCCCGGCAGGCCGAGGCCGACTCGGGCGTCGACATCGCGAAGGAGCCGGACCGCGTCGGCGCCTCGATCGCGACCGGCATCGGCGGCCTCAAGTCGTTCCAGGACTGCTACGACTCGCTGCTCACGCGCGGGCCCGACCGCGTGAACCCGTTCTCGATCACGGCGATCATCCCGAACATGGGCGCCGGCTGGGTCTCGATGGAGCTCGGCACGCGCGGCCCGCTCTCCTCGCAGTGCACGGCGTGCGCAGCGTCGAACATGGCCATCGGGGAGAGCCTCGACGCGATCCGGCTCGGCCGCGCGGACGTGATGTTCGCGGGCGGCACCGAGGCGCCGGTGACGCGGGTCGGGATCGCCGGCTTCTCCTCGATGCGCGCGCTCTCGCGGCGGAACGACGACCCGAAGGCCGCGTCCCGGCCGTTCGACTCCGGGCGTGACGGCTTCGTCATGGGAGAGGCCGGCGCGGTCGTCGTCCTCGAGGAGCTCGAGCACGCGAAAGCGCGAGGCGCGTCGATCTACGCCGAGCTGCTCGGTTACGGCGTCTCGTCGGACGCGAACCACATCACCGAGCCGGACCCGGACGGGACGAACCCGGCGCGCGCGATGACGATGGCGTTCCGCGACGCCGGGATCGACCCGACCGAGGTCGGGTACATCAACGCGCACGGCACCTCGACGCCGCTCGGAGATGCGAGCGAGACGCGGGTGATCAAGCTGGCGGTCGGCGAGGAGCATGCGCGGGAGACGCCGATCTCGTCCACGAAGGGCTCGACCGGGCACTGCCTCGGCGCCGCCGGGGCGGTCGAGGCGATCTTCACGACGCTCGCGGTCAAGCATGGGAAGCTGCCGCCGACGATCAACTACGAGGACCCGGATCCGGCGTGCGATCTCGACTACATCCCGAACGAGGCGCGCGACGCCCCGGATCTCCGCGTCGCGGTGTCGAACTCGTTCGGCTTCGGCGGGCACAACGCCTGCATCGTGCTCAGCCGGTACGAGGACTAGCGTCTTCCCGGCATGGAGGCCGTGGTCCGCGTCTCCGGGCGCGTCCGGCGTCCGCGTGTCGTCGTCCATCCCGACCGGCGCGTCGAGGTCGTGGTCCCGCCGCGCGCGCCCCGCGGCACGGTCGAGCGCCTGCTGCGCGAGCACCGGGGCTGGATCGAGCGGCAGCTCGAGCGGCTCGCACCGCGGCTCGTCCTCCGCGAGGTGTCGGAGGCGGCCGGGCGGCGCGAGGCGCGGGCGCTGCTGACGGTGGCCTGCGAGCGCGAGGCGGCCCGGCTCGGCGTCCGCTATGCGCGCATCCGCATCGCCGACCAGCGCACCCGCTGGGGCTCGTGCTCCCGGACCGGGACGCTCTCGTTCAACTGGCGCCTCGTGCTCGCCCCGCACCCGGTGCTCGAGTACGTCGCCGTGCACGAGCTCTGCCATCTGGTCGTGCCGGACCACTCGCGCGGGTTCTGGCAGATCGTCGAGCGTGCGCGGCCCGGCTACCGCGAGGAGCGACGCTGGCTCCGCGACCACGGGCACGAGCTGCTCGCGTACACGCCGGCTACCCGCCCCTGACGGGCGCCCGCCCGGAGCTAGTCTCACGCGCGTGGATCGGTGGGCGACGTTCGACTGCTACGGCACCCTCGTGGACTGGAACGCAGGCATTCGCGGTGCGCTCGCACGGTTGCTGCCCGACGCCGACCCGGGCGCCCTGCTGGTGCGGTACCACGAGCTGGAGCCGCAGGTGGAGGCAGAGCAATACCGGTCGTACGCCGACGTGCTCGCGACGGTGGCGACCCGGATCGCCGACGAGCACGGCGTCGATCTCCCGTGGGCGCGCGCGCAGGAGCTTCCGCGCTCCCTGCCGGGGTGGCCGGTGTTCCCGGATGTCGCGGCCGCGCTCGAGGACGCGCGAAGGCGCGGCTGGCGGCTCTGCATCCTCTCGAACACCGACCGAGCGCTCCTCGACGCGTCGCTGGAGTCGATCGGCGTCCCCTTCGACCACTCGATCGTGGCCGAGGAGGTGGGCTCGTACAAGCCGGAGCACGGTCACTGGGAGCGCTTCTACGCCGACAGCGGCGCGGAGCCGTCGCGGCACGTGCACGTCGCGCAGAGTCTCTTCCACGACATCGCGGTCGCGAACGAGCTGGGCCTCGCGAGCGTGTGGATCAACCGCCTCGGCGAGCGGGCGAACGCCACCGCCCGGCCCACGAGGGAGCTGCCCGGGCTCACCGGCCTCGGCGCGACGCTCGACGAGCTGGTGGCGCCGTGAAGGTGCGGCGTCCCGGGAGCGGTGACCTCGACGTCGTCGTCGCGCTGCTGCGCGCCGTCGAGGAGGACGACACGGGCGAGGCCGAGTGGGACGAGCGCCAGCTGCGCGGTCACTGGGACACGATCGACCTCGGCCGCGACGCCTGGCTCGCCGAGATCGACGGCCGGCTCGCGGGCTATGCCGACCTCGAGGCGCGGCCGAACGGTCGGATGATGGCCGACGGCTACGTCGATCCCGAGCTCCGCGGCCGGGGCGTCGGGAGCGAGCTGCTCCGGCTCACCGAGGACGAGGCGCGGGCGCGGATGGGCTGGGTCGACGGCCGGGTCTACCTGCAGAACGCGACGACCGCGAGGGCCGACGAGCTCTACCGCGGCCGCGGCTACGAGACGGTGCGCCGCTTCCGGCGCATGGTCGTCGAGCTCGAGTCGGCGCCCGACCCGGAGCCCCCGCCCGGCGTCGCGCTGCGTCCCCTGCGGCCCGGCGAGGAGCCGGCCGTCCACGAGCTGGTCGAGGAGGCGTTCGCCGGGCACTGGGAGCACCGGCGCCGCACCTTCGAGGAGTACGCGGAGCGCACGTTCGCCCGAGACGACTACGACCCGTCGCTCTGTGGCGTCGCCGAGGCGGACGGGGAGCTCGCCGGCGCGTCGCTCAACTGGTGGAAGGACGTCGGGGACTGGGGCTGGATCGGCACGATCGGCGTTCCTGCCCGCTTCCGTGGCCGCGGCATCGGCGAGGCGCTCATGCGCTGGACGTTCGCCGAGTTCGTCCGCCGCGGCGAGCATCGCGTCGCGCTCGGCGTCGACGCCCAGAACGAGACCGGCGCGACACGGCTGTACGAGCGCCTCGGCATGCGGACGTTGTGGGAGGCGGCCGTGTGGGAGAAGGAGCTCCGTGGTTCGTGAGCCGCATCCGAGCGAGGCCGCGCCGATCGCGGCGCTCCTGAACGCCGAGGCCGAGGCCCGCCACGGTGAGCGCGAGGTGACCGCCGCCACGATCGAGGAGTGGTTCGGGTACGACGACGTCGACCTGCGGGTTGTCGAGGAGAGCGGCACGCTCGTCGCGTACGGGGACATCGGCCGTTCCGCGGACGGGATGAAAGCCTGGTTCGACGTCCGCGAGCATCCGGAGTACCCGGGCGCCGCCGAGCCGCTCTGGCCGGTGCTCGAGAGCCTCGCCGGAGAAGGTGTGATCCGCCGCGCGATCGTCGGTGCCGGCGACGAGTCCCTCCGCGGCCAGCTCGCGGGCCGGGGATACCGGCTGATCCGCTCGTCGTACCGCATGCTCATCGAGCTCGACGGCGTGGTCGAGGCGCAGGTCTTCCCCGAGGGGATCGAGGTGCGGACGCTGCGGGACGGCGAGGAACGGCGGGCCTATGACGCGTACACCGCGTCCTTCGCCGACCACTGGGAGTTCCAGGCGGACCCGTACGAGCGCTGGCGGCGCTACGCCGTCGAGTCGAGCGCCTTCGACCCGACGCTGTGGTTCCTCGCCGAGGAGGGCGACGCGGTCGCGGGCGTCGCGATCTGCCAGCTGCACGACTCCGGCGACCCGCGCCATGGCTGGATCGGGATCCTCGGTGTGCTGCCGGCGTACCGGCACCGCGGACTGGGCAGCGCGCTGCTCCGGCACGTGTTCACGGAGTTCGCGCGGCGCGGCTGCACGCGGGTGAGCCTGGGCGTCGACGCCGAGAACACGACCGGGGCGGTCGCGCTCTACGAGCGCGCCGGGATGCGGCAGATCCGCCGCTCCGACACCTGGGAGCTCCGGTCGTGAGCGCCCTCCGCGCGAAGTGCCCGGACTGCCGCACGCTCACCGCCGTCGCGCTCGACGGGGACTACCAGTGCCACAGCTGCGGGCGCGAGTTCGCCGCAGGGCTGCTTCGCGTCCGCTCGGCCAGGGGCGTCGGCGGCGACGGGATGAAGGAGGGCGCGACGCTGCCGCTCGACTGGCCCGACGCCGGCCTCGTCGAGGCGGAGACGCTCGAGCAGCAGTCGCACGCCGTCGCCGAGCAGTTGCCGCACCGGCCGCTCGTCCTCGGCGGCTGCTGCTGCTCGCACATCGGCGCGATCCGCCGGCTCGCGGAACGCCACGGCCGGCTCGCGGTCGTCTGGCTCGACGCCCACGGCGACCTCAACACGGCCGAGTCGTCGCCGTCCGGCAATGCGTGGGGGATGTCGCTGCGGATGGCGATCGACGAGGGCTCGGTGCGTCCCGGCGATGTCGCGCTCGTCGGCGCGCGGAATCTCGACCCGCCCGAGGTCGAGTACACGCGCAGCGTCGGTATCGACGACGACGTCGCGCGGGCGCTCGCCGACACGGACGCCCTCTACGTCGCGCTCGACCTCGACGTCCTGCGGCCCGGCGAGGCGGATGTGTTCTTCCCCGAGCCCGGCGGGCCCACGCTCGCGGAGGTGGAGACCCTGCTGCGCGGGCTCCCGCGGATCGACGGGCTCGGATTGAGCGGACATCTCGGGAGCGAGCGCAACGTCGGCCCGCTGACGCGGCTCGCGCGCGCCGCGGGCCTGTAACCGGGTGGAGAACGGCGAGGTCTAAACTCACGGCTTCGCATGGCCCGGATCGACGTCTCGATCGAGCACAAGCAGGCACAGCCGCCCGAGGGCAAGCGGCACCCGAACACGTGCCCGCAGTGCGACTCGCATTACCGGGACGACGAGCTCGAGGCGAACGCGTGGGTCTGTCCGCACTGCGGCTTCCACTTCGCGATGCGCGCCTCGTCGCGGATCGCGCACCTGACCGACAAGGGCTCCTTCGTCGAGGAGGCCGCCGACGTCCGCTCCTCCGACCCGCTCGCCTTCTTCGATCTGCGCCCGTACGCGGAGCGGCTCGCGGAGGCGGAGACGAAGACCGGCCTCGGCGACGCGATCGTGATCGGCCGGGGCGCGATCGGCGGGCACGCGTGCCAGGTGGCCGTCATGGACTTCGCCTTCATGGGCGGTTCGATGGGCAGCGCCGTCGGCGAGAAGTTCGCGCGGGCCTGCGACACGGCAGCCGAGCACGGGCTCCCGCTCGTCTCCGTCGCGGCGTCAGGCGGCGCGCGCATGCAGGAGGGGATCCTCGCGCTCATGCAGCTGCCGAAGACGGTCGTGGCCGTCGAGGACATGAAGGACGCCGGCTGCGCCTTCCTCTCGATCCTCGCGCATCCCACCACCGGCGGCCTGCTCGCCTCGTTCGCCTCGCTCGGGGACGTTGTCGTGGCCGAGCCGGGCGCGCTCATGTCCTTCGCCGGCCCGCGCGTGGTGCAGCAGACGACGCGCGAGAAGCTGCCCGACGACTTCGGCCTCGCCGAGTCGAACCTGCGCCACGGCCACGTCGACGCCGTCGTTCCGCGCCACGACCTGCCCGCGTTCGCCACGCGCGTGCTGGGGCTCTTCGCCAATGGCCGATGAGGGCGACGGAGCGGTGGCGTCGGGCGGCGAGGCCGAGCTCCGCCTGCGCAACCGCCTGAGCAAGCTGCGCTCGCTGCGGCTCCCGGGCGGGGCGATCTCGGGCGAGCTCGAGCGGCTCGAGCGGCAGCTCGAACGGCTCCAGGAGGGGCAGACCGACGAGGACATCTGGCGCTCCGTCGAGCTCGCGCGCCACCAGGAGCGGCCGTACACCCTCGACTACGTCGAGCGTCTGTTCGAGGACTTCGTCGAGCTCCGCGGCGACCGGCTGCGCGGCGACGACGCGGCGATCGTGGCCGGGCTCGCGCGCTTCAACGGCCGCACCGTCGTGCTCGTCGGGCACCAGAAGGGACGCGACATCAAGGAGCGGACGCGGCGGAACTTCGGCATGGCCTACCCGGAGGGATACGAGAAGGCCAACCGGGTGATGGAGCTCGCCGACCGGCGCGGCTTCCCCGTCGTGTCGCTCGTGGACACGCCGGGCGCATATCCGGGCGTGCTCGCCGAGCAGCACGGGCAGGGCGGCGCGATCGCCCGCTCGCAGGCCGTGATGGCGCGGCTCGGCGTGCCGACGGTCGCCTGCATCATCGGCGAGGGCGGCTCGGGCGGCGCGGTCGCGCTCGCGGTCTCGGACGTCGTGCTCATGCAGCAGAACGCGATCTACTCCGTGATCTCGCCCGAGGGCTGCGCGGCGATCCTGTGGCGGGACGCGGGCGAGGCGAAGAAGGCGGCGGCCGCGTTCAAGCCCGACGCACGGCACTGCCTCGACCTCGGCGTCATCGACGGGATCGTCCCCGAGCCCGAGGGCGGCGCCCACGTCGACCACGACGAGGCCGCGCGGTTGCTCGGGGAGGCGCTCGACGGCGCGCTCGAGGAGCTCGTCGGGACGCCTGCCGACGACCTGCGCCGCCGCCGGCGGGCGCGGTTCCGCTCGCTCGGCGTCTTCGCCTAGCTCGGCGTCTGCCGGCGGCGCGTCGCAGGCGTACGGGTTTGGTCGTACCGCGCGCGGCTACACGACCCTGAACTCGTGTGTTCTGCCTCCGGGCAACGGCAGTCGGATCCGGAGTCCCCTGTTGGGGACAACCGGGTTTCCACAGTCTCCACAGGGTTCTCCACCGCCTCGCACTGCGATCGAAACGGGTGCAAAACGGCTCGAGGCCGGCAAACGCCGACCTCGAACACGTCCCCCCACAGGGCGGAACAACGATCGGGCGCATCAATCCGGGCACCCGTCCTGGACAAGTGGGTGTCCCGCGGGCGGCGCTGCGAAACATCTCGCCTCCGGTCGCCCGGAGCGGGCAAGCTACGCCCGTGCCGCTCGAGGAGTACCGCCGAAAACGGGATCCGAAGTCGACGCCCGAGCCGTTCGACGCGGACGGGAGCGGGCCCGACGGCGCGCCGATCTTCGTCGTCCAGCGCCACGACGCCCGGCGGCTCCACTACGACTTCCGCCTCGAGCGGAACGGCGCGCTCGCGAGCTGGGCCGTGCCGAAGGGCGTCCCGCTCGAGCCGGGCGAGCAGCGGCTCGCGGTGCACGTCGAGGACCACCCGCTCTCCTACGGGACCTTCGAGGGCACGATCCCCGCCGGCGAGTACGGCGCGGGCTCGGTCGAGATCTGGGACCACGGGACGTACGAGCTCGTCGAGGAGAAGCGCGACGGCGGGCTCACGGTGCGGCTCCACGGGCAGCGGCTCGAGGGCCTGTGGACGCTCGTGCCGGCGAAGCTGAGCGGCGACCCGAAGAACTGGCTGCTGCTGAAGAAGCGCGAGCCTGGAGGAGCTAGTGGCTCTGAGCCACAAAGTTCTCCGCGCCGGGGGGCACCGCGCTACGACCCGATGCTCGCGACGCTCGCGAAGGAGGTGCCGCGCGGGAAGGGCTGGTTGCACGAGGTCAAGTGGGACGGCTACCGCGTGGTCGCCTACGTCGAGGCGGGCGAGGCGACGCTCTTCTCGCGCCGCCGCAACTCGCTGACCGAGCGCTTCGCCGCGGTCGCAGCTGCACTGCCCCGCGCCGTGCGGACGCCGAGCGCGGTCCTCGACGGCGAGGTCGTGACCCTCGACGACACCGGGCGCGCCAGCTTCTCCGCCATGCAGCAGGGCGGCACCGCGCAGCTCCTCTACGTCTTCGACGTGCTCGAGGTCGACGGCGTGCCGCTCCTCGACCTGCCGTTCACCGAGCGGCGCGAGCGCCTCGTGGAACTGCTCGACCCGACCAGCCGCACCGTGCGCCTGTCCGAGGCCTTCGAGGACGGCGAGGCGCTGTTCGCGGCCGCGAAGGAGCAGCGGCTCGAGGGGATCGTCTCGAAGCGGGCCGACTCCCGCTACGACGCCGGGAAGCGCAGCCGGGCGTGGCTGAAGGTGAAGGCGACCGGGCGCCAGGAGTTCCTCATCGCGGGCTACACGAGCGGCGAGGGCCGGCGCGCCGGGACGTTCGGCTCGCTCGTCCTCGCCGTCCGGGACGGGGACGAGCTCCGCTGGGTCGGCAACGTCGGCACCGGGTTCGGCGAGAAGGAGATCGAGCGCCTGCTCGGGCTGCTGCGTCCGCTCGAGCGCGACACGTCCCCGTTCCCCGTCCCGCCGAAGATGCCGCGGGTGCGCGCCCGGGACGTCCACTGGGTCGAGCCGAAGCTCGTGGCGGAGGTCGAGTTCGTCGAGTGGACGCACGACCTCCACCTCCGCGCTCCGTCGTACGTCGGCCTGCGCGAGGACAAGGAGCCGGAGGACGTCGTGCGCGAGGAGCCGCAGCCGCTCGAGGAGGAGCTCCGCTACGGACGCAAGACGCTGCGGCTCTCGAACCTGGACAAGCCGTTCTGGCCGGACGAGGGGATCACGAAGGGCGACCTGCTCTCGTACTACCGCGCCGTCGCGCCGGCCCTCGTCCCGCACCTGAAGAGCCGGCCGTTCACGATGAAGCGCTACCCCGACGGCTGGCAGGGCGACTTCTTCTTCCAGAAGGACGCGCCCTCGCACATGCCCGAATGGATCCCGCGCGAGCGGTTCCTCGTCTCCGCCCGCGACCGTCAGCGCACGAAGCGGTGGATCTCGGCGCCGCTCGTGAACGACGAGCCCTCGCTCCTGTGGATGGTGAACATGGCGTGCATCGACATGAACACCTGGTACTCGCGGGTCGACCGGCCCGACCGGCCGGACTGGGTGCTCTTCGACCTCGACCCGTCGCCGGACGTCGGGTTCCCCGAGACCGTGCAGGTGGCGCTGCTCGTGAAGGAGATCCTCGACGCGCTCGGCCTCGTCGGCTTCGCGAAGACGAGCGGCTCGCGCGGGATCCACGTGCTCGTGCCGGTCGAGCGCCGCTACGGCTACGACGAGACGCGCGAGTTCGCGGAGATCGTCGCCGGCGCCCTCGCGCGGACGCACCGCGGCCTCGTGACCACGGAGTGGACGAAGTCGAAGCGGCGTGGCGTGCTCGTCGATGCGAACCAGAACGGCGAGGGCAAGACGATCGCTTCGGTGTACTCGGTCCGGCCTCGGGCGGGCGCTCCGGTATCGACGCCGCTGCGCTGGGAGGAGCTCACGCCCGACCTCGACCCGGCCGCGTTCACGATGGACGCGGTGCTCGAGCGCGTCCGGCGCGACGGCGACCTCTACGCCGGCGTGCTCACGACCAGGCAGCGGATCGACAAGGCGCTCGACGCGCTCGCCGGCGCCTAGCGCTCGAAGTCCCAGGAGAGCATGACGTTCGGCTCCGGCTCGCCCGCGCCGCGCCCGCAGCGCGGTACGCGGTGAGCGCGGCCGCGTTGCCGGCATCCGTCAGCACCCACATCCCGTAGCAGCCGCGGCGCGCTCCCAGCTCGGCGAGCGCCCGGACGAGCGCGCGGCCGATACCGCGGTTGCGGTGACCCTCGTGGACGGCGAGCTCGTAGAGGAAGAGCTCCGTGCCCTTGTCCGGATGGGTCGTCTCGACGCCGCTGACGAACCCGACCGGCGCGTCGTCCACGAGCGCGAGCAGGAGGTGATGGCCGTCGCGCGCGAGGAAGGCCGCCGTCCACTCCGGCGTCGGCGGCCGGTCGAAGAGCCCGGCCGCGGCGAGGACGAGACCGTCGTCGCCCGGTGCCGCCTCGACGATCCGCACGGGGACGATCGTAGACTCGCGCCGTGCTGCTCGACGCCATCGTCGCGGAGCTCGACGCCTACTTCCGCGTCCCGGACGTCCGCGACGACGACTGGGCGCCGATCTTCGCGCAGGTCTACGGTGAGCCGTACTGGCGCGACCACGTGGCACCGGGCTACGAGGGCCGCTGGAACGGGCTGATGGTGCGCGGGGGCGACGAGGTCGAGCGCGCGGCGACGTGCGTGTTCCCGAGCGACCGGATCGTGGCGGAGCTCCCGCCGCGGACGCTCCTCTTCTCGGAGCACCCGCTCGACTTCGCCGACCGGCCCGGCTTCCTCCCGCTCGCACGGGGAGCTTCGAGCGGCTGCGCGAGGCGGGCTCGAGCTTCTACCACGTGCACGCGCCGCTGGACATGCACGCGGAGATCGCGCCCTCGCTGCTCGTCGCGCAGGGCGTCGGCCTCGCCGGGATCGAGACCTACTACCCGATCGCCGAGGGGATCCCGGGCGGCGCGTGCGCCATCGGCGACACCTCGCTGTCGATCGAGGGGCTCGCCGACGCGCTGCGCGTGATCCTCGGGCCCGAGATCCTCGTCCACGTGTTGACGCGGCCGCGGCAGGAGGCGGGGCGCGTGACGATCGCGGCCGGGGGCGGGGCCGCGGCGGACATCCTGCGCGCCTCGCTCGAGCGCGGCTGCCAGACGTACGTGACGGGCAACGCCGCCACCAACTGCGTCCTCGACTTCGTCCAGGCGGAGGTGCGCGAGTTCCGGCGGCTGGCGGAGGCGGAGGGCGTCGCGCTGCTCGACGCGATGCACTACGGGCTGGAGAAGCCGCCACAGCTGGCCATGGTCGAGTGGTTCCGCGCCCGTGGCCTGCCGGCCGCGTTCGTGCCCGACGGCCCGAAGTAGCCGGCGCCCGACCCGGCGCGGATGGCCGAGCGTGCCGAGTATCGTCGCCGCGTGTCGGCGATCGAGGCGCGGGCGCTGCGGGTTCGCCGTGGGGGGACGGTCGCGCTCCACGACGTCTAGCTCGACGTCGCCGCGTCGTCGGCGTCCAGATCGTCGAGGCGGGCGCTGCGCCGCCGCACGCCGTAGGACGCGGCGGCCCCGCGGCGAATAAGAGGGCCGATTCGCCCGCACGCACGAGAGGAGCAACGCATGTCCGAGTACGAGGCGCGAAGCGAACCGTCCAGCTGGGCCACGGGCGGGTACGCCTTCGCGATCGTGATGCTGATGATCATCGGCGTCTTCCAGGCCATTGCCGGCCTCGTCGCGATCATCGACGACGACTTCTACGTCATCGGCCAGAACTACACGTTCAACTTCGACACGACCGGCTGGGGCTGGATCCACCTCCTGCTCGGCCTCCTGCTCATCCTCGTCGGCTACTTCCTGTACACCGGCGCGGCCTGGGCGGTCGTGGCGGGGATCGTGCTCGCCGGTCTGAGCGCGATCGCCAACTTCTTCTTCATCCCGTACTACCCGTTCTGGTCGATCATCGTGATCGCACTCGACGTCTGGGTGATCTGGGCGCTGACCCGGCCCGGCATCGTCGTCAGAGCCTGACGCACCGCCTGTCGAGCCGGCCCCTTCGCGGGGCCGGCTCCCTATCCGCGTAGGAGCGGACGCGTGAGGCACGTCGGGCCGCCGTCGCCCTTGCGCGAGAGCTCCTCGCCGCGGTAGGTGCGCACGTCCACGCCCGCCGCCTCCAGCCGCCGCCGTGTCTCCGGGTTGCCCTCGAGCGCGAGCGCCAGCCGCGGACCGAGCGCGAGGACGTTGCAGCCCATCGACTCGAACTCCTCGTCCGGCACCTCGACGAACGCGACTCCGCGTTCTCGCATCAGCTCCACGAGCCGCACCGGAAGCAGCGGCAGGTACACGAGCGCGAGGTCGGTGTCGAGCGGTGAGACGAGGCTCATCAGGTGGAGGATCTCGCCGCGGCCGCGCCAGTACGGGAGGTCGTAGGCGAGCACGTCGACGTCGGGCAGCGCCGCCCGCAGCTGCTCGGCGCCGGCCTCGTTCGTGCGGTAGCCGAGCCCGACCGCGAGGGTCCGCTCGTCGAGCCACAGCGTGTCGCCGCCCTCGAGCTCTCCCGGCGCCTCGATCCGTCCCAGCACCGAGACGCCGGCGGCTTCGAGGTCGCGGGCGATGAGGGCGGCCTCGGGCCGGCGGCCCGGCTTGCCGGGGCGGAGCACGACGGCGCCCTGCGGCGTGACGAGCGCCGGGTCGTAGACGTAGATCGCGTCCGGGTTCTCCGGGTCGGGCTCGGCGACGACGACCTCGACGCCGGCCGCTGCGATCGTGTCCCGGAAGGCCTCGTGCTCGGCTGCGATCCCGACCGCGTCCGGCTCGCCGTGCCAGCCGTACTCACGCCAATGCTCGAGCGCCGAGGGCGCCGGCGGCCGCACGAGGACGCGGCGGAGGGGGCGTGTCATCGGCACCGCGTCGATCCTAGCGACACGGTCTCCTTATGCCTGGTATAAGTCCACCCAATGTCTACTCAACCGATGAACAAACTCGTGATTGGCGCCGCGCTCGCCGCGGTCGCCCTGCTCGCCGCCTCCTGCGGCGGCACCAGCGAGGCGAGCGGCGGGAGCGGCGGCTCGTCCAAGCTCGCGCTCGCCGCGTACTCGACGCCCCGCGAGGCGTACGCCGAGCTGATCCCGGCGTTCGCGAAGACGCCGGCGGGTGAGGGCGTCTCGATCTCCCAGTCGTACGGCAGCTCGGGCGAGCAGTCCCGCGCCGTCGAGTCGGGCCTGCCGGCGGACGTCGTCGCCTTCTCGCTCGAGCCGGACGTGACGCGCCTTGTCGAGGCCGGGATCGTCGCCGAGGACTGGGCCTCCGACGACGCACGACGGCATGGTCACCGACTCGGTCGTCGTCTTCGCCGTGCGCGAGGGCAACCCGAAGGGGATCCGAAGCTGGGACGACCTCGTGCGCGAGGACGTCGAGGTGATCACCCCCAACCCGTTCACCTCGGGCGGCGCGCGCTGGAACGTCATGGCCGCGTACGGGGCGCAGCTCGAGCAGGGGAAGACGAAGGACGAGGCGATCGAGTACCTGCGCCGTCTGTTCCGCAACGTGTCGGTGCAGGACAAGTCGGCCCGCGAGTCGCTGCAGACCTTCGCGGCCGGCAAGGGCGACGTCCTGATCGCGTACGAGAACGAGGCCATCACCGCGCAGCAGGCGGGCCAGAAGCTCGAGTACGTCATCCCCGACCAGACGATCCTGATCGAGAACCCGATCGCGGTGACGAAGGACGCGCCCGCGCAGGCCAGGCGTTCGTCGACTTCCTCCGCACGCCCGACGCGCAGAAGGTCTTCGCCGAGAAGGGCTACCGCTCGATCCTCCCGGACGTTCTCGAGGAGGAGCGCTACCCGACGCCGGAGACCCTGTTCACGATCGCCGACCTCGGCGGCTGGGACGAGGTCTCCTCGGAGTTCTTCGACCGGGAGAGTGGGATCTTCGCCGGCATCCAGCGCGAGCTCGGGGAGTCGCTCGAGTGACGGCGTGAGCTCGCTCGCCCTGTCACGTCCCACCGACCAGAGGGCGGCCCTGTCGGCCGCCCTCGGGCGTGCGTTCGTCACCGCGTACCTCGGGCTGATCGTCGTCCTCCCGCTCGCGGCTCTCGTCTGGCAGTCGACCCGGGAGGGCGGCCAGACGTTCTGGGACTCGATCACGGCACCCGACGCCGTCGCGGCGCTGAAGCTGACGCTGCTCGCCTCGCTGGGCGTCGCGTTCGTGAACGCCGTCGTCGGGACCCTGATCGCGTGGGTCCTCGTGCGCGACAGCTTCCGGGGCCAGAACCTCGTCAACGCGGTGATCGACCTGCCGTTCGCGCTGCCGACGATCGTCGCCGGCGTGACGCTGCTCGCGCTCTACGGGCCGTTGAGCCCCGTCGGGGTGAACGCGGCGTACACGCGCTGGGCGGTGCTGCTCGCGCTGCTCTTCGTCACGCTCCCGTTCGTCGTCCGGACGGTGCAGCCGGTGCTGCTCGAGCTCGACCGGGAGATGGAGGAGGCGGCCGCCTCGCTCGGCGCGGGACGGATGGCGACGTTTCGCCGGATCGTGTTCCCGAACCTGCTGCCGGGGATCCTGTCGGGCGTCGCGCTCGCGTTCGCGCGTGCGGTCGGCGAGTTCGGGTCGGTCGTCCTGATCAGCGGCAACCTGCCCTTCCAGACGCAGGTCTCGTCCGTCTACATCTTCGGCCAGATCGAGAGCGACAACGTCACGGGCGCCGCCGCGGTGTCGGTGCTGCTGCTCGCGATCTCGTTCGGCGTGCTGCTCGGCATCGGCGGGATCCGCCGGCTCGCGACGAGGCACGACCGGTGAAGTACGCGCTCCGTTTCGTCGCCCTCGGCTATCTCGCGGCCGTGCTCGTCGGGCCCGTCGCGCTCGTCTTCTACCGCGCCTTCGAGGACGGGTTCGACACGTTCTGGGCCGCGGTGACGACGCCCGAGGCGCTGCACGCACTGTGGCTGACCGTGCTGATCGCGGCGATCGCCGTGCCGCTCAACACCGTCTTCGGGATTCTCTGCGCGCTCGTGATCGTGCGACACCGCTTCCGCGGAGTCGGGCTCGTGAACGCGCTCGTCGACCTGCCGCTCGCGCTGTCGCCGATCGTGGTCGGGCTCTCGCTGCTGCTGCTCTACGGCAGCGACGGCTGGTTCGGCGGGGCGCTCGCGGCGAGCGGGATCCAGGTGATCTTCTCGCTGCCGGGGATGGTGCTCGCGACGATCTTCGTCTCGCTGCCGTTCGTCGTCCGCGAGGTCGTGCCGGTGCTGCGCGAGATCGGCACCGACCAGGAGCAGGCGGCCGCCACGCTCGGCGCCGGCTCCTTCCAGACGTTCCGCCGGATCACGTTCCCGGCGATCCGCTGGGCGCGTCGCCTACGGCGTCGTGCTGACGACCGCACGCGCGCTCGGCGAGTACGGCGCCGTCACGGTCGTCTCGGGCCGCATCGTCGGCGAGACGCAGACGATGACGATCCACGTGGAGGAGCGGTTCCAGAGCTTCGACCTCGTCGGCGCCTACGCCGCGTCGGTCGTCCTCGCGATCCTCGCGCATCGCGGTCCTGCTGCTCATGACCCTGTTCAAGCCGAAGGAGGAGACGCGATGATCGTCGCGCGCGACGTCGTCAAGCGGTTCGGCGACTTCACCGCCCTCGACGGCGTGTCGATCGAGGTGCCGGCGGGAGCGCTCACCGCCCTGCTCGGGCCCAGCGGCAGCGGGAAGTCGACCCTGCTCCGCGTCATCGCCGGCCTCGAGACGCCGGACGCCGGCACGGTCGAGATCGACGGCCGCGACGCGACTCGCCTCTCGCCGCAGCAGCGCGGAGTCGGGTTCGTCTTCCAGCACTACGCGGCGTTCAAGCACATGACCGTCCGGGACAACGTCGCCTTCGGGCTGACGGTGCGGAAGCGCCCGAAGGCGGAGATCCGCGAGCGCGTCGACGAGCTCCTCGCGCTCGTGCAGCTCGCGCGCCTTCGGCGACCGCTATCCGGCGCAGCTCTCCGGCGGCCAGCGGCAGCGGATGGCGCTCGCACGGGCGCTCGCGGTCGAGCCGTCGGTGCTCCTGCTCGACGAGCCGTTCGGCGCCCTCGACGCGCGGGTGCGGAAGTCGCTGCGCCAGTGGCTGCGGCACCTCCACGACGAGGTGCACGTGACGACGGTGTTCGTCACGCACGACCAGGAGGAGGCGATGGACGTCGCCGACGAGATCGTGGTCATGAACGACGGCCGGATCGAGCAGGTCGGCGCGCCGCGGCTGCTCTACGAGGAGCCGGCGACCGAGTTCGTGATGACGTTCGTCGGGCGCGGTCACGAAGGTCGGGGACGCGTACGTGCGGCCGCACGACCTCGAGTTCACGAGCGAGCCGAACGGCGACACCGAGGAGGTGCAGGTGCGCCGCGTCGTGCACCTCGGCTTCGAGGTCCGCGTCGAGCTCGAGCGCGTCGACGGCGAGGACGCTCGTGGCGCAGCTGTCCCGGTCGGAGGCCGAGGAGCTGGAGCTGCACCGGGCGACATCGTCTGGGTCAGGCCGACGAGGGAGCGCGTCTTCCGGTAGCGGCGAGCTCCGCGACCTCGTCCGGGAGGCGGCCGGCGGCGAGATCCGCGAGCGTCACGGTCTCGAGCACGGCGCGGAGGCTCGCGCGCACCGCGAGCCAGACGTCGCGCAGCGGCTCGGCGGCGCCCGTGTAGACGAGCGTGTCGGGGCGCTCGCCGCGGACGTTCGCCAGCGGCCCGTCGACGGCCCGGATCACGTCGGCGAGCGTGATCTCGTCCGCGGGCCGCGCCAACCGGTACCCGCCCTCGGCGCCGCGCTGGGTCGCCACGAGCTCGGCCCTGCGCAGCTCCGTGAGGATGTTCTCGAGGAACTTGAGCGGGATCTCCTGCGAGGACGCGAGCCGCTCGCCCTTCACCGGTCCCGACGGCGCGGCTGCCAGCTCCGCCATCGCACGGAGGGCGTAGTCGGTCTTGGCCGAGACGCGCACCGGCTCATTGTCGCGTCTCGGCCAGGCGCCGCTCGAGGTAGCGCCGCTCGACCGGGCTCGTCGCGAGTTCGTGGGCGCGGCGGTAGGCCGACTCGGCCTCGTCGAGCCGACCGAGCCGCCGGAGCAGGTCGGCGCGCGTCGCGTGGAGCAGGTGGTAGCCGTCGAGTCCGCCGATCCGGTCGACCAGCGCGAGCCCCTGCTCGGGCCCACGCGCCATCGCCACCGCCACGGCGCGGTTCAGCTCGACGACCGGCGACGGCGTCAGCGCCGCGAGCCCCGCGTAGAGCGCCGCGATCTCGCCCCAGTCCGTGTCCTCGGGCCGCGCGGCTGCCACGTGGATCGACGCGATCCCGGCCTGCAGCTGGTACGGCCCGGGCCGTCCGAGGCGCAGCGCCCGCTCCAGCACCCGCGTGCCCTCGCCGATCCGGTCGCGGTTCCAGCGCGTGCGGTCCTGGTCCTCGAGCAGGACGAGGTCGCCGTGCTCGTCGACGCGCGCCTCGCGCCTCGCGTCGTGGAGGAGCAACAGCGCGAGCAGGCCGAGCACCTCGGGCTCGTCCGGCATCAGCACCGCGAGGAGCTTCCCGAGTCGCACCGCCTCGTCGCACAGCTCGCGCCGGACGAGCTCGTCGGAGGCGGTCGAGGCGTAGCCCTCGTTGAAGACGAGGTAGACGACCGCGAGCACGGCCGCGAGGCGGTCGGGGAGCAGGTGGTCGGGCGGCGTCCGGAACGGGATCCCCGCGGCGCGGATCTTCCGCTTCGCCCGCACGAGCCGCTGCGCCATCGTCGTCTCGGTCACGAGGAAGGCCCGCGCGATCTCGCCCGTGGTCAGGCCCGCGACCTCGCGCAACGTCAGCGACACGCGCGCCTCGCTCGCGAGCGCCGGGTGGCAGCACGTGAAGATCAGGTCGAGCCGGTCGTCGGGGATCGCGTTCATGTCGGTGTCCTCCGGATCTGCGGGAGCGAGGGCCTCGAGGCGGCCGAGCAACTCCGTCTTCTCGCGCAGGGTGCGGTCGCGCCGCAGCCGGTCGATCGCGCGGTTCCGGGCGGTCGCGAAGAGCCACCCGCCGGGATTCGCCGGCGGTCGGTCGCCCCAGCGCTCGAGCGCCGCCGTGAAGGCCTCCTGCACCGCGTCCTCCGCGAGGGCGAGGTCGCCCGTCGCCCGGGCCAGCGCGGCGACGGAGCGACCCCACTCCTCTCGGAAGAGCCGCTCGATCACTCGTCGATCGGCCGGATCTCCACCGATCCTCTCGCTGCGAGCGGGATCGACGCGGCGAGCTCGATCGCTTCGTCGAGGTCGGCGCACTCGACCGTCATCAGCCCGCCGACGAGCTCCTTCGTCTCGGCGTAGGGCCCGTCGGTGACGACCGTCTCGCCGTCCACGATGCGTACGACCTTGGCCGTCTCGGGCTCGTCGAGCTCCAGGCCCGACAGCCGCTGGCCGCGAGCCTCCATCCGCTCCATCACGGCGACCCACTTCGGGATCTCGGCCGCCCGTGCCTCGCGCGCCTCCTCGTCGCTCAGCTCCTTCCAGCGGGCGACGTCGGCGGCATCGTTCTGGAGGAGCAGGGCGTACTTCATGCCGCCGCCTCCTCCTCGTCGACGAAGCTGGGCCGGACCTCGACGGCGCCGTGTGCCGCGCCGGGGATGCGCGCGGCGAGCTCGAGCGCCTCGTCGAACGATCCGCACTCGAGGATGAAGTACCCCGCGATCTGCTCGCGGAGCTCGGCGAACGGGCCGTCCGTGACGATCGTCCGGCCGTCGACGACGCGCACAGTCGTCGCCGTCGACGTCGGCTGGAGCTCGTAGCCCTCGACGACCTTCCCGGCCGCCTCCGCGTCGTCGGCGAACGCCCGGTAGCGGGCGTAGATCGCCGCCCGCTCGTCGTCGGGAAGCGCCGCCCACGCCCGCTCGTCGGAGTGGATGAGGGCGAGGTACTTCATGCAGGCGCCTGGTCGAAGACGACGACCTTGCGGATCTCGATCGTGCCGACCCGTGCCCCCGGGATCTTCGCCGCCCAGCTGTGTGCCTCCTCCTCCGAGTCGACGTCGATGAGGTAGTAGCCGCCGAGGTGCTCGCGCGTCTCCGCGAACGGGCCGTCGGTGACGATCGTCTCGCCGTCGCGGACCTGGACGCTCTTCGCCGTGTCGGTCGGATGGAGCGCGTCGCCGGCGATGTACGCGCCCGACTCGCGGAGCTCCTCCGTGTAGGCGAAGTAGTCCCGCATCATCTGATCCTGCTCGTCCTCCGGCCACTGGCCGGGCGCCTCGTAGATCAGGAGCATGTACTGCATGTCGTCCCTCCTTGGGGGTCGATGTCGACTCTACGACGATCGGGCGGCGCCGGAATCGACACCGGCGAGCATCGCCCGCAGCAAGCCGAGCGCCCCGGCCTTGTCGAGCATCTCGTTGAGGTTGCCGCACTTCGGAGACTGGACGCAGGACGGGCACCCGTGCTCGCACGGGCAGCGCTCGAGGAGCGTGGCCGTGTCGGCCACCCAGCCCTCGAACACGTCGAAGCCGCGCTCGGCGATCCCGACTCCGCCGGAGTGGCCGTCGTAGACGAAGACCGTGGGGCGGCCGGTCTGGTAGTGGAGGTTCGTCGAGAGCCCGCCGATGTCCCAGCGGTCGCTCATCGTCCACAGCGGGAGCAGCGCGATCATCGCGTGCTCGGCGGCGTGGAGGCTGCCCAGCAATCGGGGCATCTCGCGGATCCCCTGCAGCTGCTCGGGCTCGGGCAGGTACCAGACCGCCTCGGTCTCGAAGGTCGTCTCGGGCAGGTCGAGCGGCACCGTCTCGAGCGTGCTGCCGTCGCGGGCCTTCTTCTGGTAGGCGATCACCTGCTCCGTCACCGCGACCGCGCCGAACGCGAGCTCGAGGCCGAGGCGCCGCTCGACTCGCGCCGGGGCGACGATCTCGGTGTTCGTCTCCTTCTTCGCCATCGTGTACCAGTCGCCGGTGAACGGCGAGACGACGGCGGTGCGTGCCGTGTGGTCGAGCTCGTGCACGAGGTACTGGTCGCCGAGATGGAGGTAGATCGCGCCCTCGTGCACCGTCGAGTACGCCCGCTCGCGCTCGACGAGGCCGAGGATCGTCCCCGTCGACGCGTCGACGATCGTGAACGAGTCGGGAGAGGTCGAGCGCAGCGGCACGCGTGCGGCCGGGTAGTCCTTGCCTGCCCAGACCCAGCCCGCCGGCGTGTGCTGGAGCTCGGGCAGTGCGGCGGCGCGCTCGAGGGCGGCGTCACCGAGCGTGGCCCGGTCGGCGTCGTCGATCGGCGCCTCGAACGCGGCCGAGAGGACGTGGCCGTCGAGGACCCGCGGGTTCGCGTGGTCGAGTCGCGCCGCCTCGACGTTCCGCGAGAGCAGCGCCTCGGGGTCGCGCATGAAGAACTGGTCGAGGGCGTCCTCGCTCGCGATCAGGAGCGCGCAGGCCGTGCCCGCGTCGGCCGGCGCGGCCCCACTGCTGGCGCAACGAGGCCACCGTCCCGGGGAAGCCGACGGAGATGGCGGCGTCGAGCTCCCCGATGTCGATCCCGAGCTCGAGCGCGTCGGTGGCCGACACGCCGAGCAGGTCGCCCTCCACGAGGCGGCGCTCGACCTCGCGCCGCTGGGCGGGCGTATAGCCGGCGCGGTAGGGCGCGAGCCGCTTCGCGATCTCGGGCTCGACCCGGTCGGCGGTGAAGCGGTGCACGAGCTCCGCGGTGCGGCGCGACTTCGCGAAGCAGATCGTGCGCAGGCCGCGCGACACGAGCCCCGCCATGAGGCGCGAGGCCTCGCCCAGTGCCGACGCACGCTGCCCGAGCTCCTCGTCGAGCAGGACCGGGTTCCAGAGCGCGATCGTCCGCTCGGCCCGGGGCGCACCGTCGTCTGCGACCACCGCCGCGTCCTCGCCGGCGAGCAGGTGCGCGAGCTCCCCCGGGTTCGCGATCGTCGCCGAGGCGAAGAGGAACTGCGGCTCCGAGCCGTACACGCGCGCGAGCCGGCGCAGGCGGCGGAGGACGTTGGCGACGTGCGAGCCGAAGACGCCGCGGTAGACGTGCGCCTCGTCGACGACGACGTACGCGAGGTTGGAGAGCACGTCGCCCCAGCGGTCGTGGTGCGGGAGGACGCCGACGTGGAGCATGTCCGGGTTGGTCAGGATGACGTTCGCCCAGCGGCGTATCTGCCAGCGGCGCTCCTGCTCGGTGTCGCCGTCGTAGATCGCGGCGCGGAGGCGCGGCACGCGGAGGTCGGCGAGCGCGCGTGCCTGGTCCTGCGCGAGCGCCTTCGTCGGGTAGAGGTAGAGCGCCCGCCGCTTCGGGTCGGCCGCGAGGGCGCTCAGGACGGGGAGGTTGAACGCGAGCGTCTTGCCCGACGCCGTGCCGGTCGTGACGATGACGTTGCCGCCGCGGCGGGCGGCGTCCCAGGCGTCGGCCTGGTGCGCGTAGAGCCGGTCGATGCCGCGGGCGGCGAGCGCCTCGCGGACGCGGGGGTCGACCTCGTCCGGAATCGGGGCGAAGACGGCCTCGCGCGGCGGCTGCGTGCCGAGGTAGGCGAGCTCCTCGCCCTCGAGCACCTCGACCCACGGCGCAGCCTCGATCGCCATGGGGTCAGTCTGCCGGGTGAGGCATGCGCGGAGCCGTCGGCACGATTCCGGCACGGAGTCGTCTCACATCGGTGCGCGTTTTCGGCGTAGGCTCGGTGCCAGGCAGGCGGGAGGGTCGGGTCCCTGGGTTACCCGCACGCGTGTGCCTCTTCGAACTCCGGGCCGGCGCGCCGAAGCCGGTAGTCTCAACTACCCGGGGTGCCCTGCATGGGCTGAGAACACACCCGTCGAACCTGATCCGGGTCATGCCGGCGAAGGGAGTCCTTTGATTCCACGGTGTCTCACGATCGCGACGTCCGACTCGGGCGGCGGGGCCGGCATCCAGGCCGACCTGAAGGCCTTCGCCGCCGCCGGTTGCCACGGCATGTCGGCGCTCGTCGCGCTCACCGCCCAGAACACGACCGCCGTGACCGACGTCCACGAGCTGCCGCCGGCTTTCGTCACCGCGCAGCTCGAGGCCGTGTTCGACGACCTCGGCGTCGACGCCGCGAAGACCGGGATGCTCTTCTCGCGACCGCTCGTCGAGGCCGTTGCAGACTTCCTCGAGGAGCACCCGGTCCCCCTCGTCGTCGACCCGGTCATGGTCGCGAGCTCCGGCGCGACGCTGCTCCTCGACGACGCCGTCGACGCGCTCCGCGCCCGCCTCTTCCCGCTTGCGACCGTGGTGACGCCGAACCTGCTCGAGGCCGAGGCGCTCACGGGGATGGACGGCGCGAGCAGGCGCACGCTCGCGGAGCAGCTCGTCGAGCTCGGCGCGCCGGCAGCGCTCGTCACCGGCGGCCACGGCGACCCCGCCGTCGACCACCTGTTCGACGGGGCGCGGCACGTCGAGATCCCGATCGAGCGCGTGGACGTGGCCGCGACACACGGCGCCGGCTGCACGCACTCGGCCACGCTCGCCGCCGAGCTGGCCAAGGGCGCGACGCTCGAGGACGCGGCCCGGACCGCCGCGGGCGTGGCCTCGGCCGCCGTCGCCGCCGGCCTGGTCGAGCTGGGACGCGGCGAGGGCCCGGTCGACGTCTTCCACCTCACGCGGGGAGCGGCATGAGCACCGTCGGCGAGACGCTGCGGACGTTGCGCGAACGGAAGCCGCTCGTCCACAACATCACCAACTACGTCGTCATGAACGAGACCGCGAACGCGCTGCTCGCGCTCGGGGCGCTGCCTGTCATGGCGCACGCGCGCGAGGAGGTCGAGGAGATGGTCGGGCTCGCCGGCGCACTCGTGATCAACATCGGCACGCTCTCGCCGCCCTGGGTCGACGCGATGCTCGCGGCCGGGAGGGCGGCGAACGAGCGCGGGATCCCGGTCGTCCTCGACCCGGTCGGCGCCGGCGCGACGACGTATCGGACGGAGACCGCGCATCGGATCCTCGACGAGGTCGACGTGACGGTGCTGCGCGGCAACCCGGGCGAGGTCGCAACGCTCGTCGGCGTGGCGGCGGAGGTGCGCGGCGTCGAGTCGATCGCGGCCGGCGGGGATCCCGGGGAGCTCGCCCGCGAGGCGGCCCGCACGCTCGGGGTCGTCGCCTCCGTCACCGGCCCCGTCGACCATGTCTCCGACGGCGAGCGCGACGCCCAGGTCGCGAACGGGGACGCGATGCTCGCGACGGTGACCGGCACGGGGTGCATGTCGACGGCGATCACGGCGGCGTTCCTCAGCTCCGCAGAAGACCCGCTCGAGGCAGCGGCGCAGGCGCTCCAGGCCTTCGGCATCGCCGGCGAGGACGCGGCGCGCGGGGCGGCCGGGCCCGGCTCGTTCCATGTCGCGCTCTACGACGCGCTCGCGGCGCTCGACCCGGACACGATCGACGGGCGGGTCCGGTGAGGCTCCACGTCCTCGTCGACGAGCTCGAGCCCGCGCAGCGGGCCGTGGACGAGGGCGCCACCGTCGTCCAGCTGCGGATGAAGGGCGCGTCGACCGCGGAGGTGGTCGCCTGCGGCCACGGGTTCGCGGTGCTCGACGCGACGTTCGTCGTCAACGACGACGTGGACGCTGCGCTGGCGCTCGAGGCCGACGGCGTCCACCTCGGCCGCGACGACGCCGGGGTCGACCGCGCGCTCGCCGGCGGGCTCCTCGTCGGCCTCTCCGCGGCGTCGGTGGACGAGGCGCTCGACGCCGAGTGGCAGGGCGCCGCGTACGTGGGCGCCGGGCCGGTGTGGGCGACGCCGTCGAAGCCGGATGCGGACCCGCCGATCGGCCTCGAGGGCCTCCGTGAGATCTGCGACGCCGTCTCGATCCCGGTCGTCGCGATCGGCGGTGTCGACGCGGCAACCGCGGGCTCGTGCATCGAGGCCGGCGCGCTCGGGCGTCGCCGTGATCCGCGCCGCCGCCGAAGCCGGGGCGGTCAGGAAGGCGGTCGATGAAGCTCTCGGAGCTCGGTGAGCTCGGGCTGATCGAGGAGCTCGCGCGGCGCGGGCTCGCCCGGGACATCACCGACGACACGGCGCTCGTCGACGGGCTCGTCGTCACGCAGGACTCGCTCGTCGAGGGCGTCCACTTCCGGCTCGACTGGCTGCCACATCGCGAGCTCGGCTTCCGCGCCGGCGCCGTCAACGTCAGCGACCTCTCCGCGGCCGGGGCGGTGCCCGCTGCCCTGCTCGTGTCGCTGGGCGCGCCGCCGGACATGCGCGTCGAGGACGTGCTCGAGCTCTACGAGGGGCTCGCCGAGCTCGGCGTGGCCGGTCGTCGGCGGCGACACGACCCGGGCCGACGAACTCTTCCTGACCGTCACCGCGCTCGGCCGTTCGGAGCGAGTGCCGGGCCGCGGCGGGGCGCGCCCGGGCGACCTCCTCGTCGTCACCGGGCCGCTGGGCGCAGCGGGAGCCGCGTTCCGTGCCGGCCGCTACGTCCGCCCGCCGGTGCGCACCGCCGAGGGCCGACGTCTCGCCGCCACTGCGACGGCGATGCTCGACGTCTCCGACGGCATCGCGCGCGACGCGGGCCACCTCGCGCGCCAGTCGGCCGTCCGCTGTGTGATCGACCTCGAGCACGTTCCCCTCGCGGGCGAGGTCGAGGACCTCGGCTTCGGCGAGGACTTCGAGCTCCTCGCCGCGGTGCCCGACCCGCTCGACTTCGCCGTGATCGGCCGCTGCGAGGAGGGCGACGGCGTCGAGCTGCGCCTCGACGGCGAGCCGGTCGAGCTCGGCGGCTGGGACCACTTCCGCCGCTGACCAGCCGTCGCCGGCGCTCGCCCGCTAGAGCCAGTCCGAGAAGGCGCGCTCGAAGCGCTCGCGCGGCTGGGCGCCGAGCACCTCCGCCTTCGCCTCGCCGCCCTCGACGAGCACCACCGTCGGGAGCGAGAGGACGCCGAAGCGGCCGCCCACGTCGGGGCTGTCGTCGAGGTTCACGCGGACGACGGGCAGCGGCAGCGCGGCGAGGATCGGCTCGATCGCCTCGCACGGCTTGCACCACGGTGCCCAGAAGTCGACGATCGCCGGCCCGCCGGCGGCCGCGAGGGCGGCGTCGAACTCCTCGAGCGTCACAGGCGTCCCGCCAGCGCCCGGAGCCGCAGCAGCGGCACCTTCCAGATCGCCTCGAGCACGATCGCCCGCGACATCTTCGACCCGCCCTCCTCGCGGTCGACGAACCGGATCGGCACCTCCACCACGCGAAAGCCCCGGCGCAGCGTGCGATAGGTGTTCTCGATCTGGAACGCGTAGCCGCGCGAGTGGATCGCGTCGAGGTCGATCGTCTCGAGCACCGGCCGGCGGAACGCCTTGAAGCCGCCGGTGAGGTCGCGGACCCGCGTCTGCAGGAGGACCTGGGCGTACAGCGAGCCGCCGCGCGAGACGAAGCGCCGGATGAGACCCCAGTTCCCGACGCCGCCGCCCGGGACGTAGCGCGAGCCGAGCGCGAGGTCGGCGCCGTCCGCCACGGCGGCGAGCAGCCGCGGCACGTCGGCCGGGTCGTGCGAGAAGTCGCAGTCCATCTCCATGACGATGTCTGCGCCGTCCGCGAGCGCGCGCCGGAAGCCGGCGATGTACGCCGGGCCGAGGCCCTCCTTGCGCTCGCGGTGGAGCACGTCGACCCAGTCGAGCTCGGCTGCGAGGCGGTCGGCGATCTCGCCCGTGCCGTCCGGCGAGTTGTCGTCGACCACCAGCACGTCGCACGTCGTGCTCCGCCAGCGCCCGCACCATGCGCTCGAGGTTCTCGCGCTCGTTGTAGGTCGGGAGGCACACCGTCGCGCGCACCGGCGAACCATAGAGTTAGGGCGTGCCCCGGCTTCCTCGGAACAGCGACGTGGCCGAACAACTCGATCTCCTCGGCGACCTGCTCGAGCTGGAGGGCGAGCCGGCCTTCCGGGTCCTCGCCTACCGCCGCGCCGCGAACCGCGTCCGCGAGACCTCCGGGTCGATCGCGGAGCTCGCGGTCGAGGGCAAGGCGAAGGAGCTCGGCGGCATCGGCAAGACGATCGAGGAGAAGATCGTCCAGATCGTCGACGACGGCGAGATCCACGCGCTGACGAAGCGCAGGGCGCAGATCCCGCCCGAGGTCGTCCTCTTCCTCCGGCTCCCCGGTCTCGGCCCCAAGACGGCCGCGCGCATCTGGAAGGAGCTCGGCGTGACCACGCTCGCGGAGCTGAAGGAGGCGGCGGAGCAGCAGCGGCTGCGCACGCTCGGCGGCGTCGGCGCGAAGCTCGAGGAGCGCGTCCTGAAGGCGATCGACGAGGCGGCGACGGCGGAGCCGGTCCGGCCGTTGCTCGGCCACGGGCTGCCCGCGGTGCTCGCGGTGGTCGAGGCCATGCGCGCCTCGCCGCTCGCCGACCTCGTCTCGGAGGCGGGCTCGGTGCGCCGGCGCAAGGAGACCTTCCGCGACCTCGACATCATCGCCACCGCCGCAGACCCGCCCGCGCTCACGGAGTGGTTCACGAAGCTGACCTGGGTGGAGGAGGTCGTCGCGAGCGGCGACACGAAGGCGACCGTCCGCTCGAACGACGGCCTCCGCTTCGACCTCCGCGTCGTCCCGCCCGAGTCGTACGGGAACCTGCTCCAGCACTTCACGGGCTCGAAGGAGCACAACGTCGCCCTCCGCGAGCGCGCGGTGAAGCAGGGGCTCTCGATCTCGGAGTACGGCGTCGCGAACACGGAGACCGGCGACCTCTTCCGCACCCGCGACGAGCGGGAGCTGTACGAGTTCCTCGGCTACCAGTTCGTCGCGCCGGAGCTGCGCGAGAACCTCGGCGAGCTCGACGCTGCGCGGAACGGCGACCTGCCGGAGCTCGTGGAGCTGGCCGACCTGAAGGGCGATCTGCACGCGCACACGACCTGGTCGGCCGACGGCAAGGGCTCGATGGAGGAGATGGCGCGCGCGGCGATCGAGCGCGGCTACGAGTACCTCGCGATCACCGACCACTCGCACTACCTCCGCGAGGCCCGGCTCAAGGCGCAGTGGGAGGAGATCGAGGCGCTCGGCGCGCGGCTGCAGCCGTTCCGGCTGCTGCGCGGGATCGAGGCGAACATCCGCGCCGACGGCTCGCTCGACGTCGACGACGACACGCTCGCACAGCTCGACTGGGTCGTCGCCTCGCTCCACACGGCCTTCGACCGCAACCCGACCGAGCGGATCCTCGCGGCGATGGAGAACCCGCACGTGGACTCGATCGGCCATCCGACCGCGCGCAAGATCAACCGCCGCGGCCCGGCCGACGTCGACCTCGCGCGCGTGTTTGCGAAGGCGGTCGAGACAGGCACGTTCGTCGAGATCAACTCGCAGCCCGACCGGCTCGACCTGCGCGACGCCCACGCGCGCGCGGCGGCCGAGGCGGGCGTGCTCCTGCCGGTGACGAGTGACGCGCATTCGGTGCGGGCGCTCGGCTACGTCGAGCTCGGGATCGGTCAGGCGCGGCGAGGCTGGCTGACGAAGGCGAACGTGCTCAACACGCGCCCGTGGGCGGAGATCGAGAAGCTGTGCCGACGGTAGAAGTGCTCCGCGCCGAGTCCGTCCCGTGAGCTTCGCCGAGGACGGGCGCGCGGCCCTCGACTGGGTCGAGCGCTATCTCGACGGCGCCGGCGAGTTGCCGGTGCTCTCGCAGGTCGAGCCGGGCTGGGTGCGCTCACGCCTCCCGGCGGAGCCGCCGGAGGCGCCGGAGCCGTTTGCAGCCGTCCTGCGGGACCTCGACGAGACGATCGTGCCGGGGATCACGCACTGGAACCACCCGCGGTTCTTCGCCTACTTCGCGACCACGGGGTCGGAACCGGGGATCCTCGCCGAGTTGATCACGGCCGCGCTGAACGTCAACGCGATGCTCTGGCGCACCTCGCCGGCGGCGACGGAGCTGGAGGAGCTCGTCGCGGACTGGACGGCACAGCTCCTCGGCCTGCCTCGCGCGTGGCACGGGCACATCGAGGACACGGCCTCGACGGGCACGTTCGTCGCGCTCTGCGCCGCCCGCGAGGCGACCGGCCGGCGCGTGATCGTCTGCTCGGAGCACGCGCACTCGTCGATCGAGAAGGCGGCGCGCATGCTCGGGATGGAGGTGCGCAAGGTGCCGCTCGACGACGCCTACCGCCTCGACGCGGCGCAGCTCGACGCGACGGGCGCCGCGGCCGTGGTCGCCGCCGTCGGGACGACCTCGACGACCGCGGTCGACCCCGTCCCGGCGATCGCCGACGCGTGTGCCGCGGCCGGCGCCTGGCTCCACGTGGACGCGGCCTACGCCGGCTCGGCCATGGTCTGCCCGGAGCTCCGGTGGGCGATCGAGGGCGTCGACCGGGCGGACTCGCTCGTCGTCAACCCGCACAAGTGGCTGTTCACGCCGCTCGACTGCTCGCTGCTCTACACCGCCCGGCCCGACGACCTGCGGCGTGCCTTCAGCCTCGTCCCGGACATCCTCCGCACGCGTGAGGAGGCGACCAACCTCATGGACCTCGGCCCGGCGCTCGGCCGCCGCTTCCGCGCGCTCAAGCTCTGGGCCGTGATCCGCTGCCACGGCGCCGAAGGCCTTCGCGAGCGGATCCGCGAGCACGTTCGCCTCGCGGCTCTCTTCGAGGACTGGGTGCGGGCCGAGCCGGGCTGGGAGGTCGTCGCGCCGCGCCCGTTCTCGGTCGTCTGCTTCCGCCGCGACGGCACGGACGAGGAGAACGAGCGGATCGCCGACGCCGTCAACGCGTCCGGCGAGGCGTTCATGTCGCCGATCGTCCTCGACGGCAGGACCGCGCTCCGGCTCGCGGTCGGGAACATCCGCACCGCAGAGGCCGACGTCGCCCGCGCCTGGGACGCGCTGCGGCGCGCGGCCGGCTAGGAGGGGTTGGCGGAATGTCGTTCGTCGGCGCCCGTCCGCAGGGCGAGCAGGGCGACGGCACAACGCCTGTTTCGCCAATCCCTCCTAGTACGGGCTGCCGAACCCCGAAGAGGCCGGGGCGCGCCCTCGTCCCGGAAGCCCTCTGCGGTCAACCTTGGCCCATCGCAGGCTTCCCCCTCGAAAGGAATTGCTGAATGGTTGCCACGGCAAGATCGAAGTGGGCCGGGCTCGCACTGCTCAGCGTGGTGCAGTTCATGGTCGTGCTCGACATCGCGATCGTGAACGTGGCCCTGCCGTCGATTCAGCAGGATCTCGGGTTCTCGCAGGAGAACCTCCAGTGGGTCATCTCCGCGTACGCCCTCGTCTTCGGCGGCTTCCTGCTGCTGGGCGGGCGCGCGGCGGACCTGCTCGGCCGGCGCCGGCTCTTCCTCGTCGGCACCGCCGTCTTCACGCTCGCCTCGTTGCTCGCCGGCTTCGCCTGGAGCGAGGAGTCGCTCATCGCTGCGCGCACGCTGCAGGGCCTCGGCGCGGCGATCGTCTCGCCGGCCGCCCTCTCGATCCTCGGCGTCACGTTCACCGAGGGTCGCGAGCGCAACATCGCCCTCGGCGTCTGGGGCGCGGTCGGCGGCTTCGGCGCCGCCGCAGGCGTCCTGCTCGGCGGGATCCTCACCGACGCGCTTGCGTGGGAGTGGATCTTCCTCGTGAACGTGCCGGTCGGCATCGTCTCGTTCGCGCTGATCCCCGTGCTCCTCGGCGAGAGCCGGGACGCCAGCGTCAGCCGCTTCGACGCCCTCGGCGCCGTGCTCTCCACCGCCGGCCTCGTGACCCTCGTCTACGCGATCACGAAGGCCGACGACTACGGCTGGGGCTCGGTCGAGACGATCGGCCTCTTCACCGCCGCGACCGCCCTGCTCGTCGCGTTCCTCGGCTGGGAGACGCGGGTCAAGGAGCCGCTCGTCCGGCTCGGCATCTTCCGGCTGCAGACGGTGACGGGCGCGAACGTCGCCGGATTCATCCTCGGCTCGGCGCTCTTCGCCATGTTCCTGATGCTGACGCTGTACATGCAGCAGGTGCTCGGCTACTCGCCGATGGAGACCGGAATCGCGTACCTCGCGGTTGCCGGTACGTCGATCGTCTGGGCGGGGGTCGCGTCCCAGCTCGTGACGAAGGTCGGCGTGAAGCCGGTGCTCGTGACCGGGATGTCGCTGATGACGATCGGCCTCCTGTACTTCACGCAGGTGTCGGTCGGCGGCTCGTACCTCGGCGACCTCCTGCCCGGGTTCCTCGTGATCGCGGTCGGGATGGCGTTCTCGTTCGTGCCGATCTCGATCGCGGCCCTCGCAGGCGTCCGCAACGCCGAGCAGGGGCTCGCGTCGGGCCTCATCAACACCTCGCAGCAGATCGGCGGCGCACTGGGCATCGCCGTGCTGTCCACGATCGCGACGACTCGCGCGGAGGACGCCGTGGCCGGCGGCACCGCCGTTCCGAACGCGCTCGTGGACGGGTTCCAGGTCGCCTTCCTCGTCGGCGCCGTGATCTCGGCCGTCGGCGTGGTGGCCTCGATCGTGCTCGTGCGCGGGCGGGACCTCGAGTCCGTGCCCGAGGCCGAGCCGGTCTCGGTGGCGGCCTAGTCCAACCAGCTCGGGAGCCGGGTGGCGTGACCTCGCCCGGCTCCCGGTCTCCTCAGAGCAGGCGCAGGAGCTCGCGCAGCTCCGCCGGGTCGGCCACCACGACGTCGGCCCGCCGCCGCAGCTCCGCCGGGCCCTCGGCCGAGCTCACCGCGACCTTCACGCCGTGGTCGAGCTGCTCCATCGCGCCGAACCCGTCCAGGTCGGTGAGGTCGTCGCCGGCGAACATGGCACGGCGGAGCCCGCGGTCCTCGAGCAGGTGCACGACGCCGGTGCCCTTGTGCGCGTCGATCGGCGGACGCAGCTCCAGCACCTTGCGCCCCCAGCGTGCGACGAGCCCCTCGCGCTCGGCGTCCGCGGCGATCCCCGACAGCACGCGCACCGCCTCGGCCTCGTCCTCCGCGGTGCGGTAGTGGAACGCGACGGTCAGCCGCTTGGCCTCCGCGGGCCAGCGCCCGTCCATGGCGAAACCGGCCAGCACCGGGATCCACTGCTCGGCCTCCGGCGAGAGCTCGAGCCCGTGCTCGCCGATGATCGGGAGCTCGTCCATCCCGACGATCCGCCGCGCGACCTCCTGCGGCCGGCCGGTGAGGCAGGCGACGAGCGCGTAGCGGCCGAGCAGGTCGCGGAGGACGGCGCGCGTCTCCTCGGGAACGGACGACTGCGCCGGGTCGTCGACGATCGGGGCCAGCGTCCCGTCGATGTCGAGCAGGATCGCGGCCTCGCCGGGTCTCGACGCGAGCTCGGCGAGCGGGGGCGGCAGCTCCACCGGCCGTAGGATACGGCGGTGCCGCGCCTCGTCCTGATCGGTCTCGCGGCGGGGTTCTTCTCGGCGTTGTTCGGCGTCGGCGGCGGGATCGTTGCCGTGCCGCTGCTCGTGCTCGCGGCGGGGTGGGAGGAGCGGCCCGCCACGGCGGTCTCGCTGGGGGCGATCGCGCTCACCGCCCTGGCCGGGACGATCGCGTACGCCGCGCTCGGGCGCGTGGACGTCGGGCACGCGCTCCTCGTCGGGCTCCCTGCGGCCGTCGGCGCGGTGCTCGGAACGGCGCTGCAGCAACGCGTGCCGGTGCGCACGCTCTCGTACGGCTTCGCGCTGATGCTCGTCGTCGTCGCCGTGACGCTGCTCCTGTGACGACGGTCGTCTTCGCGCTCCTGCTCGGCCTCGGGGCCGGAGTCCTCTCCGGGCTCTTCGGCGTGGGCGGTGGGATCCTGTTCGTACCCGCGCTCCTCGCGCTCGGCTTGACGCAGCTGGACGCCGAGGCGACCTCGCTGCTGGCGATCCTGCCGACGGTCGCAGCCGGTCTCTGGCGCCAGCAGCGCTATGGCAACACGCGCTGGCGGGCGTCGCTCGTGCTCGGCCTCTCGTCGCTCCCCGCGGTCGGCCTCGGCGTCTGGGCGGCCGAGTCCTTGCCGGAGGAGACGCTGCAGCGGCTCTTCGCCGTGCTCATGCTCGTCGCCGCGGCTCAGCTGGTCTGGCGGGCTCGAACCACCTAGGGCATGCTTCGCCCGTGACTTCGACGGATGAGCTCTGGCTCCCGCTCGTCGACGAGCCGATCGGCTCCATCGTCGACCAGATCGTCGCGAGCGACCACGAGCTCGCCGCCCTCGTCTCGCGGCCGCGCCGTCTGCTGGCGTTCAAGACGTTCGCGTACATCCGCGTCGGCCTCGTCCTCGGCGAGCTGCTCGTCGAGCACGACGTGCCGCCGTACGACGGCACCGACACCTGGGTCGAGCTCCTCCTGCGCGAGCCCTCGCACCGCGAGCAGATCGTGCGGGCGGTGCGCGCCGTGGCCGACGAGATCGCGGCCGATCCGCGGTACGCCGACGAGGAGCAGCTCGGGCCCGACGAGGACGCCCGCGCGCGCTTCCGCGAGTTCGCCAAGAAGCAGCTCGCCGAGTAGCCCGGGGAACCGGCAGCGCCGGTCCGGGACATGCCCGGTGTCGGACACTGAACGACCATGTCCGGCTTGGGCCTGGCCCGGCCTCGGCCAGCTCGGACGGGTGGGATCGCCGCGTGCCCCGTCCAGGGGCACAGCGCATCCCGCCCGTCACGACACGCAAGTGCCGATGAGAGCCGGCTGCTGGCCGGAGCGCCCGCACCGGAGGTGCGCGCGCGCAGGCCACACCACCGTGTCCGGCCACTGCAGCGAGAGACGGCCCCTCGGCCGAAGGGCGGTTCATCCGCCCGAGAGGCCACGCCGACGAAACTCGAAGCCCTGAGGGAGAAGGAGGGGGCTCGTGGGGGAACCATGGGTTCCCCCACGCCTAGTGGCCACCGACGAAGCTCAACGCGAGGATCAGCCCGAAGCCGACCACGGTGAGCAGCACGCGCCGCGCCGAGGGGTGCTCGTGCGCGTGCGGCAGCAGGTCGGTCGCGCCCATGTAGAGGAAGAAGCCGGCGTAGGCGGCGAGCAGCAGGCCGAGCGTGTGCTCGGAGACGGTCAACGACGCGCCCACGATGGCACCGACGAGCGGCGCAGCCGCGTCGAGCGCGAGCCAGCGGATCGCCTGCCGCCGGTCGTTCGACTGGCGCAGCACGAAGCTGACCGTGTTGAGCCCGTCGGCGAAGTCGTGGGCGATGACGGCGAGGAAGACGAGGATCCCGGTGGCCGTGTCCACGCCGAAGGCGAGCCCGATCCCGAGCCCGTCGACGAAGCTGTGCACGGCGAGGCCCGCCGCCCCGAGGGTGCCGACGCGGGCGTGCGCGCGGGCGTGCTCGGTGTCGTCGCGGTGGTGAAGGACCAGCGCGCGCTCGGCGAGGAAGAACGCGAGGAAACCGAGGCCGACGACGATCGCGGCCTGCTGGGCGTCGCCGACCGCGTCCACCGCTTCGGGCAGGACGTGGAAGATCGCGACCGCGACGACGACGCCCCCGGTCAGCGCGATCGCGGTCGAGAGCTCGCGCGCGAGGCGCAGCGCGGTGATGCCGCCCGCGAGCGTCGACAGCACCGTCAGCCCCGCGAGCGGGATCGCGACGAGCGACGTATCGAGAATGATTCTCATTCGCCTGGTACCGTAGCGGCGTGCAGGCGGCTGGGCAACCGGAGCGGCAGGCGGCGGCGCTGCTCGACGAGCGTGGCGTCCGCGCGACGCCGCAGCGCATGCGCGTGCTCGCCGAGCTCGCCCGCGAGCCGAACGACGCGACGGCACAGGAGCTGCACGAGCGCCTGCGCGCACGCGGCGAGCGGATCGGTCTCGCGACGGTCTATCGCGCGCTCGCCGTCCTGGCCGACGAGGGCGTCGTGGACGTGCTCACGCACCGCCCGGGCGAGGCGTGCTACCGCCTCTGCGGCGGGGAGCACCACCACCACCTCGTGTGCTCGAGCTGCCACCGCGTGGTCGAGCTCGCGGACTGTCGCCTCGACCCGTGGCTCGACGACGTCGCCGCGGCACACGACTTCGACCGGCTCGAGCACCGGCTCGAGCTGACCGGCGTCTGCGCCAATTGCCGCTGACGCGACTCGACGGCCGTCCAGGATCTCGCCCATAATGGGCCGCTCCCGTGCGGTTGCTCGTTCCTGCCGTTCTCGCCAGCCTCTGCCTCGCCTCGCTGCTCGCCGCTGCGGGGGCCGACGCCGAGGAGGTCGCCCCTGGCTCGGGGTCGTCCGCGCGCGCCTTCGCGATCCGCGTGACGGTGCCCGGCCAGGCCGGCGCCGTGACCGCGCAGGTCGCCGCCCCGCCCGACGCCGTCGCGTTCGGCGGCTCGTACGCCTACCCGGCGGACGGCTCGGCTGTGACGAGCGGCGCCGTCACCGGCAGCGCATCCGCGAGCTCGAGCGACGGAGCGGCGGACGCGAGCGCGTCGGCGGAGGTGCAGTCGCTGTCGCTCTTCGGCGGCGAGATCACCGCGCAGACCGTCTCGGCCCGCGCGGTTGCGACCGCGCGAGACGGCACGGCGAGCGGAGACCTCTCCGGCGCGTCGATCAGCGGTCTCGTGATCGGCGGCACGCCGGTCGAGCCGACGCCGGGGCTGCGTGCGGCGCTCGGCGACTGGGGCTACGCGCTCGTCCTCGCACGAGGCGAGGCGCCCGCGGGCGACGGCTACCGGGGCTTCGTCACCGCCCTCGAGATCCACCTGAACCTCGACCACGGCGGGCTTCCGGCCGGGACGGTCATCGCAGCCGGCTACGCCGAGGCGGCCGCCACCGCGCCGGAGGTCGAGGACACGGCGCCGCCCCCCGCCCCGCCCGTCGCCGGCAGGAAGCGCCCGTCCTCGGAGGAGGTGCCGCCCGGGTCGAAGGGGCCGGTCGTCCGCCGTCCGCTGCCGACGGTCGAGCCGAAGCTGACGAAGGGCGGCTACGTCTTCCCGGTCCACGGCCCCGCGTCGTTCGTCGACACCTTCGGCGCCGGCCGCGCCGTCGTCGGCTGGCACCACGGCGAGGACATCTTCGCGCCGATGGGGGCGCCGCTCCTCGCGGTCGCGGACGGGACGCTCTTCTCGGTCGGCTGGAACGACATCGGCGGCCTGCGCCTCTGGCTCCGCGACGCGAAGGGAAACGAGTTCTACTACGCACACCTGTCCGCGTTCTCGCCGCTCGCGATCGACGGCGCGCGCGTCAGGGCCGGCGACGTGATCGGCTTCGTCGGGAACTCGGGCGACGCCGAGACCACGCCGCCGCACCTCCACTTCGAGGTCCACCCCGTCGGTCTGCTCGGCCTCGGCTACGACGGCGTGATCAACCCGTACCGGTACCTGCTCGCATGGCAGCGCCTCGAGGACGTCCGCTTCGTCGCCGGGGCCGGCTGGGTGCCGGCGCTCCACGCGGTGCAGGCCCCGAGCCCCGGCGCCTATCTGCTCTCGTCGACCGACATCTCCAGCGCGAACGGCCTCGACCCGGGCTCGCTGCGGCGGGCCATGGCGAAGCCGGTCTCGGTCGAGGAGACCGGCCCGCCGGTCGGTGGCCTCGGCGGTGTCGCGCCGTCCGTTCCGGCGACGCGAACCGCCGCCGGCCCGCCCTAGCCGCCGTTGCTGCCGGCGCTGCCCTCGCCGCCGTACGTGAAGTCGTCGCTCGGGCCGAGGATCTTGTCCTTGATCCACGAGCGCGTCTGCGGCCCGGTCACCGGGTTGAAGAGCACGGCGAGCGTGATCCCGGCGAGGAGCAGCACCGTGTTGCGCCCCGAGTGATCTTCCTTGCCGCGCACACGATCGCTCGCCTCGCGCAGCTCGTCCACGGCCCGGCGCAGGTTGTCCTGGATGTCGCGGTCGGTCGCAACTCGCGTCGCGAGCCCGCTCACGCCGCGGTCACCCGTGAGGTCGCTGTACACGTCGCGTGCGGCGAGGAACGCCGCCTTGATGTTGTCGCGCAGGTCCTCGTCCTGGATCGCGCGCTCCACGTAGGGCCGAACGTCCGAGACCCTGTCCTTCGTCGCCATCGCTACCCGTTCCTTTCGTCGTCGGTCGTCGGCGCCGAACGTTCCCTCGCCACGAACGACGCAAACCGAATCTACACGGACGATGCCGCCTGGGGAACGGGCGAGGGCGCGACGTGCTCGAGGCGGCCCACCCCGTTCGCGAACGCGGCGCCGAGGACCTCCGCGATCGACTCGGCTAGGACGAACGACAGCTGCTCCCTCGCCTCGGGCGGGAGCTCCTCGAGATCGGGGCCGTTCTCCGCCGGGAGCACGATCGTGTGCAGTCCGGCGCGCTGGGCTGCCAGGACCTTGTCCCGGACGCCGCCGATCGGCAGCACCTGGCCCGTGAGCGTGATCTCGCCCGTCATCCCGACGTCCTCCGACACGGGCGTCCCCGTTGCCAGCGAGACGATCGCGGTCGCCATCGTGATCCCGGCGGACGGCCCGTCCTTCGGCACTGCGCCGGCGGGGACGTGGACGTGGACGTCGTGCCCGCGGAACCACTCCGGCTCGAGGCCGAGCTCGACCGCGTGCCCGCGGACCCACGAGTGCGCGGCCTGCGCCGACTCCTGCATCACGTCGCCGAGCTGCCCCGTCACCTTGAGCCGGCCCTCTCCCGGGTACGCGGTCGCCTCGATGAAGAGGATGTCGCCGCCCACCGCCGTGACGGCGAGGCCGGTCGCGACGCCCGGGTCGGCCGTCCGCTTCCTCGGGTCGCCCGAGTAGCGCCGCGGCCCCAGCCATGCCCGCACCCTCTCCTCGTCGATTCGCACGCGCTTCGCCTTGCCCTGCGCGACCTGCGTGGCGGCCTTGCGTGCGAGGTCGCCGATCCGCCGCTCGAGCGCGCGGACCCCGGCTTCGCGTGTGTACTCGCGCTGCACCAGCCGCAGCGCGCCGTCGGTGAGCGTGCACTGCGTCTTCGTCAGCCCGTGCCCCTCGAGCTGGCGCGGGACGAGGTAGCGGCGCGCGATGTGGAACTTCTCGTCGTCCGTGTAGCCGGAGAGCTGGATCACGTCCATGCGGTCGAGCAGCGGCCCCGGGATCGTCTCCAGCTGGTTCGCGGTGCAGATGAAGAGCACCTTCGAGAGGTCGAACGGGAGGTCGAGGTAGTGGTCGCGGAAGGTCGAGTTCTGCGCCGGGTCGAGCACCTCGAGCATCGCGCTCGCCGGGTCGCCGCGGTAGTCCGCGCCCATCTTGTCGATCTCGTCGATGAGGACGACCGGGTTGCGCGACTCGGCGTCGCGGAGCGAGCGGACGATCGACCCGGGCATGGCGCCGATGTACGTGCGCCGGTGCCCGCGGATCTCCGCCTCGTCGCGGACGCCGCCGACGGACAGGCGCACGAACTTCCGCCCGAGCGTTCGTGCGACCGACTGGCCGAGCGACGTCTTGCCGACGCCGGGCGGCCCGGCGAAGCACAGGATCGTCCCGGCCATGTCGCCCTTGAGCTTCCCGACGGCGAGGAACTCGATGATGCGCTCCTTCACCTTGTCGAGGTCGAAGTGGTCGTCGTCGAGGATCTTGCGCGCGCGGCGGAGGTCGAGGTTGTCGTCGGTGATGACGTCCCACGGGAGCGTCGCGATCCAGTCGAGGTAGGTGCGGATGATCCCGTACTCGGCGGCCGCGGCCGGCAGCCGCTCGAGTCGGGCCAGCTCCCGGTCGACCGCGCGGCGCACCTCCTCCGGGAGGTCGATGCCGTCGAGCCGCGACCGCAGCTCGTTCAGCTCGGCGTGCTCCGCGTCGGTCTCGCCCAGCTCCTCCTGGATCGCCTTCAGCTGCTGCCGGAGGTAGAACTCGCGCTGGCCCTTCTCGAGCTCGGACTGCACCTGCGACTGGATCTTCGTCCCGAGCTCGAGCACCTCCAGCTCGCGGTTCAGGATCAGCGAGGTCTCCCGCAGGCGCGCCTCGACGTCGGCCAGCTCGAGCAGCGACTGCTTCTCCTCGGCCTTCAGCCGCATCGTCGACGCGATCAGGTTGCACAGCGCGCTCGGATCGTCGACCGATGCGGCCGCCAGCTGCAGCTCCTCGGGCAGGTACGGCAGCTGCCCGATGATCCGCGCGAAGAGCGACTGGACGTTGCGCGTGAGCGCCTCGACCTCGCGCGACTCGACGAGCTCGTCCGGGACGACCTCGACCTCGCCGAGCAGATACGGCGTCTCGTCGACCCCCCGCACGACCCGGACCCGCTCGAGCCCCTGGACGAGGATCCGGAGCGTCCCGTCGGGGACCTTGATCATCTTGTGGATCAGCGCGGCCGTCCCGACCGGGTGGAGATCCTCGAAGCCCGGCTGCTCGATCTCGGCGTCCTTGACCGTGACGAGCGCGAGCATGCGCTCGCCGGCGACGACGTCCTCGACGAGGCGGATCGAGCGCTCCTGACCGATCGCGAGCGGGGCCATCGACTCCGGGAACAGCACCGTCTCCTTCAGCGGCAGGATCGGGAGCAGGCCCGGGATCTCGAGGTCGTCGGGCGACGACTCGGTCTCGATCGGGATCTCGGTCACGGCACGTCCACCTCGATCGGGACCTTCACCGGGGCGAGCGGCCGCTGGGCGATCGGGAGGACGATCGTGAGCAGGCCGTGCTCGATGCGCGCCGTCGCCTGCTCGACGTCGACCTCCTCCGGCAGCTGCAGATGCCGCTCGAACGGCCCGATCTCGATCTCCACCTGGAGCACGCGGCGCGCCTGCACGGGCCGCCGCCGCACGCCGCGGATCGAGAGCGACGTCGGGGTGGCGTCGATCCGGATGTCGCTCGCCTGGATGCCCGCGAGCTCGAAGGTGAAGTGGAGCGACGGCGGGTCGTCGATCCTCACGCAGTCGACGCTCGGGCGAAAGCCGCGGCGTAGCCCGCTGAAGCGCGGCACCTGCCAGAGGTCGGCGAAGAGCTCCTCGATCTCCTCGGGCAGCCCGCGGACGTCGCGTTCGCGCGCCATGCGCAGGAATCTACCCGGACGTACGATTGGGAGACGTGCCGCCGATCCGTCGCATCCTCAAGGCGTTCGCCGCCGTCGTGGGCGGCCTCCTCTACGTCTGGTTCGCCGCGGTGCGTGCCGTCCCGCGCGTCAGGCGCCGCAAGCTCGCGCGCGGGGTCGGCGCGGCCGCGCACGCCCGCAAGGCCGCCGAACACCGTCCGTAGACGATCCTTACCCGACCCTTACGGCGGGTCGATACGGTCGTCGAATGAGAAAATTCGCACTCCTCATCGTGCTCGCACTGCCGCTCGCGGCTGCTGCGCCGGCGGAGGCGTCGCCGCAGGCCCGCTTCGGCATCCAGGACGACGCCTGGCTCGTCTACGGGCCCGGCACGCTCGACGACCGCCTCGACACGCTCGACCGGCTCGGGGTCGACGTCGTCCGCTGGACGATCCGCTGGGACCAGGTCGCGAAGGAGCGTCCGACGAGCCCCCGCCTGGCGGGCGACGCGGCATACGACTGGAGCCTGTCCGACGACGTGCTCGCCGGCCTGCGGCGGCGCGGCATCGGCGCCGTCGTCAGCCTGCTGGGCACCCCGCGCTGGGCGAACGGCGGCCGCGCGTGGCAGGTCGCGCCGACTCGCGGCGCCGATTTCGCGGACTTCGCCGTCGCGACCGCGCGCCGGTACCCGTGGGTCCGCGACTGGACGATCTGGAACGAGCCGAACCAGCGGCGCTGGCTGAGCCCGGTCTCGGCGCGGACGTACGTGGTGCGGCTGCTGAATCCGGCGTACGGCGCGCTCAAGGGCGTGAACCGGAGCAACCGGGTCGCAGGCGGCGTCACGGCGCCGCGCGGGAACGCCGGCGGCATGTCCCCGGTCGCCTTCATCCGCGCGATGCGTGCGGCGCGGGCGCGGCTCGACGTCTACGCCCACCATCCGTATCCGACCCGGCCCCGCACCGAGACGCCGACGAGCGGCGGCTGCTCCCACTGCACCACGATCACGATGGCGACGCTCGACCGGCTCGTCCTCGAGGTCAAGCGGGCGTGGCCCGGGAAGCGAATCTGGCTGACCGAGTACGGCTACCAGACGAGCCCGCCCGACCGGATGCTCGGCGTTTCCAGCGCTACCCAGGCGCGGTACGTCGCCGAGGCGTCGCAGAAGGTCTACGCGACTCCGGGCGTCGACATGCTGATCCACTTCCTCGTGCGCGACGACCGCCTGCTGGCCGGATGGCAGAGCGGTGTCTTCACCGCGGGCGGGTTGGCGAAGCCGTCGTACGTGGCGTTCCGGCTGCCGTTGGTGCAGGTCTCGCGACGCGGCACGCGGACGGTGCTGTGGGGACAGGTGCGGCCGCGAGCCGGTAGCCAGACGTACCGGCTGCGGGTGTTCCAGGGTGGGCGCTGGCGCTGGGTCGGTAGCACCCGCCGGACGAACGCGCGCGGCGCTTTTTCGGTCGTCGTCAACGCGAGCCGCGGGGCAAAGCTCCAGTTCTGGTCGCCGCGCGATCGGGCCTACGGCCGGATCGTGGCCGTCCGCTAGCGACGTTTGGGAGCCGGGCGCGGCGGGGAGCGGCCGACGATGCGTGTCACCGTACTCGTGGTCCTTGCCGCGCTCGCCTTTCCGGCGGGCGCGTTCGCGTCGCCCTCGATCGCGTACGGGATCCAGGACGACGCCTGGCTCGCCCACGGGCCGGGCGCACTGCCGGACCGCGTCGCCTCACTCGACCGACTCGGCGTCGAGGTCGTCCGCTTCACGATCCACTGGAACGAGGCCGAGACCGCGCGCGGCCGCTACGACTGGCGCAAGCCCGACACCGTCCTCGCGGCGCTGCGCGCCCGCGGCATCCGGCCCCTCCTGACGATCTCCGGCACGCCCGCGTGGGCGAACGGCGGGCAGGCCGCCAACGTCCCGCCCCGGAGCGGTGACGACTTCGGCCGCTTCGCCGCCGCGGCGGCGTCGCGGTACCCGTGGGTGCGCGACTGGTCGATCTGGAACGAGCCGAACCAGACGCGGTTCCTGCGTCCGGCGAGCACGCGGGTCTACGTCACCAAGCTGCTGAACCCGGGCTACCGCGCGATCCACGCCCGGATCCGCGGCGCGCGCGTCGGCGCGGGTGAGACCGCTCCGCGGGCGAACACCGGCGGGCTCTCGCCGGTCGCGTGGATCCGCGGGATGCGCGCCGCCGGCGCCCGCCTCGACGCCTACGCCCACCATCCGTACCCCACCTCGCGCAACGAGACCCCGTTCAACGGCGGCTGCGGCCATTGCGCGACGATCACGATGGCAACGCTCGAGCGCCTCCTCCGCGAGGTCCAGCGCGCGTGGCCCGGCAAGCGCGTCTGGCTGACGGAGTACGGCTACCAGACGAACCCGCCCGACCGGTACCTCGGCGTTTCACCGCAGGCGCAGGCGCGCTACCTCGGCGAGGGCTCCCTCCGCGCCTACCGCGCCCCGCAGGTCGACCTGCTGATCCACTACCTCGTTCGCGACGAGGCCGATGTCGGCCGCTTCCAGAGCGGGCTCTTCACCGCCGCCGGCGCCGCAAAGCCCTCGGCGTCGGCGTTTCCGCTGCCGCTGGCCGCCGCCGCGCGCGGGACCGTCTGGGGGCAGGTGCGGCAAGGGACGGGTACGCACGCGTACCGGCTCCAGCTCGTGCGGTCGAACGGCAGCACCGCGTGGCTCGGCGGCGTGCGCAGGACGACGGCCCGCGGCTTCCTCACGGCCGCCGTCCCCAGGGGCTCGGTCGTCCGCCTCTACTCCGTGCGCGGACGGAGCTTCGGCGTGCCCGTTCTCGTCCGCTGACGCCCTTACCGAGGCTTTACGGACCCGCAACGATGGCCGAACGAGCGCGGCTTAGATTCTCGTCCATGCGGTTCATCGCTTCGTTCGCCGGCTTCTTCGCCGTGCTCGTGCTGGTCCTGCCGGCGCATCCGTAGGACTACGATCCCGCGCGTGGCGAAGGGACTCGTCTGCGCGGGCGGTGAGGCGACGCGGCTCGGGGAGCTGACCCGGGTCGCGAACAAGCACCTGCTCCCGGTGGGGAGCTGGCCGATGATCTACTACCCGCTGCAGCTGCTGCAGCTCGCCGGGATCCGCGAGGTGCTCGTCGTCACCGGCAAGGGCCACGCGGGGCAGATGATCGACCTGCTCGGCGACGGACGGCTGACGGCGCGCGGCACGGACGAGCCGCTGCTGGAGCTCGACCTCACCTACAAGGTGCAGACCGAGGCCGGCGGGATCGCACAGGTCGTCGGGATGGCGCGGGACTTCGCCGGCGGCGACCCGCTCGTGGTCGTGCTGGGCGACAACATCTTCGAGCACGCGCACGCGGACGAGATCCGCAGCTGGGCGGCCGACGGCGCCGGGGCGCGGATCTTCGTCAAGGAGGTGCCGGACCCCGAGAACTTCGGCGTCGTCGTCTACGGCGAGGACGGCCGGGTCACCGACATCGTCGAGAAGGCCGGCGTCGTCGACACGCGCTACGACGCGCCGCCGACCTCGCACGCGGTCGTGGGCCTCTACTGCTACCCCGACGACGTCTTCGACGTGATCCGCGACCTGCGGCCGTCGAGCCGGGGCGAGCTCGAGATCACCGACGTGAACCGGCACTACGCGGAGCGCGGCGACCTCGGCGTCGTCGAGGTGCGCGGGTGGTGGGAGGACGCCGGCAAGCACTGGCAGCACCTCGCCGAGATCGGCCGCACGATCGAGGAGACCGGGGCGAACAAGTGAACGGCATCCTCGTCCTTCCGCTGCGCCGCTTCGAGGACCCGCGCGGCTGGTTCATGGAGCTCCGCCGGGAGAGCCTCCTCCCCGACCGCACGCTGCAGACGAACCTGTCCTTCTCGCGCGCCGGCACCGTTCGCGGGCTGCACTACCACGCGCGCGGCCAGAACGACCTGTTCGTCTGCGTCCGGGGGATGATCCGCGTCGTCGCGCTGGACCAGGAGTCCGGAGAGACGTTCGCGGTCGACGTCGGTGACGACAACCCGGCTGCTGTCTGGATCCCCGGGTACTTCGCCCACGGCTTCGAGGCGCTGACCGACGCGCTCGTGCTCTACCACGTTACTCGCGAGTACGACCCGGCCGACCCGGACGAGCACGGCATCCCGTGGGACGACGAGCGCGTCCGCCACCTCTGGAGCACGGCATCGCCGATCCTCTCGGACCGGGACCGCGACGCGTCCTCCTGACGGGGGCCGGCGGCCAGCTCGGCCGCGCGCTCCGGGAGGCGTTCGCGGGCGACGAGCTCACGGCGCTCACGCGGGACGACTGGGACGTGTCCCTGCCGCCGCCGCCGGTCGAGCCGCCGCCGGAGCTCGTCCTGCATGCCGCCGCCTGGACGGACGTGGACGGCGCCGAGGCGGATCCGCAGGGCGCGGCCGCGGTCAACGTCGGCGGGACACAGCACGCCGCCCTCCTCGGCGCGCCGCTCGTCGCCTACTCGACCGACTACGTGTTCGACGGCACCAAGCGGACGCCGTACCTCGAGTCGGACGCGCCGAACCCGGTGTCGGCGTACGGGCGGACGAAGCTCCACGGGGAGGCCGCGGCGGGCGAGCGGGCGTGGGTCGTCCGCACCTCGTGGCTCTTCGGGCCGACGGGGAAGAACTTCGTCCGCACCATGCTCCGGCTCGCGACGGAGCGCGACGAGGTCGGGGTCGTCGACGATCAGCTCGGGTGCCCCACCTACGTCGGCCATCTCGCCACGGCGACGCGCGAGCTCGTGGCGCTGCCGTTCGGGCTCTACCACGTCGCCGCCGAGGGCGAGTGCACGTGGGCGGACTTCGCCGAGGCGATCTTCGCGGAGGCCGGGCTCGACTGCCGCGTCCGGCGGATCACGACCGCCGAGTTCCCGCGGCCGGCGACCCGTCCCGCCTATTCGGTTCTCCGCAGCGAGCGCGCCGAGACGCCTCGCCTCCCGAACTGGCGCGAGGGTTTGCGCGAATGCCTCACGAGGATGGAGTGGCCGACTACCGCTTCCTGACGACCTGGGTCCTCGACGCGCCGCTCGATCCCGTGTGGGAGGCGATCCACGACGTCGCGCGCTGGCCCGAGTGGTGGCGCGGCGTCGAGTCGGTCGAGGAGCTCGGCGACGACACCTACCGCCACGTCTGGCGGAGCGTCGTCCCGTATCCGGTCCGGTTCGACGTCCACGTGACCCGCGTCGAGCGGCCGCGGCTGATCGAGGGCACGGCGACGGGCGAGCTCGCGGGGGAGGGCCGGTGGCGACTGTGGGACGGCTCGCCGACCGTCGTCACGTACGAGTGGAACGTCCACACGACGCGGCGGTGGATGAATCTCGCGGCGCTGATCGCGCGGCCGGTGTTCGAGTGGAACCACCACGCGGTCATGCGAAAGGGCGGCGAGGGACTGGCCGAGCGGCTGGGGGCGACGCTCCTGGCGCGAAGCTAAGGTGCGGCGCATGCGCCTCCTCGTCACCGGCGGCGCGGGCTTCATCGGCTCGCACTTCGTCCGGCGCCTCGTCGCGGCCGGCGAGGACGTCGTCGTTCTCGACAAGCTGGCGTACTCGGGCAACCGCGCCAACCTCGAGGGCGTGCGGCACGAGTTCGTCGAGGGCGACATCTGCGACCCCGACGCGGTCGCCGAGGCGGCTGCCGGCTGCGACGCGATCGTGAACTTCGCGGCCGAGACGCACGTCGACCGCTCGATCCTCGGCCCGGCCGAGTTCATCCAGACCGACGTCGCGGGGACGCAGGTGCTGCTCGACTGGTGCCGCGCGACCGACGCGCGCCTCGTCCAGGTCTCGACCGACGAGGTCTACGGCGACCTGGAGGGCGGGGGCGCCTCGGTCGAGGACGATCCGCTCCGACCGTCGAGCCCGTACTCGGCGTCGAAGGCGGGCGGCGACCTGCAGGTGCTCGCGTACGTGCGGACCTACGGCGTCGACGCGTCGATCACGCGCGGCGCCAACACGTACGGGCCGAACCAGTACCCGGAGAAGCTCGTCCCGCTGATGGTCACGAACGCGCTCGACGGATTGCCGCTCCCGGTCTACGGCGACGGGCGCCAGCGGCGTGAGTGGCTCTTCGCCGAGGACCACTGCGCGGCGATAGAGCTCGTGCTGCGCGAGGGCCGCGCGGGCGAGGTCTACAACGTCGGCGGTGACGAGCGCGAGAACCTCGAGCTCGTGGGACGGATCCTGGAGCTGACGGGCGCCGATCCCGGGCTCGTCCGCCACGTCGAGGACCGCCCCGGGCACGACCGCCGCTACGCGCTCGACTCCTCGAAGCTGCGCGGCCTCGGCTGGGAGCCGGAGCAGGAGCTCGCCGAGGGCCTCGAGCAGACGGTTGCGTGGTACCGGGAGCACCGCGCCTGGTGGGAGCCGATCAAGTCCGGCGAGTTCCGCGCGTACTACGAGCAGCAGTACGCCGAGCGCCTCGGCGCCTGACCCTACGCCCCGGGCTGAGGTGTGCCGGAACCGTCACGACTTCCGCACGCCCATGGCCGGAACCGGACATGACCGGGGTCAGACCCCGGCCGTGTCCGGCGCGGCCGTCCGGGTGTGACGACTCCGTCACGAACGTGTGACGTGCATGGCCGGTGCGGCCGTGTCCGGTCTCTGAGACCAGGACGTGTCCTTTCTGGCGATGTGCTCGGGATCGTCTACGCGCGCACTCAGGCGCACTGCTCCGCGGCGGCACGGTCTCGCGTGATCTCCGATCGCTCGCCCTGGATCTGCTCGGAGCGGTCGAAGTACGGGATCGCGTCCGCACAGCGGCCGAGGCCGAGCAGTGCCCTCCCGACGTTGTAGTTCGCGTACGCCTCGTAGAGCTCGCCGCTGCCCTGGAGCGCGGCGAGGGCCTGCTGCGCCACCGGCAGCGCCTCCTCGTACCGGCCCTCGTTGAGGAGCCCGGTCGACTGGTCGGTGAGCTCCACGCCGTTCGCGCCCTGTTGCGGCGGCGGCTCGTCCTCCGGCGGCGGCTCCTCTTCGGCCTGGGTCGTCACCGTGACGCGCTGCGTCGTTCCCGGCGCCGTCGTGACGAGCGTCCGCACCACCGTCCGCCCCTGCGGCTGCTGCGTCTGAGGCTCGTCGTCGTCGCGGGTGAGGCCGTAGGCGACGAGCCCGCCGAGGACGGCGAGCGCCAGCACCGTGAGCAAGAGCGCGAGCGGGCCGAGGGTCTGCCGCGGCGGTTTCCCGACCGCGCGCGTCGGCTCGGCCGGGAGCGGCGCCGGCGCCGTCACGCGGGTCGTCCCGGCATCCGTGTCGAAGGCGTCCCGAAGCGCCGCGACGAGCTCCGCGGCGCTCACGAACCGGGCCGCGGGATCCTTGGCCAGGGCCCGCTCGAACACGGCGTCGAGTGCGCGAGGGAGTGTCGGGTTCGCCTCCGAGATCGCCGGTATCGGAGCCCGCACGTGCGCCGCCGCCTCTGCGGTCGGGTTGTCGCGCTCGAACGGTCGCTCGCCCGACAGGAGCTCGTACGCGACGACGCCGAGCGCGTAGCGGTCACTCGCCGACGTGGCGCGCTTCCCGCCCGCCTGCTCGGGCGAGAAGTAGCCGGCGGTGCCGAGCACGGTGCCGGGACGGGTGAAGGAGTCGAGCCCGGCCGCGCTCGCGATCCCGAAGTCGGCGACGTGGACGTGACCGGCGCCGTCGAGCAGCAGGTTCGCCGGCTTGACGTCGCGGTGGACGATCCCGGCCGCGTGGGCCGCGTCGAGCGCGCGGCCGGCGTCCTCGAGCCAGTCGAGCGCACGCCCGGGCGGCTGCGCGCCCTCGCGTCGGAGCACGTCCTCGAGCGAGCCGCCGCCGAGGTGCTCCATCACGATGAACGGCCGCCCGCGGTGCTCGCCGACGTCGAAGATCGTGACCACGTTCGGCTCGCCGGACAGCCGAGCCGCCGTCAGCGCCTCGCGCGTGAACCGCTCGCGTACCTCGTCCTCGTGTGCGAAGCGCTCCGCGAGGAGCTTCACCGCGACGTCGCGGGCCAGCACCTCGTCGAGCGCGCGGTAGATCTCGCCCATGCCGCCGCGGCCGATGAGCTCGGCGTCGCGATAGCGCGCAGGGAGGATGTCGACCCTGGCGGGCATGACCCCGGGGGCCTTTGCCGCTGCTCACGGAGCGAAAACGCCGGTCGGGGCGTCGTGAGGGTTCCGTAAACAAGCCCGGAGGGCTCGTGCGGCTGCGGTACGCTCGCCCGCGGGGTCGTCTCGTCCATGGCTCGTGTCTCCGCACTCCTCGCGCTGTTCGCGCTCTTGGCCGTCTCCGACGTGTCCGCCCGGCCATTCGCGCCGGCCGGGGCGGGGGTGGTGGCGCCGGCGACCGGTCAACCCACCTTCGTCGTCACCGGCCGCGGCTGGGGGCACGGCGTCGGTATGAGCCAGTGGGGCGCCTACGGGTTCGCGAGCCGCGGCTGGACGTACGACCGGATCCTCGCGCACTACTACCGCGGCACGACCATGGGCGCGGCGCCCGTCTCGCGCGTGCGCGTCCTGCTCGGCGAGGGCCGCGCCTCCGTGCGCGTGTCGTCGCCCGTCCCGTTCACCGTGCGCGCCGCGGGCGGGACGCCGATCCAGCTGGAGCCGAAGGCCTTCGCGTTCGGCCCGGGGCTGCGCGTCCGTGCGGGCGAGGCGCCGCTGACCGGGCCGCTGCTCTTCGCGCCCGGGGCGGAGCCGCTGCTTCTCGACGGCCGGCCGTACCGCGGCCAGCTCGAGGTGACCGTCGTGGCCGGGAAGCTCCGCATCGTCAACGTCGTCGGGCTCGAGGCCTATCTCGCGGGGGTCGTTCCGGACGAGGTCCCGTCGAGCTGGCCCGTCGAGGCCCTGAAGGCGCAGGCCGTGGTCGCGCGCTCGTACGCGCTCGCCTCGCGGCGGACCGGCCCCTTCGACCTCTATGCGGACGTGCGCAGCCAGGTGTACGGCGGCGTTCGCGCCGAGGAGCCGGCGACGACCACCGCGGTCGGCGAGACGTCGGGCCAGGTGCTCCTGTTCGAGGGCAAGGTCGCCCAGACGTTCTTCTTCTCGACGAGCGGCGGGCGTACCGCCAGCGCGGCCGACACGTGGTCGGGCGAGCCGGTGCCCTACCTCGTCTCGGTCGCCGACCCGTACGACGGCGCCTCGCCGCACCACAGCTGGGGCCCGGTCGCCTTCACGGCGCCGGCCCTCGCGAAGAAGCTCGGCGTGAAGGGGGCGATACTCGACGTGCGCATGACGGTGAACGCGTCGCAGCGGGTCGACCTCGTCACCGTCGTCACCGACGCCGGCGAGACCGAGGTGCGCGGCGGCGACGTCCGAACGAAGCTCGGCCTGCGCTCCACCTGGTTCCGCGTCGGCACGCTGGCGCTGCAGAAGCCCGCCCGGCCGGTCGAGGCGGGCGGCACCGTGACGCTCGCCGGTCTCGCACGCGGGCTGGCTGCGACGCTCGAGGCGAAGCCGTACGGCGGGCAGTGGGCGCCGGTCGGCGCGGTCAAGCCCGGCGCCGGCGGCGCGGTCGCCACGCGTGTGAAGCCGGCGGTCTCGACCGAGTACCGCCTCGCCAGCGGGACCGTCCGGACGCCGCCCGCGCGCGTGCTCGTCGCGCCGCGCGTCCGACTCGTCCCGCCGACGACGCCGACGGCTCTGAGCGGGACGGTCACGCCCGTGACGGCCGGTGCGACCGTCGCCGTCCAGCGCCGCGACGGGGTCGGGGCCTGGCGCACGCTCGCGACGTTGCAGCCGGCCGCGAGCGGCGCGTTCACGGCGAAGGTCGCCCTCGAGCCGGGCGCCTACCGCGCGCGCTACGCCCCGGGCCGGGGGTACGCGGTGGGTCTCTCGCGGCTGCTCGAAGTCAAGCCGGCATGAAGCTCTTCGCAGCCGTCGGGGTCGCGCTCGTCTTCGCGGCGCCGGCGCAGGGGGCGCGCTACGCCGTCGGCCTCGTTCCCGGGGCGGACGCGGACGCCGTCGCCGCGCGGCTCGACGGCCGGGTCACGCGCGAGCACCTCGCGCTCGGCGCGCTCACCGTCACGGCCGACGAGGCCCCCGCCCGCGTCGCCGGCGTCGCCTGGGTCGAGCGTCTCGACAACGCGCGCCGGCTCGCGTTCACCCCGACCGACCCGCTGTACCCGCGCCAGTGGTACCTCGAGCACGTCCGCGCGTTCGCGTCCTGGGCCGAGCCGCCGCCGCTCGCGGGCCCGCTGGTCGCTGTCATCGACTCCGGGATCGACGGCGACCATCCGGAGTTCCGCGACCGGATCGCCGCGTCCCGGAGCTTCGTCCGCGGCCGCGCGACCACCGACCAGCAGGGCCACGGGACCTTCGTCGCGGGCGTGATCGCGGCGCTGCACGACGCCAAGGGGACGGCCGGGATCGCCTTCGGCTCGAAGCTCCTCGTGGGCAAGGTCGTGCGCTCCGACGGGACCGTCTCGCTCGAGGCCGAGGTCCAGGCGGTGCGCTGGGCCGTCGACAGCGGCGCGCGCGTGATCAACCTCAGCCTCGGCGGCGTCCGCGACCCGCTCAACCCGGAACGCGACACCTTCTCGCCGCTCGAGGCTGCGGCGATCGAGTACGCGGTCGCCCGCGGCGTCGTCGTCGTCGCGGCCGTCGGCAACGCCGACCAGGCGCCGAGTCGGCCGTGGCCGTTCGCGAGCTACCCGGCCGCGCTGCCGCACGTCATCGGCGTGAGCGCGCTGGCCCGCGACGGCTCCGTCCCGGACTTCTCCGACCGCGACCGGATCTTCAACGACGTCGCCGCGCCGGGGCAGGAGATCGTCTCGACCTACCCGCGCGCGCTGTCGAAGCCGGGCTGCGTCCCGACCGGGTACTCGGATTGCGGCCCCGAGGACTACCGGCGCGCCGAGGGAACGTCGTTCGCGGCGCCGCAGGTCTCGGGCGCCGCTGCGCTGCTCCTGTCCGTGAATCCCGCGCTGACGCCCGACCAGGTCTCGTTCCTCCTCACCCGGACTGCCGTGGACGCGAACGCGTCGTCGGGCTGCCGCGAGTGCCCGCTCGGGCGCGACCATCTCGCCGGGTGGGGACGGCTGGACGTCACGGCGGCGATCGCGCAGGCGACGTCGGGTCGGATCCCGGCCGCCGACCGGCTCGAGTCCAACGACGACGCCGGGACGCAGGCCCGCACCCTGTTCGGTGCGCGCGGCGGCCGCATCGAGGCGACGATCGACTTCTGGGACGACCAGAGCGACGTCTACCGCGTCTTCCTGCGCGACGGGCAGCGGCTCTATGCCTCGCTGTCCGGCCGGGCCGGCGCGAAGCTCTCGCTCTGGCGCCCCGGCACGACCACGGTCGAGGGCCTGTCGCTGCGCGTGCAGCGCCGGCGGATCATGCACTCGCGCGCCCGCGGCGCCCAGGAGCGCTTCGCCTTCACCGCGCCGAGGAAGCGCGGCCGGGGCTGGTACTACGTGCAGGTCAAGATCGGCGTGCCCGGTTCGGGGCCGTACACGCTCGCGTACGCGAAGCGTCGCTGAGCCTCACTGGTTCTCGAGCAGCTCCTCGTCCGGGACCTCGCGCAGCGCTCTCGCGGGGACGCCGACGACGACCGTCCGCGGCGGCACGTCCTTCGTCACGACCGCGCCGGCGCCGACGAACGCCTCCTCGCCGATCTCGATCCCCGGGAGGAGCACGACGCCGCCGCCGACCCGGGCGCCGCGGCGGATCGTCGGGCCCTTCACGTTCCCGAACCGTTTCTCCGTGCGACCCATCCAGTTGTCGTTCGTCGTCTGCACGCACGGTGCGATGAAGACGTGCTCCTCGAGCGTCGAGTAGGCCGTGATGTAGGCCATCGCCTGGATCTTCGTCATCGCCCCGATCGTGGTGTCGTTCTCGACGAGCGAGCCACGGCCCACCACGACGTCGTCGCCGAGCTCCACCCGCTCACGGATGCACGCCTGGTCGCCGACGATCGCGCGGGCGCCGATCCGCGTCCCGGCGAAGACGATCGCGCCGGTGGAGACGATCGCGCCGTCGCCGAGGACTGCCGGCTCGAGCGGCTCGCGCTTCGCCGTCGAGCGCGGCGAGAGCGTGGGCTGCTTCCCGACGACGGCGTGCTCGAGCACCTTCACGCCCTCGCCCAGGACGGTGCCCGGGTAGACGACCGCGGTCGGGTGGATCTCGGCGCCCACGGTTACGCCGGGACGGGCGCGAGCGAGGCCTGCAGCTGCTCCAGCGTGCGCACGACCGCGAGCCCGTCGGTCGCCTCGCGGTAGTCGCCGGGCCCGCGCTCGACGAGTTCGACGAAGTGCCCGCACTCGAGTCGCAGCGGCTCGTCGTTCGCCACCTTCGGGCTGAAGATGTCGCCGGTGCGCGTGCGCCACTCGCCGTACGTGCTCGCGGGCTCCCACGGCGCCTTCTCGTAGATCGTCACCTTGCGCTCCAGCTCCATGTCGTCGAACACGACCATCTTCTCGCGCCCGACCACGGTCAGCTTCCGCATCTTGTGCGGGTCGAGCCACGACAGGTGCATGTGCGCGATCTTCCCCGAGGGGAAGCGGAGGTAGCAGAAGACGACGTCCTCGACGCCCGGGTTGAGGAACGCGTTCCCGTGCGCCACGGCCTCGATCGGCTCCTCGTCGAGCAGGTACAGGATCACCGACAGGTCGTGGACGCCGAGCGACCACAGCGCGTTCTCGTCCTTGCGGATCTTCCCGAGGTTCTGGCGGTTGCCGTAGATGCAGAGGACGTCGCCGAGGTCGCCCCCGTCGATGAGCGCCTTCACCTTCTGCACCGCGGGGTGGTAGAGGAGCAGGTGGCCCGGCATCAGCACGCGGCCGCGCTCCTGTGCGAGCTCGACGAGCTCCTCCATCTCGGCTCCGCGCATCGCCGGAGGCTTCTCGACGAACACGTGCTTGTCGGCGAGGAGCGCCCGCTTGGCGAGCTCGTAGTGGGTCGTCACCGGCGTCGCGAGCACGACCGCATCGACGTCTCCGGCCGCGAGCAGGTCGTCGAACTCGGCCGTCATCCGCGCCTGCGGGTAGCGGCGGGAGAACTGCTGCTGCCGCTCCGGGTCGGCGTCGCAGAGCCAGGTCAGCTCCGCGAGCTCGTCGAAGTTGCGGACGAGGTTCGTGCCCCAGTAGCCGAGGCCGGCCTGGCCGATCCTGGTGCTCAGAGCTTCCAGACCTTCGGGCTCGCGGCGCCGAGCTCGCCCGTGGCGTTGCGGAAGTCGACGACCACGTCCGAGCGCTCGACGATCTCCGCGTAGTCGATGGCCGAGTGCGCGGTGACGATCACGACGCAGTCGTGGTCCTCCGGCTCGGAGCTCGATCGAGGTCAGCCCGTGGAAGCGCGGCACGTGCGGGTCGTGGTAGGCGACCTCGGCGCCCGCGTTCCGCAGCAGGTGGATCAGCTTCTCGGCGGGCGACTCGCGCTCGTCTTCGATGTCCGCCTTGTAGGCGACGCCGAGCACGAGGATGCGGGAGCCCTTCAGCGACTTCTGTGCGCCGTGGTTCAGCGCCTGCGAGACGACCGAGCGGCAGAAGTACGGCATGTTGTTGTTGATCTCGCCCGCCAGCTCGACGAAGCGCGTGGAGAAGTCGTACTCGCGCGCCTTCCACGAGAGGTAGAACGGGTCGAGGGGGATGCAGTGGCCGCCCAGGCCCGGGCCGGGCTTGAACGACATGAACCCGAACGGCTTCGTCGCCGCGGCGTCCACGACCTCCCAGACGTCGATGTCCATCCGGTCGCAGAGCTGCGCGAGCTCGTTGACGAGCGCGATGTTGACCGAGCGGAAGATGTTCTCCAGCAGCTTCGTCAGCTCGGCCGCCTCGGGCGTCGAGACGGTGTGGACGGTGTCGACGGCCGTGCGGTAGACGGCGGCGGCCGCCTCGGTGGAGGCGGCGTTGATCCCGCCGAGGATCTTCGGCGTCGTCTTCGTCGTCCAGTCGGTGCGGCCCGGGTCGACGCGCTCCGGGGAGAAGGCGAGCAGGAAGTCCTCGCCTGCGACGAGGCCGCTGCCCTGCTCGAGGATCGGCTTGAGGATCTCGCGCGTCGTCCCCGGGTACGTGGTCGACTCGAGCACCACGACGTGGCCCGCGCGCAGGTGCGGCGCCAGCCTGCGCCCGGCCTCCTCGACGTACGAGAGGTCGGGCTCGCGCTGCTGCGAGAGTGGCGTCGGGACGGCGATCAGGATCGCGTCTGCGCCGCGGACCTCCGCGAAGTCGGTGGTGGCGCGGATCGCGCCCGACTCGACGAGCGGGCGGAGGCGCTCCGTGGCGATGTCCTTGATGTGGCTCTCGCCGCGGTTCAGCGCCTCGACGACCGCGGGGACGACCTCGACGAGCAGGGCCGTCCGCCCGGCCTCGGCGAACGTCTGTGCGAGCGGGAGGCCGACGTAGCCGGCGCCCACGACCGCGACGTCGACCGTCCGCAGCTGCGTCTCCACGGCGGTTCCGGTCGGTGTTGTGATCTCTTGGCTCATGACCGGCTCAGCCTAGCGAGGGTGTGTGCAATCGCAACCGAGGCGCGGCCGTCGCCGTACAGCGGGGGCGCGTTCTCGGGGAAGCGGGCGGCAAGCGCCGCCTCGGCGATGCGCTCGGGGTCGTCGTCGACGAGCACGTTCGCGCCCGCCGCGAGCGTGTCGACCCACTCGGTCGAGGGCCGCATGGTCACGGCCGGGACGCGGTACCAGTACGCCTCCTTCTGCAGGCCGCCGGAGTCGGTGAGGATCACGCGCGCCTGCGAGGCGAGCGAGGCCATCTCGAGGTACCCGAGCGGTGGCAGGAGCTCGACCTCCGGGGCGAGGCTCAGGCCCTCGCGCTCGATCGCCGCGCGGGTGCGCGGGTGGGCAGGGAAGAGCACGGGGAGCCCGACCCGCTTCAGGCCCTCGACGATCCGGCCGAGCCGTGGCTGCAGGACGTTCGCCTCGCGGTGCACGGTCGCGACCGCGTAGCTGCCCGGCTCGCGGTCGATCGGGGCCCTCGCGCGGGCGACCGGCGCGAAGCGCAGCGTCGCGTCGGCCATCACGTCCCCGACGACCGCGATCTCGCCGTGGACGCCCTCGTCGCGCAGGGTCTGCGCCGAGCGCTCGTCGGGCGCGAACAGGAGCGCGGCGATGCGGTCGACCTCGATCCGGTTCCACTCCTCCGGCATGGCGAGGTCGCCGCTCCGCAGGCCCGCCTCGACGTGCGCGACCGGGACCGCCTTCGCGGCACCCGCGCGGCCGCCCGCCGCGGTCGAGTTCGTGTCGCCGTAGACGAGCACCCAGTCCGGCCGCTCCGCGGCGACGAGCTCCTCGAGCGGCGGCCGCATCGCGTCGACGTCCGGGGTGCGCAGGTCGAGGCGGTGGGCGGGCTCCGGGATCCCGAGCTCCTCGAAGAAGACCTGCGACATCTCGGCGTCCCAGTGCTGGCCCGTATGGACGACCACTTCCTCGATGCCGGCGTCCCGCAGCGCCGCCGAGAGCGGTGCCGACTTGATGAACTGGGGCCGGTTTCCGACGACCGAGAGGACGCGCATTCACGGCTACACTAGGCGCCCCCGCGGGCCGTTAGCTCAATTGGCAGAGCAGGGGACTCTTAATCCCAAGGTTGCAGGTTCGATTCCTGCACGGCCCATGGACGCCTTCGGCTTCGGCACCCGGTCGACTTCGCCTGAACCGGCGTGTCGACGGGTAGCCGACCCGCTCAACCCGTCGTCCGGGCGTCGCCGGCGATAGCACGCCAATGGGCATCGGCGGCGGAGCCTTGCTCGGCGGCTGCGCGAAGCGCGCTTCGCTCTGCGCGGGTGAGCTCGCGGACGAGGCAGAACTCGTTCCCGAAGGGATCCTGCATGACCGCCCAGTCGATCAGCGGCCGCGCACCCTCGTACGCGTGCGGGACGGGGAAGAGCGTCGGCGGGTATTTCAGGCGGCCGCCGATCTTCTCCACCTGCGCGATCGCCACGTCGACGTCATCGACGCTGATGTCGATGTGTGCACGGTTCGCGGCCGGGTCGATGCGGCGGGCGGCGTCGACTGCATCAGGGTCCGACTGCTTCGCCGTCGCAACCCGGTGCAGGATGACCTCGTGCCGCCACGTCGTCTCGTCCTCGTGCCCGAGGTACGCGAAGCGATCGGGCCACGGCGACGAGATGCGCGCAATCCCGGTCACCTCCGACCAGAACGACGCGCCGACCTCGAGATCCTCGACGTCGATCACGTAGCACCGAAGCGTCCCGATTGCCATGCAGCCTCCATTCTCGCCTCGCTGGGAGGCCTTGTCGACGCCGCTCGGGCCGGGTGAACTGACTCGCCGAGGCGCGGCGTTTGTCAGCATCCCCGTCGTCAACGAGGGAGGTCATCGCATGAAGCGAATCGGCTTGCTCCTCGTCGGGGGACTCGCAGCCGCACTGGGGCTCGCTGCCTCGGCTGCGCCGGTGGCGGAGCTGCCGGCCGGCGCGCAGATCTCGGCGTCGCTCGAGTACGTGGGGAGGGTCCCCGACTCGAGCAACATCGTCGAGGGGAAGTTCGACCGGATCGGCAACCGCCAGGTGCTCGTCGTCACGGGCCGTTTTGGCTTCAAGACCTACGACGTGAGCGACCCGGCGAGCCCGCGGCTCCTCGACACGTTCCAGCCGCCCGGGATCCTCGGTGCGAACGGGTTCTGGCAGGACGAGGACATGGATCTCGACACGAACCGGAAGCTCATCATCGGCTCGCTCGACCCGCGGCACGACGACGTCGACCAGGCGGCGTGTCCGGGCATCGGCACCCTTGGGTCGAAGAACCGGAACCCGGGCTGCCGCTCGGGCTTCTACGTCATCTCGTACGCGGACCCGGCGAACCTGCGGCAGGTCGGCGACTTCGTGGAGGTGCCGGCCGGCCACACGTCCAGCTGCATCGAGAAGTGCCACTACATCTGGACCGGCGGGCCTGCGCGCCGCGACGACCAGGCCGGGCTCGGGCCGTTCGTCCCCGGCGGCCGTGGTGACGGGCGTCCGATCTGGATCACGGACCTCACCGATCCGGAGAACCCCCGCGTCCTCCCGGAGCCGATCGACCTGTGGCGGAACGACGGGGCGACCGACTACTCGCACGACGTCGACGTCGACGCGGAGGGGATCGCGTGGACGAGCGGTCGCGGCGGGCTGCTCGGGTATGCGGTGCGCGGCAGGTGGCGGGACCCGCGGACGGACACGATGCGCGTGGCCAAGCCGTGGGACCCGATCCTCGTCGCGGGCGGCGGGATCGAGGGCGGCGACAACGGCGTCGCCCAGCCGCAGACCGACTTCATCCACAACGCGGCGAGGCCGACAGGGGGCGCGGTCCGCGCGTCCGGCGTCGCGGCCGGGAACATCGCCATCGTGACCGAGGAGGACTTCACGGGGCCCTGCTCCGCGAGCGGGCGCGTCGTGGCTGTCGACCTCACGGACTCGCGTGGCGGCGAGCCGGCCACGAACTCGACGCCGGCGCAGCCGTACCGGATGAAGGCCCTGAGCGCGTTCCATCCCACCCAGGACGCGGGAGGGACGGTCTCGCCGTCGGGGTCGTGCTCGGCGCACTACTTCGAGGTGGCCGGGTCGACGATCGCGGCCGGCTGGTACGGGCAGGGCGTGCGGCTGATCGATGCGTCGAACGCCCGCGACCTGCGGCAGGTCGGCTACTTCTACGTGACGGGGACCGACCCGGCGACGAATCCGAGCTCGCTCGTCTGGGACACGGCCTGGCACGGCGACCTGCTCTACGTGTTCGACATGGCTCGCGGGATCGAGATCCTGCGGCTGAAGAGCGGCCCGTTCGCGTCGGCGACGCTGCCGACGGTCCGGTCGCCTGCGATGCGGAGGGATCCGCTCGCGGCGAAGCCGGTCGCGAGCCTGGACGCGCGTGGGCTCGTCTGTCCGCTGTTCGACATCCCGACCGGGTAACGCTCGCCGGGGCCGGGGGCCGCGCGTCGGCCCCCGGCCCTCGCGTGCATTCCCTTTTCTCCCTGCGTGGGGCACACTTCGGGCTCGCAGGACGACCGGGGGGCTGAGCGTGTCGATCGACGAAGCTGCGCGCGTCGCGGGCGGGGGCTCCTCGGAGGAGGAGTTGCGCGCGAGGGTCGTCGACCTCGAGGTCCTCTACGGGCTCGCGGAGGCGATCGGCCGCGCGGCCACGCTCGCGCAGACGCTCGACGACGCGCTCGACTCGCTGCGCGCCGGGCTCGGGCTCGACCGCGTCGCCGTGCTCCTGCGCGACGACGAGGGCGCGATGCAGTTCGTCGCGTGGCGCGGGCTCTCCGACGACTACCGCGCGCTCGCCGCCCGTCACTCCCCCTGGGCGGTCGACGATGCCGCCCCGGCTCCCGTCCTCGTCGCGGACGTCGACGACGACCCGTCGCTCGCCGCGCTGCACGACGCCACCGCGGCCGAGGGCATCCGCGCGCTCGCGTTCGTCCCGCTCGTCCACCAGGGTCGGCTCGTCGGGACGTTCATGCTCTACCGCTCCGAGCCCGGGGTCTGGCCCGACCGCGACATCCGCCTGACGCAGGCGATCGCCACGCACATCGCGGCGGCGGCCGAGCGGCACCGGGCGGTCGCTGCGCTGGAGGAGTCGCGCCGCCGCCTCGCAGCGGTGCTGAGCGAGGTCGCAGACGGGATCACCGTCCAGCGGCCGGACGGACGCCTCGTCTACGCGAACGACGCCGCCGCGCGCACGCTCGGGTACGACGGCCCGGAGGCGCTTCTCGCGGCCTCGCCGGCGGAGATCGTCGGGGCGTTCGAGCTCTTCGACGAGCAACGGCGGCCGCTGCCGTTGGCGGAGCTGCCCGGCCGGCTCGCGCTCACCGGCGTCGTCTCACCCGAGCGCCTCGTCCTCTATCGCGTCCGCGCGACAGGCGAGGAGCGCTGGTCGCTCGTCCGGGCTCGGCCGATCGTCGCGGCGGACGGGTCGGTCGAGGCGGCCGTCATCGTCTTCCACGACGTCAGCGAGCGCCGCCGGCGGGAGGAGACCGTGCAGTTCGTCTCCGACGCGGGCGTGCTGCTCTCCTCGACGCTCGACGTCGAGGCGACGCTCGCCAGCGTCGCCCGGCTCGCCGTGCCGAGGATCGCCGACTGGTGCATCGTCTACATGCGCGAGGACGACGCCACGATCCGACGGCTCGCGATCGAGCACGCAGGCGGCGACGCCCAGGCCGTCGGCGACGTGCTCGACCGCTACCCGCTCGACGTCGAGGCCGAGGTCGGCGTGCCGCTCGTCGTCCGCACAGGACAGACGCTGCTGCTCACCGACGTCTCCGCCCAGGGGCTCATGGCGGACGTCATCGACCCCGAGGGTCTCGCCGCCGAGCTGAAGCACATCGAGCTTGCGTCGTACCTCTGTGTCCCGCTGATCGCCCGCGGCCGGACGCTCGGGGCGATCTCGCTCCTGTCGAGCGAGTCGGGCCGCCGGTTCGGCCCCGACGAGAAGGAGCTCGCCGAGCAGCTGGCCGGGCGGGCCGCGCTCGCGGTCGACAACGGGCGCCTGTACCGGGAGGCGGAGCAGGCGGCGGCGCGCGAGCGTCAGCGGAGCGAGCAGCTCCTGCGTCTGAGCCAGGCTGCATTGCTCGTCAACGCGGCGAGCGACCTGGACGAGCTCCTCGCCGTGCTGACGGCCCGCGCCCGCGAGATCGTCGGTGCCGCGCGTGCCGTCACGACCATCGGCGACGCCGCCGAGGGCGAGGCGACGGTCAAGGCGGTCGCGGGGCTGGGCACGCCGCCGCAGGATGCGGTCGTCCTCGCCGCGCCGCTCCTCGCTCGCGACGGGACGGCGCTCGGCGCGATCGAGCTCGTCGGCGCCGGCGACCGTCCGTTCAGCGCCGAGGACGAGGCGATCCTCGTCCAGCTGGCCCAGATGGCGTCGGTCGCGGTCGAGAAGTTTCGCGCCGAGGCCGAGCGCGAGCGCCTCGTCGTCGAGCTCCGCAGCCAGGGCGCCCTCCTCGAGGCCGTGCTCCGGCAGCTGCCCTCGGGCGTGATCATCGCCGCGCCCGACGGCGGCGTGGTGATGTCGAACGACCAGGCGTCCGAGATCTTCCAGGAGCGCTTCGAGGTCGCCACCTTCAGCCGTGCCGACGAGTACGCCGGCTTCCACCCCGAGGGCCGACAGTACGAGACCGGGGAATGGCCGCTCGCCCGCGCCGTCGAGCACGGCGAGTCGGTCGCCGACGAGGCGATCGAGATCAGACGTGCAGACGGTTCGCGGCGGATCATCGAAGTGAGTGCGGCACCCGTGCGTGCGGGCGGCGAGGTGGTCGCGGGGGTGACGACGTTCAGCGACGTCACGGATCGCGCGCGGGCCGAGCAGCGGCTCCGCTTCCTCGCCGAGGCGAGCACCGTCCTCGGCTCGTCGCTCGATTACGAGCAGACTCTGGTGGCCGTCTCGGAGCTCGCCGTGCCGATGCTGGCCGACTGGTGCTCGATCTCCGTGCTCGAGGACGACGACGCGGTCAAGGTCGTCTCGTGGACGCACGCCGACCCGGAGAAGCGGCGGTGGGCCGACGAGATGCGGCGGCGGCGGCTGGTGCGGCTCGACGACGCGACGCCGACCGCGGAGGTGATCAGGACAGGCAAGCCGGTGCTTGTTCGTGAGATCACCGACGACATCGTGGCGCGCTATCGGCCCGAGGACGCCGAGCTCGCCCGCGCGATGGGTGTCCGCTCGTTCGTCGTCGTGCCGTTCACGAGCGGCGCCGGAACGCTGGGGTCGATCATGCTCGTCTCGGCGGAATCAGGGCGGGAGTTCGACGACGACGACGTCCTGCTCGCGCGGGAGCTCGGCCGGCGCGCTGGCGCGGCGATCGAGAACGCGAGGCTCTACCGCGCGATGGAGCAGCGGGCGCGGGCCGCCGAGGCGCTCGAGTTCGTCGGCGAGGGCGTGCTCCTCGTCGCCGGCGACGGGATCGTCCGGATCTGGAACCCGCAGGCCGAGGCCATCACCGGGCTCGCGGTGCGGGATGTCGAGGGGCTGCCGGCCGCCGAGGCGATCCCGGGGTGGGAGGAGCTCTCCGAGCTCGTCCCCGTGGTCGACGCCGCCGACGCGCTCCGGAGCCGGAGCCAGGTCGTCCCGTTCATGGTCGAGGGCGGCGAGCTGTGGCTCGCGATGTCCGGCGTGCGCTTCCCCGACGGCACCGTCTACGCCTTCCGGGACATCACCGAGGAGCGCGGGGTCGAGCGGATGAAGAGCGACTTCGTCTCGACCATCTCGCACGAGCTGCGGACGCCCCTCGCTGCCATCTATGGCGCTGCGCTCACGCTCCGCCGCGCCGACATGCCGCTTCCGGACGACCAGCGCCAGGAGCTGCTGGCCGTGATCTCGGACGAGGCCGATCGGCTCGCGCGCATCGTCAACGACATCCTCTGGACGAGCCGGATCGAGTCCGGGGCGATGCAGGTGCAGATCGAGAGCTGCGACGCGGAGGAGCTCGCCGCGACCGTCGTCCAGGCCGCGCGCCTCCACCTCCCGGTCGGCGTCGCGCTCGACTTCACCGGCGGGGCCGACCTGCGCGTGGCGGCGGACCCGGACAAGGTGCGGCAGGTACTCGCGAACCTCGTCGACAACGCCGTGAAGTACTCGCCCGGCGGCGGCCGCGTCGAGGTCGCGCTCGGGCGCCACGACGGCGCCATCCGCTTCGCCGTCTCCGACGAGGGCCTCGGGATCCCGGCCGCCGAGCGGGAGCGCGTCTTCGAGAAGTTCTACCGCCTCGACCCGGACCTGACGCGCGGCGTCGGCGGCACCGGCCTCGGCCTGTTCATCTGCCGCGAGCTCGCGCGCCGCATGGACGGCTGGATCTGGATCGAGGGCCGCGAGCCGCAGGGCTCCACGGTCGTGCTGGAGCTCCCGGCCGTCTGAACGCCGAAGGCGGCCTCTTGGCCGCCCTCGTCGGTCACACAGGGAGAGGTGCTGCGGTGTTACGGCTGGTACGGGCCGTCCTCGACGTACGTGGTGCGACGCCGACCGCCGTAGCCCGCCGGCCCGCCCCAGGACGACCAGAACACGAGGGACAGCAGGGCGCCAGCAAGGCCGACGACCAGCAGGATCACGCCGATCGTCTGGATGTCGACTCCCGACACCTCGGCACTCACGGCCCAGGTCAGGATGGCGCCGACTGCGATGAGGATGAGGCTGACTCCGATGCCCATTGTTGCTCCTTTCAGTTCGTCTCCCGAAGACCCGTGGGGGTCGCCTGTGCAACGACCCAAGCCGCTTTGCGGATACGGCTGCGCGGGCGTGTGGCATGAGCTAGGCTCGCGCCCGGGTTGCGCAGAGGAGCCGCCATTTCCATGGTTGCCATCGGTCTGGCCGCCTGCGCGGTCGCCTTCGCCTTTGCGTTCTTCATCCCGTGGCTCCCCGAGAACGCGTCCGAGGAGCGCGACGGGATCGACTTCATCTTCTGGCTGACGACCGTCATCTGCATCCTCATCTTCGGCCTCGTCAGCGCGATGCTCCTGTACGCGGTCGTTGCGTTCAAAGCACGCGAGGGCGACGAGTCCGACGGCAAGCCGATTCACGGCCACACCGGGATCGAGATCGCCTGGACGGCCGTGCCGACGCTGCTCGTGGTCACGATCGTCATCGCCTCGACGATCGTCCTCGCCAAGAACGAGGACGCCGGCGCGAGCCCGAACCGCATCGACGTGACGGCGCAGCAGTTCGCGTGGCACTTCGACTACGGCGACAAGCAGTCCGGGGAGCTGCGCCTGCCGGTCAACCGCTCGACCGTCCTGCGCATCAACGCGATCGACGTCATCCACTCCTTCTGGGTGCCGGAGTTCGGTCAGAAGCAGGACGCCGTGCCCGGGATCCAACCCCAGCTCGTGATCACGCCGACGAAGGTCGGCGAGTACGACGTGATCTGCACCGAGCTCTGCGGCCTCGGCCACTCGGTGATGCGGACGACCGCGATCGTGATGTCCCAGGAGGACTACGACGCCTGGTTGCAGGCGGAAGGGGAGGGGCAGGGCTGACGTGACGGCGATCGAGCACACGGGCCACGGGCCGGCGCACGACCACCACGCGCCGCCGCCTCATCCGAGGGGTTGGCGCCGACTGACCGCTCCGGGTTGGCTGCGCGTCCTGTGGATGACGCCGCTCTTCGCGGCGATCGGCTTCGGCCTCGTCGTCGGCGTCCGCGCGCTCGCCGGCTGGGACCCGATCCTGCTGTGGCCGCCGATCATCACCGTCGCGTTCCTCACCGCGGCGCCGATCGGCTACCTCGCCGGGATCGGCTGCTTCGACTACTGGATCTACTACATCAGCGGCCGCCCGACCCGGCCCGAGGATCATTCCAGCCACGGCGCGCAGTCGTGGAAGGACTACCTCCGCGTCAACACCGACCACAAGGTCATCGGCGTCCAGTACGTCACGACGACGATCTTCTTCTTCATCGTCGGCGGGTTGATGGCAATGGTCTTCCGCGCCGAGCTCGCCAAGCCCGGGATCCAGTACGTCGACCCGCAGACCTTCAACGGGCTCATCAGCGTCCACGCCTCGCTGATGATCTTCCTCTTCATCATCCCGGCCTTCGCCGGGCTCGCGAACTACGTCGTGCCGCTGATGCTCGGGGCGCCGGACATGGCGTTCCCACGCCTGAACGCCCTCTCCTTCTGGATGCTCCCGGCCGCCGGCGTGATCATGCTGGCGAGCTTCTTCGTCGACGGCGGCGCCTTCGGCGCGGGCTGGACGGGCTACGCCCCGCTCTCGGTCACGAACCCCGACGGCAATCTGTTCTTCCAGATGGGCGTGCAGTGGGCCGGCGCGTCGTCGATCGCAACCGCCCTGAACTTCCTCGTCACGATCATCACCATGCGTGCGCCGGGAATGACCTTCTGGCGCATGCCTCTACTCGTGTGGGCGAACTTCACGACCTCGCTGCTCGTCGTCGTCGCCACCCCGTTCATCGCCGGGTCGCAGTTCTTCGCGATGTTCGACCGGATCCTGCACACCGACTTCTTCCGGCCGGCCGAGGGCGGGTACGTGCTGGGCTACCAGCACATCTTCTGGTTCTACAGCCACCCGGCCGTGTACATCATGATGCTGCCCGGGTTCGGGATCGTCTCCGAGGTCATCTCGACCTTCGCGCGCAAACCGATCTTCGGCTACCGCCTGATGGCGCTGTCGCTGATGGCGATCCTGTTCCTCGGCTTCAGCGTCTGGGCGCACCACATGTTCGTCTCGGGCATGGCCAACTGGCTGCGCGTGCCGATGATGCTGACGACGCTGCTCATCGCCATCCCGACCGGGATCAAGGTCTTCTCGTGGCTCGCGACGCTGTGGGAGGGGAAGCTGCATCTCGCGACCCCGATGCTCTGGGCCCTCGGGTTCGTCTCGATGTTCACGATCGGCGGCCTGTCCGGGATCTACCTCGGCGCCGTCCCGATCGACATCCACGTCTCCGACACGTACTTCATCGTCGCGCACATCCACTACGTGCTGTTCGGCGGCTCCGTGTTCACGATCTTCGCCGGGATCTACTACTGGTTCCCGAAGATGACCGGCCGGATGTACAACGAGCGCCTCGGCAAGCTCCACTTCTGGATGACGTTCATCGGCTTCAACCTCACGTTCTTCCCGATGCACTGGATCGGGACGCAGGGGATGCCGCGCCGCGTAGCCGACTACTCCGAGCAGTTCGCGAGCTGGAACTTCTTCATCTCGCTCTCGTCGTTCTTCCTCGGCATGTCCACGCTCGTGTTCCTCTACAACATGATCACGAGCTGGGCGCGCGGGCCGCTCGCCGGCGGGAACCCGTGGCGGGCGATGACGCTCGAGTGGCAGGTCACCTCGCCGCCGCCGACCTTCAACTTCGACACGGTGCCGCAGGTGGTCGGCTCGCCGTACGAGTACGGCGTCCCGGGCGCGAAGCACGCGCTGCTGAACGGCGACCGCGCCGCCGAGCCGACGGAGGTGCGGACGCACTGATGGCCGAGCACCTGCTCGTCGTCGCGAACGAGACCGCCGGCACGCGCGCGTTCCTCGAGGCGGTGAAGGAGCGCGCGGGCGGCGACGTCCTCGTCACGCTCGTCGCGCCCGTGAACACGCCCCGGGAGGGCTACGTCGTCTACGAGGACACGCGCCGCGCGTCCGCGGGCCGGCGCCTCGACCGCGCGCTCGCCGCGCTGCGCGAGGAGGGCGTGCCGGCGCAGGGCTTCGTCACCGAGGCCGAGCCGGCCGACGCCGTCCGCGACGCGCTCGCGACCGTCGAGCCGCCCGTGACGCGCGTGCTCGTCACGACGCACCCGCTGCAGCGCTCCGGCTGGCTCCGCCGCAACGTCGTCGACCGCATCCGTGGGAACGTCGGCGACGTGCCGGTCGACCACGTCGAGATCGACATGCGCCGCGAGGAGGGGGCGCCCGCGAACGTGCTCGTGATCGCGAACGAGACCGTCCTCGGGCAGCCGCTCCTCGACGCGATCCGCGCGCGGGCGGGGCGCGGCCCGGCGAGCTTCCTCATCGTCTCGCCGCAGAACGACCCGTCGCAGGGCGAGCACCCGGAGGCCGAGCGCCGGCTCAAGCGGGCCGTGACCGAGCTCCGCGCCGCCGGGATCGACGCCCACGGGCAGGTTGCGCACCCGGACCCGTACGCGGCGGCAATGCACGCCTTCCGCGACGAGCGGACGGACGAGATCATCGTCTCCACCTTCCCCGGCGAGACCAGCTCGAGCTGGCTCCGCGGCGACCTCGTCGGGCGGCTGCGGAAGGACACGGCCGTTCCCGTCGAGCACGTCACGGTGACGCGCGAGCAGGCCGGAGCCGAGGCGGTCGCGTCGTGAGCGCGCACGCCGAGGCCGCCGCTCCGCACGAGCACCACGGGCCGCCCGAGCCGCACTTCTCGTCGCGGATCAGCCCGATCATGCTCGGGATCCTGCTGTTCATCGCCTCCGAGGTGATGCTCTTCGGCGCGTTCTTCACGGCCTACTTCTTCGTGCGGGTCGTCAACCCCGACGTGCAGATGTGGCCGCCGGAGGGATTCCACCTCCCGGTCTTCGTCGCCGGCGTGAACACGGCCATCCTCGTGACCTCGTCCTTCACGATGCACTGGGCCCTGCAGGCGATCAAGCGCGGCTCGCGCGCGGGCCTGCAGGCGGGGCTCGTGCTCACGCTCGCGATGGGCGCGACGTTCCTCTTCACGCAGATCCTCGAGTACTCGCGGATCGGCTTCGGCCCGAAGGACGGCGCCATCGGCTCGACCTTCTTCGGCCTCACCGGCCTGCACGGCGCCCACGTCGCGGTCGGGCTGATCCTGCTCTCGGTCGCAACCGTGCGCGCCTTCCGCGGCCACTACTCGCCGGAGCACCACCACGGCGTCGAGGTGCCGGGGATCTACTGGCATTTCGTCGACGTGATGTGGATCGTGGTCTACACCACGGTCTACCTCCTCTAGCTGAATCCGATTTCGCGTCGCTGTTGTAGGTTCCAGACGTGGAGAACCCGTTCCGCAGCGAGGCGGCGGCCTACCGCTTCCTGCTGGTGACGATCGGCGCGCTCGCCCTGATCGTCGCCGCGAAGCTCCTGCTCGGCAACGTCGCGGCACTGACCGTGTTCGTGCTCGAGCTGGCCGCGGTGGTCGTCTACTACGTCCGCCAACGCTCGGAGCGCCCGGAGCCGATGGTCGCCGACCACGTCGGCGCACCCGACGAGAAGCGCATCCTCGTGATCGCGAACGAGACCGTCGGCGGCACCGCGCTCCGCAGCGAGATCGCTCGGCACAGCGAGGGCTTCCGCACCGACGTGCTCGTGGTCTGCCCCGCCCTCAACTCTCGCCTCCGGACGTGGACGTCGGACGAGGACGCCGCGCGCGCCGCCGCGTCGGAGCGTCTCGAGCGCAGCCTCGGGCAGCTACGCGAGCTCGGGATCGACGCCGCGGGCGAGGTCGGCGAGAGCGACCCCGTCCAGTGCATCGAGGACGCGCTCCGGACGTACGGCGCCGACGAGATCGTGATCGCGACGCATCCCGAGGGCCGCTCCCACTGGCTCGAGCGGAACGTCGTCGAGACCGCCCGCGAGCGCTTCGCCGTGCCGATCACGCACGTGGTCGTCGACCTGGAGGCCGAGCAGGCCGCGGCGCCCGGCCAGGCGTCGTCCGCACCCCGTTAGATACTGCGGCGCCGTGAACGAGCGGTTCGTGCCGATCGGCCGCGTCGCGCGCTGGGACGATCGGCGGTTGGTTCATCCCGATCTGGAACGTCTTCCGGCCGAAGCAGCTCCTCAACGACATCTGGCGCGGCAGTAACCCGAGCCTGCCGCCCCGTACCGACGCCTGGCGCGGCGGCGACGTCCCGGGCTTCTTCCTCCTCTGGTGGCTCCTCTGGATCGCGAGCACGTACGCCGACCAGGTCGCGCTCCGGCTCGCGTTCACCGGCGAGACGCCGGACGAGCTCCGCGACGGCTCGATCGCCTACCTCGTCACGGACGTCGTCGACGCCGTCCTCGCGCTCCTCGCGATCGTCGTCGTGCGCATGACGACGGCGCGGCAGGAGGAGCGGGCCGCGGCGCTCGGCGCGGCCTACGGGGCGCTGCCGGCCGACGACGAGACGTAGTCGGCGACGGCGTTGATCTGCTGCTCGTCCAGGACGTCCTTGAACGGCGGCATCGCGCCCATGCCGTTCGTCACGCGCTCGACCACGAGGTCCTTCGACGGCTTCGCGTCGTCGAGGTTCGGCCCGATCGTGCCGGTCGTCCCGGCCGCGGCGAGCGTGTGGCAGCCGCCGCAGTTCTGGGTGAAGATCGACTCGCCGTCCATGGGCTGCTCGCCGCCGCCGCCCGGCTGCGCCTTCACCGGCAGCCCGGCGACCGACGCCACGTACGAGGCGACCGCGTCGGCGTCCGCGCCCGTGACGAGGTTCGCGGGCATCCCTTCGCCGCCGGCGGGCGGGTCGACGGTCGGGTAGGCGATCTGCCCTCGCACGACGTCCCGGATGGTCGACTCGTCGAAGCCCTGCTTCACGCGGACGGAGTGGAACGCGTCGTCGAGGTTCGGCCCGATCACGCCGCGTGTGCCCGCGTCCGCGAGCGTGTGGCAGCTGCCGCAGTCCTGGATGAAGAGCGCCCGGCCGCCGGTGGCGTTCGTGGCCTCCTCGACGTGGGCTTCCGACCCGCACCCGCCGGCGAGCGTCAGCAGCGCGGCCGACGCGACGAGCGCGGAGGAGAGGCGGCGGCCCAAGCTAGGCGGAGGCCTGCCCCGAGCCGATCGCGGCGGTCGCCTCGGCCCGGGTCCCGTAGATCGTGAACACCCGGTCGAGGCCGGTGATCTCGAAGATCTTCGTGATGTTGCGGTCGCTGCAGACGAGCGAGAGCTGGCCCTCGTTGGTGCGGAGCCGCTTCACTCCGCCGACGAGCACGCCCAGCGTGGTCGAGTCGATGAACGTCGTGTCGGAGAAGTCCACGATGACGTTCATCGCGCCGTCCGAGATCACCTGCAGCAGCTGCTGCTTGAACTCGGGCGCCGTGTACAGGTCGACCTCGCCCGCGAGCGAGATGACGTAGGTGTCGTCGTTCAACTGCTCCGTGCTGATGTCGAAGTTCATCTGTCCCCTCGGAATCGTGGTCGACGGAGCCCCTCGCCCCGTCGGCGCGTGAGTCTAACCGCCGGTCGACTGCGAAGCAGCCTTCAGCTGCTCCACGCGGGCCTTGACGGCCTCGGCGCTCGGATCGTCCGGCGCGAGCTTCAGGAACTGCTCGTACGCCGAGATCGCGGAGGGCAGGTCGTTCGCGTTCTCCGCCGCCTGGGCGAGCTGGATCTGGATGCTGGCGTCCTCGGGCTGGAGCTCTGCGAGCTGCGCGTACTTGAGCTTCGCCTCCTGGTACGACTGCGTCGTGCGCGTGTAGAGGTCGTTGACCAGCGCGTTCGAGTCGCCGACGAGCGCGTCGGTGACCGGATTCGTTGCGAACGCCTGCGCGAACGGGGAGTCGGAGGGGAGCGTGAACGACTGGCCCGGGTTGTCCAGCGCGGCCTGCTGCTGCGCCGCCCTGAGCCGGTCGGCGAGGTTGCCGGCCTTGATCAGGTAGAGGCTCGCGAGGGTGCCCAGCGCGTCCGTGTCCTTCGGCTCGAGGGCGACGTACCGCTCGAGCGGTGAGATCGCCTCCTCCGTCCGGCCCTCCTGCTGCAGCGCGGTCGCGAGATCGCGCCACGCGTCGGCCTCGCCCGGGTTCTCCTGCGTGCGCTCCTGCGCAGCCCCGACGTCGGGGCCGCCGCCGCCGCCGCCCTGGATGATGTCGGCCACGCCGCCGGGCACGTCCGAGCCGACGCCGAAGACGACGAAGGTGAAGGCGAAGATGAACGCCAGGAAGACGAAGACCCACTTCGCCTGCTTGCGCAGACGCTGGAAGAAGAGCTGGTCGGTCCCTACGTAGGCGCTCTGGTAGCGCTCGGCGCCTGCAGCAACAGGCTTCGTGCGCGCGTCGCGCCGGCGGTCAGCGCGCGCCAATCGAACTCGTCCCTTCGGTACCTGACGTGGCCATCGATGAGCGTCAAGAGTACCCGCGTCGGAGCGCCACCGAGGGCGACGGCCGTGGCGGGGTCCTCCACCGGGGCGTAGGGCGAGCCCTCCAGCGACACGACGGCGAGGTCGGCGCGCTTGCCCGGGACGAGCGACCCGACGTCCGCGTCGAGGCCGAGCGCGCGGGCGCCGCCGAGGGTCGCGAGCTCGAGCGCCTCCCCGCCCGAGAGCACGTCGGTGCGCTGCGCCCGTGCCCGCGCGAAGGCGACCGCGGCGCGGATCTCGTCGAACATGTCGAACGACGGCGCCGAGGCGGGGCTGTCCGTGCCGATGCCGACGATCGCGCCGGCGGCCCGCAGCTCGGCCACCGGCGCGATGCCGCAGCCGAGCAGCGCGTTCGAGCGCGGACAGTGCGCGACCCGGACGCCGCGCTCGCCGATCAGCGCGATCTCGTCCGGGTCGACCTGCACGCAGTGGGCCGCGAGGAGGTCCTGCCCGAGCAGGCCGAGGCGGTCGAGCGTGGCGACCCCCGTCTCCCCCCGCGGCTCGACGTAGAGCCACGCGAGCGGCGACAGCTCCCCGGTGCCGCGGAGCAGCCACTCGATCTCGCCGGGGCTCTCCGAGAGGTGCGTCCCGAGCGGCACGCCGAGCTCCGCGCAGGCCTCGTAGACCGCCTCGGAGCAGGAGTACGGCGCGTGCGGTGAGACACCGAGCGCAACGCGCCCGTCGAAGGCGTCACCGGCGCGCTCGCGCGTCTGCTCCCACGCCGACAGCGCCTCGCGCGCGTCGAGCCCGAAGACCTCGAGGTAGACGATCGCCCTGAGCCCGAGGTCGGCGCATGCGACCGCGGCGGCGCCCGCGTACGAGTAGTCGCCGACCGTCGTGATTCCGGAGCGGAGGCTCTCCGCAGCCCCGAGGCGGGCGATGTCGACCATCTCCTCGAAGCCGATGTTCGCCTTCCGCTCGATGTGGAGCTTGATCCACGGCCCGAACGGGAGCCCGTCGCCGAACCCGGCGTAGACCGCGTACTCGAGGTGCGTGTGCGCGTTGACGAAGCCCGGCACGATCGCGGCGCCCTCGAATCGCTCACCGGTCCCGAGCTCCGCCGCCGTGCCCACGGCTGCGATTCGCTCCCCCTCCACCGCGACCGCTCCGTCCCGGATCGGCTCGCCCTCGACGGGGAGCACCCAGTCGGCGGAGTAGACGGTCACGCGGCGGCAGCCCCGTGAACGTGGGGAGGGTGTGTTGGCGCGGGAACCGGGAGGTTCCCGCGGGTGCAATCCGAGAAGGGGGCACACGGGGGAAACACGGTTTCCCCCGTGGGAGCGCGCCGAAGGTGCGCGACCGTCACTCCGTCGCCCAGAGGACGCCGGCCTTCGCCCAGCGGCGCTCCATGATCGCCGCGAGCTGGATCGACAGCTCGAAGAGGATGACGAGCGGCAGCGTCTCGAGCGCGAGCGAGACCGGGTCGACGGTCGGGAGCAGCACCGCGATGACGAGCATGAGGAAGTAGCCGATGCGCCGGTTCCGGCGCAGCTGCGCCGCCGTGAGGATCCCGATCCGCACGAGAGTGAGCACGAACACCGGCAGCTCGAACATCAGCCCCATCGCGAGCAGCGCGAGCGAGACGAACCCGTAGTAGTAGCTCGCCCGGATCTGGATGTTGTAGAGGTCGTCGTCGTAGGTCGTGAGGAACTCGAGCGCCTGGTCGAGCACGATGAAGTACCCGAACGCGACACCGGCGACGAAGAGCACCGTCCCGGCGAGGACGAACAGCGAGACGACGCGCTGCGTGTTCTCCTCCATCGCCGGCGCGAGGAAGCTCCACGCCTGGTACAGGATCACGGGGAGCGCGAGCGCGAACGCTGCGATGAGCGAGACCTTGACGGAGGTCGTGAACGGCTCGGTGACGCCGAAGGTGACGAGCTGCTTGTCGTCCGGGAGCGGCTCGGTGAGCCAGCGCACGATCCGCTCGTGGAAGGCGAAGCAGATCGCGAACGCGACGGCGAGCGCGCCCAGTGCGATGAACAGGCGCCTGCGGAGCTCGTCGAGGTGCTCGACGAGCGTCGCCTCCTCGCCGTGGCTGAGCCGCCGCGGAAGGCGCGTCCTCGCCATGGCCGGAGCCTAGGTGACGGTGTCCCGCTCGCGCGGCGTCGCGGGCGTCTCGTCCATCCGCGGGGCGTCCGCGGGCTCGAGCTCGCGGGCCTGGCGGTGGTGCACCGGCTCGTCGTCGTCCTTGCCGGTGACGGAGTCCTTGAACTCGCGCATGCCTCGCCCGAGCGAGCGTCCCATCTCCGGCAACCGCTTCGGCCCGAAGACGAGGAGCGCGACAAGGAGGAGGATGAGGATCTCGGGGAGACCGATGCCGAACGGCATGCCCGGAGGGTAGCACCGCCGGGGTCGACTAAGTCCGGTCATCGTCGGGTAAAATCCGGCTCACGGAGCCGGGGTCCGATGGAGGCCTGGCTCGACCCGCGGAAGGAAAGGATCCCGAGCACGTGGCATTGCTCGAGCTGAAGAACCTGCACGTCGCCCTCGAGGACGGCACCGAGATCGTCAAGGGCGTCGATCTCAGGGTCGCCTCGAACGAGGTGCACGCGGTCATGGGCCCGAACGGGTCGGGCAAGTCGACGCTCGCGTACGCGATCGCCGGCCACCCGGCCTACGAGATCACCGAGGGCAGGATCCTCGTCGACGGCGAGGACGTGACCGAGCTCGGGGCGGATGTGCGCGCGCAGCGCGGCCTCTTCCTCGCGTTCCAGTACCCGCACGCGATCCCGGGCGTGACCGTCACGAGCTTCCTGCGCAGCGCGCTGAACGCGCTCCGGAAGGCCCGGAACGACGGCGTCGACGACCCGATCGCCGTGAAGGCGTTCCGCACCGACCTGCTCGCCGCGATGGAGCGGCTGAAGGTGCCGCGCGAGCTTGCGCAGCGCTACCTCAACGACGGCTTCTCCGGCGGCGAGAAGAAGCGGGTCGAGATCCTGCAGATGGCGATGCTGAAGCCGCGGATCGCGGTGCTCGACGAGACCGACTCGGGCCTCGACATCGACGCGCTGAAGATCGTCGCGGGCGGCGTGAAGGAGCTCATCGGCCCGGACATGGGCGCGCTCGTCATCACGCACTATCAGCGGATCCTCAACTACATCGAGCCGGACTTCGTGCACGTCTTCGTCGACGGGCGTATCGTCGAGGAAGGCGGGCCGGAGCTCGCGCATAAGCTGGAGGCGGAGGGCTACGCGGCCTTCGGCGCCAAGGAGGAGGTGCCCGCGTGACGCTCACCGAGAGCGAGATCGTCCAGGGGATCGGGTCCGACTACGAGGTCAAGTACGGCTTCAACGTTCCCGAGGACTACTTCTTCAAGAGCGGCCGCGGCCTCTCGCACGAGCTCGTCGACGCGATCTCCTCGCACAAGGACGAGCCCGACTGGATGCGGAAGTTCCGGCACAAGAGCCTGGACTACTTCCTCGCGCGGCCGATGCCCGGCTGGGGCGCGGATCTCAGCGGCATCGACTTCGAGAACATCTTCTACTACATCAGGCCGACCGAGAAGCAGGCGAACTCGTGGGAGGACCTGCCCGCCGACATCAAGGACACCTGGGACAAGCTCGGGATCCCGGAGGCGGAGAAGAAGTACCTCGCGGGCGTCGGCGCGCAGTACGAGTCCGAGGTCGTCTACCACAAGCTCCAGGCCGACCTCGAGGCGAAGGGCGTGCTCTTCCTGGACATGGACTCCGGCCTGCGTGAGCACGAGGAGCTCGTCAAGCAGTACTTCGGCACGATCATCCCGCAGAACGACAACAAGTTCGCGGCGCTGAACTCGGCCGTCTGGTCGGGCGGCTCGTTCATCTACGTGCCGCCGGGCGTCTCGATCGAGATGCCGCTCCAGGCCTACTTCCGGATCAACGCCGAGAACATGGGCCAGTTCGAGCGCACGATGATCCTCGTCGACGAGGGGGCCTACGTGCACTACGTGGAGGGCTGCACCGCGCCGATCTACTCGAGCGACTCGCTGCATTCGGCCGTGGTCGAGATCGTGGTGAAGAAGGGTGCCCGCTGCCGCTACACGACGATCCAGAACTGGTCGAACAACGTCTACAACCTCGTCACGAAGCGCGCAGTCGCCTACCAGGACGCGACGATGGAGTGGGTCGACGGCAACCTCGGCTCGAAGGTGACGATGAAGTACCCGTCGATCTGGCTGATGGGCGAGCGCGCCCACGGCGAGGTGCTCTCGATCGCCTTCGCCGGCAAGGGCCAGCACCAGGATGCAGGTGGCAAGGTCGTCCACGTCGCGCCGAAGACGACGTCGGTGATCAACTCGAAGTCGATCTCGAAGGACGGCGGCCGCGCCGGCTACCGCGGCCTGCTCGAGGTGGCGAAGGGCGCCGCGGGCGCGAAGTCGAAGGTCGTCTGCGACGCGCTGATCCTCGACGAGGACTCGCGTTCCGACACGTACCCCTACATCCGCATCGACGAGCCGTCGGTGACCGCCGAGCACGAGGCCACGGTCTCGAAGATCGGCGAGGAGCAGCTCTTCTACCTCATGTCGCGCGGGCTCACCGAGGCCGAGGCTTCCGGGATGATCGTCTCGGGCTTCGTCGAGCCGATCACGAAGGAGCTCCCGCTCGAGTACGCCGTCGAGATGAACCGCCTGATCCAGCTGCAGATGGAGGGGTCGGTCGGTTGATCTCGGTCGAACGGGTCGATTTCGTCTCCGTTCCGATTCGCAGCCCCGAGAACGCGCGCCGCTTCTACGGCGCGCTGCTCGGGCTGCCGGAGTCGACGTCCGAGCGAGGACGTCTTCCCCGAGTACGAGGCGGCCAACGTCACGCTCGCGATGTGGATGCCGGAGTCGGTGGGGATGGAGTTCGTGCCCTCGTCGGGCGTTGCGCTGCGCGTGCCGGACGTGGCGGCAGCGCGAGCCGAGCTCGAGGCCGCCGGCGTCGAGTTCCGTGGCGAGACGCGCGACACCGGCGTCTGCCACATGGCCTTCTGCTCCGACTACGACGGGAACACGGTGATCCTGCACCGGCGCTACGCCGAGCCGCGGATCCACGGCACGAGCCACCGCGAGAGTCGCGAGCTGCACGAGGCCGCGTCGTGATCGAGGCGCAGCGCGTCGACTTCCTGCTCGTTCCGGTGCAGGACCGCGACCGGGCGGAACGCTTCTACAGCGACGTGCTCGGGCTGGAGCGGAGCCCGGAGTCGGGCGAGCGCTGGGTCGAGTACGAGACGGGCAACCTCACGCTCGCGCTCGTCGACCCGCAGATGTTCGGCCGCGAATTCTCGCCGCTCGTCGCGCTCGCGCTCCGCGTGTCCGACGTCGAGGCGGCGAAGGCCCGGCTCGAGGAGGCGGGCATCGAGGTACAGGACATGTTCGACTCGGGCGTCTGCTTCGGCGCCGGGTTCAAGGACAGCGAGGGCAACGGGCTGCTGCTGCACCACCGGTACGCGCCCTTCTCCGACGGGAGGACGCCCTGATGCAGGTGGAGCGGGTGGACTTCGTGGACGTGCCCACGCGCGATGTCGAGCGGGCGATCGCGTTCTACCGCGACGTGCTCGAGCTGCCGCAGAACCCGCGTGAGGCGACGGAGTTCGAGACGCCGAACGTGACCCTGGCGCTGTGGGAGCCGGCGAAGCAGGGTGTCGAGTTTCCCCAGAGCGCCGCGCACGGGATCGCGCTCCGGGTCGCGGACGTCGCGGCCGCTCGCGCGGAGCTGGAGGCCAAGGGCGTCCAGTTCGTCGGCACGCGCGACTCCGGCGTCTGCCACATGGCGTTCTTCGAGGATCCCGACGGCAACTCGCTGATCCTGCACCGGAGGTACGCGGACTGATGGCGCGCGCGGAGGCACTCGAGCGCTACCGGTCGCTGCCCGTACCTGGCACGGACGACGAGCCCTGGCGGTTCACCGACCTGCGCGGCTTCGACCCCGACGCGTTCACCGCGGCGCCGGGGAAGGTCTCGCGGCCCGAGTCGCTGCTCGAGCTCGATGTCGCCGGCCTCGCGCACGTGGGCGAGGGCGGGATCGAGATCGAGCGCGCCCCGGACGGCGTGACCTTCGAGCTGCTGCCGGAGGACCATCCCCGGCTGCACGAGCTCGTCGGCTGGGACGAGAAGTTCGCCGCGCACAACGCTGCGGCGTGGCAGGCGGGCCTGCTCGTGCGTGTCCCGAAGGGCGTCGTCGTCGAGCAGCCGCTGTACGTGCGCGTCGCGAACGCGGTCGAGGACGGCTCCCTGTTCTGGCGCCTGCTCGTCGAGGTCGAGGAGAGCGCGTCGCTGACGCTGATCGAGGAGTACGCGAGCGCGAGTCCCGACCTGCGCGGCTACTCGAACGCTGTCGCGGAGCTCTTCGTCGGCCCGAACGCGAAGCTCGAGTACGTGTCGATCCAGAACCTCTCCCGCGAGACGTGGCACTTCGCGACGCACCATGCGCGCGTCGATCGCGACGCCGAGCTCGACTGGGTCGCCGGCGGCTTCGGCTCGAAGAAGGGCAAGGTGCGCATCCAGAACGACCTCGCCGGCCCGGGCGCGACCTCGCGCGTGACGGGCGCGTACTTCGCCGACGGCGACCAGCACCTCGACTACGACACCTTCCAGGAGCACATCGCGCCGCGAACGGAGAGCGACTTCGCGTTCAAGGGCGCGCTGCGCGACCGGGCGTCGACGGTGTGGCGCGGGATGATCCGCGTCGAGAACGAGGCGCAGCAGACGAACGCGTACCAGGAGAACCGAAACCTGATGCTGTCGCCGAAGGCGCACGCCGACTCGATTCCGGGCCTGGAGATCCTCGCGAACGACGTCCGCTGCACCCACGGGTCGACGACGGGCCAGGTCGACCGCGAGCAGCTCTTCTACCTGATGGCGCGTGGGCTGAGCAGGCAGGAGGCGGAGCGGATCATCGTGCGCGGGTTCTTCCAGGACATCCTGGACCGCATCGACCTCGAGCCCGTCCGGGAAGCCCTGGGCGCGGCGCTCGAGAGTCGCATTCCGCAGGCGTAGCCGGGCCGGCCGGGAAACGCCTAGCCCGTCGCATCGCGGCACGATGGAAGATGCGTCTCCTTTCCGGTGTCTTCAGAGCGAGGACATCAATGCAAGGGAGGACACCGTGACCGGCAAGAAAAACACTGCCAAGCTCGCAGCGCCCCAACCGAAGGGGTTCAGCTTCGGAGTGAGCCATGGGATCAAGTCCAGCGACAACGCTGCCTCGATCAAGTCGCCTCGGGACGCGGCATCGGGACAGGTGAAGTCATGATCCGCGGACTCACCACCATCGCCGCCGTCGCCGCGCTCGCCGTCACGGTTGCGCCCATCGCCTCGGCCGGTAACTCGAAGAAGCCGCCGCCACGCGTCCTCAACATCGGATCAACCGAGGTGTTCGAACTCAACACCGTGCTCAAGCGGCCGAGGGCCATGGGCACTCGATCGGGTGGCGAGGTCGTGAGCGACTTCGCGAAGGCCCCGGCCGCGATGCGGCTGACGGCCACCACGGACGGCACGTCGAACACGTTGCAGTTCGTGACGGCCGCGCCGCAGCCGGGCGGCACCAACGGGATCATCGCCATCCTGATCGGCTGAGGCTTGCGCCCCGCTCGGCTCCGGTCGGGCGGGGCGAAGCTCACCGCCGATGCACGCAACAGGAGCCCGTAGTCGTAGCTGGCCAGCTGAGTGTGGCGAGGCGCGCGCGGGATATGAGTGCGTGAGGATCGGCACGAAGTCTTAACCGCACCGACGCGCCCAAAGGCGTAAGGTGTTCGTGACTGGCCCCGCACTTAGGTTCCGGCCCGAGCCCGCAAACCACCGACGCGCAACGCGCGCGAGGCGAGGAGCTTCAGGCGAACAGATCCGGTGCGGGGTCAGCCCGTGTCCGGCGCGGTGGAGCCATCGTCAGAGGCCCAGGCCCGCGGCCCGTGCGAGCGGCAGCCCGTAGTCGACCGCAAACTTCGCCGCCCTCGTCAGCTTCTCCACGTCCGTCTCCGGCTCGCGCATCGCCTCGTCGAACTCCGCCTGTCGCTTCGCGCTCCGCCGTAGCGCTGCCCTCACGTCCGCGGCGAAGAGCTCGACCACCTCGTCGACTGCCTCCGCGCCCGCGAGCGACTCCAGCAGCGCCACGTACGACGGCCAGCTGAGCGTCACGATCTCGCTCGCGAACGACGTGTCGATGTCGATCCCGCTCTCATAGGCGTGGTTCCGCAGCAGGTCGCGCAGGAACGGGTCGTCGATCACCATCCGCAGCCGGTTCCCGTCCGCCTCGATCCGACCCAGCCGCGGCCACTGCTTCACGAACCGCGCCAGGCGCGCCTTCCGCGGCTCCGAGGCCGGCAGCGCCGCCAGCCTCGTCTGCACCTCCAGCAGCAGCGACCGCGCCCGCGCGCGGGTCGTCGTCAGCTCCTCCGCGATCCGCGCCACCGACACCGGCCCCTCCGCGAGCCGACTGCGGTAGAGGAGCTCGAACAGCTTCAGCTCGAGCTCGCGCTTCGAGTGCGAGCCGAACGACGGGCGCGTCGACCACTCGACGAGCTCGCGGAAGAGCGCGCCCGGATCCTCCCCTAACTCGTCGAGCGGCCCGGCCATGCCCCGACCGTACCCGGAGGGCCCGACGAATCGGGCCCTCCGTGCGCAAGAGATCAGCCGCGGCCGGCCGGTCTCCGGCTCGTGACGTAGATGTCCGACATGCCCTCGGGCCCGGGCGCGCGCCCGAACAGGAGCGTGCGGGCGTGCCCCGACAGCGAGGGCCGCGACTCGGCCGCTGCGCTGTTCACCGCCGTACCCATGTTCACGGGCGCAGACCACAGGTCCTCCACCCGCTCACGCGTCGCGACCCAGATGTCCTGGCCGCCGAGCGTCCCGGCCCGGTTGGACGAGAGGACGACCTCGAGCCGGTCCGCGCGGACGTTCGGCTGGATGTCGTTGGCCGCCGGGTCGTTCAACGCACCGACTGCTGCGGCCGGCCCGAAAGCCTGCCCGGCGAGGCCGCCGCTGACGAAGATGTCCCCGGGCACCGTCGCCGAGCTGCGCGAGAAGTACAGCAGCCCCGCGCTTCCCGACCTCCACGTACGACGGCCCCTGCTCGTCGAGCGGGCTGTTCGGCCCCTCGGGCGCGCAGGCGAGATGCTGCGGCTCGCCCCAACCGCCCTGCCGGCTCCAGCGGGTGAAGTAGATGTCCCCCAGCGCCGCACGCGCCCGGGCAGCGCCTCACGGCTGACGAAGAACAGCCCGTCGCCCTTGATCGGGGTCGGGCAGAAGTCGTCGGCGGCCGAGTTGACCGGCTCGCCGAGGTTCTCGGGCGCGCCCCACGGATCCTGCGCGTTCTGCCGTCGTGCGACCCAGATGTCGAGCAGGCCCTTCCCGCCCGGCCGGTTCGAGGCCAGGTACAGGCTGCGCCCGTCCGGGGCCTGGATCGGGCACCCGTCGAGCGACGGCGTGTTCAGCTCCGGGCTGTTGCCGCCGATCTCGTCGATCTTCTTCGCGGCCTGCCAGTCCGTGAAGCTCTTGGCCTGGGCCGCCACCGCGAACGCCGCCACGGACAGCAGTGCCGCCAGCAGCGCCGGTCCCGTCGTCCTGCGCATCGTGCTCTCCCTTCGGGTTGTTGCGGTCGACGGGACCGACGGTCACAGTGGAGCGTGTGACGGCTCGTGTGACGACGGGAGGCGCGCCATCGGGCTGAGCATCCACCTCCTCGGCCCGCCGCGGCTGGAGCGGGGCGGCGCGCCCGTGGAGCCGCCGCGCGGGCACAAGGCATGGGGGTTGCTGGTCTACCTCCTGCGTACGCGCGTGCCGCCGTCGCGCGAGTCCGTGGCGAGCCTCCTCTTCCCGGAAGCGGACGATCCGCTGGGAACGCTGCGGTGGACGCTCTCGACGCTCCGCCGCAGCCTCGGCGACGACGCCGAGCTGGGCGGCGACCCCGTGCGTCTCACGCTGCGGCCGGGGACGCTGGTCGACGTCGACGTCCTGGGGCGAGGCGCCTGGCTGGAGGCCGTGGCGCTTCCGGGCCTCGGGCGCGAGCTCCTGGAGGGTCTGAGCGTTCGCTCGAGTCCTGCGTTCGAGCTCTGGCTCGACGGCGAGCGCCGGCACGTTGCCGGGATGACGGGCGCCGTCCTGCACGAGGCCGCGCTCGCGCTGCTCGCCCGCGACGAGGCCGACGAGGCGACCCGGTTCGCGTCCGAGCTGGTTCGCCTCGATCCGTACGAGGAGAACGGCCACGTCCTGCTCGTCCGCTGCCTCCGAGCGGCGGGCGACGACGAGGCGGCCGCGCGCCGCGCCGAGGCCTGCGTGGAGCTCTTCCGGCGAGACCTCGGCATCGAGCCGAGCCCCGCGCTGCGGACGGCGGCCGAGGCGTCGAAGCCGCCGGTCGTCGGCCTCGTGTCCGGGGGCGCCGGGGTCCTCGCGCAGGTCGAGGCGGGCGAAGCGGCCCTCGCCGCCGGCGCGATCGAGGCCGGCCTGGGGCGGCTGCGCGGCGCCGTCGCCACGGCGCGCAGGATCGAGGACCGCGAGCTCCTTGCCGGAGCGCTGGTCACGCTCGGCGGCGCGCTCGTCCACGCCGCCCGCGGGACCGACGAGGAGGGCGCGGCCGCGCTGCACGAGGGCACGACCCTCGCCGAGGCCGTCGGCCGCGACGACGTCGCCGCGACGGGGTGGCGCGAGATCAGCTGGGTGCGGTTCCTCCGGGCCCAGTACGACCGCGCGGAGGAGTCGCTCGCGCGTACGGCCGAGCTCGCGGACGGGCGCGAGGAGGAGCTCGCCTGGATCGACCTGATCCGCGGCGCCTGCCGGCACGACATCGGCGACCACGCCGCGGCCGGCGTGCTCCTGCCGCTGGCGGTCGAGCGCGCGCGACGGCTGCCGACGGGGCAGCCGTTGGCCCAGGCGCTGACCATGCTCGGCCGCTACCACGTCCTCCGCGGCGAGCTCGAGGACGCGCTCCACCTGCTCGACCAGGCGCTCGACGAGGTCGACTCGAGGGGCATGACCGCGTTCGTCTCCTGGCCGGAGTCGTTCCGCGGCGAGCTCGACCTCGTGCTCGGCGACGTCGACGCCGCGGAGGAGCGCTTCGAGCACGCATTCGCCCTCGGGACGGAGGTCGGCGACGCCTGCTGGGAGAGCGTCGGCCTGCGCGGCCTCGGCCTCGTCGCCGCAGCGCGCGGGGACGTCCACCGGGCGCTCGACCTGCTCGTCGAGGCGCCGAAGCTGTGCCGCCGCCTGCCGGACACGTATCTGTGGATCGAGGCCTACGGCCTGGACGCCCTGTGTGCCGTCGCCGTCGACTACGGCGCCGGGGCGGCCTTGCGCTGGATCGACGAGCTCGAGGCGATCACGGCGCGGAGGGGTATCCGCGAGCTGCAGCTGCGCGCGACGCTCTATCGCGCACGGCTGGGCGAGCCCGGGGCGCTCGACGCGGCGCGCGCACTGGCCGCGCAGATCGACAACCCGGCGCTCGACCGGCTCGTGACGTCTGCCGCATAGCCGTCCGCCCGGTTTCCGGTTTCGAAATCACCTGAGTGGCGAGGTCCTAGGTGACCCCAGAATCGACGAAAGGAGCTTCATGTCTACCATCGACATGTGGACGTATACAACGAGCCCCGCCGCCGGAATCGACCTGACGGGCTACTCCGTCGAGGCTCGTGACGGCGGCATCGGCAAGGTCGACGACGCGACCTACGACGCCGGCAGCAGCTTCGTCGTCGTCGACACCGGGCCGTGGATCTTCGGCAAGAAGGTCATGCTGCCCGCAGGCGTCATCCAGTCGGTCGACGCCGATACCGAGACGGTCTTCGTCGCGCTGACGAAGGACGAGATCAAGGACTCGCCGGAGTACGACGAGTCGAGGCGGGACGACACCGCGTTCCGTGAGGACCTCGGCTCGTACTACGGGTCGCGCCGGACGACCGGCGACCGCGACGTCCTTTAAGGGGCACGGTTTCGGGGGCCCGCGCACCGGCGCGGGCCCCTTTACGTCCTTCGCGGGCTATGCCCCCTTCGAGGGTCGTGCCCGCCGCCGCTTCGAGCGATAAGGAACGTGCCCGCATCCGCGGGCACTTTGCGGCTACCAGGACTGTGATCACGCATGCTCTCTCGGTCTCGCCAGAGCTCGCCTTGGTCGACCCGGAGCTCGCGCAGCGGCTGCGCGAGAACGACATGCAGGACGCAGTCGTGAGGGAGGAAGACGTGCACGACGCGAACAACGGCAACGGCAGCGCGCCCACCGTTCCGCAGGCGCCACGTGAGGAGACGCGGTCGCTCGAGGCGCTCCTGTTCCACGGCGGCCTGATCACCGCCGACCAGCTCGGCGACCTGATCCGCGAGCAGACGGCGACCGGTACCCCGGTCGAGGAGCTCGTCCGCAGCCGCGGCTACGTCCAGCCCGAGGTGCTGGACCGGCTGCTCGGCCGGACGCAGGCGGCTGCCCCCGCACCCGCTTCCGCGTCCGAGGCCGGCGGCTTCAGCGCGCCGATCGAGCTCGTCCCCGCGGCCGAGACCGCGGCGCCCGCAGTGGCGGCCGTGCCCGCTCCCGCTCCCGCTCCGCTTCCCGCTCCCGAGCCCGTGGCCGTCGCGTCCGTCGAGGTCCCCGCACACGCTGCGGAGGTCGTCGTCGAGCTTCCGACCGCGTTCGCGGCGCCCGCGCCCGAGCCGATGCCCGCAATGGCCGAGCCCGCTCCGGCGCCCGTGGCCGAAGCTGCGCCTGCGCCCGTCGTCGAGCTGCCCGTCGCTCCCGCCCCCGTGCCGGAGCCCGAGCCGCCCGCGGCCGAACACGAGCCCGAGCCGGAGCAGCCCGAGGCTCAGCACGCACACGAGCTCGCGTTCGACGTCCTCGTGCGCCTGACCGACGGCTACGAGCTGCTCGCGTCGAGCCATGCCTCGCCCGCGGACGGCGAGCAGGCGGCACGCTCGCTCGCGGCCGGCGGCGACTGGCTGGACGTCGGCGACGGCATCGTCCAGCGGCCAGCGGTGGCGGCGATCCTCGTCCGGCCACGCAGCTCCCGCTAGCAGCGGCGACCTCAATCCGATGCAGACCAGCGCCCTCACGTGGCGTCGTCTCGGCTCGCTGCTCCTGGACGAGCGCCTGATCGACCCCGACCAGCTCGCGCTCGCGTTCGAGGAGCAGGAGCGGACCGGCAAGCGGCTCGGCGAGATCGTCCTCGAGAAGGGGTGGATCGACCGGGACGACCTCTACTCCATGCTCGCCCGGCAGGCCGGGCTGCCGTACTGCGACCTCGCGGAGACGCCTGCGGACCCCGCGGTCTGCACGCTGCTCCCGGAGCACCTCGTCGCGCGCTACCGCGCGATCCCGATCCGGCGTCTCGACGACGACTCCCTCCTCGTAGGGGTCACCGATCCGACCAACCTGAAGGTCTTCGACGACCTCAAGCTCGTCATCGACGCCAGGCTGACCTTCGCGCTCGTCTCGCCCGACGACTTCGAGCGCGTCGCGCGGACGGCGTTCCGCGGCACCGCCGTCCTCGACGAGGACTTCGAGGAGGCCCCGGAGGAGGCGGAGGACGACCGGCGCGAGGAGGTCCTGGAGTCGGGCAACGAGATTCCCGCGGTCCGGCTCGTGAACGCCGCGATCGGCCAGGCGATCCAGGACGGCGCCTCGGACATCCACTTCGTCCCGCAGGAGGACCGCGTCGCCGTGCTCGCGCGGATCGACGGCATGGCGCACGAGATTCAGTCGATCCCGAAGCAGATGCAGGTCGGCGTCATCAGCCGGCTCAAGATCATGGGGCAGCTCGACATCGCCGAGCGGCGGCTCCCGCAGGACGGTCGCGTCCTCGTCCGCCTGAACGGGGAGCCCGTCGACCTGCGCATCGCCGTGCTCCCGACGACGCACGGCGAGCGCGTCGTTCTTCGTGTCCTCCAGCGCTCCACCGCCGGCAAGTCGCTCGCCGACCTCGGCATGAGCGAGGACGTGCAGGAGGAGTTCGAGCGCGCGATCCGGCAGCCGTACGGCACCGTGGTCGTCTGCGGGCCGACCGGGAGCGGCAAGACGACGACGCTCTACGCCGGGCTCTCGATGCTCAACGAGCCGGGCCGTGTTCTGCTCACGATCGAGGACCCCGTCGAGAACGAGGTGGACGGGATCTCGCAGCTCGAGGTCAACCCGCGGCACGGGTTGACGTTCGCGCGCGGGCTGCGGACGATCCTGCGGTCCGACCCCGACTGCCTGCTCGTCGGCGAGGTCCGCGACGAGGAGACGGCGCGCATCGCGGTGCAGGCGGGCATGACCGGGCACCTCGTGCTCACGTCGCTCCACACGAACAACGCGGCGAGCGCGGTCGCGCGCCTGAAGGACATGGGCGTGCCGACGAGCCTCATCGCGGCCTCGGTGAACTGCGTCGTCGCGCAGCGGCTCGTGCGGCGGCTCTGCGTCGACTGCCGCGAGGCGTACACGGCCTCGCCCGAGGAGCAGGCGGCGCTCGGCGTGGACGGGCCGGTGACGATCTACCGGGCGAAGGGCTGCTACCGCTGCGTCGACACGGGCTTCCGCGGTCGCGCCGGGATCTACGAGGTGATGCCGCTGCGCGGGGAGCTGCGCGGGCTCGTCGACGCCTCGACGGAGGAGATCCTCGCCGCGGCCGTGGCCCAGGGCATGCGGACGCTGCGCGAGGACGGCAACCGCCTCTGCCTCCTGGGGACGACGTCGCTCGACGAGGTCGCGCGCGTCGCCGGCGACCTGATCGACTAGGCCGCGCGCAGATCGGCCGACTCGGCGTCCGGCACCGGCGCGGGCTCCGGCTTGCCCTCCTGTCGCACGACGACGAAGACCGAGCCGACGATCAGTGCTGCGCCCGCGGCGACCGACACCGTCAGCCGTTCGTCGAGCAGGAGCGCGCCGAGCACGATCGCGACGACCGGGTTCACGTACTGGTGCGTGACGACCTTCGAGATCGGCGCGTTGCGAAGCAGCCAGGCATACGCCGTGAAGCCCACGAGCGAGCCGACGATCGCGAGATAGAGCCAGGCAGCGACGGATTCGAAGCTGAAGGCGCCCGGGTCGACGTCGCCGAGCTCGCCGGTCGCCGCCCCCAGAACGAGCAGGAACGCGCCGGCGCAGAGCATCTCCCACGTCGTCGCCACGAAGCCGTCCTGCGCGAGCGGGAGGCGGTGCCCGAAGAACGAGCCGAGCGACCACGAGACGCTGGCGCCGAGCATCAGCGCGAGTCCCACCGCGCTCGAGGCGCCCTCGCCGCCTGGGACGACGATGAGCGCGAGCCCGGCGAGGCCCGCGAACACCGAGAGCCGGGTCGCGAGCGCGACACGCTCGCGCGCGAGCGTTCGCAGGACGATCACCTGGAGCGGGACCGACCCGGCGATCATCGCGGCGATGCTCGAGTCGATCCGCGTCTCGGCGAGCGTGACGACGCCGACGCCGAGGGTCAGCAGCGCGAGGCCGAGCAGCGCGGAGGAGGCGAGCTCGCGGCGCGTGACTCGGAGGCTGCGGCCGGTCGCCACGAGGATCGCGCCGAGAAGCGCGCCCGCGAGCAGGAAGCGCGAGCCGGCGGAGAGGAAGGCCGGCATCGTGCGGACGGAGACCTTGATCGCGAGGTAGGTCGAGCCCCAGACGAGGTACACGGTCCAGAGCGCGGCGAGATACGTCCAGCGGGCCGGCACGGCTGCCACGTACAACGCAACGGCCGCTTCGGGCGTGAGATTCCGCCCATTACGGATCGCTGTCGGAACGATCAGCGAGCGCGGTCGTGCGCGGATCCAGAGGTCCGCGTGCGGGCGCGGAACTCGGGTGCCTGCCACCCCTTCACGTGCACTTCGTCACGAGATACGCTCGCCATCGTGCAGGTCATCTTCGCGGTCTCGGACGTGCGGCAGTCGGCCGCGTTCTACGAGCAGGCGTTCGGCTGGCCGCGGAACCAGCGGATCGACTACTCGAACTACGTCGAGCTCGTCGTCGGAGAGGGCTCCTCCCTCGGGCTGTACGAGCGGAGCGGCTACGCCGAAGAGGTCGGCGCCGAGCCCGTGCGCGTGCCGCCCGACGCCGTCGCCCCCGCCTACCTCTACGTCCGTGTCGACGACGTGGTCGAGGCGGCGGCTCGACTCGAGGCCGCCGGCGCGCGGCCGCTGAGCCCGCTCGTCGACCGCTCGTGGGGCGAGCGCGCCGCCTGGTTCGCCGACCCGGACGGCAACGTCGTCGCGGTCGCGCAGACCGAGCTGGTCGCGGCATAGCCGCGCGCTCGTTCCTCATCCTGCACGGCTGGCAGGCGTCCGGGCCGCGGCACTGGCAGACGTGGCTCGACGGCGAGCTCGAGGCAGCGGGCGAGGAGGTGCAGTACCCGCTCCTGCCGCAACCGGACACGCCGCGACTGGACGAGTGGCTCGGCGCGCTGCGGCCGCTCCTCGCCGCGATGCCCGGCGAGCGCGTCGTCCTCTGCCACTCGCTCGGCTGCATCCTCTGGCTCCAGCACGCGCGCGATCCGGAGCCGGAGCACCGCGCGGACCGCGTGCTCCTCGTGGCGCCGCCGTCGCCGCGCGCGAAGCTGCCGGGCGTCGTCGGGTTCTTCCCGCTGGCGGTGACCGCGGAGGAGGTCGCCGCCGCGGCGGGCGCGACGCGGCTCGTCTGTTCGCTCGACGACCCGTACTGCCCGGAGTGCGGCGACTCGATCTACGGCCGCCCGCTCGGGATCGAGACGGACGTGATCGAGGGCGCAGCGCACGTCAACATCGACGCGGGGTACGGCCCGTGGCCCGCGGTGCGCGCGTGGGCGCTGACCGGCGCGGCGCCGCTGTCCTAGCCGCCGGCCAGCGACCAGAACGGCCCGGTGAGGCCGACCTGCTCGAGAATCGCCTGGTTCTGCGAGGCGCTGTGCGGCCGCCAGTCGGGGTCGAGGCGGTCCTTCCACCAGCCGTGCGCGAGCGCGCTGAGCGTGGACACGGTGATCGTCTCGCCCGGGTCGCGACCGTCCAGCCATCGCGCGATGTGCTCTTCCGACCGGAAGAGATTCATCCCGCGTCAGGTGTAGACGATGTCGTCCCACCAGTGCGAGGCGGGGACGAGGCAGTGGAACAGGAGCGACGTGTCGTCCGGCTCCCGGTCGCGTACCTGGATCACGAGGCGCTCGCCGCAGTCCGCGCAGGCCGTCTCGACCCGGCCGTCGGCGTCGAGCGCTGCGCAGATCCCGAACGCGTCCCAGGCGCAGTTTGCGTACCAGGTGCGGCCGGCGGCTTCGACGAGGTACGGCGTCGGCACCGCCGAGAACGGGTTGGCCATCCGGATCGCGTCGCCGTCGAGGACGAGGGCGCGGGCCTTGTGCAGACGTCGCCAGCCCGCGACGACGTCGGTGGCCGGGCCGACCTCCTCAGGATCGGGCGCCCGGCCGAGCTCGACGAACCGGGCGTACGTCGCGTTGCGGAGCTCGAGGTCGCGGACGTCCATCATGGCCGCTCCTCCGCGAACGCGTGCACCCTGGCGGCAGCGTCCTCCGCCACCTCGTCGCCGTGGCCGACCGCGACGATGCGCGGCTCGAACGTGGCGAAGCGGGCGAGCGACGCGCGCTGCTGGACGGGGTTGAGCGTGAAGGCACGCCAGCCCGCCTCGAGCCGCGGCCACGTCACGATCGCGTCGCCGGCGATCAGGAGCCCGTGCTCGGCGAGGTGGAAGGCGAGGTGCCCGGGGGAGTGGCCCGGCGCGTGGAGCACCTGCAGCGGCCCCACGGCGTCGCCGTCGGCGACCGTGCCGTCCACGGGACACGGCTCGTGCTGCGGCCGGTTGAGGAAGATCCCGAGCTGGAACGGATAGGTCCGCAAGGGCCGCATCGGCTTCAGAGTCGCGGACTGTGCCTTCCGCTCGCCCGCGATCACGTCCGCCTCCCACGCGTGCGAGAGCACCTCCGCCCCTGTCTCGCGCTTGAGCGTCGCGACGCCGCCCAGGTGGGAGCGGTGCGCGTGCGTGAGCACGATCCGCTTCAGGTCGCGCGGTGAGCGCCCCAGCGCGCGCACCGCCGCGAGCACCTCGCCGCCGTCGTCCGGGAACAGCGTGTCGACGAGGGTCAGCTCGCCGGCGCTCTCGACGAGGAAGGCGCGGACGCGCCCGCCCTTGGAGCCGCCGAGGCTGTGGACGCCGGGCGCGAGCTCCCTCATGCGTGCACCCGCCGCCAGGGCGCGAACGCGTTGTCGACGCCCTCGAGCGCCGGAGCCACCTCGGGGTAGTGCCGCTCGAGCACGTCGACCATCGTCGTCTCGTCGATCCAGTCGAGGCCTTCCTGCGTGTACGTCTCGGCGGTGTAGTCGCGCGTGAAGAACCGGTCGCTCTTGAGCCGCCTGGACGCCATCAGGATGAAGACGCGGAACGCCGTGTCGCTGAACCCGAAGCCCTTCGGCGGCTGCTCGGCGTAGAGGCCGACCATCAGGTCGACGCGCTCGACGTCGCCGTAGACCCGGCGCAGCTGCTCCGCCCACTCCGCGTTCGGCGTCAGCTCCTCGAAGGTCTCCGCCGGCTTCAGGTGGAACCGCCGCCGGAACTCGTTGTACCGCGGCACCCCGCGCTCGCGGATGCGGAGGACGTCGGTCGCGGCGAGGTCGACCTCCTCCCCGTTCGGCCGCGTCAGATGCTGGAGGAAGCGTGGGTAGTTGTGCAGCGTGATCGCGCCCGGGTGGGCGATCCCGAAGGAGTAGAGGGCGTTCGGCATCCCGATCGTGTCGAGTCGCTCGCGCACGTGGAGCGCCCCGAGCTCGGGGAACGTGCGCTCCTCGAGCACCTCGTCGGTCGCGACCGCGCGGAACGTGTAGTCGTCGGGCAGGAGCGGGTGCATCCGGTAGACCGCGACGAACTCCTCGGTCAGCGAGTACGGGACGTCGTGGTGGTTCGTCGCCGAGCCCGGGATGCCTCCGAGCACCTCGTTCTTCGAGCGCTTGCCGAGGCGCTTGCCGAGGATCCCGTACCAGTTGGCGCGCATCGCGTAGCGCGTCGTCGGGTGGGCGATGATCGCGGGCGTCCACTCGACGGTGTGGATCTTCGCCATCAGCGCCGCGTTGACGAGGCGCGCCTTCGCGTACAGCTCGTCGTCTCCGAGCCCGGGGTGCGCCTCGGCGAGCCGGTCGCAGATCGCGTTGTGCTCGTGCGTGAACAGCGTGTGGAGGAGCGCGAGGCCGAGCCAGAAGTTGCCGGCGACGCCCGCGAGGTCGACCTTGTCGTCGAGGTCGCGCGGCAGCTGCCCGTCGGGGTCGAGGCGCAGCTTGCCGCCCTCGCCCGAGCGGATCGCCTGCGCGAAGGCCGCGTCGCTGCCGTAGATCTGCGACCCGTCCCACCAGTGCGAGTCGGCGGTGACGAACGTCGGCGGCGTCCCGTCGTCGCGGTGGCTCGGATCGCGGCGCGTGCGCGCGATCCGCATCGGGCGCTCGTACCAGGGGTCGCCGTCCGCGAGCTCGACCTCCCACGGGTTCTCCGCCTGGTTCTGGCCGTGGCTGAGCCAGTCGTGGACCTCGAACTGGAGCCACGCGCCGGCGAGGACGTTCACGATCGTGGCGGGGATGAACTCGTCGCGGGTCAGCAGCTCGCGGCTGACGAGCCGCGGGTTCGGCTCGAGGATGTCCGGGAGCGGCTCGGGCTCCGTGATCGTGACCGGCACGTTGCGGCCGAAGCGCTGGCCGATCATCCCCATCGTCGGGCGGCTCAGGTCGTTGTGGCTCCCGTCGAGCGTGCGGGCACTTGTGTCGACGCCCGTCGGCGCGACCACGTCGCTGACGCCGGTGTCCTGGAGGTTCCGCTTTCGCAGGGTCTGGCGCAGGCCGACGAGGGTCAGGACGCCGACCGGCCGCGGCAGGCGGTCCCAGCCGAAGCGGCGGTCGAGGATCCCGGCAGTCTTCGAGAGCAGGCCCATGCAGAACTCCTTCGCCGTCGTTTCGGCGGCGATGTGCCCTGGGCCGCAGACGGGGCGCATCCCGTCGCTCGGTAACGATGAAAGCACTCCGCCGGGGCGGGTTTCAACCGAGCCAGCGTCGCCGCCGCGCCTGCGGCTCCTCCCCGAGCGTCCGCGCCGCCTCGAGGAGGTCCTCGGCCGTCAGCGTCGTCACGGCGTCGCGGTCGAGCTCCTCGAGCGCCTGGCCCTCCACGCGCGCCAGCCGGAGCGCCTGGCGGTTCAGCGCCTGCTCGAACAGCGTCCGCGCGAAGCGGGCGTTGCCGAAGCGCTCGCCGCGGACGGCGCCGCCGAGGATGCGGCGCAGCGTCTCCTCGGCGCCGGGCCCGAGCTCGTACTCGTGCTCGGAGGCGAGCCGCCTCGCGATCTCGACGAGCTCCTCCGTGGAGTAGTCGGGGAAGGTGATCTCCCGCGCGAAGCGAGAGCGCAGGCCCGGGTTCGAGTCGAGGAACGCGCGCATGAGACGCGGGTAGCCGGCGACGATGACCACGAGGCGGTGCCGGTGGTCCTCCATCCGCTTCAGCAGCACCTCGATCGCCTCGGGCCCGAAGTCGAGCCGTCCCTCCTCCGGCGCGAGCGAGTAGGCCTCGTCGACGAAGAGCACGCCGTCGAGCGCGCGGCGGACGACCCGCTCGGTCTTGATCGCGGTGAGGCCGACGTACTGGCCGACGAGCCCGGCCCGGTCGACCTCGACGAGGTGGCCTTTGCGGAGGAGGCCGAGCGCGCCGTACATCTCCGCGAGCAGACGTGCCACGGTCGTCTTCCCGGTGCCGGGGTTGCCGAGGAAGACGAGATGCTGCGACGTGGCGACCTCCGCGAGCCCGTGCTCCTTCCGCCTCGCCTGCACCTGGAGGAACGCCACGAGCGCGTGCACCTGCTCCTTCACGGTGTCGAGGCCGACGAGGGCGTCGAGCTCGGCCTGGACCTCCACGAGCGGCCTGAGCGGCTGCTGCCGGCCGGCGAACGCGCCGCCCGCGATCGCGTCCACGGGGCCGCCGGGCTGGCGGAGCTGGTCGCCGATGCGGCCGATCGTGTCGCGCAGGTCGTCGAACGGGTTGCGGGCCATGGCGGCGTGTTCCCCTTCGGAGCGTCTTGAATGCGTGCCGTGCGCTTCGTAGCATCCGCCGCATGTGGCGAGTCTGCGGCTCTCTCGTCCTCCTGGTCGCCCTCGCCGCGGCGGGGTGTGGCGGCGACGACGAGGACGGCGAAGGGACTGCGACCGCACCCGTGACGGCCGCCGCCGCGACCGCGTGCGAGCCGGCCTCGAGCGATGTCATGACGCCGATCGGCAACAAGCTCATGCCCGAGGGTGTGCGCGCCTCGGATGGCCGCTACGTCCGCTCCGACGACCACGAGCGCATGTACTTCGTCTCGGCCGAGCTCGACGGGCCGGGGCTCGAGGGCGCGGGCGACGTGGCGACGTGGGCCACGCCGAGCGTCGGCGGCGCCGAGGCGATCTACGCGGTGGACGACCTGGCGAAGGAGCACTCCGACTGGCGGCCGGCCGACGAGGTCGACGTGGCGATCGACGACCACGGCGCCCAGGAGTCGCGCGACTGCGTCGGCACCTGACGCTCGCTGCCGGCCCGCTCAAACGCCGCCGTTGCGTCGTGCCGAGCGCTTTGGGACGTTGGTAATCTGGCGGCGGTGAGAGCGTCGTTCCGCATCCTGGTCGGGGCCGCAGCGGTCGCTGCCGTCGTCGCCGGTACGGCACGCGGGGCCACGCCGGACACGACCTTCCCGGGAGTCCCGCGGTACGCGTTCGTCGTGATCACCGACACCAAGATCCGGTTCACGAACAACGGCCCCGTCTCCCCGTTCGAGCGCGGCGATCTCATCTCGTTCAACGTGACGAACAAGGGCAGGAAGCCGCACAACTTCTCGATGATGGGGAAGACGACGAAGGCGATTCCGCCCGGCAAGTTCCGGAACACGGTCTTCTACAACCTGAGCCGGCGCGGCAAGTACTTCTACCGCAGCACGCTCGACCGGAACCTGCGCGGCCACATCATCGTCGAGTAGCGAACGCGACGACCTCCGCCCCGCGGCCGATCCCGGCTGCGACGACGAGCGTGCCGCCGACGACGGCCGGGCACGCGTTGATCCCCGCCCTCGTCCGGCCGGTCCACAGCGTGCGACCGTTGTCGACGTCCAGCGCGTGGATCGCGCCGTCGAACGTCGTCGTGAAGACGACGTCGTTCGCGACGGTGGCGCAGCCGAAGGTCGGGAGCCGAAGCCGTCGCTGCCAGGCCACGCTTCCGTCGTCCGCCTCCAGCGCCACGAGGAGCCCCGTGCCGTCGTTCGGGTCCACGTCCTCGAGCGGCTCGTAGCCCGTCGCGCTGCCGCGGCTGCAGCGATTCACGACCGGCACGAAGAGGCGGCCCTCGGCGAGCGCCATCGGCGTCTCGACGCCGCCGTAGAGACCGGGACAGACGTCGACGAGGTCGCGTGGCAGCGGCCCGCGGTCGTTTCGGTGCAGACCGACCCTCCGTTCCCAGAGCCGCCGGTGGCTCTCGCGGCTCCAGGCGATGACGACTCCGGCCTTTCCTGCTCCGAAGACGGCGGGCTTCGCCGTCGACGTCGCCGAGGATCGGCGGCAGGTGGAAGTCGTAGTCGCGGATGTCGTGCGGGGTGACCTGGTCGTGCCATCGCAGCGTCCCGGTCTTCGCGTCGGTCACGACGAGGGAGTCGGTGTAGAGGACCGGGCCGGGGTAGGAGCCGCCGTTCGGTCGCTTGCGCGTTCCGCCCCACGGAGTCGGGTTCGAGATGCCCCAGAAGACGTCGTCCCCGTCGACGCTCGGTGTGTTCCACGCGCCGCCGCCGCCGGCCTCGAGCGGGTAGCGCCACGGGTCCTTGATCGTGTCGAACCGCCAGATCGTCCGGCCCGTGCGACGGTCGAGCGCGTACAGCGCGCCGCGGCCGCGCGGCGCGAAGCCGATCGTCGCAGCGAAGACCCGGTCGCCGGCGACCTGCGGCGCGATGTCGACGAAGTATTCGACGTCGGTGAGGATGCGGCGCGACCAGACGGGGTGGCCGTCGGCGGCGTCGAGCGCGAAGACCGACTCGTCGGTGACGCCGTAGACGCGATCGCCCTCGATCGCGAGCCCGTTCGGGCCCGGGTTGCGGAAGCCGATGTCGTGCCTCCAGCGCAGGCGCCCGTCGTCGAGGCCGAGTGCGTAGACGTTGCTCCGCATGTCCTGGACGTACACCGTCTCGTCGGCCACGACGGGCGTCGCCGTCAACGAGCCGGACGAGTCCGGTGGATCGATCGCGATCGGGTAGCGCCACGCCGGGCGCAGCGACGCGACGGTGTCGCTGTCGATGGAGCTCGAAGACGCGCTCCTCGTCGACGCGAGGTCGTGATTGGCGCGCGTCCACTCGGAGGCTTCGTCGCCCCCGCAGCCGGCGAGTGCGACCGCGAGCAAGAGGGTGAAGACCGGACGACTGCACACGGCGCGCAGGGTCGCACTCTTGCCGGGGGCGCGACGAGGCATCAGTGGGGCTCCTCGACCGTGTGACGAGAGAAATCGACCGCGCCCGTGCATGCGACCGAGACCCCGACCGCGCGTATGATACGGCGCTCCCGTGGGAACTCAAAGCGCTTTCGCGGTGGCCGCATCCATCGTCGCACTTGCCCTCGCGGGCTGCTCCGGAGACTCCGACTCGACGGCCACGACGACGCCGACGGTCACGGCTGCGGGCGGCGTCACGGCCCCGCAAGCCACGGTCCTCGGCGAGGACGAGACGATGACCGTGGATGCGGCGACGCTCGAAGCGGGGTTCCAGGTCTCCTGCGAATTCGGCGGCCAGCGCGTGAACTTCGAGTCCTCACCAGGGGAGGTGCTCAGGACGGGTGAGCTCATCGCATTGCCCGACGGTCCCGCGCTCGTGTCCACGTCGAGCGGTGACAACGAGTGGACGGTCACGTGCCGACGGGCGTCCTGACCGCGGTCGTGCCGTTGACCGCGCGCCGGCGGGAGGAGTACGTTTTGCATCGCTTTGCTGGTCGTGCGACGGCCGATATCGGCCCACCGGGGTCCAACAATCACCAACCATGGCGCCGCTCGGCATCCAGGCGACGTCGACTGGAGGATGCATGCGTAGGTTGCTCGTACTCGTAGCGGGGCTCGTCTCCGTCGCGTGCGCCGGCGCGAGCGCGCAGGCGGCAGGCACGGGGGTGGCCTCGCCGACAGGGACCGAGTCCGCGTTCGCGAAGACGATCGCGAGCTTCCCGAAGAACTCGTGGGCCGCGATCGGCGGCGATCTCTCGAACACCCGCTACTCGACCCTGACCCAGATCAACAAGTCCAACGTCGGTCGACTCAAGCGGATCTGGGCGACGGAGATCAACCCTGGCTTCCGCACCGGCGGGGTCCAGACCCTGCCGACGGTCGTCGGCAACCGGCTCTTCGCCGGCTCGAGCCGAGGCACGCCCGCGATGCTCAACGCGGCGACCGGCGAGCTCCTCTGGAACAGCGACCCCTCCACCCGTGAGACGGCGACGGGCGCGGCCCGCGGGCTCTCGGTCGGCGCCGGCAAGCTGTTCGCCGGCCAGGGCGACGGCACGCTCACGGCATTCGATCTCGCCACGGGCAAGATCGCCTGGAAGACGCTGATCAACACCGGCAGGGTGCCCACCTACCAGCCTGCCGCGCCCATCTACTTCGACGGGATGGTCTACACCAGCCTGTCGGGGAACGACCTCGGCAAGCTGCGCGGCGGCATCTTCGCCTACGACGCGAACACCGGTGCGCTCAAGTGGACCTTCTGGATCTCCCCGCTCGCCGGCACCCCCGGCGCCAACACGTGGGGCGATCCGAAGGAGCTCGAGACCGGCGGCGGCGGCGTCTGGACGTACGGCGCCATCGATCCGCAGCTGAAGCTGCTGTACGAGCCGACCGGCAACCCGTCGCCGGACTTCGGTCGCAAGCCGGGGAGGAACCTCTACACCGACGCGATCATCGCGCTCGACCTCAAGACGGGGAAGCTCCGCTGGTACTTCCAGACGGTGCACCACGATCAGTGGGACTACGACTGCGCGTCCCCGCCGATCCTCTACAACGTCAAGGTCAAGGGGAAGCTGAAGCGCGGCCTCCACGTCACGTGCAAGAGCGGCTACGTCTACCACCTCGATCGCGCGACGGGCAAGCCGCTGGTCCCGGTGAGGGAGAGGCCGGCGCCGAACGCCGCCACGATGGACGCGGCCACGCGTGCCTACGTCGAGAAGGAAGGGTGGTCGAGGACGCAGCCGATCCCGCAGGGTGACTCGATCATCCCGCGTTGTGTCAGGCCCGAGTGGCTCCCGGGCCCGGCCCCGGACGGCAAGCCGTACGAGTACAGCTGCACCTTCGCGAATGTCGGCCCCGACCACTTCGTGGCGCACATGGTCTCGATCAGCGGCGCGACGAACTACTGGCCTGCCGCCTACAACGCGAAGCTCGGGTACGCGTACATCTGTGCGACGGTGAACCTGGAATCCGTGAAGGCCGTCCCGGGTGCGCCGAGCCCCCTCGGCGCGATCGCGCCCGGTCTCGCCGGCCAGGTGTTCGCCGGGAACGGCGGCTTCAACGGCGCGTCGCTCACCGGGACGCAGCTGAACGCCACGTTCACCGCGCTCAACGTGCGCAACAACAAGAAGGTGTGGCAGAAGGAGTACCGCGGCAACAACGGCATCGGGTGCCGCGGCGGGACGTCGACGACCGCGAGCGGTCTGGTCTTCATGGCCGACCTCGCGGGCGTCCTCCACGCCTACGACGCGGCGAACGGCCGCGAGCTCTGGCGCTACGAGACGCCCGAGGGGATGGTCGTCAACACCGCGCCGGCCTTCTACATGATCAACGGCAAGCAGTACATGGCGTGGAACGTGAACCTGGGCGCCAAGATCGGGACCCCCCAGGTCGGCAAGAACACCGTGATCGCGTTCGCGCTGTAGGCGCGACGCGGATCTGACGAGGTGGGGCGGCCCCGGCGGCCGCCCCGCCTTTCGTCGTCTACGGAGCCGCGTCGAGCGAGCGCAGCAGCTCGTCCAGCTTCGCCTCGACCCGCGACAGCCGCTCCTCGAGCGCTTGCATCGAGACGAGGTCCTCGTCCGGAAGAGACGATTTGTGGCTCTGAGCCACTTGCTCCTCCTCGCCGGCTCCGCCGAGGAGCTGCCGGTACCGCTCCTCCTTCTGGCCCGGCCGGCGCGGGAGGCGCTCCACGAGCTCGCGGTCGGCCAGGTCCTGCAGCGTCCGCTGCACGTCCTCGAGCGACGGGAACGGGTAGAGGCGGTCGGTGCGGCTCTTCAGCTCGCCGGGGGTCTGCGGCCCGCGGAGCATGAGCACTGCGAGGATCGCGAGCTGGGACGGCGTCAGCGAGAGCGCGTCGTCGAGCAGGTGCCGGTACTTGATCGCGCGCGAGCCGGCCCCGCTCGCGAGCCGGGCCCAGCCGCGGTCGCCGAGTCGCCGCACGGCGTCGCGCACGGTCGTCTCGTCGAGGTCCATGACCGGCTCGCGGTTCGTGGACTGGTTGGCGGCGAGACGGAGCGAGTTGAGCGAGAGCGGGTAGGCGTCGGGCGTCGTCCGCTGCTTCTCGATCAGGCAGCCGAGGAGCCGGATCTCGACGGGGTCGGCGTCCACTACGCCCCTTCCTGGAACAGCGTGAGCTGCAGGCCGGCCGGGCCCTCGAGGCGCGCGTTCAGCGAGCCCCACGGCGTCCGCGTCGGCGGCGCGACGACCTCGCCGCCCGCGGCCTCGAGCTCCCGCGTCAGCGCAGCCGCGTCGTCCACCTCGAATGCGAGCCGGACATGGCCGGCGACCCGGCGCCCGACCTCGACCTCGTCCACGAACGCCGCGTGCTCCTCGTCGAGCAGCTCGAGCGTGGCTTGTCCGGCGTCGAGGATCGTGACGCGGCCACGCTCGCCGTAGGCCTCCCGCACCGACAGCCCGAGCACGTCGCGGTAGAAACGCAGCGCCTCGTCGTAGTCGGCCGCGGTGACGCAGACCCGGAGCTGACGCACGTCACCCACCTAGGGCGTCGTCTCCGCGCCCCACTCCTCCGGCGCCACGTCTCGCACGTGCTCGGCGAAGAAGAACTCGTGCCCCTCGGGATCCCTGGCGTGGTAGCGGCGGTCGCCGTAGGCCTGCTCCGTCGGCGCCGCGACGATCTCCGCCCCGGCGTCCTCCGCCTGCGCGAAGTGCGCGTCGAGGTCGTCGACGTAGCAGTAGAGCGAGACCGTCGTGCCGCCCGCCCGGCGCGGGCTGACGTAGCCGTGCGCCGGCTCGCCGAGGTACAGCACGGCGTCGCCGAGCCGCAGCTCCGCGTGCCAGACCCGGCCCTCCGGCGAGTGCGAGCGCAGCACCTCCTCGAACCCGAACGCGCGCGCCAGGAACTCGCACGCGGCTTCCCCGTCTTCGTAGAGCAGGTACGGCGTGATCCCGCTCGCCACGGGCGAATCCTATGTCCGCCCGAGCGTGTTGAGATCGCTCAACGGCGCTGGCCCGTCGATAGCCGGAGCGATACGGTTCCCGCGCCCGGAGGGGTGATGAGGGAGGACTCGATCCTGGGGGCGCCGCGCTGGCGCCGGAGGGGGAAGGGCAAGGTGCAGATGGCCTCGAAGAGGATTCGCTCGCGCGTCGGCGCGTTCGCCGTGCTCGCGACGCTCCTGCTGACCGCGTCGCTCGCGGCCTCGGCGTCCGCCGAGATTCCGCCGGACGCGAAGAACCACCCGCTGCTCCAGCCGATCGACCCGCAGAACTGGGTCGACCAGGCGGAGCTGACGCACGCGGACTTCAAGCCGGTGCCGGACGGCAACCCGGCGTTCTACGACCCCGCCAGTCCGGCGAGCCAGAACAAGTACCGGACGGCGGTCGTGCTGCTCGACTTCACGGACCAGCCGTTCCTGATCAGCACGCAGGCCGGGTCCCACGTCTTCGGGAACCCGCAACCGGGCTGGACGCCGGTTCCGGCGAGCGGGGTGAACGCGTGGATGGACGCGTACCTCTCCGAGCCGAACACCTACAACGGCTTCCACACCATCCACGGCTACTGGATGGAGGACAGCCACGGGAAGATCGGTGTGGACCTGACCACCTTCGGCCCGTACACGATGCCCGGCAAGCTGCACGAGTTCGGGCTCGGGCAGTTCAACGGTGCCGTCGGCAGCCAGACGAACTCCGTCTGCCCGGCCGGGGACACGTGCGGCCGCGACATCCGCCAGGCCGGCGGAGCCGCGTGGCGGACGGCGACCGGCTGCACCACGACGCTGTGCGGCTTCGACAACGTCTTCTACGTCACCGCCGGCCACGACGAGTCGTCGACGTGGCAGGAGTTCGGCGAGATGCTGTGGACCGAGCGCGAGCAGGTCCCGGCGGCATTCGGGCCTCCGGGCGCTGCGAACGGCCCGGTCCTGAACGCGGCCGGCCAGCCGATCCCGAACTGGGCGCCGACGCGGTATGTCCCGTGGTCGTCGTGGAAGGCCGCGGCGAACCACTGGCCGAACGCCGGCAGTGGCTCGTCGACGCAGGCCGAGAGCTCCGGGCAGAGCGTGTACGCCCACGAGTTCAGCCACCTGCGGAGCCTGCCGGACAACTACAACAACCCGTTCGCCGACAACGAGCGGAACTTCACCGGCTACTGGGAGATGATGAGCCGCGGCACGTTCAACGGCCCCGGCGGTACCCACAACCGGTGGCAGATCCCGAACCAGGGCGGGTCCGCGCTCGGGCCGCACCACATGCTCGAGTACAAGAACCGTCTCGGGGTGCTGACGGCGTCGGAGCAGGTGACCGTCCTGCGCGACACCCTGCAGACCCAGGGCATCGCGGTCGCGTCGATCAAGGCGCGCGAGTCGGTACCCGCGGGCGACATGGCCGGGTTGACGGTCGACTTCGGCCCCACGCGCGACCTCTCGGGCACGTGCGCGAACCAGGGGTACGAGTCGCCGTTCTTCTACTGCCCGAACCGGACGGGCCAGCCGTACGAGGAGTACCGCGTCGAAGTCGTCGACCAGGTCGGCAACGACTCGTACGCCCCGGGCCACGGCGTGCTCCTGTCGAAGAGCCGCGCCGGCGGCCTCCCGACGGTCTGGATGATCGACCCGAACCCGCAGGACATCGGGATGATCGACTTCTACCGGCCGGACGGCACACCGGTGGCCGTCGTGCGGGGCGACCCGCGGCAGCTCAACGACGCGACGTTCCACGCCGGCACGAACTCGAGTAGCGAGTACGAGTACGTGGACACGTTCAACTCGCTGCACTTCTACGTGCTGCGGACGTACCGGAACGCGCAGGGCGTGCTCTTCTACGACGTCGCCGTCCGCCGCACGACGGGCGACCCGTTCACGCGGGGCGTCGGGTTGGCCAACCCGACCAAGAAGGCGCAGCGGCCGGGCTTCCTGGCCACCTGCTCGTTCCCGCTGACGAACACCGGCCAGGCGGGCACGGGCATCTTCGGCTCGGACGTCTTCCGGCTCGCGGCGAGCTCGAGCAGCCCGGACTGGAAGGTCACGCTGCCGAACGCGCTGGCCTCGGCGACGCCGGGCCAGACCGTGCAGATCCCCGTGCACGTGCTGCGGGATCCGCTGACCGACGACGGCGACGCCCGGACGACGGTCACACTCACCGCCAAGTCGGAGACCGACGCGTCGAAGACAGCGACGCGGACGTGCAACGTGCACGTGCGCGACACGACGCCGGCGAACGGCTAGATCCATCGACGGAGCGGAAGGGCGGCGCGAGCCGCCCTTCCGCCTCCGTATCGTGCGCGCGATGCCGATCCGTCTCCTGCCTGCCCTCGCCACGCTCGTGGTCGCGCTCGCTGCCTGCGGCGGCGACGACGAGGTCGCGGGCGGCGCCGGCGATCTCCCGCCGCCGCTGCCGGCCGACGTCTCCTTCTCCGAGCCCGATGGCGGTCTCCCGGCGCCGGACTTCACCACGGAGCTGCTCGACGGGACGGAGGTGACGGCGAGCGAGCTCTGGCGGGACCGGCCCGTCGTGCTCGTCTTCACGGCGAGCTTCTGCGAGCGGTGCCGGACCGTCCATCGCGAGGCGGCGCGCGTCGTCGACGAGCACCCGGGCGCAGCGCTGCTCGGGGTCGTCGGCGAGGACGACGTCGACGGCGGCAGGGACTACGCGGACGAGCTGCGGCTCGGACACGCCGTCGCGGTCGCGCCCGAGCAGGTCTGGCTGAACTACGCCGCGCGCGAGGCGCCGGTGGTGGTGCTCGTGGGACCGGGCGGCAAGGTCCTGCGCGGGTGGCCGGGCGAGTTCCCGTCCGGCGCGCTCGACCGCCAGCTCGACGCGCTCGAGCGATGACGCGTGTCGCAGCGCTCCTGCTCGCGCTCGCGCTCGCCGGTTGCGGAGGCTCCGACGACGGCGCAGACACGCGGCTCGCGCTGGTGATCCCGGACAACAACATCCGCGAGGAGGGAGTCGAGTGTGCGGGCGCGCGCCCGTTCCGGCACGTGCACCGCGGGACGCCGTTCCGGATCGAGGCGGGCGACGGCACGGTCGTCGCCGAGGGCGAGCTACCCGCCGGCCGGGCGGTCAACGCTGACCCGTCGATCGACTGGAACGCGGACGAGATCCCGACCCACTGCGTGATGGAGCTCGAGGTCGAGCTGCCCGAACGACCGCAGTACCGGCTCGTGATCGAGGGAAGCGTGCCGGCCGAGTTCACGGGCAGCGACCTGCGCCGGAACGAGCGGCTGCGGCTCGTCCTGCCCGGCTAGCTACGGCCGCACGAGCGGCTTGTACTTGATTCGGTGCGGCTCGAGCGCCTCGGGCCCCTGCGTCTCGCGCACCCAGTCGGCGTACTCCTCCCACGAGCCCTCGAACCACGTCACGGACGAGTCGCCGTCGAAATGGAGGATGTGCGTCGCGATCCGGTCGAGGAACCACCGGTCGTGCGAGATCACGACCGCGCAGCCGGCGAAGTCGAGGAGCCCGTCCTCGAGCGCGCGCAGCGTGTCGACGTCCAGGTCGTTCGTCGGCTCGTCGAGGAGCAGGAGGTTGCCGCCCGAGCGGAGGAGCTTCGCGAGGTGGACGCGGTTGCGCTCGCCGCCGGAGAGGTCGCCGACCCGCTTCTGCTGGTCGGGGCCCTTGAAGTTGAACCAGGAGACGTACTGCCGCGAGTTCACCTCGCGCTTGCCGAGCTCGATCGTGTCGTGGCCGCCGGAGATCTCCTGCCACACGGTCTTCGCCGGCTCGAGGTCGCTGCGGCTCTGGTCGACGTAGGCGATCTCGACCGTGTCGCCGACGCGGAGCTCGCCCTCGTCCGGCTCCTCCTGGCCCGCGATCATGCGGAACAGCGTCGTCTTGCCCGCGCCGTTGGGGCCGACGACCCCGACGATCCCGCCCGGCGGCAGCGAGAAGGTCATGTCCTCGACGAGCAGCCGGTCGCCGTAGCCCTTGCGCACGCCGTCCGCTTCGACGACGACGTCGCCGAGCCGCGGCCCGGCGGGGATGTGGATCTCGACCCGCTCGAGCTTCACCGCCTGCTCCTCGGCGAGCAGGCGCTCGTAGGCACCGAGACGGGCCTTCGACTTCGCGTGGCGCGCCTTCGGCGAGGCGCGGACCCACTCGAGCTCGCGGGCGAGCGCGCGGCGGCGCGCCGACTCCTGCTTCTCCTCCTGCGGCGAGCCGCGCCTGCTTCTGCTCGAGCCACGACGAGTAGTTGCCCTCGAACGGGATGCCCTTGCCGCGGTCGAGCTCGAGGATCCAGCCGGCGACGTTGTCGAGGAAGTAGCGGTCGTGCGTGACGGCGACGACGGTGCCCCTGTACTCGGCGAGGAAGCGCTCGAGCCAGGCGACCGACTCGGCGTCGAGGTGGTTCGTCGGCTCGTCGAGGAGCAGCAGGTCCGGCGCCTGGAGCAGCAGCCGGCAGAGCGCGACGCGGCGCCGCTCGCCGCCCGAGAGCGTCTCGACGTCGCGGTCGCCGTCGGGGACCCGGAGCGCGTCCATCGCGCGGTCGAGCGTCTGGTCGAGCGACCACGCGTCGGCGCGGTCGATCTGCTCCTGCACCTTCGCCTGCTCGCCGAGCAGGGCGTCGAAGTCGGCGTCGGGCTCGGCGAACTCGGCCGAGATGGCGTTGAAGCGGTCGAGCAGGTCGCGGAGCGGGCGAACGCCGTCTTCGACGTTCTCGCGGACGGTCTTGGCGGCGTCGAGCTCCGGCTCCTGCTCGAGCAGGCCGACGGCGGCGCCGGCCGCGAGCTGCGCCTGCCCGGACGACGTCTCCTCCTTCCCGGCCATGATCCGGAGCAGCGTCGACTTGCCGGCGCCGTTCGGCCCGAGCACGCCGATCTTCGCGCCGGGCAGGAACGCGAGCGTGATGCTGTCGAGAACCTTGCGCTCGGGGCCGTAGAACTTCTCGGCCCGGATCATGGTGAAGACGTAGTCGCTCATCCGAGCGGGCCAGGGTACCGTCAGCGTCGTGACCGGCTGCTGTCCACCGCGCGGGTACGACGTCATGTTCGACGCGAAGCAGGCGCGGCGCGACCTGAAGCGCTGGCGCGCGAAGGGGCTCACCGGCGACGTGCGCGACGCGGTCGAGTTCCTCGCCGGCGAGCGGGTGGCGACGCTGCTCGAGATCGGCGGCGGCATTGGCGCCGCGCAGATCGAGCTGCTGCGGCGGGGCGTCGAACGCGCGACGAATGTCGAGCTCTCGCCCGGGTACGAGGCGGTCGCGCGCGCGCTCGCGCGCGAGGAGGGCGTCGGGGAGCACGTGGAGCGCCTGCTCGGCGACGCGGTCACGGCCGATCTCCCCGATGCCGACGCCGTGCTGCTGAACCGCGTCGTCTGCTGCTACCCGGACTACGAGGCGCTGCTCGCCGTATCGGCCGCGCACGCCCGCCGGTTCCTGGTCTTCACCTTCCCGCACGACGGTCGGATCGCGTCGGCTGTCGTGGCGGTCGCGAACCTGCTGCTGCGGCTGCGGCGGCGAGACTTCCGCGGGTACGCCCACCCCCGGGCCGGGCTGGTCGGCGCGGCCGAGCGGCACGGGCTCCGGCTCGTCCACGAGCGTCGCACGCTCGTGTGGCAGACCGTTGCCTTCGCGCGCCCCTGAATCTTCCCGGTCCGCTCACCTCGCCGTAACAGCCGGGTAGCACCATGTCGGCATGGGGTTGCGGGTGTGGATCGCGCTCGTGGCGGCGGCGGTTGCCGCGCTGCTGCCGGGGGCCGAGCCCGCGACCGCGGGCTGCTCGCCCAACCTCGCGTGGCAGGACCGGTTCCCGCAGTGGTCGGCGACGGGCGAGCAGTTCCTGTTCCTGCGCGAGACGGTCGACTGCGCGCCTGCGCGGAACGACGTCGTGATCGCGCGGAGCGACGGGACGGCGCTCAGGTCGTACCGCGACGCCTCGTCGGCGGCGTGGTCGCCGGACGGGATGCTCGTCGCGTTCGTCGGCGAGCGCCGCCTGCGCGTCGTCGAGGCGCGCGGGACGCGCACCTTCGACCTTGGCCTCGCCGACCGGAGCTGGCTCGCCTGGGGCGCGCCGGGCGTCGCCTACTTCCGCGGCGGGCTCGTCTGGGTCGTCGTTCCCGTGCGGTCGGAGCCACGGCCGCTGACGATGGACGCGCGCCTGCGCGGGCCGATCGCCTGGACGCCCACGAACGAGCTCGTGGCCGTACGGGTCGAGCGGCCCGGCGACGACGAGACGATGCAGCTCGTCCGCATCGCGCTCGACGGCACCGTGACGCCGCTGACGCCCGGCGACGGGCGGTACGGACGGATGACGGTGTCGGGTACGACCGGCCGGATCGTCGTCGCCCACCGGCCGCGCGGCGTCGACGACTGGCAGCTGGACGAGATCGACCCGCGCACGGGCTCGCGGCGCGTCTTCTTCGACAGTCCCGCCGCGGACGTCGAGCCGACGTTCTCGCCGAACGGGGTGACACTCGCGTTCGTCAAGCAGCACCGCATCGACGAGGGGATCCTGACGCTCCTCGCGCCGTTCCCCGGTGAGAGCGGGATCGCCTTCGACGCGCACCCGATGAGCCCGCCGTCGTTTGCACCGGACGGGACGTCGATCCTCTACGCCGCCGGGCACGAGTGCCTGCGCTGGGGCGTGTACCGCGTCGGGCCCGGGCTCACGCGACTCACGAACCGCTGCCGCTTCACCGGAACGACGCGGCGCGACACGCTGCGCGGGACGCCGTTCCTCGACTTCCTCGTCGGCGGCGAGGGCGCCGACCGGCTCGTCGGGGGCCCGGGCCGCGACTCGCTCGACGGCGGCTCGGGCGACGACGTGCTCGACGGTGGCAGCGGCGTGGACGAGTTGTTCGGCCGCGCCGGCGAGGACACGCTCCTCGGCGGTGACGGGACGGACGTCCTCTCGGCCGGCGCCGGGCGCGACCGCATCGCCTCCGGGCCGGGCAACGACGTCGTACGGGTGCGGGACGGGTGGCGCGACGTCGTGCGGTGCGGCGCCGGCCGCGGCGACATCGTGGTCGCCGACCGGCGCGACGTCGTCTGGTCCGACTGCGAGCGCGTCGAGCGCGTGTAGCCTCGCCGTGTGGCCGCGACGGGCCTGACGGAGGCCGAGGCGCAGCGCCGGCTCGCGGCGCGAGGGCCGGTCCTGCCCGCGGCGTCGAGCCGCTCCACGGCCAGCATCGTCCGCGCGAACGTCTTCACCGTCTTCAACGCGATCCTCATCGCGATGGGCGTCCTGACGCTCGCGTTCGGGGCGTGGCAGGACGCGCTCTTCCTCGCGATCGTCATCGCGAACACCGGCATCGGCATCGCCCAGGAGCTGCGCGCAAAGCGGAAGCTCGACGAGCTCGCGGCGCTCGTGGCGCCGCACGCGACCGTCGTCCGCGACGGCCAGGCACGGGAGGTCGCGGTGGAGGACGTCGTCGAGGGCGACCTCGTGCGGATCGAGGCCGGCGACCAGGTCGTCGCGGACGGGACGCTCGAGGAGGCGGCCGGTCTGCGGCTCGACGAGTCGATCCTCACCGGCGAGTCGCGGCCGGTGGAGCGCGGGCCGGGGGATGAGGCTCGCTCCGGCTCGTTCGCGGTCGAGGGGGCGGGCACGTTCGTCGTCACGGCCGTGGGCGACGCCTCCTACGCGCAGCGGATCGCCGGCGAGGCGCGTCAGTTCCGCCACCCGCGCTCGCCGCTCGAGCGTGCGTTGAACCGGCTCCTGCTCATCCTCGTCGCGGTGATGGTCCCGCTCGGGACGATCTTCGTGTACTCGCTCTGGCAGCGCGACGTGCCGATCCGCGAGGCGGTGACCACGGCGGTGGCCGGGATCGTCACGCTCATCCCCGAGGGCCTCGTGCTGCTGCTCTCGCTGACGTTCGCCGCCGCGGCGCTGCAGCTCGCACGCCGCGGTGCCCTCGCGCAGCAGCTGAACGCGACCGAGTCGCTCGCCGCCGTCGACGTGCTCTGCCTCGACAAGACCGGCACGCTGACGCACCCGGGCCTGCGGGTCGTCGCGATCGAGCCCGAGTCGATCGCCGAGCCGCTCGGCCGCTTCGCCGCCAGCTCGCCCGCACAGAACGCGACGCTGCGTGCGATCGCGGACGCGGTGCCGGCGGAGGCGGCGGCGGTCGAGGACTACGAGCCGTTCTCGTCGGACCGCCGCTACAGCGCGCTCACGATCGAGGGCGAGCACTGGCGGCTCGGGGCCCCGGAGCTGTTCGACCTCGACGTGCTCGGCGACCGCGCGGCGGCCGAGAGAGAGGCGGGCCGGCGCGTGCTCGCGTTCGGGAACGGCCGAGCCGCGCAGGGTCTCGTCGTCCTCGCCGAGGAGCTTCGCGGCGACGCGCGCTCGACCGTCGAGTTCTTCCGCCGCGAGGGCGTCGAGCTGCGTGTCATCTCCGGCGACAACCCCGACACCGTGGCGGCGATCGCGCGCGACGCGGGCATCCCCGTCGACCGGGTCGTCGACGCGAGCGTGGAAGAGCCTGCGCTCGACGCGACCGTGATCGGCCGGATCTCGCCGGAGGGCAAGAAGGCGTACGTCGAGCGGCTGCGCGACTCGGGCCGGTACGTCGCCATGGTCGGCGACGGCGTCAACGACGTGCCGGCGCTGAAGGCGGCGCGCCTGGCGATCGCGCAAGGGCAGCGGCTCCGAGATGGCGCGCAGCGTCGCCGACGTCGTCCTCGTCGGCGGCGACTTCGCCTCCGTCCCGTCCATGGTCGGCGAGGGCCGGAAGATCCTCCGGAACGTCCAGCGCGTGGCGAAGCTGTTCGTCACGAAGTCGGCGTTCGCGGCCTTCCTCATCCTCCTGATCGGGCTGACCGAGACGGCGTACCCGCTGCTCCCGCGGCACCTGACGCTGGCGGCGACGCTCACGATCGGGATTCCCGGCTTCTTCCTGGCGCTGGGGCCGAGCGAGGGCTCGTGGAGCACGGCCGGGTTCCTGCGCGAGGTGGCGCGGTTCGCGATCCCGGCCGGGACCGCGGCCGCGCTCGGCGTGCTCTCGGCCTACCACTTCGCGCTCAGCGTCGCCCAGCTGCCCCTCGTCGAGGCGCGGACGGTGGCGACGTCGGTCCTCGTGCTCGTCGGCCTCTACTTCGTGCTCGTGCTCGAGAAGGCGGGGACGAGGCGCCGGCGCAACGCCGTCGGCGCCCTCTGCGCGGCGATGCTGCTCCTGTACGTGCTGACGCTCTCGCTCGCCGGCATGCGCGACTTCTTCGACCTCGTCGTGCCGGGCTTCTGGTCGCTCGTCGCGATCGCGCTCGGCACGTCGCTGACGATCACGGGCCTCGTCTTCACCGACGACCGCTTCGTCGCCGACCTCGGCGTCAAGCCCTTCGCCCGCTAGGGCGCCGCCGCGAGGATCTCGCGCGAGAGGCGGACGCGCTGCAGCAGCGAGTCGCGCTGCGCGTCGTCGGTGAGCGAGTCGGCCTTCGCGCGGAGGATGGCTGCGGCCTCGGCGAAGCGCTCCGTCGCCTCGGGGTCGCCTGCGGCCGCGAGCGCCGACGCGCGCACGTAGACGATCTCCTCGCTGCGCACCGCGGTCACGGCGCCCCTGCCCTCCTGGAGGAGGTCGTAGGCCGTGCCGCTGTAGGCCAGCGCGTCGTCGCGCCTGCCGTCGTGCAGCGCGATGCGAGCACGAAGCGAGCTCGGCAGCACCTCGCCTCGCTTCCAGCCAAGGGACGGCGAGGCCGCCAGCAACTCGTCGGCGCCCCGCATCCCTTCGTCGGCGCCTTCGGCGATCAGGAGCTCCGCCCAGTACGCGTCGAGGAGCGCTTGGAGTGAGCCGTACCCTGCCTCCTGCGCCTCGCGCCGGCCCGCCTCCAGCTCCCGCCGCGCCACATCGAGCTGGGGCGGGTCTCGCTCGACGCCGACCCGTCCGAGCAGCGCGCGGAAGTAGCCGCGGGCTCCGAGCGAATGCCGCTCCTCCTCGAAGACTGCGATCGCGCCGCGCAGGGACGCCTCGGCCTCGTCCCAGAGCCCGAGCGACGTCTGCAGCTGCCCGCGGAAGCACAGCGCCCAGCCGTAGTCGTCGTCGAGGCTGGTCGCCGACAGGATCTGCACCGCGCTGTCGAGCAGCTCGCCGGCCTCGCCGTACGCACCGAGGTCGAATCTCGCGACGCCCAGCGCGGAGTCGAGGTGGCCCTGCTGGAGCCTCAGCGCCGCCGCGTCGAGCCGCTCGTCGAGGCGGCCGCTTGCAAGGAGCTCCTGCGCCTCCTCCAGGGCCGCCGCCCCTTCGTGGAGGTCGAGGCTCCCGCGGTGGTGCCCGAGCTTGAGGAGCGCCGCGAACTCGGTGACCGGGTCGCCCACCTCACGCGCGACCTCGACGGCTTCGGCGTACGCGTCCACGGCCGTTTCGAGCTGCCCACCGTAGGCGAGCGTCAGCTGCGCCCTGGCGAACGTGGCGCCGGCGTGGAGCTGGGCGTCGCCACAGGCCTCGGCCGCCTTCGCGGCGTCGTCCGCCAGCGCGAACAGCCGATCGGAGCTCACGGTGGCGGCGCGCCAGCTCGCCTCGCCGCCGAGCAGGAGCAGCAGCGCCGCGCGGGCGAACAGGCGCTCGGTCTCCGGGCTCCCGTCGCGGACGCCCTCGGCGCCGAGGAGGTCGAGGGCCGACCGCGAGTGGAGCGCCGTCTCGCGGTCGGCGCCCTGGGCGAAGGTCGACTCCGCCACCTCGACGAACAGCGTCGCCGCCCGCACGGGCTCGCGTGCCTCCACGTAGTGGCGCGCGATCTCGAGCAGCGCCTGGCGCGGCCGCGGCCGGACGTCCCGCACGAGCTCCTCGAACGCCTCCGCGACCTGCCGGTGGCCCTCGCGGCGCTTCCGCGGCGAGATCGCCGCCCGGCTGTACACGAGCTCTTGCAGGACCGAGGGGTCGAACGCGACGAGATCCGACCGGTCGCCCCACCAGTCGTCGACGTCCTCGAACGTGATCAGGCGCCGCTCCTGGATCGGCTCGAGTCGGCTGCTCACCTCGCTCTCGTCCCGGCCGAGCATGCGCGCGAGCACGAGCGAGAGGAACCGCGGTCCCTGGAACGCGCCGCGCTTCAGCAGCTCCTGCTCCTCCGCGTCGAGCAGGCCGAGGCGGGGTTTCAGCGTCTCGAGCAGCGTGTTGGGTGCTTGTACCGTCGCGAGACGTCCGCCCAGGCGCCAGCTCCCCGGGTCGCCCTCGATCGAGCCGTCCAGCGTCCAGCCGCCGTTCGCCTCCTGCAGCAGCCCCTGCTCCTCGAGCGTCAGCAGGTACTGCTCGAGGAAGCGAAGGTTCCCACGCGTCTTGTCGTGGAGCCACGCGCCGAGGCGCGGTGCGGGCAGCTCGCCGTACCGCGCGACGAGCAGGTCGTCCACGGCGGCGGTGTCCAGCTCCGCGAGCGGCAGGTCGCGTGCGCAGGCCTTGCCGCTGATCTCCGACCGGAGCAGCGTGAGCGGATGCGTGTCGTCGACGGCTTCGGGGTCGTAGGAGAGAACGACGGCGATGGCGTGCCGGTCGAGATCCTCGGCCAGGGCCGCAACGACCTCGGCCGACGGCTCGTCGATCCAGTGCGCCTCGTCGATCACGAGCACGAGCGGCTGGTCGGCGGCGATGCGCCGCAGGGTGGCGACGACGTCGTCGACGTGATCGCCCTGCTTCTCGTCGTGGTCGTCGAGCGCCGAGGCGCCGATGTCCGACGCGGTCTTGACGACGACGCCGGCGATCGTGCCGAGTCCGGGAACCAGGCCGAAGAGGGTCGGCGCGACTTGGCCGATCAGCTGCACGATCTTTCGCGCCCGGTCACCGCGGGTGCTCACGTCGCCGAGCGCCGCGAGAAGCCGGAGGCACGCGCCGAGCGGAACTCCGGCGCCCGATCGGAGGCAGGACGCCCGGACGTACTCCGTCTCCGTGCCGGACTCCGTGATCCGGTCGGCCGACGCCTTGAGGAGCTCCGACTTCCCGCTCCCCGTCGGTCCGGACAGGAAGACGACGCAGCCGCTTCCGGCGGCGGCGTCCGTGGCGGCGGCGGACAGCGCGTCCAGCTCCCGCTCGCGGCCGATCACGGCGGCGGGCACGGACAGGTCATACCGCCGCCGCCGAACGGGTGCAAGCGGACGGCCGAGGGGTACCCCAGGGCTACGATGTCCAACGTGGCCGTAACCGCACAGCCGAAGCTCGACGCGCAGGCGATCCGCGCAGACTTCCCCATCTTCGAGCAGGAGTTCCACGGCAAGCCGCTCGCGTTCCTCGACTCGGCCGCGAGCTCGCAGAAGCCGCGGCAGATGCTCGACGCGATGACCGTGTTCTACGAGACGTCGTACGCGAACGTGCACCGCGGCGTCTACCAGCTCGCCGAGCGCGCGACCGAGGCGCTCGAGGCCGCGCGCGAGAAGGTGCGCGGGCTCCTCAACGCGCAGGCCGCGCGCGAGATCATCTTCACCCGCAATGCGACCGAGAGCATCAACCTCGTCGCCTACGCGTGGGGCCTGAACGAGCTGAAGCCGGGCGACACCGTCGTCGTGACCGAGCTCGAGCACCACTCGAACTTCGTCCCGTGGCAGTACGTCGCACAGCGGACGGGCGCCGACTTCCGGCTGATCCCGCTCGACGACAACGGCGAGTTGCGGCTCGAGGCGCTGGACGAGTTCGAGAACGTGAAGCTCGTCGCCGCCGGCCTCGTCTCGAACAGCCTCGGCACGGTGAACCCGATCGAGCGGCTCGCCGGTTGGGCGCGCGAGCGTGGCGCGCTCATGGTCGTCGACGCCGCGCAGGCCGCGCCGCACCGGGTCGTCGACGTTCAGGCCCTCGGCGCCGACTTCGTCGCCGTCTCCGCCCACAAGATGTGCGGCCCGAGCGGCGTCGGCGCGCTCTGGGGCCGGGCCGAGATCCTCGAGCGCATGGAGCCGTTCCTGCTGGGCGGCCACATGATCCGCTCCGTCGGCGTGGACAAGACGACCTGGGGCGAGCTGCCGCACAAGTTCGAGGCCGGCACCGCGCCCATGGCCGAGGCGGTCGGCTTCGGTGCGGCGATCGACTACCTCGACGCGATCGGCTTCGACGCGATCGAGGCGTACGAGCACGAGCTCGCGGCCTACGCGCTCGGCAAGCTCGCCGAGCTCCCGTGGGTCACGTCCTACGGCCCGTCCGCCGACCGGCGCGCCGGCATCGTCTCGTTCAACGTCGACGGCGTCCACCCACACGACGTGGCGCAGATCCTCGACCTCGAGGGCGTCGCGATCCGCGCCGGGCACCACTGCTGCCAGCCGCTGATGAAGCGCCTCGGCGTGGCGGCGACGAACCGCGCCAGCTTCTACGTCTACACCGTCCCCGAGGAGATCGACCGGCTCGTGGACGGCCTCCACCGGGTGAAGCAGGTGTTCGGATGAGCTCCGAGTTCGACCAGATGTACCGCGAGGTCATCCTCGACCACTACAAGAACCCGCGCGGCCACGGCGAGATGGAGGGCGCAGACGCGTCGGCCGAGGGCGTCAACCCGCTCTGCGGCGACGAGGTCTCGATCTTCGTCCGCTTCGGGGCCGACGGCGAGACGATCGACGAGGTCCGCTTCTCGGGCCGCGGCTGCGCCATCTCGCAGGCCGCGACGTCGATGCTCACCGAGATGGTCACGGGCCGCACGGCCACCGAGATCGCCGAGCTCCCGAAAGAGGAGCTCCTCGAGGAGGTCGGGATCCCGCTCACGCCAGTCCGCCTCAAGTGCGCGCTGCTCGGCCTGGGCACGCTGAAGGTCGCGCTGCACAAGGCCAAGGGGACGCCCCTGCCCGAGGAATGGCAGGGGATGGCGAACGAGCTCGAGCTTCGCTAGCGAGTGGCCGATGTCGTTGTCTGTCCCGTCGAGGCGCTCCCGCCCGACACGATGAAGCTCGTCTTCGCGGGCGACGTCTCGCTCGGCGTCTACAACTTCGACGGCAAGCTGTGCGCGATCGAGGACCGGTGCTCGCACGACGACGGTCCTCTCGTGGAAGGCGACTGGGAGCCCGACGAGGGCGTCGTCGTCTGCCCGCGCCACGGCTCCCGCTTCGACATCTGCTCCGGCCGGCCGCTGTCCCTTCCGGCCTACGAGCCCGTCGCGACGTTTCCCGTCCGCGTCGAGGACGGGATGGTCGTCGTCACCGTCGAGGACTAGGCCAGCTTCGCGCGGATCTTCCGCGCCGTCGTCTCGGGATCGTCGACCGTGAGGATGACGCGCCGGTAGCGCCAGCCGTTCGTGTCGATCACGACCGTGCGGTCGCGGTCGTCGACGTCGAAGAACTCCCATTTGCCGCCGATCCGGAAGCGCCCCTTGCGCGTCTCGCCGAACGGGCTCGCGTTCATCCCCATCCGCCAAGTGAAGGCGCCGGGGAGCGTCGCGGTTCCGACCGAGACGCCGACGATCTGCGAGTACGGGATCCGCAGCTCGTCCGCGAGGACCGCGAGGCGGGAGACGCCCGTGAAACGGACGACCAGGGCGTCGTCGGCGAGGTCGATGCGGCGTGCCACTGCTCGGGATTCTATGGTTCGACGCATGCTGGACGAGCGGGTGACGGCCGTGCTCCGGCGTCTCGAGCAGGAGGACGCGGACGAGCGCGCGGCGGGCGTCGCGCGCGAGCTGCGGGCGCGGTCGGTGGCTCCGACGACGGGCCGCTTCCTCTTCTCGCTCGTCGCCCCGCAGACCGACTGCGAGGTGCTCGAGATCGGCGGCTCGCGCGGGTACTCGTCGATCTGGCTCGCCGCCGGCGTTCGCTACCTCGGCGGCAGGCTCGTCTCGCTCGAGGCCGACCCGGCCAAGTGCGAGGCCTGGCGGCGGAACGTCGCCGAGGCCGGGCTCGAGGAGTGGGCCGAGCTGATCGAGGGCGACGCGCGCGAGACCCTCGCCGCGATCGACGACGTCTTCGACGTGGTCTTCCTCGACGCCGAGAAGGAGGACTACGAGGACCTCTTCCAGCTCGCGCGCGACGAAGCTCGAGCCGGCGGCGGTCGTCGTCGCCGACAACGTCCTCTCCCACGAGGACACGCTCGGTGCCTACTCGCGCGCGCGGCAGGAGGATCCGACGCTCGTCAGCGTCACGGTCCCGCTCGACCGCGGGCTCGAGCTCACGACGATTCTGCGTTAGTGCCAGCCACCCCGTGCGCTACAGTGGCGATCTACCACGGAAAGGAGGTGGTCCGGCTAGTGGAGCTTTCCAGTACGGGCAGTGGAGGTACCAGCGGGTAGAGGCGTTGCCCCCGGGACCACCGGGAATCGCCTAGCCAGCGTGGGGGGCATCGCGTTTCGCGCCGCCGGTCGAGAGACTGAGCCGGAAGCGCCTCTACCACTCCAACGCTGCGTACCGGGTACCGAGGGCCGGAGCGATCCGGCCCTCACCCTTTTTTGGAGCTCGGTTCAAAATGAAGCCTGGAGGAGATCAGCCGGCCGCGCGACGGAGCTGCTCGTCGAGCGGCGTGAGCTCGACGCCGAACGTCTCGACCGCGGCGTCGACGTCGCCGGTGTTGTCGCCGCCCTCGAGCATCAGCAGCTCGTTGCGCGTGACGGGCGGCTTCGGCAGGAGCTCGAGCAGCGGCGCCTGCAGTCGCATCAGTCGCATCGGCACGTGGACCGAGGGCCGGCGCACGCCGAGCGCCTGCTTCAGCCGCGCCCAGAACGCGTTCCAGTCGAGCGTGTCCGGGCCGCCGAGCTCGAACGTCCGGTTCGCCGCGTTCGGCTCGTCGATCGCCCGCGCCAGAACCTCGATCATGTCGTCGATCCAGATCGGCTGGATCCGCTGCGTGCCCGAGCCGACGATCGGCGTGAGCGGCGCCCGCTTCGCCAGCCGCGCGAACATCGGGAAGGCGCCTCCGTCGGCGGCGAAGACGAAGCTCGGCCGCACGATCACGTACTCGAGCCCCGAGCCCGTCACCGCCTGCTCCGCCGCCCACTTGCCACGGTAGTACGGGATCGTCTCGCGCGACTGCTCGTTCAGGCCGAGCGCGCTCTGGTAGACGAAGCGACGGACCCCGGCCTCGCGCGCGGCCTCGACCACGTTCCGCGTCCCGTCCCCGATCACGCGCGCGAAGTCCTCCGGCTTGCCCTGCAGGATCGCGACCAGGTGGACGACCGCGTCGGCGCCGGCGACGGCCGCGCCCAGGGTCTCGGGCCTCGTCACGTCGCCCTCGATGATCTCTGCACCGGCCAGCCCCTCGGCGTCGGCGGCGTCGCGGACGAGCGCCCGCACCGGCCGTCCGGCCTCGAGCAGGCGCCGCACCAGATGGCTCCCGATGAACCCGCCCGCGCCGGTGACGAGCACGGTCATTCGAAGTTCTTCCAGTAGCGCGACGGCACGGGCCCGACCTGATCCTGGTACTTCGAGCCGAGGTCGCCGCTCCCGTAGGGGTGCTCGGCCGGCTCGCTCATCTGCATGAAGGAGACCTGGCCGATCTTCATCCCGGCGTAGATCGTGATCGGCAGCGTGGAGACGTTCGAGAGCTCGAGCGTCACCTGGCCGTTCCAGCCTGGGTCGATGAAGCCGGCCGTCGAGTGGATGAGCAGGCCGAGGCGGCCGAGTGAGCTCTTGCCCTCGAGCCGCGCGACGAGGTCGTCCGGAAGGCGCACGCGCTCGAGCGTCGTCCCGAGCACGAACTCGCCGGGGTGGAGGATGAACGGGCTGTCGCCTTCGACGGAGATCAGCTCCGTGAGCTCCTCCTGCGGCAGCTTCACGTCGATGTAGGGGTAGCGCGCGTTGTGGAAGACGCGGAAGTGCCGGTCGACCCGGACGTCGATGCTCGACGGCTGGATCAGCGCCGCGTCGAACGGGTCGACCTCGATCCTGCCCTCGCCGAGCAGGCGGCGGATCGTGCGATCGGAGAGGACCACGGGCGCGATTGTGACACCCGGGCCGCGACCGTGGAGCGCCCGGCGTTCGCCGAACGAGGGTGCCTCGAAAGCGACAAAGCAACAGACTGTCACTAGTCCGGTTTCAAGCCGTATCGAGTGCCCCGCATCAATCGGACGGGCGGGATCGCCGCGTGCCCCGTTTAGGGGCACAGCGCATCCCGACCGTCACGACACGCCATTGCCGATGAGAGGCCGTTGCTGGCCGGAGCGCCCGCACCGAAGGTGCGCGCGCGCAGGCCACACCACCATGCCCGGTCACTGCAACGAGAGACGGCCCCTGGGCCGAAGGGCGGTTCATCCGCCCGGGAGGGCACGCAGACGTGACTCGAAGCCCTGAGGGAGAAGGAGGGGGCACGTGGGGGAACCACGGGTTCCCCCACGAGTTGTTACCGTCCACCCCCCGCCGATGGTCCTCGAGCCCGTCGACCGAAATCAGCTCTTCCGCGAGCGGAGGCGCCAGCTGCGCCGGCGGCGGAGGTTGCGGCGCGTGGTCCTGCTCGCCGTCGTGCTCGCGCTTGCACTCATCGTCGCGGTCGTGATGCGGGCCCGCGGCGGGGGCGAGCCGGCGGTCGAGGCCGAGCAGGCCGCGGCCTCACGTCCGGCCCCCTCCGCGGCGCTGCCGAAGGTCGACCCGCTCGCGCCGCGTCCGGCGCCCCTGTCGATGCGCGGCCTCCACGTGACGATGGCGCTCGCGTCCATCCCCGGGAAGCTCGACGAGTACCTCAAGGTGCCTGGTCTCAACACGGTGCAGCTCGACGTCAAGGACGAGAACGGCGACGTCGGCTTCGTCCCGTCCGCCGTCCCGTTCGCGCGCGCGATCGGCGCCGCGAAGCCGTACTACAAGCCGCGCCAGGCGGCCCTGCTGGCGCGGAAGCGCGGCGTCTACCTGATCGGCCGGATCGTCTGCTTCGAGGATCCCGTGCTCTCCGCCGCACGACCGGCGATGGCGGTGCAGCGGACCGACGGCTCGCGCTGGGTCAACCACGCAGGGCTCGGCTGGGCGGATCCGTACAACCGTGACGTGTGGCGCTACATCGGCGACCTCGCCGTCGCCTCCGCGCGCCTCGGCTTCGACGAGATCCAGCTCGACTACGTGCGCTTCCCGACCGACGGCGACGTCGAGGCGATCCGCTATCCGTCGCAGACCTCGACGCCGATGGGCTGGGTGATCCCGGAGTTCGTCCAGTACGTCGCCAAGCGCCTGCAGCCCACCGGTGCGCGTCTGTCTGCCGACGTCTTCGGGCTGTCGGCGACGCGCGACCTCGGGATCGGGCAGATCCCGCGCCGGATCTCGCGCTATCTCGACGCGATCTACCCGATGGTCTACCCGTCGCACTACGGCCCCGGCGAGCACGGCCTCGACGACCCGAACGCCTCGCCCGGCCCGACCGTCGCCGCCTCGCTGGCCGACTTCAACCGTGAGCTCGAGGGCCGGGAGACGAAGGTCATCCCGTGGCTCCAGGACTTCTCGTACGGCCGCACCTACACCGCCGCGGAGGTGAAGGAGCAGATCGACGCGGCGGCGGCCGCAGGGTCGGCCGGCTTCCTGCTCTGGAACGCCGCCGGCGTCTACACCGACGGCGCCCTCACGTACCGGCCGATCGTCGTCGATTGACCGGGCTCGCCGCCCTCGCGGCGGTCGCGACGCTGATGTTCGCGGAGCCGGCGCTCCGGCCCGCGCCGGCGATCGACGTGGCACGCGGGTGGCACGCCGAGATCTACGCCACCGGCCTGAAGCGGCCGACCGCGCTCGCGTTCGGGCCGGACGGGATGCTGTACGCGACGCAGGAGACGGGCGAGGTCGTCGCCGTGGGGCCCGGGTCGGCGCGGCCCCGGGTCGTCGCGCGCGGCTTCGACACGCCGCTCGGGCTCGCCTGGAGCGGGCCCGCGGCGTTCGTGTCGGCGCAGGGGGAACTGTGGCGGCTGCGGCTCTTCGGCAAGGCGCTCGTCGGCCGGCGCGCGCTCGTCTCCCGGCTCCCGTACGGGCGTCACCAGCAGGACAACGTCGTCGTCGCCCGCGACGGGCGCCTCTACTTCGGCTCGGGGAGCACCTGCGACGCCTGCGAGGAGCGCGACCCGCGGAGCGCGACGATCCTCTCCGTGCGCCCCGACGGGACCGCGCTGCGCATCGAGGCGCGCGGGCTGCGGAACCCGTTCGGGCTCGCGATCGAGCCGGGCACGGGCCGGATCTTCGTGTCGGTCAACAACCGCGACGACCTCGGCACGTCGGAGCCGGCCGAGTCGATCGTCGTCCTCCGCCGCGGCGCTGACTACGGCTGGCCCGGGTGCTGGCCGAGCTGGGCCGAGCGCCGCCTTCGCGGCTCGTGCGCCGGCGTGACCGTGCCGCTCGCGTACCTCGAGCCCCACTCGTCCGCGAACGGGATGGCGTTCGTCGGCGGCGCGCTCTATGTCGCCGAGTGGGGCCAGTACCTCTCCGAGCGCTGGGGGCGCAAGGTCGTGCGCGTCGATCCCAACACGGGACGATCTCGCCTCTTCGCGGACGGGTTCGAGCACCCGCTCGCGGTCGCGGCGGACGGCGAGCGTGCGCTCCTCGTCTCCGACTGGGGGCGCGGGGTCGTGTACCGCCTGTCCCGCACGACCGCCCGCTAAGGTGCGCGCGATGGCGATGACACGGACGATCGAGCTCCGCACGGAGATCCCGGGACCGCGCTCGCGCGAGATCCTCGAGCGCCACGAGCGCTCGGTCGCCGCGCCGCTCTCCGTCACGCTGCCGCTCGTCGCAGAGACCGCGAGCGGCGCGACGATCACCGACGTCGACGGCAACACCTTCATCGACTTCACCGGCGGAGTGGGCGTGCTCAACGTCGGCCATTCGCACCCGAAGGTGGTCGCGGCCGCGCAGGAGCAGCTCGACCGTTTCGCGCACACGGACTACACGGTCGTCCCGTACGAGGTCTACGTCCGTCTCGCCGAGCGCCTCGTCGCGGCCGCGCCGTTCAGCGGCCCCGCGAAGGCCGCGTTCTTCAACGCCGGCACGGAGGCCGTCGAGAACGCCGTCAAGTTCGCCCGCCTCTACACGGGCCGCCCCGCGGTGATCGCGTTCGAGGGCGCGTTCCACGGGCGCACGATGATGTCGATGACGCTCACCTCGAAGACGCACCCGTACAAGACCGGCCTCGGCCCGTTCGCGCCGGAGGTCTACCGCGTGCCGTTCGCGAACGCGTACCGCGGCCCGACGACGGCCGAGGCGCTCGCTGCGCTCGAGCGCGCGTTCGTGACACAGGTCGCGCCCCAGCAGGTGGCGGCGATCGTGATCGAGCCGGTCCAGGGCGAAGGCGGCTTTGTCCCCGCGCCCGTGGACTTCCTCCAGGGGATCCGCCGGATCTGCGACGAGCACGGGATCGTGCTCGTCCTCGACGAGGTGCAGACCGGCTTCGCCCGCACGGGAAAGCTGTTCGCGACCGAGTGGTACGGGATCGAGCCCGACCTCATGACCGTGGCCAAGTCGATCGCCGCCGGGCTGCCGCTCTCGGGCGTGATCGGCAAGGCGGAGATCATGGACGCGCCGCACGACTCCGCGGTGGGCGGGACGTACGTCGGCAACCCGGTCGCGCAGGCCGCCGCGCTCGCCGTTCTCGACGTGATCGAGGAGGAGGGCCTCGTCGAACGCTCGGCGGAGATCGGCGACCGCATCCGGCAGCGGATGCTCACCTGGCAGGAGCGCCATCCGCGGATCGGCGACGTCCGCGGCCTCGGCGCGATGCTCGCGATCGAGCTCGTTCACGACCCGGCCACGAAGGAGCCGGCGCCCGAGCTCGCCGTCCGTGTCATCGAGGAGTCGCTGTCGCGCGGCCTGCTCCTGCTGAAGGCGGGCGTCTACGGGAACTGCATCCGCGTGCTCGTCCCGCTCGTGATCGACGACGCCCAGCTCGACGAGGCGCTCCTCGTCTGGGAAGAGGCGATCGACGCGGCACTCGCGGAATAAATAGCGTCAAATATCGACCTGACAATATGGTAGAGGTTGCGGGTCGGATATTGACGGTCGATTACCTTCGTTAGTAACCTCCCCGGCCGCGGCTCGAGGGGAGCCGCTTTCGACCACCAAGGGGAGAGGTCATCCAGATGAGGAAAGCGTGGTTTGCGCTTGCCGCTGCGCTGCTGCTGGTCGGTGCGCTCGCGACAGGCGCCGCCGGCGCTCCGGACCAGCGTGGTGCGGATCGCCCGGGCGGCAAGCAGTACAAGAGCTACAACGACAACCTGCTGGGCGCACACGCGCGGCAGCAGTACGAGCTGACGCAGAAGGCGCTGAAGGCGAAGCTCCAGGGCAAGGCCAAGGGCAAGACCTTCGAGGTCGAAATCGGCCAGCACGCCCTGTTGCAGCGGACGGGCACGGACAAGATCTTCACGGTCATCGTGGAGTTCGGGAACACGCGGCATCCGCAGTTCCCGGACTCGGCTGCCAGCTGTGCTCCCGGCACCGTGGGCGTGTCGTGCTTCCCGCCCGACGCCAGCGTGCAGCGGCTCAACGGCCCGCTCCACAACGAGATCAGCCCGCCGAACCGCGCGGTCGACAACTCGACGCTGTGGCAGGCGGACTACAACGCCGCGCACTACGAGAACATGTACTTCAACCGGATGAAGGCGTACTACGAGCGCCAGTCGTCCGGCCGGTACTCGATCACCGGCGCCGTCCACGGCTGGGTGAAGGTGCCGTTCAACGAGGCGAAGTACGGTCGTGATCCGTGCGGCGGGATCATCTGCTCGAACATCGTCTACCTGATCCGCGACTCGATGTCGTACTGGGTCCAGGGGCAGCTCGCCTCCGGCAAGACGCTGGCCGAGGTCACGGCGTACCTCCGCACGTTCGACGTGGAGGACCGCTACGACGTCGACGGCGACGGCAACTTCCGCGAGCCGGACCAGTTCATCGACCACTTCCAGATCGTCCACGCCGGCGGCGACCAGGCCGCCAGCGACCCGCATCAGGGCACGGACGCGATCTGGTCGCACCGGTCCCAGGCCGGCTTCGCGGTCGGCCCCGGCGGCCTCATCGGCTTCAACGCCGGGACGAACTCGCAGTCGCTTGCGTCTGCAGGCGGCGTGGTCGTGCACCCGAACAACGCCACCAACGTCTGGGTCGGCGACTACACGATCCAGCCGGAGAACGGCGGCCTCGGCGTGTTCGCACACGAGTACGCGCACGACCTCGGCCTGCCGGATCTCTACGACACGTCCGGGAACACCGGCGGCGCCGAGAACAACACCGCGTTCTGGACGATCATGTCCTCGGGCGCGAACATCGGCGACGGCGGCCCGAACGGGATCGGCGACCACCCGGTCGACATGGGCGCCTGGGAGAAGTTCCAGATGGGCTGGCTCGGCTGCGAGACCTGCGAGGGCGGGACGCAGTACAACGCGATCCTGGCCGGCGGCAAGGGCACGTTCCAGCTCAGCCCGGCCGGCAACGGCAAGGCGCCGAAGGGCAAGGAGTCCAAGGCCCTGTTCGTGATGACGCCGGACGTGAAGGTCGATCACCCCGTGGGCCCGCCCGCGGCGGACGGGGGCACGTGGTTCTGGTGGAGCCAGCAGGGCGACGACCTGAACAACTTCATGTCGCGGGCCACGCCGGGTGCCGGCGGTCAGTCGATCACCGCGATCGGCCGCTGGAACACCGAGCTCGACTGGGACTACGCGTTCATCGAGGCCTCGACGAACGGCGGCTCGACCTACACGCCGGTGATCCTCAACGTCTCGCGTGACCCGGCCACCGACCAGAGCGGCTTCAACGTCACGGGCGGCGGTATCTCAGGCACGACGAACGGGAACTGGGTGCCGATCAGCGGCACGCTTCCGGCCGGGACGACGCACATCCGCGTTCGGTACCAGACGGACGGCGCGGTCGCCCTGCCCGGGTTCTCGATCGACAACGTCGCGCATCGGCGGGACCCTCGTCGACGGCGGCTCCGAGACCGAGCCGACGGGTTGGGACGCAGTCGGGTTCGTGCGCATCAACGGCACGTTCACGACGACGCACGTCAGCGCGTACGTGGCCGAGTACAAGACGTACTCCGGGTACGACACGAGCCTGGCGACGGCGTACAACTTCGGGTTCCTCGACAGCCGGCCCGACTGGGTGGAGACGCACCCGTACGAGCAGGGCCTGCTGATCAACTACTGGAACTCGTCGTTCAACGACAACAACGTGGGTGACCACCCCGGCGCGGGCGAGCTCCTCCCCGTGGATGCGCATCCGTCGTTCCATCACGCGTACGACGGGCACCTCCTGCGGAACCGGATCCTGTCGTACGACTCGACGTTCGGGATCAACCCGACGACGTCGATCACGGTGCACAAGAACAGTCAGCCGACGACGATCCCGTCGCAGCCCGCGAACCGGATCTTCGACGACGCGCTGACCTACTGGTTCGACAACGACGGGCACGGCACGCCTCACGTCGGCCGGTACCAGCCCAGCTGGTACAGCGTCAAGGTGCCGAACGCGGGCGTGCAGATCCGCGTGAACGACATGGACGCCGACAAGATGGTCGTCCAGGTGCGCGGCGCGAAGTAGCGCACGTCGCATCGCAGCATCGAGGGCCGGGCGGGACACGTTCCCGCCCGGCCCTCTCCTGATTGGCGTCCCCGTGCGTCGGGCAGACTGGAGGCGATGGTCGGGGAGCTGATCGCGGGCCGCTACGAGCTCGAGGAGCTCGCGGGCAGCGGAGGGATGTCGTCGGTCTACCGGGCGCGCGACACGCTGCTGGAGCGACACGTGGCGCTGAAGCTCCTGCACGAGTACCACGGGGCCGACGCGGAGTCGATCGAGCGCTTCCGCCGCGAGGCCCGCGCGGTCGCCCGGCTCTCGCACCCGAACATCGTCACGGTGATCGACCGCGGCGAGGACGGCGGTCGCCAGTACATCGTGTTCGAGTACGTCGACGGCGAGAACCTCAAGGAGCTCGTCGCCCGGGAAGGGCCGCTGCCGGTGCGGCGTGCGCTCGAGTTGGCGATCCAGGTCGGCGAGGGGCTCGCGTGCGCGCACGACCACGGCGTCGTGCACCGTGACGTGAAGCCGCAGAACGTCCTCCTCAACGGCGACGGCCGGGCGAAGGTCACCGACTTCGGCATCGCCCGCTCGCTGGACGTCGACCACGGGATGACGCAGACGGGGACGGTGATCGGGACCTCGAACTACATCGCGCCGGAGCAGGCCAGCGGGCGCGCGGTGGACGAGCGGACGGACATCTACTCCCTCGGCGTCGTCCTCTTCGAGCTCCTGACCGGGGACGTGCCGTTCCCCGGCGAGAGCTTCGTGGCCGTGGCGCTGCGGCACGTGCACGAGGAGCCGCCGTCGGTGCTCGAGCTCCGGCCCGACGTCCCGTCCCGCGTCGCGCAGCTCGTCGACCGCGCCCTGGCGAAGGATCCCGACGAGCGGTTCCCGTCGATGGCGACGATGGTGACGGTGCTGCGGGCGTGCCTGGTCGACGACGAGGCGCCCGAGGCTCGGACGATGGTCGTCCCGCCGGCGCGCAGGCGCGCCGCGCGTCGCCGGCGGCGGGCGTGGCCGCTCGTCGTGCTCCTCGTCGCGCTGGCGGTCGTAGCCGTCGTGGCCGTGTGGGCGATCGCGGGGCGGGACCCGGACGGCGCGGACGAGGACGGCGGAGCAGGCGCGGGCGCCGGCGGCGGGACGCCCGCTGCGGTCTCGGCGGTCGCCTCCTACGACCCGGACGGCGACGGTCAGGAGCATCCCGAGGCAGTCGGTCGGGCGACGGACGGCGACACTTCGACGTACTGGACGACGGAGAGCTACCAGTCGTTCTCGCAGACGAAGCCGGGCGTCGGCCTCGTGCTCGACACGGGAGACTCGTCCCCGGAGCAGCTCGTCGTCCGCTCCACGACGCCTGGGTTCACCGCAGAGATCCGCTCGGGGGACTCGGCCGAGGGCCCGTTCGATGACGTCGTGTCTCCGGCGCAGACGGTCGGCGGCGAGACCGCGTTCCCGCTGGGCGACGACGCGGGCCGCTACGTGGTGCTGTGGATCACGGAGCTTCCGTCGGGCCGGGCCCGGGTCGAGGAGATCTCGGCGAGCGCCTAGTACTCGAGGCTGCGCCGGCGCTCGTGGCGCTCCAGCGCGAGCTCCACGAGCCGGTCGAGCAGTTCGCCGTACGGGATCCCCGAGGCCGCGAACAGCTTTGCGTAGACGCTCGTCGAGGTGAAGCCCGGGATCGTGTTGAGCTCGTTGACGACCACCTCGCCGCCCTCGCGGACGAAGAAGTCGACCCGCGCCATCCCCTCGCACTCGGTCGCGACGAACGCCTCCACCGCGACCTCCTGCACGCGCGCCGCGACCTCGTCCGGGATGCGAGCCGGGACGATGATGTCCGAGCCGCCCTCGTCGTACTTGGCCGCGTAGTCGTACCACTCCGCGTGCGGGACGATCTCGCCCACGACCGACGCGATCGGCGCCGGCCGTTGGTTGCCGAGGACGCCGCACTCGACCTCGATGCCCGCGACGAACTCCTCCACGAGCACCTTCTCGTCGTGCCGGCGCGCGAGCTCCACGGCCGGCCCGAGCTCGGATGCGTCGTGCACCTTCGAGATCCCGACCGACGACCCCAGCCGCGCCGGCTTCACGAACACCGGGTAGTCGAACGGGTTCGTGACCTCGTCCCCGAGTCGGATCGCATGGTGGCGCGCGACGGCGATGCCGCGGTCGCGGAGCACGGCCTTGAAGAGGTCCTTGTCCATGCACAGCGCGGACGCGGCCACGCCGGCCCCGACGTAGGGGACGCCCGCGAGCTCCAACAGCCCCTGGACGGTCCCGTCCTCGCCGAACGGCCCGTGGAGCACGGGCAGGACGACGTCGACGTGCGCGAGCGTCTCGGCCACCGGCGCTCCGGCAGCCGGCACGGGCAGCGTCTCGGCCGGCCCGCCGCCCGCCGGGAGCTCCAGCGGCGCCTGCCCCGCCCCGAGCGCCCAGGAGCCGTCACGGCCGATCTCGACCGTGACCGCCTCGTAGCGCTCGGGGTCGAGCTCCGCCAGCACCGAGCGCGCCGAGGCGACGGAGATCTCGTGCTCGCTGGAGCGGCCGCCCATGAGCACGGCGACTCGCACCTTGCCGGGCCGGCTCACTCGGCCGGGGTCGTCTCCAGCGGCGCCGGCGCGAACCGGCCGACCACGATCGTCACCGGCGAGCCGGGCTCGGCCTGCGCGCCCCCGGCCGGGTCCTGCGAGAGGACGACGCCGTCGAGGGACGGATCCTCCGTGTCCTCCTGCGCGACGTTCGCCTCGAAGCCGGAGTCCTGAAGCGTGGCCACGGCCGTGTCGCGGTCGAGCGACGTCACGTCGGGCACCGCCACCGTCTGCGGGCCCCGCGAGACCGTCAGCGTGATCGTCGCGCCTCTCGGCGCCGTCTCACCGCCTGCGGGCGACTGGTCGATGACCGTCCCGGCGGGCTGGTTCGAGTCCGCGTCGCGCCGCGCCACGGCGAAGCCGGCTCCCTGGAGCTGGGCGAGCGCCGACTCGTACGGCTGCCCGAGCACGGACGGGACGCCGATCGGCTTCGGACCGGCGGAGACGTTGATCCTGACCGTCGTCCCCTCCTCGACGACGTCGCCCGGCTTCGGGTCCTGCGCGATCACCGTGTTCTGCGGCTCGTTCGAGTTGACCTCGTGGACGTCCGGCTTCAGCTTCGCGGCGGTCAGCGCCCCGACCGCGTCGTCGCGCGAGCGTCCGCGCACGTCGGGCACCTCGGTCGTCGGCGGCCCGGTCGAGACGAACAGCGTGACCACATCCGTCTCCGGCGAGATGCGCTTCCCGCCCTCCGGGTTCTGGTCGTAGACGAAGCCGTTCGGCTGCTCCGTGCTCGGCCCGCGCTCGGTCTCGTACTGGATGTCCCGCGACTCGAGCTGCTCGACCGCGAGCGCCTCGCGCAGGCCCTCGACGTTCGGCACGGAGACCGGCTCGGAGTCCTGGAGCTGGTCCTGGATCTGCTGATAGACGAGGAAGCCGACGACGACGGTCGCGAGCAGGAGCAGGATCGGCAGCAGCCAGGGCCAGATCGGCCGCCGCCGCGGCTCCTCGTCGTAGTCGTAGTAGACCGGCGGCGCGCCAGCGGCGCCCTGCACCCGCGTCGGCGCGCTCGAGATCATCGTCGGCATCGTGCTCGGCGCCGCGATCACCGCCGTCGCCGCCTCGGTCGTCCGGTCGCTCACGCCGAGCCCGCGCTGGATCCGCTCGAGGTCGGCGTCCATCTCCGCGGCGTCCGCGTAGCGGTCGTCCGGGTCCTTGGCGAGCGCGCGCATGACGACGAGGTCGAGCTCCCGCGGGACGCCCTCGCGTACCTCCGACGGCGGCGGCGGGGTCGACGAGATGTGCTTCATCGCGATCTCGACCGGCGAGTCGCCGGTGAACGGCGCCGCTCCGGTCAGCAGCTCGTACATGACGATGCCGAGCGAGTAGAGGTCGGAGCGCGGATCGACGGCCTCGCCGCGCGCCTGCTCGGGCGAGAGGTACTGCGCCGTGCCCACGATCGAGCCGGCCTCGGTCATCTGCGAGGTGCCGCTCCGTGCGATCCCGAAGTCGGTCACCTTCACGCGGTTGTCGCCGTCGACGACGACGTTGTGCGGCTTGATGTCGCGGTGCACGATCCCGTGCCGGTGCGAGTACGCGAGCGCCGCGAGGATCTGGCGCGCGTACTCGACCACGACCTTCGGCGGCGCCGGGCCGCGCGCGACGATCAGCTCCTTCAGGTTGCGCCCGTCGAGGAGCTCCATGGCGATGTAGGACGTCCCCTGCGCCTCGCCGCGGTCGTAGATCGCGACGACGTTCGGGTGCGACAGCGAGGCCGCGCTCTGCGCCTCGCGGTGGAAGCGCTTGACGAACTGGTCGTCGCCCGCGTGGCGCTCGTTGAGGATCTTGATCGCGACGCGCCGCCCGAGCACCTCGTCCTCGGCGAGGTAGACGTCGGCCATCCCGCCGCTCCCGATCCGCTTCAGGATCCGGTAGCGCCCGTCGAAGAGCGAGTCGATCAGGGTGTCGGTGGTCGCCATGCGCCCCAAAGGGTAGGGATCTATGGATTCGACGGCGACCCGAGCAAGGCCTGCAGGACTTGCCTCGCGATCGGCGCCGCCGTCTGGCCTCCCGTGCTGCGCTGCCGCTCGACGAAGACCGCGATCGCAACCTGTGGGTCGTCGGCCGGCGCGAAGCAGATGAAGGAGACGGTGTTGACCCCTTGCTGGCCCGACTCGGCGGTGCCCGTCTTGCCCGCCACCGCGACGTCGGGGAGCTGCGCCGCCGTCGAGGTGCCGGCCTGCACCGCCAGCTGCATCCCCTCGGTCACCTCGTTCGCCGTCCGCGGCGACACCACCTGCCGGATCTTCTTCGGCCGCGTCGTGCGGATCGTGGCGCCTCCGGGGCCGACGATCTTGTCCACGACGTACGGCTCCATCAGCGCGCCGTCGTTCGCGATCGTCGCCGCGACCATCGCCATCTGCAGCGGCGTCACCAACAGCCGCTCCTGCCCGAATGCGAAGCGCCCGGGGTCGACCTGGTTGTCGTCCTGGGGATCGAACAGCCTCCCGTCCTGGTAGAGCCCGCTCGGCGCCCGCTCGTTCGCCGGGGTCTCGAGCGGCGGCCGTTCGTAGAAGCCGAACCGCTTCGCGTAGTCGACCAGCGTCCCGGCGCCGAGGTCCTTGCCGATGTTGCAGAACACGGAGTTGATCGAGTTCTGGATCGCCTGGCCGAGGTTCACGGTGCCGTAGCCGGACGGCGTCCCCTGGTCGGAGTAGTTGAAGACGCGCTTGCCGTACTCCTCGCAGTAGCCCGGGTCCTGGAAGGTCGAGCGGAGCGAGTAGCGGCCGCTGTCGATCGCCGCCGAGGCCGTCACGACCTTGAACGTGGAGCCGGGCACGTAGAGGCCGTCGGTCGCACGGACGAGCAGCGGGGCTGCAGGGCGGCACTCGGCCCCCGGTGCCCGCTGCACCGCCGCGAAGTCCGTCTCGACGAGGTTCGGGTCGTACGTCGGCCGTTGCGCGTGGACGAGCACTCGCCCCGTCTTGGGCTCGAGCGCCACGACGGCGCCGCAGCGGTTCCCCAGCGCGGCCATGGCGGCGCGCTGGCCGCGCAGGTTCAGCGTCAGGCGGACGTCGTTCCCGTGGATCGTCCCGCCGGTCAGGTCGTCGAGCGTCCGGTCGATGACCGTGGCGAGGTTCGAGTTCGACGCGGTCAGGTACGCGTTCATCGAACGCTCGAGACCCGCGCGAGAGCGGGCCTGCGTCGCGTAGCCGACGACGTGAGCGGTGAGGCCGCCCTGCGGGTACTCGCGGAAGTAGAAGGTGTTGCCTCCGACCGAGCGCTCCCGGTTCGTCGCGAGCGGGACGCGGCCGCGCTCGTTCACGATCTCGCCGCGGTCGATCTGGAACTGGGCAACGCGTTCGATTGCGTTGTCCTGCCGGTCCTGGAGGCCGGGCGCCGCCCAGGCCTGCCAGTACGTCGTCGCCACGATGAGTGCCGAGAGGAGGACGACGCCGGCGACCGCGAGCCGCGTGATCTGGCGGTTCACGCGCGCGCCCTCAGCGCGTTCGCGCGGTTCGAGACGAGCAGCAGCCCGGCGAGGAGGACGAAGTTGGCGACGATGCTCGAGCCGCCGTACGAGACGAACGGGAGCGTGATCCCGGTCAGCGGCATCAGCCGCAGGATCCCGCCGAGGATGATGAACGACTGCACCGCGAAGCCGAAGGTGAGGCCCGCCGCGAGCAGCTTCGAGAAGCCGTCGGAGGCGAGGAGCGCGGTGCGGAAGCCGCGGACGACGAACACCATGTAGAGCAGCAGCAGCGCGGCGGCGCCGACGAGCCCGAGCTCCTGCGCGATCGCCGCGAAGATGAAGTCCGTCTTGAGCTCCGGGATGAGCTGCGTGCCGCCCGGCGAGGTGAACGTCCCCTGGCCGAGCCCCGTGCCGACGAAGCCGCCGCTCGCGATCGAGTACGTCGACTGGATGATCTGGTAGCCGGCGCCCTGCGCGTCGGCCCACGGGTCGATCCAGTTCGAGACCCGGCTCTCGACGCGCGGCACGACCTGGTACGCGGCCGCCGCGCCGGCGACGAACAGCGCGAGCCCGGCGCCGGCGTAGAGCGGCCGGTCGGTGGCGACGTAGAGCATCCCGAGGAAGATCCCGAAGTAGAGGAGCGCCGAGCCGAGGTCGTTCGTCTGGACGAGCACCGCCATCGCCGCGCCCCAGATCACGAGCAGCGGGCCGAAGTCCTTGATCCGCCCGCCCGCGAGCACCTCGCGCTTCTCGCGCAGGTAGCCGGCGAGGAAGACGATGAGGAACAGCTTCGCGAACTCGCCCGGCTGGAACTGCAGCGGCCCGATCCCGACCCACAGCCGCGCGCCGTTGACGGTGCGGCCGATCACCGGCAGCGCCGGCAGGATCAGCAGGACCACCGCGCCGAGGCCGAAGAGGTACTTGTACTGCTCGAGCACGCGGTAGTCGCGCCGCAGCGCCAGCAGCGTCCCCGCGAACGCGGCCACCCCGACGACGACCCAGAGCCCCTGGCGGAAGGCGTCGGTCGGCTCGAGGCGGTAGATCTCGGTGATCCCGATCGCCGTGAGCAGCGCCGCGATCGGGAGCAGGTACGGGTCGGCGTGCGGGACGGCGAAGCGCGCGACCGAGTGGGCGACGAGGTAGAGCGCGACGAAGAAGGCGGCGTACGAGAGCGACGCCGTCGAGATCTCGGCCTGGCGCGCGATGTAGACGCTCGCGAAGCCGACGCCCGTGAGCATGCCGACGACGGCGAGGTTGAGGAGCTCTCGGTTCCGCAGGGACATCGTCAGTCCGGTGGGCTGCCCCGCTTCGGCCGAGCACCAAGGATGCAAGGACGCAGGGAGCGCCATAGCGAGCTATGGCGCGACTGAGGACGCGCAGCCGCCGCGTGATCGCGGCGGAACGCGTACTGCCGGACGGGCACTTGCGGAGGCCCCAGACGACGAGGAGCACGATCCCCGCGACCACCGCGAGGACGACGACAGTGGCCAGGACACGCGCCGCGACGCGGTCCATGCGGCTGCGGCGCTTCTTCGCCGGCGCCGCGGCGACCGCCGCCTCCAGCTCCTCGGCCTTGAACACCTGCGTGTTCACCGCCGGGACGCGGTCGAGCTCGTCGAGCGTGTCGTCGTCCGGCTCCCGTTCGGGCTCCGGCTCGTCCACCGCCGGCAGGACGGCCGTCTCCTCCGGCGCGGCAGCGCCGTCCTCGGCGATCTCGAAGAACACGACGGTGATGTTGTCCTCGCCGCCGCCGCGGTTGGCGCGCACGACGAGCTCCCGCGCGGCGCCGTCGAGGTCGCGGCGGTGCTCCTCGATCGCCTCGAGGATCGCCGCGTCACCGACCATCGAGGTGAGGCCGTCCGAGCAGAGCAGGAACACGTCGCCCGGCTGCGACTCGATCGTGTACGTGTCGACGTCGACGTCGGGGTCGGTGCCGAGGGCGCGCGTGATCACCGAGCGCTGCGGGTGCGACTCCGCCTCCTCCGGGGAGAGCTTGCCGCTGCGGATCAGCTCGGCGACGAGCGAGTGGTCCTGCGTGAGCTGCTCGAGCATGCCGTCGCGGACGAGATAGGCCCGCGAGTCGCCGACGTGGCCGATCGCGACCGTGCCGTTCTCGACGAGGGCGATCGTCATCGTCGTTCCCATCCCGGAGGTGGCGCTGTCGGAGCCGGCGTGCTCGTAGACGCGGCGGTTGGCCTCGCGGACGAGCGCGGCCACGCGCCCCTCGCCGTCGCCCGCGCCATCGTCGTCGGCGATCGCCTCGACCGCGAGCCGCGAGGCGACCTCGCCCGCCTGTGCGCCGCCCATCCCGTCGGCGACGGCGAAGAGCGGCGGCCGCACGACGTAGGAGTCCTCGTTGTGCCGGCGCTTGCGGCCCGTGTCCGACACGGCGGTGTGGCGTCCGAGCCCCATCACGCGGCCTCGTACCGCAACTCGGTCTCGCCGACGCGCACGACGTCGCCCGGCGCGAGCCGCTGCGGCGCCTCGATCCGCCGGCCGTTCACGAAGGTCCCGTTCGTCGAGCCGTCGTCCTCGACCCAGACGTCGGCCCCGCGCGGCTCGATCCGCGCGTGCTGGGCCGAGGCGTACTGGTCGCCGCTCAGCTCGAGGTCGTTGTTCCCCGAGCGGCCGACGGTGAGCGCCTGCGCGTCGAGTGGGAAGCGCTCGCCGGTGCGGAGCGTGCTGCTGCGGACGACGACCAGGTCGCCGCCGCCGCGTCGGTTCAGGCCGAGCGAGGCCGCCTGCCCGGGTGCGAGCACCATCGACTCGTTCGTCATCGCGCGCCCCCCGCCGGACGTCGTCAGCTCGCGGCTCGCGGTGCGCACGATGCGCCAGATGAAGAGGTAGAGCAGCACGAGGAAGGCCACCTTGAGGATGAGCAGCAGCTCGTCGACGGAGATCGAGTCCGCGACGATCACGCCGCCCGCTCCCGGGTGAAGACGAGCTCCGTCGAGCCGAGCGTGACCCGGTCGCCGCTCTCCAGCTTCGACCGCTTCAGCTTGCGTCCGTTGACCTCGATCCCGTTGGTCGAGTCGAGGTCGACGATCCAGTACGAGGCCCCTTCCTGGCGCAGCTCGGCGTGGCGGCGCGACACGTTCGGGTCGGCGAGCTGGACGTCGCACTCGCGCGAGCGGCCGATGAGCACGCGCCGCTGCTCGACCTGCAGCCGCTGGCCGTCCCAGGCGAGTGCGGCCCGCTCCTGCTCGACCCCGAGCTCGGCGGCCGACACCGCCTCGGTCGGTTGCTGGCGCGGCTTGTAGACCATCGTGTGCCCGGACTCGGCCTGCCCTTCCGGCTCGTCGCGCTGCGGGCGCGTTCGCCGCTCGGGCTGGACCATCCGGGTCGCGATCCCGAACTCGCCGACGTCCAGATCGTCGTCCGTGTGGAACACGACCTTCGGCGAGGAGAGGAGCGCGTAGCTCTCCCGGCGCGCGTGCTCGGCCAGGTAGCCCTGGAGCTCGTCGGCGAGGGACGCCTCGTAGTCGGAGAACTGCTCGCGGTCCTGCGGCGAGAGGTAGATGGAGTACTCGTTCGGGACGTACACGCGCGAAACGGACACGTTCTTGTGCTCGTCCATCTCCTTCTGGAGCTTGCGCGCGAGCTCGACCGGCTGCACGTTCGTGCGGAACGCGCGGCCGAAGATGCCCTCGAAGAGCGACTCGAGCTTCTGTTCGATGGTCCGGAGCATGGGGGCGCCAGGGTACTTCCCGACCCCTCGATTCTAAGTCGCGGGTCGTACGAGGCAGCTTGCCCACGTGAGCCACGCTGCCGCGACGATCGGCAGCGCGGCAGCGGCCGGAGCCGCGAGGAGCAGCCCCGCCAGGAGGCCGGCGGCGACGAAGGTCGCCTGCCAGCGGCCGCGGGCGTACGGCAGCGCGGCGGCCACGGCGGCGAGCACCGCTGCTGCGGCGATGAGGTGCGGCGCCTCCCCCGCGGCGCCGAGGAGCGCGCCGGCGACCGCGACCGCGTCGTCGCTCCCGTTGACGCCGAGGCCGAGGGGCACGGTCCCGGTGTCGAAGGGCAGCGACTCGCGCGTCCACCCCGCGGCGGCGGCGGCGAGCGCGACCCCGGCGACCGCGGCGGCCGCGCGGCGGACGGGCGAGCGGAGCGGCCGGAGCGCGAGCGGCAGCAGCCCGAGCAGGCCGAACGGCGCGAGCACGGGCCCGAGAGCCGGGAGCAGCGCCCAGCGCGGCTCGCGCAGGAAGAGGAGGAGCCAGCCGGCGGCGGCGACCGCATACGCGACCGCGAGGCCGAGCGAGTGGTTGCCGAGCGGGAGCACGGGGAGCGCGAGGGCGAGGCCGAGGGCGATGCGCGGGTTGCGGAGGGAGAGCAGGCCCGTCGCGGCGCCGAGCGCGAGCGCCGCGCCCGTCGGGAAGAAGGGCAACGCGGCGGCGCCCGCTGCGGCTGCGATCCCCGTCAGCGCGGCGGGCGCGACGCGGTCGGCCGGTGTCCGCTCGGCCGCTCCACGGAGGTCGAGCCGCCCGAGCAGGGCCACTCGCGGGACGCGAGCCGGCCGCCGTGATGCGGCCGCACGGCGCAGTGCTGCGGCGAGCTCCTCGGCCCGCGGGCGGCGGCGCGGGTCGACGGCCAGGGCACGGTCGACCGCCGCGACCAGGTGCTTCGGCAGGTCGGGCCGCATCGTGCCGAGGGATGCCGATCCGCGCTCGATCGCGCGGGCCGTCTCGAGGGCGGAGCCCTTCCAGAACGGGTGCCCGCCCGCGAGCGCCTCCCAGAGGAGCACGCCGACGGCCCACACGTCCGCGGCCGGCGTCGCCGTGTCGCCGCCGAGCCGCTCCGGCGAGATGTAGGCGAGCGTCCCGGGCACGTCCCCGGCGTTCGTCAGCGTCTCCGCCGCGTCGAACTGGGCCAGGCCGAAGTCGAGGATGCTGATCTCGACGCCGGGCCCGTCGCGGAGCAACACGTTCGCCGGCTTCACGTCGCGGTGGACGATCCCGCGCGCGTGCGCGTGCGCGAGCCCGTCGAGGACCTGTGCCGCCGCCTCGACCGCCCGCGCGTCGTCGAGCCGGCCCTCGCGCATCGCCTCGCGGAGCGTCCTGCCCGGCACGTACTCGTAGGCGATGTAGACATGACCTTCGTCGCGCCCGACGCCGTAGCAGCGGAGGCAGCGTTCGTGGCGCAGGCGCGCGGCGGCGACCGCCTCCCGCTCGGCGCGGGCGCCTGCCTTGCCCTCGCGCGCGACGAGCTTGAGCGCGACGTCCAGTCCGGACGCCTCGTCGCGGGCGAGCCAGACAGAGCCCGAGCCGCCGCTGCCGAGGGGCCGAACGGGCCGGTACCGGTTCAGGACCAGGTGCTCGCGCGCGCCCGGCGCGGCGGCTGCTACGGCCCCATGCGACACCCAGAACCGGTTTCCCTTCGACGCGGGCTTTCCTGCCCCGACCGACGGACGGGATAGAGTGACGCGGCTTTCCAGCGGCATGAGCCAGCGCGACGACGACATCGAGTTCGATTTCTTCGAGGAGCCGGCGACGCAGGAGACGGCGCCTCGCCGCCGCGGCGGCGACGGCCCCTCGGGTCGTCCGCCTCGCCGGCCGCCGATCCGGCCGCCGGCCAACATCGGCTCCCTCAGCCGGCTCGTCGGCCTCGTCGCGGCGGCGATCTTCGTCGTCGTCCTGCTCGTCTTCTGGATCCAGGGCTGCCGCAGCGACAGCAAGCGCGACGCGTACCGCGACTACATGACCGACATCGGCCAGATCGCGGAGGACTCGGAGCAGGTCGGGCGACAGCTCAACACGCTGCTGACGACGCCGGGGATCCGCGCGCAGCAGCTCCAGAACCGGCTCGACCAGCTGGCCCAGCAGCAGCTGCAGGGCGCGACCCGGGCGCGGGAGCTGTCGCCGCCGGGGCCGCTCCGCGACGAGCACCAGCAGGCCGTGATCGCGCTCGAGGAGCGGACGGTCGGCCTGCGCCGCCTCCAGGACGCGTTCCAGCAGACCACGTCGGCGCAGAACGCCGACCGCGAAGAGGCCGGCGAGTTGCTCGCGACGCAGATGCGGCGCTTCGTGGCGAGCGACGTGATGTGGGAGGACCTCTTCCGCGTGCCGGCGGTCGCGACGCTGCGGCAGGAGGACATCGCGGGCGTGGAGGTGCCGCAGTCCGTGTTCCTGACGACACCCGACCTGGCCACGGCGCGCGCGATGACGCCGGTCCTCGACCGAATTCGCGGCGCGTCGACCGGCGGCACGCCGACCGGCCTGCACGGCAACAGCCTCGTGCAGACGCGGGCGCTCCCGAGTGGGCAGGTGCTGCGGACGGACGAGGACAACACGATCGTGGCGACCGCCGACCTCGCGTTCGAGGCCACCGTCGAGAACTCGGGCAACTCGCAGGAGGTGCAGGTCAAGGTGACGCTGCGCGTCGAGCAGAGCCCGCGCCCGATCGAGAAGACCGCGACGATCGACATCATCGACGCGGGCGAGCGCAAGACGGTCGTCTTCCGCAACCTCGGCCAGATCGTCCAGTTCGCGCAGAAGACGAACGTCGTCGTCCAGGTTGCAGCGGTCCCGGGCGAGCAGCGGACGCAGAACAACTCGGCGACGTACCCCGTCATTTTCACATTGACTCCTCCCTAGCCGGCGTGGGGGAACCCATGGTTCCCCCACGAGCCCCCTCCTTCTACCTCAGGGCTTCGAGTCGCCTCGGCGTGGCCTCTCGGGCGGATGAACCGCCCTTCGGCCGAGTGGCTGTCTCGCGTTGCAGTGGCCGGCATGTTCGAACGGCCTGCGCGCGCGCACCTGGCGGTGCGGGCGCTCCGGCCAGGAACCCGGCTCTCATCGGCACTGGCGTGTCGTGACGGGCGGGATGCGCTGTGCCCCTGGACGGGGCACGCGGCGATCCCGCCCGTCCGATCGCTCCGGGACCCTGTACGCTTGAAACGCGACTTAGTAACAGACTGTTGCTTTGTCGCTTTGAAGCGGTACCGGCTTCACCGCTCCGGCCCGGGCGGACGGGTTCTACCCTTGCGCGAATGACCGCCGAGGTCGCAGCGTGGATCGCCGTCGGGGCCGTCGCCGTCGCGCTGGGCGCGCTCGTCGCCGCCTTCCTGGCCTGGCTCGCGCTGCGCCGGGTGCGGTCGGCGCAGGGCGTGCTGCTCGGCGGCGGCGCGCGCCGACGTGGTCGACTTCGCCGTCTCGCTGCAGGCGCGGATCGACGACCTGCACAAGGCCGTGGACGAGGTCGCCGCCGGCCTGGCGCGGGTCGACCGCCGCATCGACGGCTCCCTCGCGCGCACGTCGATCGTCCGCTACGACGCCTACCAGGGGACGGGCGGCCAGCAGTCGGCGTCCGTGGCGGTCCTCGACTCGTCGCGAACCGGGGTCGTCCTCAGCGCGATCCAGGGCCGCGACTACGCCAGGATCTACGTGAAGGAGCTCGACCGGGGCCGCGCGCCCGTGGCTCTCTCGCCCGAGGAGCAGGAGGCGGTCGAGCGCGCGATGGCGGGTTAGAAACGCGTCGGATCCGGCCCGGCCGGGTGCTACGGTTCGGCCAGGTTGAAGCAGGTCCTCGTTCTGAATGCCAGCTACGAGCCGCTCAACGTCACTTCGGTGCGGCGGGCCCACGTGCTCGTCTACAAGGGGAAGGCCGAAGTGATCGAAGAGCTGGATCGACCACTCCACGCGGCCTCGGACACGTTTCCGTGGCCGCATGTGATCCGCCTCGTCGCCTACGTCCGAGTCCCCCGCGCCGTCCAGCGCAAGATCTCCCGCCGCGCCCTGTTCGCCCGCGACGGCTGGCGCTGCGTCTACTGCGGCACGAGCAGCGGTCGCCTCACGCTCGACCACGTCGTCCCGCGCAGCCGCGGCGGCGAGTCGTCCTGGGAGAACGTCGTCACGAGCTGCGCCTCGTGCAACCACAAGAAGGGCGACCGGCTGCTCGAGGAGACGCAGATGACGCTCTCCGTACGGCCGCGGCCGCCGGCGCCGGTGCTCTTCATTCAGATCGCGGCACCGCGGATCCCCGACCGCTGGGAGCCGTACCTCTCCGGCTACGGGACCAACACGAGGAAGCGCTCCGCCGCCGCGTAGTGCGCTGGCGCTGCAGCGTCTGCGGCGAGGAGCACGAGGGGCTCCCACACGACTACGGGTCGTCCGCGCCCCGATACTGGGACGGGCCGGGCGCACCCGATGACTGGCTCTCCGAGGACATCTGCGTCTGGACGGACGACGCGGGCGACCGGAACTACTTCATCCGCGGCCTGCTGACGATTCCCGTGCTCGACGCGGAGGACGACTTCCGCTACGGCCTGTGGTCGTCACTCAGCAAGCGCTCGTTCGAGCGGGTGCTCGAGCTCTGGGACGACCCGGCGCGGACGGAGGAGCCCCCGTACTTCGGCTGGCTCGCCAACTCCCCGTCCGGCTACCCGGACACCCGCGGCCTCGCGGTCGACGTCGTCACGACCGAGCTCGAGCTCCGGCCCCAGCTCGTCCTCCACGACGCCGACCACCCGCTCGTGCACGAGCAGCGGGCCGGGATCACCCTCGACCGCGTGCGCCGGATCGCCGAGCTGAACCTGCACTAGCCGCGGGCGCGCGGCAGCTCGGGGCGCTGCTCCCACTCGCTCCACGAGCCCGGATAGAGGCGGCCGATCCGGCCTGCGAGCCAGAGGCGGTGGAGGACGACGCAGGCGGTCACGCCCGAGCCGCAGTAGGCGATCACCTCGCCCTCCGGGAGCGGCGGCAGCGGCTCCTCCCACGGCGCGTTGCGGGCGGACGGGATCCGGCCCGGCTCGACGTCGATCGCGTTCGGCTCGCCGCGGAAGCGCGGCGCTGTCCGCGTGTCCACGAGCACGAGCGCGGGGTCGTCGAGCCGCGACGCGATCTCGTCGACCGAGGCGATGTCACCGGCGGGCTCGTCCGGGACGAACACGGCGGGCTCGATCGTCTCGTCGCCGCCGCGGAGCGCCCCGCCCCACGCCTCGATCCCGCCGACGAGGACCGAGCAGTCGTCGTGGCCGAAGTGGCGAAGCAGCCACCACAGGCGCTCGGCGCCGGGCGAGCCGTAGGCGACGACGTGCGTGCTCCGGTCGATCCCGGCGCGGCCCGCGGCGACCGCGAATGTCTCGGGCTCGGGCAGTGGGTGCCGGCCGTCGCGGCCGGGTGCCGACGAGAGCTCGGTCTCGAGGTCGAGGAACGCCGCACCTGGGATGTGCGCGGTGAGGTAGGCGCGCCGCCCGGCCTCGGGGTCGACGAGCGTCCAGCGGCAGTCCACGAAGCGGTAGCGCACACCGGGACGCTACTCCGCGCGAAGGGCTGCACGCCGATGTGACGAACGCGCATCCCGGCGACGTAGATCCGTCGACATCGACCGGGAGGAACGCCCCCATGAAGCTCGTCCACATCGTCGCACTCGCCGCCCTCGCGCTCGCCGTCGGCGCGCTCGCCGGGGTGGGGCGCCCGGAGGCTGCTCGGAGCCAGGCGCCGGAGCAGGAGGAGCCGACGGCTGGGCTGACCGTAACCGGGACAGGCTCCGTCCGCACCGTACCGGACCGCGCCTCGTTCTTCTTCGGCGTCCAGACCGAGGGCGCGACCGCGCGCGCGGCGCTCACCGCCAACACCGCTGCCGCGAACAAGGTCGTCGCTGCGCTCCGCGGCGCCGGCGTGGCCGCGGCCGACCTCCAGACCTCCCAGGTCTCGCTGTCGCCGCGCTCGAACGAGATGGGCACCGACATCGTCGGCTACACCGCCTTCACGACCGTGACCGCCACGATCCGCGAGCTCGGGCGCGTCGGCGCGATCGTCGACACGGCCGTCGACGCCGGTGCGAACACGATCTCCGGGCCGTCGCTCACGCGCGGCGACACCGACGCGCTCTACCGCCAGGCGCTCCGCGCGGCGTACACCGACGCCCGCGAGAAGGCCGAGACGCTCGCCGCCGCGTCAGGCCGCACGCTCGGCAACGTCACCGCGATCGTCGAGGGCGCGCAGGGCTCGGTGCCGGTGCCGCTGGCGGCGGCGCAGGACGCCGCCCGGTCGAGCGTCGAGATCGCGCCCGGCACCCAGTCGATCGACGCCTCGGTCACCGTCACGTTCTCGATCGGCTGAGGCGTATCGGCCATGGCCGGTGTCAGGCACTGAACAAGGTGTCCCGGATCGCGACCAACAGTGCCTCGGAGCGATCGGACGGGCGGGATCGCCGCGTGCCCCGTTCAGGGGCACAGCGCATCCCGCCTGTCACGACATGCCTGTGCCGATGCGAGCCGGTCCCTGGCCGGAGCGTCCGCACCGCCAGGTGCGCGCGCGCAGGCCATTCGAACTGCCGGCCCCTGCAACGAGAGACGGCCTCTAGGCCGGAGGGCGGTTCATCCGCCCGGGAGGCCACGCAAGCGCCACTCGAAACCCTGAGGTAGAAGGAGGGGGCTCGTGGGGGAACCATGGGTTCCCCCACGCGCACTAGCGGGCCCGGTTCGCGAGCGTGAACGGGAGGCCGGCACGCGCGATGTTGCCGTGCGCGTCGGCGGCCGAGACCTCGAGCCGGTAGAGGCCGTTGGGCAGCAGCTTCGTCGACCACGTCCGCGCGACGTAGAAGCGGTAGCGGCCAGGCTTTCCCGGCTTGTTCTGCCGCGTGCCGGGCGCGTAGACGGTCGAGAACAGCCCGGCCGGCAGGAGCCGGTTGCGGAAGTCGATCGGCGCCTGCCACCGCCGCACGACGCGGCGCCCCTGGAGCACGCGCCAGCGGAGCACGGCCGGCGTCACCGGCAGCCCGTTCCACGGCGGCGGCGGCTGGAGCGGCGGCAGGTCCCACGCGTCGACCACGACGTCGACTGCCCCGGAGATCGCGAGCGGCGACAACTCCTTGCCGCCGCGGAGGAAGCGGATGCCGGCGATCCGCGGCGAGGTCGAGTCGACCCACGGCGAGAGCGCGCCCGGCCGCAGCGGGTTGCGGTAGCCGGTGCGGCGGCTGCTCTCCGCGAAGTGGACGTGCGCCCACGGCGGCTCGACGCGACCGAGGAGCTGGTGCCGCTTCACGCGCTGGCGGTGCTTCACCGACGGGATCACGTGCCAGTAGCCGAAGGTGCGCGGGCTCTGCTCCGAGACGACGGACAGCGAGCGGCCGCCCTCGAAGTGGACGGTGCCGGCCTCGACCGAGTACACGGGCGCACCGTCCTTCGCGCTGATGTCGATGCCGAAGTGGAACGCGCGCGACGAGCCGGAGATGCGCGGGTCGTTGAAGTAGCCGCGGACCGGGTGCATGCGGTCGAACGGCCTCACCGGCCAGGAGTAGGGAGGATCGCGGCGCGCCGCCACGCCGCGATCCTACGACCGTTCCTCCCGCTACGCCGCCGGTTCCGGTGCGGGCGCTCCGATGGGCACGACCGCGGGCCGGTGCGCGTGCGCCAGTCCGAGGTGCCCGTGCGACTCGGTGCCGTAGCCGCCGGGGACCGGGATGTAGAACTCGGGGTAGCCCCACATGCCGTGCTCGGAGACGTCCAGGCCGGCCGTCTCGACGTCCGGCTCGGTCCGGATCCCGATCGTGCGCTTCATCGCCCACAGGACGCCGAACGAGGCGCCGAAGGTGAACGTCCCGACGGCGAGGAGGCCCAGAGCCTGGACGCCGAGCTGGTGGAGCCCACCGCCGTAGAGGAGCCCGGGGCTCCCCGTCGCGAGTCGCTCCGACAGCGCCGGGACGGTGAGGAACCCCAGCGAGAGCGTTCCCCAGACACCGGCCATCCCGTGCGCGGCCACCGCGCCGATCGGGTCGTCGATCCCGAGCCGCTCGACGAGCAGCACGCCGAGGACGACGATCATCCCGGCCACGACGCCGATCACGATCGCGGCCCACGGCGCGACGAACGCGCACGCGGCGGTGATCGCGACGAGCGCGCCCACGGCGCCGTTCAGCATCATCGAGAGGTCGGGCTTCTTGATCACGAGCCACGAGGTCACGACCGCGCCGAGCACGCCCGCCGCGGCGGCGAGGTTCGTGTTGAGCGCGACGTACGAGAAGAAGCCGACCCCGCCGAAGTCGACGCTCAGCGTCGACCCCGGGTTGAAGCCGAACCAGCCGAACCAGAGGATGATCACGCCCAGCGTGACGAACGCCATGTTGTGGCCCGGGATCGCGTTCGGCTTGCCGTCGGCCCCGAACTTCCCGATCCGCGGGCCGAGGAGGATCGCACCCGCGAGGCCCGCGAGCGCCCCCTGGTAGTGCACGACGGTCGAGCCCGCGAAGTCCTGCATCCCGAGCCCGAAGAGCCAGCCGTCCGGGCTCCAGACCCAGTGGGAGACGACGCTGTAGATCAGCGTGAAGACGATGCCGAACGCGAAGTAGACCCAGAGCCGCGTCCGCTCGGCCATCGCGCCCCAGACGATCGCGAGCGAGACGGCCGCGAACACGACCTCGAACAGGTACCCGGCCGCCGCCGGGATCTGGCCGAACCAGCTGAACGGCGCCGCGCCGACGGCGAGCAGCGTCTCGCTCGACGGGAGGAAGCCGGAGCCGCCGACGAGCGCGTTGCCGCCGTCGCCGAACGCGATCCCGAAGCCGACGAGGTAGTAGACGACCGAGGCCAGCGCGAGCACGAGCACGTTCTTCGCCGCGATGTGACCGACGTTCTTCATCCGCGTCAGCCCCGCCTCGAGGAAAGCGAACCCGGCTTGCATGAACATGACGAGGACGGCCGCGAGGACCACCCAGACCGTGCTCGTCGCGATCGCGAGCTCCTTGGTCGTCATCGGACCCCCACCTCCTGTTCCAGGCTGCCGCCTGTCCGGTTGTGCGTGACGTTGTCGACGCGTGTCGTCCAGACCAGCCCGTCGCCCGACTCGTTGCCGCTCCGCGCCGAGTCGACGATCGCGGCGACCACGGCCTCCGCGATCGCGTCCGGGACGACGAACGTCAGCACCGCCTTCGGGAGGAACCGCGACTCGAACACGCGGCCCCGGTACTCGTGCGTGATCCCGCGCTCGCGGCCGTGCCCGATCGCCTCGACGACGGTCACGCCCACGTGCCCGGTCTCGTCCTCGACCGCGTCGATCACCGTCTCGACGCGCTCGCGGATCACGACCGCCTCCACCTTCACCATCACACGACCTCCCTGCTTCGTCGTTCGAGGAGCGTCACGTCGCGCCAGCCGCCGTCGAGCCGGCCGATCCGCTCGCGCACGCCGACCACGCGGAAGCCGTGCGCGAAGTGGAGCCGGAGGCTCGCCACGTTCTCGGGGAAGATCCCGGCCTGGAGCGTCCAGATCCCGGCTGCCTCGGTCCGCGCGACGAGCTCCGCCAGGAGCGCGGAGCCGATCCCGCGCCGTTGCCGCCCGGCGGCCACGTAGATCGAGACCTCGGCCACGCCCGCGTAGGCGGGCCGCGAGGAGTACGGCGTGAGCGCCGCCCAGCCGACGAGGCCGGTCTCGTCGCGCGCCGCGAGCCGGTGCTCGCGCGCGTGGGCCGCGTTCCAGTCGTCCCACGACGGCGGCTCCGTCTCGAAGGTCGCGTTCCGGGTCGCGATCCCGTCCGCGAAGATCGCGCGGACCGCCGGCCAGTCCTCGACCGTCAGCCCGTCGACACGTACGCCAGCCTGCTCGTCGATCTCGTTCACCTGCCTCCTCCTGCCGGACCACGAAAAAAGGCCCCAGGTCACGTGTGTGACCTGAGGCCCCGATGCCTCTGCGGGCGCCGGCGTCGGCGACCGCTCTCTTCGAGAGTAGGCGGACCTCCGGACGGCCGTCAAGTTCGCCGTAGACTCGCCGCGTGAGCGAGATCGTCTTCGTCGAGATCCCGGCCGGGTCCCGCAACAAGTACGAGTTCGACGAGGAGGTGGGCGGGATCGTGCTCGACCGGCGGCTCTTCACGTCGATGAGCTACCCGGCGGACTACGGCTTCGTCGAGGGCACGCTCGGGGAGGACGGCGACCCGCTCGACGCCCTCGTCCTCGTGGGCGATCCGACCTTCCCCGGCTGCCGTATCCGCGTCCGCCCGGTCGGCGTCTTCCACATGGTCGACGAGAAGGGGCCCGACGAGAAGGTCATCTGCGTGCCGCTGAAGGACCCGGCCTGGTCACGCGTGGCCGACGTGCACGACATCCCGGCCGAGCTCCGGAACGAGATCGAGCACTTCTTTCAGGTCTACAAGGACCTCGAGGAGAAGAAGGTGGAGACGGGCGGGTTCGGCAACCGCGCCGACGCGGAGCGGATCATCGCCGAGGCGCGGGAGCGGGTCAGCAGTCCCTGAGCTTGCGGCACGCGAGCCCGATCGGGATCGCGAAGTTCAGGTTCTGCCCGCCGCCCGAGACGAGCACGCCCACGAGCCGACCCTTCTTGTCGACCGCGGGGCCGCCCGAGTTGCCCGGGTTCGCGGCGGCGTCGGTCTGGATCTCGCGCGCACCGACCCGCGAGACGACGCCGACCGTGACGGTGCCCTCGAGCCCGTACGGGCTGCCGACGAGCAGGAGCTCGTCGCCCTGGCGGGGTCGGTTCCGGGTGGCGCGTGGCCACAGCGGGGCTGCGCCTGCCGGCTTGCCGTCGAGCCGGATCGCCGCGAGGTCGTTCTTCGGGTCGCGGGCGACGACCGTGCCGCCCCACGAGCCGCCCTTGCGCACGATCGCGACCTTGCCGTCGGGGTCGTCGTCGATCACGTGGTCGGCCGTGACGATCACGAGCTTGCCGTCCTCGACCCAGCCGGCGAACCCGCTGCCGTACGCAGTCGCGGTCTCGATGGTGAAGACGCTCTTCAGCACCCGGCGCGCGAGCGGCGCGAGCCCGGCGTCCTTCTTCTTCAGCGTCGACTCGGCCGACTGGACGCGGCCAGCGAGCGTCTCGCCCTCGCCGCGCAGCCGGTGCACCTCGCGCCGGAGCGACTGCACCTCGAGATCGAGCTGCTCCGAGCGCTGGTAGGTCAGGAACACGGCGCCGAGGCCGGCGAGCACGGCGACGACGGCCAGCACGGCTGCCACGACCGGCAGCGTGCGACCCGGGATCCTCGGCAGGTAGTCGTCGTACACGGCGGCACTCCGTGAATTCGGCTCGTGGAGACCGACGTGCCTCCCCCGGAAGGGGGATTTGCCGTCGCCGGGAGGCGTCGGTATCCTCGCCCGCGATGTTGCTCTTCGGCTGAGAACGCGTTCCCGTCGCCGCGCGTGCGCCGCCCTCGGGGCGCGCACACCCGGCCGACCTGTTCTCACGTCCTCGGAGGAGCAACCCGTGTCGTCAGCAGCACCCAGCACCACAGCCGAGCGCCTGATCGCCGCCCCGAACGGCGTCCCCGCCGTGGAGGTCGTCGACCTGCGCAAGGAGTTCGTCCGCAAGGACAAGCGCAAGCGCCGGTTCGCGCGCCGTCGCCGCGTGCCCGCGCTCGAAGGCGTCACGTTCACCATGCGCCGGGGCGAGACGCTCGCGATCCTCGGCCAGAACGGCTCGGGCAAGTCGACGCTCGTCCGGCTGCTGTCGACGCTGCTGCTCCACGACGGCGGCGAGGCGCGCATCTTCGGCCACGACGTCTTCGCCGAGCCGCGGCCCGTGCGGAAGCTCGTCAACCGCGTCTCGGTCGAGGCCTCGTTCTTCAAGAAGATGTCCGCGGCCGAGAACCTGTCGTACGCGGCCCGCTTCTACGGGATGACCGCGCGCGAGACGCGCGACCTCATCCCGGCGATCCTCGAGCGCGTCGGCTTCCCGTCGAAGCGTGCCGGCGAGTCGATGGAGAACCTGTCGCGCGGGATGCAGCAGAAGGTCGCGCTCGCGCGGGCGCTCCTGACCTCGCCGGTGCTCCTGCTCCTCGACGAGCCGACGACGGGCCTCGACCCGCGCTCCAAGCTCGAGGTGCAGGAGTTCATCAAGGAGATGCGCGCGACGCACGACGCGACGATCCTGCTGTGCACGCACGACCTGGTCGAGGCGGAGTCCCTCGCCGAACGGGTCGGGATCCTCGACCGCGGCCGGCTGCTCGTGCTCGAGCCCGCGGACGAGCTGAAGCGGCGGTATGAGGCCGAGACGCTCGAGGAGGCGTTCTTCGCCGCGACCGGCAAGGCGCTCGAGGACGAGCCCGACGAGGACGACGTGGAGAGAGGGGTGTTCGCATGAGAGCAGTCGCCATGACCCTCCGGCACGAGCTGATCGGGCTCGGTGGCGTCGTCGAGCGCAACTGGTACCTCGTCAAGCGCTACGCCTGGTGGGAGATCGCGTTCTTCCTGTGGACGGCCGCGAACACGCTGACGATCGTGTTCATCGGCAAGGGCGTCGAGGCTGCCGGCGGCGAGGTCGACGTCAACCAGCTCACGACCGTGCTCCTGATCGGCGCGGTGATCTGGTCGTACCTCGGGATCATCTTCGAGATCCTCACCGAGACGGTCGCGTGGGAGCGCTGGGAGGGGACGATCGAATACACGTTCATGGCGCCGCTCTCGCGGCCCGTGCACCTGATCGGGATGGGCGTGTTCGCGGTGTTCTACGGCGTCGTCCGTGCCTCGATCGTGTTCGCCGTGATCGCGGCGTTCTTCGGCCTCGACATGCCCGATGCGAACTTCGCCTCGGCGCTCGTCCTGCTCGCGATCGCCTCGGTCTCGTTCATCGGGATCGGGATGATGACCGCCGTCCTGCCACTCATCTCGCCGGAGAAGGGGACGCAGCTCGGGTTCATCGCGCAGGGGCTGATGCTCGTCGTCTCCGGCGTCTACTACCCGGTGTCGGTGCTGCCGGAGTGGATGCAGTGGCTCGCCACGATCTCGCCGGCGACCTACGCGCTGCGCGGGATGCGGCACGCGATCCTCGAGGGGGCCGGCGTGGCCGACCTCTGGGGCGACATCTGGCCGCTGCTCGTCATCGGCGCCATCTCGATTCCGCTCGGCCTGTGGGTGTTCCGCCTCGGCGAGCAGTACGCGAAGCGGCACGGAAAGCTCAAGCGGGCAGGATGATCTCGATCCGGGTCGCCGAGTCCGACGCCGACCTCGCGGCCTGGATCGAGGTCCGGCGGCGCGTGCTCCCGGACGAGCCGGCGGGCTCGGTGGCGCGCATGCGCGAGCTGGCCTCGCCGGTCCGGCTCGTGCTCCTCGCAGACGTGGACGGGCGACTCGCGGCGCACGGATTGGCCGACCGCTCCGATACCGGCCAGGGCTTCGTCGCTCCGCGCGTCCTGCCGGAGGAGCGACGGCGCGGGATCGGCACGGCGCTCCTCGAGCGGCTCCTCGACCACGTCCGGGCCCACGGCTTCGAGCGGGCGCGGTCGCTCGTCGACGACGACGGCTCCTTCGCGTTCGCGGAGCGGCACGGCTTCCGCGAGGTCGACCGGCAGGTGGAGCAGGTGCGGGCGGTCGGCGACGAGCCCGAGCCGGAGCCCTACGCCGATGTCGTGTTCGCGACCGTCGGCGAGCGCCTCGAGTTGCTCGAGCAGGCGTACCCGCTCGCCGAGCACGGGTACGCCGACCTCGCCCTCGCGACCGGGAGCGTCACCGTCGGGAAGGACGCCTGGCTCCGCGACGAGGCGACGCTGCCGGAGGGCTCGATCGTCGCCCTCGCCGAGGGGCGGATCGTCGGCTATGCGGGTCTCATCGCATGGGACGACGACCCGACGCGCGCCGAGAACGGCCTCACCGTCGTCGCCCGCGACTGGCGAGGCCGCGGGCTCGCGACCGCGATGAAGCAGCGTCAGCTCCTCTGGGCCGCGGGCGCGGGGATCCGCGAGGTCGTCACGTGGACCCAGACCGGGAACGACGCGATGCGCCGCGTGAACGAGCGGCTCGGCTACGTGACGCGGACGATGAGCCGGACGGTCGAGCGCCCGCTCTAGGCGAGCTCGCGGGCGACCTCCGCCGGGGTGCCCTCGCGCTTGCGGACGACGGTGAAGCGCTCGTTCGTCCGCACCACGTCCTCGAGGTCGGGCAGCTCGTGGCCGAGCGCGATCGCGAACAGCTCCGGCTCCGACCGGACCGCGCGGTACTCATCCATCGTCAGCGTGATCCCCTCGACGCAGCCGGCGTCGCCGCACTCGCAGACGAAGTCGCCCCTTCCCGTCAGGTCGCTGAACGCCTCGTTCACGTCGCGGACGCGCTCGTTCACCTGCCGGAAGAACGCCTCGTTGCGGCCGACCCGCTCCGCTCGATTCATCCCATCACGACCTTCCGCGTGATCACGTAGCCGTCGTACCGCATGACGATGTCCTCGCCCGGCGGCACGTGCCCCGGGAGCAGGACGAAGCGGTCTTCCTCGGCCCGGGCGCTCTCGTATTCGTCGGGGGTGAGCGGCATCAGGTCGGTGCAGTCGATGTCGGGGCACTCGCAGAGGAACGGCACGGCGTCGCCGTCGAAGCCGAGCTCGAGACGCGCACGGTCGATCTGCTCGTTGGCGAGCCGGAAGCGGCGCTGGTTCTCCGCGAGGCTGCGGTCGATGCCCATCCACCCCGTTGTTCCATGCTTCGTCGGCGGCCGAAACCTGGTGTAAACTCGATCCGTCATCTGAGGCGACGAGGCCTCGGGCGGCAGGCTCGAGAGCCTGCAGCGCCCGGGGTCTTTTGCATTTCTCCAGGAGGTTTTTGCGAATGGCGATGATCGAGAGCAGGGACCGCGCGACGTCCGACCCGGCGGCGCGCCAGCGCGTCCTCGAGGAGATGCGCGACAAGCAGGTCGAGTACGTCCTCTTCTGGTTCACCGACCTCGAGGGGCACCTGAAGAGCTTCGCGATCACCCCGAGCGAGATCGAGGCGGCGCTCGACGACGGGATGGGCTTCGACGGCTCGTCGATCACGGGCTTCAACGCGATCGAGGAGTCGGACATGGTCGCGATCCCCGACCCGGAGACGTTCCGGCTGATGCCGAACGGAGGCGCCAAGGTCGGCCGCATGATCTGCGACATCGTCAAGCCGGACGGCTCGCCGTACGAGGGCGACCCGCGCTACGTGCTCCGCCTGGCCCTCGAGCGGATGGAGAAGATGGGCTTCGACACCTTCAACGTCGGTCCCGAGCTCGAGTACTTCCTCTTCGAGGACAACGCCGGCACGACGACGCTCGACGAGGGCGGCTACTTCGCGATGACGACGATGGACGCCGCCACCGAGCTTCGCAACGACACGATCAAGGCGCTCGAGTCGATGGGCATCCCGGTCGAGTACCACCACCACGAGGTGGCGCCGTCGCAGCACGAGATCGACATGCGCTACGCCGGGGCGCTCGACATGGCCGACCACACGATCACCTACCGGCTGATCGTGAAGGAGGTCGCGAAGAAGGCCGGCTACCACGCGACCTTCATGCCGAAGCCGCTGTTCGGCGAGAACGGCTCGGGCATGCACACGCACATGTCGCTCTTCAGCGAGGGGCGGAACGCGTTCTTCGACGGCGACGACGAGCACCACCTCTCCGCGGACGGCAAGGCGTTCATCGCCGGGCTGCTGCGCCACGCACGCGAGCTGTCGGCGGTCTTCGCGCAGTGGGTCAACTCCTACAAGCGGCTCGTGCCGGGGTACGAGGCGCCGGTGTACGTGGCGTGGTCGCAGCGGAACCGCTCGGCGCTGATCCGGATCCCGCTCTACAAGCCAGGCTCGGAGCAGGCGACACGCGCCGAGATCCGCTGCCCCGACCCGGCGTGCAACCCGTACCTGACGTTCGCGGCCCTGCTCCACGCGGGGCTGGACGGGATCGAGAAGGGCTACGAGCTCGAGGACCCGATGGACTCGAACCTCTACCACCTGACCCCGGAGCAGCGGAACGAGCGCGGCATCGTCTCGCTCCCCGAGACGCTCGGCGAGGCGATCGACGAGTTCGCGTCCTCGGAGCTGATGCGGCGTGCCTTCGGCGACCACATCTTCGACAGCTACGTGAAGCTGAAGCGCCAGGAATGGGACGACTACCGCGTGCAGCTCACACAGTGGGAGCTCGACAGGTACCTCGCGGTTCTGTAGCGGGTCGTCGTGCGGGGCCGGGCGACGCGGGCGCTCGGCCCCGGGTGCCGTGAGTTTGTGGCTCTGAGCCACTAACTCTCGGGCTCGCAGCCCGGGGTGTTCTCGAGCTGGCGGCCCGCCGCGACCACGCGCGTCTCGTCGACCGCGAAGCAGGCGCTCGCGCCCGTGTCGAGCTCGCAGCGATAGACCGCGACGGGATCCCGTGCCGGCAGGCGCGAGCCGGTGTCCTCGCAGGAGCGGACGCCCACGTCCGGCGGCAGCTCGGCGAGCTCGCGGTTCTGCGGTGAGGCCTCGAGCCAATCCTGCACCGCCTCCGTCCGCGGCGGCTCGTCGCCGGGGTCGAGCGCCACGACCGCGAGCACGACGAGGAGCAGGAGGATCCCCAGCGCGGCGCCAATCGTCGTCAGCCAGCCGAAGCGCGGCTCGATCTCGTCACGGCGCCCCACGGCGCGCGAGCCTAGAGGAAGCTCTTGAGGAGCTCGCGCTCGACGCGGAGCCCGATGACGCCGCTACCGCGGTCGATCTGCTGGATCGTGTCCACGGGCACGACGCGGCGGCGCCGCGAGATCCAGCCCGAGCGGACGGAGACGGCGTCCGGCTCGTCCGGCTTCGTCCCGTACATCGGCGACTCGACGCGCCCCACGATCCGACCCCGCACATCGGCAACGAGGTAGCCAGAGGTGCGGCGGAGGTCGTAGGCGAAGGCGCTCATCGGTCTGGACGCTATTCCCGGCCTGCAAGGAAATTCCCCCTGCAGCCGTTAGGAATTCGTTAATCCGCAAGACGCCCGGCGCGGGCGGATTCTTGCGTCGCTACTGCGGCTTGCCGGCCATCGCCCACACGGCGACGACGTACGCGGCGACCAGCACGAGGGAGATGATCCCGACCGCGCGACCCAGGCCGAGCCCTCCGCCGCTGCGAAGCTTTCGCAGGCCGATGCCGGAGAGGATCATCGAGATGATGATCAGCACTGCGCCGATGTCGGCCGTGATGTAGCCGATCCCGATCCAGGCCGAGTCCTCGACGATCTCCGGAAGATCCTCCGCCGCCTCGGTCCACTGTGCCCCGACCCTCATCACGATGTAGGCAGGGAAGACGCCCATCAGCAGCGTGCGCAGCCCGAGCCGAGTGAGCCCGACGGCATCGCCTTCGTCGCCCTTGCTCCGCCAGCCGAGGAGGATCGCGGTTGCGACCACGAGGAGCGTGCCGACGAGAAGCCCCGCGCCCAGCACGTGGATCGTGAGCGGGACGTTGACGTCGTCCGGTCTCATGCTCCGGGCTTCCAGATCATCAGCAGGAGAATGGCGATGACGGCGAGCGAGCTGAGCGTCTGGAGGCGGATCCCGAGCTGACGACCCGCGACCGGGTCGCGCTCGAACGCCTGACCCGCCCGCACGCCCGCGGCCATGGACACGGCCCAGAGCAGGAGCGAGGCGATGATCCATCCGTCCCAGACCTGGTAGGCGTCGTCGTCGATCGCGAGCCAGACACCGAAGATGATCGCCCCCATCATCGCGGCGCCGACGAGCGGACCGAAGACGCGCCCGAACGAGTTCGCGCTCACGGGCGCGATCACCGGGGCCGGAGGGCGCGTCGCCAGGATGAGCGTCCAGAGCGCTGTTAGCGAGCCGATGACGATGATCGCGCTGAGGACGTGCAGCGCCAGCAGCCAGTCGGAGAACGTCACCGCCGCAACCCTACAATCGTTGGATGACGGAGCCTAGGGACCGGCACCTCCGTCTGCTCACCGAGACGATCGAGGCCGTCAACGCGACGCTCGACCTGCAGGAGGTGCTCGAGCTGGTCGCGCGCAAGGTCGCGGACGCGCTCGCGACGGATGCGTGCTTCGTCTACCTCTACGACGAGCGCGCCGACGAGCTCGTCCTGCGCGCGACGCACGGCACGCGCGTCGAGGACATGACCCGCCGCCCCAAGATGCGGCCGGGCGAGGGGATCACCGGTACCGCTGCGGCCGAGCGCGCGCCGGTGATGCTGCCCGAGCAGGCCCACCTCGACCCGCGCTTCAAGGCGTTCCCGAATCTGCCCGAGGACCAGTTCGAGTCGATCCTGGCCGTGCCGATCCTCCTGCGCGACAAGCTCGAGGGCGCGCTCAACGTGCGTACGAGGGAGTCGCGCGAGTTCACGTCCGCCGAGGTGGAGCTGCTGCTCGCGATCGCGGCCCAGGTCGCGCAGTCGATCGAGCACGCGCGGCTCTACGAGGGCGCGCAGCGGCGGGTGGCGGAGCTCGAGGCGCTCGCGCGGATCTCCGAGGCGGTCTCGGAGTCGCTCTACCTCGAGGAGTCGCTCGAGGCGATCGTGACGACGACGATGCACGCGGTCGGCGCGACCGGGGCGGCGCTCGTGCTCGAGGACGGGAAGATCGCGTGGCCCGAGGGGCGTGCCGGCGCCTACGCCGTGCGGCTGCCGCTCCGCTGGAAGCGCCGCCAGATCGGCGAGCTCGTCTGCGACCGCGACACGCCGTTCGACGACGCCGAGCTCGCGCTCCTGCAGTCGATCGCGCACCACGCGGCGGTCGCGCTCGAGCACGGCCGGGCCGTGATGCGCGGCGTCCTCGCCCAGGAGATCCACCACCGGGTCAAGAACAACCTCCAGACCGTCGCGTCGCTGCTGCGGCTGCAGGCGCGCGCGGACGACCTCGAGCCGCGGAAGGCGCTCGAGCACTCGGTCGACCGCGTCCTTGCGATCGCGGCCGTCCACGAGGTACTGACGGAGCGGCGCGACGACGACGTCGAGCTCGACGACCTGCTGGAGCGCCTCCGGGCGATGCTCGTGCAGGGCCTCGTCGCGGAGAAATCGGTGCACGCCGAGCTCGCGCCGGTCTCGCTCGCGGGCGACCGGGCGACGGCGCTCGCGCTCGTCTTCTCGGAGCTGCTCGGGAACGCCCTCGAGCACGGCGGGCACGAGATCACCATCGAGCTCGCCGCTCGCGGGGACGAGATCGTGCTCGCGGTCGGCGACGACGGCCCGGGGCTCGACGGGCACGGCGACGGCACGGGGCTCTCGATCGTGCGGGCGCTCGTACGCGACGAGCTCAGGGGCACGCTCGAGCTCCGGAGCGGCGACGGGCTTCGCGCCGAGGTCGTCTTCCCGGCATAGAACTCGGCGTCGCGCGCGTTGCAGCGGGCGTGTACGCGGTCTTCGACGTCGACGGCATCGAGGCGAGGCGCAAGGCCGTCCGCCGCGAGCTCGGGATCACCGCGTTCGGCGCGAACCAGTTCGACAACCAGCCGGGCCAGGCGGGGTCGGAGCACGACGAGGCCGACACAGGCCAGCAGGAGCTTTACGTCGTGCTCGGCGGCAGCGGCGTCCTCCGGGTCGACGGGGACGAGGTGGAGCTCCGGCCGGGCCGCTACGTCCACGTCTCGCCCGAGTCGACGCGGCAGGTGGTGGCCGGGGACGAGGGGCTCTCCTACCTCGTGATCGGTGCGGCGGCGGACGGCTACGAGGTACGCGATCCGTTCTGAGAGCCGTTCGTGTCAGACACGGATACATGGTCCCGGTCGATGATCCGGTCCGTGTCATCGTGACTGACACGGTGTGACGGATCCGCGCCGACGTTGCTCCGATTTCGCGCCGCTAGGGTCCGCGCATGCGGATCCTGATCGCCGAGGACGAGACGATCATCCGGCTCGACCTGCGCGAGCTGCTCGTGCGTTCCGGGTTCGAGGTCGTGGCGGAGGCGAAGGACGGCGAGGAGGCCGTCGCGCTCGCGCGCTCCGAGGCGCCCGACCTCGCCATCCTCGACGTGAAGATGCCGCGACTCGACGGGATCGACGCCGCGCGGCGCATCCTCGACGAGCGCGCGATCCCGATCGTGATGTTGACTGCGTACGGGCAGGACGAGCTCGTCGCGCGCGCCGTCGAGGTCGGGGTGTTCGGCTATCTCGTGAAGCCGTTCCGCGAGTCCGACCTGCTGCCCGCGATCCACACCGCGCGCGCCCGGCACGAGGAGCTCGCCGCGCTGCGCGAGGAGGCCGAGTCGCTGGCCGAGGCGCTCGCGGCGCGGAAGGCGATCGAGCGCGCGAAGGGGCTGCTGATGGCGAAGGAGGGCCTGACCGAGGAGGAGGCGTTCGCGCGCCTGCGCAAGGCGAGCCAGGTCTCGGGCCGGCCGCTGCGCGTCATCGCCGAGGCCGTCGTGGACACGCTTCAGGGCTAGAACTCGATTCAGGATGAAGTCTTGTGCCGCTGAGGTGCGCTCCACGCCGCGATCGCCGCGTCCTCAGGAGGCTCGATAGGTCGACTATCGAGCCTCCCTGCGTCCTTGCGCTCGCACCGCGCAGCGCCCCTCAGCGGCGAAGCATCACCCTGAACCGAGTTCCGCGAGGAACCAGAGCAGCGCGGTCAGCGAGTAGCCGTCGGTGACCTCGCCGCCGCGAATGAGCTCGCGGATGCGCTCGACCGGCACCCACTCGACCCGCTCGGCCTCGTCCACGTCGGGCTCGCCCTCCTCCACCGCGCCCTCGGCCGCGAACACGTGGAAGGTCTGGTCGAGCCCGCCCGGCGCGGGGTGGTACGAGAACAGCGACCGCAGCGGTCCCGGCCGCCAGCCCGTCTCCTCCCGCGTCTCGCGGGCGGCCGCCTCGGCCGGCGTCTCGCCTTCGTCGATCCGGCCGCCGGGGATCTCCCAGCCCCAGGAGTCGGTGACGAAGCGATGGCGCCGGAGGAGCAGGACGCCACGCTCCGGGTCGTGGACGACGGTCGCCGAGGCCGCGGCCGGGAGCCGGAGCACGTGGTGCTCGAAGCGGGCGCCGGACGGCAGCTCGACGTCGACGAGCCGGAGGCTCATCCACTCGCTCTCGTAGAGCGAGCGCTCGCCGTGCACCGTCCACCGCATCCGTGGAAACCTACGCGCGTGGACAACGTCGCCCGCGTCCGCGACGCGTTCCGGGCCTTCGCCGAGCGCGACTCGATCACCGTCGGCCGTCTCATCGGCAACGGCGTCGTCTGGCGCGTGCCCGGGCGGAGCGCGATGGCGGGCGAGTATCGCGGCCGTGCGGCGATCTTCGAGTTCCTCCGCCGCACCGCCGAGCTCACCGGGGGCACCTACCGAACCGACGTGGTCGACGTCTGGGGCGGGGACGAGCTCGTGGTCGCGCTCTACCGCGCCATCGGAAGCCGAGACGGCCGCGAGCTCGACATTCCGCAGGCACTCGTCTTCCGCTTCGAGGGCGAGGAATTGCAGGAGGTGCTGGCCGTCCCCGGCGACCCGGCGGCGTTCGACCTTTTTTGGGCCTAGACGCCCGCCGTCGCCTCGTCGGACTCGAACAGCTGCTCCCAGCGCGCCATCAGCCGGGCCAGCTCGTCCCGGGCCGACCGGTGCGCAGCGAGGAGGTCCACATCCGTCCAGTCCTCCGCGAGCTTCCGCTCGAGCTCCGCGACCTCGGCCTCGCGTCCTGCGATCTCCGCCTCGACCCGCTCGAGCTCCGTCGGCCTGCGGCGGACCGGCTTCGGCTTCTCCTTGCGCGCCGGCTTCGGCTCCGCGGCCTTCGGCGTCTCCGCCCGCTCTGCCCGCACGCGCAGCAGGTCGGCCCAGCCGCCGTCGTACGAGCGGATCGTCCTGTCCTCGATCGCCAGCGTGCGCTCGGCCACGGCGTCGAGGAGCGCACGGTCGTGCGAGACGAGCAGGACCGTGCCGGGGAAGTCCTCGAGCGCGGCCTCGAGCGCCTCGCGCGACTCGAGGTCGAGGTGGTTCGTCGGCTCGTCCAGGACGAGGAGGTTCGCGCCCGAGGCGACGACGTGCGCGAGCGCGAGCCGGCGCCGCTCGCCGCCGGAGAGCACGGCCACCTGCTTCTCGTGCGCGTCCCAGCCGGAGAAGAGGAAGCGGCCGAGCAGGTTCTGCGCCTGGGGCCGCGACAGCCCGGTGGCGGCCTGCGTGCAGTCGAGCACGGTCTTGGTCAGGTCGAGCTCGACCTCCTGCTGCGAGAAGTACGCCGGCACGACGCCATGGCCGAGCTTCGTCCGCCCCTCCTGTGGCGGCCGCCGCCCCAGCACCGTCTCGAGGAAGGTCGTCTTGCCCGACCCGTTCGGCCCCACGAGCGCGACATGCTCGCCGCGCTCGACCGCCATCCCGACGCCCTCGACGAGGGTCCGCTCGCCGATGCGCAGCGCGAGGCCCTCCGTCTCGAGCACGATCCGGCCGCTGCGGGGCGGCGAGATGAACCCGAACCCGAGCTTGCGCGACCGCCGCGACAGCAGGGCGGCCTCCTCCGAGGCAGTTCGACGCTCCTGGTCGAGCCGCTGGATCTGCGTCAGCTTTGCCTGGGCCTGCTTCGCCTTCGTCTTCTTGTACCGGAACCGCTGCACGAAGCGGTCGAGGCGTGCGATGTCGGCCGCGATCCGGTCGGCCGTCTTCGCCGCGTAGGCCGCGCGCTCCGCCTTTTCGCGGCGCCAGGCGTGCCAGGGGCCGGCGAAGAACGTCGACCGACCGGCCTCGAGCTCGAGCGTCGCATTCGTGACCGCCTCGAGGAACCAGCGGTCGTGCGCGACGAGGATCACGGCCGCATCGAGGTCGGCGAGCTCCTGCTCGAGCCACTCCAGCGAGGCGACGTCGAGGTGGTTCGTCGGCTCGTCGAGGAGCAGCAGGTCGGGGTCGCCGCCGAGCGCCCGCGCGAGCGACGCGCGCGTGAGCTCGCCGCCGGAGAACGTGCGCAGCGGCCGGTCGAGATGCTCGTCGCGGAAGCCGAGGCCGCGCAGCACGGCCGTCTGGTGGTCGCGCCAGCCGTAGCCCCCGGCGTGCTCGAGCCTGGCCTGTGCCTCGGCGTACCGCCGCAGCGTGGCGTCGTCGTGCTGCCCGCCTGCCATCGCCTCCTCGAGCTGCCGCAGCTGTGTCTCGAGTGCGACGAGGTCGGACGCGCCGGAGAGGACGTACTCCCGCAACGTCTGCTCGCGCTCGAGCGGCGGCCGCTGGTCGTGGAGCGCGACGCGCGTCCCCTTCTGGAACGCGAGCTCGCCGCCGTGCACCTCGGTCTCGCCCGCGAGCACGCGCAGGAGCGTCGTCTTCCCCGCGCCGTTCGGGCCTGCCAGCGCGACGCGGTCACGCCGTTCGACCTTGAACGAGACACCGTCGAAGAGCACGCTCCCGCCGAGCTCCTTGCGCAGGTTGGATGCGATCACGACCGCCATGACTAGAAGCGTAGAGCGCGCGGAAAGGACTGCCGCGTGAACGTCCTCGCCATCGACGTCGGGACGTCCTCGACGCGCGCGATCGTGCACGACGAGTCGGGCCGGCCCGTGGGCGACCCGGTCGAGCTCGACTGGCGGCCCCTCCCGAGCGCAGGTGGGCGTGTCGAGTTCGACCTCCACCGCGTGGCCGAGGCCGTGGACGAGACGGTACGGCAGGCGCTACGGCGCCACGAGGTCGACGCGGTGGCCGCGTCGTGCTTCTGGCACAGCCTGGCGCTCACCGACACACGCGGCGAAGTCGTGACGCCGCTGCTCACCTGGCGCGACTCGCGTGCCGAGGCCGAGGCCGAGGAGCTCGCCCGGAGGCTCGACGCCGAGGACGTCCACCGGCGCACGGGCTGCCCCCTCCACGCGAGCTTCTGGCCCGCCAAGCTCCTCTGGCTTTGCCGGAACGACCCGTGGCTCGCGCGCGGCGCGAAGGCCGTGTCCGTCTCGGACGTGGCGCTGGGCGAGTCGACGACGAGCGTGTCGATCGCCTCCGGGACGGGGATGCTGAACCGCGAGACGCTCGCCTGGGACGTGGAGCTGCTCGACGCAGTCGGGCTCGACGTGGAGCAGCTGCCGCGCGTCTCGGACGAGCCGCACGAGCGCGAGGGGCGGACGTGGTTCCCCGCGATCGGCGACGGCGCGGCGGCGAACCTCGGCTCCGGCGCGGTCGGCGTGGACGTGGGCGGGCTCACGATCGGCACCTCCGGCGCGCTGCGCGTCGTCCGCGAGGCCGGGGTGGCTCCCCGGCCGGGGCTGTTCCAGTTCCGGCTCGACGCGCGGCGGGCGGTCGACGGCGGCTCGATCGCCGACGGCGGGCTGCTGCGGAAGTGGCTGAAGCGCACGCTCGACCTGCCGAAGGGCGAAGGGGAGGACGAGATCGTGGAGCGGGCGCCCGGCTCGCACGGCCTCACCTTCCTCGCGCTCCTCGGCGGTGACCGTGCGCCCGGATGGTCTCCGCACGGTGCCGGCGCGATCGCCGGGCTCACGGTCGAGACGACCGCGGTCGACATCCGGCACGCGGCCCTCGAGGGCGTCGCCTTCCGCTTCGCCGAGATCCTCGACCGGCTCCCCGAGGTCGACCGGCTCGTCGGGAGCGGCGGGACGCTGCGCAAGAGCCCCGCGCTGTGCCAGATCCTCGCCGACGTGCTGGCTCGGCCGCTCGCCCTCCCGGCCGTCGCCGAGGCGTCGGCCCGCGGAGCCGCCGTCTTCGCCCTCGAGCGCCTGAACGTCCCCGTCCCCGACCTCCCGCTCGAGCGGGTCTTCGATCCCCGCCCGGACCGGGCCGAAGCGCTCGCCGAGGCCAGGGGCCGGAACCGGGAGCTGTACGAAGCCCTGGTCGCGGCGAAGGAGGGTTAGTGGCTCAGAGCCACAAACTCAGGCCGGCGCGGCCTCCCGCACCAGCCGCCGGGCGGCGTTCGCGATCGCGTCGGCGTCGATGCCCGCGGCCGCGAGCAGCTCCGCCGGCTTGCCCGAGTGCGGCAGCTCCCGCACCGCGAGCTTCACCACGCGCGGGCGCTCGTCCGCGTCCGCCAAGCGCGTCGAGCACCGCGTCGCCGAGCCCGCCCTCGGGTCGGTGGTCCTCGACCGTGACGATCGGCGACGAGATCCCGCGCAGCGTCTCGGCGTCGACCGGCTTCACGGAGTAGAGGTCGATGACGCGCGCCTCGATCCCCTCCCCCGCGAGCAGCTCCGCTGCTTTCAGTGCCTCCTGGAGCGTGATCCCGGCGCCGATCAGCGCGACGTCGTCGCCCTCGCGCAGGGTGCGCGAGCCGCCGACGGGGAACGCCTCGTCGGGCCCGTAGAGCACGGTCGTGTCCGCCCGCGTGGTGCGGAGGTACGAGATCCCGTCCAGGTCGGCCATGGCCCGGACGAGCGCCGAGGTCTGGTTGCCGTCGCACGGGTAGAGCACCGTCGAGGACGAGATCGCCCGCAGTGACGCAATGTCCTCGAGCGCCATCTGCGAGGGCCCGTCCTCGCCGATCGAGACGCCCGCATGCGAGCCGCAGAGCTTGATCGTCGCCTGCGAGACCGCGGACATCCGCACGAAGTCGTACGCCCGGGACAGGAACGCTGCGAACGTGGCCGCGAACGGCTTCCACCCGAGGATCTGCATGCCTACTGCGGCGCCGACCATCTGCTGCTCGGCGATGTACATCTCGAAGTACCGCTCGGGGTGCGCCTTGCCGAAGAACTCGGAGAAGGTCGAGTTGTCGACCTCGCCGTCGAGCGCTACCACGCGCGGGTCGGTCGCGCCGACCGCGGCGAGCGCCTCGCCGTAGGCCTTCCGCGTCGCGACCTTCGTCCCGACCTCGTAGCGCGGCCACTCGGCGCCTCCGGCCTCGAACCGGTGCGGCTCGCCGGACGGTTTCGGCACCTCGATCCGGTCGTTGCGCACGCCGCCGAGCTCGCGCAGCGCCTCCTCCGCGTCCTCGGGCGAGCTCGCCTTCCCGTGCCAGCCGGGCTGGTCCTCGATCTTCGAGTAGCCACGGCCCTTCTTCGTGCGAGCGACGATCGCCGTCGGCCGCCCCTCCGTCGCCTCCGCCTCGGAGTACGCATGATGGATCGCCTCGACGTCGTGCCCGTCGATCTGGATCGCGTTCCAGCCGAAGGCCTCGAAGCGCCTCGCGTAGACGTCGAGGTCCCAGCCCCAGCGCGTCTGGCCGCGCTGGCCGAGCCGGTTGCCGTCGACGATCGCCGTGAGGTTGTCGAGCCCCTCGAAGCCGGCCGCGTCGGCTGCCTCCCAGATCGAGCCTTCGGCGAGCTCGCTGTCGCCGCAGATCACCCAGGTGCGGAACGGCAGCCGGTCGAGCTTCTTGCCGGCGAGCGCGAGGCCGACGCCGATCGGGAGCCCCTGCCCGAGCGAGCCGGTCGCGACGTCGACCCACGGGAGGACGGGCGTGGGATGGCCCTCGAGCCGCGACCCGAACTGCCGGTAGGTCATGAACTCCTCCTCGGAGATCGCGCCGGCGGCCCGGAAGAGGCCGTACACGAGCGGCGAGGCGTGACCCTTGGAGAAGATCAGCCGGTCGTTCGCCGGGCTCTTCGGGTTGTCGTAGTCGTAGCGGAAGTGCCCCGCCAGGAGCACCGCGGCGAGATCGGCCGCGGACATGGACGAGGTGGGGTGTCCGGAGCCGGCGGCGCTGCTCGCGCGGACGGCGTCTGCGCGGAGCTGCTGCCCGAGCTCACGCCAGCGGTCGAAGTCCTCCATAAGGCCGCATTCTCCCTTCGTGTTGGGCCGGAAACTCGACGGGTGTACCGTATCGCCGGAGGGAAAAAACTCCTAGAAATGACGCATCCGGAGATCAACGGAAAGGCACTCCATGGGTGATTCGAGACTCCACCAGCTGAGCCGGCTCGGGCAGAGCGTCTGGATCGACTCGATCTCGCGCGACTGGCTCCGCAGCGGCTTCCTCGAGAAGCTGCTGCGCGACGACGCGGTCGTCGGTGTCACCTCGAACCCGACGATCTTCCAGAAGGCGATCGCAAGCGGCGACGCCTACGACGAGCAGCTGCGCGAGCTGATCACGCGCACCGACGACGCGAAGGAGATCTTCTGGGCGCTCGCGATCCGGGACATCGAGGACGCGTGCGACGTGCTCCGGCGCGTCTGGGACGAGGGCTCGGGCAAGGACGGGTACGTCTCGCTCGAGGTCGACCCGACGCTCGCCTACGACCGCGAGGCGACGTTCGAGCAGGCCATGCACCTGCACAACGTCGTCGACCGGCGCAACCTCTTCGTGAAGATCCCGGCGACGGAGCCCGGCCTCGGCGCGATCGAGGACTCGATTGCCCGCGGCAAGCCGATCAACGTCACGCTGATCTTCTCGCTGCAGCGCTACCGCGAGGTCGCGGAGGCCTACGTCCGCGGCGTCGAGCGGCTCGTGGAGGACGGCGGCGACCCGTCGATCGTCGCCTCAGTGGCCAGCTTCTTCGTCTCCCGCGTCGACACCGAGGCCGACCGGCGCCTCGAGGAGATCGGCACCGACGAGGCGCTGGCGCTGCGCGGGAAGCTCGCGATCGCGAACGCGAAGCTCGCGTACGAGCACTACCTCGAGATCGTGGGGAGCGAGCGCTGGCAGCGGCTCGCGGCCGCGGGCGCAACGCCGCAGCGGTGCCTCTGGGCCTCGACCTCGACGAAGAACCCGGCGTACCGCGACGTCATGTACGTCGAGGAGCTGCTCGGGCCGGACACGGTGAACACGATGCCGCTCGAGACGGTCGAGGCGTTCCAGGACCACGGCGAGGTGCGGCTCACGCTCGAGGAGGGCCTCGACGACGCGAAGCGGCTCCTCGACGAGCTCGCCCGCGTCGGCGTCGACTACGACGACGTCACCGACACCCTCGAGCGCGAGGGCGTCCAGAAGTTCTCCGACTCGTTCGAGGAGCTTCTCGACGGGGTACGCGCCAAGCGCGGCGACCTCGCCGCGGCCTGATCCGCCCCCGCGACCGACGGGAGGACGCATGAAGCTCGGGATGGTCGGCCTCGGACGGATGGGCTCCGGGATGACGGAGCGCCTGCGCCGCGACGGCCACGAGGTGATGTCGTACGACCCGGCGGTCGAGTCGACCGCGGACTCGCTCGCGGAGCTGAAGGAGCAGCTCGAGCCGCCGCGCGTCGTCTGGCTGATGGTGCCCTCCGGCGACATCACCGAGCAGACGTTCCGGCAGACCCTCGACCTCCTCGACGCGGGCGACACGATCGCCGACGGCGGCAACTCGTACTTCCGGGACTCGATCCGGCGGGGCGAAGAGGCCGCCGCGCGGGGCGTCCGCTTCGTCGACGTCGGCGTCTCGGGTGGGATCTGGGGCCTCGAGGTCGGCTTCTGCCTCATGGCCGGCGGTGAGGCCGAGGCGGTGCAGCCGCTCGAGCCGGCGCTGCGCTCGCTGGCGCCCGAGGACGGTTACGCCCATGTCGGAGGCTCGGGCTCGGGGCACTACGTGAAGATGGTCCACAACGGGATCGAATACGGGCTCATGGAGGCGTACGCCGAGGGCTTCGAGCTGATGTCGAAGTCCGAGTTCGACCTCGACCTCGCCGCGATCTCCGGCATCTGGCGCTACGGCTCGGTCGTGCGCTCCTGGCTGCTCGAGCTGCTCCACGAGGCGTTCGGCGCCGAGGGCAACCAGCTCGAGCGGATTGCCGCCTACGTCGAGGACTCCGGCGAGGGCCGCTGGACGATGAACGAGGCGATCGCCACGTCCGTGCCGATGCCCGTGCTCGCGGCGTCGCTCTTCGCCCGCTTCTCCTCGCGGGACGACATCAACTTCTCCGCCAAGGTCGCGGCAGCGCTTCGCAACCAGTTCGGCGGGCACGCGGTCCGGGCCGCCCAGGAAGCGGACATCGCGCCCGGGTCGTGACCGTCGCGCGCGAGGAGAACCCGCTCCTCGAGGGCCTGCGCGTCGGGCGGACGCCCGAGCCCTGCGCGATCGTCATCTTCGGCGCGTCCGGCGACCTGACCCACCGGAAGCTCTTCCCCGCGCTCTACTCGCTCGCGTACCGGCGGCTGCTCCCGGACGAAGTCGGGATCGTCGGCGTCGCGCGCACGGAGCAGTCGACCGAGGACTTCGTCGACGCGATGCGCGACGGCGTGCAGGAGTACGCCAGGGATCCGTTCCGCGACGACGTCTGGGAGGGCCTCGCCGCGGGGATCCGCTACCTCGCGGCCGACTTCTCCGACGACGGGGCGATGGACGAGCTCCTCGGCCTGCTCGCCGAGCTCGACGAGGAGCGCGGGACGCGCGGCAACCGGCTCTACTACCTCGCCGTCCCGCCGCAGGCGTTCACGCAGATCGTCGACCAGCTCGGCGAGCGCAAGGACCGCGACGGCGACGGCTGGACGCGGCTGATCGTGGAGAAGCCGTTCGGCCACGACCTCGCGTCCGCGCAGGAGCTCGACGGGCTCCTGCACAAGTACTTCGAGGAGCGCGAGATCTTCCGGATCGACCACTACCTCGGCAAGGAGACCGTCCAGAACATGCTTGCGCTGCGGTTCGCGAACGGCATCTTCGAGCCGATCTGGAACCGCCAGTTCATCGACCACGTCGAGATCACCGTGGCCGAGACGATGGGGATCGGGAGCCGGGCCGGGTTCTACGAGCGGTCCGGCGCGATCCGCGACATCTTCCAGAACCACCTGCTGCAGCTGCTCGCCGTCACCGCGATGGAGCCGCCGGTCGACTTCGACGCCGAGTCGGTGCGGAACGAGAAGGTGAAGGTGCTGCGCGCCGTGCACACGCCCGGGCCGAAGAACGTCGTCCGCGGCCAGTACGGGCGCGGCTTCGTCGAGGGCGAGGAGGTGCCCGGCTACCGCGAGGAGCCCGACGTCGACCCCGAGTCGATGACCGAGACGTACGTCGCCGCGAAGCTGTACGTCGACAACTGGCGCTGGGCCGACACCCCGTTCTACCTCCGCGCCGGGAAGCGGCTCGCGCGCCGCGAGACCACCGTCGCGATCCAGTTCCACCCGGCCCCGCACCCGCCGTTCGCCGAGCTCGCCGGAGAGGGGCTGCGGCCCAACCGGCTGATCGTCCACGTGCAGCCGAACGAGGGCGTCTCGCTCGAGATCGGGGCGAAGGTGCCGGGGCAGGGGATGTCGATCCGCACCGTGCACATGGACTTCCTCTACGGCGGCGCGTTCCGCCAGGGGCTCCCCGAGGCGTACGAGCGGCTGATCCTCGACGCGCTGCTCGGCGACGCCACCCTCTTCACCCGCACCGACGAGGTGACCGAGCAGTGGAAGCTCGTCGACGCGATCGTGGCCGCCTGGCAGCGCGACCGGCCGTCGTTCCCGAACTACGTCGCCGGCTCGTGGGGGCCGCACGCGGCCGAGGAGCTCGTCCGGCGCGACGGCCGCGCGTGGCGGCAGCGTTGAGTCCGCTCGCCCACCAGGAGGACTGGACGGGCGAGGACGTCACCGTCTCGGAGCTCGAACGGCAGCTCGCGATCCTGCGCGTCGCAACCGAGCACGACGGCGTGCCGGACCTGCGGACGAGCGTGCTCACGCACGTGGCCTGGGTGCCGCCCGAGTGGGCGGAGGTGGCGTGGTCGGTGCTGGCGCGGCTCGAGGAAGGGCATCCGTCGCGAACGATCGGGCTCTTCCCCCAGGACGACGAAGGCCGCGACGCGATCGACGCCGACGCGTCGCTCCACTGCTTCACCATCCCCGGCCAGGAGAACCACATCTGCTCCGAGGTGCTCGCGCTGCGGCTCCACGGCCGCAAGGCGGCGGTGCCCGCGAGCATCGTCGCGCCGCTCCTCATCCCCGACCTCCCGGCGTTCCTGCGCTGGCGGGGCATGCCGTCCTGGGGCGCGGAGCCGTTCCCGCAGCTGATCGACGTCGTCGACCGGCTCATCGTCGACTCGACCGAGTGGCCCGACCTCCCGGCCGCGTACGGGCGGCTGGCGGAGGTGTTCGACGAGGTCGCCGTCTCCGACATCGCGTGGGCGCGCACGAGCCGCTGGCGCCGGCAGCTCGCCTCGCTGTGGCCCGGGATCGCCGACGTCCGCCACATCCGCGTCACCGCGACGCCGGCGCAGGCGTACCTGCTCGCCGGCTGGCTCCGCTCTCGCCTGGAGCGTCCGGAGCTCGAGCTCGAGATCGTGCCCTCCGACCGGCTCAAGGGCGTCGACGTCGACGGCGAGGCCACGCCGTTCCCGCCGGGCGAGCCGCCGGTCCCGAGCGACCTGCTCTCCGACGAGCTCGACCAGTTCGGGCGCGACCCGGTCTACGAGGACGCCGTGCGCGCCGCCGCGGGGTGACCACGCGGAAGGAGTACGATCGAGGGACACAACGCAGCACCGACGCCCTGACCCCCCGGCCATTGCGCCGGCGGCCAAGAGGTGAGGGCGATGGAGCGCGACCCGAACAGGCAGGCGATCGACGAGGCGAGGACCATGACGCGGTCCGCGCACGAGGCCGTCGCGCTGGCAGGGCGGCAGCAGGCCCGGCTCGAGGGTATGCGCGCGAGGAACGACGCGATGCGGGAGCGGATCCGACGCTCGCTCGTACCGATCCGCCCTGATCGCGAGTCCTGACGGCGCGACCTATCATCGTCCCCGTGAGCAGCTCGAGGGACGTCGTCGTCGTGGGGGCCTCGGCAGGCGGCGTCGAGGCGCTCCAGCAGCTCGCGGCCGGCCTCCCGGCGGATCTCCCGGCCTGTGTCCTCGTCGTCCTCCACGTCTCGCCGACGAGTGCCAGCGTCCTTCCCGGGATCCTCGACCGCGCCGGCCCACTGCAGGCGTCGCACGCCGAGGACGGCAACGCGCTCGAGCACGGCCGGATCTACGTGGCGCCGCCCGATTACCACCTCCTCGTCGACGAGCGGCTGGTGCGGCTCGACCGCGGCCTCCCCGAGCACGGCCACCGGCCGGCCGTCGACCCGCTCTTCCGCTCGGCGGCGAGCGCGTGCGGCGAGCGGGTCGTGGGTGTGATCCTGTCGGGCGCACTCGACGACGGCGCGCTCGGTCTCGCCGCGATCAAGGCCGGCGGCGGAGTCGCGGTCGTGCAGGACCCCGAGGACGCGATGTACCCGAGCATGCCGCGCAACGCGATCACTCGCGCCGGCGCGGACCACCTGGTCGCGGCCCGCGGCCTGGCGGAGCTCGTCGTGCAGCTGGTCGGCGTCGGCGTGCCGACCGAGGATGGGCTCCGCGCATCGTGAGCGATCCCGCTCCAGCGCCGAGCGACAGCGCCGGCGAGGACACGTTCGAGGCGCTGCTCGAGTTCATCCGCGACAACCGCGGCTTCGACTTCACCGGGTACAAGCGGCCGAGCCTCCGGCGACGCATCGACAAGCGCATGACGACTCTCGGCCTCGACTCGTACGCCGACTACCTCGGTCACCTCGAGGCGAACCAGGACGAGTTCGTCGACCTGTTCGACACGATCCTGATCAACGTCACCGGCTTCTTCCGCGACCCGGCCGCGTGGGACTACCTGGCAGGGGAGATCGTGCCCCGCATCCTCGAGACTCGGCCGCCACCGGAGCCGATCCGCGTATGGTCGGCCGGCTGCGCGTCGGGTGAGGAGGCGTACTCGACGGCAATGCTCCTGGCGGAGGCGCTCGACGAGCCGGACTTTCGCTCGCGCGTGAAGGTGTACGCCACCGACGTCGACGAGCACGCGCTCGCGCAGGCGCGGCACGGCGTCTACACGCGGAAGGACGTCGAGGCCGTGCCCGAGGCGCTCCAGACGCGGTACTTCGAGCTGCAGGACGGCCGGTACGTCTTCCGGCCGGATGTCCGCAGGGCCGTGATCTTCGGTCGCCACGACCTCGTGCGCGACCCACCGATCTCACGCGTCGACCTGCTCGTCGCACGCAACACGCTCATGTACTTCAACCCCGAGCTCCAGGCGCGCATCCTCGGCTCGTTCCACTTCGCACTCAACGACAGCGGGTTCCTCTTCCTCGGGAAGTCGGAGATGCTGCTGACACGCACGAAGCTCTTCGTTCCCGTCGACCTGAAACGGCGCGTGTTCGAGAAGATCGACGGAGGCACGGAGCGACCGCCGCGTCTGGTCCCGTCAGCCGTTGCGGTGCCGCCGAGCCGCGTTGCGGGCCGCGCCGACCCGCTGCACGAGGCGTTCGAGGCGATCCCGGTCGCGGCCTTCGTGATCGACGCCGACGGGACGCTCGCGCTGGCGAACCAGCATGCCCGTCGGCTCTTCCGGCTCAACCAGGCCGACGTCGGGCGGCCGATCCAGGACCTGGAGGTCTCCTACCGGCCCCTCGAGCTCCGCTCCCGCGTCGACGAGGTACACCGTGGGATGGAGCCGGTGACCGTCCGCGGGATCGAGCTCAGCCGTGCCGGCGAGGTCTCGTGGTACGACGTCGAGCTGACGCCGCTCGTCGGCGGGGACGGCAGCGTCCTCGGCACGACCGTGAGCTTCACGGACACGACGCAGCTCCGCCGCCTGAACGACAGCGTCGCGTCGACGCGAGAGCGCCTCGAGACGGCGTACGAGGAGCTGCAGTCGACCTCGGAGGAGCTGGAGACGACGAACGAGGAGCTCCAGTCGACGAACGAGGAGCTGGAGACGACGAACGAGGAGCTCCAGTCGACGAACGAGGAGCTCGAGACGATGAACGAGGAGCTCCAGTCGACCAACGAGGAGCTCGAGACGATCAACGACGAGCTGCGCTTGCGTACGGACGAGCTCAACGCGTCGAACGCGGTCTTCGAGTCGGTGCTGTCGGGGCTCTCGACCGCGGTGCTCGTCGTCGACGACGAGTTGCGCGTGCGCGCCTGGAACGGCCACGCGACCGAGCTGTGGGGGCTGCGCGAAGACGAGGTGCAGGGCGCCTATCTGCCCGGCCTCGACGTCGGACTGCCCGTCGCCGAGGTGGCGGGCATCGTCACGGGAGCCATCGACCGCGGCGAGGAGGGTGAAGTCGAGCTCGACGCGCTCAATCGTCGCGGGAGGTCGTTCCGCTGTCGGATCAGGGTCGTGCCGATGACGGCTCTCGGCGCGGCCCGAGGAGCGATCGTGCAGGCCGAGGAGGTGCCGGCCGCCTAGGCGGCCGACGCGACGTGGAGGCGCACCGGCAGGACGTCGACTGGTTCGCCGCGGCCGAGCTGATCGACCTCGCGCCCGTGCCGCTGTTCCGCACGACCCTCGCCGGGACGATCACCGAGGCGAACCTGGCCGCGTCGGAGCTGATCGGAGTCGAGCGGCGGTTCCTCATGGGGAAGCCGCTGGCGCTGTACGCCGCGAACCGGCGGGCGCTCCGAGCGCTCGTGGCGCGGGCAGCGGCGCTGCCTGCCGGAGAGACGGCCGACGACGAGGGCGTGGTCGAGGGGCGGCGCGGGCCCTGCGAGATGGCCCTCGCAGTGCGGCGCTCCGCGGACGGCCTCGTCTGGGTCCTCCACGACCTGCAGGGGCGCTCGTCGATCGAGACCGAGCTGCGGGTGCTCACCGAGGAGCTCGAGGCTCGCGTCGAGGAGCGCACGGTCGAGCTCGAGGCCGAGCGCGCGCGGCTCGACGCCGTCGTCGCGGGGATGCCGGCGGGCGTGATCGTCGCCGAGGCCTCGTCGGGGCGGATCGTGCTCACGAACGAGCAGGCGAAGGTCCTCCTGCGACGAAGCCCGATCGACGCGGACGGAGTCGCCTGGTACAGCGAGCTGAACGCGCTGGACGAGTACGGGCAGCGGCTGGAGGCGCAGGACTGGCCGCTCGCACGCGCACTCCTCACCGGCGAGCTCGTTCGCAACGCGCGGATCCGCGTCGAGCGAGACGACGGCACGTGGTTCTCGATCGAGGCGAACGCGAGCCCGATCCGCGACCAGGCCGGGCGGGTCGTCGCCGCGGTCGTCGTCTTCTGGGACGTATCCGACCGCGAGCGCAGGGAGCGCGCCGAGCGGGAGTTCGTCACGAACGCGGCGCACGAGCTGCAGACGCCGCTCGCCGCGATCGTCAGCTCGGTCGAGGTCCTGACCACGGGCGCGAAGGACGTCCCGGAGGATCAGGACCGGTTCCTCGGACACATCGAGCGCGAGGCGGCGCGGCTCGTCCGCGTCGTCCGGTCGCTCCTGCTCCTCGCCCGGGCGCAGCTCGCACACGAGTCGCCGGGAACGGAACGGGTCCTGCTTCGCGAGCTTCTCGACGAGATCGCTCTCGGCCTCCGTCCGCGCAAGGGGATCGAGGTCATCGTTCGCTGTCCCGCTCGCCTGACCCTGACGACGAATCGCGACCTGATTGCCCAGGCGGTCTCGAATCTCGCCTCGAACAGCGCGCGGCACACGGCGGAAGGCCGGATCGTGCTCCGCGCGTCTCGCGTTCCCGAGGGAATCCGCATCGACGTCGCGGACACGGGATCGGGCATTCCGGCGGACGACGTCGAGCGGCTGTTCGGGCGATTCGCGCGCGGGCCCGACGAGAATCCGGAGGGCTTCGGCCTCGGGCTCGCGATCGTTCGCGAGAGCGTCGAGGCGCTCGGGGGGACGGTCCGGATCGAGCGCCGGCGCGGCGGCGGAACGGTCGCGCGCATCGTCTTGCCCGAATCTGACACGGTGCAGGCATGAGTCGCGTGCTCGTGGTCGACGACGAACCCGCCCTGCGAGACTCGGTCACCTACGCGCTCGAACGCGAGGGATTCGTGGTCGCCTCGGTGGCGGACGGCGAGGCGGCGCTCGACCTTGCACGCCGCGAGTCGTTCGACGCGATCGTCCTCGACATCATGCTTCCCGGCATGCCGGGGACCGAGGTCTGCCGTCGCCTGCGGAGCGAGAGCAGCGTCCCGATCGTGATGCTGACCGCCAAGGGCGCGGAGCTCGATCGCGTGGTCGGCCTCGAGCTCGGCGCCGACGACTACGTGACGAAGCCGTTCTCCCTCGCGGAGCTCGTCGCGCGCGTCCGCGCGATCCTGCGCAGGCGCGAGCTCGACCGCAGCGAGGCCGAGGCGCCCGTCCTGCGGGTCGGCGGGCTCGCGATCGACCGCGTCCGGCACGAGGTCCATGTCGACGGGCGGCTCGTCGAGCTGACGCCCTCGGAGTTCCGTCTGCTGGCGCTGCTCGCATCGGAGGCGGGTCGGCCGGTCACGCGCCGCGAGCTCGTCCGCGAGCTCTGGCGAAGCGAGTACGTCGGGGACGAGCGGATCTGCGACACCCACGTCGTCGGCCTGCGGCGGAAGGTGGAGCGCGACCCGGCGCAGCCGGCGCGGATCCTCGCGGTCCGCGGCGTGGGGTACAAGCTCGTCGCGGCCTGACGCACTGTGGAGATATGTCCACCGAAACCGGTCACGCCGCTCATCGGCGGCGGAGTACGGTGGTCACGAAGCGAAGGGCGACGGGGGTCGACGAGCGATGGACGGAACGACGGTTGAGGGCGGCACCCTCGTGGCGGGCGAGGTGGGGCTTCGGCAGCGCATCGCATCGCTCGCCGAGCAGAACGCGCAGCTCGAGCGGGCGCTCGAGTCGCGGGTGCTGATCGAGCAGGCGAAGGGCATGCTCGCGGAGCGCTGGGACGTGTCCCCCGCCCTCGCGTTCGAGCTGCTGCGCAGCGCGGCCCGGTCGCACCGGATGCGGGTCCACGACCTCGCGCTCTCCGTGCTCGCGTCGAGGACGACGCCGCCCGAGCTCCAGGGGGTCTCGCCGCGTTGACGCCGCTCGGGGAGACGATCCGGATCGAGGCGGAGACGCGGTGGGACGCGCTCGACCTCGCGCGCCGGCTGTCCCGCCATCACACCTATCTCGTCCAGCTCGGCGACCGGCGCTGGCACGTCTGCGTCCGGACCGAGGACGCCGAGCGCGAGCTCGAGCCCGTGCGCGCCACGGCCGAGACCTGGGCGATGGAGCGCCGGCTCGACGCGACGCTCCGCCGCGGCGCCGAGACCTACGAGCTGCACGGCTGATGGTCGAGCCGATCTTCGTCGAGGCCCCGTCCGAGGCGGCGGCGCACCAGCTCGCCGGCTCGCTCGCGGCACGGTTCCCGCTCGAGATCTCCGAGGTCGACGGCGCCTGGGTCGTCGTCGTCACACCGAGCCGCTCCTCGGAGCGCAACGTCACCGAGGTGCTCGACGAGGTGGAGCGCTGGCTGGTCGACGCGGGCGTCGCGGCGACGCGCGTCCGTCTCGACGGCCACATCTACGGGATGGAGCGTCCCGGTCTCGCGGAGGCCTAGCGCGACTTCTGGCCGACGACGCGGAACGTCGGCTTCGCGATCCGCAGCTCGACCGGGTCCGACCAGGACATCGGCTGCGCGCCAGTGGTCGGCACGGAGTAGTTGATCCCCCGCACGCGGTAGAACCAGGTTCCAGGCCGTAGCGGCAGCGTCACGGCGGTCGCGGACGTCAGCACGGGGTCGGCGGCCGGCCGGAACGGGTAGCGCGTCTTGCTCCACTGCACCTCGTACGCGGTCGCGCCGAGCGCAGGCGACCACGCGACGAGCGGCGTCCCGTAGAACGTGGCGCGGCGCGAGGCGGCGGCGACGAGGCGACCCTTGGTGGAGAGTCCCGACGCGTACGGCGCAGCACCGGCCGTCACGACCGGCTCGCTCGTCTTGCCGAAGGCGGCGACCCGGCCCGCCGCGCACGCCTCCTGGGCGAGCTCGACGTCGCGGTACTCGATCGCGCCGGCCGCCCGTACCACGGCCTCGCCGGGGCCGTGGGCGAACGTGAGCGGCGAGGAGAGGGTGACGGAGGTCTCGGTGAGCGCGACGATCGTTGCCTTGTCCTGGCTCGGCGTGACGCCGATCGTGATCTGGTCGCCGACCGCGAGGCCCGAGCCCGCGACTGTCACCGTGCGGTCGCCGCTCAGCGCAGGGCCCGCGAGGGCGAGCGTCAGCGTCTTGCCGGCGAGGTGCGAGACCGGTACGACCGTCCAGTAGTAGCGCCCCTGCGGCCACGCCGTGTCCCACAGGTCGACGGGCGCGCCCACGTTCGTGGGAGCGATGGACGTCGTGGGCGGGGCCGTGGTCGGTGTTGTGGGCGTCGTGCCGCCCGGAGTCGGCGACCCGGTAGTCGGATCGGCCGTCTTCTTCGGCGTGTACGGCGGGGCGGGCGAGGCCTGCTCCGTCGTGTCCACGCGGTCGAGGTCGAAGGTCATCGAGAGCGGCTCCTTCCCGTCCGGGAGGAAGTTCCGCCGCGCGAAGTCGATGCCGGTCTGGCTCGTCGGCAGCGCCAGCGGGCCGAACGGCCGCGGAGCGTAGGCCGGGCTGCCGACGATCGCGCCCTTGAACACGGTGTTGATGCAGTCGCGGTCGGTGAACACGTAGACGCGGTAGAGCTCCGTCGACTGGCCGAAGAGGCCGGCGTTGCCGCGGAAGAGGAACGCGGGCATGAGCTGGTGCGCGTCGGGGCTGCCCGGCGTCGAGTACGTGTCGGAGAGCGTGCCGCCGAGCGCGAGCGCGCCGGTCTGGAACGCCGGGTTCTTCGTGGTGTAGATCGGGCTCCACGGGCCGTGCGTGACGGCGGGGAGCCCGTTGGCGAGCTGGCCGTACACGCGCCGCACCGCGCGGATGCGCCACTTGACGAGCCCGGAGAACGACGAGCCCTGGTGGAACGCGTACCACTCGCGCTGGTCGGCGACGTTCGTGTAGACGGTGAACTGCTTGCTCGAGCCGTCGGGGAAGAGGTACCAGACGGTGTAGCCCGTGGCGCCCTCGACCGGCGTCCAGCGGAGCAGACCGGGCGCCGTCTCGATCGGCGTCGGCAGGGTCGACCAGCGCATGTTGAAGCCGAACGGCTTGCTCCAGGGCGACACCGAGCCCGGGCGCACGGCGCGAACGCGCGCGTACAACGAGTACGGGTTGCCGGTCGTCCAGGGGAGGGAGTGCGGGATCGCCGCCGCCGGGCTCGTCAGCGTGGCGTCCTCGTGGACGATGCCGCTGTCGCGGAACAGGCTCGACGTCGAGACCTGGAACTCGTAGCGCAGCGCACCGGCGACCGGATTCCACGCGAAGGAGGGCGTGCGCGAGAAGGTGGTCGTGCGGGCCTCGTCGGCGCGCAGCAGGAAGCCGTGGAGACCGGTCGGCGCGGCGGCACCGGCGGCGTGCGCGGGCGCGGCGAGGGCGAGCGCGCCGAGGCACGCGACGAGGAGGCGGGCAGCAGTGCGCATCCGTGTGGTCAATCGGCACCGCCCGGGGCCCCGCCGTCCCTCGAACGAGGGATGCCTCCCGTGTCAGAGCGCGCGCTCGAGCAGACGCCCGGCCGCGAGGACGAGCGCGTCGTCGCGCCCGACGAGCTGCACCGACGCCGGCAGGTCGCCCTCTGCACGGCCCGCACGGCAGCGCGAGTGCCGGCAGGCCGGCGGCGTTGAACGGGTACGTGTTCTCGATCAGCCGCTCGCGCACGTCGAGGTCGCCGGTGCCGCCCGCGCCCACGCGCGGCGCCACGATCGGGAGCGTCGGCGTCAGGAGCAGGTCGACGTCGGCGAGGATCGCGTCGAGGCGCTCGCGGTAGCGCTCGCGCTCGCGGTCGGCGGCCGCGGCGGCCGCGTCGGAGACGGCGAGGCAGCGCTCGATCTTGATCCGGACGTCCTCGCCGTAGAGCTCCTCCTGCTCGGCGAAGAGCTCGCGGTGGACGTCCGCGACCTCGTGGCTGAACGCGTCGTACGTCCCCTCGGCGCGAGGCAGGTCGAGCGGCCGACGGCGCGGGAAGCGCGTCGACGCCTCCTCGACGCGCGCCCGCACGAGCGGGTCCGCGGCGTCGAGCCAGGCGACACCGACGCGCACCTCCTCGAGCGACTCCAGCTTCCGAGGCTCCCAGCCGGGCACGAGCGCTGCGAGTATCGCCTCGCAGCCGGCCACGTCGCGCGCCAGCGGCCCGGCGTGGTCGAACGACGGCGCGAGCGGGAAGCACCCGTCCAGCGGCACGAGTCCGTACGACGGCTTGAAGCCGACGACGCCGCAGCAGGCGGCCGGGATCCGGATCGACCCGCCGGAGTCCGTGCCGAGCGCCGCATCGGCGAGCCCCGCCGCCAGCGCGGCCGCGGAGCCGCCGCTCGACCCGCCGGCGACGTGCCCCGGCGCGACCGGGTTCGGCACCGTCCCGAAGTGCGGGTTCTCCGACGTCGTGCCGTAGGCGAACTCGTGCAGGTTCGTCTTCCCGACGACCGCGAACCCGGACGTCTCGAGCCGCCGCACCGCCTCGGCCGTCGTCTCCGGCACGTACGACGCGAAGATCGCCGACCCGTAGGTCGTGCCGAGCCCGGCCGTGTCGAAGAGGTCCTTGACCGCGAGGCGGATCCCGTCGCCGACCGTCTCGGGCCGGGCGAGGAAGATCGTCAACGCCTAGTCCGCGACCGCGAGGTAGATCAGCGCGACCACCACGGTGCCCGCGAACAGGACGAGGAACAGGCCGAAGAGGCTCCAGCCCCAGATCATGTTGCGGCGCGCGAGCTCGGGGTTCGTCGTCGGGTCGTTCCGCCACTCGTGGTCGCTCACGCGAACACCACCGGGTCGAGCGCCGCCGCCACGAACAGCAGCGCGAGGTACGCGAGCGAGTAGTGGAAGAGGAGCGCAGCACGGCGGCGGGAGAGGTCGCGGCGGAGCTCCCACGCGAGCCAGAGCAGCGCCCCGCCGAGCGCGGCCGCGGCCAGGCCGTACAGCCAGCCGAGCCACGGCGAGACGGCGAGCGTGAACGCGACGAGGACGACCGAGTAGAGGACGATCTGCCGCGCCGTCTCGCGGTCGCCGCGCACGACCGGCAGCATCGGCACGTTCGCGGCCGCGTAGTTGTCCTTGATCAGCAGCGCGAGCGCCCAGAAGTGCGGCGGCGTCCAGAGGAAGACGATGAGGAAGAGCCACAGCGCGGGGAGCGCGAGCGAGCCGGTCGCCGCCGCGTAGCCGACGAGCGGCGGCACGGCTCCGGCGGCGCCGCCGATGACGATGTTCTGCGCCGTCGAGCGCTTCAGCCAGCGGGTGTAGACGAGCACGTAGAAGAGGTTCCCGACGAGCGCGAGCACCGCCGTCAGCGCGTTCGTGAACGCGGCGAGGAGCACGAACGACGCGGCCGAGAGCGCGAGCCCGAACTCGAGCGCGCGCGCCGGAGGGACGCGGCCTGCCGCCACGGGGCGCTTCTCCGTCCGCTTCCCCATCAGCCGGTCGATGTCGCGGTCGAGGAGGTGGTTCAGCGCGCTGGCCCCGCCGCACGCGAGGCCGAGGCCGAGGAGCATCACGCCGAGTGCCGACAGCTCGGGCACGCCGCCCGCGCCGACGAACATCCCGGCGGCCCCGGTGACGAGCAGCAGGGACATGATCCGCGGCTTCGTCAGCGTCACGTAGTCGCGCCACGGACTTTGTGGCTCTGAGCCACTTGCTCCCCTCCGGAACGCGAGCGCGGCCGTCACCACTGCACCGGCGAAGGCGGCGGAGGCGAGCGCAACGTGGAGCGGCGCCAGCCACCAGGTCACGCTCGCGCCGACGAAGGCCGCGACCGCCGAGTACGAGGCGAGCTGCAGCCGCGGGTGCGACTGCCACGCGGCGACGGCGACGGCGACGAGCGGCGGGAGCGCGATCCCGACCAGGGCCCGGTGCGTCAGCCCGAGCGGCCCGCTCGCCGCGGCGACGCCGGTTGCGAGCGCTGCGAACACCGCGCACGCGCGCAGCCAGGGGCCCGGTGCGAGGCCGTCGCTCATGTCAGCCCGTTCAGCCGCCGCCGCAGGTCGCGCAGCGGGCGCGCGCTCGTCACGTACGGGACGCGGTCGAAGTTCCAGGGCGGCGGCGGCGACGTCGTGTACCACTCGAGCGTGTCGGCCAACCACGGGTCGTTGTCGACGCGGCGGCCGCGGCGGCGCGTCATGAGCGCGTTGACGAAGAAGAGCAGCAGGCCCGCTCCCATCGTGTAGGAGCCGATCGTCGAGATGAGGTTGTACTCGGGCATCACGCTCTGGTCGGGGTAGGTGTAGATCCTCCGCGCCATCCCGTCCAGCCCGAGCAGGTGCTGCGGCGCGAACGTGACGTTGAACCCGATGAACACCAGGGCGAACTCCAGCTTGCCGAGCTTCCCGTTCAGCATCCGCCCGAAGATCTTCGGCCACCAGTAGTGCAACCCGGCGAGCAGCGCCATGATCGCGCCGCCGAAGAGCACGTAGTGCATGTGCGCGACGATGAAGTACGTGTCGTGCGCCTGCCAGTCGAACGGGAACGCGGCGACGAAGATCCCGGAGATCCCGCCGAGCGTGAACACGAAGAGGAAGCCGATCGCGTACAGCAGCGGCGTGTCGAAGATGAGGTTGCCGCGCCAGGTCGTGGCCACCCAGTTGAAGATCTTGATCCCGGTCGGGACGCCGATCAGCACCGAGGCGACCATGAAGAAGCCGTTGAGGTAGTTCGGGAGGCCGACCGTGAACATGTGGTGGGCCCAGACGAGCAGCGAGAAGAACCCGATCGCCACCGTCGAGAACGCGATCGCCTTGTAGCCGAAGATCGGCTTGCGGCAGAAGACCGGGAGCACCTCGGAGATCACGCCGAAGGCCGGCAGGATCATGATGTAGACCTCGGGGTGCCCGAAGAACCAGAAGGCGTGCTGGTAGAGGAGGGGCTGGCCCCCGTCCTCGGGGATGAAGAAGCCCGTCCCGAACTGGCGGTCGAGGAGCAGCATCGTCAGGCCCGCCGACAGTGTCGGCAGGACCACGACGAGCAGCCAGGCATACACCTCGATCGTCCACACGAACAGGGGCAGGCGCATCCACGTCATGCCCGCCGTCCGCATGTTCTGGATCGTCACGATGAAGTTGATCGCGCCCGCGAGCGACGAGACCGTGAGGATGTGCAGACCGAGGATCCAGTAGTCCTGGCCGTTGCCCTCCGTGAGGAGCGAGAGCGGCGGGTAGCTGTACCAGCCGGCCTGCGCTGCGCCCTGGTTGGCGAAGAAGCTGCCGAGGAGGACGATCCCGCCCGACAGGAACAGCCAGTACGAGAGCGCGTTCAGGCGCGGGAAGGCCATGTCGCGCGCGCCGATCATCAGCGGCACGAGGTAGTTCGCAATGCCGGCCCAGACGGGAACGACGACGAGGAAGATCATCGTCGTCCCGTGCATCGTGACGATCTGGTTGTAGTCGTCGCGGACGATGAAGTCGTTCTCGGGCGTGATCAGCTGCGTGCGCATCAGCAGCGCCATCACGCCGCCCGCGATGAAGAACACGAGCGACGTCGCGATGTACATGATCCCGATCCGCTTGTGGTCGACCGTCGTCAGCCACGACGCCACGCGGCCCTGCGTCCACGGGGCCCTGTAGCGCTCGACCTCAGTCCTCGCCGCCACCGTCGCCTCCCGCGAGCGTCGAGGTGAACTCGGTCAGGGACTCGACCTCCTGGTCGCTCCAACCCGTTCCGACGGGCGGCATCTCGCCTCGGCCGTTCCGGACGAGACGCCCGAGCGCGACGGGGTCGGCGAGGAGCGGATTGCCCTCGAGCGGCGGGCCGATCTCGCCCGCGACGTCGGGGCCGTGGCACTTCGAGCACACCGCGACCCACTGGTCGCCGCCCTGCTCACGGTTCGGCCGCTGCTGGCGCTCGGCCTGCTCGGCGAGCCAGGCGTCGAACTCAGGCCCGGGCAACACGATCACCGTGCCGTGCATCTTGGCGTGCTGGATGCCGCAGAGCTCGCCGCAGATCACCTCGAACTCGCCCGTCTGCTCCGGCACCACGCTGAAGCTCGTCAGATCGCCGGGGATCGCGTCGCGCTTCCCCTGCAGGTTCGGCACCCAGAAGCTGTGGATCACGTCCGTGTCGGGGGCCGTCACGTCGAACGTCACCCCGCGGTCCACCGGCAGTCGCAGCGTGTCGTAGGCGACGACGCCGTTGGGATACACGTAGCGCCAGTAGAACTGCCGCCCTTCGACACGCACGCGGTACGTCTCGCCGCCGCGGGCATCGTCCGGATCGACGATGCCGGGCAGGCTGTAGAAGACGAAGGAGATGATCGCGGTGACGATCAGCACCGCGCCGAGCGTCCACCCGATCTCGAGGCGCGAGTTGCCGCGGATCTGCGGTCCTTCGACCTCCCGGCCGCGGCCGTTCGAGCGGTACCGGATCATGAAGATCGTCAGCGGCACGGCGACGACGGCGAAGACGAGCACGCCGACCGCCACGAGCAGCCAGTAGACGTCCCAGATGCGCGCCGCCTCCGGCGAGGCGGGCTGGCGCGGCGTGAGGCCGCCGTTCGAGTCGAGCGGGTCGGCCCCGAGCGCTCCGGTGGCGAGCGCGAGTGCGGCGAGCGCGACGAGCGGGAGGAGGCAGGCGAGCCGAGCCACGGGCGCAGGCATTCTACGGCGGTGTCCGAAGCACGGGCTCCGCATGCGTCCACCCCGCAGACGAGTCGCGTCCGGCTCCCCGACCACGTGGCGGCGCCGCTCGAGGTGTACGTCAACGGCGTGCGCCAGGAGCCCGGGGTCGACTACCGCGTCGACGGACGGGCGCTCGTGTTCCCGCGCGCGATCGCGCGCGAGGGCCGGCTCGGCTTCTGGCGCTGGCTGAGCATGTTCCTCGGGATCGCCGGCAGCTACCGCAAGCACGAGACCGTCGACGTGGTCTACGACGCCGGCGGGCAGCGGCTCGTCGCTTCGGCCCTCCCGATCGAGGACGACGCGTGACCTCGAGCATCCGTCTCGGCCGCATCGCCGGAATCGAGATCGGCGTCAACTGGAGCTGGCTCGTCGTCTTCGCGCTCATCGTCTGGTCGATCGAGCGCGACCTCGAGGACCGGTACGTCGGGCTCTCCGGCGCCGGTGCGCTCGTCGGTGCGCTCGCGGCCGCCGTGCTCTTCTTTGCCTCGCTCCTCGCGCACGAGTTGGGGCACGCGTTCGTGGCCCGGCGCGAGGGGATGGAGATCGAGGGGATCACGCTGTGGCTCTTCGGCGGCGTGGCGAAGTTCAAGGGCACGTTCCCGTCGGCCGGGGCGGAGTTCCGGATCGCGGTGGCGGGGCCGCTCGTGTCACTCGCGATCGGGCTCGTCTGCGTCGCGCTCGCCGCGGGGCTCGAGCTGCCGAGCGTGGCCGACGGGATCGTCGGCTGGCTCGGTGTGACGAACCTGCTCCTGCTGGCCTTCAACCTGCTCCCCGCGCTCCCGCTCGACGGCGGACGGGTGCTGCGCTCGGCGCTCTGGGCGGCGCGAGACGACTACGGCTGGGCGACGCGGCTCTCGGCCAACATCGGGCGCGCGTTCGGGTTCGGCTTCATCGGGCTCGGCGTGATCATGTTCGTGGTGTCCGGTGCGATCGGCGGCGCGTGGCTCGCGTTCATCGGCTGGTTCCTCCTCACCGCGTCGAGCCAGGAGGCGCGGTACGTGCTCGTCCGCGACGCGCTCGGCGGCCTGCGCGTGGCCGACCTGATGGAGCCGCGGCCGGTCTCGATCTCGCCCGACCTGACGCTCGGCCAGTTCATGGACGAGACGGTCTGGACGCGCCGCCACAGCACGTATCCGGTCGTCGGCGAAGACGGTCGCCCGGTCGGCCTGCTCCCGTTCCGCCGCGTCGCGCAGGTGCCGCGCGGCGAGTGGGACGCGCGCCGCGTGCGCGACTGCATGCTCCCGGTCGAAGAGGTCCCGTTGTTCCGCCCGGACGCAGAGGTGACGACCGTGCTCCCCGACCTCGGCACCGACCTCGGCCGCGCCCTCGTCGTCGACGGCGACGGCCGCCTCGTCGGTCTCCTCTCGGTGACGGACGTGATGCGCGCGCTGGAGGCCGTGCCGCGGCCCGCAACGTAGCTCGAAAGCGACAAAGCAACAGACTGTTACTTAGTCGGTTGAAATCGGTCCCGGAGTGATCGGACGGGTGGGATCGCCGCGTGCCCCGTCCAGGGGCACAGCGCATCCCGACCGTCACGACATGCCAAGTCCATTGAGAGCAGGTTCCTGGCCGGAGCGCACGCACCGCTAGGTGCGCGCGCGAAGGCTTACGAACTGCCGGCTACTGCGACGAGAGACGGCCTCTAGGCCGGAGGGCGGTTCATCCGCCCGGGAGGCCACACCAACGCCACTCGAAGCCACCAGGCAGAAGGAGGGGGCTCGTGGGGGAACCATGGGTTCCCCCACGCTTTCTACCGGCCGGCGGCGCGCGTCGCTTCGCGGACACGCCCCGCGAGCGCGTCGGTGAGCTGCCCCTCCTCGAGGCGCCAGCGCCAGTTGCCCTGCTCGCGGCCGGGGACGTTCATCCGCGCCTCCCCGCCGAGCCCGAGCAGGTCCTGCACCGGGACGACCGCGAGCCGCGCGGGCGAGGCGTACGCGAGCTCGACGAGGCCCCACGCCGGGTCGGCCGGGTCGAGGCCGGTGCGGCGGCGTGCGTCGTCGTCGAGCGAGTCCCACCAGCCGCGGGCCGTGTCGTTGTCGTGCGTGCCCGTGTAGACGACGCCGTTCTCGCGGTGCGCCGTCGGCCGGTGCGGGTTGTTCGGGTCGTCGTCGAAGCCGAACTGGAGCACGTGCATGCCCGGGAGGCCGAGCTCGTCGCGCAGCCGCACGACCGGCTCGGTGATCACGCCGAGGTCCTCGGCGATCAGCGGCAGTTCGCCGAGCTCGGCGGCGACCGCGTCGAACAGCTCGCGACCCGGCCCCGGTCGCCACGTCCCGTCCTTCGCCGTCTTGGCCTCGGCCGGCACGGCCCAGTAGGCGACGAAGCCGCGGAAGTGGTCGACGCGCGTGAGGTCGTGGAGCTCGAACGTCCTGCGGAACCGCTCGATCCACCAGCGGTAGCCGGTCGCGCGCATGGCGGACCAGTCGTAGATCGGGTTGCCCCAACGCTGGCCCTCGTCGGTGAACGCGTCCGGTGGGACGCCGGCGACGACGTCGTCGAGGAAGAGCTCGGGGTGCGCCAGGTGGTCGGCGCCGTTCTCGGCGACGTAGATCGGCAGGTCGCCGATGAGCCCGACGCCGCGCTCGTTCGCGTACGCCCTGAGCGCGCCCCACTCGCGCTCGAAGCGCACCTGGTCGGCGACGGCGTGCTCGCCGGCGAACGCCGCCCACTCGCCGATCCACGTCGGGTGGCGGGCGACGAACGCGTCCAGCTCGTCGACGTCGACCGGCGCCTCCGGGTCCTCCAGCAGCCCGCGCCACCCGGCGAACGCCGACGCGGCCTTGTACGGCGAGTCGAACTCGTCCGGCGGCCCCAGCGGCAGGACCTGCCACCACGACTGGCCTCCGGCCACGAGCCAGTCGACGAACGCGCGCGCCTCCGACCCGAGCCGTCCGCCCGGCAGCGAGGTCGGGTGCAGCAGGACGCCGCTCGAACGCGGTAGGTTCATCGCCGTTTCGGGGTCGTAGTCGATAGGGACAGAGACGACGGATGCCGCTGCCACGGACGACCGAGCCCCCACGCCGGATCCAGATCCAGGAGGTCGAGCCACAGGTCGACCACGGCCGCTACGCCGTGAAGCGGACGCAGGGCGAGCGGGTCGAGGTGTCGGCGACGATCTTCCGGGACGGGCACGAGATCCTCGGCGCGGCCGTGCGGGCGCGGCGGCGCGGGGAGCGGCGGTGGCGGGAGTCCCTCATGTACCACGCGGGGAGCGACCGCTGGGTCGGTCACCTCGAGCTCGACGCCTGCGGCGTGTGGGAGTTCGCGGTCGCCGCGTGGGTCGACCGCTTCGCCTCGTGGCGCCACGAGCTCGAGCGGAAGGTCGAGGCCGGCCAGGAGGACCTCTCCGGCGAGCTCTCCGAGGGGGCCGCGCTCCACGGCGTCGACTCGCTCACCGTCGAGGAGGCGCTCGACCTGCACGAGAGCGACCGCTCCGAGCTCACCACGACCCAGACCTTCGGGATCGACGTCGACCGCGAGCGGGCGCGCTTCGGCGCGTGGTACGAGCTCTTCCCGCGCTCGTGGGGCGGATTCAGGGGTGTCACGGAGGTGCTCCCCGACCTGGCGGCGCTGGGCTTCGACGTCGTCTACCTGCCGCCGGTCCACCCGATCGGGACGACGAACCGCAAGGGGCGCAACAACGCGCTCGAGGCCGGGCCCGACGACCCGGGCAGCCCGTGGGCGATCGGCTCCGAGGAGGGCGGGCACGACGCGGTCGACCCCGAGCTCGGGACGCTCGAGGAGTTCGAGGCGATGGTCGCGCGCGGCCGCGAGGTCGGCTGCGAGATCTGCCTCGACTTCGCCATCCAGTGCTCGCCCGACCACCCGTGGCTGAAGGAGCATCCGGAGTGGTTCAACCGGCGCCCCGACGGGACGCTGAAGTACGCGGAGAACCCCCCCAAGAAGTACCAGGACATCTACAACGTCAACTGGGACTCCGAGGACTGGAAGGGCCTCTGGCAGGCGCTCCACGACGTCGTCCAGCTGTGGGTCGACCGGGGCGTGAAGGTGTTCCGCGTCGACAACCCGCACACGAAGCCGGTGCCGTTCTGGGAGTGGCTGATCCGGGAGATCCGCTCGCGCGACCCGGACGTCGTCTTCTTCGCCGAGGCCTTCACGCGCCCGGCGATGATGCAGACGCTCGGCAAGGTCGGCTTCGGCCAGAGCTACACGTACTTCACCTGGAAGAACGCGCGCTGGGAGCTCGTGGAGTTCGTGGACGACCTGCTCGCGTGGGCCGACTCCTACCGGCCGAACTTCTTCGCCAACACCCCGGACATCCTCCACCGCTACCTGCAGCAGGGCGGGCGGCCGGCGTTCGAGGCGCGGCTCGTCCTCGCGGGCACGCTCTCGCCGAGCTACGGCCTCTACTCCGGGTACGAGCACTGCGAGAACGTGCCGCTGCGCGAAGGGTCCGAGGAGTACCTCGACTCCGAGAAGTACGAGCTGAAGGAGCGCGCGCTCGACGGGCCGCTGCTCCCGCTCGTGAGCCGGCTGAACGCGATCCGGCGCGAGCACCCGGCGCTGCAGTGGCTCGACCTGGCCTGGCTCGACACCGAGAACGACGACCTGCTCGCGTTCGCGAAGAAGCGCGACGACGACGTGGTGCTCGTCGCCGTGAATCTCAACCCGTACGAGGAGCGCGAGGGCGTCGTCGTCCTCCCCGCGTGGATCGGGCTGCCGCCGGCCGTCCGCGTCCGCGAGCTCCTCACCGACGACGTCTTCACCTGGCACATCGGGCGCAACTACGTCCGCCTCGGCCCTGGCCGGTCTCACGTGCTGGCGGCGGAGCGCTCGGAGTGAGTGAAGCCGGCCAGTGGTTCGAGTCGGATCCGCTGTGGTTCAAGCGCGCCGTCTTCTACGAGATCCACACGCGCGGGTTCTTCGACTCCGACGACGACGGCTCGGGCGACCTGCGGGGGATCCAGGAGAAGCTCGACTACCTGCAGTGGCTCGGGATCGACTGCATCTGGCTCCTCCCGATGTACCGGAGCCCGCTCCGCGACGGCGGCTACGACATCGCCGACTTCTATGCCATCCACGAGGACTACGGCACCGTCGACGACTTCAAGAACCTCGTCGAGGCGGCGCACCGGCGCGGGATCCGGATCATCGCCGACCTCGTCATGAACCACACCTCCGCCGACCACCCGTGGTTCCAGTCGTCGCGCACCGACCCCGACGGCCCCCACGGTGACTACTACGTCTGGTCGGACACCGACGACCGGTGGAGCGAGGCGCGGATCATCTTCCTCGACAGCGAGCCCTCGAACTGGACGTGGGACCCGGTGCGCGGCCAGTACTACTGGCACCGCTTCTTCCACCACCAGCCGGACCTCAACTACGACAACCCACAGGTGCAGGAGGAGATGCTGGACGCGCTGCGGTTCTGGCTCGACCTCGGGATCGACGGCTTCCGCATGGACGCGATCCCCTACCTCTACGAGCGCGACGGCACGAACGGTGAGAACCTCCCCGAGACCCACGAGTTCCTCAAGCTCGTCCGGGCGGAGGTGGACGCCCACTACCCCGACAAGGTGCTGCTCGCGGAGGCGAACCAGTGGCCGGCCGACGTCGTCCAGTACTTCGGCGACGGCGACGAGTGTCACATGGCCTTCCACTTCCCGGTGATGCCTCGGATGTTCATGTCGCTGCGCCGCGAGGACGCGACCCCGATCTACGAGATCCTCCGCCAGACGCCGCACATCCCGGAGAACTGCCAGTGGGGCCTCTTTCTGCGCAACCACGACGAGTTGACGCTCGAGATGGTCACCGACGAGGAGCGCGACTACATGTACACCGAGTACGCGAAGGACCCGCGGATGAAGCTCAACCTCGGGATCCGCCGCCGGCTCGCGCCGCTCCTCGACAACGGGCGGCCCGAGATCGAGCTGCTCCACGCGATCATGTTCTCGCTGCCCGGCTCGCCGGTTCTCTACTACGGCGACGAGATCGCGATGGGCGACAACGTCTTCCTCGGCGACCGCGACGGCGTGCGCACGCCGATGCAGTGGACGGGCGACCGGAACGGGGGGTTCTCGCGGGCCGACTTCGCGCAGCTCTACCTCCCGCTGCTGATGGACCCGGTGTACGGCTACCAGGCCGTGAACGTCGAGGCGGAGCTGCGGCAGCCGAACTCGTTCCTGCGCTGGCTGCGCCGGTTCGTCGAGCTGCGCAAGCAGCATCCGGTGTTCGGGGTCGGCTCCTACGAGGGGCTGATGACCTCGAATCCACGCGTGTTCGCACACATCCGCAGCTACGAGGACGACGTCATCCTCTGCGTCCACAACCTCGCGCGGTCGGCTCAGGCGGTTGAGCTGGACCTGTCGTGGTACGAGGGGTGGGTGCCCAGCGAGATGTTCGGCCGTACCCCGTTCCCGCAGATCGGCTCCCTGCCGTACCTGCTGACCCTCGCGCCGCGCGGGTTCTTCTGGTTCCAGCTGATGAAGCCGGAGGGCGCCGAGTGATCGCCGACCGCATCGCAGCGGGCGAGCTCCAGTTCATCGAGGACGCCACGCTCCGCGAGTTCATCCGCGGGCGCCGCTGGTACGGCTCGAAGACGCAGGAGATCGCGCACGCCCACGTCGTGGACGCCGCGCTCGTGCGGAGTGAGGCGCCGCTGCTCGTCGTCGCGGTCGCGGAGGTGCGCTTCCACGAGGGGACGCACGACCTCTACCAGCTGCTCTTCGGGCTGCGGCCGGGCGACGACGAGCCCGTCGGCGAGACGATCGGCGAGACCGACGGGTGGCGCGTCTACGACGCGCTCGACGACCCCGCGCTCGCGCACGAGCTGCTCTCGCTCATGCGCCGCGGCGCCGCCGCGGACGCGGTCGAGGGCACCGTCTCGTTCGAGGCGATCGACCCGGCCGCGCTCGGCGGCGAGCTCGAGATGCGGCCCGCGGGCGTCGAGCAGTCGAACACGTCGGTCGTCTTCGGCGACGAGCTGATCCTGAAGGCGTACCGCCGGCTCGAGGCGGGGATCAACCCGGAGCTCGAGCTCCTGCGCTTCCTCACGCTCCACGGTTTCGCCAACATCGCCGCCCTGCACGGGTGGTACGCGTACTCGGGGCGGCCGGTCGAGGCGACGCTCGGGATCCTGCAGCAGTACGTGCCGGACGCCGAGGACGGCTGGGAGCTCGCACTCGACGAGCTGCAGTCGGCGCCCGAGGAGTTCCTGACCCGGCTGCGGCGGCTCGGCGAGGTGACCGGCGAGATGCACTCGGTGCTCGCCTCCGACCCGACCGACCCGGACTTCGCGCCCGAGGACCCGAGCGGCGAGGCGCTCGCGATCCTCACCGCGACCGTCGACGAGGAGATCGAGCGGATCTTCCTCGACCTCCCCGAGACCGAGGACACGGCCGAGATCCTCGGCCGCGGGGAGGAGGTGCGCGACCGCCTGCGGCTCATCTCGCACGTCGGCGCCGTCGGCAAGTCGGTCCGGACGCACGGCGACTACCACCTCGGCCAGACCCTGTGGACCGGGAGTGACTGGGTCGTGATCGACTTCGAGGGCGAGCCGGCGCGGCCGCTGCCGGAGCGCCGTCGCAAGCGCTCGCCGCTCCGTGACGTCGCCGGGATGCTGCGCTCGTTCGCGTACGCCGCCTCCGCGGTGCGGATCCTGCGCGGCGGCGACCCGCCGGCCGGCTGGGAGCAGCGAGCCCGCGAGGAGTTTCTCGGCGGCTACTTCGGCACGGTCGAGCGGTCGCTCGTGCCGCCGAGCGAGGAGGCGCGGACGCGGCTGCTGGCCGTCTTCGAGCTCGAGAAGGCCGTGTACGAGCTGCGCTACGAGCTCAACAACCGCCCGGACTGGGTCGGGATCCCCGTGGCGGGGGTCCTGCGGCTCCTGGAGGCGCCGCTGTGAGCCTGCAGCTGCACGATCCGCACGCCTACCTCGGCGCGCACTACTGGGACGGCGGCGTCGTCGTCCGCGCGTACCGGCCCGAGGCGTCGCGGGTCGTCGTCCGTCCGGAGGAGGGCGCGCCGGTCGAGCTCCTCCCCGCGGGCGACGGGCTGTTCGAAGGAGTCCTGGAAGGGGCCGACCTGCCGCTTCGCTACGAGCTCGAGGTCGCGTACCCGGACGGGAACACGTACACGCTGCGGGATGCGTACGCGTTCCCGCCGACGCTCGGCGAGCTCGACACGTATCTCGTCGGCGAGGGCCGGCACGAGCAGCTGTACGAGCGGCTCGGTGCTCACGTCCGCGAGGTCGAGGGCGTCGTCGGTACGAGCTTCGCCGTATGGGCGCCGAGCGCGCGCACGGTCTCCGTCGTCGGCGACTTCAACTCCTGGGACGGCCGCCTGAACCCGATGCGGTCGCTCGGCTCGTCCGGGGTCTGGGAGCTGTTCGTCCCGGACGTGCAGGAGGGGGCGCGCTACAAGTTCGAGATCCGTACGCAGCTCGGCGAGCTCCGCCTGAAGGCCGACCCGTTCGCGTTCCACCAGGAGGCGCCGCCGCAGACGAACTCGATCGTCCACCGTCCCACGTACGCGTTCGAGGACGACGCGTGGATGGAGGCGCGGCGCACGCACGATCCGCTGAGCGGGCCGATGTCGATCTACGAGGTGCACCTCGGCTCGTGGCGGCGCGATCCCGACAACCCGGGCCACGTGCTCTCGTACCGCGACCTCGCCGAGGAGCTCGGGGACTACGTCGAGGACATGGGCTTCACGCACGTGGAGCTGCTCCCGGTGATGCACCACCCGTTCTCGGGCTCGTGGGGCTACCAGGTGACGAACTACTACGCGCCGCACTCCTGGTACGGCACGCCCGACGACTTCAAGTTCTTCGTCGACGCGATGCACCGGCGCGGCATCGGCGTGATCCTCGACTGGGTGCCGGCCCACTTCCCGCGCGACGACTGGGCGCTCGCGCGGTTCGACGGGACGCATCTCTACGAGCACGCCGACCCGCGGCGCGGGGCGCATCCGGACTGGGGCACGCTGGTCTTCAACTTCGGCCGCAACGAGGTGCGCAACTTCCTCCTCGCAAACGCGCACTTCTGGCTGAAGGAGTTCCACGCCGACGGGATCCGCGTCGACGCCGTCGCCTCGATGCTCTACCTCGACTACTCGCGCGAGGAGGGCCAGTGGGTGCCGAACCAGTTCGGCGGCAACGAGGATCTCGACGCCGTTCGCTTCCTGCGCGACCTCAACGAGCTCGTGTACGGGCGGGAGCCGGGCGTGATCTCGGCGGCCGAGGAGTCGACGGCGTGGCCCGCCGTCTCGCGGCCGACCTACGTCGGCGGGCTCGGCTTCGGCTTCAAGTGGAACATGGGCTGGATGCACGACACGCTCGGGTACTTCGCCTACGACCCGGTCTACCGGCGCTACCACCACCACGAGCTGACCTTCTCGCTCGTGTATGCGTGGAACGAGAACTTCGTCCTCCCGCTCTCGCACGACGAGGTGGTGCACGGGAAGGGCTCGCTCGTGAACAAGATGCCCGGCGACCGCTGGCAGAAGCTCGCGAACCTGCGCGCGCTCTACGCGTACATGTGGGCGCACCCCGGCAAGAAGCTCCTCTTCATGGGCGGCGAGTTCGCACAGAACCAGGAGTGGAACCACGAGCGCTCGCTCGACTGGCACCTGCTCGAGGTCGAGGAGCACGCCGGCGTGCAGGCGCTCGTGCGGGAGCTGAACCGGGTCTACCGCGACACGCCGGCGCTGTGGGAGGTCGACTTCTCGCACGAGGGCTTCCGCTGGCTCGAGGCCAACGACGCGCAGGACAACGTGCTCGCGTTCGCGCGCCTGCCGCGGGACGGCGAGCGGCCGCTCGTCTGCGTCTGCAACCTCTCGCCTCTGCCGCGGCGCGAGTTCCGAGTCGGGATGCCGCGGCCCGGACGGTGGGTCGAGGCGCTCAACACGGACTCGGCCTACTACGGCGGCTCGGACGTCGGCAACCTCGGCGCGCTCGAGGCCGAGGGTGTCCCGTGGCACGACCAGCCGTACTCCGCAGAGCTCACGCTCCCGCCGCTGGGCGTGCTCTGGCTCGTCCCGGAGTAGGGGGCGCGGTCGGGAATCGGCGCAGGATCGGCACCGATTCGGGCGCCGGTGTCAGTCACGGTTGAGAGGCCTCTTCTCTCGCCGAAGCCGGGGCTTCCGTGACTGACACGGACCGCGACGGTCCCGGAGCATGGGCCTCGTCGCTCAGTGTCAGGCACGGGCCATGTCCGGTGTCAGGCACTGCGTGATGCGTTCCGGTTTAAGCCCAACAGCGTCTCGGACCGGCTCGGACGGGCGGGATCGCCGCGTGCCCCGTCCAGGGGGCACAGCGCATCCCGCCCGTCACGACACGCACGTGCTCTGAGAGCAGGTTCCTGGCCGGAGCGCCCGCACCGCCAGGTGCGCGCGCGCAGGCCGTCCGAACTGCCGGCCACTGCAACGAGACCCGGCCACTCGGCCGGAGGGCGGTTCATCCGCCCGAGAGGCCACGCAGACGAAACTCGAAGCCGCCAGGTAGAAGGAGGGGGCTCGTGGGGGAACCATGGGTTCCCCCACGTCCGGCAGGATGCCGTGGTGCGCCTCTTCGGCCGCTTCTTCCGTCTCGTCTGGGGCGACGATGTCCCTGGTCCGCTGCGGCCGGTGCTCGCCGTGCAGTTCTGCGGCTCGGTCGCAATGTCCGCGCTGTGGACGTACATCGGCATCTGGGCGCTCGAGCGGCTGGACGCGAGCTCGACCGCGATCGGGATCACCTTCACGTGCGGCGCGCTCGCGGCGACCGCGACCGGGTACCTCGGCGGCCACCTCTCGGACTACCTCGGGCGCAAGCCGCTCATCCTCATCGGCTTCGGGCTCGAGTCGGTCTTCGTCCTCGCCTACCTCGCCGCCGGCGGCCGCGAGCTGCTCGGCCTCTCGCTCGTCGTCGTCGCGAGCGCGCTCGGCTCGCTCGCCCAGGGCGCCGACCAGGCGCTCGTGGCCGACCTCGTCCCGGAGGAGAAGCACGAGCAGGCGTACGCGTCGGTCCGCGTCGCCTCGAACCTCGGCGTCACGATCGGCCCGCCGATCGGGGGCCTCCTCCTGCTCGGCGAGGACTGGAACCGGCTCTTCCTCGGCGTCGCGGTGATGGCCGGCCTCGCCTTCCTCGTCGGCCTCCGCTGGCTGCCGCAGCGCGGGGAGTTCACGCCCGAGGGACCGCCCGAGCGCGGCTCGTTCGGCGTGATCCGGCAGGACAAGGCGTTCCTGCTCTTCCTCGTCTCCGCAATGCTCGCCTACCTCGTCTACGTCTCGTACGAGACCGTCCTGCCGATCACGGCTGTCGACTCGCACGGCCTCTCGCCGTCGACGTGGGGGTTCCTCGTGATCATCAACCCGGCGCTCGTCACGTTCTTCCAGCTGCGGCTGACGCGGCGCGTGGAGCACATCCCGGCCGCGCCGAAGCTCGCGGTCGCGATGCTGCTGATGGGCTTCCCGTTCCTGCTCCTCTCGCTCAACGGCTCGATCCCGACGTTCGCCTTCGTCATCACCATCTTCGTCATCGGCGAGATGCTCTGGGTGCCGACGTCGCAGGGGATCGCGGCGCGGCTCGCGCCGGCCGACCTCCGCGGCGCGTACATGGGCGCGTTCGGGAGCACGGCCGGGTTCGCGTTCGCGATCGGGCCGCTCGCCGGCCTCGCGCTCCGCGACGTCAGCGGCGACACGCTGGTCTGGTCGTTCTTCGCCGCGGCCTCGCTGCTCGCCGCCGTCACGGGCGCGCTCGCCGTCCGCGTCGCGATCGGGCGGGGCGAGGAAGAGCCCGAGCCGATCCCCGCCTAGTGCCGCGGCTGCTCTTCGTCCGGCACACGGTGGTGGAGCTTCTCGACGGCGTGCCGCCGCGCGACTGGCCGGTCACCGAGGAGGGCCGGCGCGCGGCCGAGCGGCTCGCCCGGGACCCGATCTGGCGCGAGGTCGCCTACGTCGCGACGAGCCCGGAGGGGAAGGCGGTCGAGACCGCCCGGCCGCTCGCCCGGGCCGCCGAGCTCGCGCCGCACGTGGACCCCGACCTGCGCGAGGTCGCGCGTGAGCTCCCCGTGCTGCCGCGGGCCGAGTACGTCGAGCTCGTCACCCGCTGGCTCGGCGGCGAGGACGTCCCAGGCTTCGAGCCGCGCGAGCACGCCGCGCGCCGCTTCGCCGCCGCCGTCGACCGCGCCGCGGCCGCGTCCCCGGGGCCGGCGGTCGTCGTCACCCACGGGCTCGTCCTCGCGCTCCACCTCGGGCTGACGCCGGACGAGTGGGCGGTGTTGCCCCTCCCCGGGATCGCCGCTGTGGTTGAGTCCCCCGACCCCGGGTACCAGCGGGCATCCCCATGACCGACCCGCCGATCAGACGACCGTTCGGGGCCGTCCCGGTGGCGGACGGCCTGGTCGAGTTCCGCTTGTGGGCGCCGAGCGCGCCCCGCGTCGCCGTGCGCCTGGACGACGGCGACCACGACCTCGCGCGCGTCTGGGACGGCGTCCACGAGGGCCGAGTCCCGGCGATGCCGGGCGACGACTACCGCTACGTCCTCGACGGGGGCGAGCCGCTCCCCGACCCGTGGTCGCGCTTCCAGCCGGACGGCATCTTCGGCCCGTCGCGGATCGTCGACACGGCCAGCTTCCTGTGGTCGGACGACGGCTGGAACGGCGTCCGGCTCGACGAGCTCGTGCTCTACGAGCTCCACGTCGGCACGTTCACGGAGGAGGGGACGTTCGAGGCCGCGATCCCGCACCTGCCCGCGCTCGCCGACCTCGGCGTGACCGCGATCGAGCTGATGCCCGTGGCGACGTTCCCCGGCGATCGCGGCTGGGGGTACGACGGCATCTACGCGTACGCGCCGCATCCGGCCTACGGCGGCCCGGGCGGGCTCATCCGCTTCGTCGACGCCGCGCACGCCGCCGGCCTCGGCGTGCTCCTCGACGTCGTCTACAACCACGTCGGCCCCGGTGCCCGCTTCGCCGACTTCGGCCCGTTCTTCACCGACCGCCACCACACGTTCTGGGGGGAGGCGATCGACTACTCCCAGGACGGCGTGCGCGCGTGGGCGCTGCAGAACGCGGAGTACTGGATCCGCGACTTCCACCTCGACGGGCTCCGCCTCGACGCGACGCACGCGGTCTTCGACGACCGCCCGCGCCACGTCCTGGCCGAGCTCGCCGACCGCGTCCGCGCCGTCGACCCGCGCGCGCTCGTCATCTCCGAGATGGAGACCGGCGACCTGCGCCCGATCGAGGAGTGGGGGCACGACGCGCAGTGGGCGGACGAGCTCCACCACGAGCAGCACGTCCTCCTCACCGGCGAGCGCGAGGGCTACTACGGCGCCTACCGCGGCTCCGTGGAGGGGATCGCTCGCCAGCTCCAGCGCGCGCCCTCGGAGCGGCTCGTCGTCTGCACGCAGAACCACGACCAGATCGGCAACCGCCCCTTCGGCGACCGACCCGCCCGCGAGCTGCAGCCGCTGCAGGCGCTCGTCCTCCTGTTCGCGCCGCAGACGCCGCTGCTGTTCATGGGGCAGGAGCACGGCGACCCTGCGCCGTTCCAGTTCTTCACCGACCACGTCGACCCGTTCGTCGCCGACGCCACCCGCGACGGCCGCCGCCGCGAGTTCGAGGACTTCTCCGGCTTCGCCGCCGAGGACGTGCCCGACCCGCAGGCCCGGGACACGTTCATGCGCTCGAAGCTGACGTGGACCGGCGAGCCGGAGCTGCGCAGCCTCGTCCGGCACCTGCTGCAGCTGCGTCGCGAGCTCCCGCGCGAGGTCGAGGTCAGCTGGGACGACGCCGAGGGCTGGCTCACCGTCCGCCGGGGCCCGGTCGAGCTCGTGGCGAACTTCTCCGACCGCGAGGTGCAGGTCGGCGAGACGACCGTGCCCGCCTACAGCGGCCTCCTCCGCTGATGCGCGTCTGGCCCGGCCGCCCGTTCCCGCTCGGCCCCGGGTGGGACGGCGAGGGGACGAACTTCTCGCTGTTCTCCGAGAACGCGCACCGGGTCGAGCTGTGCCTCTTCGACGAGGCCGACGTCGAGACGCGGATCCCCGTGACCGAGCGGACGGCGTTCAACTGGCACTGCTACCTGCCCGGGCGTCGGCCCCGGGCAGCGCTACGGCTACCGCGTGCACGGCGACTACGACCCGTCCGCCGGCCACCGCTTCAACCCGGCGAAGCTCCTCATCGATCCGTACGCGAAGGCGATCGAGGGCCCGATCGCGTGGGAGCGCGGCAACCCGCTGCCGTACCGCCGCAGCCCCGACGACGAGGCCGACCTCGTCCCGGACGACGAGGACGACGCCGCCGCGATCCCGAAGTGCGTCGTCGTCGACGACTCGTTCTTCTGGGAGGACGACCGCCCGCCGGCGACGCCCTGGCACGAGACGGTGATCTACGAGCTGCACGTGAAGGGCTTCACGAAGCTGATGCCCGGCGTGCGCGAGGACCTCCGCGGCACCTACGCGGGCCTCGCCTCGGAGCCCGCGGTCGCGTACCTCCGCGACCTCGGCGTCACCGCCGTCGAGCTGCTCCCCGTGCACCACATCGCCGACGAGCAGTTCCTCGCCGAGCGCGGTCTGACGAACTACTGGGGCTACTCCTCGATCGGCTTCCTCGCGCCGCACGCCCTCTACGCGGCCACCGGCACGCGCGGGGAGCAGGTGCGCGAGTTCAAGGGGATGGTGAAGGCGCTCCACCGCGCAGGGATCGAGGTGATCCTCGACGTCGTCTACAACCACACCGCCGAGGGCAACCACCTCGGGCCGATGCTCGCGTTCAAGGGGGTCGACAACGCGAGCTACTACCGGCTCGTCCCGGACGACCGCCGCTTCTACATGGACTTCACCGGGACGGGCAACTCGCTCAACCCCGTCCATCCCTCGGTGCTGCGGCTGATCATGGACTCCCTGCGCTACTTCGTCCTCGAGTGCCACGTCGACGGCTTCCGCTTCGACCTCGCCTCGGCGCTCGCGCGCGAGTTCTACGACGTCGACCGTCTCTCGGCCTTCTTCGACACGATGCACCAGGACCCGGTGCTCTCGCAGGTGAAGCTGATCGCCGAGCCGTGGGACGTCGGCCCGGGCGGCTACCAGGTCGGCAACTTCCCGGTGCTGTGGACGGAGTGGAACGGGATCTACCGCGACACCGTCCGCGACTTCTGGCGGGGCGAGGCGTCCGTCGCGGCCTTCGCCCAGCGGTTCACCGGCTCGTCCGACCTGTACGCCGAGGACGGGCGCAAGCCGTTCGCCTCGATCAACTTCGTCACCGCGCACGACGGGTTCACGCTCGTCGACCTCGTCTCGTACGACCGGAAGCACAACGAGGCGAACGGGGAGGGCAACCGCGACGGGACGGACGACAACCGCTCGTGGAACCACGGCGTCGAGGGGCCGACCGACGACCCCGAGATCGTCGCGCTGCGGCGGCGCCAGGTCCGCAACTTCCTCGTCACGCTGCTGCTCTCGCAGGGCGTGCCGATGCTGCTCGGCGGCGACGAGATCGGCCGGACGCAGCGCGGCAACAACAACGCGTGGTGCCAGGACAGCGAGCTGTCGTGGTTCCGCTGGGACGAGGCCGACGAGGACCTGCTCGCGTTCGCGAAGCGGGTGTTGCGCCTCCGCCTCGACCACCGCGTCTTCCACCGGCAGCGCTTCCTCGAGGGGCGCGAGCGCCTGGGCTCGGGCGCGCCGGACGTGTGGTGGTTCCGGCCCGACGGGCGCCGGATGACGCAGGCCGACTGGCGCCGCGGCGACGCACACATCCTCGGCGTGTTTCTCAACGGCCGCGAGATCCCGACGCCTGCGCCCGACGGCGAGCCCGTCGTCGACGACTCGTTCCTCCTCCTCTTCAACGCGTGGGACGGGCCGGTCGTCTTCACGCTGCCGCCGCGGCGGTTCGGGCGCCGGTGGTCGCTCGCGGTCTCGACCTTCGAGCCGGAGGCGGAGGGGGACGTCTTCCCGGCGCGCGGGCTCGTGCCCCTCGAGGGGCGCTCCTCGGTCGTGCTGCGGAGCACGGCTCGGTGACCTGGCGCGGCGTCTACCGCCTCCAGCTCTCGCCCGCCTTCACCTTCCGCGACGCGCTCGAGGTCGTGCCCTACCTCCGCGACCTCGGCGTCTCGCACCTCTACCTCTCGCCCTCGCTGCAGGCCGTCTCCGGCTCGACGCACGGCTACGACGTCGTCGACCCGACGCGGATCAGCGACGACCTCGGCGGCGAGGCGGCGTTCCGCGAGCTCGCCTCGGCCGGGCTCGGGGTGCTGCTCGACGTCGTCCCGAACCACATGGCCACGAGCGACGAGAACCGCTTCTGGCGCGACCCCGAGCTGCGCCGGCGGTTCTTCGACTGGGACGAGACGAGCGGCTGGTACCGGCGCTTCTTCGACATCGGCGAGCTGGGCGGCGTTCGCGTCGAGGACCCGGACGTGTTCGCGACGACACACGCGAAGGTGCTCGAGCTCGTCCGCGACGGCCTCGTCCAGGGCCTGCGGGTCGACCATCCCGACGGCCTCGCCGACCCGCGCGGCTACCTCGAGCGGCTGGCGGCGGAAGGCGTCGAGCACGTCTGGGTCGAGAAGATCGTCGAGCCGGGCGAACGCCTGCGCGACTGGCCGGTGGAGGGGACGACCGGCTACGAGTTCGCAAACGACGTCACGGCGCTCTTCGTCGACCCGGCCGGCGAGGCGCCGCTCACGCGCCTCTACGAGGAGCTGACCGGCGAGCGGCGGGCGTTCGCCGCGGTCGCCGACGAGGCGAAGCTCGAGCAGGCGCGAACGACCTTCCGGCCCGAGCTCGAGCGGTTGCGGCAGCTCGTCGACCACCCGACGCTCGCGGAGGCCGCCGCGTCGCTCCACGTCTACCGCACCTACGTCGAGCCGTGGTCGGGGCGGGTCGAGCCGGACGACCGGGAGGCGCTCGCGCCGGTCGACGAGGACCTCCGGCGCGTGCTGCTGCTCGAAGGGGACGCGCCCGGCGAGTTCGTCACGCGCTTCCAGCAGACGACCGGGCCGGTGATGGCCAAGGGGGTCGAGGACACGGCGTTCTACCGCTGGTTCCGGCTCGCGGCGCTGAACGAGGTGGGGGGCGACCCAGGACGCTTCTCGCTCCCCGTCGAGGCCTTCCACCGCGCGAACCTCGAGCGGGCGGAGCGCTTCCCGCGTCACCTGCTCGCGACGACGACGCACGACACCAAGCGCAGCGGCGACGTGCGCGCTCGGCTCGCGGCGCTCGCGGCGGTGCCGGAGGAGTGGGCCGGGCTGGCGCGCGCGAAGGTCGGCGCTTTCGACGACCCGAACGAGGGCTACCTGGCGCTGCAGACGGTCGTCGGCGCGTGGCCGCTGTCCGCGGATCGCCTCGAGACGTACCTCCGCAAGGCGCTGCGCGAGGGAAAGCGGACGACCAGCTGGCTCCAGCCCGACGAGGCGCACGAGCGGCGCGTGGGCGAGGCGGCCGTGGCGCTCCGGTCCGATCCGGCAGTCGAGGCCTTCGCGCTCCGGCTCGGCGAGGCCGGGCGGCGAATCGCGCTCGGGATGACGCTGCTCAAGCTGACGGCGCCGGGGATTCCCGACCTGTACTGGGGCGACGAGCTGGAGCTGCTCGCGCTCGTCGATCCGGACAACCGGCGCCCGGTCGACTGGGAGGCGCATCGGCGCGCGCTCGCCGACCCGCCGCCGAAGCTCCGGGTCGTGCGCGAGGCGCTGGCGCTGCGGGCGCGCCGTCCGGACGCGTTCGCGGGCAGCTACGAGCCCGTGGAGGCAGGCCCCGACGTGTGCGCGTTCGGGCGCGGCGGCGAGGTGCTCGTGGTGGTGCCGCTCCGTCCCGGCGCGTCGAAGGACGCCGTCGACGCCGGCGGGGCGCGCGACCTGCTCGAGGAGCTGCCGGTGGGTCTCTACGAGAGGGCTTCGTAGCCCGTCGTCATACTGGTTCCTTCGAGGATGTCCGATTTCGGCTGGAACACGCCCGGTGCGGCGAACGAGGGCGAGGGGCGTCGCGGCCTGCCTCGCGTCGACGACCTGAAGCGGGTCGACGGCGGCTACGACCGTCGCTCCGTCGAGCAGGCCTTCGACGCCTTCTACCGGCACGCGGCGCAGCTCGACGCGAGCCTGCGCGTGCTCGAGTCGGTCGAGACCTTCCGCCGGGACTCGGCGGCGCTGCGCGACGACCTGCGCGCGCTGCGCTCGGCGTCGTGGGGGCCGATCCCGGCCGCGCGCCAGCCGTGGTCGACGTCGCCGGGCACGACGTGGCGCACGGAGCGGCGCGCGTCCTTCGACGCGATGCCGCGGATCGTCGTCGAGGCGGCGTTCATCGTCGCCGTCGCGCTCGCCGCCGGCCTCTCGGGGCTCGCGACGGGGTGGGTGATCACGCTCGTGCTGGCTTCCTGGGTGCTCGTCGGGCTGGGCGAGCTGGCGCTGGCGGTCGCGCGGCCGCGCCCGTCGGCCCCCGCCGTGCTCCCGCCGCCTCGGCGCGCGGTGGAGCCGGAGCCGGTGCCGATCGCGCCGGTCGTCGTGGAGCCGGAGCCGGTTCCGACGCCGGTGGGCGAGGACACGCAGGCCTCGGAGCTCGAGGCCGTGGCGGAGGCGGAGCCCGAGCCGGATCCGGTGGTGGAGGAACCCGAGCCCGTCGCCGAGGAGCTCGAGCCCGAACCGGCGGCCGAGGAGCCCGAGCCGGAGGCGGCCGCGGAGGCAGAGCCCGAGCCCGAGCCGATCGCGGAGGCCGAGCCGGAGCCGGTCGCCGACGTCTGGCCCGAGTCGCAGCCGGTCGCCGACGAGGCCGCCCCCGAGCCGGAGCAGGAGCCCGAGCCCAAGCCCGAGCTCGCGGAGGCCTCCGGCGCAGCTGCGGCGGCGGTCGCGTCCTGGGCCGCGACGGAGCCAGAGCCCCGGCGGCGCCGCTTCTGGGGGCGCCGCCAGTCAACGCCAGAGCCGGTCGCCGAGGACGAGCCCGAGCCGCCGCGCCACGTGCGAATCGTCCCCGTCGAGCCCGAGGAGCCGGAGCCCGCGGCCGAGCAGGAGCCCGTCGAGGAGGCCGAGGTCACCGCGCGAGCCCGAGCCCGTCGCCGAGGCGGAGCCGGATCCGTGGGACGAGGAGCCGGTTCTCCCGCCCGGCCCGCTGCCGGAGGAGGTCGAGACGCCGTGGGACGCACCGCCGGAGGCCGAGGCCGCCGAGGTGGACGTGACCGACGAGGCCGACACGGACGCCCGTCTCGAGCTTCCCGCGCCGCCGCAGGAGCGCGCCGCCCTTCGCCGCGGCCGCCGCTGAGCGGGACCGCCTGCGCTCGCGTCGTTCGCTACAACTGTCGCATGAGGCGTCGCTGCGTCGTCGTGCTCGCCGCCGTCCTCGCACTGATCGGGGCGGTCGGGCAGGGCGACGCCGCGCAGGCGCCGGCGTTCCCCGTGCGCGAGTACGCCGTGCCGGCGGGCTCGCATCCCCACGACGTCGCTCCCGCGCGCGACGGCGGCGTCTGGTACACGGCGCAGCACAGCGAAGCCCTCGGCCACCTCGACCCGGCGACCGGCCGGACGCGCCACATCCCGCTCGGCGACGGCTCGGCGCCGCACGGCGTGATCGTCGGGCCGGACGGGGCGCCGTGGATCACCGACGGCGGCCTCAACGCGATCGTCCGCGTCGACCCGCGGACGAGCGCCGTGCGCGCGTTCCGGCTCCCGGCGAGCACCGGCGACGCGAACCTGAACACGGCCGTCTTCGACCGCGCCGGCGTGCTCTGGTTCACCGGCCAGAACGGGATCTACGGGCGCCTGGACCCGCGGACGGGAGCGATGAAGGTGTTCCGCGCGCCGCGCGGTCGTGGGCCGTACGGGATCACGGCCGCACGCGACGGCTTCGTCTACTACGCCTCGCTCGCCGGCAGCTACCTCGGCCGCATCGATCGCCGCACGGGCCGCGCGACCGTGCTCCAGCCGCCGACCCGCGGCCAGGGCGCGCGCCGCGCGTGGGCGGACTCGCGCGGGCGGATCTGGGTGAGCGAGTGGAACGCGGGCAAGGTCGCGCGCTACGACCCGAGCACGCGGCGCTGGCGCGAGTGGCGCCTGCCGGGCTCGAACCCGCAGCCGTACTCGGTGTACGTCGACGGCAGCGACGTCGTCTGGCTGACCGACTTCGGCGCGAACGCGATCGTCCGCTTCGATCCGCGCACGCTGCGCTTCCGCAGCATCCGGATCCCGAGCGCCGACGCCGCCGTGCGGCAGCAACTGGGCCGCCGCTGCGAGGTCTGGGGCGCCGAATCCGCGGTGGACAAGCTCGTGGTCGTCAGGACCTGCTAGCCAAAAGCCCCGCACAGAAGCGGTTTTACGGGACCCTTACAGGCGTTTCCGAACCGTTGCGCTCGTGGTCGTCGTTCCACTCTTGGCTACAACCAAGAGGGGGTTCATCGAATGAAGAGATTGCTGGTATTCGGCCTGGCCGTGGCCGCGATGGCTGTCCCCGGGCAGGCATTCGCCGCCGACGGCGTCACGCTGTCCGGAACCGCGACGGTCCAGGGCGACACGGTTCGGCTCGTATCGGACTTCTCCGACACCGGCGCCGCGAACGACTTCGGCGCGATCGGCTTCCCCGTCCCGAGCGGGGCGACGCTGGCGACGCTGACGATGCTCGGGGCCGAGTTCAACGTGACCGACGACAACTGCGGCGGCGGCTCGCCGCGGTTCCAGCTCACCATCGGCGGCAAGAACGTGTTCGTCTACCTCGGCCCGTCGCCGAGCTTCAACACGTGCGCCGCGAACACGTGGATCGCGACCGGGAACCTGGTCGGGACGAGCGATCAGTGCCGCGTCGACACGTCGCAGCTCATCTCCGGCACGCAGTGCACGACCTGGGCCGCGGCCGTGTCAGCGCTCGGCTCGCAGCCGATCACGGCCATCAGCCTGGTGGTCGACGGCGGCTGGTCGCAGGCGGACAAGGAGCAGACCGTTCTCGTCCGCACCGTGCGGATCAACGACAAGACGTTCATCACGCCAAGCGCACCCGGCGCGAATCTCAACCCGGCCAAGCTGTGCAAGGCCGAGCGGACGCGCATGGGCACCGCGGCGTTCAACGAGCTCTGGGGCACGAACGCGAACGCTCGGAACGCCTACGGCAAGTGCGTCTCGACCATGGCCCACGCGCGCAACGCCGGCCTGACGCAGCAGCAGATCCTGGACGCGGCCGCAGCGTGTGCCGCGCGCGGTCTGCGCGGTGCCGCCCTCGGCGCCTGCGTTGCCGCGAGGGACGGCGTCGCGGCGACGCGGACCGAGGCGCAGGAGCGCACGAAGGTGCGCGGCAAGAAGCGCAAGTCGAAGCGGTAGCCACGGCTCCGGTGGGGCCCGCTCCGGCGGGCCCCCCGCCGCCGCCCCGAAGGCGCGGTTACGATCGAATGCCTGCGCGTGACCCGCCCGCGAGTCTCGGCCCCGCCCTTCGCCCGCTTCGTGTTCCGGCGTGCGGCCGCGCTCGTCTTCCTGTGCCTCGGGATCACGATCGTCGCGTTCGGGTTGACGCAGCTCGTGCCGGGCGATCCGGTGACGGCCAACCTCGGTGAGCAGGCTGCCGCCGATCCGGCCGCTGTGAAGGCGTTCGAGGAGCGCTACGGCCTCGACGAGCCGGTTCCCGTCCAGTACTGGCGCTACCTCACGAACGTCCTGCACGGCGATCTCGGCGAGTCGCTCCAGGATCACCAGCCGGTGAGGCAGAACCTGGCCACGTATGCCCCCGCGACGGCCGAGCTGGCGATCCTCTCGACCTTCGTCGCCGTCATCGTCGGCGTCAGCTTCGGCGTCGTGGCCGCCGTCCGGCGGAACCGGTTCACCGACCACACGCTGCGTGTCGTCTCGCTCGCCGGCATCTCCATGCCGACGTTCTGGATCGCGCTCGTCGCGCTCTACGTGTTCTTCTTCCGCCTCGGCTGGTTCCCCGGCGGCGACCGGCTGGACCCCGGAATCCTCGCACCGCCGCACAAGACCGGGATGTACACCGTCGACGCCCTGCTCGCCGGCCAGTGGAGCACGGCCTGGGACGCGTTCCACCACCTGATCCTGCCGGCGCTCGTCCTCGCCGCCTTCAGCATCGGCCTGCTGACGCGCTACACGCGCTCGGCGGTGCTCGAGGTGATCGGCAACGACTACGTCCAGGCGGCGCGGGCGAAGGGTCTGCCGGAGGCAAACGTGCTCCGCCGCCACGTCCTTCGCGCCGCGCTTCCGTCGGTCGTTACGGTCATCGGTCTCGTCTTCGCGAACGTGCTCACCGGGACGGTGCTCGTGGAGACGATCTTCGCGTGGCCCGGGATCGGGCAGTACGCCTACCGCAGCGCCGTGACGCTCGACCTGCCCGCGATCATGGGCGTCAGCCTGTTCGTGGCGGTCGTCTACATCACGATCAACTTCGTCGTCGACGTCCTCTACGGGGTCATCGACCCGCGGATCCGCGTCACGTGAGCGCGACCGTCATCCCAGAGGACGCGATCCGCGTCGAAGTCGAGCCGCGGCGGGTTCGCGCGGCGTGGCGGCAGCCGCTCACGATCGTCGGCGCGGTGATCGCGGCCGCCTGGCTGGTCGTCGCCGTGTTCGCGCCGCTGATCGCGCCGTACGACCCGCTCGCGCAGTCGTTCGTGCCGTTCGATCCGCCGTCGGCAGACCACCTGTTCGGCACCGACGAGCTCGGGCGCGACGTGTTCTCGCGGGTGATCTACGGCGCGCGGATCTCGCTGCCGCTCGGGCTCCTGCTGGTCGTGCTCGCCTCCACGATCGGCGTCGTCCTGGGATCGCTCGCGGGTTACTTCCGCGGCTGGGCGGACGGGATCGTGATGCGCACCGCCGATCTCGTCTTCGCGTTCCCCGCGATCATCCTCGCGATGGTGGTGACGGCGGCCCTCGGCCGGGGGCTGACGAACGCCGTCCTCGCGCTCGTGGTCGTCTCGTGGCCGGCGTACGCGCGGGTCGTGCGCAGCCTCGTGCTGTCGGTCGGCGACTCGGAGTACGTCTGGGCGTCGCGGCTGCTCGGCGCGTCGTCGCGGCGCGCACTCGTGCGCGACGTGCTTCCGAACGTCCTCGGTCCCGTTCTCGTACTCGCCACGCTCGACGTCGGCGTGGCGATCCTCCTGCTCTCCGCGCTCTCCTTCCTCGGCCTGGGCGCCCAGCCGCCGACGCCCGAGTGGGGCTCGATGGTCGCGACCGGCACCCAGTACTTCCAGTTCTGGTGGATGGGGACGTTCCCCGGGCTGGCGATCTTCACCGTGGTGCTCGCGTTCAACTTCGTCGGCGACAGCCTCCGCGACGTCTTCGACCCGCGCACGGCGCGCGAGTCGACGGAGCGGATGTGAGCGTGCTGCTCCAGGTCGAGGGCCTCCGCGTCCGGCTACCGACCGCCGCCGGCCCCGCGACGGTCGTGGACGGGATCGACTACGAGGTCGAGACCGGCGAGGTCTACGGCATCGCCGGCGAGAGCGGCAGCGGGAAGACGATGTCGGTGCTCGCGCTGATGGGGCTGCTGCCGCCGGGAGCGGCCGTCGGCGGCAGCGCCGTCTTCGAGGGGCGCGATCTGCTCCGGCTGCCGCGGTCCGAGCTGCGGCGGATCTGCGGCCGCGAGCTCGCGATGGTCTTCCAGGATCCGATGACGTCCCTCCACCCGATGCTGTCGATCGGCACGCAGCTGACCGAGCACGTCCGCCTCCACCTCGGGCTCGGTCGAAGGGACGCCGCGGCGCACGCGCTGGAGCTGCTGCGCCAGGTGCGGATCCCCGATCCCGAGGGCGCGTTGTCCGCGTACGCGCACCAGTTCTCCGGCGGCATGCGCCAACGGATCGCGATCGCCGTGGCGCTCGCCTGCGGCCCGAGGCTGCTGGTCGCCGACGAGCCGACCACCGCGCTCGACGTCACGGTCCAGGCGGGGATCATCCGCCTCCTCGACCGTCTCCGGCGCGAGACCGGCCTCGCGATCGTCTTCATCACGCACGACCTCGGCGTCCTCTCGGCGATCGCCGACCGCGTGGCCGTGTTCTATGCCGGCCGGGTCGTCGAGGCCGGCTCGCGGACCGACGTTCTCGGGCGCCCGCGCCACCCGTACACGCGCGGCCTCCTCGACGCGCTCCCGCATCCGGAGGCTTCCGCGACTCCACTCGTCGCCGTCTCGGGGGCGCCGCCCGCGCCGCGGCACGTGCCGCCCGGCTGCGCGTTCCACCCGCGCTGTCCCTACGCCCTGGAGGAATGCCGGACCGCCGTCCCGCCGCTCGTTCCGGTGAACGGGCGGTCGCTCGCCTGCCCCGTCGACCCCCTGCGCGGATGACCGAGTCGCCCGCGCTCGCGCTGGACGAGGTCGTCGTCGAGTACGAGCGGCGCGGGGTCGGCCCCGTCCGTGCCGTTGCCGGCGCGAGCCTCGCTGTCGGACGCGGCCAGATCGTCGGCCTCGTCGGCGAGTCGGGATGCGGCAAGTCGACGCTCGCCCGTGCCGCCGTCGGCATGGTCGCACCCGTCTCCGGGACGATCCGGTTCGAGGGGCAGGAGGTGCGGCCACTGACCCGGCGCGCGCGACCACGCGAGCTGGCGCGTCTCCAGATGGTGTTCCAGAACCCGTTCTCGTCGCTCAACCCTCGTCGTCGGGTCGGCGACCAGATCGGTGGTGCGCTCGCCGTCCTCGGCGTCGCCTCGCGTGCGAAGCGGCGCGCGCGGGTGGCGGAGCTCCTGGAGCAGGTCGGCCTTCCGGCAGGTGCGGTGCGCGGCTATCCGCATGAGTTCTCGGGCGGGCAACGGCAGCGCATCGCGATCGCCCGCGCGCTCGCACCGGGTCCGTCGGTGATCGTCCTCGACGAGCCGCTGGCCTCGCTCGACGCGTCCGCGCAGGCGCAGATCGCGAATCTCCTCGTCGAGCTCGCCCGAGAGTTCGAGCTCGGTCTCCTCCTCATCTCGCACGACCTCGCGATCGTGCGCCACGTCGCCGACGTCGTCGCGGTCATGTACCTCGGCCGAATTGCCGAGGTCGCGCCGACGCGCGAGCTGTGGGCGAAGCCGCTCCACCCCTACACGGAGGCGCTCATCGGCGCAGTCCCGCGTGCCGACGGCGCGGGCATCCTGCCGGAGGCGCTGCCCGGCGAGGTCCCCGACCCTTCGCGACCGCCGACCGGATGCCGTTTCCATCCGCGCTGTCCGTACGCGTTCGAACGGTGCCCGTCGGAGGAGCCGCTCCTCGTCGAACTCGATCCGGACCGGTCGGCTGCGTGCTGGCTGCAACGACCGGGCGAGCCCACGTTGCCTCCCGCGGTCAAGGCCGCCCGGCTCGCGTCCGCTGCGAACGGCGAGTAGTCTCGGCCACTCACCTTCGAGGCAAGGAGGACGACATGCCACTCGGCGTCCGGAGCAAGATCGCCTTCGCCGTAGGTGTCGCGCTCACGACGGGAACGGTGGCGTACGCGACCTCGACCGGGTCGGCTGCGCCGGGGCAGGACACGCTCGTCGTCGATCGCTCCTTCGAGATCAGGACGTCTGACCCGCAGCGGGCCTTCGAGCCGACGGCCTCGATCGTCGATCGCGGCGTCTACGACACCCTGCTCACGTTCAGAGGCGGCGACGTCTCGCGTCCGGTGCTGATGGCTGCTCGCGGCTACCGGGCATCCGGAGGCGGGAGGACGTACACGTTCGACCTGCGCCGCGACATCCGGTTCGCCGACGGCACGCCGATGACGGCCGCCGACGTCGTGTTCTCGTTCCGGCGCCTGATCAACCTCAAGGGCAACCCCGCGTTCCTGCTCGCGGGCGTGACGCCTTCGGCGCGCGGCCGCTACACAGTCGTGCTCCGCTCGAGGACGCCGAATACCGCGATCCCGTCGATCGTCGCGAATACGTCTCTCGGGATCGTGAACTCGAAGCTGGCGAGGAGGCACGGCGCCACCGACGGGGCGAACGCGGCCAGAACCGACAAGGCCGAGCGATGGTTCAACTCACCCGCCTCGGTGGGCGCCGGAAGCGGGCCGTACGTCCTGAGGCAGTACAGCACCACGTCCCAGATCGTGCTCGACCAGAACCCGCGGTACTGGCGAGCGAAGCCGGCGTTCGAGCGGGTCGTGATCCGGAACATGGTCTCCGCCACGCAGTTCATCAACGTTCAGCGCGGCCGACACGAGGTCGCCATCGACCTCTCCGCGCAGCAGGCGCAAGGGCTGCGCGGGAACCGCCGTGTCCGGGTGCGGACGCAGCCGTCGACCTGGGTGTTCTGGCTGTTTGCCAACAACAACCCCTCGATCTCGACTGCGACGTCGAACAAGCGCTTCCAGACCGCCGTTCGGTACGCGCTCGATTACCCGTCCTTCGTGCGGCTCGCTGGCCCCGGCGCGATCCAGGCGAGAGGGATCATCCCCTCGATGTTCCTCGGCGCGCTGCCGGCGTCGGCTGCCGTGAGCCGGAACCTCACGCGTGCGCGCAGCGAGCTCGCAGCGTCGGGTGTCGGCGGGCAGACGTTCACGCTCGAGTACCCGAGCGACCTCACGATCAACGGCGTCGCGTTCGCCACGCTGGCGCAGCGCGTGCAGGCGAACCTCCAGGACATCGGGGTCAAGGTCGAGCTCGCCGGCGCGCCTGTCGGCACGTGGCTGGACAAGTACCGCGGCGGGACCATGGCATTCGGCCTGTCGCTGTGGGGACCGGACTACCCCGACCCCGCCGACTACCTCGCCTTCATGCCGGGAGAGCTCGTCGGCACGCGCGTCGGCTGGCCGAAGGGCGGCGATCCGGCACTCGAGCGGCTGGCCGCAACGGCGCGCGTCACGACCAGCGACCGCGCTCGAGCGCCGATCTACGGCGCGATCCAACGCCGGCTGAACCAGTCGGGCCCGTACTTCCCGCTGATCCAGCCGACCCAGGTCTTCGCCGCCACGAGCGATCTCCGGGGCGCCGTGTTCAACCCGCTCTACTCGATCGACGTCCGCCTGCCGCAGCCGGCGGGCTAGCCGCCGTTCGAACCGGGGCGGCCGTCGAAGCGCGGCCGCCCCGGCTCAGGCGTTGACGACGAGGTCGGGTGCGAAGCGGTTGAGCTTGCGACCCCCCTCGGCCTCGCAGACGACCACGTCCTCGATCCGAACGCCGAAGCGGCCGTCGACGAGGATCGACGGCTCGTCGGTGAACGTCATGCCGGCCTCGAGCGGCGTCTCGTCCTCGTCCGAGACGAACGGCGGCTCGTGGACGTCCATGCCGATCCCGTGCCCCATGCGGTGCTTGAAGGCGGCGCCGTAGCCGGCCTCCTCGATCGGCCGGCGGCACGCTGCGTTGACCTCGTTCGCGGGGACGCCGGGCCGTAGCGCGGCTCGCCCGGCCTCCTGCGCCGCCAGCACGAGCTCGTATGCCTCGCGGACCTCGGCTCCCGGCTCGCCGACGCACACGGTGCGGCCGAAGTCCGAGCAGTAGCCGTCCACGACTGCGCCGAAGTCGAACATGACGACGTCACCTTCCTGTGCGGGCGTCGTGTACGTGTCGTCTGCCGAGCTCTTCCCCTCCCCGAACCCGGTGAAGACGTGCGTCGTGAACGAGGGCACGCGCGAGCCGTGGATCCGCATCAGGTGCTCGACCTCCTCGACGAGCTCGAGCATCGTCACGCCCTCGCGCACCGCCGGGGCGATCGCGCCCATCGTCGTGTCGACCACGTCGCAGGCGCGCTCCATCACGGCGATCTCCTCGGGCGACTTCGTGCGCCGGAGCCCGTTCACGAGCGGTGACCCCGTGACCACCGTGTCGGCCCCGACGGCCCGCGTGAGCTGGAGCATGGTCTCGGCCCAGGTGCGGTCGCCGACGGCGAGCGTCGACGCCGGTCCGAGGCCGTGCGCCGCGGCGTCGAACAGCGCAGGTCCGTCGTCGCGCTCGCCGACGACGACGAGCTCGCCCGGCAGCTCACCGGCCACTTCGAACAACGTCAGCATCCGCGGCAGGACGAACACGGGCTCCCGCTCGGGCCGGAAGAACGCTCCCGCGACCCAGCCGTGCGCGTACTGCGACTGGCCGAACGTCGGGATCAGGCGCTCGACGCCCGTGAGGTACTCGAGATCGGACGACGGCGGGAGGAAGAGGAGATCGATCCCGGCCTGGCGCATCTGCTCGGCGAGCCGGCGCCTCCGGTCCGCGTAGTCGAACACGCCCACGAGTCTAGAGCGGCGTCAGCCGCGGAGGAGCGCAGGACGCGGCGGGCGATGCGCTCTTGCGTGCGATCCCAGTCGTAGGCTGAGGATGCCCCCGGCCGGAATCGAACCAGCGCACGCGGTTTAGGAAACCGCTGCTCTATCCACTGAGCTACGGGGGCCGAGGCGGCAACCAGTGTAGAGCCTCTCCCGACAGGCGTAGGCTTGCCGCAATCGACGAGGAGGATCTGATGGCGCTCGCACGGGTCGTGACCTTCGAAGGAGTCAGCGCGGAGCGGATGGAGTCGATGCAGGCCGAGATGCAGGACTCCGGTCGGCCGGAGGACGTGCCCGCGAAGGAGATCGTCGTCCTGCACGATCCCGACGCCGAGACCTCGCTCGTGATCCTCTTCTTCGACACGGAGGAGGACTACGCGCGCGGCGATGCGGCGCTCAACGCGATGCCCGCCGGCGACACGCCCGGAAGCCGCGCCTCGGTCGCGAAATACCACGTCGCCGCTCGCATGGCCGAGTAGCCCGCGTTTCGCGTTCGGGGGCCGCCGGGCACGCCAAGGCGTGCTCGCCGACCTCTGGTACAAGAACGCGCTCGTCTACAACCTCGACGTCGAGACGTACCTCGACGCCGACGGGGACGGCTTCGGCGACTTCGAAGGGCTCATGCGCCGGCTCGACTACCTCGAGAGCCTCGGCGTCGACGTCCTCTGGCTCGCGCCGTTCCAGCCGTCGCCGAACCGCGACAACGGCTACGACGTCGCCGACTTCTACGGCGTCGATCCGCGTTACGGTTCCTCCGGCGATTTCGTCGAGCTCGTGCACCGGGCGCGGAGCAACGGCATCCGGGTCATCTGCGACCTCGTCGTCAACCACACCTCCGACCGGCACCGGTGGTTCCGCGAGGCACGCAAAGGCCCCGGCTCGCCGCGCTTCGACTGGTACGTGTGGTCGAAGAAGCGGCCATCGACCTGGCGCCAGGGCACCGTCTTCCCCGGCCACCAGCAGGCCACGTGGACGCGCGATCCCGAGGCGAAGCAGTGGTACTTCCACCGCTTCTTCGACTTCCAGCCCGACCTCAACATGCAGAACCCGGCCGTCCGCGAGGAGATCCGGCGGATCATGGGCTTCTGGCTGGAGCTCGGCGTCTCCGGGTTCCGCGTCGACGCGGTGCCGTTCATCATCGAGGAGCCGCCGACGGGAACGGGGCCGCCGGCGCTCCACTTCGAGTACCTCGAGGAGCTCCGCGACTCCCTGCAGTGGCGGGTCGGCGACGCCGTGCTCCTCGGCGAGGCGAACGTGCTGCCGAAGGAGGTGCAGGGCTACTTCCGCGGCGGCGACGGCATCCACCTGATGTTCAACTTCTGGGTGAACCAGCACCTCTGGTACGCGCTGGCGAGCGGCGACGCGCGGCCGCTCCAGAAGGCGCTGCGCGACACGGCGAAGCTGCCGCCGAGCTGCCAGTGGGCGCACTTCCTCCGCAACCACGACGAGCTCGACCTCGGCCGACTGACCGAGGAGCAGCGCGCGACGGTGTTCGAGCGCTTCGGGCCGGACGAGGGGATGCAGCTGTACGGGCGCGGGATCCGGCGGCGGCTGGCGGCGATGCTCGGCGAGCGACCCCTCGTGGAGCTCGCGTTCAACGTCCTCTACTCGCTGCCGGGGACGCCGGTGCTGTGGTACGGCGACGAGATCGGGATGGGAGACGACCTGCGTCTGCCGCAGCGGGACGCCGTGCGCACGCCCATGCAGTGGTCGGCCGAGCGCAACGCCGGCTTCACCAAGGCGGAGAAGCCGTTCCGGCCGGTGGTCTCGCGCGGTCCGTACGCGTTCGAGCACGTGAACGTCGAGCACCAGCGCCGGCGCGACGACTCGCTGCTCCGCTGGAACACGCGGATGATCCGGCTCCGCAAGGAGTGCCCGGAGGTCGGTTGGGGCGACTGGCGCCTGCTGGGGACGCGGAACCCTGCCGTGCTCGGGCTGCGCTACGACTGGCGCGGCGACGCCCTCCTCGTCCTCCACAACTTCGCGCCGGAGGCGTGCGAGGTGACGTTCGCGACCGAGGCCCGGCCCGGCGAGCCGCTGTCGAGCCTCACCGAGCCGGTCGAGATCCCGGCCGTCGGCGATGGTCGCTACCGCGTCGCGCTGGAGGCCTACGGCTCGGGCTGGTTCCGGATCGGCTCGCTGGACTACGCCCTCGACTAGGCGACGCGCTCGCGCACGCGCGGGTCGAGCGCGGCGTGGACGATGTCGACGACGAGGTTCGCCACGATCACCGTGATCGTGAGGACGACCGTCAAGCCGAGCACGAGCGGGTAGTCGCGGGCGAGCACGGCGGCGGTGTAGTAGCGCCCGATCCCCGGGATCGAGAACACGTACTCGACGACGAACGAGCCGGTGATCAGGTAGCCGACGATCGGGCCGAGCGCGTTGATCAGGGGCACGAGCGAGTTGCGCAGCACGTGCACCGACACGATGCGGGAGCGTCGCAGGCCCTTCGCCGCGGCGGCACGGACGTACTCGCTGCCGAGCGTCTCGAGCATCGCACCGCGGACGAGGCGCACGCACCACGCCATCGGGAGCAGCGCGAGCGTGACGGTCGGGAGGATCTTCGCGCTCCAGGAGTCCCAGCCGTTCGTCGGGACGAGGTTCCAGCGGACGGCGACGAGCCAGATGAGGAGCGAGCCGACGAGGAACGCGGGCGTCGCGGCCGCGCCGAGCGTGGCGAAGCGGGTGATGCCGTCGATTGTCGTCCCGCTCCTGAGCGCCGCGAGCACGCCGAGCGGCACGCCGACCGAGACCGCGAGGAAGAACGCCAGCAGGCCCAGCTCGAGCGAGACCCTGCCCTGCCGCTCGATGATCGAGTTCACCGTCAGGGCGCGGTAGCTGTGCGTGTTGCCGAAGTCGAAGCGGACCACGGCCTCGAGGTAGTTCGCGTACTGCCGGTACCACGGCAGGTCGAGGCCGAACTCCCGATTCATGTTCCGCTCGATCGACTCCGGCCGCCAGTCCGCGGACTTCGACCAGGACACGTTCGAGACCCCCACGAGCTGGCCGCGCCGGAGGGGGCTCCCGCCGATCGACCGCATCATGAAGAAGAGCAGCGTGACGACCAGCAGGAGCACCGGGATCGTCCAGAGGACGCGCCTGAGTGCGTACGTCAGCACTAACCGGTAAGGTAGCAAGCAATGGTTAGCGAGCAGACGGCCTACTCCCGGTTGTTCGACGGCGTCGAGCTCCCCGCCGACCTGGGCGGGCATCCCGCGCTCGAGCTCTGCAACACCCGTGCGGGCTGGGGGGAGGGCGATCCGAAGGAGTACCTCGCGAGCTACCGCCACCTCGTGGCGCTCGCTCGGGCGGTCGGGCTCGTCTCGGCGCCGGCTGCGGCCGCGCTCCCGGACGACGCTCCCGACGTGCACGCGCGGGCGCTGCGGTTCCGGGACGCGCTCTACGTCACGCTGCGCGACCCGGCGCCGAGCGCCGCGTGGGACGACGTCGCCGCCGAGGTCGAGCGTGCCGCCGCCGCGGCGAGCTTCACTCCGGACGGATGGTCGTTCCCGCGGACGCCGGAGCTGCCGCTGCTCGTCTTCGCGCACGCGGCCGGCGACCTCATCGCCTCGCCGCGCCCAACGATCCGCGCGTGCCCGGGCAGGCGCTGCGGCTGGCTCTTCCTCGACCCGCGCGGACGGCGCCGCTGGTGCACGATGGCGACCTGCGGCAACCGCGAGAAGGCACGGCGTCACGCCGCGCGGGTGCGCGCGACGAGCCCCGCCTAGAGCTCGCTGACCTCGGCGTGGCGATCGTCCACGCAGGCCATCGCCCACGCGGCCGACGCCGCGGCGATGCGCTCGCCGTCGACCCCGTTCGGGATCTCGACGCGCACCTGGTACACCGCCGCCTCGGCCTCCCGACCGACCTCGTGCCGGTGCTCGCCGACGACGGACGCGTGCCCGAAGTCGCGGACGAGGATGTGCGCGAGCTCGTCCAGCTCGGCGGGCGTCGCCTCGCGGCCCGCGAACATGCCGAAGTTCACGCGGACCTCCGGATCGGCGTCCAGGCCTGGGGAGACGAATGCGATGAGGGTGTCGATTTCCACGTTTGAACGCGTACCCGGGTGCTCTGAAGGTCTAACGCTCGACCGGGGCCCAGCGGAAACGGGTGGCCGCGACGACGAAGCCGATGATCCCCCAGGCCGCCACCGCCGCGATCTGGCCGGGCATGTCCCACAGCGCGTCACCGTCGAGGTACGTCGCCCGCACGAGCTCGAGGAAGTGGCTCAGCGGCAGGAACTCGGCCACGCGCTGGAGGATCTCCGGGTAGCCGTCCGTGTCGCCGAAGGAGCCCGAGAGAAAGGCCATCGGCAGGACGATGATGTTGACGATCGGCGACGCGCCCTCCTGCGAGCGGATCACCGAGGCGAGGCCGAAGCCCATCCCCGCGAACGCCGCCGCGCCGAGCACGAGCGCGCCGAGGAGCGAGGCCCAGGCCTCGGGCAGCTCCGCGTCGTAGACCGTCGTCCCGAGGACGACGATCGCGACGGTCTGGACCGCGAACACGACGAGCGTCGACACGACGACGGCGGCGAGGTACGTGGGCGCGGGCAGCGGCGTCGAGCGGAGGCGCTTGAGGATCCCGGCCTCGCGCCGCAGCACGAGGAAGATCGCGAGCCCGCCGAGCGCGGTGTTCGCGACGCCGTAGCCGATCATCCCGACGAGCAGCCAGCTCGAGGCGGGATGGCCGTCGATCTCGCCGTCGTAGACCGCGCCCAGCAGCAGCAGGAGCATCACGGGAAAGAGGAAGACGAAGATCGCCGCCTCGCGGCTCCGCCAGAAGAGGAGCTGCTCGGAGCGCACCTGGTGCACGAACAGGTTCACGCGCCGTCCTCTTCGTCGAGCAGGGCGAGGTAGACGTCCTCGAGGCTCGGGCGGCGCACCTCGAGCGCCTCGAGCTCGCGCCCGTCGGCGATGGCCTCGGCCGTCAGCTCGTGGAGCGTCCGCGTCGGCTCGGACGTGCGGAGGACGACCTCGCGCCCGTCGCGCATGTAGCGGATCTCTGCCTCGTCGCCGCCGGCGCGCAGCTCGCCGGGCGTCCCGAGCCGCACGATCTCGCCGGCGCGGAGGACGGCGACCCGGTCGCAGAGCTGCTGCGCCTCGTCGAGGTAGTGCGTCGTCAGGAGGACCGTCTTCCCGAGCGAGCGCAGCGAGCGGATCATCTCCCAGGCCGCGCGCCGGGCCGCCGGGTCGAAGCCGGTGGTGGGCTCGTCCAGGAAGATCAGGTCGGGGTCGCCGACGAGCGCGACGCCGAGGTCGAGCCGCCGCTTCTGGCCGCCCGAGAGCGTCTTCGCGCGCGCGTCGCGCTTCTCCTCGAGCCCGACGAGGCGGATCGTCTCGTCGACGTCGCGGGGGTGCGGGTAGTAGCGCGCGAACATCGCGTGCGTCTCGTGGACGGTGAGGTTGAAGAACGGCTCGGCCTGCTGGAGGACGACGCCGATGCGCGCGCGGAACGCCCGCTGTCCGCGGGCCGGGTCGAAGCCGAGCACGGTGACCTCGCCCTCGTCGCGCGAGCGGTAGCCCTCGAGGATCTCGACGGTGGTCGTCTTGCCTGCGCCGTTCGGGCCGAGCAGGCCGAACACCTCGCCGGTCTCGATGGTGAAGTCGATTCCGCGCACGGCCTCGACGCCGCCGTAGGCCTTGCGCAGGCCGCGGACCTCGACGGCCGCGGTCACAGCTCGACCACGCAGTGGCCGCCCGGCGGGAAGCGCACCTCGCCGGCGCCGAGCCGCGACGCCACGATCCCGCAGTCCGGCTGGTGGCCCACGACGACGACCGTCTCGCCGCGGCCCTCGATCGCCTCGAGGACGCCGTCGTCGGACGCGCCCGGTGCCAGCCGCTCGTCCGGCTCCGGCTCGAGCCCGTGCGGACGCGCGAGCAGCGCTGCCGTCTCCCGCGCCCGCAGGAGCGGGCTCGTCAGCACCGCGTCGGGGCGCGGCAGGCGCTCGCCCAGCTCGCGGGCCTGCTCGCGGCCGCGCGGCGTCAGCGGCCGGAGCTCGTCCGGCTCTCCGGGAGCAGCTTCGGCGTGCCGGACGAGGATGAGACGCACGGCGGCATCCTAGGCTCCGCTCAAGGATTCGGAGGCGATGGAAAAGGCTTTGCCCGCATTGTTCGTCGCATTGTTCCTAGTCCGGTTCAATCTCGCGCGCCAATCGGCGATCCAATTCCTTGCCAAATCGCGTTCGGTGCGGTACCGTCGAACGCAATGTCCATCACGTGCACCTACATCGGCTTCCCGTCGCTCATGCGTGCCCGCCGGGCGGCATGGGTCGGCGGCAACCCCGGTATCGGGGCACTCGACGTCCTCGTACGGAGGCGCAGGCGCTAGCGAACTAGCGACATAGCACCTTCTGCGAGGGCGACCCAACGGGTCGCCTTCGTCGTTTCGGAGGCGGCAAGCGCAAGGAAAGGAGGTCAGCACCACCGACAGCCGATCCGCACCATCAGCCGAAGCAACTCGCGAGGCCGCCCGCACTCGCGCCGCCGAGACAACGACATTCCAAGTCGCGTATTTCACGCTGTTTTTGCAGTGCGATTCCCGTGCGGCCTCGCTCCATTCGAAGGAGAACCGCGAGAGGAACGACCATGATCGAGTACGAGCCCAATATCAGGCAGCAGCTGGCCCACGACCGGGCCGAGCGGCTGGCGCAGGAGTACCGGCGGGCGCAGCGCGTGCACGCCGTTCGGATTCCTTCTGCGATCCGTCGCCGCATCGCGTCGGTGGCGCCGATCGTGCGCCGGCGCCGCGCGGCCCACGACCCCGCCTACCGCCACTGATGACCACCGATCCACGCATCATCGCCGCGCGCCTCGGCGTCGACGAGCTCACCGTCCGGCGACTCCAGGCGCGCGGCCACCTGCTCCGCCTCGATGTGACCGAGGAGCAGGTGCGCACGCGCCTTCTGGCCGCGAACGCCCGCGCGCTCCACCCGCGCGACACGCCGCCGGAGGATCCGCGCCCGGCCGCCTGATGTAATCCGGGCGTGCCGACCTTCCGCTACGTCGTCGCCGACGTCTTCACCGACCGTCCGCTCACGGGCAACCAGCTCGCCGTCTTCACGGATGCCCGCGAGATCCCCGAGCACCTGCTCCAGTCGCTCGCGCGGGAGATCAACTTCTCGGAGACGGTGTTCGTGCTGCCGGCGGAAGGCGACGGCCATGCGCGGATCCGCATCTTCACCCCGAGCGCCGAGCTCCGGTTCGCCGGCCACCCGACGCTGGGCACGGCCTTCGTGCTCGCGGCGCCGATGCAGCTCGGCGCGATCGTGCTCGAGACCGGCGCCGGGCCCGTTCCGGTCGAGCTGACGCGGGACGAGTCCGGGAAGATCGTGTTCGGGCGGATGACGCAGCCGGTGCCGACCGTGGAGCCCTTCGACCGCGCGGACGAGCTCCAGGCTGCGCTCGGCGTCGAGTCGGTGCTCCCGGTGGAGCTGTACGACAACGGCGTGCGGTTCGTCTACGTCGGGCTCGAGAGCAAGGAGGCGGTCGCGGCGCTGCGGCCGAACGTCTCGGCGCTCGAGCCGTTCGGCACCGTCGGCATCGACTGCTTCGCGGGGTCGGGGTCGTCGTGGAAGGTGCGGATGTTCGCGCCGTCGTTCGGTGTCACCGAGGACCCGGGCACGGGCTCGGCTGCGGGGCCGCTCGCCTGCCACCTCGCGCGGCACGGCCGGATCGAGTGGGGCCAGGAGATCGAGATCGAGCAGGGGACGGAGCTCCAGCGTCCGTGCCGGATCGTCGCCCGGGCCGACGGCGGCGGCGGTCTCATCGACCGGGTCGAGGTCGGCGGCTCCGCCGTGACGGTCGCGCGCGGCGAGTTCCGGCTCTAGTCCTCCGCGAACGCCACCGCCGCGATCTCCGGCAGCTCGAGCGCGAGCGCGTGCCAGAAGCGGCCGCCGTCGCGCGAGAGGTAGAGGCGGTTCCGCGCCGCGTACAGGATCGTGTCCGGGTCGTCGTCGCGGATCGCGAGCGCGCGGCCCGGCGGGAGGCCGCGTCCGGCCTCCGACCACGTCGTTCCCGCGTCGTGGGACACCGCGAGCGGCGGCTTGCGGTCGAGAACGGCGACGACGGTCGATCCCGCCGTGGCGGCCGCGACGACACGGGGGAGCCCGACCGGGGGTGCGGGCTCGGCCCGGAGCTCGGCGTCGGCGGGGCCGAGCAGTGCCTCGTCCTCCAGGTCGACCGCCCAGACGGCGTCCTCGGTGCGGACCAGCGCCCTCACCGTCGGCGGCTGCGACGGATCAGCATCTCGGCGACGATCGCCGTCGCCCGCCGGGCGGCGGACACGGGGCCGAGCCCGGCCGTGCGCGAGACGAGGTACGCGACCGAGAACGCGTCGCCGGCGCCGGTCGGGTCGGCCGAAGGCACCGCCAGCGCGGGGACCTCGTCGGCTCCGGCGCGCGTGACGATCAGCGCGCCGGCCTCGCCGCGGGTCAGGACGACCTCGGGCACGCCGAGCGCGGCGAGCGCGTCCGGGTCGATGCCGCCCGCCAGGACGGCGGCCTCCTCCTCGGCGAGCTTGAGGATCGAGACGTGACGGAGGAGCGAGCGGTCCTCGAGCTGCTCGAGCCGCAGCGGGCCGACGCCGGCGGCGCGGACGAGTCCCTGGCCGTCGAGCGAGAGGCGGCGGCCGCGGGCGAGCGCCGCGAGCGTCTCGTCCGGGAACTCCCCCTGCGCCAGCGCGCCGACGTGGACGGCCTCGCACCGGTGGAGATCGTCGAGCCACGGTCCCGGCAGCCATGGCTCGGCCGTCTCCTCGACGGCCATCGTCCGCGTGCTGCCGTCGTAGGAGAAGCGGTACCGGAACGTGCGCTCGGACGCGTGCCACTCGACCGGCGCTCCCTGGGCGACCAGCGGGGGGAGGAGGGCGGAACGGTCGCGCTCGGCGCAGCGCGTGACCACGAGCGACGGACGGCCGAGGAGGCGCAGCGCGGCGGCGGCATAGAACGGGGCGCCGCCGACGCGCGGGGCGCCGTCCGCGACGACGTCGCTCGCCAGGCTGCCGACGACGGCGACGTCGCGCACGGCCGAGAGCCTATGCGGTGCTCTCGGCGGCGCGCCACCGCCGTCCGGCCGCGCCGGCGCCTGCGGCCAGCGCGAGCGAGACGGCGAAGCTCGGGATCGTGGAGCCCACGGCGACGTCCGGCGGGCTCGTGTGCGCGAGCAGATCCGTCCACCAGGACGGGCCGAGCGGGTGCAGCCACTGGTAGAGGGCGAAGCCGACGAACCAGGCCGCAAGCAGTACCGGGCGGAAGGCCGGCGCCCCGAAGATGTCCTGCTCGGCGTAGTGGGCCCCCCGCACGAGCCAGTCGCCGAGGAGCACGCCGAAGAGCGGGACGAAGAACGAGCCGAGGAGCAGGAGGAACGACTCGTACGAGGCGAGGTCGATCACCAGCGCGCCGAGGGTGGCCACGGCCGCGACGGCAGTGACGAGCAGCCGCTGCGGGACGCGGGTTGCTGCGTTCTGCAGCGAGACGCCCGCCGAGTAGACGTTCGCGAAGGCCTCGTCGGTCTCGTCCACGGTGACGGCGAGCAGCGCAAGCGCGCTCGCGAGCCCGGCCGTGGCGACTGCGGCCGGCAGCGAGGCGGCGTCGTCGAGCCCGCGGCCGAGCACGAGGACGACGCCGAGCAGGAACATCCAGGCCGAGGCCACGAAGTACCCGACCGTGACGCCGGCGAAGGCGCTGCGCCGGTCGCGTGAGAAGCGGGTGTAGTCGGCGACGAGCGGGATCCACGAGACGGTGAGCGCGACGACGAGGTCGATCGCAACCCAGAGCGGGAGGCCGCCCTCGCCCGGGCGGTCCCAGGCCGCGCGGAGGTCGGCACCGTCGACCGCCCACCAGGTGAGGTAGACGAGCGACGCGAGCACGGCCCAGACGACGACGCGCTTCAGGATCTTGCGGACGACGCTGATCGGCCCCGCCCACGCGAGCCAGGTCGCGATCGCGCCGAAGACGAGCGTCCACGCCCACTGGGCGCGGAAGCCGAGCAGCACGTCCGAGAGCGCCGCGGCCGCAGTCGCGATCACGATCAGCTCGAAGATCGCCCAGCCGAGGCACTGGGCGGCGTTGATCGCGGTCGCGGTGTAGGACCCGCGGCGGCCGAGCGGGGCGCGGAGCAGGACCATCGCCGGGACGCGTCCGTCGGCGCCGATCGCGCCGGCGACGCCGAGCATGAGGTTGCCCACGAGGCAGCCGACGAGGACGGCGACGACCGCCTGCGGCAATGACAGCGCGGGCACGAGCAGGGCGCCGGCGACGAGGACGAGCAGGGACACCCCGAGGTTGCCCCAGAGGACGGTCGTGTCGAGGAAGCCCAGCACCCGCAGGCGCTCGGGAACCGGCTCGATGCCCCAGTTGGGCGTGCTCTCGCTCACGACACGCTCCCTTCGCCGGCATGACCCGGATCAGGTTCGACGGGTGTGATCTCAGCCTCGGTGGAGGCACCCCGGTTTCGTGAGCGTATCTCGGCGCCTCTCAGTGCCGCCAGAAGTCGATCCGGTGCTCGATGAAGCCACTCCGGTCGGCGAGCATGTGCTGGCGGAACGCAGCGTTCCAGCGCCGGAACGTGATCGTCCGCCCGTTGCAGGTCGCAGCGACGGTGCTCGGGTTCGTCGCGCCGTCGGGGACGTAGTCCCAGCCGCTGCGGCGGATGGTCGGGCGGCAACTCGTGATCCCGCGCGGAGTCACGTGCACGAGGACGCCGCGCCAGCGCCGATCGTCGGGCCTCGGCGCGAGCACGGGCTTTCCGGGTCGTGGCTCGAGCCCCTGCAGGAGCCAGCTCTCCCCGCGTCCGCGGTGCCAGACCGCGCGATCCCAGTGGTCCCACGCGCTGTCGGTATTCCGGAACCGGCCCCAGGTGTGGTCGAGGTACGCATGCCAGCCGGCGACGTCGTACCGGACGTCGTCCCAGGAGACCCAGCCGTCGACACGCCCGGCCGGGACGAGCGCCGCCCAGGTCATCGACCCACGTTCCCAGCGCGTGGGATTCGTGTCGGCGACCGGCTGCCGCCCGAGGCGCCACGGGCCGGCCGTCACGCCGGGCCGACCGGTGACCGTCAGCTGCGCCTTCCCGCGGCGGTGGTCGACGATCATCCGCCACCCGTCGGCGGTGCGCGTCAGCGAGGCGACGTCCAGCAGCGTCCCGGCGCCGCGCTCGACCAGCCCGTCGGCGCCGCTTGCTCCCGTGAACGGCACCGGGTCGAGGAGGGACATTCGCAGCTCGGGCACGCCGCGGGTCTGGACCTCGATGGTGAAATAGCGCCCGGTCCGGGGTTGGATGCCGTGCAAGCGCCACCATTCGGTCCACGCACCCGTCCGTGGCGCCGCGTCGCTCGCCCGCGAGCCCCGAATGGGAACCACCTCCGCAGCCCGCGCCGTGGCGACGATCGTCGCGGCTGCGACGACGACGGCCGCCACACGGTGGGCGCGACGGGTCACGGGCCCGGCGTTCCCGAGCCCGGCGAAGCGAAATCCTCCGCGCGTAGGCTGCCGCCGTGCAGGTCCGCTCCCGGGACGACGCCGACGCGTTCACGACGAAAGACGGCTCGACCATTCGCGAGCTGCTCGGAACGCAGCACGGCACAGCGAACCAATCGCTCGCCGAGGCGACGCTCGAGCCGGGGCAGGCGACGCAGCGCCACTACCACGCCCGCACCGAGGAGCTCTACGTCCTCCTCGAGGGCGAAGGCGAGATGGAGGTCGACGGTGCGAGCAGCCGGGTCGGCCCCGGCGACGCGATCCTCATCCCGCCGGGCGCGTGGCACCAGATCACGGCCGCCGATGCGCCGCTGCGCTTCCTCTGCTGCTGCGCGCCGCCGTACGCGCACGACGACACCTTCTTCGACTAGGCCAGCGGTACCAGGCGCGTCCCGGAGGCCTTGAAGCTCGCCACGGCAGGCTCGCCGACGCGGATGCCGAGCCGCTCGAGCGAGGCGGCCGTCACCTCGGCCGTGAGCGGCCCGACCCGGACCCGCGCGCGGTTCCCGACCGGGACGATCGACGACACGGGTGCGCGCAGGTGGTTCAGCGCCGAGTCGGCCGGCTGCTCGCGGGCGAGCGACACGTCCCACGGTTGCACGACGACGCCGACCCGGCCGCTGCCCCTCGGCGGTCGACCAGACGACGCCGCCGCCGTCGAGCACGACCTCCGACAGGCCGTTCGAGCCGGCCTGCGCGTGACCCGGCAGGAGATTCCCGCCGCTCAGGCTCGCGACGAACGGATCCGCGGGCGCGTCGACGAGCTCCTGTGGCGTCCCCGTCTGGACGAGCCGACCGTCGACGAGGACGCCGACCCGGTCTGCGAGCGCCGCGGCGTCCTCGAAGTCGTGCGTCACGAGCAGCGTCGGCAGGCGCTCCTCGCGGAGGATCCCCTGGAGCTCGACGCGGATCGCCTCCCTGGTGTGCGCGTCGAGTGCGGCCAGCGGCTCGTCGAGGAGGAGCACCCGGGGCCGGCGCGCGAGCGCGCGGGCGAGCGCGACCCGCTGGCGCTCCCCGCCGGAGAGCTCGCGCGGCCGTGCCGAGGCGAGATGCCCGATCCGGAACCGATCGAGCAGCTCGGCGACGCGGTCGCGGCCGCCGTAGCCCACATTGCTCGCGACGGACAGGTGCGGGAAGAGCGCGTAGTCCTGGAACACGTAGCCGACCGGACGCTCCTCGGCGGGGCGGTCCAGGCGTGCCGCCGTGTCGAGCCACGTCTCGTCGCCGAGCCGCACGACGCCGCGCTCCGGCCGCAGGAGGCCGGCCACCGCCCGGAGCACGCTCGACTTTCCCGCACCCGACGGCCCGACGAGCGCGAGCGTCTCGCCCGCGACCTCGGCGGTCAGCTCGAGGCTGAACGTGCGGAGGGGGTGGAGAAGATCGAGACGGAGCGAGTCCATGCGGGCACGACCTTCACGGCGAGCAGGAGCGCGCCGCTGACGAGGACGAGGAGTGCGCTGATCCCGAGCGCGACGTCGAAGCTCACGTCGAACTGCTCGTAGATCGCGAGGGAGAGCGTCTGCGTGACGCCCTGGAGGCTGCCGGCGAACATGATGGTTGCGCCGAACTCGCCGATGCCGCGGGCGAACGCCAGCGCCAGGCCGGCGCCGAGGCCGCCCGCGGCGAGCGGGAGCGCGACCCGCGCGAATGTCTTCGCCGGTCCGGCGCCGAGGGTTCGCGAGGCGTCCAGGAGCGACGCGTCCACGGCCTCGAACGCCGCGATCGCCGAGCGGATGTAGAACGGGCTCGCGACGAACGCGACGGCGAGGACGACCGCGGCCTGCGTGAACGCGAGCTCGATGCCGAGCGCGTCGATCGTCCCGCCGAGCAGGCCGAGGGTGCCGAACGCCGCCAGCAGGCCGATCCCGGCGACGGCCGGCGGCAAGACGAGGGGCAGCTCGACCAGCGTCACCGCGAGCGCGCGTCCACGGAAGCGCCGCGTCGCGAGCAGGTACGCGGCGGGCGTGCCGAACACGACCACGCCCGCCTGCGCGATGAGATTCGTCTTCAGGGTCACCACGAGCGCGTCCCGCGCGGCGTCGCTGCGCATCCCGTCCACGAGCCGTCCAGGCGACACGTTGAGGAAGATCGCGACGATCGGCAGGAGGAGGAACCCGAGCGTCACCACGAGGGCCGCGGCGAGGACGGCCGTGAACGCGACCCGACGCATGCTAGGGCCCGAAGCCCGCGCCGCGGAGGACCCGCTGCGCCCGCGGGCCGAGCAGCGTCCGGATCCACGCCCGCGCAGCGGTCCTGTGCTCGCTGCGCGCCACCACCGCGACCTCGTAGCGCACGACCGGCTGCGCCCGCGCGGGCAGGCTGATCTTCACGACGCGCCGCCCCGCCGCTCGCGCGTCCGTGGCGTAGACGAACCCGGCGTCCGCCTCCCCGAGGGCGACCTTCGTGACGATCCCCTTCACATCGGGCTCCTGGCTCACCACGTTCGCGAGCACCGGCCGCGTGAGCCGGAGCCGCTCGAGGACGGTGCGCGTGTACGAGCCGATCGGCACCTGCGGGCTCCCGACGACGATCCGGATCCCGCGGCGCCGCAGGTCGAACACGGAGCGGACGCCGGCCGGGTTCTCGCGCGGGACGATCAGGACGAGCGAGTTCGAGGCGAAGCGGACGGGCCGCTCGACGAGGCCCTCGCGGAAGAGCGCCTGCGTGTACGTCGGCGACGCCGACGCGAAGACGTCGGCCGGTGCGCCTTGGCGGATCTGGAATGCGAGCTGGTTCGAGCCGCCGAAGCCGTAACGGTTCCGGCCGTCGATGCGCGGAAACGCCTCGGTCAGCGACGCGGCGGCGAGCACGCGAAGGCGCGGCCGCTCCTCCGCCTGCGCGGCGGAGCCGACGGCGACGGCGACGACGGCCGCAGCGATCCCGAGGAAGAGGGCCGCTTTCATCGTTCGACCATCACCGAGGTCGCCTTCACGACGCCCGTCGCTGCCATTCCCGGCCGCAGGCCGAGCTCGGTGGCGGCGTCGCGGGTGATCAGGGCAACCAGGCGGGCCGGCTCGGTCACGTCGATCTCGACCTGGGCGAGGAGCCCCTCGACCGTCACCGCGCGCACGACGCCGCGGAAGCGGTTGCGCGCGGACAGCTCCTCGCGGTCGCGGCCGCGCAGGCGCTCGACCTCGCTCGCCGGGACCGTCCGCCGGTTCGCTCGGTCGCGCTCGACCCGGATCCGGCCCGACCGGTCCCAGCGCCTGAGCGTGTCGAGGCTGATCCCGAGCGCGCGCGCCGCTTCCGCAGCTGTGTAGCTTTGCCTAGGCATCTCCTAGGCAGGCTACCGCCTCGTGTCGGCTCTTCGCAACCTCAGCGGACGCCGCCGAGCGCGCCGCGCTCGACCGTGATCGCGCCGTCCGCGGCCGCGCAGGTCACGACCGCGGCGCGGACGCGGCACGAGAAGGGGCCGTTCCACCAGCTCTCGGCCGCGAGCAGGACGGGCGTGCCGTCGTCCCAGTCCACGTCGGCATCTCCCGGGTGCGACGAGCCGTCCGCGGCCAATACGGCAGCCGCGTCGCTCCCGGCGGCCCGGCATGCGAGCGTGTCGCCGTCGACGAGCCGGCACCCTGCCGACCCGTCCTCCAGCCGGAACGCCGCCGGCGCAGGCTCGCCGCCGGCACTCGTCCCGGCGACGCCGGAGACGGCCGCCAGCCCGGTCGCGACGGCGACGCCGCACAGCGCCGCCGACCACCTCAACCCCGTCCTCGGACCCCGCATGCCTCACTGCAACGCGCAGCGCGCGTCGCAGGTTGCGGTCAGTCGCGGAGGAGCCGCCGCAGCACGTACGGGAGGATGCCGCCGTGCCGCAGGTACTCGCGCTCGCGCGGCGTGTCGAGCCGCACGCGGGCGCGGAACTCCGTGTCGTCCGCGCGCACCGTCACCTCGTCCGCCGTGCCGTTCTCGAGGCCCTCGATCGCGAACTCCTCGCGGCCGCTGAGGCCGAGGGACTCGCGGTTCTCGCCGGGGAGGAACTGCAGCGGGAGGATCCCCATCATCAGCAGGTTCGAGCGGTGGATCCGCTCGTACGACTCGGCGATCGCGGCGCGGACGCCGAGCAGGTTCGGGCCCTTCGCCGCCCAGTCGCGCGACGAGCCGGAGCCGTATTCCGCCCCGGCGATGACGATCAGCGGCGTGCCCTCCGCGAGGTAGCGGCACGACGCGTCGTAGATCGTCATCTCCTCGCCCGACGGGACGTGCACCGTCCAGGTGCCCTCCGAGCCGGGCACGAGCTGGTTCCGCAGGCGGACGTTGGCGAACGTCCCGCGCACCATCACCTCGTGGTTGCCGCGGCGCGAGCCGTACGAGTTGAAGTCCTTCCGCTCGACCCCGTGGTCGACGAGGTAGTGCCCTGCCGGCGAGTCGGGCTTGATCGAGCCCGCCGGTGAGATGTGGTCGGTCGTGACCGAGTCGCCGAGGACGACGAGGCAGCGTGCGCCCGAGAAGTCGTCGACCGAGCCCGGCTCGTGGCGCATCCCGTCGAAGTACGGCGGCCGCCGCACGTAGGTCGAGGCCTCGTCCCAGGCGAACAGATCGCCCTCGGGTGTGTCGAGCGCGCGCCACTCGTCAGGCCCGGTGAAGACGTCGGCGTACGTGCGCCGGAACATCTCGCCGTCGATCGAGCGTCGCGATCGTCTCCTGCACCTCGAAGGAGCTCGGCCAGAGGTCGCGGAGGTAGACGTCCTCGCCGTCGGCGTCCGTGCCGAGCGGCTCCGTCGTCAGGTCGAGGTCCATCCGGCCGGCGAGCGCGTACGCGACCACGAGCGGCGGCGAGGCGAGGTAGTTCGCCTTCACCTCCGGGTGGATACGCGCCTCGAAGTTCCGGTTCCCCGAGAGGACGGAGCAGACGACGAGATCGTTGTCGACGACCGCCTTCGAGATCGGTTCCGGGAGCGGGCCGGAGTTCCCGATGCAGGTGGTGCAGCCGTAGCCCACCGTGTGGAAGCCGAGCTGCTCGAGGTACTGGGTCAGCCCCGCCTTCGCGTAGTACTCCGTCACCACCTTCGAGCCCGGCGCGAGCGACGTCTTGACCCACGGTGCACGCGCGAGGCCGCGCTCCACGGCCTTCTTCGCGAGCAGGCCGGCCGCGACCATCACGGCCGGGTTCGACGTGTTCGTGCAGGACGTGATCGCGGCGATCACGACGGATCCGTGCCGGAGGTCGAACGCGCTGCCCTCGTAGCTCACGCGGGCGGTGCGCGGTCGCGGCGCGACCGGAACGAGGACCTCCGCCGGCTCCGTGTGGGTCGCGCCGTTCCCGGGCGACTGCTCGCTGGTCGGGTCGCTCGCCGGGAAGGTCTCCGCCAGGCCCTCATCGTGATCCGCGTACTCGACGCCGAACGTCGCGAGGGAGCCCTCGAACGCGCGCTTCGCGTCGGACAGCGGCACGCGGTCCTGCGGGCGCCGCGGGCCGGCGAGGGACGGCTCCACCGAGTCCAGGTCGAGCTCGTGCACCTCCGAGTAGGTCGGGTGGTGCTCCGGGTCGTGCCAGAGCAGGTTCTCCTTGCAGTAGGCCTCGACGAGCGCGATCCGCTCGTCCGGACGGCCGGTCAGGCGCAGGTAGCCGAGCGTGACCTCGTCCACCGGGAAGAAGCCGCAGGTCGCGCCGTACTCGGGTGACATGTTCCCGATCGTCGCCCGGTCGGCGAGCGGCAGCGTCCCGAGGCCCGGGCCGAAGTACTCGACGAACTTCCCGACGACGCCCGCGCGGCGCAGGATCTCGGTGACCGTGAGCACGAGGTCGGTCGCCGTCGATCCCTCGGGCAGCTGCCCGGTGAGCTTGAAGCCGACGACCTGCGGCACGAGCATCGAGATCGCCTCGCCGAGCATCGCCGCCTCGGCCTCGATCCCGCCGACGCCCCAGCCGAGCACCCCGAGCCCGTTGACCATCGTGGTGTGCGAGTCGGTGCCGACGAGCGTGTCCGGGAAGGCGCGGCCGTCGCGCGACTCGACGACGCGCGCGAGGAACTCGAGGTTGACCTGGTGGACGATCCCGGTGTTCGGCGGGACGACCGAGAAGTTGTCGAACGCGGTCTGGCCCCAGCGCAGGAACGCATAGCGTTCGCGGTTCCGCTGGAACTCGAGCTCGGTGTTGCGCCCGATCGCGCGCGCCGAGGCGAACTCGTCGACCTGTACCGAGTGGTCGATGACGAGCTCGGACGGCAGCAGCGGGTTGATCCGGGCGGGGTCGCCGCCGAGGTCCTGCATGGCGGCGCGCATCGCCGCGAGGTCGACGATCGCCGGGACGCCCGTGAAGTCCTGCAGGAGTACGCGGGCAGGCGTGAACGAGATCTCGCGCGACGGCTCGGCCTTCGCCTCCCATGTCGCGACCGCCTCGGCGTCCTCCTCGCTGCCGTGCCGGAGCGCGTTCTCGAGCAGGATCTTCAGCGTGTACGGCAGGCGCTCGACGTCGTAGCGGGACTGCAGCGCGTCGAGGCGGAAGATCTCGTACGACGCGTCGCCGACGCGCAACTCGGAGCGTGCGGTGCTCACGCTCCGATTAGACCACTTAGTGGTTGCGCAGCGCGCTGATCAGCTCGCGCTTGTTCATCTCCGAGTACCCCTCGAGCCCGATCTCCTTCGCGCGCTGCTGCAGCTCGTCGACGGTCCAGTCGTCGTAGGAGCCGGACTCGCCGCCGCGGCGTCCGACCTCCGACCGGCCCTCGTTCGCGGCCGCGTTGGCGATCCTTGCCGCCTTCTCCTTGCTCTCGCCGTCGTCGCGGAGCTCCTCGTAGAGCTCGTCGTCCTTGATGCTGGGGCCGTGGTCGCTCTTCGGCATGGTGTCCCTCCTGTTCGCTAGGCCGCCGCCGGGAGCCGCTCGAGCCGCGGGTGCAGCTCCTGCTCCCAGAAGCGGAAGAATCCGTCCTGGTCGGGCCCGACCTGGTGGAAGTAAAGGTGCGTGAAGCCGGCCTCGAGCGCCTGCCGGCACTGCTCGATCACCGGCTCCGGGTCCGGGCCGCACGGCACCTTCTCGGCGAGACCGTCCGGCGTGAGCACCTCGGCGACCTGCTCGAAGTGCCGCGGCAGCGCGAGCTCCGTCGTCAGCTCGCCCGGCGCGCCCGTGTTAGGGAAGACCTCGTACAGCGTGCGCTTCGCGCGCTCGGCGTCCTCGTCCCAGACGAGGGTCACCTTCACGTACGTGGGGCCGCCGCCGCCTGCCTCGCGGTAGTTCCGCACGACCTCCTCGTCGATCGACGTCGAGACGAGCGAGTCGCCGATCCTGCCCGCGAGCTGCGCGGCCTTCGGCGCTCCGGCGGCCACGCAGATCTCGATCGGCTCGTCCGGGAGCGTGTACAGCCGCGCCTGCTCGACGACGTAGTGGTCGCCGCGGAAGGTCTGGAGCCCGCCGTCCCAGAGGCAGCGCATGAGCTCCACGGCCTCCTCGAGCAGGTCGAGCCGCTCGTCGGGCGTCGGCCATTTGTCGCCGAGCACGTGCTCGTTGAGGTTCTCGCCGGTGCCGACGCCGAGGAAGAACCGGCCGTCCATCATCACGGCGCTCGTCGCCGCGGCCTGGGCCACGATCGCGGGGTGGATGCGGATGATCGGGGCCGTGACCCCGGTCCCGAGCCTCAGGCGCTCGGTGGCCTGCGCGATCCCGCCGATCACGCTCCAGACGAAGGGGCTCTGACCCTGCGCGTCGACCCACGGGTGGAAGTGGTCGGAGACGAACGCGTAGCCGAAGCCCGCCTCCTCCGCCCGCGCGGCGAGCGCCACGAGCGCGTTCGGGTCGTGCTCCTCGGACGACAGATGGAAGCCGAATTCCGGAGCCATGCGGCGATGCTTCCGCCCGCTGCCCGTCGTAAACGTGCCTACAGCGACCGCGCGAAGGAGCCGCCGCCGAGGATTCGCTCCGCGCCCGGGACGCGTGCCTTCAGTCCGCGGTCGGACGTGACGACCCAGACCGGCGTGCCTGCGGCCGCGAGTCCCTGCGCCGCAGCGGCGATGCGGTCGTCGGCGGGCTCCCAGACGACCCGCACCTCGTGCCCCTCCCGCTCGCCCCAGGCCTCCGCGCGGCGTTCGAGCTCGTCGTGCGCCAGGTTCGGCCAGAGCGAGCGGCGGACGTTCTCCCCGTCGACGAGCACGACGGCCACGGCGACAAGGCTTGCAGTGCCTTAACTCGTGCGCAACCGGCTGTTCCGGACGACCCTGCTACAAGGTGCGCGTGCTACCCCGGAACACGCTCCGCACGGTTCTCCTCGCCGTTGCCTCAGGGACTGCGGGCGCCGCTCTGGCGCTGCTCGGGCAGGAGGTGGTCGGCGGCGGCACCGTCACGACGGTGCGCGAGGTCGCCAGGGTCCCGCCGGCGGCCGTGCTGCCCGTCGTCAGCTCGCGGACGGAGGGGCTCGCGATCAGGGAGATCTACGCGCGCTCGCGGCGCGGCGTCGTCCAGGTGAACGCCACCCGCGTCCTGCGCGGGATCGGCGCCGACCCGTTCTTCGGGCTCCCCTTCAGCGAGCAGCGGCGCCTCGGCTTCGGCTCCGGGTTCGTGCTGGACAAGGCGGGTCACGTCGTCACGAACCTGCACGTGATCGACGGTGCGGACGAGGTCAGTGTCAGCTTCTCCAACCGCGACCGGGTGCGGGCGCGGGTCGTCGGCACCGATCCCGACACCGATCTGGCGGTGCTGCAGGTGGACACCTCGGCGACCGCGCTCACGCCGCTGCGGCTCGGGAACTCGGACGACGTCGAGGTGGGCGACGCGGTGGTCGCCATCGGCAACCCCTTCGGTCTCGACCGCACCGTGACCGCCGGGATCGTCAGCGCCCTCGCGCGACCGCTGACGTCGCCCAGCGGCGCCGAGATCGACGAGGTCATCCAGACCGACGCGGCGTTGAACAGCGGCAACTCCGGCGGGCCGCTCCTCGACGCGCGCGGGCACGTGATCGGCGTCACCACCGCGGTCGCGGTCGACGAGGAGGGCGGCGTCGCCGGGCTCGGCTTCGCGGTGCCGGTGAACACGGTCAAGCAGGTCGTCGCCCAGCTGCTCGACGGCGGCGCGGTCGTGCGGCCGGCGCTCGACGCCTCGATGCTGGCGCTCGACGCGCAGCTCGCGCAGCTCTTCCGGATCCCGGTCGAACGTGGCTTGCTCGTGCAGTCGGTCGAGCCGGACGGCGCGGCCGCGGACGCGGGCCTCCGCGGCGGGGACACGAACGTCGTCGTCGCGGGCGAGAGCTATGCGCTCGGCGGCGACGTGATCGTCCGCGTGGACGGGAAGCGCATCGGCACCCTCCGCGAGCTGCGGACCGCAGTCGACGCCAGGCGACCGGGCGACGAGGTCAGCCTCGAGATTCTCCGCGACGGAGAGCGCCGGACGATCGACGTCACGCTCGGGCGGCAGTAGCCGTCCGCCGCGCGGAGTTCCCGCCCGCCTACCCGGCGACTCCCGCGTGAGGCGAATCCCGAACGCCGCCGGTCCGTCGCTACCTTTCCGGCCGTGGAGCCGCTGGAACCCGGACGCACGGTCGTATACGAGGAGGAGCTGCTCGAGGACGAGGACCTCTGGGTCGACGACACCGGCGAGGACCACGCGGGGTGGTACTGCGTCGCGACCGACCCGTTCCCGTGCCCCGCGGACGGCTGCTCGTTCGTCGCCGAGCACATGACCGCCGCGCACCTCATCCTCGTCTGGCAGGAGCGCGACGACCCGAACCTGCTGCGCCACGCCGGGCGCGCGATGGCGGTCGGCCGCAACCCGCACGTCGTCACGTACGAGCCCGCATTCGGCCCCAGCGCGTCGTACTACGCCTGGGAAGCCGCGGGGCGCCCGGTCCACGGCGTCAAGAAGTGATCGAAGCCCACTGGGGTGAGAGCAGTGCGCTCTCGCTCGGAGTGGAGGAGGAGGTCATGCTCCTCGACGCGGAGACGCTGCTCCCCGCGCCGGAGATCGCCGCGGTCCTGGCCGCCGCCGACGGCCGGCCGCTTCCGGGCCGGCTCAAGACCGAGCTGCATGCGTCGATCGTCGAGCTCAACACCGACGTGTGCGCCGACGCGCCGGAGGCGCTCGAGGCCGTGCGCGCGCTCCGCGCAGCCGCTGACGACGCCGCGCGCGAGAGCGGCGTCCGGATCGCCGCCGCCGGCACGCACCCGACGGCCGCGCCCGAGTCGCTCGAGGTCGTCCAGGAGCCGCGCTACCTCGAGATGCTCGAGTACGCCGGCCACACCGCCCGGCGCCAGGGCGTGAACGGGCTCCACGTCCATGTCGGGATGCCCGACGGCGACGCGTGCATGCGGGCGCTCGAGTTTGTCCTTCCGTGGCTGCCGGTCGTGCTCGCGCTCTCGGCGAACTCGCCCTTCCTGGCCGGTGAGGACACGGGCTTCTCCTCGAACCGCGGCCCGATCCTCGCCGAGCTGCCGCGTTCCGGCGCGCCGCCCGCGTTCGCGTCGTACGAGGAGTGGGAGGCCTATGTCGAGCGGCTCATGGCGCTCGAGCTCCCGCGCGACTACACGGCATTCTGGTGGGACGTGCGCCCGCACCCGCGCTACGGGACGCTCGAGCTGCGGATGCCCGACCAGCCGACCGCGGCCGAGCGGACCGGCGCGTTCGTCGCGCTCATGCAGGCCCTCTGCGCGGTTGCCCTCGAGTCGCCGGCTCGCGAGGGCGACGCCGCCGGCCGCGGCCTCTACGCGCAGAACCGCTGGGCGGCGGCGCGCTTCGGGCCGCAGGGGATGCTCGTCGCGCCCGAGCGCGACCGGCTGGCGACGGCCGCGGAGCTCGGCGCCGAGCTGCTCGAGCTCGTCCGGCCCGCGGCGGAGGCACTCGGCTCGGCCGCTCTACTCGAGACGCTCGATCCGGAGCGGTGCGAGGCCGACATCCAGCGCGAGGCGGGAGTCGACGGCGCCGCGGCTTCGATCGCCGAGCGGACGCTACGATCGCCGTGATGGCGACCCGGAGCGAGATCATCGAGGTGACCGGGATCCGGTGCGAGCGGTGCGTGCTGCGGCTCGGCGGCGCCCTCGGCGGGCATGCCGGCCTCGAGTCCGCGCACGCGAACCTGGTGGGCCAGGTGACGCTGGCGTGGGACGACGAGCAGACGTCGCGCGAGGCGCTCGTGCACGCGCTGGCCCAGGCGGGCTTCCGCGAGGTTGCGGCCTAGATCCCCACGCCGGCGAGCCGGAAGAACCAGACGGCGCTGGTGTACCAGACGCCGATCAGCGCGGTGAAGACGAGCCCGCCCGCGACCGGCAGCGTCGGACCCGGGAAGCGCTTGAGCTCCACGATCGTGACCTTCGCGGCGAAGGCGCCGTAGAACGCGCACCCGAACAGTGAGTGCCAGAGCACCCGCGAGGAGCCGCTCTGGAAGCCGAGCTTGAAGATGCAGTGGTAGGCGATCGGCAGCGTCACCACGAAGACGAGCCGTCCGGACCAGCGATGCACGGGGTTCACCCACGCCGGCTTGTCCCACGGAAGGCGGTGGAAGATCCACGCGGCCGTGAAGAGCTGGAAGACGGCGAGCGCGACGGCGAGCGTCGCGAGCCACGCCTTCATGTGGATCGTGTCGCTGAAGAAGAGCTCGAAGTACCCGCCGGCGTTCGGGGCGAATGCCTTCGCGAGGAGCCCGGCGAGCAAGGCGACGAGCGCGAACGCGAGCAGCGGGACGAGCAGCCAGCGCGACGACCGCTTCGGCCGCCCCGCGGGGGCGGTGGGTGCCGCCGCCTCGGTCACGCAGCGCACACTGGCACGTCCGCCCTCCGCTGTCCACGGGAATCAGCCGCACACTCTGTGCGTTTCGAGACATGTCAGGAACACCGGCTGCTAGGGTCGCGCCGCTGATGAGCGAGACCGACCCGGACGCACGCCGCATCGCAACCGAAGCACGCGACCGCGTGCGGTTCGAGGAGGACGCCCTTGCGCTTGCGGATCAGGTCTATCGAGTCGCCCGGCATCTCGTCGGCTCCCGCGAGGAGGCCGAGGACCTGATGCAGGAGGCCTACGCGCGGGCGTTCCGCTCGTGGCGCTCCTTCCAGCCGGGGACGAATCTCCGCGCCTGGCTCCTCCGCATCCTCACCAACCTCAACATCGACCGCGGCCGGCGCATCCAGCGCGGGCCCGACATGCAGCCGCTCGAGGCCGGCGACTACTACCTCGTCGACCGGCTCGAGGAGAACGGCGGGCCGATCAGCGAGGAGGAGCGGGTCGACCAGCGCCTCTCGCAGGACAACATCGTCTCCGCCCTCGCCAACGTCCCGCACGACTTCCGTGACGTCATCGTCCTCGTCGATCTCGGGGACTTCAGCTACCAGGACGCCGCCCAGATCCTCGACATCCCGATCGGGACCGTCATGTCGCGGCTGCACCGCGGCCGCCGGATCCTGAAGAAGCAGCTGGCCGAGGAGGCCGTTCAGTGATCGCTGACTGCGACAAGTGCGAAGAGCTGCTCCAGCCGTACCTCGACCGCGAGCTCACCGACGGCGAGCGCGTCGAAGCGGAGACGCATCTCGCGCACTGCTCCTACTGCGCGCGCCGCTACCGCTTCGAGGCGGAGCTGCGGATGTTCGTCCGCCAGGCGACGGCGGACGAGCCGATGCCCCCGGAGCTCAAGGAGAAGCTCGCGAACCTGCGCATCGCGCTCTAGCGCCCGTGGTCGCCGCGGTCGTGCTCGCCGCGGGGGCGTCGAGCCGCTTCGGCACCTCGCCGCCGAAGCAGGCCGTGTTCCTGCCCGAGGTGCTCCGGCGCCTGCGGGCCGCCGCGTCGGTCGATGACGTGATCGTCGTGCTCGGGGCGCACCAGGTGGAGACGGACGCCCGCACGGTGCGGTGCGACGAGTGGGAGCGCGGACCGGGTGCGTCGCTGCGATGCGGGCTGGCGGCGCTCGGGGACGGGATCGAGGCCGCGATCGTCGTTCTCGCAGACGGGCCGGAGCTGGCGCCGGAGGCGGCCGATCGCGTGGTTGCGGCGTGGCGGGACGGTCGCGGTGACGTGGTCGCGGCGTCGTACGCCGGGGAGCGCGGCCACCCGGTCCTGCTCGCCCGGACGGCCTGGGGGTCGGTGCCCGACGAGGGTGCCCGCGCGCTCGACCCGGTGCTCGTCCCGTGCGACGATCTCGGCTCTCCAGGAGACGTGGACGACCGCCGATAGAGAGGAGGGCTACCGTTGGCCCCGAACGCCGTAGGCCGTCCCCTGTGATCGAGCTCGTCCGCCCCCTCGAACCAGTCCGCGACGATTCGCCGCTCGTGCGCGCCCGCGTGGCGCGGCAGCTGACGCGCGAGGAAGCGGCGAAGCGCGCAGGTCTTTCGGCCGACCGCGTCGAGTGGCTCGAGGAGGGCCGCGTGTACCGGTTCGCGAACGCGGACGAGGCGCTGACGACGCTGCTGGTGTACGCCTCGGCCCTCGGCATCGAGCATCGCGAGGCGCGCGAGCTGGCCGGCCTGCCGGTGCCGCCGAAGCCGTTCGAGCCGTCGAACCGCGTGCGGCTCCTCGGCCTCGTCGCGCTCGCGGCGGCGGCGGTCGCGTTCGCGGCGTTCCTCAGCCTGCCGGGCTCCGACGGCGCGTCGCAGCAGGCGGCGTTCCAGGAGGTGGCGGCGAAGCTTCCGCCCCCGTGGAAGATCCAGGTCGAGGTCCTGAACGGCGGCGGCGACATCAACTGGACGCGCCAGGTCGCGAGCAAGATCGGCGCGATGGCGTACACGATCGACCACGTCGGCCGCGCCGACCGGTTCGACTACCAGGAGACCGCGGTCTACTTCGAGCCCGGCGGTCGCGACGTGGCCGTCCGCCTCGCGCGCCAGCTCGGTGTCGAGACGCGCCCGCTGCCCGGCGGCTCCGACCCGAACCACCTGCTGGTGATCGTGGGCCCAGAGCGCGGTCCTGGCCTCTAGCCGGCTACGACTTCTCGATCTGAATTGACTCGACGACCACGGGCTGCGTCGGCATCTCCGTCGCCGGGTCGCCGAGCAACCCGATCCTCATGATCACGTCGCTGCCTTCCGTGACCCTTCCGATCACGGCGTACTCCGGCGGGAGCTGCGCATCCGGCGCGGTCACGATGAAGAACTGGCTGCCCGACGTGCCCGGCGCCTCGGCCGCGCCCTTCGCCATCGCGACGGTGCCGAACGGGTACTCGGTCGACGGCGCAGGCGGATCGACGGTCTGGTAGCCGGGGCCGCCCGTCCCGGTCGCGGTCGGGTCGCCGCCCTGGATCACGAAGCCGGGGACGATGCGGTGGAAGACCGTGCCGTCGAAGAAGCCGTCCTCGGCGAGCGCGACGAACGACGCAACCGTGTCCGGGGACGCCGCCGGGGCGAGCGCGATCGTGAACTCGCCGCAGTTCGTGGTCACGACGGCGCTGTAGTCGCCCGGGCCGAGCGGCTCGGTCGGCGCCTTCAGGCTTCCCTCCGGACGCGCTTCCGGCGCCTCGGCGCTCTGGCACTCGCCCCCGCCGCCTCCGGTGGTCCCGGACGCGGCCTGCGTCGTCCCGGCCGATTCGGCGTCGTCGTCGTCGCCGCCGCAGGCGGCGCAGGCGAGCAGCGCGGCCGCGACGAGGAGGGAGACGACGAGGCGTGGCCGCATCGGGCGCGGATCGTACGCGATCACAGCGCCGCGACCGCGCGGCGGACGAGCGCCCGGGCGACGTCGACCTTGTACGCGGTGCCCGGCAGCGGGGTCGCGTCGTCGACCGATCCGTCGAGCAGCCAGGGCACGGGCGCGACGCCGGCGAGCGCGACTCTCGTCTCCCCGCCGCGCCTCGCGGCCGCGACGCCGACGAGCGCGAACGCCCATCGCTTGCGGTCCATCGCCTTGAGGTAGACGCTCGCCTCGGCGGGTGGGACGTCGAGCTCGAGGATCAGCTCGTCCGGCTCGAGCGTCGTCACGTCCCGGTTCGCCTCGTCCGGCAGCCGGTACAGCTCGCCGAGCGGGAGCTCGCGCCGGTCGGTCCGAACGGTCGCTCCGAGCGCGAGCAGCGCCGCGGCCGGGTCGGACGGGTGCGCCGAGGCGCAGAAGTCGTTGGCGAAGATCGCGTGCTCGCGGTGCTGGCCCTCCCGCGCGTGGCAGCGGTCGCCTCCGTGGAGCCGGCACGGGAACGCGAGCCGCCAGTACCAGCACCGGGTCGCCTGGAGGAGGTTGCCGCCGATCGTCCCCATGTTCCGGAGCTGCGGCGACGCGGCGAGCCGGCACGCCTCCCGCAGCGCAGCGGGCACCTGCGGGTCGGCTTCGAGCTCGGCGAGCGTGGTCCCCGCCCCGATCCGGAACGGACTTTGTGGCTCTGAGCCACTAACTCCGACGCCTCGCGGCACTGCCCCGGTGACATCGACGAGCGTGTCGGCCTGGACGAGGCCGTCGCGGGTCAGCGGCACGAGCTCGGTGCCCCCTGCGAGCGCGCGGCCGCCGGCGCGCAGCGCCTCGACGGCCTCGGCGACGGAGCTAGCGGAGCGGAGCTGCAACCTTCGTCTTCTCCCGATCCCGCGCCTCGCGCAGCGCGCGCAGGATCTCCTCGCGGGTCAGTGGCAGCGACTCGACCTCGGCGCCCGTCGCGTCCCGGATCGCGTTGGCGATCGCGGCCGCGGTCGGAATGATCGGCGGCTCGCCCAACCCCTTCGAGCCGAGGTTCGTGAGGTGCTCGTCGGGGACGTCGACGAACTCGCAGACGATCTCCGGCACGTCCGCGATCGTCGGCAGCTTGTACGCGTCGAGCGTCCGCGTCAGCACGGTGCCGTCGCCCGGGTCGTCGAGCCGCACCTCCGAGAACGTGTGGCCGAGCGCCTGCACGATTCCGCCCTCGACCTGGCTCCGCGCGCCGAGCGGGTTGACGATCCGACCGACGTCGTGGATCGCGACGATCTTCTCGACGACGACCTCGCCCGTCTCGACGTCGACCGCCACCTCGGCGACCTGCACGCCGAAGGTGAGGACGCGCATCCCGGCCGGGTTCGGCCCGCGCGCGCCGCGGCCGAGGATCTGCCCGTCGCCGAGCAGGCCCGTGATCTCCTCCAGCGGCCACGAGCCGCCGTCCGACGCGACGATGCGCCCGTCCTCGAGCGACAGCACGCCTTCCTCGCGCTCGAAGCGCTGCGCCGCGATCTCGAGGATCTGCCGCGCCGCGTCCGCCGCGGCCGCGCGCACGGCCGGGCCCATCGACGGCAGCGTCGACGAGCCGCCCGACACGACCGCGAACGGCCCGCGCGCCGAGTCGCCGAGCTGTACCTCGACGCGGTCGAGCGAGAGCGCGAGCTCTTCGGCCGCGATCATCTGCACGGCCGTACGCGTGCCGGTGCCGATGTCCTGCATCGCCGTGACGACGTTCGCGCGGCCGTCCGAGCCGACGCGGACCCAGGCGTACGACGGCGGGCCGCCGCCGCCGTACCAGATCTGGCTGGCGAGGCCCATCCCGCGCTTCCAGATCTCGTCGGAACGCGCGCGCACCTCGTCGCGGCGCGCCCAGTGCGTCTCGGCGCGTCGGTAGCACTCCAGCAGGTGCTTGGACGAGAACGGCCGCCCGTCGATCGTGTCCACTGCGGCGTGATTCCGGCGTCGAAGCTCCAGCGGGTCGACGTCGAGCGCGGCCGCGAGCCGGTCGAGCAGGCACTCGAGCGCCCACGTGCCCTCGGCGAACCCGGGCGCGCGGAAGGCGTCCATCGGCGGCAGGTTCACCTTCGCGCCGTACTCGACCGTCCGGACGTTCTCGCAGGCGTAGAGCATCTGCACCGGCCCCGCGGTCGACGGAAGCCAGCCGTCCCACCCCAGCGAGGCGACAACGTCGGACTCGAGCGCCGTCAGCGTGCCGTCGCTGCGAGCCGCCGCGCGGACACGCTGCCGGGTCGCGTTCCGGTTGCCGCCGACGAGGTTCTCCTCGCGCCGCGAGAGCGCGCAGCGGACGGGTCTCCCGGTGCGGCGTGCGAGCTCGGCGGCGAGCAGCGTGTGAGCGCCGGCGCTGGCTTTCGCGCCGAAGCCGCCGCCCATGAACTCGCAGACGACGCGGACGCGGTCGGCGGGCAGGCCGAACGCCTCTGCGACCTCGTCCCGTACACCCCAGACGTACTGCGTCGAGATGTGGACGTCGAGCGAGTCGCCGCGCCACTCGCAGACGGCCTGATGCGTCTCGAGCGGGTTGTGCAGGACGGTCTGGGTGCGGTACTCGGCCTCGACGACGACGTCCGCCGCGGCCATTCCCGCCTCGACGTCGCCGCGCGCGTACCGGCGCGGCTCGTCGAGCAGCGACTCGCGCGCGACTGCCTCGTCCGGGTCGAGCAGCGGCTCCAGCTCCTCCCACTCGACCTCGATCAGCTCCAGCGCGGCACGCGCGAGCGACTCGGTATCCGCCGCGACGATCGCGACCGGCTCGCCCTCGTAGGCGGGCACGGCTGTCAGCCAGCGCGCGTCGTCGGGCCCGAGCACGGCGCGCACGCCCGGAGCGGCGGCGGCGCGAGCGAGGTCGATCCGCATCACGCGCGCGCGCGCATGCGGGCTGCCGAGCAGGGCGGCGTGGAGCATCCCCGGGAGGCGGACGTCGTTCGTGAACCGAGCCTCGCCGCGCGCCCGCGCGTGGCCGTCGACCCGCGGCGCCGGTCGGCCGACCACGGCGAGCGGCCCGGACGGCCACTGGTCGAGCGCATCCTCCTCGACGATCACCCACGTCTCCGTGTAGCGGCCCTCGACCTCCTTCTCGGTGCGGATCAGGCGCGCCAGGTCGCGATCGCCTCCTCGATCCGGCGGTAAGCGCCGCAGCGGCAGAGGTTGCCGGCCATGCCGTGGCGGATCTCCTCGCGGCTGGGCTCTGGGTTCGCGGCGACGAGCGCCGCAGCCGAGACGATCTGCCCCGGGGTACAGAAGCCGCACTGCAGCGCGTCGTGCGCGACGAACGCGTCGACGAGCGGATGCTCGCGCAGCCCCTCGATCGTCGTCACCTCCCGCGCTCCGACGGTGTGGACGAGGGTGATGCAGGAGAGCACGGGCACGCCGTCGAGCTGGACCGTGCAGGCGCCGCAGTGGCCCTCGTCACAGGCGACCTTCGTCCCCGGCAGCCCGAGGTCGTCGCGGAGCACGGACGCGAGCGAGCGCCCCACCGCCGCCTCCACCTCGTACTCGCCGCCGTTGACCCGGAGGTTCACGTGCCGGCGGTCACCGCCAGGATGTCGGCCACGTGGATGAGGCGGAACGCCGCCCGCCCGGTCTGGATCACCTCGGCGTCGTCGTCGAGGTCCGGCATGGCCCGCCAGAGGTCGCGAGCGGCCATGAGGAGCTCGCGGATCTGCTCGGTCTCCGCCCGGTGCCCGTTGCGCTCCTCGGTCGCGTTGAGCGCGAGGCCGAGCACGCCGATCGTGTCCGGCTGGCGCGTCCACAGCATCGGCGTCGCCATCGAGAGGTACTGGTGGATCCGCGCGAACGTGAGCGGCTGCGCGAAGCTGTCGGCGCCGACGGGCCGCGTCGGCTCGAGGGCGGCCTCACCGGCGAGGATCCGCCGCGCGTTCCCCGCGAAGAGGGCCCGCAGCTGCTCGTCCGAGTAGCCGGCGAGCTTTGCCGTGCGCAGCGTGAGCAGCAGCGACGAGGGCTGGCTCCCGTACGGGTAGTCCGAGGCGTACACGACCTGCTCGGGCGCGACGAGGCGGTAGAGGTCGAGCAGGTCGAGCGGGCTCCAGACGGAGGTGTCGAAGAACACGCCCGCCTTGCCGCCAAGGTGCCCGGCGAGACCGGCCATGTCCGCGATGCCGGCGTGCGCGACGATCAGCTGGCTGTCCGGGTACCGCTCGACGAGTCGCGCGAGGTCGTCTGCGATCGGCGGCAGCCCACGGCCGCCGTGGATCAGGATCGGGACGTTCCGCGCCTCCGCCAACGCGAACACGGGCGCGAGCAGCTCGTCGGTGAGCATGAACTTCTGCGCCCGCGGGTGAAGCTTGATCCCGCGCGCGCCGAGGTCGAGGCAGCGTTCCGCCTCGGCGATCGGGTCCGGCCCCGCGAGGTCGAGGCGGACGAACGGGACGAGGCGGCCGCCGGCCTCGTGGGCGTGGGCGAGCGTGCGGTCGTTCGCGGCGCGGAACGCGGGCTCGCGGTCGGGCTCGTCGAGGCAGAAGACGAAACCGGTGGAGATGCCGTAACGGTCGAAGAGGCCGAGCAGCTCCTCCGGCCGTCCCTGCATCCCGTCGATGTCGTTCCCGAGGTGGGTGTGCGCATCGAAGAGCTCGACTCCCTCGGGCAGGTCGCGCCGCAGCTCGGCGTCGTACGCGTCGAGGAGGGAGCGGGCTCGGGTCAACGCGTCCACCACCGGAGTCTACGACCTTGCGGATCCCGCGAGATCTCGGCGTTACAGCTCGCCGTCGGGCACGATGCCGCGCCTGAAGGCGGCCACCTGCTCCTCCCGGAACGGTGGGTCCCCCAGCTCGCCGCGCAGATGGAACGCGCGGAAGAGATGGGCGATGTAGTGCATCCGCTGCGGCAGCTCGGACCAGTCTCGCGGCGCCGCAGTCGTCGTCGGCGGGCGGCGCCGGCTCGATCGGCTCGAGGAACGCGATCAGCTCCGCGTCGACCGGCTCGCTGGAGCGGATCGGGGTACGCGTCCGGCAGGTGCACGCCGAGCTCGAGCACGCGCCCCGGCAGCGAGAGGGTCAGGAACGACTCCGTGATGACCTCGCGCGCGATCCTGCTCGACGCCTGCTGCGCACCGGCAGCGACGGCACCGGCGACGGCGGCGGCCGGCCGACCGACGATCGGCCACCAGCGCACCGCGGACGGGAACAGCGCCGTCAGCGCCCGGCGCCCGAGGTCCTGCGTCGTCGCGTACGGGGCATCGAGCCCCTCGCGGATCTCCGGCTGGAGGCGCGTCTGCTCGTGGAGCCCGATCTCGAGGTTCGCCAGCACCGCCAGCTCCGTCCGGGCCCGCTCGTCCCTCGCCTCGGCGAGGCGGTGGTAGCGCGAGAACGCCTGGCGCAGGAGCTGCTGACCGTCGGGTGGCTCCCCCGGCTTGCAGGCCGTCGAGAAAGCGCTCCAATCGCGCAGCGTCGCCGGGTGGGCACTCGCGGAGGTAGCGGGCGAACTCGAGCCCGATCTCGGCGAACACCTTTCGGTTGCCGCGCGCGACCGCGTCCGCGGCGAGCTCGAAGGAGTCGAACGGCGTGTGCAGCTCGCCGGTCAAGCGGCCCAGGCGCGACTCGGGGTCGAGCAGCCCGCGGCGGAGCAGTCGGCGCCAGAACGTCCGGATCGGGTGCCGCAGCCACGCCCCCTGCCGCAGCTCCCGGCCGAGCCGGTCGCCGAGATCCTCGCCGCGGATCGTCCGTCCCGCCTGACGCGACGCCCACGTCGCGTACGAGCACCAGTTCGCGCCCGTGCCGCTTCGCTTCGCGAACGCCGCGGCGAGCAGCGAGTAGCAGTGCGTGATCTCGAGGTTGCGGATGGCCGGGTTCGCGATCGCCGCAATCCGCCGGACGTCGTCGACGTCGGGCGCCGTCGCCTCGCGATCCGCATCGCTGTTCACCGCGACAGCGTCTCACGCTGCCTCATGCGGAGCCGAACCTTTACGATGCCGACCCGTGGCCGACGTCCTGATGTTCGCCGACACGCTCCGCTCGAAGGAGCTCCGGCACGAGATCCCGCTCGGGCTCGCGGATCCGATCGTCTACGCCGAGCGGGACGGCCGGCGGCACGTCGTCGTCACCGCGTTCGAGCACCCGCGGTTCGAGGCGGCGGCGATCGACGCCGAGATCCATCCGCTCGAGGAGTTCGGCTGGGACGAGTTCGTCCTCAGCGGGCTGACGACGGACGACGCGCAGTACCAGCTCGCCGCGCGCTTCTGCCAGGAGGTCGGGCTCGAGCAGCGCGGTCGTCCCGTACGGCTTCCCGCTCGGGCTCGCCGACCTGCTGCGCAGCCGCGGCATCCAGGTCACGGCCGACCAGAGCCTCTTCGACACGCGGCGGCGCGTGAAGAACGCGCACGAGCTCGCCGGGATCCGCCGCGCGCAGGCCGCCGCGGAGGCGGGCATGACGGTCGTCGCGCGGATGCTGCGCGAGGCCGAGGCCTCGAACGGCTCGCTGGCGCACGACGGCGAGACGCTCACCTGCGAGCGGATCAAGGCGGCGGTCGACCAGGCGTTCACGGCCCGCGGCGCCGCCGTCGACGCGATCATCGTCAGCCACGGCGCGCAGGCCGCGATCGGCCACGAGGAGGGCTCCGGCCCGATTCTCCCGGGCGAGACCGTGATCGCCGACCTCTTCCCGTTCGACAAGGAGACGGGCTGCTACGCCGACATGACGCGCACGTTCGTCGTCGGCGAGCCGTCGGACGAGGCGCGCGAGTGGCACCGGCTCGCCCGCGAGGCGCTCGACCGCTCGCTCGAGGCGATCCGGCCCGGCATCGAGGGCAAGGCGGTGCACCGTGTCGCCTGCGAGGTCTTCCAGGGCGCCGGCTACCCGACGCAGCTGACGAAGCAGCCGGGCGAGGTGCTCCTCGACGGCTTCTACCACTCCCTCGGCCACGGCGTCGGCCTCGACGTCCACGAGGAGCCGGGCCTCGGGCGGAACGGCGCCGCGCTCGTCGCCGGGGACGTCGTCGCCGTCGAGCCCGGCCTCTACCGCCAGGGCGTCGGCGGCTGCCGGCTCGAGGATCTCGTCCTGGTCACCGAGGACGGGTGCGAGAACCTGACGAGCTTCCCGTACGACCTGCAACCGTAGGGAGGGGCCGCGATGGCGCAGCCCGAGGAGAGTCGTCAGGCGATCGACACGCTCTTCCTCGAGGAGCGCCGCTACGAGCCGCCGCAGGCCTTCGCCGAGCAGGCGAACGCGCAGCCGGGGATCTACGACGAGGAGCTCGAGGCGTTCTGGGAGCGCGAGGCGCGCGAGCGGGTCACGTGGTTCGAGCCGTGGGAGCGGCTGCTCGAGTGGGAGCCGCCGTACGCGAAGTGGTTCCTCGGCGGGAAGCTGAACATCGCCTACAACTGCGTCGACCGGCACGTCGAGGCCGGGCAGGGCGACCGGGTCGCGTACCACTGGGAGGGCGAGCCCGAGGACGAGCGCCGCGAGGTCACCTACGCACGACCTCCAGCGCGAGGTGACGAAGCTCGCGAACGCGCTCAAGGGCCTCGGCGTCGGCAAGGGCACGCCGGTCGGGATCTACCTCGGCATGGTCCCGGAGGCGCCGATCGCGATGCTCGCCTGCGCGCGGCTCGGGGCGCCGCACACCGTCGTCTTCGGCGGCTTCTCCGCCGACTCGCTCTCCGACCGCCTGGACGACATGGAGTGCGAGGTGCTGATCACGCAGGACGAGGCCTGGCGGCGCGGCACGACGGTGCCGCTGAAGCGCACCGCCGACGAGGCGCTCGAGCGCGGCGCCGTCCGTGCGGGCGACGGTCGTCCTCCGCCGCACCGGCAACGAGGTGCCGATGCAGGAGGGCCGCGACCACTGGTGGCACGAGCTCGCGACCGACGAGTCCGACTGCCCGCCCGAGCCGATGGACGCGGAGGACCTCCTCTACCTCCTCTACACGTCCGGGACGACCGCGAAGCCGAAGGGGATCGCGCACACGACCGGCGGCTACCTCGTCGGCGTGGCGTCGACGCACCACTACGTCTTCGACCTCAAGCCCGACGACGTCTACTGGTGCGCCGCCGACGTCGGCTGGGTCACCGGCCACAGCTACATCGTCTACGGGCCGCTCTGCAACGGCGCCACGAGCGTCCTGTACGAGGGCACGCCCGACTTCCCGGACAAGGACCGCTGGTGGGAGATCATCGAGCGGTACGGCGTCACGATCCTCTACACGGCACCGACCGCGATCCGCGCGCACATGAAGTGGGGCCCGGAGCACGCGCGCAAGCACGACCTCTCCTCGCTGCGCCTGCTCGGCTCGGTCGGCGAGCCGATCAACCCCGAGGCCTGGGTCTGGTACCGCGAGCACATCGGCCTCGACCGCACCCCGGTCGTGGACACGTGGTGGCAGACGGAGACCGGGATGATCATGATCACGCCGCTGCCGGGGATCACGACCCTGAAGCCCGGCTCGGCCACGCGCCCGTTCCCCGGCGTCGACGCGGCCGTGGTCGACGACGCGGGCAACGAGGTCGAGGAGGGCGGCGGCTACCTCGTGCTGCGGCAGCCGTGGCCCGCGATGCTGCGCGGGATCTACAAGGCCGACGATCGCTACCGCGAGACGTACTGGTCGCGCTTCCCCGGCGTCTACTTCGCCGGCGACGGGGCGCGGATCGACGAGGACGGCGACTTCTGGCTGCTCGGCCGCGTCGACGACGTGATGAACGTGTCCGGCCACCGGATCTCGACGATCGAGGTCGAATCGGCGCTCGTCGACCACACCGAGGTCGCGGAGGCGGCGGTGATCGGCCGCGCCGACGCGCAGACGGGGCAGGCGATCGTCGCGTACGTGACGCTGAAGGGCGGCGTGGAGGGCTCGGTCGAGAAGCTCGCGGAGCTGCGCGAGCACGTGTCGCGGAAGATCGGCCCGATCGCGAAGCCGGCGAACATCGTCTTCACGCCGGAGCTGCCGAAGACGCGCAGCGGCAAGATCATGCGGCGCCTGCTGCGGGACGTGGCCGAGCACCGGCCGCTCGGCGACACGACCACGCTCGCCGACCCGGCGGTCGTGTCCGAGATCCAGCAGCGCGCGGACACCGAGACCACGGACGACTGATGCGGCGGGCCGCCGTCGCGGCGGTCGCGGCGCTCGCGCTCGCGGCGGCGGCGGCTGCGCCCGGCGGCGAGCCGCGTTCCCCGGGCGCGCAGGAGGCGTTCTTCGGCTCGGTCACCGCGCTCGCGCCGCGGGGCGCGACCCGGGTCGAGCTGTACGTCGGGGATCGGCTCGTGCGCTCCGCCGCGGTCGCGGGCCGTCGGGTGTCGCTGCGCGTCCCCCGCGTGCCGGGGCGCTACGACCTGCGGCTCCGGTTCGAGCAGCGCGGCCGTCTCGTGCGCCGCGACGAGGCGCTCGGCGCGTGGCTGCTCCCGCCGAGCGGGCAGGTGTTCCGGCGGGAACGGAGCCGCGACGCGCGGCTCGCGCGCCGCTTCGCCGTGCTGGGCGCGTCGTACCCGGGCTGGGCCGCGATCTGGACGCACGACCTCCGCACGGGCGCGACCGCCGGCTGGAACTCCGACGCGAGCTTCCCGGCGGCGTCGACCGTGAAGCTCGCCGTGCTCGTCGCCGCGCTGCGCCGCTACGGCCCGCGGCCCGAGCGCACCTCCGCCTGGCCGCTCATCCGCGACCTCGCCACGTGGTCGTCGAACGAGGCGACGAACCGGCTGCTCGTCCTCCTCGGCGGCTCCGAGGCCGGCGGCACGGCCGTCGTCAACGAGACGCTGCAGCAGCTCGGCGCGACCTCGTCCTGGTTCACGGGCAACTACCGGATCGGGACGGGGCCGATGCGGCCGCTCGGCGACGCCCCGAAGCCGCTCCCCGTCCTCACCTTCCGCCGCACCACGGCGCACGACCTCGGTCGCATCCTCGCCGAGCTCCACGGCGCCGCCGTCGGCAACGGTCTCTCGGCCCGGCGCACGGGGCTCGACCGGCACCGGGCGCGCCTCGCCCTCGGCCTGCTGCTCTCCGCGACCGAGGGCGAGAACGTCGGCCTGCTCCGCCCCTCGACGCGCGTCCCGCTCGCGCGCAAGGAGGGCTGGACGACGAAGGTGCGCCACACGGCCGCGATCGCCTACACCGCCGCCGGGCCGCGGATCGTCGTGGTGCTGACGTTCCGGCCCGACGAGGTGCGCCCGGCCGTGTCCCGTGCGCTTGGGGGGGACGTGAACCGGTCGCTCGGCGTGTAGGAGTCGTCCGCCCGGCGGTGTAGAAACGTTGTGTCAGATCGTCGTCCGGGTCGAAAGCACCCTGACGGGCGAGGCCGGATCAGGTGCTAACTGGCCCGCCGACCAAGGACGACGCTCTGTCAGCCGAACGAAATCACGGGAGGCCGCTCCCGGGGGTTCGGCTACCCGAGCAGGGCGCGGAAGCGCTCGGCGTCGTCGAACGGGCCGATCAGCGCCATGTTGAGCTCGTTGCCACCGATCACGTCCTGCGCCACGCGCTGCACGTCCTCCGCGGTCACCGCGTCGAGGCCCGCGAGCACGTCGGCGGGGTCGATCGCCTCGCCCTCGAGCACCTCGCGCCGCAGCCCGAAGAGGATCGTCCCGTGCGGGCTCTCGAGCTGGAGCACGAAGCGGCCCTTGGCCGAGTTCCGCGCCTTCTCGAGCTCGTCCGCCGGGACCGGCTCAGCAGCGATCTTCCGCAGCTCGGCGACGATCGTCTCGACCGCGTCGTCGATGCGGTTGATGTCGACGCCGGCCTGCGCGTACAGCGAGCCGGCGTCCGTGTAGCTGTTGTTCGTCCCGAAGACGTAGTAGGCAAGGCCGCGGCGCTCGCGCACCTCCGTGAAGAGGCGCGAGGACATGCCGCCGCCGAGCACGGTCGAGAGCAGCTGCAGCGCGTAGCGGTCGGGGTGCCCGAGCGCGTAGGAGCGTGCGCCGAGGATCAGGTGCGCCTGGTCGGACTGCTTCGTGTGGACGCGCACCTGCGGCCCGCCGTTCGACGGGATCCGCACCCCCGCCGGATCGGGCGTCTCGGCCGCCGGGACGTCGCCGAGCAGCTCCTCGAGCCGCTCGTGGAGGTCCTCGCCGATGAGGCCGCCGAGCCCCACCACCATCCGCTCCGGCCTGTACCAGCGGCCCGTGTAGTCGAGGAACGTCTCGCGCGTGGCCGAGCGCACCGTGTCCTTCGTGCCGATGATGTCCCAGCCGAGCGGCTGGTCGCCGTAGAGGAGCTCGTCGTACACGCCGCCGATGAAGTCCCGCGGCGTGTCGAAGTACATGTTCATCTCCTCGACGATCACGCCCTTCTCGCGGTCGATCTCCTCGGGGTCGAACTTCGAGTTCCGCAGCATGTCGACGAGCACGTCGAGCGCGACGTCGCGCTGCTCGGCCGCGCACTTGACGTAGTAGCCCGTGTACTCCTTGCCGGTGAAGGCGTTGAACTCGCCGCCGATCGCGTCGATCTCGCTCGTGATGTCGCGCGACTGCGGGCGCCGCTCGGTGCCCTTGAAGAACATGTGCTCGGCGAAATGGGCGATCCCGTTGGTCTCCTTCGTCTCGTACCGCGAGCCCGCGGCGTAGAAGAGAAAGCACGAGACGGACTGCGCGTGCGGCATCGCCGCGGTCAGGACGCGGACGCCGTTCGAGAGGGTCGTGCGCTCGAAGGTGGCCATCGGCGGCATGGTATAGACGCATCGATGGAGCACACCCGGAGGGCCGTGTACGCGCAACCGGAGTGGCTCGCGCAGGTCCCAAGGGGCCGGCGGCTGCCGCCCGAGCCGACCGTGCTGACCGGCTGCGGCACCTCGTTCCACGCCGCCCAGACCGGCGGGCACGCGGTGCAGGCGCTCGACGCGGTCCTCCACCAGCCCGAGGCGGACGTCATGGTCGCGCTCTCGCACGAGGGCACCACGGCCCTGACGCTGCAAGCAGTGCAGGACTTCGACGGCCAGCGCTGGGTGGTGACCGCGAAGGCGGACAGCCCGATCGCACACGCGTGCGACGAGGTCGTCGTCGCGACGCCGGCCGTGGAGGAGAGCTGGTGCCACACGGTCAGTTACACGTGCGCCGTGGCGGCGCTCGGGGCGCTTCGGGGCGACGACATCGGCTGGCTCCCCGACGCGGTCCAGGACGTGCTCGACGGCGACCGCCTCCCGGTCTCCGCGCACGAGCGCTGGCTCGTCGCCGGCGCGGGCCGCGACTGGCCGACGGCGCAGGAGGCGGCGCTGAAGCTCCGCGAGGGCTGCTTCGTCGCCTGCGAGGCGCACCAGACCGAGCAGCTCCTCCACGGCCACCTCGCCGCGGTCGACGAGTCGGTGCGGTGCCTCGTGTACGAGGGGGAGGGCCGCGCCGCCGAGCGGGCGCGCGACGCGGTCGCGGCGCTCGAGGAGCTCGGCTGCGACGTCACGCTCATCCCGACACGCCACCCGGTCGTGGACATCGTCCACGTGCATCTGCTCGTCCTCGATCTCGCGGAGGCACGCGGCGTGAACCCGGACCGGATCCGCCGGGACGACCCGCGCTGGGCCGCCGCCGCGGCCCGTCACGGCGGCGCCGAATAGCTTCCCGAGCGCTGACGGAATCCTCACACCGCAGGGCTACCGTGCGAGAGTGAAGATCCTCCTGCTCGCAGCGCTCGGTTTTGCCGTCGCGAGCGCCGGCGCGACCGCCGCCGTCGAGAACGGTCCGATCGCGTTCTCCACGGGCGACGCGATCTTCGTCCTGGGCGACGGCGTCGAGACGGCGCTCACCGGCCCATCGGGCGGGAGCTGGCCCGCGTGGTCGCCCGACGGCACGAGGATCGCGTACACGTCGATCCGTCGCGACGGCCTGTTCGTGATGAACGCGGACGGGACCGGCGCACGTCGCGTCACGCGCAGCCCGACGATCGACCTGCAGCCCGCGTGGTCGCCGGACGGCAAGTACCTCGCCTTCGCGCGCACCGTGCCGGGCTTCAACACGGAGATCTACGTGGTCAACGTGGACGGGAAGGGGCTGCGGCGCCTCACCCACAACCGCGGCCAGGACGCCGAGCCGGCGTGGGCGCCGAATGGGAAGCGGATCGCCTGGTCGTTCGGCGCGACGCGGACCGGCTCGACCTCGGGGATCTACACGATGAACCCCGACGGCTCGGCCAAGCGGTTCCGCGGCGCGGGGCTCGCGCCCGACTGGTCGCCGGACGGACAGCGCTTCGTCTTCGCGCTCGACGGCGACCTCTGGACCTCTCTGGTCACCGGCGCCGAGCGCGAGCCGCTCGCGATGGCGCCGGCCGTCGACGCGCGCCCGCAGTGGTCGCCCGACGGGACGCAGATCGCCTTCCTGTCGAGTCAGGGGAGCCCGACCGACCAGTACCGGCTGTGGCGCATCGACGTCGGCGGGACGAACCGGCGCCTGCTGACGCCGGCGCGCGACACGGTCTCGTCGTTCTCCTGGGGCCGGCGGACCTAGCCCCGCTCGCGCCAGGCGGCGAGGAGGTCGCGCTCCTTCCCGGGGTCGAGGCCGACGCCCTCGGTGCCGCCCATCGCGGCCGTTCCCGCGCCTCGTTGGGTCCGAGCCTCGGACCAGGCGCGGGTGTCCGCGACGGTCTCGGCCACGGGGCGCATCCGCAGCCCGGCGTCGCGCGCCCGGCTCGTGTCCGCCGTGTGCAGGGAGCCGAGCTCGCCGTCCGCCGCGACCCAGAGCGGGAGCTCCATCCACTCGCCGACGCCGTGCTCGAGCAGGAACGCGTCGTCGACCCAGGTGGCGTCCGCGCCGGCGAGGACCTCGCCTGCCGTCGACGAGTTCGTCACGTTGAACGGGCCCGGTAGACGCCGCCCCGCGACCTCGAGCGCGAACGCGGCGCCGTCGCGGACGTCGACGAACTGCCACGCCCGGTCGGGTGCGCCCGGCGCGAGCACCTCGCCGCCGCGCGCGACGCGGTCGGGCCAGTAGGTGAACCGGTCGGTCGGGTCGTGCGGCCCCACGATCAGCCCGAAGCGGAGGTGCGCGGCCCGGTCGCCGAACACGTCGTCGACGACCCGCTCGCACGCGGCCTTGAGCGCGCCGTAGTGCGCGCGGACGTCCTCCGTCTCCGAGTCCTCCAGCTCGTCCACCGGGTTCGACTCGTCGTAGTGCGGCGGCAGCTCGGCGTAGACGGAGATCGACGAGACGAAGACGTAGAAACCCGAGTCGCGGAGCGCCTCGGCGGAGGCGCGCACGATCCGCGGGACGTAGCCGGAGGTGTCGATCACCGCGTCCCAGGTCCGTCCCTGGAGCGCGGTGAGGTCGCCGTCACGGTCGCCGCGGAGCCGCTCGGCCTCCGGGAACAGGTCCGGGTTCGTCTCGCCGCGCGTGAACGTCGTCACCTCGTGGCCGCGCGCGAGCGCCTCCTCGACGATCGCGCGCCCGAGGAACTTCGTCCCGCCGAGGACGAGGAGCCTCACAGCGACCCCAGGGCCTCGAGAAGGCGGTCGACCTCGCCGGCGGTGTTGTAGTGGACGATCCCGACCCGCACCGCGCCCTCGGGCTCGAGGCCGAGGCGCCGCATGATCTCGACGGCGTAGTAGTCGCCGTGCCAGACGGCGAAGCCGCGCTCTCCGAGCTCGGTCGCGACCGCCTCCGTCGCCCGGCCTTCGACGCTGAGCGCGAACGTCGGGACGCGGCCGTCCATCGTCGGCAGGCCGTGGAGCGTGCAGCCCGCAGGGAGCCCGTCGAGGAAGCGCTGGCCGAGCGCCCGCTCGTGCGCGGTGATCGAGTCCCAGCCGAGCGAGCCGAGGTAGTCGACGGCGGCGACGAAGCCGGCGAGCAGCTCGAACGCGGGCGTGCCGGTCTCGTAGCGCCCGCCGACGGGGAACTCCGGCGCGGGACGCACCTTGTACGGCCGCCACGACTCGAGCAGCTCCCGCCGCCCGAACGCGAGCCCGAGGTGCGGCCCGAAGAACTTGTACGGCGAGCAGAGCAGCACGTCCGCTCCGACGGCGGCCACGTCGATCGGGCCGTGCGGCGCGTAGTGGACGGCGTCGACCCAGGCGAGCGCGCCGGCCTCGTGCGCGAGCGCCGCGATCGCGGCCACGTCCTGCACCGTCCCGACGCCGTTCGAGGCCCACGGGAATGCGACCACCCGCGTCCGCTCCGAGAGCCGGCGGCGCAGGTCGTCGAGGTCGAGGGTCGTGTCGTCGTAGACGTCGACGAACTGGACGCGGACGCCGACGTCGTCGCGGAGCTGGAGCCACGGCGACACGTTCGCGTCGTGGTCGAGCTTCGTCACGAGGATCTCGTCGCCGGGCCGCAGCTCGCGCGCCAGCGCGCGGGTGAGGGCGAAGTTCAGCGTCGTCATGTTGGCCCCGAACGCCACCTCCTCCTGGTCGCAGCCGAGGAAGGCGGCGGCCGCGAGCCTGGCGTTGGTGACGAGTGCATCGGTCGCGCGGCTCGTGGCGAAGGCGCCGCCGGAGTTCGCGTTCGCCTCCCGGAAGTGCGCGGAGATCGCGTCGACGACCTCGTCCGGGACCTGCGTCCCGCCGGGCCCGTCGAAGAACGCGAGCGGCCCGCGGAGCGCCGTGTAGCGCGCGCGGACGGCCTCGACGTCGAAGGCCGTTGCGGCCATGCCTAGCGCCGCACCTCGCGCCCGTTGACCGTCCACACGTAGACGGGCTCGGTCCGGAAGGAGCCGCCGATGAAGCAGCCGCGCTCGGCCTTCTCGAGCAACTCGAGCTGCGTCTCCTCGTCCGGCAGCGGCAGCAGCTCGACGTCGGCCCGGCACACGATCTCGAGGAAGCCCCAGGAGCCGTCGTCGCGCTTCCCGATCGTCCCGGACGCGTGGGCGGTGGCGACGAGCTCGAGCGAGCGGCGGGTCGCATGGATGCGGAGCGCGCCGATGCTGCAGCGGGCGAGCGCGGCGAGCAAGAGGTGCTCGGGCGTCCATTCGGGCTCGAAGCTGATTGCCTCGTTCCCCTCTGCCGCGATCGACCCGTCCCGTTCGAGCGTCACGGCGTACGGGATCTGCTTCTCGCGGATCGCCACGGCCGGACCGTACCCGCGCCGCGTGCCGTCCGCACCGCGTCCTACGCTGCGAACGTGCGACTGCGCACGTTGTCCGAGGCTGAGTGCTACGCCCGGTGCTACGGCGGGTCCGACGATGCCGTCACGGTCGTGCGCCTCGTGCCGCTGACGTCGCTGCGGCCGGTCGCGTCGCTGAGCGGCGAGGAGATTCGGCGCCTGTTCGAGGACCGCCTCGACCGGCGCGAGCCGGAGCTCGACGCCGCGTAGCCTCCTCTCCGTGGAGACGCCGAGCGACGTCCCGGACGTGCTCGCGCCCGGGCTGCGCGCGATCTTCTGCGGGATCAACCCCGGACGCGTCTCGGCCGCGGCCCGCGCGCACTTCGCGAACCCCCGCAACGACTTCTGGCGGCTTCTCCACGACGCCGGCTTCACGCCGCGGTTGCTCGACCCGCAGGAGCAGTTCGAGCTGCTCGAGCTCGGGTACGGCGCAACGAATGCGGCCTATCGCACGACGCCGGGCTCGGGCGACCTGCGGAGGGCCGACTTCGCAGGCTCCGCCGAGCGCCTCCGCGCGCTCGCGGCCGAGCTGCGGCCGCGCGTGATCGCGTTCGTGGGCAAGGAGGCGTACCGCGGCGTGTTCGGCGAGCGGCCGGAGCTGGGGCTGCAGACGCGGTCGCTCGGCGACACGGCGCTCTTCGTCCTGCCGTCGACGTCGCCGGCCAACGCCGCCGTGCCGTACGCGGAGCGGCTTCGCTGGTTCGCCTCGCTCAAGGCCTGGCTCGACACGCCGCGCGTGCGGGAGGCGGTGCGCGGTGTCGTGCTCGACCCCGACGACCGTGTCCTGCTCGCGCGCTTCGTCTTCCCGAGCGGGGCGGAGCTGTGGGCGACGCCCGGCGGCGGGATCGAGCCGGGCGAGTCGGACGAGCACGCGTTGCGGCGGGAGCTCGCCGAGGAGGCCGGGCTCGACGACTTCGACCTCGGCCCGCTCGTCTGGACGCGCCTCCAGGACTGGGAGGACCTCAACCCGCGCTGGGACGGCCAGCGCGAGCGGACGTACCTCGTGCGCGTGCCGCCGTTCGAGCCGGCGCCGCAGCTCACGGCCGAGGCGCTCGCGGCGGAGTTCGTGTTCGAGCTGCGCTGGTGGTCCCTTCAGGAGCTCGGGTCGAGCGGCGCCGCCTTCGCGCCGGCATCGCTGCCGGAGCTCGTCGCCGCCCTGGTGCGCGATGGCGCGCCGGCCGCGCCGATCGTCGTCGGCTAACGTTGTTCGCCGTGGCCGAGCTCTCCCCGCGCGGGCAGGAGATCGTCGACGCGGCGCGCGAGCTCGTCGAGCGTGAGGGGTCGTCGGCGCTGACGATGCGCGCGCTCGCGGCGCGTGTCGGCGTGCGCGCCCCCTCGCTCTACAAGCACCTGCCCGGGAAGGACGAGCTCGAGGGGCACGTCGTCGACGCCGCCCTCGCCGACCTGTCGCGCTCGCTCGAGCAGGCGAGGGGCCTCGAGGGCATCGCGCATGCGTACCGCCGCTTCGCCCTCGCCCGACCGCATCTCTACCGCCTGGCCGCGTCCTCGCCGGCCGCGTCGGAGCGGTTCGAGCTCGCCGCGGCGCCGCCGCTCCTGCGCGTGCTCGGCAGCGCCCGCCGCGCACGCGCCGCGTGGGCGTTCATGCACGGCATGGCCGACCTGGAGCTCGCCGGCCGCTTCGCCGCGGACGCTGACGTGGACGCGGCGTGGAAGGCGGGCATCGACGCCTTCCGTCCCCCGACGCTGCTGACCCAACGCAGCCGCATCTGAGTTAGTGGCTCAGAGCCACTAACTCCCGGCTTCAGTCCCTCCAGGCGTTCGTGATGGGCGTTCGCCGGTCCCGGCCGAAGGCCTTCGGGTGCAGCTTCGGCCCGGGCGGGGCTTGCCGGCGCTTGTATTCGGCGCGGTCGACGAGGGCCACGGTGCGTTCCACCACGTCCGGGGCGAACCCCTCGGCGAGGAGCTCCTCACGCGAGCGGTCCTCCTCGACGTACAGCTTCAGCACCGCGTCGAGCACCTCGTAGGGCGGGAGCGAGTCTTCGTCGCGCTGGTCCGCGCGCAGCTCGGCGCTCGGCGGCCGCTCGATGATCGACTCCGGGATGAGCTCGCGGCCCGCCTGCTCGTTGAGGTACCGCGCCAGCCGGAACACGTCCGTCTTGTAGACGTCCTTGAGGAGCGCGTAGCCGCCGGCCATGTCGCCGTAGAGCGTCGAGTAGCCGACCGAGAGCTCCGACTTGTTCCCGGTCGTGACCACGAGCCAGCCGAACTTGTTCGAGAGCGCCATCAACAGGACGCCGCGGATCCGGGCCTGGAGGTTCTCCTCGGTGAGGTCGGGCCCGCGTCCGTCGAACACGCCGGAGAGCGTCCCGGTCAGCACCTCGTACGACGGCCAGATCGGCAGCTCGCGGAACGACGTCCCGAGCGACTCGGCGAGCCTCCGCGCGTCGGATTGCGTCCCCTCGGACGAGTAGCGCGACGGCATCGACACGCAGTGGACGCGATCGGCGCCGAGCGCCTGCACCGCGAGCGCGGCCGTGAGCGCAGAGTCGATGCCGCCCGAGACGCCGAGGACGACCTCGCGGAAGCCGTTCTTCTCGACGTAGTCGCGCAGGGCGAGCTCGAGGCCGCGACGCATCGACTCGAGCTCGTCGAAGGGCTCGGCGAGCGGCGGGGTCGCGCGCCGCGCCGGCGTCGGGCGAATGCTCCCCACCTCGATCACCGGCGCCTCGGGCGCGCCGCCGCGCTCCCGCGCCAGTGCCCGCCGACGGACGTCGGTCAGGCGCCGGCCGATCACCTCCGACGGCTCGACGTCGACCACGAGCAGCGCCTCCTCGAACCCCGGCGCCCGCGCGACCACGACGCCCTCGTCGTCGATCACGCACGAGTGCCCGTCGAAGAGGAGCTCGTCCTGGCCGCCGACGGCGTTGCAGAACGCCAGGTAGCAGGCGTTGTCGCGCGCGCGAGTGACGAGCATCTCCTCGCGTTCGCGCTCCTTGCCGACGTGGAACGGCGAGGCCGAGATGTTCGTCAGCAGCTCCGCGCCGGCGAGCGCGAGGTCGGTCGCCGGTGGCCCTGGCTGCCAGACGTCCTCGCAGACCGTCGTGCCGACGAGCGTCTCGCCGAGGCGCAGGAGGAAGAGGTCGTTCCCCGGCGCGAAGTAGCGGTCCTCGTCGAAGACGCCGTAGTTCGGGAGGAAGCGCTTGCGGTACACCGCGCGGACGGCGCCGTCGGCGAGGACGAAGCACGCATTGGAGAGGTCGCGGTCATAGTGCGGGGCACCCACGAGCGCGACGATGTCGCGGCACTCGTCGGCGATCCGCTCCACGGTCTCCGCCGCCGCGCGCACGAACCCGGGCCGTAGGAGCAGGTCCTCCGGCGGGTAGCCGGTGACGGCGAGCTCGGGGAACAGGACGAGGTCGGCTCCCTCGTCGCGTGCCTCGGCGAGGCGCCGGACGATCCGGTCGCGGTTGCCGACGAGGTCCCCGACGACGGTGTTGATCTGGGCGAGCGCGAGCCGCATGGGTTTCTGCCTCCGAGTCTAAAACATAGGCTACCGGTCGTGCCGACGATCGACCCGCGCTTCAACGGCCCGCCCGGCTCCGGCAACGGCGGCTACGCGTGCGGGCTCGTCGCGGGCCTGCTCGGCGGTCCGGCGGAGGTGACGCTGCGTCTGCCGCCGCCGCTCGCGACGCCGCTCGAGTGGGACGGCGCGCGCCTGCTCGACCGGGGGCGCCGTGGTGGCCGAGGGCCGACCGGTGGAGGTCGACGTCGACCCGCCTTCGTCCGTGCTTTTCGCCGACGCGGAAGCGGCGTCACGTCGCTACCCGGGGTTCGAGCGGCACGCGTTCCCCACGTGCTTCGTCTGCGGGCCGGAGCGGGAGGAGGGCGACGGGTTGCGGATCTTCGCCGCGCCGGTCGAAGGCCGCGACGTCGTTGCCGCGCCGTGGGTCCCACACGAGGTCTCGGAGGCACTCGTCTGGGCCGCGCTCGACTGCCCCGGGGCGATCGCCGTCGGCTGGGACGCGCGCGGGATCTCCGTGCTCGGACGGATGGCGGCCGAGGTGCGCGAGCTCCCGCGGGTCGGCGAGCCGTGCGTCGTCGTGGCGCGGCCGCTCGGCGAGGACGGCCGCAAGCTCTACGCCGCGACCGCCCTCTACGGCGAGGACGGCCGGCTCCTCGGCCGCGCGCGCCAGACCTGGATCACGCCGCGCACGTGAGCACGCGCATGGCCGCGACGCTCGCGATCCCCATCGTCGGCCTGCTCTTCCTTCTCGGCGGCATCGCCTACCTCACAGGCGAGGTCGGCGTCGTCCAGTACCAGGGTCGCGCCTACCAGGAGTCGGCGTCGGCGATCTCGACGTCGGGCTTCGTGCCGACCGAGGACCGGATCGGCGACCGCCAGGTGTTCGTCCCGGCACGGCGCCGCCAGGGCGCGCCGCCCGCGATCCTGCTCCAGGACGCCGACGGCGAGCTCGTCGCCTACCGCTTGCAAGCGGACAAGTGACAATCTGTTGCTTAGTCGCTTTCGCGCCGTAGACGGAGCGCGTTCAGGTCCTCGGCCAGGATCCGGTCGACCCGCGCCTCGAGCTCGTCCACCGGGTCGTGCTCGGCGTGGAGGTAGCGGCCCGCGAGCGCGTCGAAGCGGCCCGAGGCCAGCTCGCGGACGAGCCGCGGGGCGAGCTCCGGCGGCGTCCACGGCGCGTCCTCGGGGAACGCCTCCTCGGTCATCTCGGTCCGCACCAGCCCGGGCGAGATCACGAACACGGGGATTCGCCCCTCGAGCTGGCCGGCGAGCGTCTCGCCGTAGCGCCCGACGGCTGCCTTGCTCGCCGCGTAGGCGCTGCTCGTCGAGCCCGGCAGGTACGAGGCCCCGCTGCCGGTGATCACGATGCGTCCCCCGCCGCGCTCGAGCATCGACGGGATGACCGTCCGGCAGCACAGGTGAACGCCGAGGACGTTCACTTCGAGCACGTGCCACCACTCGTCGGCCGGCACGTCCCACGCCGCCCGTTCCCAGATCGCGATGCCGGCGTTCGCGACGAGCAGCTCGACGTCGCCGGCATCGGCGACCATCCGCTCGACGTCCTCCTTCTTCGAGACGTCGCCGACGACCGCGCGGCCGCCGATCTCACGCGCGACGGCCTCCACCTCGCCGGCGGTGCGCCCCGTGACGACGACGTGCCAGCCGGCGCCGGCGAGCTCGCGCGCGATGTTCGCGCCGATCCCGCGGCCGCCGCCGGTGACGAGGGCGATGCGCTCAGAGTGCACGGCTGATCTCCTCCAGTGACTCGGGGTTCTCCAGGGACGACAGATCGCCGGGATCCGTGCCGAGCGCGCGCGCCCGGACGGCCCGGCGGACGATCTTCGCCGACCGCGTCTTCGGCAACGCGGTGACGAAGACGACGCGCTCCGGCCGGAACGCCTTCCCGAGCACGTCGCCGACCTTCGCCGCGACCTCGTCCGCCGACGGCTCCTCGCCCGGCCGCGGCACGCAGAAGATCCACGCGACCTCGCCCTTGACCTCGTGGGGCACGCCGATCGCGGCCGCCTCCGCCACGGCGCCGGAGGCGATCGCCGCCGATTCGAGCTCCGCCGGGCCGATGCGCTTCCCGGCGATGTTGAGCGTGTCGTCCGAGCGGCCGTGGAGGAACCAGTAGCCGTCCCCGTCGATCGACGCCCAGTCGCCGTGCGTCCACACGCCCGGGAACCTGCGCCAGTAGGTGTCGAGGTACCGCTGCGGATCGCCCCACAACCCGCGCGTCATCCCGGGAAACGGCCGCCGGCAGACGAGCTCGCCGACCTCACCCCGCACCGGCCGCCCCTCCGCGTCCACGACGTCCATGTCCTCGCCGAGCGCGGGGAAGCCGAGCGAGACCGGCTTGATCGGCTCCGTGATCGCGACCGAGAGGAAGCAGGCGCCCACCTCCGTGCCGCCGGACAGGTTCACGATCGGGACGCGCCCGTGCCCAACCCGCTCGTGCAGCCACCGGTACGGGTCGGGGTTCCACGGCTCGCCGGTCGTGGCGATCGCCTGGAGCGAGGAGAGGTCGCCTCCGGGTCGCCCTTCGGGATGAGCGCCCGGATCAGCGTCGGCGAGACGCCGAGCATCGTCACGCGCTCGGCCTCGACCGTCCGCCACAGCCGGTCGTCGGGCCAGTCCGGCGCGCCCTCGGCGAAGACGATCGACGCGCCGACGGCCCCGCCGCCCACGACCGTCCACGGGCCCATGATCCAGCCCATGTCGGTGGCGAAGTGGATCCGCTCGCCCTCGTGCACGTCCGTCTGGTAGGCGACCTCGCGGGCGATCGAGACGAGGAAGCCACCCTGCACGTGGAGGACGCCCTTCGGCTGGCCCGTCGTGCCGGACGTGTACGTCAGCAGGTACGGATGCTCGGAGTCGACCTCGAGCGGCGGCAGCACCCCGGGTTGGCGGCGGACGAGCTCCGGCCACGACTGCGACTCCCGCTCCCACGCGACCACGTGGCGGTCGCCGACGACCTCGTCGAGCGTCTCTCGCATCTCCATCCGCCGGCCCCGGCGCAGCGACCAGTCGGCGCAGATCACGACCTTCGCCTCCGACGCCTCGAGCCGCTGGCGCACGGCCGGCGCGGCGAAGCCGGAGAAGACGGGGACCTGGACGGCGCCGACGTGCGCGCAGGCGTGCGAGGCGACGGCGACCTCCGGGCACATCGGCATGAAGATCGCGACGCGGTCGCCCGGCTCGACGCCGAGCTCGACGAGCGCCTCCGCGAGCTGCGTCGTCTCGCGCGAGAGCTCGGCCCAGCTGCGCTCGCGGCGCGTCCCGTCCTCGCCGAGGAACACGGCCGCCGTCTCCTCCGGCTTCCGCGCCGCCCAGCGGTGCACGCAGTTCCGCGCGATGTTGACCCGCCCGCCGACGAACCATGTCGCCCACTCGATCCCACGCGAGGTGTCGACCACGCGCTCCCACGGGTGCGAGAACTCGAGCCCGAGGTCGTCGACGAGCTCGGGCCAGAAGCGCTCGGGCTCCTCGATCGAGATCCGGTGCAGCTCCGCGTAGCGCTCGACCCCGAAGCGCCGCATGAGGCGGGTGAGGTTCGCGCGCTCGAGACGCGCCTCGTCGGGGCTCCAGACGAACTCGCTCAAAGGTGTGGCCAACCGTACTTCACGCTCGCGGCCGCTCAAGTAGGTTAGCGACCACTAACCTCGCGAACTCCCCGTCAGGAGGCACCGTATGCGAGCCTCGATCTTCGACCCCGCGACGCGGAAGTGGTGGACGCTCGCCGCCGTGTCGTTCGGGCTCTTCATGATCATGCTGGACAACACGGTGGTGAACGTCGCGCTGCCGTCGATCCAGCGCGAGCTCGGGATCGGCCTGTCCGAGCTCGAGTGGATCGTCACCGGCTACGCCCTCAGCTTCGCGGCGCTGATGCTCACCGGCGGCAAGCTCGCCGACATGCTCGGCCGCCGGCGGATCTTCGTCCTCGGCATCGTCGTCTTCACGGTCGCCTCGCTCCTCTGCGGCATCGCGGAGTCGAGCGAGTTGCTCATCGGCGCGCGCGTGCTTCAGGGCGTCGGCGCAGCGCTGATGAATCCCGCGACCCTCTCGATCATCTCGGCGACGTTCCCGCCGGCGCAGCGTGGGATGGCGATCGGGATCTGGGCCGGCGTCTCGGCGCTCGCGCTCGCGATCGGCCCGCTCGTCGGCGGCCTGCTGACCCAGCACGTCGGCTGGGAGTGGATCTTCTTCGTCAACGTGCCCGTCGGGATCCTCGGGATCGCCGCGAGCTACCTCTTCATCGACGAATCGAAGGACACCTCGCACGAGCAGCGGCTCGACCTGCCCGGCCTCTTGACCTCGGGGATCGGTCTCTTCGCCCTGACCTACGGTCTGATCGAGGCGAACACGTACGGCTGGACGTCGGCCCGGATCCTCGGCGCGTTCGCCGTCGCCGCGATCGGGCTCGTGGGCTTCGTCCTGTTGGAGCGACACCAGCGGCTGCCGATGCTCGACCTCTCGCTGTTCCGCAGCGGCACGTTCGCCGGCGCCAACCTGGTCATCCTGCTCGTCGCCTTCGCGATGTTCGGGATCTTCCTGTTCGTCTCGCTCTACATGCAGAACATCCTCGGTTACTCGGCCGTCCAGGCCGGCGCCGCGTTCCTGCCGATGACGATCCTGATCATCCTCATCGCGCCGATCGCAGGGAAGACGACCGACCGCATCGGCTCGCGCTGGCTGATGACGGCGGGGATGACGCTCATCGCCGTGCAGCTCTTCTACTTCTCCACCCTCGGCGTCAACGCGTCGTACTGGGATCTGCTCCCGGCGCTCGTCATCGGCGGCATCGGGATGGCGCTGACGATGACGCCGAGCGCGGCGGCAGTGGTGCGTTCGGTGCCCGTCGACAAGTCCGGTGTCGGCTCGGCGGTGCTCAACTCGTTCCGCCAGGTCGGCGGCTCGATCGGGATCGCGGTGATGGGCGCGATCGTGGCACACGAGGTCGGCGGGCGCCGCACGCCGGAGGCCTTCGTCGACGGGTTCTCACGCGCGCTCGAGGTTGCAGGCGTCATCGCCGTCGTCGGCGCGATCGTGGCTGCCGTCCTCGTCCGCTCGCATGCCGGCGAGGAGCGGCGCGAGCCCGAAGAGGCTCTCGACCTGGTCGCGGGGTGACGGTGCCCGCGAGGACGCGCCTCCCGGCCGCCGAGCGCCGGCAGGCGATCCTGGAGACGTCGATGCGGGTCTTCTCGCAGGGCAGCTATGCCGGCGCGACGACGGCCGAGATCGCGCGCGAGGCGGGGGTGACCGAGCCGGTGCTCTACCGGCACTTCGCCTCGAAGCGCGACCTCTACTTCGCGTGCCTCGACGAGGCGTGGACACGGCTCAAGGAGGCGTTCACCGCGGTGATCGCCGAGGTCGGGCCCGAGCGGGCGCCGCTCGCGATCGGCCGCACGGGCCTCGGGCTGCGCGCGCTCCGCGTGCTCCCGCCGAACCTCTGGATCGCGGGCATCGTCGAGGCGGGCGAGGACGAGGAGATCGCCCGGCACGTCCGCGCGCACATGCGCGAGGTGCACGACTTCATCGCCGAGACGCTGCGCAAGGCGCAGGAGCTGGGGGCGATTCCCGCCGAGCGGGATCCGGAGGCCGAGGCGTGGATCTTCGTCGCCGGCGGCCTGCTCGTGACGATGGGCGATCGGCTCGGCGGGCTGCTCGGGCACGAGGACTTCACCCGGGTCGCGACGGCGCGGTACACGTGGCTGTTCGGCAAGCCGCCGCCGGAGCCGCCGCAGGGCCTGTGGAGCCGCTGACACGGTCTCGGCACGGAGGCGTCTCCCATGGGTGCGCGTTTTCGCCGTAGGCTCGACGCCAGGCAGGCGGGAGGGTCGGGTCCCTGGGTTTCTCGCGCGCGTGAGACGTATCAACCGCGCCGGTGAAGGCGCCCGTTTCGTCCGTCGAACCCGGGCTTCCCCCGCATGAAAGTACGGAGGGGCCCCGCTGCGGCTCGGGGCCCCTCCGTGGAAGGCGGGCCGCGCCGGTGAGGCGGATGCTGAAACCTTGACTCTGCGGCCCAGCCAGGTTTCCTACGTCCGTCCCCACCTAGTTGGCGGGCCCCCTGCATCCGTGCCTGGCGTCCGGCTCGGCTGCGAGGTGGCCTCACTGTAGGGGCGCCTCAGCGGCGTGTCAAGTACCTCGGTCAAGTGATTTGTCAGAAGACCGCTTCACGCACTTTTCGGCCACAAATGACCCATCTGGGGGATGGCTGAATGGGCTACCTTGCACTTCGGTCAAGTATGGAGAACACTTCCCCACCGATGACGAATGCCGCACGCACCTCCAGCGCCCGCACCGGGCACGCCGCAGCGACTCGCCTTGGCGAGCGACTGCGCCAGCTTCGCGTTGCCGCAGGTCTGACCCAGACCGACCTGGCCGGCGACCGGTTCTCCAAGGAGTACGTCTCGCAGATCGAGCGCGGCAAGACGCGCCCGACGCAGGAGACGATCGAATGGCTCGCGTCGCGCCTCAGCGTCGACCCGGGCTTCCTGGCCAACGGCGTCTCGACGGACGCGCGCGATCGCGTCGAGGCCGCCCTGACCCGCGCCGAGGCGCTCCTCGAGGCCGGCGAGATCCCGGAGGCCGCCGAGGCGTTCGCCGACTCGACCACCGCCGTCGCCTCGACCGCCGACGTGCAGCTCGAGGTCCGGAGGCTCGTCGGCCACGGACGGGCGCTCGTGATCGACGGGCACGTCCGCCAGGCGCTCGAGCACCTGACGCGTGCACGCGGGCTCGCCGAGGGCCCCGAGTTCAGCGACGTCGACCGCGCGGACATCCTGTTCCGCCTCGGCGTCTGCCGCTTCCAGCTCTCGAGCATCTCCACCGCGATGGCCCTGTTCAACGAGGCGCTCGAGCTCGCCGAGCGCTCCGGGCTCCCGTGCGACACGCTCCGCGCCTCGATCCTCGACTGGCGTGCGCGCTGCTATCGCCACCACCGCGACTTCGCCGCCGCACGCGAGGACGTGGAGCGCGCGCTCGAGCTCGCGGAAGGCCTCGCCGACCACAAGACGATGGGGCACCTGTACTTCCAGGCCTCCCTTGTCGCCGAGCGCCAGGGCCACATGGTGCTCGCGCGCACGTACGCCGAGCGCGCGAAGGTGCAGTACGAGCAGATCGCCGACCGTCTCAACCTCGGCCGCCTGCTCAACAATCTCGGCGGTCTCAACTTCCTCCTCGGCAAGCCCGAGGACGCGGTCCGGTACCTCAAGGACTCCATCGCCACCTCGTTCGACGTCGGACGCGACGACGACGCCGCGCGCGCAATCACCTCGCTCGCCCAGGTGCACCTCGGAACCGGCGACGTCACGCTGGCCGAGGAGCAGGCACGGCACGCGCTCCGGATCCTCGGAGACCGCGACGATCTTCTCGACGAGCTCGGCGGCGCGAACCTCGCGCTCGGCCGGGCACTCCTCGTGCAGGACCGCCTCGACGAGGCGGGTACGGCCTTCGCCCAGGCGGAGTCCGCGTTCGACCAGCTTGGCTCTGCGAGTCACCGCGCCGCGGCGTGGATGGCCCAGGGCGACCTTGCGGCCAAGTCCGGCGACGACGCGAGGGCGTCGAGGTTGTATCGCCGAGCGGCCGAGATTCTCCAGGATCTCAAGTTCTGAGCGAAGGGAGGTGACTCACACATGCTGAAGGCTCGCGTGATCACCCTTGCGGTACTCGTCGCGTCGTTCGTGGCCGGCGGCGGCTGGACCGGCTGGTCCGGCGGCGGCTGGTAGGCGGCTACCCTGGAGGCGGATGCGCCTCCGGGTCTGGCTGATCGCCGTTCTGCTGTTCGTCGCCGCCGGATGCGGAGGCTCGTCTGGCAAATCCGGCGGCACAGCGGACGGGGAATCGCTCGAAAGCCTGTGGCAGCGGCCCGGAGAGGACGTGGCCGTGATCCCGGGTACAAGCGACTACGCCCCCGGCGACGTTCGCGTGTCGTTTCTCGTCGTCGCCGGCGACGGCAAGGTCATTCAGCGACCTCGCGCCCGTGTCTGGCTCGCGCCGAGCCGGGCCGCCGCGCCGATCCAGGAGGCGGAAGCCCGGCTCGAGCCGGTCGGAGCCGAAGGGTCGGAGGCCGCCGCCGGCGACGTCCGCTACCTGTTCGTGACGACACTGCGCGTGCCGCGGCCCGGCACCTGGTGGTACGTCGCCGAGCCCGTCGGCGGCTACCGGATCCAGGCGCTCGGCCAGCTTCAGGTGAAGGCGGCCGCGTTCTCGCCCGCGATCGGTGCGAAGGCGCCCGCCTCCGAGACGCCGACGCTCACCAGCACGGGCGGCGACCTGGCCACGCTCTCGACGGCGACGAGTCCGGAGCCGAAGCTCTACGAGCACTCGGTGGCACAGGCGCTCGCGGCGAAGCAGCCGTTCGTCGTCGCCTTCGCGACGCCGAAGTTCTGCGCGAGCCGCGCCTGCGGGCCGGTCGTGGACGTCCTGGACGATGTGCGCAAGGAGTTCGCTTCCCGCGGCGTCCGTTTCATCCACGTCGAGGTGTTCAGGGACAACGACCCGGACAAGGGCGTCAACCCCTGGATGCGAGAGTGGAACCTCCGGACCGAGCCGTGGGTCTTCGTGGTCGACGCCGACGGGAAGATCGCCGCGAAGTTCGAGGGCTCCGCGTCCGCCGAGGAGCTCCGCGCCGCGATCGAGCCCGTCGCCGCGCCGGCCGCAGCCTAGGGCTGGCGCAGGCCGAGCCAGCTGAGGACGGCGAGCACGCGCCGGTTCTCGTCGGAGCTCGGCGGGAGCCGCAGCTCCTGGAAGATCCGACGCACGTGCTTCTCCACCGCGCCGTCGGTGACGAAGAGGGCGCGGGCGATTCCCGCGTTCGAGCGGCCCTCCGCCATGAGCCCGAGCACCTCGCGCTCCCGCTGTGTGAGCCCGTCGAGCGGGCCCGAGCGGACGAGGAGCTGCCGGACGACCTCGGGATCGAGCGCCGTGCCGCCCTCGTGCACGCGTCGGAGCGCCTCGACGAACGCGGCGCCGTCGGTGACGCGGTCCTTGAGCAGGTAGCCGAGCCCGTCCGACCCGTCGGCGAAGAGCTCGCGCGCGTACCGCTCCTCGACGTCCTGGGAGAGCACGAGGATTCGTGCGCCAGGCCGCCGCCGGCGCAGCTCGACGGCGGCGCGGACGCCCTCGTCCGTGAACGTCGGCGGCAGGCGGACGTCGACGACGTACGCGTCCGCGTCCTCGGCGTGCTCGAGGCCGGTCGCGTCGCCGAGCGCCGCGGCGACCTCGATGTCGTAGTCGGCGAGCAGCCGCGTCAGCGCGTCGCGCAAGAGCCCGGAGTCCTCGACGATCACGACGCGCACGGGAGCCTCGCGACGATCGTGGTACCCGCGCCGCCAACGCTCGTGATGTCGAGCGTCCCGCCGAGCGCGCCGACGCGCTCGCGGAGGCCGGCGATCCCCGTGCCGAGCGCCTCGTCGGCGCCGCCGAGGCCGTCGTCGGCGATCTCGAGCACGAGCCGGTCGCGGTCGACGCGGGCCCCGACCCGGATCTGCGTCGCGTCGGCGTGGCGGTTCGCATTCGCGAGCGCCTCCGAGGCGACGAAGTACGCCGCGGCCTCGACGTCCGCGGACGCGCGCTCCGGCAGGTCGGCCGTCAGCGCCACCGGCACGGCCGAGCGAGCCGCGAGCGCGGACAGCGCCGCGTCGAGGCCGCGGTTCGTGAGGATCGCCGGATGCACGCCGCGCGCGAGGTCGCGGATCTCGCTCAGCGCCGTCTGCGCCTGCTCCTGCGCCGAGCGGACGAGGGCGAGCGCCTCCTCCTCGGAGCCGCCGTCCTCGAGCCGGTGCCGGGCGCGGTCGAGGTCGACGGCGAGGGCGACGAGCCGCGCCTGGGCGCCGTCGTGGAGGTCCCGCTCGATCGCGCGCCGGTCGCGCGACGCGGTCGCGACGGCCTGGTCGCGCTCGGTTCCGGCCTGCTGGGCGGCGCGCTCGAGCTCGCTGCGTGTCGGGCCGACGAGCCCGCGCATGAGCGCCAGGTGCGCCCACACGCACCCGCGGACGAGCCAGGGCGCGAGCAACGCGGCCGGGACGCCGATGACGAAGACGAGCGCCCATTCCCACGGCGTGTCGAGCTCGTTGCCGTCCCAGAGGAACTCCGCGTCCGGGACTGCCCACCACCAGAACGGCGCCGACAGCAGGAAGAGCGCGATCGACCACGGGATCACGGCGGCGAGGAACTCGACGAGTCCGAGCGGGAAGAGCAGGAGCAGGTAGAGGACCGACCGCCAGCGGCGCCCGTCGACGAGCAAATGGAGGACGCGCCGCCAGGCCTCTCCTCCGGCCGCAGGCGCGGCCGGCGGCTCGTCGATCGGCGCCTGCAGCAGAGTCCGCGCGAGCCACCGCTCGGCCCGGGCGCCCCACGGCGCGAGGACGAGCGTCAGCGCGAGGATCGGCAGCCCCACGATCGTGATGGCGAGCCCGAGCCCGGACGCAAGCAGCGTCACGAGCACGACGAACCAGAAGAGGCCGATCGGGAAGGCGAGGAGCGCCCACGCCGTCTCTCGCCAGGTGCGGAGGCGGAAGGGCTCGGTCAGGACGGTGTGCATGGCGACACGGTAGACCCGGTTTCGCCGCTGCGACACCAGGCCTCCACCCGAGTCGTGGCTGCGGTTTTCCTACCCGGGCAGCCCGTCGCCGTAGGCACCCATGCGCTCGACGACGATCTCCGGCACGCGCGCGTACGGGCTCAGGCGCAGGACGGCGCGGACGAGCTCGGCGCAGTCCTCGGGGCGGATCATCCGCTCGGGCGGGATCCCCGACCACGACGCCATCGGCGTGTCGACGAACGCGGGCGCCAGCGCCGTGCAACGCACGCCGTCGGCCTCGAGCTCCGCGTTCAGGGACCGCGTCACGGCGAGGACGGCCGCCTTCGTCGCGCCGTAGACGGCGAGGGCGGGCGTCGGCTGGGTCCCCGCGATCGAGGCGAGGTTGATCACGTGCCCCTTCGACTCCTTCAGCAGCGGCAGCGCCAGTCGCGTGACGACGAGCAGCCCGCGGAGGTTGACGCCGAGCTGGAGGTCGACGTGCTTCGTCGGCTGGTCCTCGATCTTGCCGCCGATGCCGATCCCGGCCGAGTTCACGAGCACGTCGAGCCCGCCGTACCGCTCGCGGTGCGCAGCGACGAGGCGCTCGCAGTCCTCCTCGCTCGACACATCGGCCGCGATGCCGAGCGCGCCGAGCTCGGCCGCGGCCGGCTCGACCTTCTCCGCGCGGCGCGAGGCGAGGGTCAGCTCGTAGCCGTCCTCTCGCAGCGCGCGCGCGATCGCGAGCCCGATTCCGGAGGAGCCACCGGTGACGAGTGCGCTCTGCGGCATCGGCGATTCCTACAGGTGCAGCCGGAGGAAGGTCAAGACCTGACCCGAAGACCCGCCCTCGAGGAGCGTCGGAGATGCTCCGAGGCTCCTTCTCTCCCCTGAGAGGCCGCCGCGGCTGACGCCGCGGCGGCTCTATGCTCGAAACGTGGAGCTGACCTCGCTCGTGACCGCCGGTGGCTGCGCGGCGAAGTACCCGGCGGCGCGGCTCGAGGAGCTGCTGCGCGGCTTCGTCCCGGCCGAGGCGGAGAACCTGCTCGTCGGGCTCGACCCGGCCGACGACGCCGCGGTCTACCGGCTCGACGACGAGCGCGCGATCGTGTTCACGCTCGACTTCTTCCCGCCGCTCGTCGACGACCCGCGCGCATTCGGCCGGATCGCAGCCACGAACGCGCTCAACGACGTCTTCGCGATGGGCGGGACGCCGCTGCTCGCGCTCTCCGTCGCCTGCTTCCCCGAGGAGCTCGACGTCGCGGTCGTGCGCGCGGTGCTCGACGGCGCGGACGAGCAGGTGCGCGCGGCCGGCGCCTTCCTCGCCGGCGGTCACACGCTCCGGGACGAGGTGCCGAAGTACGGCCTCGCCGTGGTCGGCACGGTGCATCCCGACGCGGTGTGGCCCAAGGCCGGCGCCCTGCCCGGCGACGCGCTCTTCCTGACGAAGCCGCTCGGCACCGGGCTCGTCCTCCACGGCCACAAGCGGGACCTGGCCGACGACGACGCGCTCGCGGCCGCGGTCGACTGGATGTCGACCCTCAACGGCGACGCGGCCGACGCGCTGCGGCCGTTCGAGCCGAGCGCCGTCACCGACGTGACCGGGTTCGGGCTCCTGGGCCACGCGTACGAGATGGCCTCGCGCAGCGACGTCCGGATCGAGCTCGACGCGGCCGCCCTACCCGCCCTCGCCGGCGCGCTCGAGACGGCGCGTGCCGGCGAGCGGACCGGCGGCGACGCCCGCAACCGCGACTTCGCCGCGGCGCACGTCGACGCAGACGTGGACGACGACACGCTCGCGCTCGGGTGGGACCCGCAGACCGCCGGCGGGCTGCTCGTGGCCGTGCCGGCGGCGCGAGGCGCGGTGCTCGAGGCCACGTTCGCCTCGCAGGGCCTCTTCCTCGCGCGCATCGGGCGCGTGACGGACGGGGCGGGCGTCTCGCTGCGGTAGCTCCTACACTCGAAGCATGGCCGTCGAGTCCACGGGCGCCGTGCGCGTCCGCGCGCGCGAGCTGTCGCCGACGGGCCTCCGGCGACTGGCGGTTGCGACCGCCGTCGCGCTGTACCTGATCATCATCTCGGGCAGCGCTCGTGCGGCTGACCTCGTCCGGGCTCGGCTGCGAGTCGTGGCCCGGCTGCGAGGCCGGATCGTTCTTCCCGGAGGAGAGCCATCACGCATTCGTCGAGTTCGGCAACCGGGTCTTCAGCCTCTTCCCGATCGTGCTCTCGCTCGCGCTCTGGGTCGCGACCTGGCGCGCGTCCGGCCTGCCGCGCTGGGTGACGTGGGCGGCCGGGCTCACCTTCCTGGGCACGATCGGCCAGGCGCCGCTCGGGATGGTCACGATCTACTCCGACCTGCACCCGCTGCTCGTCATGACGCACTTCCTCCTCGCGCTCGTCGTCCTCGCCGGCGCGATCGTCGTCGCGGTCGAGACGCTGGGGCACGAGCGCGGCTGGGCGCGGCCGGAGCTGCCGCGCTGGGCGCGGCCGGCCTCGCTCGTACTCGCGCTGGCGTGCGTCGTCCTCGTCGTCACCGGGACGTTCTCGACGGCCGCCGGCCCGCACTCCGGCGGCGCGGACATCCGGCGGCTCGGCGAACCTCGTCGACTCGGTCTACTCCACGTGCGCGCGACCGCGGTCTTCGGGCTCCTCTTCGCCGCGCTGCTCGCGCTGCTGTGGCGCCGCCGCGAGCACGTGCCCGGCGTGGCCAAGGTCGCGGCTCTGCTCCTCGGCCTCCTGCTCGTGCAGATGGCGGTCGGCGAGATCCAGTGGCGCAACGCGCTCCCCTGGGGCGTGGTGCTCGTCCACGTCGCGCTCGCGGCTGCGATCTGGGCCGTGACGGTGCTGCTCGCCGCCGTCGTCTGGCGCACGCCCGCGCCGCTCGCCCGGACGTAGACTGAACCGATGGAGGAGCTGCGCATCTCGGAGCGCCCGACGCTGCGCCGGCCGGTGCTCGTGGCCGCGTTCCGGGGCTGGAACGACGGGGGGCAGGGCGCGACGCTCGCGGCCGGGCACCTGGCCCGGGCGTGGGACGCGACCCGCTTCGCCGAGATCGACCCGGAGAGCTTCTTCGACTTCCAGGCCACGCGCCCGCACGTCTCGCTCGTCGACGGGCTCTACGCGCCGGATCGACTGGCCCGAGAACGCCTTCTACTACGCGTCGAGGCCGGATTCCGACCGCGACGTCGTCCTCTTGATCGGGATCGAGCCGAACCTCCGCTGGCGCACCTTCACCGACCTCGTCGTCGGCCTCGCCCGCGACCTCGGCGTCGAGCTCGTGGTGACGCTCGGCGCGCTCCTCGCCGACGTGCCGCACACGCGGCCCGCGCCGGTGAGCGGGAGCGCGACCGACCAGGAGCTCGTCGACAAGCTCGGCCTGCAGGCGTCGCGCTACGAGGGGCCGACGGGCATCGTCGGGATCCTCCACGACGCGTGCCGCCGCGAGGGCGTCGACTCGGTCTCGCTGTGGGCGGCCGTGCCGCACTACGTCTCGCTCGCGCCGAGCCCGCGCGCGGCGCTCGCGCTGTCGACGCGCCTCGGCGAGCTGCTCGGGACGACGGTGCCGACGGCGGAGCTCGAGGAGGCGTCCGAGCGCTACGCCGAGCAGGTCAGCGAGGCGGTCTCGAGCGACGAGGAGACGGCCGCGTACGTCGAGGAGCTCGAGCGGCGCTCCGACGAGATCGACGAGGACGACCTGCCGACGGGCGACGCGCTCGCCGAGCAGCTGACGCGGTTCCTGCGCGAGCGGGAGGACGACGAGGACGAGGGCCCCGACGTGGCCCGCGGCCAGTAGCCGCTAGCCGAACGTGAACGCGTAGCCCTCGACGCCGCGCGAGAAGCGGAGATCCAGAGTCGCCCTCGACCTGCTTCTCGAGGTCGAGCAGGTTGTACAGCCGGTCGCCGTCGACCCGCACCGTGCGCAGCCGCCGCCCGGCGAGCGACACCTGCACCGTGCCGTGGCCGCCCGAGCACGAGATTCACCTCCCGCCCGACGAAGCGCAGCCGCAGCCGTGCGTCCCGCCCCGCGACGGCGCGCTCCTCCTCGATGAGCCACCGTCCCGCATAGGCGAGGTGGTGCACCGGCACCGCGGTCGCCGGGAAGGCGTAGCGCGCCGAGCTCGTCGGGCTTCACCGGGCCGTTCCAGAGACGGTCGAGCCGCGAGTAGCCGAGGTACGACTCGGGCGTGATGTGGCCGTACGTCGGCTCGCCCGTGCCGGACGCGACGGTCGGCGCCTGCCCGACTCGGTGGCCGCCCTCGGCGAGCAGGCGTCCGGATCGCGTCCTCGGTCTGCGCGTACTCGCCCTCGCCGAAGTGCGCGAAGCGGACGTGCCCCTTGCGGTCGACGAGGTACTTCGCCGGCCAGTACTGGTTCGAGTAGGCGTGCCAGGTCGTGAAGTCGTTGTCGAGCGCGACCGGGTAGCGGATGCCGAGGTCCTCCACCGCCTCGCTCACGTTGTCCGCGACGCGCTCGAAGGCGAACTCGGGCGCGTGCACGCCGACGATCGTGAGGCCGCCGGCGCGGTAGGCCTCGTCCCAGCGCTTGAGGTACGGCAGCGTGCGCAGGCAGTTGACGCACGAGTACGTCCAGAAGTCGATCAGGACGACGCGCCCGCGGAGGGCGGCCATCGTCGTCGGCGCGACGTTGAGCCAGTTCGTCAGGCCCTGGAGCTCCGGCGCCGGGCCGTAGTCGGCGAGCCGCGACTCCTGCTGCGCCCGCGCGCCGGTGAGCCGCTGCAGCTCGCGCTCGGCGACGCCGCTCCGCTCGACGCGCTCCTGGAACGCCTCGGTGTAGCCGGGGACGAAGGTCTGGAAGCGGCGGTCCTCGCCGACGGCGATCGCGAGCGCGGTGACGGCGACGACGCCGGCGAGCACGGGCCGGAGCCAGCGCGGGCGCAGCGCCGCGGCGACGCGCCGGCCGCCGAGCGCGATCGCGAGCATCGGGATCGCCGCTCCGACCGCATAGGCCAGCAGCGTCGCGAACAGGCGCAGCGAGACGTCGCTCGTCGCCGCGAGCACGGACACGGCCGCGAGCACCGGCCCCGCGCACGGGACGAAGACGACGCCGAGCGAGAGGCCGACGACGAACGCGCCCGCCTCGTCGCCGGCGCGTTGCCGTGTCAGCCGGTACGAGCGGGCGCTCGAGCCAGTAGCCGAGCTGCGGCCACGCGAGCGTCGCCGCGACGAGGAACAGCATCGCGATGCCGAGGTTCCGCAGCAGGTCCTCCGGCAGGCCGAGCGCGTCGAGGATCGCGGCGCCGAGGAGCGTGACGAGGGTGAAGCTCGTGACGAGGCCCGCGACGAGGAGGTACGGCCGCCGCCGCCCGCCAGTGGCGCTCCCGGCGAGCAGGATCGGCAGCACCGGCAGCACGCACGGCGACAGCGAGGTGATCAGGCCCGCGAGGAACGCAACGACGAGGAGAGCCGCCATCCGCGTTCGAGATTACGCCGCGCGGCGCACGTCGTCAGCCGTCCGTCTGGACGGGCTCGGCCGGCGCCTCGGCCTCGGCCGCGGCCGCGCCGTCGCCGTTCGCACGCGCTGAGGAGCGCCGGCGCCGCCGGCGCCGCGGCTTGGGTTGCGGAGCGGCCTCGCCCTCCACGGCGGGCGTCCCGCCCTCCGGCCCCGCGCCGTTCACGGCCTCGGCCGGCGCCGCGCCGTTCGCCTGCGCCTCGGCGCCGCCCTTCTTCTTCCGCCGCCGCCGCCGCGCGCTTGCTGGGCGCGGCCTTCGGTGCGGGCAGGTTCTCGGCGAGCGCGGCCGCGACCTCGGACAGCGGCGCGATCTGCTCGCGGGCCTCGTCGATCAGCTTGTTCGAACGCGGCGTGTACCCCTCGGCCGAGGCGAGCAGCGCCACACCGACCGGGAGCGGTTGTGCGAGCGCCGCCTGGACGAGCCGTCCCGCGTTCTCCTCGTGCCGGTGCCCGCGCGAGTTCGCGAGCGCGCCGAGGAGGCGCTTCGCCTCCGGGAACTCCGACGACGCGCGCCGGTCCTGTGCCTTGCGGGAGGCACGGGCGAGGCGCCACGTCCAGCGCCCGAGCGTCTGCTCGGGTGCGATCGGCGTGCCCTCCGCGATCGCGCGCAGGAGCGTCCGGATGCCCGGCAGCCGGTCCTTCTCCCACGGGGGCGCCTGCGTCACGAGCGTGACGAGATCGTCGAAGTCGGCGCTGTCGCTCCGCATCGAGACGCGGTCGGCGAGCGCCATCATCCGCAGCCGCCGGTTCGGGTTCTCGGCCGCGCACGTCGCGAGGAACTTCTCCAGCGCCGCCTTGCTCGCGCCGCGGTCCATCAGCTTCTGGACGAAGGCGGCGCGCTCGTCGAAGCGGATCTGCCGGCCTGCGATGACGGCCCAGAACTGCTGCTCGTCGCCGTCGAGGAACTTCGGGTCGACGCGCTGCCACTCGCGCTGGATCACGGCGAGCCGTCGCGCGACGTCGGGCGTGACCGGAACGAGCCACGGCGCCGGCGAGAGCTTCCGGCGGGCCCGACGCTGGTGGCGGCGGCGCGGCGCCGGCGTGACACGCGCACCCTCGCGGTAGAAGTCCGCGTCGAGGAGCGAGTGGAGCGAGACCACGCGCTCGGAGTGCGTCGCGCCCTTCGGGACGAAGTCGACGACGATCCCGGCCTCCTTGCGCGGATGGAGGCGCATGACGCGGCCGATCCGCTGCTGGTAGACGCGGCGCGACGCAGTCGGCGCGAGGTGCATGCAGACGGTCGCACGCGGCGAGTTCCAGCCCTCGGCGAGCAGCTGCGCGTTGATGAGGATGTTGATCTCCCCGCGCTCGTAGGCGGCGAGCGTCTCGGCGAGCTTGACCGGCGGCGTCTTGCCGCTGACGGCCTCGGCCTTGAGGCCGACGGCGCGGAACTCCTGCGCAAGGTTGTAGGCGTGCTCGACACCGGCCGCGTAGACGATCCCCGGCGTGTTGTCGAACCGGTCGCGATAGAGCGACGCGGCCGCCTGGTTCAGCGCCTGGTGGTCGAGGGTCTTGGCCAGGAGCTCCTGGTCGAAGTCGCCGCCGACGATCGGCACCGAGTTGATCGCCGCCACGGGCGGGACGCGGAGGTCGCGCAGCGGCGCGATCAGGCCTCGGCGCGCGGCCTCGGCGAGCGGAAGGTCGTCGACCGAGGCGGGGAAGACGTCCGAGACCTGCTTCGCGATCAGCTGCTCGGTCGCGGTCATGCCGATGTAGATCGGCTCCGAGTACGCGCGGATGGCGCCGGAGGTCTTCTCGCCGAGCGCCGTGTGCGCCTCGTCCGCGATCACGAGGTGGTACGCCTCGCGCGAGAGCTCGCGGTGGTGCCGCGCGAACCAGGCGTAGGTCTGGATCGTGAGCGGGTTCGGCACCTTCGGCGTCTGGCCCTCGAGAATCGGCTCCGCGAACCGGGTGCCGTAGCCCTCGTCGCGCAGATCGCGGGTGAACTGGTCGACGAGCAGGCGGCGGTGCGTGAGGATCAGGACGCCGAGGGTGCGGCCCGCCTCGACGAAGCCCGCCGCGGCGATCGTCTTTCCCGACGCGGTCGGATGGCGGAAGCGGAAGCGACGCACGGCCCCGGGGTCCTCGCCCTGGAACTCCGCCTCGTCCGGCTCTTCGTCGAGCGCGCCGCCGAGCCCCAGCTCGTCCTCGGGCTCGTCGTCCGGCTCGGCCTCCGGCTCGGCGGCGTGCCCGTTGCCGTTGCCGTTGGCGTCGGCCGCGGTCTCCTCGTGGAGCGCGATCAGCTCCGTCAGCATCCCGGCGAGCGCGTCCACCTGGTGGCGGCGCAGCTCCGTCCCGGACGCGAGCGAGGGAGTCTCCTGGCCGAGGACGCGCTCGAGCCCGAGCATGAGGCCCCAGTCGACCTTCCACCGCGGCGACGGGGCCGCCAGCCCGGCCTCCATCTCGGAGAGCGCGGCGTCGAGCGCACGGCGGCGCGCCGTCCCGGGCGCGAGGCCCGTCGCGGGATCTTCGCTCGGCCGCAGGAACGGCTCTCCCGCCCAGCCCTCCGCCCGCTGGGCGGCATCGGCAAGGGCGGCAAGCGCCTCCGGCGTGATCGTCGACTGCTCTGTCGTGGCTTGCATCGCGGCAGCGCCCTGTGGCGCCGCTATCCCTACTGAGGAAATCGCCGCTCGCGGTGTTCAACCCCTGAGTACGAGCGAGCACTCGCAGCATAACCGACGGAGCGGATTCTTGTATGCGGGACCGCGCCAAAAAGCGCTTTGGAATGCGCTATGCGGGTGCGCCGGCGCGGATCTCGGCCAGCGGCATGCCCGCGACGCGCTGCGAGACCCCCGTCTGGTCGAGGTGCTTCGTGATCCCGCCGAGCCAGAACGGGAAGCCGGCCCCGAGCAGGAGGCCGAGGTCGACGTCCGCCGCCTCGAGCGCGACCCCTTCCTCGAGCAGGTGCCGGATCTCGTCGGCCATCGCCTCGAGCGCGGCCGTGGTGATCTCCTCGACCGTCTTCGGCGCGTGCTCGGCGACCACGATCTCGTCGCTGCCCTCGGCGAAGTTGCGCAGGGTCGGGGAGAGCGGGAAGCGGTCGGGATACGCCTCGTGCATCGTCTCGAGCACGTGGTTCGTCACGCGCGGGCCGACCATCTGGAGGAGCACCGACGGCGCCATCGGCAGGCCGAGCCGGAGGATGGCCTCGTCCGTCTCCTCGACGGTGTTCCCGTGCTCGAGCGCGTCCATGAGGACGCGGGTCATCCGCGTGAGCACGCGGTTGACGACGAAGCCGGGCGCGTCGGCGACGAGGATCGGCCGCTTGCGCAGCTCCTTCGCGAACGCGTTGGCCGTGGCCAGGGTGGCGTCGTCCACCTCGCGCGTGCGAATCAGCTCGACGAGCGGCATCAGCGCGACGGGATTGAAGAAGTGGATGCCGACGAGCCGCTCCGGGTGGGCCAGGTCGGCGCCCATCTCGGTCACCGACAGGGAGGACGTGTTCGTGGCCAGCACGCAGTCGTCGCGGACGACCGCCTCGAGCTCGGCGAAGACCTCCTTCTTCACGGACAGCTCCTCGAAGACTGCCTCGAGCACCAGGTCGCAATCCTCGAAGCCGTCGTATCCGGTCGTGCCGTGCACGAGCTCGCCGAGGAAGCGGCCCTTTCCCTCGGGGTAGCGGCCGCGGGCCTCGAGCCCCGCCAGCTCGCCGCGGATCGTCTCGAGCGCCTCGTCGACGCGCGCCTGGTCGACGTCGCGGATCGCGACCGGGACCTCGAGCCGGCGGAGGATCAGGGTCGCGAGCTGCGTCGCCATCAGGCCCGCGCCGACGACGCCGATCTTCCCCAGCTTCCGCGGCTCGGCGTCCGGCAGGCCGGCGGGCTTCTTCGAGCGAAACTCGACGAGTCCGAACGCGTAGACCGACGCCTGCGCCTGCGGGCCCGAGAGGAGCTCGGCGAACGCCTCCTCCTCGGCGCGCATGCCCTCCTCGAGCGTCCAGCCCGAGCACGCGCCCTCGATGAGGTCGAGCGCGCGGTACGGAGCCGGGCGCCGCGCCGTGGACGGAGTCGTCGAGCCGGAGCCGCGCCTTGCGGATCACCTCGGCCGCGTCGGACATGTCAGGGGTCTGACCCCTGTCATGGCCCTTCTCGACGAGCTCGACCGCGAACGCGAGCGACTCGTCGAGGAACTCGACCGGCTCGAGCAGCCGGTCGGCGAATCCCTGCTCGTAGGCCTTCGTGCCGTCCAGCATCCGGTTCTGGCGCATCGGGTTCTCGACGATGAACGTGACCGCCGTCTGCGGGCCGACGAGCCGCGGGACGAGCTGCGTCCCGCCCCAGCCGGGGATGATCCCGAGGAAGCACTCCGGCGCGGCGAAGTGGCGCACCGCCGTCGAGATCGTCCGCGCGTCGCAGTGGAGCGCGATCTCGACGCCGCCGCCGACGCACGCGCCGTTGATCGCGGCGACCGTCGGGTACGGAAGCGCGGCGATCCGGCCGAAGAGGACGTGTCCCGCCTCGCTCCCCTCGGCTGCCAGCTCGCGCGTCGCGCGCAGCGGGAACTCCGAGATGTCGGCACCGGCGGCGAAGACGAACGGCTTGCCGGTGAGCACGAGTGCCTGCCAGTCTCCCTCCTCCAGCCCGGGGAGGAGCGCCAGCAGCGACTCCATCGCGGCGCGGCCGAAGACGTTCGGCTTCCGGTAGTCCTCGCCGTTGTCCATCGTCACCAGCGCGACCGGCCCGACGCGCGTGTCGACGCGGGCGAGCCGGAACTCGGTCGTCGGCTCAGCCATGCCGTAGGTTCTCCCAGACGATGCTCGCGCCCATGCCCATGCCGATGCAGAGGGCCGTCATCCCGTAGCGCGCCTCGGGCCGCTCGCGGAACCCGTAGGAGAGCTGCGCGAGCAGGCGGACGCCGGTGGCGGCGAGCGGGTGCCCGAACGCGATCGCGCCGCCGTACGGGTTCAGGCGCGGATCGTCCGGGTCGACGCCCAGCTCGTCGCACCACGAGAGCACCTGCACGGCGAACGGCTCGTTCAGCTCGAAGAGGCCGATGTCGTCGAGCGAGAGCCCCGTCTGCGCGAGCACCTTCCGCGTCGCCGGCACCGGCCCGAGGCCCATCAGCTCCGGCTCCACGCCGGCGTACGCGAAGCCGACGAGACGCATCGTGGGCTCGAGCCCCAGCTCCGTCGCCGTCTCCTCCGCGGCGAGGAAGCAGGCCGTGGCGCCGTCGGTGAGCCCGGCGGAGTTCCCCGCCGTGACGCGGCCGCCGGCGCGAAACGGTGTGCGCAGGCCGGCGAGCCCGTCCATGGTGGTGTCCGGGCGCAGGAACTCGTCCCGGTCCGCGACGCGCCAGCCCTCGTCCCCGTAGACGCTCATCGGCACGACCGTGTGCGCCATCACGCCGTTCTGCCAGGCGGCTGTTGCCTTCTGCTGCGAGGCGACGGCGAAGCGGTCGGAGCGATCGCGTGTGAGCGCGGGGAAGCGGTCGTGGAGGTTCTCGGCGGTCGCGCCCATCGTCGCGGCGCTCTGGTCGATGAGCCGCTCGGCGACGAAGCGCGGATTGAAGTCGACGTCGGCGCCCATCGGGTGGTGGCCCATGTGCTCGACGCCGCCCGCGATCACGACCTCGGCGGCGCCCATGGCGATCTCGCCCGCGCCGGCGGTCACGGCCGTGAGCGCGCCCGCGCACATGCGGTCGACGGCGAAGCCGGGCACGGTGTGCGGCAGGCCGGCGAGGAGGCCGACGTCGCGCCCGAGGGTCAGACCCTGGTCGCCGACCTGCGCGGTCGCAGCCATGATCACGTCGCCGACACGGTCCGGCTCGATCGCCGGGTTCCTCCGCAGCAGCTCGCGCACGGCCTTGACGGCCATGTCGTCGGCGCGCGTCTGCCAGAAGAGGCCGGAGGGGCCGGCCTTGCCGAACGCCGTCCGGACGCCGTCGACGTAGACCACCTCGCGGAGCTCGCGTCCCATCGAGCAGAGTCTATCCGGCCGATTGACCGGTCAGTCAATGGGTGGTCGCGCCGCTAGCGGACGACGAACGGCCGGCTGACGAACACGCTCGTCCGCGCGGGGTTCATCGTCGCCGCGAGCTCGACGCGGTAGACGTACGTCCCGCGGCCGAGGCGTCGCGCTGGGAAGACGACACGCGGCGTCCAGTGGGCCCGAACCGTCCCGGCGGCGGCGAGCACGGCGGACACCGACGTCCGCTGCAGCGCGCGCAGCGCGGCCGCGTGCCGCTTCGGGTTCGCCGGGAGGCGGTGGATGCCGGCGCGGAACGTCGCCTCCTCGGCCGCCGTGACGCCGAAGCTCCACGCCGTCCGCTTCCAGAAGCTCGGGCCGAGGTCGCCGAAGCTCGCGGCCGCGCCGACGACGGTCGTCGCGTGCCGCCACGAGACCTGCGCGCCGGTGCACCGTCCGCCCGTCTCGGCAAGCGCGACCCGCACGGCGTCGAACGCGGGGCGGCGCGAGCCGTCCGCCCGGAGGAACGCCGCCTGGAAGCGGTCGAGGTCGGGCTCGTCGACGAGGCCGAAGACGTGGAGCGCCACGATGGCCGGGTCGCATGCCGCGCGCCGGACGAGCTGTCCGTAGAGCTCGGCCTGCGCGGCCTCGTCGGTGACCGGCACGTTCTCGGCGCCGTGATAGCTCCCCGCGGCCGAGGGGACGACGCCGACCTGCCAACCGGTCTCGCCGAGTCGCAGCCGCAGCCCGTTCTCGACCGTCGGCTGCCCCGTGCCGGCGAAGGCGTCCCAGATCGCCTGCTTGAGCCGGTCGACGTTGCCGAAGCCGACGCTCGGCCACGAATAGGCACGCGTGAGCGAGTCGCGCGGGCTCTCGGGGTAGGGGTGGAAGTCGAGCTCGTCCATCACCGGGGCCGTGCGTCCGCTCGCCCGGTAGGCCGCGCCCAGGTCGCGGAGGAAGCGGACGGGCGAGGTCGAGGCGTTGCTCGGCGCGCTCGGGTTGTCGTTGCCGCGCTCGGAGAGGCCGATCCCGATCACGCGGATCGCCGGGTCGACAGCCTTCAGCGCGTCGTGGGCGCGCCAGAGCGCGTCGAAGAAGGTCGCGGCCGCGACGCGCGAGCCGTCGGGGCCGAACTGCGGCTGCCAGAAGCGCGGCTGGTTCGGTTCGTTCCCGATCACGAAGTGCTTCACCTGGGGGTAGGTGCGCGCGAGCTGGGCGGCGAAGGCGGCGAACTGCGCCGCGCCCTCGGGCGTCGCGGTGACGCCGGTCGGCCGCGTCGGGTAGACCGCGAAGACGACGCGCGTTCCGGAGGCCGCCGCCCGCGGCAGCGAGCGGTCGAGGAACGGCTTCTCCACGATCGTCGTCGGCCGGGATGCGTCCCACTGCACGGTGATCCGGTTCTCGGCGAGACCGAGCTCGCGGAGCGTCCCGTAGAACGAGGCGCCGCCGTCCTCCGCGTACTTGCCGCGGTCGTCGGCCACGCCGACGGCGAGGTCCGCACGCGCGGTCGACGCGCACGTCGCCGCGGCCGCGACGGCCGCCAGAGTTGCCACGGCTCTCCGCATCCCGAGCCGCTATCGGCACCCCGACGAACCTGCTGGACCCCCGTCCGCGATACTCCGCGCCGTGCCGGACTGGGACGAGCAGGCTCGGGCGGCGGAGGCGAGGTACCGGGACGGCGAGGCGCGGCTCCCGGACGACGCGGACCCGCGGCAGCGCCAGCTGACCCGGATGGGGAACGCAGCCTGGGCGGCCGGGCTCGCGGCGATCATGACGGGCGACCAGGAACGCGCTCGGACGTGGCTCGCCCTTGCCGCTGAGCGCTACCGGGAGAGCTATGCCGACGCGCCGCGCGGGAGCTGGGGTCGCCCGATCGCGGTGCTGAAGGCGCGGCTGCTCGCGGGGATCGACGCGACCGAGGCGGCACGCTGGACGCTGGCCGAGGGCGCCGCCGTGGCGTCGTCGCCGATCGGCCGATACGCGGCCACGCTCGCGTATGCGGTGCTCGACGAATGGGAGCAGGTACGCGTGCTCGCGGACGGGTTGCGGACGGAAGACGACGAGTTCCCGACGGCCGTCGCGGACGCGCTCGCGTGCCTCGCCGCGGAAGACGTGCCCGGCTACGTCGATGCCGTCGAGTCGGTGCTGGCCTCGTTCGAGGAGCGGCGAGGCCTTCCTCGAGGACGTGCCGGTCGCCGACACCGTGCTCGTGCTGCAGACGCTGGCGACACGGCGCGGGATCGTCCCCGCGGTCCTCTCGTCGCCGCTGTATCCGAGTTAGTGGCTCAGAGCCACTAACTCTCGCCGCCGGCGTGCGGGTGTGCGAAGACCGTGATCAGCATCGGCTCGCGCTCGGCGTCCTCGTACTCGTCGAGCGCCCGGGAGAACGCCTCGAAGGCGTCGCGGATCCGGTTGGGGTCGATGCGCACGGTGATCTGCGCGCTGCGGAACTCGCCCTTCTCGGCGTACGCCTGCCAGCCGCGCTGGACGGCGTCGAGCATGGCCGCCCGCATGTCGTTGACCTCGCCGGTGGAGATCAGCTCGGGCGCGACGCGGATGCTGCTCGCCACGGCGCGGTACGGCTTCTCCCGGCGGCCCTTGCCCTCGACGAGCTCGATGAGGCCGGCGCCGAGAAGCATGCGGACGTGGAAGTGGAGGTGCCCCGGGTCGACGCCCAGGCGCTGCGCCAGCTGTCGGTTCGTCAGCTGCTCGCCGCTCTCTCCGAGGACCTCGAGCACGCGGAGTCGGAGGGGGTGGCCGAGCGCTTTCAGCTGGTCGGGGCGGCCGATCGTGAGCGCAGTGGGGGCGGCGGACACGCGCTCTATATAGGGATTTGCAGCTAAGGATGCAACTCGGAGGCGGCGCCGGCGTCGAGCAGGACGACGGTGCGGCGGCCGCGCACGAGGCTCGCAGGGGCGCTCGGTGAGGGCTCCTCGGCGAAGGCGCGGCGGACGGCGTCGGCCTTGTCCGCGCCGGTGACGACGTACACCATGAGCCCCGTCTCGGCGAGGAACGGGATGGTTGCGGTCACGCGCGGGACGAACGGCTCCATCCCCGCCTCGGCCGCGACGGCGCGCAGTTCCCGCTCGGCGAGCTCCGGCCCGCCGGGGAAGAGCGAGGCTGTGTGGCCGTCGGCGCCGACGCCCATGACGGCGAGGTCGAAGCGGGCGCCGTCGAGCTCGGCGTCGTAGCGCGCTGCGGCCTCATCCGGCTGCGCCTCGCCGTCGATCACGTGCACGGCACGCGGCGCCCGCTCGAGCCGGTCGAGGATGGTCTCGCGGACGATGCGGGCATTGGAGCGCTCGTCGTCGGCCGGCACGCAGCGGTCGTCGACGAGCCAGAGCTCGGCGGACGACCAGTCGGGCTCCTGCGTCGCGGCGAGCTCGTAGGCGCGGCGCGGGGTCGAGCCGCCCGAGAGCCCGATCGATTGCCCGGCGCGCACGGCCTCGACGAGCAGTCGCGCGAGCTCGCCGGCGGGGTCGTCGAGGACCTCGATCTCGGCGTCGCTCACCGCTGGTCGCCGGCCGCGAGCTCTCGCGAGCGGTCCATCGCCGCCTGGATCGCGTTGAGGAACGCGGCGCGGACGCCGGCCATCTCGAGCACGCGGATGGCGGCGATCGTCGTCCCGCCGGGGGAGGTCACCATCTCGCGGAGCTCGACCGGGTGCGTGTGGGTGTCGCGGAGCTGCTTCGCCGTGCCGAGCATCGTCTGGACGACGAGCTGTGTCGAGATCTCGCGCGAGAGCCCGAGCAGGATCCCGGCCTCGATCATCGCCTCGGCCAGCAGTGCGAAGTACGCAGGTCCGGAGCCCGAGACGGCGGTGACGGCGTCCATCTGGTTCTCCGGGACGCGGACGACCCGGCCCAGGTGCAAGAGGACTTCCGACGCGGCCGCGAGGTGCTCCTCCGCAGCGTGCGCGCCGCCCGCGATTCCGGCGATCCCTTCGTGCACCGTCGACGGCGTATTCGGCATCGCGCGGACGACGGGCACGCGCGCGAGCAGGTGGCCCTCGATCAGCGAGGTCGGGATCGCCGCCGCGATCGAGAGCACCGTCTGCTCCTCCCCGAGCAGGCCGCCGATCTCGCCGAGGAGCACCTCGATGTCCTGGGGCTTCACCGCCACGACCACGATCGCCGCGCCCGACACGGCCTCGGCGTTCGAGGTCGTCGCGCGCACGCCGTAGCGCTCGCTGAGCTCGTCGACGCGCTCCTGCCGCCGCGACGTCGCCCAGAGCTCCGCCGGCTCGCGCCAGCCCGAGCTGACGAGGCCGGAGATGAGCGCCTCGCCGATCTTGCCGGCGCCGAGGACGGCGATGCGCCGAGCTTCCACGGCCATGGCGGGAGTCTAGGGGCGGTCTATGCCGCGTGCCGGAAGCGCGCGGGCGGCGGCGACGGGAGCGGCAGGAGGCCCCGGCTCCAGCCCTTGAGCAGGTAGAGGCTCGCGAGGCCGGCCCAGTCGCCGTACGGCGCGAGGAGCTCCTCGGTCTCCCACGCCTCGACCCAGCGGCCGCGGATCGCCGCGAGCAGCTTCATCAGCCCGAGGTCGCCGACGAGCCCACGCTCGTGCCGGCCGAGCCCCTCGAGGCACACGACGGCGGCCGACCACGGCCCGAGGCCACGCTCGCGCTCGAGCATCCGCACGACGTCGGCCGTCGGCACGGCGTGCAGCCGCTCGGGATCGAAGCTCCGGCAGAGGCGGACGAGCGCGGCGCCGCGCCGGGCGTGGAGCCCGAGGGCCCGCAGCCGCGCGGGTGCCAGCGCGCCGAGGTCGGAGGCGCTCGGAGGCGCGTGGAGCCTCGTCCCGGCGACCGTCGGCGTCGACGCCCGGACGATTGCGCCCTCGATCGCGCGAGCCCGCCGTGACTCGATCAGCTGGCCGCAGAACGCGCGCAGGAGCGCCTGCGCGACCGAGCCGACCCGCGCCTGGCGCATCCCGGCGAGCTGTCTCGTCGCCTGCCCGATCAGCGGATCGCGCCGGAAGCGCCGCAGGAACTCGGCGTGGTCGTCGTCGAGCGCGAGCTGGAACCGCAGCGCCTCGACGGCGTCGTCGCTCACCGCGCGCACGAGCACGGTCCCGTCCGGCAGCTGCCGAGCCGAGGCGAGCTCGACGCGGTCGCCGACGCGGACCGCCGCGGTATAGGCGTCGTCCTCCCAGCGACGGGTCGCGTCGCGCGACATGGCGGTGAGCCGCAGGGAGTAGCGCCCGCGTGGCTTCAGGGCCCGCTCGACGGAGGTCACGCCTCGCTGCGCACGTCGGCCGGCCGTCGTGCGGCGAGGTCGGCAGCCTTCTCGAGGGCGTCGAGCGCCTCGGCCTCACGGCCCTCGCTCCGCAGCAGCCGACCCCACGAGCGGTAGGCCTTCGCCTCCTCCTTCGGCTTCCGCGCCCGCTCGAACGCCTCGGCCGCACGGCGGAACGCCTCGGTCGCCGCGGGCACCTCGCGCTCGAGCACGAGCCCCTCGGCGAGCGCGAGCCAGGCCGTGCCCTGCTCCTCGGGGAACGCCTCGCCGGTCGCGTCGATCGCCTCGCGCGCGTAGCGCGACCGCCGCCCCGCCGTCGCCGATCGCCGCGGCCCGCCGCGCCTGCTCCGCGCGCAGCGCCGCCAGGTCGTTCGGCTGCGGCTTCGGCCCGAGCAGCCGCTCGGCGGCGTCGAGGTACGGCCCGGCCTCCTCGGGGCGGCCGTTCTCGATCAGCGACCACGCGCAGGAGATGTGCGCCTGGGCGAGGTGGACGGTGTCCTCCGTCGCCTCGAGCAGCGTGATCGCGCGGCGGAGGTGGTCGAGCGCGTCCTGCGGCCGGCCCTGGTGGCCCGCGAGGCGGCCGAGCGACCAGTGGACGCGCACCTGCGTGTACGGGTCGACGAAGGCCTCCACCTCGGCGAGGACGTCGTGGAGGACGCTCTCGGCGCGGTCGAGGTCGCCGAGGTCGGTGAGGGCGAAGCTCAGGTAGGTCGAGAAGCGGACACGCGCCGGGAGGTCGGACGGCGTCTGCTCCTCGATCATGGCGATACAGCGCTCGAAGAGCTCTGCCGCGTCGGCCGACCGGCCCGACATCGCGTACGCGCGACCCAGCGTGCCGAAGACGTCCGGGCGCAGCGTCGGCGAGACGTCGTCCTGCTCGACGGCCCGCTCGAGCGCCGTGACGGCGTCGGCGGTGCGGCCCGACTGGAAGGCGGCAAGGCCGACCGCGATCCGGGCGCGGCGCGAGGCGACCACATCGCCGGCCTCCTCCGCCTCGGCCAGCAGCTCGCGGAGCCGCTCGTACGCGGCACCGGGCTCCTCCGAGAGCCGAAGGTCGAGCTCGGCCTGTGCCAGCCGCAACTCGCGCAGCTCGTCCTCGCGCATGTCCGAGCCCGTCTCGAGGTACTCGGCCGTGACGCCCAGCTTCCGCGCCAGCTTCCGCAGTGCCTTGACGGAGGGCTGCCGCGTCCCGGCCTCGATGCGCGAGATGTAGGCGTACGAGACCCCGGGGGATGCCAGCTCTCGTTGGGACAGGCCGCGCTCGGTCCGGAGCCGCCGTAGGCGCGCGCCGACAGTCTCTTCCGGTGTGCCGCTCACCGTCACGACTCTCCCATACTCCGCCGACGGAACGCCAGCGTCAACGATGCGTGTGAGGGAACGCACGCAATGTCCGCCATTCCGAGGACAATCGGCAGCAACCACCGAATCTCGCCGCCCGAAAGGAGGTGGGTGCATGACCCGTCGGCTGTTCGCTGCGGTCGGCGTCGTCCTGGTCACCGCGTTCTCCGCGGTCGTCGGCAGCAACCCCTGGGGTCCGTAGGCCTCGGGCGCCCCTCCGGCGGGGCGGGCGACTCGCCCGCCCCGGGTACCCTCACGCGCCATGGAGCGCGACATGCGCGAGACATGGGACGCGCTCGCAACCGGCGATACCGCGACGTACGTCGGCGATCCCGCACGCGGCCGCGAGGAGCTGGACGGCCTGTTCGGCCGGCTCGGTGCCGACCCGCGCGGCGGCTTCGCCGTGGAGGTGGGATGCGGGCCCGGCAGGATGACCGCCGCGCTCGCGGAGCGGTTCGACCGGGTCCTCGGCCTCGACGTCTCGCCGGCAATGGTCTCTCGCGCGCGCGAGGCCGTGCCGCTCCCGTCGGTCGAGTTTCGCGCAATCGCAGGCGAGCGGCTCGAGGGGGTCGCGGACGGAAGCGTCGACGCGCTCGTCTGCTACCTCGTGCTGCAGCACCTGCCGAGCGTCACCCACGTGCTCGGGTACCTGCGCGAGTTCGGCCGTGTCCTCGCGCCGGACGGCGAGGCGTTCGTGCAGCTGCCCGTCCTCGATCCCGGGCTCGTGGCCCGCGCCTGGCGCGGCGCGCGGACGGCCGCGCTCCCGCTGACGCGGCGCGGAGCGGACCGCTCCGCTGCCTTCCGCGGGACACGCGTGACGGACGGCGAGCTGGCGCGCGGGCTCCGGGACGCGGGGCTCCGCGTCCTCGCGCGCGACACGGGCCCCGACGCGCCGTACCGCTTCGCGACCGACGTCTTTCTCCGCCTCGGCCACGGCTGATGGCTTCGGCGCTCGCGCTCCTCGTCTACCTGCCCGCGCTCGCCGTCGGGCTCGTCGCGGTCTGGCGCCGGCCGGTGCTGGCCCTCTACGCGTTCGCCGTCGGGCTCGCGTTCCACAACCTCGTCATGGCGCTGCTCTACGGCGCCGGCGTCACCGGCTTCCCGCTCGACCTGATCCAGGCGTGGAAGGAGCTGCTCCTCGCTGCCGCGCTCGGCCGCGTCGCGCTCGACGCAGTGCGCGCCCGCGCGCTGCCGTTCCGGCCCGGGCTCGTCGACCTGCTCGCGCTCGGGTTCGGCGGGCTCGTCGTCCTCTACGCCCTGATCCCGCAGGACGTCCTGGACGGGGAGGCGGGCGCGAACGCGATTCTCCTGTCGGCGCGACACGCGCTCGCGCCGGTGGCCGCCTACCTGCTGGGTCGCTCGCTCGTGCTCGGCGGCGCGGAGCTGCGGCGGCTCGCGTGGACGATCCTCGGCACCGCCGCCGCCGTGGCGGCGATCGGCCTGGTCGAGGAGTACACGGTGTCCGTGGAGACGTGGCGCGACGCCGGCGTCCCGGGCTACTTCCGCGACGAGCTCGGCTTCGAGTACCGCGGCCCGGCGCGGATGCCGGAGAACTTCGCCTTCAACTCCGGCGGCGGCGAGCTGCACCGGCGCCTCGTCGGGACGTTCGTGAGCCCGCTGGCCTCCGCCTTCCTCTTCGCCGTCGCGCTGCTGCTCGCGGCGGCCGGCGGTTTCCTCCGCAGCCGGCTCGGCGCCGTCCTCGCCGCGCTCACCTTCGTCGGGCTCCTCTTCACGATCTCGCGCTCGGCCGTCCTTGCGCTCGCCGGCGGGCTCGTCGTCCTCGCCGTGATCCAGCGGCGCACGTGGCTGGTGGCGGCCGCAGCGGGCGTCGTCGCGGCCGGGCTCCTCTTCTCCGCGACGTTCCAGGAGCTCGCACCGGAGACGCACTTCCTCCCGGCCGAGCTGGCCGAGCAGGCGCGGATCGCACGCGAGCAGGGCGACGTCGAGGGCGGCGCGACCTCGCTGAACGAGCCGTCGATCCGGAGCCACCTCGAGAGCCTGCGCACGGGCCTCGAGACCGTCGCCGAGCATCCGCAGGGCTACGGGCTCGGCAACGCGGGTGCGGTCGCGCGGCGCGAGGACGTCGATCTGAAGGCCGGGGAGTCGAACTACACCGAGATCGGCGTCGAGACGGGCGTGCTCGGCCTCGCCGTCTTCCTCGCGTGGAACGTGGCGCTGTTCCTCGTGCTCGCGCGCGCCGGTCGGCTCGAGTGGGCCGCGGCCGGCGTCGCTGCGTCACTCGCGACCGTGCTCGCCCTGGCGATCCAGACCGACGCGTACGGCGTGCCGTGGCTCGGGTACGTCGTCTGGGGTCTCGGCGGCGCGCTTGCCGCCACGGCCGGTGCGCTGGCGCCGCGGGGCTCGCCGGAGCGCGACGGCCCGATTGCCCTGCTACCGTGAGGGCTACGGGCGGCGGAGTGCCGTCCCGTGAGATTTGGCTCTCTGTTCCTCCTGGAGTTGCGGGGCAGGCAGATCTCGACCCGCAGACAACCGAGAGGAACCACTTGACTCAGCAGTCCTTTGCCGCGCTCGGCGTGAGCGCGCCCGTCGTGGAGGCGCTCACCGCCCGCGGCTACACAACCCCCTTCCGGATCCAGACGATGGTGCTCGAGGACGCCCTCGCGGGCCTCGACGTACTCGCGAAGGCGCCGACGGGCTCCGGCAAGACGCTCGCCTTCGGCGTGCCCGTGGTCGAGCGCACCGGCGTCGACGACGGCAACCCCAGCGCGCTCGTGCTCGTGCCGACACGCGAGCTCGCCTCCCAGGTCTCCGACGAGCTCAGCGCTGTCGCCAGGGCCCGCGGCCTGAAGGTCGCGGCCGTCTACGGCGGCGCACCGCTCGGCGCGCAGGCGAAGCGCGCGAAGGGCTCGCACGTCCTCATCGCCACTCCCGGCCGCCTCACCGATCTGGTGGAGCGGCGGCTCGTCTCGCTCGACCGCGTCCGCACGCTCATCCTCGACGAGGCCGATCGGATGCTCGACATGGGCTTCAAGCCGCAGGTCGAGCGGATCATGCGCAAGCTCCCGCGCGACCGGCAGACGATGCTCTTCTCCGCCACGCTCGACGGCGAGGTCGGCGAGCTCGCGCGGCAGTACACCACCGCCGCCTCGCGCTACGAGGCCGGTGCGCCCCAGGAGCATGCCCAGGGCGACATCGACCACCGCTTCATCGCCGTCACGGCCGACACCAAGGTCGACCGGCTCGTCGAGGAGCTCGGCCGCGACCGCGGGCTCGCGCTCGTGTTCGTGCGGACGAAGCGCGGCGCCGACCGGCTCGTCCAGAAGCTCGACCGGCGCGGCGTGCGGGCGGCCGCGCTGCACGGCGACATGCGCCAGTCGCAGCGCGAGCGCGCGCTGGCGCAGTTCGACGCCGGCAAGGTCACGACGCTCGTCGCGACGGACGTCGCCGCGCGGGGGCTCGACCTCGAGCACATCACCCACGTGATCAACTTCGACCCGCCGGAGGAGGACAAGGGGTACGTCCACCGCACCGGCCGGACGGGTCGCGCCGGCCGCAGCGGCGAGGCGATCACCTTCGTCATGCCCGACCAGCAGGCCGACGTCAGCCGCGTCGCCCAGAAGCTCGGCCACACCGATCAGTTCGCGGCCGAGGGGATGACGATGGCGCGTCCGCGCGTCGTCTACACGAGTCGGAAGGGCCGCCGCTCGAAGTGGTAGGCCGCTAGGGAAGTCGTCGCACGGATCGAAACCACAAGGGGTCTCACATGCGTCTCGTCGTCTCGCTCACCGCTGCCGCGGCACTCGCGGCCGTCTTCGCGCCCGGCGCGCTCGCCTTCCGCTTCACCGACGAGGCGCGCCTCGTCCCGGTCGGCGTCGTCGGGCAGCCGTACTCGCACCAGCTCTCGATGGCGGGCGGCTGCCTGCTCGTGACGATGCGGATCGGCCCCGGCTCGCTGCCGCCGGGCCTCCACCTCGCCGGCGGGCCGAGCGACAAGACGCAGGACAGCTGGCGGATCGAGGGGACACCGACCACGGCCGGCGAGTTCCCGTTCTGGATCATCGCCGGGAGCCAGTGGCCCGAGTGCAGCAACGACAGCACCGAGGAGGACTGGGTCATCCGCGTCACGGGGCCAGGCGGCGGCTCGCCGCCTCCGGTGAACCCGCCCGCGCCCCCGGCGGCGCCGTCGCTCTCGATCCAGCAGAACGCGGTCCCGGGTGCCGACACCGGTGCCGCGTACTCGACCCGGCTCACGGCCTCGGGTGGCGGCTCGCAGTCGTGGAGCGTCGCCGGCGGCGTCCTCCCGGTGGGCATCCAGCTCGCCGGCGACGGGACGCTCAGCGGCCGGGCCACGATCGCGGGCGACTACACGTTCACGGTTCGCGTCCAGGCCGGCGGCGGCGCGGCGCAGAAGACGTTCACGATCGCCGTGCGTGAGGGCGTGACGGCCTCGATCCAGGCGACGAAGCAGGCCGAGCAGGGTGTGGCGCTGGCGCTGCGGCCGGCGTACGCAGGAGGCATCGCCCCGCACACGTGGTCGCTCGCCTCGGGCTCGCTCCCCGTCGGCGTCTCACTCGACGCGGCGACGGGCGCGCTCGCCGGCACGCCGGCGCAGGCCGGGACGTACACGCTCGCGCTCAAGGTCGCCGACCGCGACGGCCGCAGCGCCACGGTGCAGACGCAGCTCGTCGTCAACGCGCCGATTGCGCTCGCCACCCGTTCGCTGCCGCTCCACGTGCGCGGCGTGCGCACCTCGTTCCAGCTCGCGACCGAGGGCGGCGTCGGCAAGAAGCGCTTCCAGATCGTGTCAGGCCGGCTGCCCGTCGGCCTGCGCCTGCAGGTGAACGGCGTGCTCGTGGGGACGCCGCGCGCCCTCGGCCGCTTCCGCGTCGTCGTGCGGGTGACCGACGGCTACAAGGTCACGGCCACCCGGGCCTACTCGCTGCTCGTCCGCCGCTAGCGCCCGGGCGGCGTCTCGGTCCCGCCGGCCGGCAGGGTCGGATGGTCGGTGGGATACACGCCGACCGCGAATCCGTACACCGTCTCGCCCGACCGCGGTAGCTGCTCGAACGCCGTCACCAGCTCCGCCATCCGCTCCCAGAACTCCGAGGCCTGCGCCTCCGAGATCCGGGCGTGTCGGATGAAGCCCCACAGCTTCCCGTCCCGGAACGCCGTGGCCGACTCGCCAGCGGCGACCTCGAAGTCGTTGAAGTCCCGAGGCAGCTCGTCGCCGTCCGGGCTGCGCTCGACTCCGACGTAGAACATCCGTGCCGTGCGGCCGTAGAAGCGCTCTTCGATCGCCCGTACGCGCCGGGTCCTCACCACGCGCACGAGCCCGGCCTGGGTGAGGACCTTGACATGGTGCGCGACCGTGCTCTTCGGTCGTTCGACCGCGACCGCCAGCTCGGTCACGGTCGCCGCCCGCTCGTGGAGCAAGCCCAGGATCGTGGTGCGGAGGGGATGGCCGATCGCCTTCACCTGGGACGGCGTGGTGAGCGCGATCCGGTCTGCGAGGTCGTAGTCCGGGGGAGACGGGTTGCGCGACACCGTCGAACAGACTAACATTGCTGAATGTTCCAAATTCATGGATCAATCATGGATCAATCGCTCAGGGAGGTTCCGAGGTGACCGAGGTCGTGCTGTACCACCACGTTCAAGGGCTGACCGAGGGAGTGCGATCGTTCGCGGACGAGCTGCGGCAGGCGCGGCACACCGTCCACACGCCCGACCTCTTCGACGGGCGCACGTTCGGCACGATCGAGGAGGGCATGGCGTTCGCCCGCGAGACCGGTTTCGGCGCTCTGGCCGAGCGCGGCGTGGCTGCGGCCGACGGTCACGGCCCCGGGGCCGTCTACGCCGGCTTCTCGTTCGGCGTCATGGCCGCCCAGCAGCTTGCGCAGACGCGGCCGGGCGCCCGCGGAGCCTTGCTCATCTCCGGGTGCCTCCCGGTGTCGGAGTTCGGGGACTCGTGGCCCGAGGACGTCCCGGTGCAGGTGCACGGCAAGGACGGCGATCCGTTCTTCGACGAGGACCTCGAGGCCGCACGGGCCCTCGTCGACTCGACCGATCGGGCCGCGTTGTTCCTCTATCCGGGGGAGGAGCACCTCTTCGTCGACTCCTCGCTTCCTGCATACGACGCCGCCGCTGCGGCGTTGCTCACCGAGCGTGTCCTGGCATTCCTCGACGCGACGGGACGCTAGGCCGCAGCGAGCAGCACGCGATTCCCGGACGGGTCGCGCACGAGTGGCCCGTCCGGCGTCTCCTCCGCCTCGAGCCGTCCCGCGAGCTCGTCGCGCGCCGCCTCCGGGAGGACGATCGTCGCCTGGAGGAGCCGCGCCGTTCCCTCGGGAGCCGGCGGCGCACCGAGGCTCTGCCACGTGTTCGCGCCGACGTGGTGGTGGTAGCCGCCGGCGGCGAGGAAGGCAGCCTGGTCGCCGTAGGTGGCCATCAGGTCGAAGCCGAGCGTGTCGCGGTAGAAGGCGATGCTCTGCGGGACGTCGGCGACGCGGAGGTGCACGTGGCCGACGGTCGTCCCTGCGGGCAGGCCGTCGAACGGCGCGGTCTCCGGGTCGTCGAGCTCGCCGAGCAGGTCGTCGACGTCGAGCGGGAGCGTCGTCGAGCCGCTCGACCTGCCCCTCCCACGACTCGCGCGGCCGGTCGGCGTAGATCTCGATCCCGTGCCCGTCCGGGTCGCCGAGGTAGATCGCCTCGCTGACGAAGTGGTCGGAGAGGCCCTGCAGCGGGATCCGCTCCCGCCCCGCGTGCGCGAGCCAGGCGGCGAGCGCCGGACGCTCCGGCACGAGCAGGGCGACATGGAAGAGGCCGGTGAAGCCGTCCGCGGGCCGGGCGCCGGGCTCCTCGACGAGCGCCAGCAGCTCGTGCCCGTCCGAGCCGAGGGACGCGCGGCCGGCGCCCTGCTCGAGCACCTCGAGGCCGACGGCGTCGCGCCAGAAGTCCACCGAACGCGCGAGCTCGGAGACCGTCAGGTGCACGCCGCCCATCCTCGTCTCGGCCGGAAGCGACACGATCGGTCCGAGCGTACCCTTCGGGACATGCCGCGCGGCTACGAGGAGGGACCGGTCGCCGAGGAGGCCGAGCGCCGCCGCGACGACGCCGAGCGGGGCGCCGCGGCCGACGAGCGCCCGCGGGAGTGGCCCGCGGTCTACGGCAGCACCGAGGACAATCCCGAACGGCACTTCCTCGGCTGGCTGGGCGACGTCGATCCGGACGAGCTCTTCGCCTCGGGCGAGGCGTGGGGGCTCACCGTCGTCCGGACGCGCGTCGGCGCGGAGTGAGCTAGCGGGTCGGCTGCGTCGGCGCCGCCCAGGTCTCGCGGCCCTCGACCTTGTCGGCGAGGCGGAGCAGGGCGGAGGTGACTGCGCGGGAGAGAGCGGTCTTCATGTCGAGAATCTAGGCTCACAGGTCTGAGCCACGGGTTCGATTTCGGTTAAGGATTGGCGACGTGGCGGACGTGCTTCGAGGCGAGCGGGTCACCCTCCGTCCGGTCGAGCCGGAGGACGAGCAGCGGCTGCGGGAGATCCTGCGGGAGCCCGAGGTCGCGCGCTGGTGGGGCGGGGACGACGAGCTGGACGACTCGCCGTCGTTCGTGATCGATGTCGACGGTGAGGTCGCGGGCGCGATCCAGTACTGGGAGGAGGACGAACCCGACTACCGCCACGCCGGCATCGACGTCTTCCTCGCCACGGCGTTCCAGGACCAGGGACTCGGACCGGACGCGGTGCGCACGCTCGCGCGCCACCTCTTCGAGGACCGTGGGCACCACCGGATCACCATCGATCCGGCCGCGGCCAACACGCGCGCGATCCGCGCCTACGAGCGCGTCGGCTTCCAGCCGGTCGGCGTGATGCGGGAGTACGAGCGCGGCCCCGACGGGACGTTCCACGACGGCTTCCTCATGGACATGCTCGCCGGCGAGCTTCGCGACCCGGCCTAGTCCACGTCGATCTCGGGCGGCGGCTGCACCGGCCACGGCGCGGCCACCTGTGGGTCGGTCGAGCGGATCGCGGCCGCAGGGCCGGCGGCTGTCGTCGAGGACGCGCGCGAGGCCGCGGGAGTGGCGACGGGCCTGGTCGAGGTGCCGCTCGCGGGCGACGGCGTGGCCGAGCAGTCGGGTGGTGCACGGACGGCTCCTTCCGTTGCGGTCGTCGGTCGCTCCCACGCTACGGGACAGGGTGTGAAGAAGGGGCAAGGGCGCTGCTACGGTTGAGCGAAGGATGTCCGCCCAGAAGCCGGTGCAGGAGCTCGACCGTGTGATCATCAGGTTCGCGGGCGACTCCGGTGACGGGATGCAGCTCACCGGGGACCGCTTCACGGCCGAGACGGCGATGCGCGGCAACGACCTCGCGACGCTGCCGGACTTCCCGGCGGAGATCCGCGCCCCGGCCGGCTCGCTCCCGGGCGTCTCCGGCTTCCAGCTCCACTTCGCCGACCACGACATCCTCACGCCCGGCGACCAGCCGAACGTGCTCGTGGCGATGAACCCGGCCGCGCTGCGCACGAACGTGAAGGACCTGCCCGAGGGCGGCACGCTGATCGTCAACCGCGACGCCTTCAGCGAGCGCAACCTGAAGAAGGCCGGCTACGACGCCTCGCCGATCGACGACGGCTCACTCTCGCAGTTCAAGTTGCACGCGATCCCGCTCACGTCGATGACCGTCGAGGCGCTGAAGAGCGTCGAGGGAATCACCTCGCGCGAGGCCGAGCGCTCGAAGAACTTCTTCGCGCTCGGGCTCATGTCGTGGCTCTACGGTCGCGCGACCGAGCACACCGTCGACTTCATCGCCACGAAGTTCGCGACGCGCCCGGAAATCGTCGAGGCGAACACGCGCGCGTTCATGTCCGGCTACCACTACGGCGAGACGAGCGAGGACTTCGTCGTCTCGTACGAGGTGAAGCCGGCGAAGCTCGCGCCGGGCGTCTACCGGCAGATCACCGGCAACACCGCGCTCGCGTACGGGCTCATCGCCGCCTCGGTGAAGAGCGGCCTCGACCTCTTCCTCGGGGCGTACCCGATCACGCCCGCGTCGTCGATCCTCGAGGAGCTCGCGCGGCACAAGGCCTTCGGCGTGCGCACGTTCCAGGCAGAGGACGAGATCGCCGCGGCCGGTGCCGCGCTGGGGGCGGCGTTCGGAGGAGCGCTCGGGGTGACGACCTCGGCCGGGCCGGGCATCGTCCTCAAGTCCGAGACGATCGGCCTGGGCGTGATGCTCGAGCTGCCGCTGCTCGTCCTCGACATCCAGCGCGCCGGCCCCTCGACCGGGATGCCGACGAAGCCGGAGCAGGCCGACCTGCTGATGGTGCTCTTCGGCCGGAACTCCGAGTCGCCGGTGCCGGTCCTCGCGCCCGCGACGCCGTCGGACTGCTTCGACGTCGCGATCGAGGCGGCGCGGATCGCGCTCACGTACCGGACGCCGGTGTACCTCCTCTCGGACGCGTACCTCGCGAACGGCGCCGAGCCGTGGCTCATCCCCGACGTCGACTCGCTGCCGCCGATCGACCCGGCCTTCACCACGGACATCCCGGAGGACGGAGAGTTCCTCCCGTATCTGCGCGACCCGGAGACGCTCGCCCGGCCGTGGGCGATCCCGGGGACGCCGGGCCTCGAGCACCGCATCGGCGGGCTCGAGAAGCAGGACGGGAGCGGGAACGTGAGCTACGACCCCGACAACCACGACCGCATGGTGCGGCTGCGCGCGCAGAAGGTGGCCGGGATCGCGGCCGGCATTCCGGAGCTCGCCGTCGACGACCCGGACGGCGACGCCGAGCTGCTCGTGCTCGGCTGGGGCGGCACGTACGGGCCGATCCAGGCCGCGTGCCGGCGCGTCCGGGCCGACGGGCGCAAGGTCGCGCACGCGCACCTCCGCTACCTCAACCCGTTCCCGCGCAACACCGGCGACGTGCTGCGCAGCTACCCGAAGGTGCTCGTCCCGGAGATGAACCTCGGCCAGCTGCTGAAGCTCGTGCGGGCGGAGTTCCTCGTCGACGCCGTGGGCTACAACCGCGTGCGCGGGGTGCCGTTCCGGTCCGGGGAGCTCGCGGAGGCGATCGAGGCGATGCTGTGAGCGTGACTCCTGCTCCGCTGACGCAAGAGCTGCTCGCGTGGGTCGCGTCTCGGCCGCGGACGTACGCGGAGCTCGTCGAGGCCTGGACGAGCAACTGCCCGCGGCATCCCGCCTGGGACGACGCGGTCAGCGACGGCCTCGTCGAGGTGCGCGGCGGCGTCGTCGCGCTGACGGCGACGAGGCCGCGAGTCGCTCGCGAGGGAGGTGCCGTGACGACGTTCACGTACCGCGAGACGAAGGCCGGCGAGGTGCACATCGACTGGCAGGGCCGCACGGTGACGACGCTGCGCGGCGCCAGGGCGTCGTCGTTCCTCGCCCGCGCGGACGCGGCCGACGAGGACGCGCGCCAGGAGCTCCTGCGACGCGCCACGGGCAACTTCAAACGGGGGAACGAGCGATGAGCGAGGGCAACGGCGCTGTCGCTGACGGCGAAGGACTTCAAGACCGACCAGGAGGTGCGCTGGTGCCCGGGCTGCGGCGACTACGCGATCCTCGCCGCGGTGCAGGGCTTCATGCCGGAGCTCGGGCTCGCGCGCGAGAAGATCGTGTTCGTCAGCGGGATCGGCTGCGCCGCGCGCTTCCCGTACTACATGCAGACCTACGGGATGCACTCGATCCACGGCCGCGCGCCGGCGATCGCGACGGGTCTGGCCACGTCGCGGCCGGACCTGTCCGTGTGGGTCGTGACCGGTGACGGCGACGCGCTCTCGATCGGCGGCAACCACCTCATCCACGCGCTGCGCCGCAACGTGAACCTCAAGATCCTGCTCTTCAACAACCAGATCTACGGCCTGACGAAGGGCCAGTACTCGCCGACGAGCGAGCGCGGGAAGGTGACGAAGTCGACGCCGATGGGCTCGATCGACCAGCCCTTCAACCCGCTGTCGCTCGCGCTCGGGGCCGATGCGACGTTCGTCGCGCGCGCGATCGACACGGACAAGAAGACGATGACCGAGGTGCTGCGCAAGGCCCTGGTGCACAAGGGGTCGGCCTACGTCGAGATCTACCAGAACTGCAACATCTACAACGACGGCGCGTTCGATCTCGTGCGGGACGACGCGGCGAACCGGATCGTGCTGAGGCAGGGCGAGCCGATCCGCTTCGGCGAGGACGGCGAGAAGGGCGTCGTGCAGCGCGACGACGGCTCGGCGCACGTCGTGGACGTGGCCGACGTGGGCGAGGACGCGCTGCTGCGGCACGACGAGCACCACGAGGAGCCGTCACTCGCGTTTGCGCTGTCGCGGCTGACGCTGGGCACGGTGGGCGCGACGCCGATCGGCGTGTTCCGCGATGTCGAGCGCCCGGTCTACGACGAGCTCATGGCGTCGCAGATCGAGCAGGCGCAGGCGGAGCGCGGCGAAGGGGACTTGAAGGCGCTCGTCGCCTCCGGGGACACCTGGCAGATCTCGTAAGGAGGTGGCCATGTCCGTCGACCGCAACGTCGACGTGCTGCGGCGGGTGCTGGCCGCGTTCAACGCCCACGACCTCGACGCGATCATGGCCCACTTCGCCGACGACTGTGTGTTCGAGTCGCCGCGCGGGCCCGACCGCTGGGGGCGCCGCTTCGTCGGCAAGGACGAGGTGCGTCGCGGCCTTTCGGCCCGCTTCGAGGGCATCCCCGACGTGAGCTACGGAGACGACGACCACTTCGTCCGCGGGAACCGCGCCGTCTCGGAGTGGACGCTCACCGGGACGACCGTCGACGGTGAGCAGATCGACGTGCGCGGCTGTGACCTCTGGACGTTCGGCGATGACGGGAGGATCGTCCGCAAGGACAGCTTCTGGAAGATCCGAGAGATCTGATCCAGCGCGCGGTGGTTTGTCGGTCTCGATTGCGCGCGTGTCCGCAGCGGGGTGAGATGCGGCCGGAGCAGGGGTGCCGAGAAAGGAGTCGTGAGATGACGCGGTATCTGATCTCGTTCGATGACGGCGCGATGACGTTTCCCGAGGAGGATCTCCCCGACGTGGCCGAGGCAGCGCATGCGGTGGTGCAAGAGGCACAGGACGCCGGCGTTTGGGTGTTCGGCGGCGGGCTGCATTCCCACGAAGCGGTGAGCGTGGTGGCCACCGACGGGACGGTCACCGACGGCCCATACCCTGAGAGAAGGCGTACATCGGCGGATTCTCGGTTGTCGACGTACCCTCACGCGAGGAGGCGTTGGAGTGGGCCGGCAGGATCGCCGTCGCCTGCCGGTGCGCGCAGGAAGTCCGCGAGTTCGTGCCCGGCTCTACGCCCTGATCAAGGCCATCCGCGAGAGGCGGCGGAAGGTGTTTCGCGTTTCGCCGTTCGCCCACCATCGCCTGCGCCAGCGTTCACGAATGTCCCCCGAGGCGCCTAGCCCCATTCGGCGGCGCGTCCTCAAGGCGGACGTTTCAGACGGACTCGTAGGTGAGGTAGGCCAGGTCGTCGACGGTCCGGGTCTCGACGAGGTGCACCGACCTTTGGTCGCTGGTCTCGCCGAAGAGGCGCTGGCCCGCCCCGAGCATGACCGGGTAGATCATCAGCCGCAGCTCGTCGACCAGGTCGTTCTCCATCAGCGTACGGACGAGCCGGATGCTGCCGGCAACGACGATCTCGCCGTCCAGCTCCTCCTTCAGCTTCGAGACCTCCTGCATGACGTCGCCAGCAAGCACCGTTGTGTTGTTCCAGTCGGGATACTTGAGCGTCGAGGACACGACGTACTTGGGCATGTCGTTCAACCTGTCCGCCAGCTCGCCACTCCGGGATGGCCACCGCGCCGCGAGGAATTCGTAGGTTCGCCGACCGAAGAGCTGGGCCTCCGCGCGCAGCGCCTCGTCCAGCAGGACCTTGGCCGCCTCATCGCGACCCTGCTCGCCGACACGACCGACCCAGCCGCCGCGCCCGAAGCCCTCCGCACCCGCCGGGTCCTCGACGACTCCGTCGAGCGTGACGTTCTCGCTGATCACGATCTTTCCCATCTCGCTTCGATGCTACGCCGCAGGAGCGAAGCAATGTCGCGTGGGCCAGCGCTCGGAAATGTCCTCCGACCATCCGGCATGATCCACGCGTGGCTGAGCTATCGGGAAAGGTGAGCGAGCTCCTGAGCGAGGCCGAGCAACTCGCGGTCGCACGCGGTCACTTCATCGTCGGCACCGAGCACGTGCTTCTCGCGATGACTCGGCAGACCGACGACAGCTTTGCTCGACGGCTGCTTGACGAGGTCGGCGCAACGGAGCCGCTGCGCGCTCGGATCGAGGGAGCAATCGGCGAGGGCTGACGCTCCTCGCTTGGGCCAGCGTTCGGGAATAACCCATGAGCGGGACACGGCACAAAGCGCGATGATCAGGCCGTGGAGCTTGTCGAACGCCTCCCGACGGCCGACGAGTACGTCGAACTGCTGCGCCGAGTTGGCTGGACGTCGCTCCCGGTCGAGGACTGCCATCGTGCCCTCGGTGGGAGCCTCACGGCGATCTGCGCGGTGGACGAGCGCAAGGCGGTCGTGGGCATGGGACGGCTTGTTGGCGACGGCCGGATGTACTGCTTCGCGGTCGATGTCGTTGTCGATCCGGATGCCCAAGGACAGGGGATCGGCCAGGGAATCATGGACGCCCTGGAGGCACTCGTGACGCGACGACAGTTCGGTACCCGGCTCGACCTCGTGGCGGCGCCTGACGTGGTGCCTTTCTACCGGCGACTTGGATACAGCCGGCTTCCCAGCGACTTGATGAGAAAGCCTCTCTAGCCTGGGCGAGTGTTCACGACTGACGCCCGAGCGCGTTTGGCGTCAGCCGATTTGCTCGGCCAGCCCGATGAGAATGCCCTCGGGGCCTCGGACGTAGCAGAGCCGATACACGTCTTCGTACTGGACCACTTCGTCGACGAGTTGCGCGCCGTGTCTGCGGAGCCGGGCGAGCGTATCGTCGAGGTCGTCCACGGCGAACATGACACGCAGGTAGCCCAAAGCGTTCACCGGCGCGTTCCGGTGATCGGCGACCACGGGCGGCGCGAGAAATCGCGAGAGTTCGATCCGGCCGTGGCCGTCCGGCATACGCATCATCGCGGTCTCGACGCGCTGATTCCGCAGTCCAGTGACGCGCCCTGACCAGTCTCCTTCGATCATGGCTCGCCCCTCGAGTTCCAGGCCCAGCTCGGCGAAGAAAGAGACAGCGGCATCAAGCGACTCCACCACGATCCCGACGTTGTCCATCCGTTGAAGCGCCACGCGGCCATTGTCGCGCATCGCAGCTGTTGCCCGTGCCCGCAGGGTACGTGGGGTCAGACGTCCGTACCTCTGGTTGGCCAGCGTTCGGGAATGTCCCCCGAAGGTTGGCGGCTCTCAGCTACTCGGCTGAGCGGTCGTGTGCCCAAGCACCGCGTGGAGCTGCGGAATGAGACGGTCGTACTCGTCTGCTCTGGACGGCCCGGACTAAGCTCTTGGCCCGATGGCCGAGCGTCTTCCACAGGTATCCGGAGGGGTGAGCCCGGCCGAGGGGGCCTCCTACAGGACCCGTCCGCTCGACACGTCCACGTGGGACGCCTTTGCCGAGCTGGTCGAGCGCAATAACGGGGTCTACGGAGGGTGCTGGTGCATCGCCCATCATTCCGAGTACCAACGCGGCGTCAGCGATCCCCGCACTCTGAAGGAGGAGCTGGTCAGGGCGGGCCGCGCACATGCGGCGCTGGTCTTCGACGAGGATGACCTCGCGCAGGGCTGGTGCCAGTACGGCAGTCCGGAGGAAATCGGGCTCAAGCACACCCGTGAGTACGCGAAGAACCCGCCGCCTCGAGCCCGCTGGCGGATCGCGTGTGTCTTCGTCGACAAGGGCCATCGCGGCCGCGGCGTCGCGAGGGCCGGGCTGGAGGGCGCACTCGCCCAGATCGCCGCCGCCGGTGGCGGTCTCGTCGAGGCGATCTCCGAGGTGACCGCCGGACGGGAGGCTCAGAGCCGGTTTCTGTTCAGTGCGACTGCCGAGCTGTTCGAGCAGTACGGGTTCGCGAGGGTACGGCAGGTCGGTAAGCACGCCTGGATCGTGAGCCGCGAGATCGACCCCGCATAGCGGCCGCTGGACTCACAGGTGCCGCATTGCCTGGGCCAGTGTGCGGGAATGACGCCTGACCGCACGACGGAGACCGTGGTCGGTGAGCGTGTAGCGTCTCTCGCGTGACGCGGTTTGTCGTCGACTGCGAGACGTTGCTCAGGATCGCAGCCCGCGAGATCGAGGTCGCCGCTGAGCACCAGCTCGTCGCTCCGACCCTCGTCCGCTCGCAGGCGCTCGCGGCACTGTATGAGGCTGCTCGTAGGGGCGATATTTCGGCCGCCGAGGGGATCGAGCGGGTGGCGCGGATCAACTCGCTGAAGGTTCGGTTCCTCGGCGACAAGGTGCTCCAACGTCAGGCGTGGACGGTCGCAGACCGGCTGGGCTGGGAGACGACGTACGACGCCGAGTACGTGGCCCTGACGGCGCTCCAGGCGGACGCGTTTGTCACCTCCGACGGCGAGCTGGCGCGGGCAGTATTGGGCCTCGTCGAGACGGCGACAGTCGACGCGCTGCGCACAGCCTGAACGAGAGGCACGAGCTGCGTCGCCTGCGTCAGTGTTCGGGAATGACGCCCGAGGGTGGCCATGGCGCCACTGCCCGCCGAGGCGTTTGCCTGTGGCCACCGGGCTTCTCGGCCACGCGTCACGCAGCACACCAACGTGGCCGAGCAGGGGCTTCCTCACGGGCTCGTGTCGGCGCGCGAGCGAGTGACCCAGTCTTGGCTATCCCGCTCGACAGCGTATTAGCGGCCTCTTACTTCTTGTCCTTCTTCGCCTGACGCTTCTCCTTCAGCGTCTTTTGAGGCGCTTTCTTCTCATTGGCCTTCTTCGAGTTCTTGTCCTTTCCCGCCATCGTGACCTCCTAGTCGCTGATTGCCGATCGTGAGGAATGCTCGCGGGCCCAGTGGATTCTCAGACGCATCTGTAGCGGTAACTCGACGCCGTGCCGTCGGCGCGATTAAGACCGCCTCGGCTCGGCCTCGCGCATCGTTGCGCGGCCGTCCTCGTCGACCTCCACCACAAAACGACCGGGGTCCTCGCCGCTCGTGAACCGCCGCAGGCCTTTCGCGCGACGGAAGATGATCGCGTGGGTGTCGGTCCGCGTCTCGATCGTGAAGCCTTCCGCGACCTTCTCGTCAAGGAAGGCGTCGAGTCCGTCTCTCCGTGTGCCCATCGGATCGATCTCGCCCGCCATTTTCGTCTGCCTAGTATGGCCCGCGACGCGACGCAGGGCCGCGGGGGTGCGGCCGCCGGGTTACTGGCCTACTGGCTGGGCCAGTGTTCGGGAATGTCCCCTGAGCCGTCGCTCTGTGGAACTAGCGGTCGTGTGTATGGTGCGATCATGTCGAGACAAGCATTGGGTAACGCCCTAGCGGGCGTATTGTTCTTCATCATCGCGATCGTGGACTTCACCCGTGACTCGTCCGGTATCGGGGTGGTATTCCTGGTGTTCGCCGCGGTTTTCCTGGGGCTAGCGTTCTCAGCCCGTAAGACCGTCGCCTCGTAGCCTCTGGGAGATCTCGGCTGCCCGAGCGTGCTCTCACTCGGGAGGCCGTAGCTGCGCGTGGCGGATCGGATCAGCCGACGGAGAAGACCGGTGGGGCCGTTGCGAACCTGGTTCCGTGGGCGTCATTCACGCGGGTCACCGACCGTGAGCCTCTCAACGTGGTTCACGCTCCGGCGGGCGCCACTCAGAAGGCGTTCGCGGCCGACTTCCACTCCTCGAGGCGCTGCGCGATGAGCTGCGCCCGCTCCTCCGCGCTCCCGCCGTCCAGCATCTCGAGGTCCGAGGGGTCGGCTCGAAGGTAGATGCCGGCGGTCCGGGCATTCATCCCGGGGTCGCGATCCGACCGTGTCGTCCAGTACCCGGTTGCGCGGTCGGCGGTCTCGACTCTGATCTCGCCGGTGCCCTCGAGCTGCGGGGCATTCGGGTGTCGCGGGCGCTCGCCCTTCCAGTAGTAGAAGATGCCGGCCGGGTCCCGGTGCTGCTTCGCGGCCTCGCTCCAATAGCGGGCCGAAATCGTGCCGTCCTCCTGCCAGGACCGGCCGGTCACGTTCAGGTCGCCGTCGCGGTTCCGTGCGATGCGCAGGAGGCTGATCGCCGACGGTTCCTCCTCGCTCCGCATGGTGAGCGAGAGCTGCCACCAGAGCCCCTCGACCGGGCCGCGGCGGCCCTCGGCCTCGATCGCCTTGCGGAGCTTCTGGTTGATCGCGCGAACCTCCGCCGGGCTGGTGGCCGGGTCGTAGCGGACGGAGGTCAGCCCCAGCAGGTCGGTCGGCAGCTTCGAGCCGTTCGCGTGGAGGATGAACGTGCGCCGGATCCCGAGCGCACCGCCGAACAGCCCGGCCTCGAACACCACGTTGTCGCGCGGCGACGCCTGGCCCGGCTGGGACGCATCCGTCGCCGCGGTCCAGTCGTCCTGGGCGAACACGAACGCGGCGAAATCGACCTCCTGGGAGAGCTCGACGAGCCGGTCGAGCGTGCCTCGCCCCGGGTTGAACGTGGTCGTCCAGGGCTCGACGTCGGCGACCTCCTCGAGACCGCGCGCGATCGCCTGGAGCAGCTTGGCCTGCTTGCCCGACGATCCGAGGAAGATGCGCGGCTTGGTCATGCGCGATTCACCGTTGCGGTCACGCGTCGAGGGCCAGCGTACTCGACTCGATCTTGTGTCGACCACGCTACGGCGTGTGGAGCGGCCACACCTCGACGACCCCGCGTGCCACCGCGCACGGCGTTCCCGCCACGAGCGCGACGGCCTCCTCCAGATCGGCCGCCTCGATCAGCGAGAACCCGGCGATCGGCAGCTCCGACCGCATGTAGGCGCCGTCGGTCGTGTGGACGCCCGCCGCGTCGTGGTTCCGTACCTGCACCGGCTCTCCCGCGATACCCGTGACGGCGCCCTCCGCCTGCAGTCGCGCGTCGTGCTCGTGCGCCGCGTCCCGCACCGAGGCGTCGGTCCGGTCGTACCCCGCCTGGTCTCCGTATCCGATCGTGATGAACTTCGCCATACGTCACCTCGCTTGTGTCAGGGGGCCGCGATGATTCTTCCCCGCCGCGGCCGTCTACACCGCCGAATCCGCCACGCGACGAAGAGGAGCGATCGACATGCGCATCCTGGTCACCGAGTTCATCAGCCTCGACGGCGTCGTCCAAGCCCCCGGCGGGCCCGACGAGGACCGCGACGGCGGCTTCGCCCACGGCGGCTGGTCGCACCCGTTCTTCGACCCCGAGGTCATGAGCAAGGCGTGGGACGACGCGCTCTCGGGCGCCGACGCCCTCCTCTACGGTCGCCGCACCTGGCAGGGGATGGCCGCCGCGTGGCCCGGCCGCGCCGGCGATCCCTTCGCCGACCGGATGAACGCCATCCCGAAGCACGTCGTCACTTCCACCCTCGGTGACGACGACATGGAGTGGAACACGACCCGGATCCCCGGCGACGGCGCCGTCGAGCGCATCCGCGAGCTCCGCGAGAGGTCGAACCTGCTGATCATGGGGAGCGCGGCGCTCGTGCGCACCCTCATCGCCGAGGGCCTCGTCGACGAGCTGCAGCTGATGATCGAGCCGGTCGTCCTGGGCGGCGGGAAGTCGATCTTCCCGGGCGACGGGGCCATGCGGACGTTCGAGCTCGTCTCCACGGTGACGGCCGCGACCGGCACGAATGTGTGCACCTACCGCGTCGTGGGCACGTAGCGTCGACGATGGCGACGCGGGAGGCCGCCTGTCACTGCGGACAACTTCGCCTGGAGGTGGACGGCGACCCGTTCGTGGTGTCCCTCTGCCACTGCCTCGCGTGCCAGCGCAGGACCGGCAGCGCGTTCGGCATGCAGGCGGCCTTCGCGCCGGAGCAGGTGAACGTCGTCGGTCGCTTCAACGACTACTCGCGGATCTCCGACGAGGCGGATCGGAAGGAGCACGTCTTCCACTTCTGCCCGGAGTGCGGCTCGCAGGTCTTCTACACCGAGCCGGATCTCGTCGTCGTGTCGGTCGGGTCGTTCGCCGACCCGTCGTTTCCGCCGCCCACCGAGTCCGGCTACGAGTCGCGTCGGCATCCGTGGATCACGCTCCCCGACACGATCGTGCGCCAGGATCCCGGAGTCTGGGACGAGGTCCACCCGCTGTACGCGGACGGCCAGTACGCGCAGGCCGCCGACCGCGGCCGCGAGCTGCTCGAGGCGCATCCCGACGACGGGCGCCTGCTCTACAACCTCGCCTGCTGCGAGAGCCGCGCCGCCAGGACCGAGGACGCGATCGAGCACCTCCGGCGCGCGATCGAGGTTGCGGAGCAGTGCCGCGAGCTCGCCGCCGGCGACACCGACTTCGACCCGATTCGCGACGAGCCGGCCTTCGTCGAGCTGGTGGGGCGCTAGCCCGATGCGCGAGGTCGCGACCGGCGTCTGGCACTGGGAGGCCCGACATCCGGACTGGACCGAGGAGGCAGGCGGCTGGGGGCCCGAGGTCTCGTCGTACGCGATCGACGACGGGCGCCGGCTCCTGTTCCTCGACCCGCTCGCCGTCCCCGCCGAGCTCGAGGCACTCGCGGCCGACCGCGAGACCGCGATCGTGCTCACCTGCCCCTGGCATCGCCGCGACGCCGTCGCCCTCTCGGAGCGGCTCGACGCGCCGATCCACGTGCCGCCGCCGGACGAGGGGGACGAGGCCCTCGTTCCGGGGCAGGTGCTCGCCGCCGGTGACAAACTGCCCGTCGGCGTCGAGGCGTTTCCGGGGATGGAGCCGAACGACCTCGCGCTCTGGGTCGAGAGCCACCGTGCGCTCGTCGTCGGCGACACGCTGATCGACCGCGGAGGCGGCCTCGAGTTCCCGCGCGACTGGGCGAGTCGCGGCGCCATCGCCGCGCGGGGCGTCCCGCCGGACGAGATCATCGCGTCGCTGCAGCCGCTGCTCGACCTCCCGGTCGAGCTCGTGCTGCCGACGCATGGCGCGCCGACCGACCGCTCCGCCCTCGAGCGCGCGCTCGCCTAGCCGACGAGCTCCTTGAAGGCGGGCTCGTCTCGGAGCGAGTCGAAGTCGGAGTCGCCCTTCGCGTACTCGCGGCCGCGCTCGTCGAGCGCGATCGACCGGCGTAGGTGCTCGATCGCGTCCTCCTTGCGACCGGTGAGCGCCTCGGCGCAGGCGACGTTGTAGAGCAGCGTCGGGTACCGCTGCGGGTTCTGCGCGACCAGCTCTTTGCCGCGCTCGGCGACGGCTTCGTAGTCGCCAGCGTCGAAGAGCGGGCGCAGCTCGGACCAGAGCTCCCAGCCGTCCGGCACGTACGCCTCGCCGGGCGCCCCGCCCATGACGAGGAGCGTCGTCCCCGGCTCCTCGGCGAACGCGGTGCGCATCACGCCGCGCTCGACGAAGACGAACGTGCCCGCAGGCGCGTCCCTCCGCTCGCCCGCCAGCTCGAAGACGGCGCGGCCCGCGGCCACGAAGTAGAGCTCCTCGTGCTCGTTCTCCTCGTCGTGCTCGTTGATGATCCGGTCGCCGGCCTCGTGGCCCGTCCAGGCGTTGACGCCGAAGGACGTGATGCCGAAGTGGTGCCGGACGGGCCGCATCGGCTCGCGGCCGTCGCTGATCTCGTCGATCTCTTCGAGGTGGGCGATCGTGTATCCGCTCATGGGCAGCTCCTGGCTGTCGTGGGGTCGGTGCGTGAATTGCAACCGAGCCGACGTTACCCAGGAGGAGGGCGGAGCTAGCATGGGCTCATGCTGGCTGCCGACTCGGATCGCGAACGCGTCGAGGTTGCGCTGCGCGAGCACTACGTCCGCGGTCGGCTGACGCTGGAGGAGTTCACCGACCGCGCCGGGAGGGTGCTCGCGGCGAGGTCGCAGGCGGAGCTCCGCAGCGCGCTCTCCGGCCTGCCCGTGCTCCCGGACGTCGACGACATCGCGGCGCCGATCCGCTCGGCGGCCCGGGTCGCGATCCGCGGCGCGCTGCTCGTCGTCGTCACCGGCGCCTACCTGCTGTTCAGCCTGATGCTGCTGTTCGTCCTCGGGCTCACGCTGCTCTTCGGAGCCGCGTCGGCCGCCGTTCTCGCCGTGTTCGTCGCGGTCTGGCTCGTCCCGACCGTCCTGCTCAGCCGGCTCTGGCATGCGCACCCGCGCCGCCGCGCGAGCGTCTAACCCTCCCGCACGACCGAGTACCGCGCCGCAACGAAGTCGCCGTTCCGCCCCGTCTCCTCGAGAGCCAGCTCCACGCGCGCAGGGAGGAGCGGTCGGCCCGCACCGATGGCCACAGGCGCGATCGTCACGAGCACCTCGTCGAGGAGCCCGGTCTCGGCGAACTGCGCGACGAGAGGGCCGCCGCCCACGAGCCAGACGTTCCGGTCGCCCGCGGCCGCCGTCATCTCGGCGTGCACCGGCGCGACGTCCCCGCGCACGAAGCGGATGTCCGCGCCGGGCACCTCCCGCAGCTCGCGGGACGAGAACACCCAGCTCGGCACGTTCGCGTACGGCCACTCCGACGAGTGGTCGAGGATCCACTCGTACGTGGTCGAGCCCATCGCGACGGCGCCGACGCCCTCGTAGAACCGCTCGTAGGCGAGCGGCCCGTCCTCGTCGCGGGCGCGGGTGAACAGCCAGTCGAGGGAGTCCTGCTCGTCCGCGATGAAGCCGTCGAGCGTCGTCGCGGTGTAGTACTGGGTCAGGCCCAGGAGGGCGTCCCTTCGGCCTCCGCGGTCAGGACGTCCGTCCGGCCGTAGTGCCCGACGACGTCGAACCACCGCTTCGCGTGGAAGCCGCGCCGCAGGTCGCAGTCGGCGAAGACGATCCCCTCCCGGTCGTAGAGCGGCCCCGCGACGATCTCGCCGGCGGACGGCTCGCACACGGCCGCGCCGCCGCGCCCGAAGACCTCCCGGTCCTCGGGCAGCGGCACCGGGAAGTCGTCCGGGAAGGCCGCGGCCGGGATGTACTGCGGCACCGAGATGACGTAGGCGCCGGACTCGATCGCGATGTGACGCATGCTCGCGAGCCAGCCGTCGGAGTCGTCGGCCGTCGGCGCGACCCAGAGCTGGGGCCCGCCCTGGTAGACCCGCCAGCGTGCGAGCGGCATGCGGTTCTCCCAGCAGATCAGGCCGCCGATCCGGCCGACGGGCGTCTCGGTGACGGCCAGGTCGTCGCCGGCGCCGACGCCGTGGAAGAGGCGCTCGTGCTGCGTCGGCATCAGCTTCCGGTGCTTCGCGAGAAGCCCCGTCGGGCCGATCGTCAGCATCGTGTTGTAGAGCGAGCCGGGGCGGTCGCGCTCGCGTTCGTTGACGCCGACGACGACGTGGAGGTCGCGCTCGCCGCAGACGTCGGCGAGGCGGTCGACGAGCGGGCCCGGCACGTCGACGCTGTTCTCCCAGAGCCGCTCCCAGAACTCGTCCCAGCCGCCGAAGGACGACGCGCCGCGCGCCCAGGCGTTCGACGGGTAGAGCGGGACGAACGTCTCGGGCAGGACCGCGAGCTCGGCGCCGCCGTCCGCCGCCTCGTGGAGGAGTGAGACCGCCTTCTCGACGGTCGCATCCGCGTCGAGGATCACGGGCGTCGCCTGGATCGCGGCGACGCGTACCGACCGCAGCTCCATGCGCGGGAGCCTAGCGGTACCGTCGCCGCATGAAGCCCAACCGCTCGATCCCGTCGGCGACCGTGATCCCCGTACTGGTCTACCCCGACGTCCGCGAAGCGGTTCGCTGGCTCGGCGAGGCGTTCGGGTTCGAGGAGCGCGTCCGGATCGGCGAGGCCCACCGCTCGCAGCTCCGCGTCGGCGACGGCGCGGTCATCGTCGCCGACGTCCGCCGCGAGCAGATCCCGCCCCGGCCGGGTGAGGCGACGCACCGCGTGATGGTGCGGGTCGACGACGCCCGTGCGCACTGCGAGCGCGCCCGGGCCCACGGCGCCCGGATCGCGATGGAGCCGACGGACTTCGAGTACGGCGAGCGGCAGTACGAAGCGGAGGACCCGATGGGCCACCACTGGACGTTCTCCGAGACGCTCGCCGACGTCGCGCCGGAGGAGTGGGGCGGGACGCTCGTCGACCCGGGCTAGTCGAGCCAGCCGTCGCGGTAGCGCGTCCACGCGACGTCGGGGAAGCGCGCGTACGCCTCCTCGGCGTCGCTCGTCTCGCGCTCGACCGAGACGCCGTGCCGCGCGGCCGTCTCGTCGACGGAATACCCGCCCCAGGACTCGTCGTCGCCGTGCTCGCGCGCGCCGACCGCGATCACGACGCACGGGCCGCTGCCGGCCCCGATGATGATGTGGTCGGTGTCCGGCGGGCAGTGCCGAAGTCCCACTGCCGGAGCGGGCGCTCCACGCCCTCGACGAGCAACAGCGCCTCCCCGGAGAGCACCAGGAAGTCCTCCTGGTTGGCCTCCCAGTGGTACATGCCCATCGGCTCGCCGGGGCCGAGGACGTAGAGCCGGATCCCGACCTGCGGGAACTCCGGCGTCCCCTCGAACGGCACCGCGAGGCCGCGTTGCGGCCGCTCGCGCGAGCGGGCCTCCCGGGCGTTGAGGACGAACCAGCCCTCGCCGGCCGGGACGAGCCCGCCATCGGTCTCCTCGAGCGGCGCTTCCGGGACCATCGCGCGAGCCTAGTCACGCGTCGTTAGGGTCACGCGCGAGAGCCGTGAGCTTCGACGTCGCAGCCGATTCCTACGACCGCTTCATGGGGCGGTACTCGACGCCGCTCGCCCCGGAGCTGGCGGACTTCGCCGGTATCGGCGACGAGGGGACGGTGCTCGACGTCGGCTCCGGGCCGGGTGCGCTGACGGGCGAGCTCGTCCGCCGGTTCGGCACCGATGCCGTCGCCGCCGTCGATCCCTCCGAGCCGTTCGTCGCGGCTGCCCGCGCGCGCTATCCCGGCGTCGACGTGCACCTAGCCGCTGCGGACGAGCTCCCGTTCCCGGACGGCGGCTTCGACGCGGCGCTTGCGCAGCTCGTCGTGCACTTCATGCCGGATCCGGTCGCGGGCCTGACCGAGATGGCGCGCGTGACCCGGCTCGACGGCGTCGTCGCCGCCTGCGTCTGGGATCTCGCAGGGAACCGGGCGCCGCTGTCGCCGTTCTGGCGCGCCGCCCGCGAGCTGGACCCCGGTGTCGAGGACGAGTCTCGCCTTCCCGGCGCGCGCGCGGGCCACCTCCGGGAGCTCTTCGAGGAGGCGGGCGTCGACGAGGTGGAGGAGGGCGAGCTGTCGGTGGCGGTCGAGCACGGGAGCTTCGAGGAGTGGTGGGAGCCGTTCACGTTGGGCGTCGGCCCGGCGGGCGCGTACGCGCGGTCGCTCGCCGAGCCGGACCTGGCCGCGCTCCGCGAGCGGTGCCGGGAACAGCTGCCGGACGCGCCGTTCGTGCTCTCCGTCGCGGCCTGGGCCGCGCGTGGCGTGGTCGGGGCGCGCTAGCGCGCCGCCCTCTCCCAGCGCACCTCGCCGTCGACGACCGTGGTCGTGGGGGCGAGGCCGAGCGAGCGCGCCACGCCCTCCGACGCGGCGTTGTCCGGGTGGATGTGGGCGGTCACGCGTGCGACGCCGTCCTCGCGCAGCCGGCCGACCATCGCCCCGGCGGCCTCGCGCGCATAGCCACGGCCCTGGAATGCGATGCCGACGAGCCACGCCACGTCCGCGGTGCGCGACGCGACGCCGACGGTGGCCTGGACGAAGCCGACGGCGGCGCCCGTGCTCTGCTCGCGCATGATCCAGTTGAGCCACAGCGCCGACCCGTCGCCGGAGCGGCCGCGCGCCTGGAGCTCGTACCGGCGCCGGAGCTCGGCGACCGAGGGCGGCTGCCCGCCGGTGTGCCGGTACAGCTCGGGGTCGGCGAGGACGGCGACCATCTCCTCGGCGTGCCCCGGCTCGAGCGGCTCGAGCACGAGCCGCTCGGTCTCGATCCGCCCCGTCACGATGCCCGCCGAGAACGACGAAGCAACAGCCTGTTACTCGGCCGCTCTCGAGTCCGAGCTGCGTGAGCCCGAGTCGTCGCGCTCGCTGAACTCGAAGTGCACGTGGTCGCCGTGCGGAGTGACCGTGAGCTCGACGTCCGTCAGCACCTCGGACGCGGTCCCGTCGAGGAAGACGCGCGCGCCGTCGCTCTCGACCACGTCGTCGTCGGTCTCCGGCTGCTCGGCGAAGTCCAGGTCGATCGAGACCTCGTCGCCGTCCTCCTCGGCGGTGATGCGGAGGCCCGAGCCCTGGGGCATGTCGTTGGCCCCGACGATCTCGCGGATCGCGTCGGCGGCCTCGTTCGTGATCGTCAGCATGGCGTCCTTTCGTCGCGTCGCCGGGCACGCTAGCGGGTGGGGCAGGCCGCACCAGCCATGGCCGGTGCCCCACCTCGACCCGTGCTCCCGCGGCTGGCACAACTTGGGACATGACGACCGTCGCCGCGAAACCGATCCGTCACGCCGCGATCGAGGCCTGGCTCGAGCGCTTCCGGCTTGCCTGGGAGCACGGCGACGCCGGCGACTGGATCGAGTGGTCGTTCACCGAGGACGCCGTCCTGCGGCACCACCCGCTGCGGGCGCCGATGTGCGGCCACGACGAGATCCGCCTCCACCTGCGACGCCAGGGCGCGATCCTCGGCGACGCGGAGATCCGCCTCGGCCGCGCCGTGATCGACGGCGACCGCGCGACCGTCGAGTGGTGGCTGAACGCGACCGACGGCACGCACGACGTGACGATGGCCGGCTCGCTCTTCGCCCGCTTCGCAGACGACGGGCGGGTCTCGGAGCTCCGCCGCTACGGCGAGATGCACCCGGGCGTGCACGACGTCCCCGACGGCTGGGAGCTCTAGGCTGAGAGCGCCCGACGTCGAGGCCTGGCTCGAGCGCTACCGCAGCGCCTGGGAGCACGGCGACGACGGCTCCTGGGCATCCGGGATGGGGCGAATGAGCGTGGGGAAGATCCTGCCGTCCTGGGGCGTCATGTGCGTGACGGCAGACGGAGGAGGAGGAGACCATGGCGGGGCTCGCCGGTGATCCAAGGTCCCGGCTCGAGCGGCCGGAGTCGCTGTGGGGGCGGCTCGTCTCCTTCCTCCGCCGGTTCTCGGCGGGTCATCCCTGAGGAGGACACGGAATCGGCTCGCGGGCCGATTCCCGCCGAGCCGGCGCGCCGTAGGTTTCGGGCTGTCCGAACGACCGAACCCGGAGATTCCCATGAAGAGACGCTTCTGGATTTTCATCATCGCCTTCGCACTCCTCATCCTCGCCCTGCTCGGGTGGACGGTCGAGGGGATGCGGTGGGCGACCACGGGTTCGCGTCAGCGGCGCCCCCTCGTCTCCCCGGCGTAGGGCTCGTCGCCGGCGCGAAGCCGGTTGATGACCCGACGAGACCGAGAGGAGGTGCGATGCTGGACTCAGCCGCGCATCTGGCCGATTCGCGCCGCGTGGTGCCGCCCCTGGCGCCCCGCCCCGCGAAGCAGATCTCGCTCGTGTCCCGCGCGAGCGCCCGCGAGGCTCTCCGCGCCCGGCACGGCGCGTGAGCTCGAACGTCGGTGGGTGGAGGCGTCGCTGCCCCACCCACCGGCCCCCACTACTGGATGGCCCAGGCGATGAGCAGGACGGCTGCGACGCACACCACGGCAGCCCCGGCAATGACCGCCCAGCCGCGTGACAGTCGCTTGCGAGCCTGCAGTTCCTCCGAGGTCACGTGCGCGTCGGGCGCTTGCCCGAGCGCGTCGCGGTCGTCGCGCGATTCCATCGTCTCGGTCTTGCGCGGCGCGGCCGTGTGTCAAACGCCGAACGCCGCGGCGAACGTCGCCTGACGGAAAGCCCCGTCGACCGGCTCGTCCGCGAGGGAGATCACCGCCACCGTCCTCCCGCCCGTCCACGACGCCGAGACGTAGTCCGCGAGCATGCGGCCGATCCCCGTCTGCGCGATCCACGGGAGGCGCATGCCGCGGGGCGTCAGGCGCCGCGGACGCGCCCAGGTGCGGCCGCCGTCCCGGGTGCCTGTGACCCACACGTGCACGGCGCGGCACTCGTCCGGCGGGCACGCGCCCGGCTGGTCGACCGTGTGGTAGACGAGCCCGAGCCGCCCCCGACCGGCCGGGTCGGCGGCGAGCCCGGGCACGAACGCGTCCACGCCCTCGGCCGTGTCGCGATCGGGACGCGCGCCGGGTTCGACCAGACGACGCCGTCCACGGTCGACGCGAGCACGATCTCGTTCGCCCCGCACTCGATGCGGTAGCGGCAGTCCTGCCACGCGGCCCAGAGCCGGCCGGCGCCGTCGACCGCGACGGAGGCGAAGGGCGGGGAGCGCACGCCCCCGACGTCCTCGGCCTGGCAGCAGGGCCACGTGCCGCGCCGGCTCGAACGTCCTGCCCCCGTCGCGCGAGCGCATCGCCAGCACCTGGTCGGCGCCCATGTCCGCGAAGACGCCGAAGAGCGAGAAGACGACGACGAGCGTGCCGTTCGGGAGCACCTCGGGCAGCGCGCCGTTGACGATCCCGCGGACGGGGATCCCCGCACGCGAGCCGACCGGCGCCGACCACGTGCGGCCGCCGTCGCTCGAGCGGATCACGGCGATGTACCCGGCCTCGACGTCGAGGTAGGCGATATAGCACGTGCCCCGGTACGGGCTTCGCGGCCCGTTGTCGCACGTCACCCACTCCTTGTCGATCGCCTCCTCGGGCGCGCGCAGCGCCGTGATCGGGAGGTCCCAGCGGAGGCCGTCGGGCGAGCGGCTGACCATGAACGACATCCCCGCCTCGGAGATCCCGAGCGTGACCGCGAGCCACGTCCCGTGTGCAGCGTCCCACGCGACGACCGGGTCGGTCGCGACCGTGCTCTCCCCCGGTGGCGTCGAGAACATCGTCACACCGGGCAGGAAGCCGGAGCGCCACGACCCGCCGGCGTTCGTCGACGTGGCCCAGCCGATCCCGGCGGCGCCGCCGTCGGCCTGGCGCCCCGACTGGAACACGGTCACGACGGTGCGCCCGTTCGCGGCCGAGTCAGGCTCGACCTGCGTCTCGTGCTGCGCCCGCGAATCGGTCGTCGTGTCGCGCGAGACCTGGCGGACGACGAGCTCGCAGTCGGCGGCCACGGAGTCGATGCCCTCGGCCGTGACGACGTCGGCGCCCGCGCCGCAGCGGATCACGTCCGGCGCGGCGTCGAGCGCGGCTGCGATCCGGTCGGGGCCGCCGCGGCCGAGGAGGAGGTCGGAGTCGGGGCCGCCGTGGAGGAAGTCGGCTCCCGCGCGTCCGTCGAGGAGGTCTCGCCCGCCGAGGCCGTACGCCGCGTCCGAGCCCCGCGTGCCGAGGAGTCGGTCGGCCGCGTCGGTCCCGCGGAGCACGGCCGCATCCGCTCCCGCGGTCCCGAGCGCGAGGGACACGGCGACCGCGGTGGAGAGGCGGCGCACCCGCCGAATGGTACGGCTCGCCGCACCACCGGTCGGGTGCGCGCCCTCCTGACCCCGCCGCAGGGCTGGACGATGCTGTCGGTGCGACTACCTCTCCCCCGTCCGGCGACCGTTGGTGCCGTCGGCCCCGGTCTCGCGATCGGGACGCCGATGGAAGCCCGGCCGCCGGACGAGTCGTTTTCCGGCGCTAGTTGTCGCCGCCGTCCCCGCGGGCGGCCTTCATCCGCACCGTCTCGCAGTTCACGTGGACGTCCTGCTCGTTCACGTTGAGCCAGACGATGTCGTTGCCCTCGCCGCAGTCGATCCGGTCGACCAGGTCGTCGTTCGCGAGCGCGTGGAGGACGTCGTCGCCGGGGCCGCCGTTCTCGACGTCGGCGCCGCGGCCGGGCCAGATGCGGTCGTTGCCGGCGCCGCCCTGGATCGTGTCGTCGCCGGGGCGGCCGCGGACGATGTCGTTCCCCTCGCCCGCGTCGATCGAGTCGTTGCCGACGCCGCCCCAGACGCGGTCGTTGCCCGCGCCCGAGCTGACGGTGTCGTTGCCCGCGCGGGCCGCGATCCGGTCGGAGCCGGAGGTGCCGACGATCGTGTCGTTGCCCGGCGTGCCGGTGATCTGGACGTAGCCTGCCGCCGCGGCGACCGCGACGACGGCGAGGCCGGCGGTCGCGACGAGGACGGCGGAGAGAGCGATGCGCTTCATGGAGCCTCCAGGGTTCGTGTGCGCCCGGATGCTCGCCGCTCCGCGTCAGCGCTCCGTACGTCGGAGGTAAAGCGGGCGTAAGCCGTTCAGGCGGGCTGCAGCACCGGCGTCGGCGCCGACGGGAGCCGCAGCTCGAAGCGGGTCGCGCGGCCCGGGTCGCTCGTGGCCGAGACGGTGCCGCCCATCCCCTTCGCGAGCTCCTGCACGATCGCGAGCCCGAGGCCCGTACCGACCGGGCGCTCGCGGCCGTAGCGGTCGTGGAGGTAGAACCGCTCGAACGCGTGGGTGAGATCCTCCGGCTGCAGGCCTGGGCCGGTGTCCTCGACGGCGAGCATGCCCGGCTCGGACACGACGCGGACCCGGCCGCCGGGCGGGGTCAGCCGCAACGCGTTCTCGACGAGGTTCGATGCGACCTGGAGCAGGCGGTCGGCGTCGCCGAGCACGGCCGGGCTCCCGTCCACGACGGCCTCGAGGTCGACCCCGAAGGCGCGGGCCTGTTGCTCGTAGCGCTGCACCGCTTCACGGACGACCGCCCCGAGGTCGACCGGCTCGCGGCGGATGCTGAACTCGCTGCGGTTCATCCGCGCCAGGTCGAGGAGGTCGCCGACGAGCCGCTCGAGCCGCGCCGCCTCGCGCACGATCGTGTCGCCGGCCTCGTCGGCGGGGAGGACGCCTTCGGCGAGCGCCTCCGCGTAGCCGCGGATCGCGGTCAGCGGTGTCTTCAGCTCGTGGCTGACGGAGAGGAGGAACGTCCGCTCCGCGTCCCGTGCCTTCGCGAGCTGGACGGAAGTCTCGTTGAACGACTCGGCCAGCGTGCGCAGCTCGCGCGCCCCCTCGACGGGCACGTGCGGCGCCTCGCCGTCCGCGAGCCGGCGGCTCGCCTCCGCGACGCGGCCCACCGGTCGCGCGACCGCGCGGGCGAGCAGGAACGCCGCGACGGCGGCCAGCCCGATCGCCGCGAACGCGCCGAGCAGGAGCCCGCGCAGGTGCGGCCGCCAGGACGACTCGACGAGGTCGGTCGGGCGGAGGAGGATGAACGCGCGGTTGCCGACGAGGCGGGCGGCGTAGAACGAGCGCGTCCCGTCCACGGTGATCGTCCCGTCGAGCGGCCTGCCGCGGCGCAGATCGGCCGCGCGGTCGGCGGGCAGGTACGGCGACGACCCGTCCAGCGGCGCCTTGACGACGCGCTGCCCCTGCCGCTCGAGGAAGGGCTCGAGGCTGCGCAGGCCCCGGAACGGGAGCAGCGAGGCGCGCTCGCGCTCGGCGAGGAGGTCGGCCTGCGCGGCCACGTCGCGGAGCGTGTTCTCCTCGACCGTGCGGCGCGAGAGGTAGGCCCCGACCGTGAACGCAACCGCCACCGAGAGCGCGGCCACCGCCGCGATCCCGATGAACAGCCGCGTCCTGAGGCTCACCGGCGAACGGCCTTGTAGCCCGCGCCGCGGACGGTGCGGACGAGCTCCGGGCGGCCGAGCTTACGGCGGACCTGCGCGACGTGGACGTCCACCGTCCGCGTCCCGCCCGAGAACGTCAGCTCCCAGACGCGGTCGAGCAGCTGCTCGCGCGAGAAGACGACGCCGGGATGCGCCAGCAGGAAGGCGAGCAGGTCGAACTCCTTCACCGTCAGCTCGACGGGATTGCCGGCGACGAAGACCTCGCGCTCGGCGTGTCGGAGCACGACGTCGCCCAGGACGAGCTCCTCGGGCATGACGGCATCCGGCTCGGTGCGGCGGAGGACGGCCTTCATCCGCGCGACCAGCTCGCGCGGCGAGAACGGCTTGGTGAGGTAGTCGTCGGCGCCGAGCTCGAGGCCCGCGACGCGGTCGGGCTCCTCGTCGCGGGCGGTCAACATGAGGATCGGCACGCGCGAGCCGGCGCGCATCCGCCGGCAGACGTCGAAGCCGTCGATCCCGGGCAAGCCGACGTCGAGGACGACGATCCCCACGGGGTGGCGGCTCAGCTCCAGCAGCGCCTCCTCGCCGGAGCGGACCCAGAGGACGCGGTAGCCGTCCCGGCCGAGGTAGCCGTGGACGAGGCGACCGATGCTCGGGTCGTCTTCGACGAGGAGTACGGTGGCGCGCGGCGTCGCGTCCATGGGCCCGTCGGGAGTCGACCGCTCGGACGCGACGGTGCTCATCGCGTCGCGCGCACGACGGAGGCCGCTCCGTCGCCCTCGCGCACGGTCAGCGCCGACATCCCGCGCCGCAGGCGGGAGAAGGGGACGATGCGCCCCGTGAGTCGCACCTCGGCGTCGGCCGCGACCGGGACGACGACGACGGTGCCGTCGCGCTCGAGCAGCGTGAGCGAGCCAGCGCCCACGGCCCGGATGCGGCCGCGGTCGAGCCGGTAGTCCCGCAGCACGCCGCCGTCGTGGACGATCACCTCCGCGCGGACCATCTTCGGCCCGAAGAAGTAGCCGGCCAGGCCGTTCGGCAGCGCGAGGCCGGGCTGGACCACGACGAGGACGGCGTTCAGCGCGAGCAGGGCCACGATTGCGCCCACGGCAAGCCTCGTCCTGCGTCCCATGCAGGGATTCTGGCGTCTCCGGGCGGAATCCGGGTAAGCGGCACGTAAAACTCGTTCGCGTGAGCCGGACGTAGACTCGCCCGGATGGAGCACGCCGACCTCCGCCGGCGGGCGCGGGCGTCGCTCCGCGCAGGCGCCGAGCGGGCGGGCGCGCGGGCGCACTTCCGCGCGATCGGCGTCGACCCGGAGCGGCTCGACGGCCCGATCGTCGGCGTCGTCTCGACGTGGACGGGGACGATGCCGTGCAACCTCAACCACCGTGATCTCGCCGACGCGGTCTGCGCCGGCGTCGCCGAGGCCGGGGGCGTGCCGCTGCCGTTCAACACCATCGCCGTCTCCGACAACCAGTCGCAGGGGACGCCGGGGATGCGCGCCTCGCTGATCTCCCGTGAGGTGATCGCCGACTCGATCGAGCTGATGACCCACGCGCACGACTTCGACGCGCTCGTCTGCCTCGTCGGGTGCGACAAGACCGTCCCGGCGGCGCTGATGGCGCTCGCACGGGTCGACAAGCCGGCCTGCGTCCTCTACGGCGGGCCGATGCGCGCCGGGTTGCTGCATGGCCGCGAGGTGACGATCCAGGACGTCTGGGAGGCCGTCGGCGCCGAGGAGCGCGGGCTGCTCTCGCGCCGGGAGCTCGACGAGCTCGAGGCCGTCGCCTGCCCGGGGCCCGGCGCCTGCGCGGGCCACTTCACCGCGAACACGATGGCGGTGGCGCTCGACTGCCTCGGGATCGCGCGGCTCGGCGACGGGCTCGTGCCGGCGGACGAGGTCGAGGCGAAGCGCGCGGCGGCGGAGCGGGCCGGGGCGACCGCCGTCGACCTCGCCGCGCGGGAGGTCACCGCGCGCACGTTCCTCGACCGGCGCGCGCTCCTCGACGCCGCGGCCGGGATCGCCGCGACCGGCGGCTCGACGAACGGGATCCTGCATCTGCTCGCGGTGGCGCGCGAGGCCGAGGTGCCGCTCACGCTCGACGACCTGGCGGAGGTCGGCGAGCGGACGCCCGTGCTCGCGAGCCTCGTGCCCGTCGGGTCGCCACACGGCCGAGACGCTCCACCGCGCGGGCGGCACCGCGACCCTCGTCCGCGAGCTGGCCGGCGGCGGGCTCCTCGACGGCGACGCGCCGACGGTCACGGGCGAGACGCTCGCGGAGGCCGCGCGGGAGGCGCCGCCGCCCGACGGCGAGGTGCTCTTCCCCGTCGACGGCGCCGTACCGGCCCGGGCGGTGCTCTCGCCGTCCTGCGCGGCAACCTCGCGCCCGACGGCTGTCTGGTGAAGGCGTCGGCCGCGTCGCGCCGCTTCCAGCGAGGCCCGGCGCGCGTGTTCGACAGCGAGGAGGCCTGCACCGACGCCGTCCGCGCCGGGCAACGTCGTCGCGGGCGACGTGCTCGTCGTGCGCTACGAGGGCCCTGCGGGCGGCCCTGGGATGCGGGAGATGCTCAGCGTGACCGCCTCGGTCGTCGGCGCGAGCCTCGGCGACTCGGTCGCGCTCGTCACCGACGGCCGCTTCTCGGGCGCGACGCGCGGGCTCATGGTCGGGCACGTCGCCCCGGAGGCGGCGCGCGGCGGCCCGCTCGCCGTCGTCCGCGACGGGGACACGATCACGATCGACCTCGACGCGCGGGCGCTGACGCTCGAGCTGGACGAGGACGAGCTGGCGGCGCGGCTCGCCGCCTGGCGCCCGCCCGAGCTGCCGTACGGGCGCGGTGTCTTCGGCCGCTACCGGCTGCTCGTCGGCTCGGCGTCCGAGGGCGCCGTGCTCCGGAACGGCTGAGCCGGCGGGCCGCTCACGCCCACCTCCGCGACGAACACGCGACCGTCCGGCGCCGCGGACGTCACGAACAGCTTGCGCCCGTCCGCACCGCCGAAACAGCACGCCGTCACCCGCCGCGCCGGCACCTCGAGCACGTGGTCGAGGCCGCCCGTCGGCGTCGTAGCGGCGCACGCAAGCGCCGCCGTAGAGCGCGATCCAGACGCCGCCCTCGTCGTCCACCGCGAGCCCGTCGGGGATCCCGTCGTGCCGGTCGATGCGGACGAAGGGACGTCGGTTGCGTCGGCAGCCCGTCGAAGTCGAAGACGTCGATCCGGTACGTGAGCGAGTCGACGTAGTACATCCGCGCGCCGTCGGGCGACCAGCCGAGCCCGTTGGACAACGACACCCCGGCGAGCACCTCGACGAGCTCGCCGTCGTAGCGGTACAGGCTCCCGGCCTCGGGCGCGAACTCGAGCTCGAGCGAGCCGATCCAGAACCGGCCGTCGGGGTCGCAGGCGCCGTCGTTCACGCGCAGGTCCGGGCCCGTGCGGGAACGACACCAGCGTCTCGAGCGACTCGCCCTCGAGGTCGAGTGCGGCGAGCCGGTCGGCGAGCGCGACGAGGATGCGGCCGTCGGTCATCGGCGCCGCCGCCCCGACCCGGTTGTCGAGCGCGATCGCGCGGTCGTCGCCCGTCGCGGGATCGGAGACGTGCAGCTCGCGACCCTCGATGTCGACCCACAGCAGGCGGCCCGTGGCGGCGTCCCAGCGCGGCCCTTCGCCGAGCTCCGCACTGCTTGCGATCGCCACCTCTACGCTCACGGCTGCGGAGCGTATGCAAGCACTCGTCGTGACACCCGGAGCACCGTCCTCCACGCGCGTGGCCGAAGTGGACGCCCCGGTTGCCGCGGCGGGACAGGTGACCGTGCGTGTGCTCGAGGTGGGCGTCTGCGGGACCGACCGCGAGATCGACCACGGCCTGTTCGGCGTCGCGCCCGAGCAGGAGGAGACGCTCGTGATCGGGCACGAGCTGCTCGGCGTCGTCGACCGCGACGGGCACGGGTTCTCGCGCGGCGACCTCGTCGCCGCGACCGTCCGCCGCTCGTGCCGGCACTGCGTCGCGTGCGACGAGGGCTCGCCCGACTCGTGCCTGACCGGCGACTACCTCGAGCGCGGGATCACGCGCCTGCACGGGTTCGCGCGCGAGCTGGTGGCCGAGGACGCCGACCAGCTGATCCCGATCCCGCCGGGCCTCGGGCGCCTCGGCGTCCTCGCAGAGCCGATGTCGATCTGCGCCCGCGCGCTCCGGCACGCGCAGACGATCGGCGGCCGCCAGCCGTGGGAGCTCCGGCGCGCGCTCGTCGTCGGCGCGGGCGCGATCGGGCTCCTGACCACGTACCTGCTGCGCCTCGACGGCGTCGAGGTGTGGACCGCGTCGCTCGAGCCGAAGGACGAGCTCGTCGAGGCGGCCGGAGCGCGCCACGTCGCACGCGCCGGGCGCACCGCTGTCGGAGCTCGGCCGGTTCGACCTCGTCGTCGAGGCGGCGGGCGACGCCCAGCTGATGGCCGACAGCCTCGGTCTGCTCCGTCGCAGCGGCGTCGCCTGCCTGCTCGGCGTCGACGGGCGCGAGCAGACCGTGGGCGTCGACGGGCGCGTGCTCGGCATCGACACCGTCCTCGAGAATCGCGTCCTGTTCGGCAGCGTCAACGCCCACCGGCAGGACTGGCTCGCCGGCGTCGAGGCCCTGGACCGCGCACGGCAGCGTTGGCCGGGTGCGCTCGAGTCCTTCGTCCGGCTCCGCGTGCCGCTCGACCGCTTCCGCGACGCCTTCGCCGAGCGGCACGGCAAGGCGACGCTCGTCGTCTCCGATCGCTAGCGTCGTGCCGTGACCGCCTTCGAGACCGCGTGGAACGGCAGCTTCGGCGTCCGCCGCCCCGAGCGGATCGTCTGCGTCGGCCGGAACTACGCCGCGCACGCCGACGAGGAGGGCGTCGAGCTCCCGCCCGCGCCGCTCCTGTTCGCGAAGCTCGCCAACACGGTGGTCGGGCCGGGCGAGCCGATCGTGCTTCCCGCCGGGTCGAGCCACGTCGACGCCGAGGCCGAGCTCGCGCTCGTGATCGGGCGCCAGGCGCGCCGCGTGGCGCCTGAGCGCGCAGCGGAGGTGCTGGCCGGCTACACGGCTGCGAACGACGTGAGCGCGCGCGACTTCCAGTACGGCGACGGGCAGTGGTTCCGCGGCAAGGGCTACGACTCGTTCTGCCCGATCCAGCCGGAGGTCGCCCCGCTCGAGACGCTCGAGCCCGCGCTCGACGTCCGCCAGGTCCTCAACGGGACGGTGCTGCAGGACGGCAACACGCGCGACCTCATCTTCGGGATCGCCGCGCTCGTCGCCTACGTCACCGACGTGGTCACGCTCGAGCGCGGCGACGTGATCCTCACCGGGACGCCCGACGGCGTCGGCTACTACCGCGACCCGCGCGTCACGCTGCGGGCCGGCGACGTCGTCGAGGTCAGGGTGGACGGCGTCCCGCCGCTCGCCAACCCCGTCGCCGCCGCGTGAGCGAGCGGTTCCTCGTCACCGGCGCCTACGGGTGCATCGGGGCGTGGATCCTGCGGCAGCTCGTCGACGAGGGCGTGGAGGTCGTCGCCGCGGACGCCGGCACGGACGACCGCCGCGTCGCCGCCCTGCTCGGGCCGGAGGAGCGCAGCCGGATCGCGTTCGTCCGGGCGGACGTGTCGCAGCCCGACGACGTGCACGCGCTGTTCGAGCGCGGGCCGACGCACGTGATCCACCTCGCCGCCCTGCAGGTGCCGGCGTGCCGCGCCGACCCGGTCCGGGGCGCGCAGGTGAACGTGGTCGGCACGACGACGCTGCTCGCGGCGGCCGCCGCGGCCGGGCTCCGCACGCCGTTCGTCTACGCGAGCTCCGCGGCCGCCTTCGCCGCGGCGGACGGCGGCGACGAGCCGTCGGGGCACCCCGACACGCACTACGGCGTGTACAAGCTCGCGAACGAGGAGTCCGCGCGCGTGTTCGCCGCGGAGACGGGCCTCGCGAGCATCGGGCTCCGTCCGTACGTCGTGTACGGGCCGGGCCGCGACCAGGGGCTCACGTCGGCGCCGACGCTCGCGATGGAGGCGGCGGCCCGCGGCGATGGCTACGTCCTGCCCTACAGCGGGCGCAGCCAGCTGCAGTACGCGCCGGACGTCGCGGCCGCGTTCGTGGCCGCGGCGCGGGCGGACGCGACCGGTGCGGACGTCGTCAACGTCCCGGGCGTGACCGCGTCGGCCGAGGACGTCGTCGCGGCGATCGAGCGCGCGGTCCCGGAGGTCGCGGGCCGGATCGAGGTGACCGGGCCGCCGCTGCCGTTCCCGCCGGAGCTCGACGCGCACCGCTTCGCCGAGGTCGTCGGCGACGTCGCGGTGACCCCGCTCGAGGACGGAGTCGCCGCGACCGTCGCGCACTTCCGGCGCGTCAGCGGTACGTGACCGCTCGCGCCGCCCCGACTCGGCTCGACCGCACGATCGCGTCGCACACCTCGGCGGCGCGGTACCCGTCCTCGAACGTGGCCCCGTGCGGCGCCACGGCGCCGTCGTCGCGGATCGCGGTGAGGAAGTGGTGGAGCTCGTGCACGAAGGTGTGCTCCCAGCCGATGATGTGGCCGTGCGGCCACCAGTGCTGCCAGAACGGGTGGTCGGCCTCCGAGACGAGCACGCGCCGGAAGCCCTGGGCCCGCTCGCCGGGCGCCGAGCCGACGAAGTGCACCTCCAGCTCGTTCAGCCGCTCCAGGTCGAACGCGATCGAGCCCTTCGAGCCGTTGATCTCCCAGGTGAACGCGTTCTTGCGACCCGGGCAGAAGCGTGACGCCTCGAGGGTCCCGACTGCGCCGTTCTCGAACTCGACGGCCGCCTCGAACGCGTCGTCGACGTCGCGGCCCTCCTTGAACGTCTTCGTCGTCCCCGCCACCGAGGCGACCTCGCCCACGAGGTAGCGGGCGAGGTCGATCACGTGGGCGCCGAGATCGCCCAGGGCGCCCGAGCCGGCGAGCGAGCGGTCGAAGCGCCAGACCTCGTCGTCGATGTCGCCCCATTCCTGGAGGTACGCGCCGCGGAAGTGGTAGATCTCGCCCAGCTCGCCGGCCTCGAGCAGCTCGCGCGCGAGCCGCACCGCCGGGACGAAGCGGTAGTTGAAGGCGCACATGTGCTTCACGCCGGTCGCCTGCACCCGCTGCCAGACGTCGTAGCTCTCGTCGGCGGTGCGGGCGAGCGGCTTCTCGCAGATCACGTGCTTGCCGGCCTCGGCCGCGGCGATCGAGGGCTCGGCGTGGAGGTTGTTCGGCCCGCTGTTGTCGAAGAGCGTGATGCCCGGGTCGGAGACGAGCTCCGCCCAGTCTGTGACGTAGCGCTCGAAGCCGAAGCGTCGCGCGGCCTCGGCAACGGCGTCCTCCGAGCGGCCCGCGATCGAGACGAGCCGCGGCCGCAGCGGCGGCGGCCACGTCATGTACGCGAGCGTCCTGTACCCGTTCGCATGCGCCTTCCCCATGAAGGCGTACCCCAGCATCCCGACGCCGATCTCCGGCACGTCCCCGCCGCCGCCGGCGGCGCCCATGGTGACGAAGCCGACCTTGGTCTCCTCGGCCATCGCTACTGCCTCTCGTACGCGGCGTCGAAGGCCACGGCGGACGGCGTGAAGTCGGAGCGCCGCACGAACGCGAGCGCGTCCTGCGCCCCCCATTCGCGGTCCATCCCGGCGTCCTCCCACTCGATCGAGAGCGGCCCCTCGTAGCCGATGCGGTTGAGCGCCCGGAACACCGACTCGAAGTCGACGTCGCCGTGCCCGGGCGAGACGAAGTCCCAGCCGCGCCCGGCCTCTCCGAAGTTCAGGTGCCCGCCGAGGATCGAGCTCCGTCCGTCGAGGTACTTGCGGGAGTCCTTGACATGGACGTGGTAGATCCGGTCGGCGAACTCCTCGATGAAGGCGGACGAGTCGAGCGACTGGTGCGCGAAGTGGCTCGGGTCGAAGTTGATGCCGAAGCCCTCTCGCCGGTCGATCGCGTCGAGCGCCTTCCGTGTCGTGACGAAGTCGTAGGCGATCTCGGTCGGGTGCACCTCGAGCGCGAAGCGGACGCCGACCTCGTCGAACACGTCGATGATCGGGTTCCAGCGGTCGGCGAAGTCGCGGTAGCCGGCCTCGACCGAGTCGAAGTCGTTGGGCGGGAACGAGTACAGCAGGTGCCAGATCGACGAGCCGGTGAAGCCGTTGACGACGTCGACGCCGAACCGCGCGGCGGCGCGGGCCGTGTCCTTCACCTTCTCGGCCGCGCGCTGCCGCACGCCCTCGGGGTCGCCGTCACCCCAGACGTCCGGCGGCAGGATCGCGCGGTGCCGGTCGTCGATCGGGTCGCAGACGGCCTGCGCCACGAGGTGCGTCGAGATCGCGAGGCAGCGGAGGCCGTGCTGGGCGAGCAGCTCGCGGTGGCCGTCGGCGTAGGCGTCGTCCGCCAGGGCCGCGTCCACGTCGAAGTGGTCGCCCCAGCAGGCGAGCTCGAGGCCGTCGAAGCCCCACGCGGCCGCCCTCTCGGCCAGCGTCGCGAGCGGCAGGTCGGCCCACTGGCCGGTGAAGAGCGTCACGGGTCGTGCCATGTCTCGTCCCTCCTCAGTGGATGGCGGAAGGTGCGGTGATGCCGCGCGAGGCCAGGATCAGGTTCACGCCCGCAGCCTCGTACTCGCGGGCCGTCTCGGCCGGCAGGCCGTCGTCGGCGATGAGCGCTTCGAGCTCGTCGAGGCGGGCGATCGAGAGCAGCGCGGACAGGCCGAACTTCGTCGAGTCGAGCGACGCGACGGTGCGCTGCGACGACGCCATCGCCGCGTGGAGGGTGTCGGCGAGCGCCCGCCGGGTCGTGGTGAGGCCCTGCTCGAGCGTCACGCCGGCGGCCGAGACGAACGCGGTCTCGATGTTGAGCCCGGCAATGAACTCGGCCGACCAGCGCCCGCCGATCATCCGCAGCGTCTGGTCGACCTCGCCTGGGACGACGACCATGTGGATCTGCTGCGCCTGCAGCTCGAGCGCGATCGCCGGCGAGTTCGTCACCAGCGTGAGCGATCGCGGCGGGTGGCGCTCGAGGTGCCGCGCGAGGACGAGGTTCGTCGTCGACGCGTCGAGGAACACGGTCGAGCCGTCCTCGACGAACTCCGCCGCATGGACGGCGATCGCCTCCTTCTCCGGCAGGGCCTGCCACAACCGCATGGCCCAGTCGGTGGCGACCTGGATCGGCTTCGACCCGCTGCCCGCCGGACGAGCACCGCCGCGCACGCGCTCGATCAGGCCGTCAGCGGCGAGCCGCTCGAGGTCGCGGTGGACCGTGATCGCCGAGACGCCGTAGTCGCGCGCGAGCTCGGCCACGGACGCGCCGCCGTCGCGCTGGATGCGCTCGAGGATCCGCGACCGGCGGACGTCGGCGGGCACGGCTCAGCCCGCCGCCGGCGCCGACACGAGCGCGAGGTAGCGCTCGGCGACGAGGTCGGCGAACGCGGGGTCGTTGACGTGGGTGTCGACGAGCTCGAGCGGGATCTCGGGCCGCAGCTGCGCGCCGAGCTCGTCCAGGAACGCGGCGTCCGCCTCGGGGTACCAGAGGTCGCCGCCCTCGACGTCGGCGAGCGAGAAGCCCTGCGTCGGCGCGACCACGCGCACCGGGCCACGCGCCGCGTTGAGGCGCTCCGCGACGGTTCGGCCGAGCTCCGCCATCTCGTCCGGCTCGAGCCGCACGAGCGTCGCGACGGGGTTGTGGAAGTAGCTCCGGCGGCCGCGGAACCGCTCGGGCACCGTCTCGCGCGCGCCCAGGTTGAAGAAATCGGCGCAGCCCGGGACGACGACCTGGGGCACGCCGTGCGCGCCCGCCGTCCGCAGCCGCTCGCGGGGCGGGGTGTGCAGTCCGTCGAGCACGGCGTTCGCGAGCTCCGAGAGCGTGTAGTCGATCACGCCGGCGATCGCGCCGGCCGCGACGAGGTTCTCCATCGCCGGCCCCCCGACGCCGTTGGCGTGGAAGATCACGGGCTCGTGTCCCGCCGCCTCGAGCGCCTCGCGGATGCGCATCACCGCCGGCGTGGTGTGGCCGAGCATCGTGATCCCGACCGTCCGGGCCCCGAGGTCCCGCACCGGGCCGCTGCCGTTCCTCGCCATTCCGACCACGGCGGCGGCGGCGTTGTCGAACACCGCCCGTGCGATCGGGTTCAGCCCGAGGATGTCGACCACCGAGTGCATGACGACCACGTCGCCCTCGCCGACGAAGGGACCGAAGGCGCGTCGTCCCGATGCGCTGGGGGAGACGATGAGCTTCGGCACGCCGACCGGGAGCGCGTGCATCGCTGCCGCGCCGAGCAGCGCGCCCTCCGCGCCGCCGAGGCAGAGCACGCCGTCGATCCGACCTTCGAGCCAGAGCCGCAGGCTGACCGCGCGCACGCCCTCGAGCATCAGCTCCACCGCCGCGCCGCGGCTCCCGGCGGCCCGGATCCGCTCGAGGTCGTTGCCCGCCTCCCGCGCGACCTGCTCCCGGCTGACGTCGGCCTCCGTGCCGGGCTCGCCGAGGATCCCGGAGTCGATCACGACGGCGCCGGCCCCGAGCGCCGCCAGCCGCTCGCGGACGTAGGCGATCTCGTCGCCCTTCGTGTCGAGCGTGCCGATGAGCGCGATCCGGGGCGCGTCCGTCATGCGCGTTCGCGCCACTCCCGCGTGTGCACCTCCACCGGTGCCTTCTGGAACTCCTCGAGCGCCGCGGCCAGGTGCTCGGCGTAGAGGTCGTAGGTGCGCTGCCCCTTCTCCGCGGTTGCCCGCAGCGGGTTCCCGATCACGCCGCTCGGTGTGAAGTCCTCGTGGTCGGTCGGGAACAGGAAGTACTGGTACCCCTGGAACTCGACGTCGGGCGCGCCGTCGAGCTTGACGAAGCCCTCGGGAAACCAGTCCGGCTTCTTCACCTTCTGGTTGACCGCGCGGTCCATGCGGACGAGGTCCTCGTCGTACGCCAGGATCTGCGCGGTCTCGAGCTCGCTCGAATGCCAGCCGGGCGTTTCCTCGGGCGGGTTCTCCATCACGCCGTCGATCAGCCCCATGTAGCGCTCGGCGTAGAGCTTCGACATCACGACGAACGCGCCGGTCTCGTAGCGGAGCCGGCGCAGGAGCGGGTCGCAGATCTTCGTGTTCGAGCCGTGGTTGTTGACGAACACGATCCGGTTGAAGCCGTGGTGGATCAGCGACCGGCCGACGTCGTACCAGAGCTCGAGCAGGATCTGGGAGCGGACGGTGATCGTCCCGGTGCCCGCGCCCGGCGCATACATGTGCTGCGGCGAGTAGCCCATCCACACGCAGGGCGTGTAGAGCACCTGCGCCCGCTCGGCGGCGCGGCGCGTGATCTCGTCGGCCTGGATCGTGTCGGTCGCGAGCGGCAGGTGCGGGCCGTGCTGCTCCATGCTCGCGATCGGCACCATCACGATGTCCTTCTCGGCGAGGTACGCCTGGATGTCCGGCGGCGCCGAGGTCGGCGAGGTTGTAGGAACGGAGCTCCATGGCGCTAGGCCGGCGTCGTCTGGCGGGCGCCGATGTGCCGCCGCAGCTCGTCGATCGACTCCTTGACGAAGCGGTCGTAGAGCGCGTCCGGGACGGCTCCCGTGCCGTGGTCGCGGAGGAACTGCTCGAGACCGACGCTGGCGTCCGCCTCGGACGCGTCGGCGATCTCGGTCAGCTGCGAGACGCGGCTGCGGTCGACCGGGACCACGAACTCGACGGTGAGGTAGTCGTCGTAGCCGATCTCCTCGAGCGTGCCGATGAAGTCCGCCCAGTCGATCGCGCCCTGGCCGCACGGCATGCGGTTGTTGTCCGCCACGTGGACGTCGACGAGCTTCCCCGCCTCGGCGGCGGTCCGGAGCGCCTGCTTCCAGTCGGCCTCCTCGATGTTCATGTGGAAGATGTCGAGGCAGATGCCGCAGGTGCCGCCGACGTCCTCCGCGAGCGCGAGCGCCTGGTCGTGCCGGTTCAGGAAGTACGTCTCGAAGCGGTTGAGCGGCTCGAGCGCGAGGCGGACGCCGTTGTCCTCGGCGTACGCGTTGACCTCCTTCAGGCTGTCGATCGCCCACTGCCACTCGTCCTCGGGCGAGCCCATCGGGACGATCTTCCCGACTGTGGACGGGACGACGGTGAGCATCTTCCCGCCGAGCCCGGCGATGAGGTCGATCGTGTCCTTGCAGTACTGGATCGAGCCGATCCGGACGTAGCGGTCCTCGTGCAACAGGTCGCGGCCGCCGACCATGATCGTGACGGAGCCCCAGCACTCGAGCCCGTTCTCCTCGAGCAGCGAGCGCACCTGCGCGACGTCGTAGACCGCCGGCTCGCCCGCGATCTCGATCCCGTCGTAGCCCGCGCTCGCCAGCCGCGAGATCGTCGTCTCGATCGGCTCGGGCCGCATCCAGTTGTGCATCGACACCTTCAGTGCCATCGGTTCGTCCTCCTCGTCAGAGATCGAGCTTGCCGGGGTTCATGATCCGGTTCGGGTCGAGCACCTCCTTGATCCGTCGCAGCGGGTCGAGCGCGGCCCCGTGCTGTGCGCGCATGTACGGAGCGAGCTTCAGCCCGACGCCGTGGTGGTCGTTCATGACGCCGCCCGCACCGAGGATGGCGCGCACGCCGTCGTCCCAGATCCGGTCGTGGAGCGCGAGCGCGTCCGGGCCGCCGTCGGGGACGACGAAGCGGCCGTAGAGCATCGTCCCCCACGGATACCAGTGGCTGAGGTGAATCTTCATCGTCAGCCCGTCCGCCTCGTACGGCCGCATCGCCGCGCGAACGGCGGCGTAGACCTCCTCGATGCGCGCGTAGGTCGCGACCGCCTCGATCGTGCCCCAGATCGACGGCAGCGTCGGATGGTGCGGCGGCTTGTAGAACTCGTAGCGGCGGCTCCACCAGGTCTCACCGAGGCTGCCGTCGAGCACGCGCGCGCCGGCGTCGCGGGCGAGCGCCAGCATCGCCTCGGCCTCCGCGTCGGCGACGGCCGGCTCGCCCTCGAACGCGAGGACGGCCGTGGCGCCGTCGAGTTCCTCGCGGACGACCGGGCCGAGCGTCTGCCGGGTCGCGACCTCGTCGTAGAGGCGTACGACGGAGGGGCGCAGGCCGCGCGCGATCGCGGCTCGGACAGTGGTGATGCCCGTGCTCACGTCGGCGAACGAGACGGCCTCGAAACGCCGCTTCGCCGGCAGGGGGACGAGCAGCAGGGTGGCGCGAGTGATCACACCGAGCGTGCCCTCAGAGCCGACGAAGAGCTGCGTCAGCTCGGGGCCGACGGCGTGGCGGGGGACCGGGACCGTGTCCACGACCTCGCCGGTCGGGAGCACCACGCGCAGCGACAGCAGCAGGTCCTCGATCTTGCCGTACCGCGTCGAGAGGACGCCCGAGCCGCGGGCCGCGACGTAGCCGCCGACCGTGGCCAGGTCGACCGAGGCGGGGTAGTGCGGCAGCATCAGCCCGCGGGCGTTCAGCTCCTGCTCCAGCCGCAGGCCGTTCACTCCCGCCTCGGCCGTCACGGTGAGGGACGTCTCGTCCACGTCGACGATCCGGTCGAGGCCCGTCAGGTCGAGCACGATCCCGCCCTCCGTGGGCACGGCGCCGCCCTGGCTGCCCGAGCCGCCGCCCCGCGGGACCACGGGAACGCCGAGCCGATTGGCGACCTCGATCGCCGAGACGACGTCGTCCTCCGACGAGGCGCGTACGACGACGTCCGGCACGCCCAGGGGAGATCCCGCGGCCCGTGCGGCGACAGCCTTCCAGTACGTGTCCGCTGCGTACTCCTCGAGGCCGTCGGTGACGACCGTGCCGTTGGTCAGCGCCGCCTCCAGCTCGCGCACGAGCTCCGGAAGTGCGGTTGAGGTCACGCGCGGCTCCAGCCGGGGATCGTCCCCGCCGGCTCCTCGCGGAAGTCGGGCAGCCCCGCGAGCGCCTTCTCGGCGCCGGCCGGGTTGTAGAGCGCGAGCAGCCGCATCGGCTGCCAGCCGGTGTTTTGCGTCGAGTGGAAGACGGCCGTCGGGACGTAGATCGTCGAGCCGGCTTGCACCGGGAACGGCTCCTCGTCGGCGACCATCTGCTCGCCCTCGCCGGAGAGGACGTAGAGCACCTCCTCCGACTCGGGGTGGTTGTGCCGGTCGTGGCCCTTCCCGGGCAGGAGCACGACCTCGCCGAGCGTGAGCCCGGCGCCGGTCTCCGAGTCGGGCGAGACGAGCCACTTGATCGAGCCCCAGTCGAACGTCTGTGTGGGCAGCGAGTTCGGATCAACCGCCGGCACGGGCCTCCCCTTTCACCTCGATGGACTTGAAGCGGCGCATCGTCTCGGTCATCGCGACCTCCGTCGGAAGCCGCTCCATCGCCGAGGCGCCGAAGAAGCCGACGACCCCCTCGGTGCGCTCGAGCACGTAAGCCGCGTCCTCAGGCTCGGCGATCGGGCCGCCGTGGCAGAGGACGAGCACGTCCGGGTTCTCCGCGACGGCCGCGTCCCGCATCGCCTGTACGAGCTCGACGGACTCGTCCAGCGTCTTCGCGGTCTCCGCGCCGATCGCGCCGCCGGTCGTGAGGCCCATGTGGGGGACGAGTACGTCGGCGCCTGCCTCGGCCATCGCGCGCGCGTCCTCCGGCATGAACACGTAGGGCGCGGTCAGGAGCCCGAGCTCCGCCGCCTCGCGGATCATCTCGACCTCGAGTGCGTAGCCCATGCCCGTCTCCTCGAGGTTCTGGCGGAAGAGGCCGTCGATCAGGCCGACGGTGGGGAAGTTCTGGACCCCGGAGAACCCGAGCTCGCGCAGCTCGCGCAGGAAGACCCGCATGAGGCGGAACGGGTCGGTGCCGCAGACGCCGGCGAGCACGGGCGTCTCGCGGACGATCGGCAGCACCTCGCCGGCCATCTCGACCACGATCGCGTTGGCGTCGCCGTACGGCAGGAGGCCGGCGAGCGAGCCGCGACCCGCCATCCGGTAGCGGCCGGAGTTGTAGATGATGATCAGGTCGGCGCCGCCCGCCTCGGCGCACTTCGCCGAGAGGCCGGTGCCGGCACCGGAGCCGATGATCGGGCTCCCGGCCTCGACCTGGGCGCGCAGCCGGTCGAGGGCTTCGTCGCGGGTCATGCGCGCGCTCCCACGAGCTCGTGCAGCCGCTCCGCCATCGCCGCCGCGAACGCCGGGTCGTTGACGTCCGTCTCGAGCTCGCGCACGTCGACGCCCGGGTCGAGCTCCTCGCGGAGCGCACCGACGAGCGCCGCATCCGCCTCGGCGTCGTGGAACGGCTGCCCCTCGACGGCGATCATCGAGACGCCGCGCAGCGGGACGAAGAGCGTCAGCGGCCCCGTCGCAGCGTTCAGCTTGTGCGCGATCCGCCGACCGAGCTCGGCGCACTCGTCGGGCGTCGTGCGCATGAGCGTCACGGTGGGGTTGTGCTCGTAGAAGAGCCGGTCGCGGAACCGTTCCGGGACGGAGTCGCGGGGGCCGAAGTTGACCATGTCGAGGGCGCCGAGCGAGACCACCTGCGGAAGGCCGAGCTCGCCCGCGGCCTCGAGCCGGTCGGGCCCGGCGGAGAGGACTCCGCCGACGAGGTCGTCGGCGAGCTCCGTCGTGGTCACGTCGAGCACGGCGGAGATGAACCCGCCGCGCATGAGCGCCTCCATCGACTGCCCGCCCGTGCCCGTGGCGTGGAACACGAGCACCTCGTAGCCGAGCTCCTCCAGCCGCTCGCGCGCGGCCGTGACGCAGGGCGTGGTGACGCCGAACATCGACGCCGCCACGAGCGGCTTCCCGCTGTCGACGTCGGGCGGCTCGGCCGTCGCCATCCCGGCGATCGCCGCGGCAGCGTTGGAGAGGATGCGCGCGGAGACGGCGTTGATCCCCGCGATATCGACGACGGAGTAGGTCATCGTCACGTCGACGGCGCCGACGTAGGGCCGCGTGTCGCCGGAGGCCATCGTCGAGACCATCAGCTTCGGGACGCCCACCGGCAGCGCACGCATCGCCTGCGTCGCGATCGCGGTTCCGCCGGAGCCGCCGAGCGCGAGGATCCCGTCCAGCCGGCCCTCCTCGTGCAGGCGCCGGACGACTTCCTCCGCTCCGCGCGCCATCGCCTCGACGGCGGCGCCGCGGTCGCCGTACTCGGTCCGGGCGACCTCGCCGCGCGCGATGTCCGCCTCGATCGACGGCTCGTTCACGCCGACGTCCACGAGCAGGACGTCCACGCCGTGCCCGCGCAGCCGGTCGCGCAGGTAGGCGTACTCGTGGCCCTTCGTGTCGAGCGTCCCGAGGAGCACGACCGTCGCCACTAGTGCCCCCTCGAGTGATGACGTCGAGCTTCTGGGTTGCGAGCGCCAAGCCAGGGGCCGCACTCGCCCGAAGGCAAGGCTGGTCGCCTTGTCGAGGGCGAGAGTGGTTCCTGGCGCCGCGTGATCGCGGGCCAGAAGCCGACGGTCATTGCTCGAGGGGGCACTACGCCGCCTCCACCCGCGTCACCCCGAGGTACCGCTGCTGCGCCACGGGGTCCGCGGCGATCGCGGCGGCCGTCGTCTCGGTCGCGATCTCGCCGGCGACCATCACGATCTGCCGCTCCGCCAGCGCGGTTGCGACGCCGAGGTTCTGCTCGATCAGCAGGAGGCCCATCCCGGCCGCGACGAGCTCCTTGCAGGTCTCGACGAGACCCTCGACGATCGTCGGCGCGAGCCCTTCCGACGGCTCGTCCATGAGCAGCAGCTTCGGGCTGCCCAGCAGCGCGCGGGAGATGGCGAGCATCTGCTGCTCCCCGCCCGAGAGCTGCGCGCCGCCGACGGACTTCCGCTGGGCGAGTCGCGGGAACAGCTCCCAGATCGCCTGCTTCGTCCACCGGCCGCGGCCGCCGCGACCGAGCATGTCCAGGTGCTCCTCGACCGTGAGCGAGGGAAAGAGCCGGCGGCCCTGGGGGACGTAGCCGATGCCCGCGCCCGCGATCCGGTAGGGCGGACGGCCCATGAGCTCCTCGCCGTCGAAGCGGACGGAGCCCTGCGCCTGGGCCATCAGCCCCATGATCGCCAGGCAGAGCGTCGTCTTGCCCATGCCGTTCCGGCCGATGACCGCCACCGGCTCGACGCCCATCTCGAACGACACGCCCTGCAGGACTCGGGCCCGTCCGTAGAAGGCCTCGAGGTTGCGGACGGCGAGGAGCGGCTCAGCCATCGCCGTTCCCGTCCCCGGGCGCGTAGTGCGCCCGCCCGAGATAGAGGTCGTGCACGAGCTCGTTCGCCCGAATCTCCGCCGGGGTCCCCTCGACGATCACCCGGCCGTCGTGCATCATCGTCACCCGCTCGGCGACGGTGAGCGCGACGTCCATGTCGTGCTCGATCAGGATCAGCGTGATCTCGCGGTCGAGCGCGAGCAGCAGCTCGGTGAGGAGCACGCGCTCCCCGCGCGACAGGCCGGCGGCCGGCTCGTCGAGCATCATCAGCTTCGGGTCGCCCGCCCGCGCCATCGCCACCTCGAGCTGACGCTGCTCGCCGTGGGAGAGCGAGGCGACGAGCGTACCGAGCTGGTCCTGCAGGCCGACGCGCTCGGCGAGATCCCGCGCCCGCTCTCGCATCGGCAGGTCCTTCGAGGCCAGGCGCACCGGCCTGAGGTGCCCGTTCTGCACGCCCAGCACCGCGAGGTAGAGGTTGTCCTCGACGCTCAGTCCGAGGAACAGCCGCGAGGTCTGGAACGTCCGCGTCAGGCCCATTCTGGCGCGCTTCCGGGCCGGGACGACCGTCACGTCCCGGCCGAACAGCTCGACCGTTCCCGAGGTGGGCTGGAGCTCACCCGAGACGAGGTGGAAGAGCGTCGTCTTGCCCGCGCCGTTGGGGCCGAGGATCGCACGACGCTCTCCCGGGAACACGTCGAGGTCGACGTCGTCGCATGCGCGGACGCCGCCGAAGCGCCGGCCGATCCCCCGCAAGCGGAGGATCGGCTCGGCGCCGTCGGCCTGGGCGGCGGCGGACGCTGTCGCTGGGACGGTCATCAGCGGTCGCAGTCCGGGTCGATCAGCCTCCTCCACCCTGCTGCGTCCACGAAGGCGGATCCGCCTTCTCGCACTTCGGATTCTCCCGGTCGGGCGACGGCGTGTCGCCGCTGAAGAAGCCGCCGAACGTCTGGTCGACCTGCGGGATCGTCTTGATCGTCTTCGCGTCGGGCACCCCGTCGCCGGTGGAGTCCGCGCTGATCTGCTGGAGGAAGTTGTCCATGATCGCCTGGCGGTTCTCGTCGAGCTTGATCGGCCCGAGCGGGGCGTCGAGCTCGAGGTCCGCCAGCGCCTCGCGGAACGCCGCGTGGTCGTCGGAGAGATCGCCGTCGACCTGCTCGAGCCCCTCGGCGATCGCCTGCATCGCGGTGTAGTAGCCGTAGGCGAACACGCTCGAGGCCGTGCCGGCGAGATCCGGGTACGCCTCGGCGAGCCCGTCCGCGTACTCCTTGTACTCGGGCCTGTCGGAGTCGCCCGCGGTCATGCCGGCCGTGACGACACCCACGACCCGGTCACCCAGCTCCTTCAGGATCACGGGGTCGGTCATGAAGACGCCGCCCATGATCTGGTCGGCCAGGTTGCCGCGCAGCTGCTCGTACTGCCGCACGAACGCGACCGTCCCGGTGCCGCCGACGCCCATGAAGAAGCCGTCGACGTTCTCCGGGATCTGCGTGATGTACGAGGAGTAGTCCTCCTCGCCGAGCGGCGGCCAGAGGCGCTTCGACACGTTGCCGCCGATCGAGCAGAACTCGGCTACGAATCCGGCGATCTGCGAGTACGGGAAGTCGTAGTCGTCGCCGATCGTGACCACGTTGCGCCAGCCGAGCTCGTTGTAGGCGTAGTCGCCGAGACCTGCGGTCCACTGCGTCCCGTCGTTGTGGAAGCGGAAGAAGTTCGGCGACTGCACCTTCAGCGTCGTGTCCTGCGCGCCGGAGATGCCGTTCACGAACGTGACGCCGGGCTGCTCCTTGGAGTAGTTCGCCACGGCGATTCCCTCGCTGCCCGAGAGCGGGCCGACCAGGATGTCCACGTTCTCCTGCTCCACGAGCCGGCGGGCTTCCTCGACCGCCTTGTCCGGTGTGGAGTCGGAGCCGCCGTAGACGATCTCGATCGTCTTGCCGGCGATGGTGGCGTTGTTGACCCCTTCCTTCGGGTCGCCGCTCTTCGGAGTCGCACCGCGCTCGATCAACGGCAGCATCGCGCCGCCCCAGGTCTGCCCCTCGAACGGGGCAAAGCCGCCCTCGTTGTTGGAGAAGATCCCGATCTTGATCGTCCCGCCCTCGGCCGCACCGGTGCCGGTGGCGGCGGCCGTGTCGCCGGATGCCTCGTCGTCGTCGTCCCCGCCGCAGCCTGCGGCGATCGCGGCGAGCGCGAGCACGAGCACGGCGAGCAGGATGAAGAGCCGTGTCGGCCGGCCCTCTTCCCGGTCTCGCATCGTTTCTCCTTTCGGAACTTGCCGGTTGCCCGGCGCGGGGCCGGGAAGGTCGGAGTCGGAGTCGTCGTGGGGGTGCGTGGCGTGTTCCTCCTTCGGTCCGGGGTCAGGGGATGGAGGGCGGCTCGGCCGTCGCAGGGGGCTCGTACGCGAGGCGGCGCCGCAGGCGGGTCGAGAGGGACTCCCAGATGCCCATCAGGCCGCCGGGAGAGACGAGGACGATGGCGAGGAAGATCAGCCCCACGACGGTGTTGAAGCGTGCGCCGATCACCTCCACGCCGCGGATCCAGTTGTCGAGTGCGACGAATGCGAACGCGCCGACCCAGGCTCCCTCGAGCCGGAAGAGCCCGCCGATGACGGCGATCACGAGCACGTCGATGGTCTGCGCCAGCGAGATCGAGCCGGGCGAGATGCGCGTGTTCCACCAGACCGAGAGGATTCCCGCGAGGGCGGCGACGAAGGCGCCGAGGCCGAAGGCGACCGTGCGCAGGAGCAGCACGTTGTAGCCGAGCGCGCGCATGCGGGACGGGTCGTCGCGCACGCCCTGGAACGCGAGCCCGAGCGGCGCCCTGGCGACGTACCGGAGCAGGGCGTAGACGCCGACGGAGGTCAGCAGCGCGACGTAGAAGAGGCGGCCCGGGTCCTGCAGCGGGTTGCCGATCACGGCCGGCGGGTGGACGTTGTTGATGCCGCCGAACCCGGAGAGCTCGGTCACCTGCGCGAAGAAGTAGTAGACGAGCACGGCGAAGGCGAGCGTGATCATGAGGAAGTAGATCCCGTAGCTCCGGCTCGCGATCGCGCCGAGGAAGAGGCCGACCGCGGTCGCGACGACGATCCCGGCGACGGTCGCGACCCAGGGGTTCCACGCGAGGTCGGAGCCGCCGTCCGCCGCGACGAGGTTCGCCATCGTGAACCCCGCGATGCCGTACAGGGCGACCTGGCCGAGCGAGACGATCCCGACGTAGCCTGCGAGGAAGATGAGGCTGACCGCGGCGATGCCGAGCCACAGCCCCTTCGTGAGCACGGCGCTGAGGTAGTACTCGCTGAAGAGGAGCGGCGCCAGCAGGAGGACGGCGAGGACGATCAGCCCCGGCGCCCACTCGAGCGCACGCGTGCGGGTCATGCCGGCCTCCCGAAGAGCCCGAGCGGGCGGACGGCGAGCACGAGCACGAGCAGACCGAAGATGAGCAGCACCGAGTAGTTCGTGTAGCCCGCCGGGAGGTAGACGTCGCCGTAGGCGTCGACGAGGCCGAGCGCGAGCGCGCCGATGGCCGCTCCGCCCAGGCTGCCCATGCCGCCGATGATCACGACGATCAGCGCGGTCAGCAGGTACTGCGTGTCGTTGGCCTTGTCGACCGAGATCATCGTGCCGCCGAGCACGCCCGCGATCCCGGCGAGGAAGGCGCCGATGAAGAACGAGATCGCGAAGACGACCTGGACGTTGATGCCGAGCGCGGAGACCATCTGCCGGTCGTCCACGCCGGCGCGGACGATCATCCCGAAGCGTGTGCGCTTGATCACGGCATAGAGCGCGAGCCCGATCACGATCGCCGACATCAGCACGAAGAGGCGGAAGAACGGATACGTGATGTCGTAGATCCGCAGCTGGACGGTCTCGGGCCAGCTGCTCGGCGGCGCGAGCTCCTGCGCGATGCCGCCGAAGTGGGCGAGCGCCTGGTCGGCGATGATCACGGAGATCGCGATCGTGATCAGCGCTTGACGGAGCTCCTGTCCCTGGTTCCAGCGCAGGAAGACCTGCTGCATCAGGAGACCCAGGACACCGATCGCGAGCGACGCCCCGACGAGTGGAACGACCCAGTCCGCGACGCCGGCCTGCGAGCTGCCGAACGCCGACACGGCGTCGCCGCCGGTCATCCGCTCCTGCAGCTCGAAGGCGAAGAAGCCGGCGAGCATGAAGAGCGAACCGTGCGCCATGTTCACGACCCGCATCAGGCCGAAGATGAGGGTGAAGCCGCTCGCGACCACGAAGTAGAGGCCGGCGAGCGTGAGCCCGTTGAGGCCGACGATGACGAACGTCCGGGGATCCTGTTGCGCCTTGTAGGTCACCCAGACGAGCCCGAAGAGGACGGCGGCCGCGACCGCACCGCGGACGGCCAGCGTCGCGGGGGTTCCCGAGAGCAGGCGCCGTTGCAGGGGCACCTCTCGCCCAGCCGCCTGTGGTGAAAGGTTCTGCAAGAACTGCGCGCGAACGTAACGTCTTCTTTCATTCGCTGTCAAGCCACGACCGACGCCGTACGCTGTCCGCGATGACGCTCCGCGAGCGGCTCGCCGTGATCCTCCCGTCGTCGCAGCTGAGCGTCGCGGACTCGATCCTCGACGGGCACAGCCGCGACCTCGCCTACCACGAGGCGCGCCTGCCGGACGTGGTCGTGTACCCCGAGTCGACCGCGGACGTGTCCCGCGTGCTCGCGTGGGCGAACGCGGAGTCGGTGCCGGTGACCGCGTTCGGCGCCGGCACCTCGCTCGAGGGGCACGTCATCCCCGTGGCAGGCGGGATCTCGCTCGACCTCTCGCGGCTCGACCGTGTGCTCGCCGTCCGTCCCGCCGACCTCCAGGCGGACGTGCAGGCCGGCGTCCTGCGCAGCGCCCTCAATGCGGCGGCCGCCGGCCACGGCCTCTGGTTCACGGTTGACCCCGGCGCCGACGCGAGCATCGGCGGCATGGCTGCCACGAACGCGTCCGGGACGACCACGGTGCGCTACGGGGCGATGCGCACGAACGTGCTCGCGCTCGAGGTCGTGCTCGCCGACGGCAGCGTGATCCGGCCGGGCTCGCGCACGGTCAAGACCTCGGCGGGCTACGACCTGCGCTCGCTCTTCATCGGCAGCGAGGGGACGCTCGGCGTCATCACCGAGCTGACGGTGCGCCTCTGGGGCGTTCCGGAGCACGAGGTCGCCGTCCGGCTCGCGTTCCCGTCGCTCGAGCATGCGTGCCGGTGTGCGGCCACGCTGGTCGCGATGGGCGTCGGCGTCCAGCGCCTCGAGCTGCTCGACGCGGCCACGATCGAGGCGGTCAACGCCTACAAGGGCACGGCCTTCGCGGCCGCGCCGACGCTGTTCGTCGAGCTCGCGGGATCCGAGGCCGGGGTCGCGGGCGACGCCGCCGCGCTGCACGAGGTCGCGGCGTGGGAGGAGTGCCTGGAGATCGACGAGGCGAGGGAGGCCGAGGAGCGGTCGCGGCTGTGGGAGGCGCGGCACCACGCGCTCTTCGCGCTGCTCAACGCGTCGCCGGGCAAGCGGCACCGCGCGACGGACGTCTGCGTGCCGGTGAGCGAGCTGCCCGCCGCCGTCGCCCACGCGCGCGCCCGGGCGGAGGCGCTCGCGCTCGACGCGGCGATCGTGGCGCACGCGGGCGACGGGAACTACCACGTCGCCGTCATGTTCGACCCGGACGACCCGGACGAGCGGGCGCGCATCGATGGGCTCAGCTCCGACCTCGTCGCGTGGGCGCTCGAGCGCGGCGGGACCTGCACGGGCGAGCACGGCATCGGGCTCGGGAAGATCGAGCATCTGGAGCAGGAGCACGGCGACCTGATCCCGCACCTGGCGCGGCTGAAGGCGGCGTTCGACCCGAACGGGATCCTGAACCCCGGAAAGGTCCTGCGCGCCTAGGCCGCGGTGTCGCGCAGGAAGCGGGCGATCCGCTCGCCGACCTCCTCGCCGGCGTCCTCCTGCACGAGGTGGCCGGCGCCTGCGACCAGCTCCGGCGGGCCGGCGCCCGGGATCAGCTCGGCCATGCGCTCCGCGGCCGTCGGCGGAAAGATCGGGTCGGAGTCGCCGAAGAGCACGAGCGTGGGCTTCTCCCACCGGCTCATCGCGTCGCGCACCTGCCGCATCGCGGGCGCGTTGGGGTGCTCCGGCTCGGCCGGCACGAGCTCGGGGAACGCGACGACGCCTGCCTTCGAGGCCGCGTCGGGGTAGGGCCAGTCGTAGGCCGCGAGCACTTCCTCGTCCACGGGCCGCGTGCACGAGATCCGCACGAGCCGCGACGGCTGCACATCGGTGCCGACGTGCCGCATGAGCTCGCGGAAGCGGAGCCAGACCTCGGGCATGCGACCGGCCCCGATCGCGGTGTTCAGGACGACGAGACGGTCGAATCGCTCCGGTGCCTCGGTCGCGACGCGCATCCCGATCGGCCCGCCCCAGTCCTGGACGACGACGGTGATCCGCCGCAGGTCGAGTGCCTCGACGAGCGCGTGGATCGAGGCGACGTGGCGGTCGTACGAGTACCACGCCTGGTCGGTCGGCTTGTCGGAGCGGCCGAAGCCGTAGAAGTCGGGCGCGACGACGCGCGCGGTCTCGGTGAGCGGCGGAATCACACGGCGGTACAGGTACGACCAGGTGGGCTCGCCGTGGAGGAGCAGCACCGGGTCGCCGGTGCCCTCGTCGATGAACGCCATCCCCTCGTGCCGTCGCGCCTCCCAGGGGTAGCCCGGGAGCTCGCTCACTGCGGGAGGACGAAGAACGCGATCGCCGCGTACTGGCACAGCGCCGCGCCGACGACGAGCGTGTGGAAGACCTCGTGGTAGCCGAAGACGCGCGGCAGGGGATCGGGGCGCTTGCACGCGTAGACCACGGCGCCGACGGTGTAGAAGAGGCCGCCGAGGGCGAGCAGCGTCGTCCCGGGCACGCCGGTGTCCCGCACGATCTCCGGGAACGCGACGATGCCGACCCAGCCGAGCGCGAGCCCGATGACCGCCGCCACCCACGTCGGGGCGTCGACCCACACGAACTTCTGGACGATCGCTGCAAGCGCGCCCGCCCACACGATCGCGAGCACGCTCCAGCGCCAGCCGCCCTCGAGCACGAGCAGCCCATACGGCGTATAGGTCCCGGCGATGAGGAGGTAGATCGCGGCGTGGTCGGCCCGGCGCATCATCCGGCGCGCCTTGGGCGCCCAGAGCACGCGGTGGTAGAGCGCGCTCGTGCCGAGCATGATCGCGACGCAGGCGCCGAAGACGGCTGCGGCGAGCCTGGGGACTCCGCCCGGCGCCGACCAGATGAGGACGACGGCGAGCGCGACGGCGGCCGGGAAGGACCACGCGTGGAGCTTGCCGCGCAGCCGTGGGCGCAGATCCAGCTCGAACGAGTTCATCACCCCGAGTATGGCGCGAACGGCCGCTGGGCGAGCGCGAATCCCGTCATCGCGAGCCCGACGATGCCGGAGACCGCGAACGCGAGCTCGGTACCGCCGACCTCGACGAGCCAGCCCGAGAGCAAGCCGCCGATCGGCGCGAGGCCGGCGAAGGCGAAGAGGAACAGCGACATGACCCGGCCGCGCAGGTGGTCGGGCGCAGCCAGCTGGAGGATCGAGTTCGAGTTCGCCGTCCACAGCGTGAACGCCGCGCCCGTGACGAACAGGAGCACGGCCGCGGTCGGCGCTGAGGTGACGGTCGCGAGCAGCAGCATCGCGACGGAGAAGCCCGCGGTGCCGCCGAGGAGCGCCTTCCAGCTCGCGCGGCCGAGCCCCGCCGAGAGCAGCGCGCCGACGAAGGCGCCGCCGCCGAACGCGGCCGACAGGAGCCCGAACACCTCCGGCCCGGCGTCGAGCGTCTGCGAGGCGAGCAGCGGCAGGATCACGTGGAAGTTGAAGCCGACGGTCGAGATCGACGGCGACGGTCGCGAGGACCGCGCGCGCCGCGGGCGTCCGGCGCACGTAGGCGAAGAGCTCGCGCACACCGCGGAGGAACGTCGGCGGGACGCCACGCTCGAGCGAGTGGAGCTCGCTCACGCGCATGAGCAGGAGCCCGGTCAGCACAGCGAGGAAGCTGACCGCGTTGATCGCGAAGCAGACGCCGACGCCGGCTGCCGCGATGACGACACCGGCGATCGCGGGGCCGATCACGCGGGCGCCGTTGAAGAGCGACGAGTTCAGCGCGATCGCGTTCGGGAGCTGCTCGCGTCCGACCATCTGGTACGTGAGCGCCTGGCGGCTCGGCGCGTCGAAGACGAGGCCGACGCCGCCCGCGAGCGCGAGCGCGTAGACGAGCACGACGTTCCCCGAGCCGGAGAAGGCGAGCGCCGCGAGCGCGATCGACACGACCATCTGCCCGGCCTGCGTCGTCATCACGAGCCGCCGGTTGTCGAGCCGGTCGGCGAGGACGCCGGCGTAGAGGCCGAAGATCGTGAAGGGCGCGAACCGACAGAACGCCAGGAAGCCGACCGCGACGGCCGAGTCGGTGAGCGTGACGACGTACCAGGCGAGCGCCACGTTCTGCATCCAGGTGCCGGCGAGCGAGACGACCTGGCCGCCGAAGAACAGGCGGTAGTTGCGGTGCATCCGGAGGCTGGCGAACGTGCGGGCGTTGAGCCGCAGCAGCGCGGCGGTCAAACGTTCCACCTCGAGCAGGCGTGCGAGCGGCTCGAGCGCCGCGTCGACCGCGGCCAGCTCCTCGGGCTCGAGCTCCTGCAGGCGGGTCGCGAGCCAGGCCGTGCGCCGCGAGCGGATCCTGCGGAAGAGCGCCTCGCCGTCGTCGGTGAGCGCGAGCGCGTGGCGGCGGCGGTCGCCCGCGACCGGGTCGCGGCGAACGAGCCCCGCGGCCGCGAGCCGGTCGACGTGACCGGACATCCCCGCGGCGGACATGCGCTCCTGCGCTGCGAGCTCGGCAGCCGAGACGCCCGGCTGGCGCTTGATCGAGGCGAGGAGGGAGGCCTGGACGCCGCTCACGCCGAGGTCTGCGACTTCGCGCCGCAGCTCCCGGGCAAGCTTGAGCAGCACCGGCCGGAGTCGGCCCGCAACCTCAACTTCGTTGATCGTCAACATCGTTAACTACTCTAGCAGGCGTCCCTGGCGCGTCCTCGGGGCCTGGGCGGTGCTCCTCGCGCTCGCCGCCGCGGCGAGCGCCTTCCTCCTCTTCGACGGGCTCGACGCCGAGGCGCGGGTGCCGCAGTCGGCGCGGACCGACTCGCAGCAGGTCGAGGAGCTCCTCGAGCGGCGGCTCCCCGAGGCGCTGCGCGAGGACGTGGAGCTGCTCGTCCTGCGCGGCGACGACGTCGCGGGAGCGGCGCGCGCGCTGCGGGAGGCGGGCGTCGTGCCGCTCGTCGGGCAGGCGGCGGTGCGGCCTGATCGCCGGGCCGCGCTCCTTCCGTTCCGCCTCGAGGGAACGTCGATCGAGGACGTGCTGCCGGCCGTCGAGCGGCTCGACGCCGAGGTCTACGGCGGCGCGATCGTCGACCACGACTTCCAGGAGGTGTCGCAGAGCGACCTCCGGCGCGGCGAGGTGTTCGGCGTGCTGGCCGCGCTCGTGATCCTCCTGCTCGTCTTCGGCGCGCTCGTCTCGGCGCTGCTGCCGCTCGTCCTCGCGGGCGTCTCGATCGTCGTCTCGCTCGGGGTCGTGGCGCTTCTGGCCCAGGCGGCGACGCTGTCGATCTTCGTCGTGAACATCGTCGCGGGGATGGGGCTGGCGCTCGGGATCGACTACGCGCTCTTCGTCGTGTCGCGCCTGCGCGAGGAGCGGGCCGTCGGGCGCGGGCCGTCCGAGGCGATGGCGGTCGCCGGCGCGACGGCGGCGCGCGCGGTCGCGTTCAGCGGCGTCGCCGTGGCCGTGGCGCTCTCGTCGATGCTCTTCCCGCCCGACTCGGTGCTGCGGAGCCTCGGCGCGGGCGCATCGATCGTCGCCGTCGTCTCGGTGCTCGGGGCGCTGACCCTGCTCCCGGCGCTGCTCGGCCTGCTCGGCGACCGGATCGAAGCGGGCCGGCTGCCGTTCGGCGGCGGCACCGGGGAGCGCGAGGGGCGGTTCTGGTCGCGGGTGGCCGGGCTCGTGATGCGGCGCCCGCTCGCGGCCCTCCTCCTCTCCTCGGGCCTCCTGCTCGCGTGCGCGCTCCCCGTGCTCGGGCTCGAGACCGGCTCGAGCGGCGTCTCGACCCTGCCCGACCGGACGCCCGCGAAGCAGGGATTCGAGCTCCTCGACGACGCGTTCTCGATCGGGCGGGAGAGCCCGGCGCTCGTGACCGTGGACGGACTTGCGCCGGAGGCAGCGGCCCGCCTCGCGCGCGCCGTCCGGCCGGAGCGGGTCCTGCGTGACGGCGACCTGACGCTGCTCGAGGTGCCGGTCGCGGGCGATCCCACCGGCGAAGCGGCGACGGCCGCGGTCACGCGCCTGCGCGAGACCGCGATCCCGGCGGCGCGCTTCCCGGCCGGCGTCGAGGTCCTCGTCGGCGGTGAGACGGCGTCGCACCTCGACTACGTCGCGCTCAACGACGCGGTGCGGCCGTGGGTCTTCGCCTTCGTGCTCGGGCTGAGCTTCGTGGTGCTGCTGCTCGCCTTCCGCTCGCTCGTCGTGCCGCTGAAGGCGATCGCGCTCAACCTGCTCTCGGTCGCCGCGGCGTACGGGCTGATGGTGCTCGTCTTCCAGCATGGCGTCGGCGGCCGGCTGCTCGGGCTCGACCGCGTGGAGACGCTCGAGGTCTGGGTGCCCGTGCTCCTGTTCGCGATCCTCTTCGGGCTCTCGATGGACTACCACGTGTTCCTGCTGAGCCGGATCCGCGAGCGCTACCTCGAGACGGGCGACAACGCCGACTCGGTCGCGTTCGGGCTCGGGACGACGGGGCGGATCATCACCGGCGCGGCGCTCATCATCGTCGTCGTCTTCGTCGGGTTCGCGCTGGGCGAGCTCGTGATGTTCCAGCAGATCGGCTTCGGCGTCGCCGTCGCGCTGCTCCTCGACGCGACCGTCGTCCGCTCGGTGCTCGTGCCCGCATCGATGCGCCTGCTCGGCGACTGGAACTGGTACCTGCCGCGCTGGCTCGACTGGCTCCCGCGCGTCGAGCTCGAACGCGCGCCGGGTTGACTTCGTCCGCGCTTCGTCGCACGCTGGACGGGTCAACCGGCGCCTTGCGGCGGCGCCCGGAACTTGGGGGTGTCGCATGCCGGATCCGAAGCTCGCCGATCTCGTGCTCGAAGGCGGCGGCGTCAAGGGCGTCGGGCTCGGGGGCGCGTACGTCGCGTTCCGCGAGGCCGGCTACACCGCCGCGAACGTGGCCGGGACGTCGGCGGGCGCCATCACGGCGGCGTTCATCGCGGCGGACTATCCGCCGGAGGCGCTCGAGCAGATCATCATGGACCTCGACTACCGGCAGTTCGAGGACAAGGGCTGGGAGGACAAGCTCCCGCTCGTCGAGAAGACGACGAGCCTCCTCCTCGACCTCGGGATCTACGAGGGCACGCGGTTCCTCGAGTGGATGCGCGAGATGCTCGCGTCACAGGGCGTGAAGACGTTCAAGGACCTCGTGCGCGACCCGAACGAGCAGAACCTGCGCTACAAGTACCGGCTGTCGGTGATCGCGTCCGACGTGACGAACCGGAAACTGCTGATCCTGCCGGAGGACGCACCGACGCTCGGCATCGAGCCTGACGAGCTCGAGGTCGCGTACGCGGTGCGCATGTCGATGTCGATCCCGATCTTCTTCGAGCCGGTGCGCCACGTGAACCCGGAGACGAACGAGGAGCACGTGATCGTCGACGGCGGGATGCTCTCGAACTTCCCCGTCTGGCTCTTCGATGCGGCTCAGGGCGAGCCACCGGAGTGGCCGACCTTCGGGATGCTCCTCGTCGAGCCAAAGCCGCGAGACCACCTCGGCAAGCGCATCGAGCCGCCGAAGAAGGAGCGCGGCGTCGGCGCGCTGATCGACTACCTCAAGTCGATGGCGCAGACGATGATGGCCGCGCACGACCGGCTCTACATCGAGCAGGCCGACTTCGCACGGACGATCCCGATCCCGACACTCGGCGTCGGCACGACCGAGTTCGCCATCACCGAGCAGCGCCGGCGCGCCCTGTTCGAGTCCGGCCAGAAGGCCGTGCACGACTTCCTCGAGTCGTGGGACTTCGACGCCTACGTCGAGGAGTTCCGGCAGGGACGGGAACACCGGCGGCGCGTCGCCGTTGTCGACCAGATGGGGAGGACGCCGGTCTAGGGCGTCGCGTCGACGTCGATCGAGACGATCGTCTCGGGACGGACGAAGCGGCCGGCGAGGAAGGGCCAGTCGCCTCGTCCGTCCCGCAGATAGCGCATCAGGGCGGTCGCCTCGGCGCGGGCGGCGGCCTCGTCCTCGTGCGCCGCGACCTCGATCAGCTCGCCGGTCGTGAGGCGGACGCCGACGCGGTGGAGCGAGAGGGGGACCGGGGCGGCGAACGCAGCGGGCGGGGGCTCGGGCGTGGGCGAGGGGAGGACGGTGAGCGGCTCGGGCTCCGGCTCGGGCGTCACCGGCGGCGTCGAGCGGCGCAGGCACGGGCGCGAAATCTGGCGGTACCGGCTCGTCCGCGAGGTTCACCGGCGCCGGTGCGAGCGTGACAGGTGGTGGGGAAAGCGGCGGCTGCACAGGTGCACTCCCCCGATCGGCGCAGGAAGGGGGACGGAGCATCACCCGGAAAGGTGGTTGTCGAATCGCCGATCTGCGACTAGGGCAGCTGCCACGCACCGTCGGCGATCAGCGGCACCCGGCTCCCGTCGGCGCGCACGCCGGTCGCGTCGAGCTCGTCGGTGCCGATCATCACGTCGAGGTGGATGGTCGAGCGGTTGAGGCCGGCGCGACCGGTCTCCGGGGGCCGCGTCTGGCTGTATGCGGCGCCGAAGGCGAAGTGGGCGGCGGCGTTCTCGTCGAGCAGGGTGTTGTAGTAGACGCGTCCCGTTTGGCCGATGCGGGACGAGGCGTCGACGAGCGCGATCTCGCCGATCCGGCGGGCGCCGGTGTCCGTGTCGAGCTGGGCGGCGAGGAAGTCGCGCGCGTCGGGGTCGTCGGCCTCGAGCCGGACGAGCCGGCCCCTGCGGAACTCGCCGCGGATCCCCTCGATCAGCCGCCCGCGGTGGACGAGGGGTCGCGAGCAGCGGAAGGTGCCCTCGACCGTTGGCGCGAGCGGGCTCGTGAAGTTCTCCTCGGTCGGAAAGTTCGGCGTCACCTGGGCGCCGTCGGTGGTCGTGCGCGGGCCGCCGAGCCAGCGGTGGCCGGGCGCGAGGCCCAGGTCGAGGCTCGTGCCGGGGCCGCGTAGCTCGAGGGCGACGAGGCCCGCAGCGGTGAGGGCCCGGCCGCGCTCCGTGAGGCGGGCGGTGTGCGCGTCCCAGCCCTCCGTCCCGGCCGGGTCGTCGGGGCCGAGGCGGCAGAAGGTCAGGAGGTCGCGGGCGAGGGCGGTGCGGGCGGTGGCGTCGTCGAGGTCGGGGTAGACGAGGCCGGCCCAGGCGCGGGTCGGCCAGACGACCACGGTGCCGCGCCGGTGCCCGTCCATTCCCGCTCGGAGCCAGCGCCGGTCGGCGAGGCGGAGGCCGTGGAGCTCGCGGTGGACGCGGTCGGTCGGCAGGCCGTCGAACACACTCGGGTCCTGCACGCCGTCGATGCGGATGGAGGCGGTCGTCGGTGCACGGAGCTCGGGACGGCCCATGGGGTACCACGGCGCGGTCTGGCCGAGCGCGTCCTCGGTGCCGTGGCGGACCCGCGAGGCCTGGAGGCGGGGGTCGAGGACGAGGGACTCGACGTGCCGGACGCCGCGGCGGTAGGCGGCGTCGGCCAGGGCGACGACGAGCTCGCGGTGCTCGGGGGCCGAGCGGACGAGGAAGAGGTCGCCGGGGGCGAGGTGCAGGCACGAGTCGACGATCGCGTCGGCGTAGCGCGCGAGCTCGTCCGGCGGCAGGGTCGGCTCCGTCACGCGGCGATCTTGCCGCGTCTCGGTATCGGTTCGTCGCAGAGGGTGCGATAGAGGGCCCGTGCGACCGGCAGCCGCGGGTCGAGGAGCTCGAGGAGCGGGCCGGTGGTCAGGAACGACGGACGCCGGGCAAGGCCCGCGGTCGCGCGGTAGCTCGACCAGCGCCAGTCTGCCGGTCGCCGGCAGAGTCCGGCCTCGACCGGGTTGCGGACGACGTAGCGGGCGGTGGTGAGGAACTGCTGCTCGCTGCGGATCAGGCGCGACGCCGTAGCGGTTCTCGAAGAGATGCCCGCGGCGCGGCTCGGTCGCGTTGAACTCGCGGGCGTAGTGGCTGAGGAAGCGGTGCGCCCCGGGGGCGAGGTTGCCGCGCGGCGTCTCGACGAGCAGGTGGAGGTGGTTCGTCATCAGGCAGAACGCGTGCACGATCCACTCGTCGAGGGCGACGACGCGTGTGACGAGCCGGAGAACGAGCAGCCGGTGCGCGGCGGTACGAAAGATCGGCCGGCCGTCGACGCCGCGCGTCCAGAGGTGGTACTGCGCGCCGGGGTACTGGATGCGGAGCGGGCGGCCCATTGCGAAACGTCCAAGATGTAGGTGTCTGGCACCGGTTTTCTGATCGGCACTCGACGCTACCCGTTCCCGGGCGGCGCCGCGGACAACGGCACGGATTCGTTACAGCTGCCAGGTGCCGGACTCGATCAGCGCGATCCGGTCGCCCGAGCCCGTGACACCGACGGCGTCGAAGTCGTCCGTCCCGATCATCACGTCGAGGTGCATCGACGACCGGTTCACCGTCCGCGCGCCCTCGCGGTCGTCGGGCTCCCGCGCGACGCCGAACCCGAAGCCGAAGGCGAAGTGCGCCGCCGCGTTCTCGTCCAGCAGCGTGTTCTCGTACACCCGCCCGGTACGGCCGATGCGCGACGAGGACGCGTCCACGAGCGCCACCTCGCCGAGCCGTCGCGCGCCCGCGTCCATGTCGAGGAACGCCGCCAGGAAGTCCCGCTGCTCCTCCGTCGCCGCCTCGAGCCGGACAAGGCTCCCGCGGCGGAACTCGCCCGCGATCCCGTCCACGACCTTCCCGTGCAGCGACAGCGGCTTCGTACACCGGAACGTGCCCTCGGCCCCCCGGAAGTGCGGCGTCGTGTAGTTCTCCTCCGTCGGCATGTTCCCGGCGAAGCGCCTCCCGTCGTGCGCCGCCGTGTCGAGCCCGCCGAGCCAGCGCGTCCGCGGCGAGAGCGCGACCGAGAGCTCCGTCCCCGGCGCCCGCAGCTCGAGCCGGGCGAGACCCAGCTCCGTGAGACGCGCCGCCCGCTCGCCCAGCGTCGCCACGTGCCGCTCCCAGCCCTCGACGCCGGGCGGATCGTCCGGCCCCATCCGGCAGAACCAGAGCAGGTCCTGGAACAGCAGCCGCTGCGCCCTCGACCGCGTCCAGCTCGGGGAAGACCTGTCGGGCCCATGCCTCCGTCGGCCACGCCACGATCGTCGCCCGTCGCTCCTCGCGCTGGATCGCGCGCAGGTACCACGGCGTCGCGGTCACCTGCCGCTGGAAGTCCTCCGAGACGCGATCGGGCGGAAGGCCCTCGAACGCGTCCGGCTCCACCTCGCCGTCCACGAACACGAGACCGGTGTCCGGCTGGAGCTGCGCCCGTCGCCGCCGCCGGTCCCACGGCAGCACCGGCCCGAGCAGCTCGTCGGCGACGTGGCGGATCCGGGCCGCCCGCACGAGTGGGTCGTCGTACGCGACCTCGACGTGCCGCGCGCCGCCACGGTAGGCGGCGTCTGCGACTGCGACCACGAACGCACGGTGCCCCGGGTGCGCCGCCACCACGACGAGGTCGCCGGGCTCCATCCCGAGGCCGGAACGGACGGTGGCCTCGGCGTACCGCCGCACCTCCTCGGCCGTCGCGAACGGCACCTCCTCGCCGCGCGGGACGACGACGCTCACAGCCGAGACTCCACCTCGGTCTCGATCTCCGGCTCGGCCCCGCTGCTCACGATCCGCTCGTCGGGCGCGTGCCGCAGGACGTTCTCGACGTACGACCTCGGCCGCTTCGAGGATCCCCACGCCCTTCCCCTCCTGCTCCGACAGGTACCAGCGGTGCTCGAGGATCTCGTGGAAGACCTCGGCCGCCTCCCGCTTGCCCCAGAGCTCCTCGGGCACCGCCGCCACCGCCGGCTCGAACACCTCCGAGAGCCATCGGTAGGCGACGACCGTGATCGGCAGCGTCCGCCCGGCCTCCTCCTCGACCGACGCGCGGAAGCGGGTGAGGTCGTTGAGCAGGCGGCGCGCCTGGTTCTCCTGCGCGCTCAGCCCCGTCAGATGGAGGAGCCGCCGGCGGTGGTGGCCGGGCTCGACCACGTGCGGGTCGAGGCGCAGCCGGAAGCGCGTCGCCGTCGCGCACGAGCTCGATCTCCTCGACGTCGAAGCCGAGCTCGTTGAGGCGCCGCAGGCGCTCCTCGATGCGGTGCTTCTCGTCCGGTCCGAAGCTCTCCTCGCGTGTGAGCTCCGACCAGAGCGACTCGTACGCCTCGACGACGCCGGCGGCGATCTCGAAGGGGTCGATGCCCTCCGGCAGCCCGCGCCAGGCCTCGACGTCCATCAGCTCGCCCGCGATGTTCTCCTCGGCGAGCATCAGGTCGTGGCCGCGCTGGCCGTCGGTGAGCGACGGGTGCAGCTCGCCCGTCTCCGCGTCCACGAGGTAGGCCGAGAGCGCGCCGGCGTCGCGGCGGAAGAGCGTGTTCGAGAGCGAGCAGTCGCCCCAGAAGAAGCCGGCGAGGTGGATCCGGACGAGGAGCTCAGCGAGCGAGCCGAGCAGCTTCGCGCGCAGGTCGGTGAGGCCGCGCGTCCCGAACAGCGCGCGGTACGGCAGCGAGTAGTCGAGGTGGCGCGTGATCAGCACCGCCTCGAGGTCGGGCCCGCGCCCGCTGACGACGCCGACGCCGTCGACCACGGGCATGCCCTCCGCCCCGAGACGCCGCAGCAGTCCGTACTCGTGCCGCGCGAGTGGGGCCGGGAGCTCCTTCAGCGCGTAGACCGCGCCGTCGTACTCGACGAAGCGCACCACGTGGCGGGAGATGCCGCGGACGACCTGGACGAGGCGCTCGTGCTCCCACTCCTCGAGTGGCTCGGTCCAGGGCAGGTCGAGGAAGTCCGGGTGCCCGGTCCTGGCGAGGATCTGCACCGGTCCAACCTAGTCGTCGTGGACGAGCCTGGCGTGCAGGAACGTCCCGGTCGGCTGCGCGTTCCCGTCGAGGCGGTTCCCGTCGAGCGTCGCCTTCGCCCAGTAGTGCGACTGGATCCCGTAGCCGATCGTCGAGCGGCGGCCGTCTCTTGCCGAGGTCGTGCCAGAGACGGTGTTGCGAGTGAAGTCGCAGTGCGAGTAGTCGCCGCAGAAGAGCCCGATGCCTTGCGCGTCGAGGACGGTGTTGCCGACGGCCTCGCCCATCGACATCTCGGTCAGCGAGATCCCGTGCAGGCTCGTGCCGCGGACGGTGTTGTCGCGGAACGACGCCATCGCGAGATGGCTCACGATCCCCTCCGCGCCCCCGTCGACCGTGCAGCGGGTGACGCTGTTCATCCCGACCGATGAGGCGAACGAGAGCTCGATCCCGTGCGCGCCCGGCGGCGACAGGATCGTGCAGTCGCGGACGGTCACGGAGCTGCGGGTGGCGCGGATCCCGTCGAGGGTCGCGTTCCGGATCGCCACGCGCTCGATGAGGACGTTCTTCGCCTGCTCGACCAGGATCCCGACCTCGCCGCCGACGACCGCGACATCGCGGATCTGCACGCCGCCGGCCTTCACGTGGATGCCGCCGCGGACGACCGCGCCGGGCTCGCCTTCCAGCTTCACGCGCGAGTCGAGGACGAGCGGGCCCTGGTGGACGCCGGCCTCGAGCCGCTGCACGGGCGTCCGTGTCACGACCGCGACCGCGGTCGGCGCGACCAGGAGGAAGACGAGCGCGGCGGGCAGCGCAACGGTGGCCCAGCGTTTCAGGGCGCGCCGGTGGAAGCCGAGCCCGAAGTAGCCCCAGAGGACGAGGCCGAAGACGACGGTGTTGATGAGCATGTGCAGCTCGATCAGCGAGAAGTGTGTTCCGAGGATCCCGGGCTGCGGCGACATGTGGCCGCGCGTGAGCCACTGCTCCAGCTTCACCGCGTGCTCGACGGCGTGGTAGCCCTGGACGCCGAAGATCCCGATCGTGAGCGCCCACCACGCGGGCGGGTTCCGCTCGCGCCACTCGCGCCGCCAGAGTCCGAAGCCGATGTAGATCGCCGCGAGCGCGATGAGGATCGCGTGGTTGTAGGTGAAGTGCACCCACTCGACGTCGGCCTTGAAGCCGAGCAGGCCGCGGCAGTCGACCGGGCAGGAGTTCTGCAGCGCGTTCTTCTGCAGCACCTGGGCGACGTGCTCCGCCTCGTGCGCCGTCATCACGAGGATCACGAGGAGGAAGGAAAGGTCGAGCCAGCGCGACGCGGTCGCTGTGCGTGCCCGCTCACGCCGAGCCCGGACACGAGGGCGCCCGCGGTCACGCCGCCACTCCGAGCGCGAGGGCGAGGTCGAGGAACATCGCATGCGACCAGAGGAGCGGCGACGGCGGCGGGCCCCACCTGTCGACCCAGTACTGCCACGTCTCCGGGTGGAGGAGGTGGTCCTGCGACTGCTCGGGGAGGCCGCCGTCGGGCGCGGCGTGCGCCGCGACCCAGTCGAGCCGCGTCCACGCCGACTCCTCGTCGCCGTCCTCGAGCTCCGCGAGCCCGAGCATCGCGGTCAGCAGCAGCCATTCGCCGCCGCCGTAGAAGACGTCGTCGGGGTGCCGGTGGACGCCGCCGCCGGGCGAGAGCAGGCCCGCGCGGACGCGCTCGACGATCCCGTCGGGGAGGCCGAACGGCCACGCGAGGCAGAGCAGCGACGCGTCGAGCCGGTCCTCGGCCACGCCGAGGTCGACGGCCTCGATGCCCCACGCCCCGAGCCCGGCCTCCACGCAGGCGAGCGTGGCCGCGTGCATCCCCTCGCGCTCCTCCCACCAGTCCACCGACGGGGACCGCCACTCGCGCGCGAGGAAGTCGGCCGTGCGCTCGGCCGCCTCGCTCCAGCGCGTGCGGTCGACGTCGTGCCTGCCGCAGTGTCCCGCCACCGCCCAGAGCCAGAGGCCCCAGCCGTCGAGCTGGTGCAGCGGCCACGTCCCGGTGTCGTCCTCGCTCCCGTCGAGCCGGTAGCGCGCCTTGAAGCCGCGTCCGTCGAGGACGATGCGCGCTGCCCAGTCGAAGAACGCCTCGGCGCTCTTCCGCTCGCCGGCGCGGGACATCGCGTCGGCGACGAACGAGCCGTCGCGCAGCCACGAGTACCCGTAGACGCCGAACGACGGCGAGGCGACGTACGCGCCCGACTCGTGTTGCCCCGCGCGGATGATCTCGGTCGACCGCTGCGCCAGCGCGTCGACCGCGGGGGCGGCCACGGTCACTTGACCGAGCCGGCGAGCAGCCCCTGAACGAAGTACCGCTGGAAGAGCGCGAAGACCGTCAGCGGGACGAGCGCGGAGAAGAACGACGCCGGCGCGATCACGTCCAGGTTCGAGCCGAAGCGCCGCAGCTGCTGCGCGATCGTCGGTGCGATCGGCTGGTTCTCCTGCGCCAGCGTCAGGCCGATGAGCAGGTCGTTCCAGACGAACAGCACCTGGAGGATCGCGAGCGACGCGATCGCCGGCAGGCCGAGCGGCAGCACCACCTTGAAGAACAGGCGCAGCTCCGACGCCCCGTCGATGCGGGCCGCCTCCATCAGGTCGCGCGGGATCCCGGCGAAGAAGTTCCGCAGCAGGAAGATCGCGAACGGCAGCGCGAAGGCCGTGTGGAAGAGGATCAGGCCCGGGACGGTGTCGAAGAGCCCGAACGTGTTGTAGATCCGGTAGATCGGGATGAGCGCCATCTGGATCGGCACGATCAGCAGCCCGACGACCGTGAGGAAGACCCAGTCGCGGCCCGGGAACTCGATCCACGCAAGCGCGTAGGCGGCGAGGGAGGCGACGAGGATCGGGAGGATCGTCGCCCCGATCGTCACCTGCGTCGTGACCACGAGGGCGTGCGTGATCCCCTCGTTGTCGAACATGTTCCGGTAGTTCTCGAGCGTCCAGGTGCTCGGCTTGAAGAGGAAGTTCCACCAGCCCTGGTCGGCCTGCTCCTCGGGGAGCAGCAGCGAGGTGATGAAGAGGCCGAGCGTCGGCAGCAGCCAGAAGAGGCCGATCGCGGCGAGAACGATGTGGACGGGGAGCCGTCCGAGGAGCCGTACCACCTTCGACCTCGTGCTCTCCTGGATCACCGCGGGCTCCGCCCGGGTCTGTTCGACGGTCGCTGTGGCCATTAGCGGGCCTCCGTTTTGAAGCGCCGGATGTTGATCACGAGGAACGGGATGAAGAGGACGAAGAGGAACGTGGCAATCGCCGAGCCGAGGCCGAAGAGGTTCTGGCCGCTGAACGAACGGCGCCACATCTCGAAGGCGAGGGTCGTCGCGTCGGGGCGGCTCGGTGGCGGGGCGATCGCGAGGATGAGGTCGAAGAGCTTCAGCACGCCGATGACCTGCGTGACGAGCACGACGGTGAGCACGGGCGCGAGGAGCGGCACCGTCACGCGCCGGAATACCTGCCACTCGGTGCCGCCGTCCGTCCGCGCCGCCTCGAGCACGTCGCGCGGGATCGCCGCGAGGCCCGCCGCGATGATCACCAACGCGAAGCCGGCCTGCACCCACAGGTAGGCGAACATGATCGAGGGCGTGATCAGCTTCTCACCCAGCCAGTTGAAGCCGGTGAACGGGGCCGCGAACGTGACCGAGTCGACCTTGACTCGGTACTGCTGCCCGGACTCGACGTCGTCGAAGACGAATCTGCCGTCGGCCTCCGTAGTCGTCTTCGCGACCGTGTCGCCGCCGGAGTCGACGAGCGAGACCGTGACTCCGCCGAGGCCCGTCTCGCCCGACTCGACCTCGCCCGGCGTGCCTCCTCCCGGCTGGAAGTCCCGCCACACGACGCCGGAGATCCCGCCGTCGACCGGCTCCGGTGGCGCGGCGTCGGGGGCATCCTCGGGCACGTCGCCGGCGGGGACGGCCGTGAGCCCGATCGTGACGGTGCCGCCGGACGAGACCTGCTTCTGCACCGTGAAGCCCTGCCCGGTCGAGCCGGTCACCGCGCTCGTCGAGGGACGCGCCCGGGAGAGGACGCCGGGTTCCTCGAACGCCTCCTGGACGCCGACGATCATCGCGTTGATCGCCCCCTGGTCAGGGTCGCGCTCGTACATGATCCGCCAGATCACGCCGACCGCGAACAGCGAGACGGCGAGCGGGATGAAGACGGCGATCTTGAAGGCTGTCGCCCACCACACGCGCTCGGTCAGCACGGCGAAGACGAGCCCCACCGCGGTCACGGCCGCCGGGACGATCAGGATCCAGAGGGCGTTGTTCCTGATCGCGGTGAAGATGATGTCGTCGTTGAACATCGTCTCGTAGTTGTCGAGCCCGACGAACTCGCCGCCCCGGTTGCTGTAGAGGCTGCGCCGGATGGTGAAGATCGTCGGCCAGATGAGCCAGATGGCGATGAAGAAGAGCGCGGGCAGCAGGAACAGCGCCGGGATCCCCCAGCGCGACCGCCACGGCTCCTTCTCGGGACCGAGGGCCGGAGCTCCCCCCGCGTCGGGGGAGAGCTCCGGGTTCGGTGTGACCGCGGCCACGCGACGACCTCTACGAGCCGTACGCCTGCTTCGCGGCCGCCTCCAGCTTGTCCGCCGTCCCGTCCACGTCGTCCGGGTTCTTGAGGAAGTCCTGGAGGATCGTGAACATCGCGTCACCGCCGAACGCGCTCGGGGTGAGGTCGGACAGGTCGAAGCGGAACGTCTCGGCGCTCGCGAGCGCGGATGCCGTCGTCCGCAGGATCTCGTCCGGGTAGACGTCCGGCGAGACGTTCTTGTTCGGCGACGAGAACCCGCCGCGCTTCGCCCAGATCTCGGCCGCCTCCGGGGTGGCGAGGTACTCGACGAGCGCCTGTGCCGCGGGGTTGTCCTTGAACATCACGATCATGTCGCCGCCGCCGACCACGGCCGGGTCGGAGCCGTTGACCGACGGGAAGTCGAAGACGTTGAAGTCCGTGTTCGGCTTCGCCTGCGTCTCGTCCAGGATCACGCCGGCGACGAAGTCGCCCTCGTAGACCGTCGCGGCCTTCGGCTGGGTCAGGTTCGCGAACACGTTGGTCACCGAATCCGGGAAGTTCGCCTGGAGCGCGCCGTTCGTGCCGCCGGCGATGTTGTCCGTGTCGCCGAAGACCTTCTGGAGCTCGGTCAGCGTGTCCTTCACCGACTGGTCGGTCCACGGGATCTCGTGGTCCGTGAGCTGGTCGTACTTCTCCGCGCCCGCGAGCCGGAGGTAGACGTTCTCGAACCAATCCGTGAGCGTCCACCCGTCCGCGCCGCCGATCGACCATGCCGGCACGCCGGACTGCTTCAGCGTCTCGGCGTTCTGGAGGAACGCGTCCCAGTCCTCGGCGGGCTCGATCCCGGCGTCCTCGTAGGCGTGGACGTTGTACCAGACGGTCGACTTGTTGGCGCCCTTGAAGAAGATGCCGTAGAGCTTGTCGTCGACGCTCGCGAGGTCGACCCACGACTCGGCGAAGTTGTCCTCCACGGTGGGCCGCGCGAACTCGATGTCCTTGAGGTCGCCGCTCTCGACGAACTGGCGCATCAGGCCCGGGTTCGGGAGGGCCGCGATGTCCGGCGGGTTGCCGCCCTGAATCGCGGTCGAGAGCACCGGTGCCACGTCCTCGGCGGACTTGTACGAGATGTTGACGTCGGGGTTGTCCGCCTTGAACCCGTCGAGCACGGCCTCGAACGACGCCTGCTCGCCGGCGGTCCAGAGCGCGAGGATGCTGATGTCGCCGGAGACCCCGGCGGCCGCTTCGCCACCCGTCGTCGCAGCCCCCTCCCCGCCTTCGTCGTCGTCGTCGCCGCCGCAGCCCGCCGCCACCATCGCGAGGGCGAGGGCGAGCACCAGGGTGAGGAGGAACGTGTAGCGATGCGCCTTCATCCAACCGGCTCCTTTCCGTCATAGATCCCCAGCCCCGTGTCGGGGTCGAAGAAGTGAAGGTTGCGCGTGTCGACCGCGACCTCGGCGGGCTCGCCCTTCCGCAGGCGCGTCCGGGCGCCGAAGCGGCCGACGAGGGTCGCACCCCCGCCGTCGTCCGTGGGCGCCGCCGCCGCGTCGCCGCGGTCCTGCGCGAGCTCCTGCGTCTCCTCGGTCACGGCGTGCTTCGCGTCGATGTGGAAATGGACCATGACCTCGGAGCCGAGCGCCTCGGTGAGCTCGACGTCCCCCTTGAGCCGCGCGCCCTGCGCGGTGTCGGCGGCAAGGGTGGCGTCCTCGAGGTCCTCGGGCCGGATCCCGATGATGACGTCCTTGCCCTCGAATGCCTTGAGGCCCGGCCGGGCGTCGAGCACCGCGGCGTCGAGCTCGATCGCCTGATCGCCGATCTTCATCGAGAGGCCGCCGTTCGCCCGGCTCAGCTCGCCCTCGAGGACGTTCATCGCCGGGCTGCCGATGAAGCCGCCGACGAAGAGGTTGACCGGGCGGTCGTACAGCTCCTGCGGCGCGGCGACCTGCTGCAGCTCGCCCTTGCGCATGACCGCGACGCGGTCGCCCATCGTCATGGCTTCGATCTGGTCGTGGGTGACGTAGATCGTGGTGACGCCGAGGTCCTGCTGCAGTCCGGCGATCTCGGCTCGCATCTGCACGCGCAGCTTGGCGTCGAGGTTCGAGAGCGGCTCGTCCATGAGGAAAGCCTGGGGCTGGCGGACGATCGCGCGTCCCATCGCGACGCGCTGCCGCTGGCCGCCGGAGAGCGCGCGCGGCTTCCGGTTGAGCAGGCCGTCGAGGCCGAGGATCCGCGCGGCGTCCTGGACGCGCTTCTCGATCTCCTGCTTCGGCACCTTCGCGAGCTTCAGGCCGAAGGCGATGTTGTCGTAGACGGAGAGGTGCGGGTAGAGCGCGTAGCTCTGGAAGACCATGGCGATGTCGCGGTCGCGCGGTGGGACGCGGTTCACGACACGCTCGCCGATCTTGAGCACGCCCTCCGAGATGTCCTCGAGCCCCGCGACCATGCGCAGCGCTGTCGTCTTGCCGCAGCCGGACGGGCCGACGAGCACCATGAACTCGCCGTCCTCGACTTCGAGCTCGATCTGGTTCACCGCCCGCGTGCCGTCGGGGTAAATCTTGCTGACGCGGTCGAACGTGACGCCGGCCATCACACCTCCCGGGACGAGGTCGGGGGGATCGTACGACCGTCACCGCGACCGATCAAGTTTGCGCTCCGCACCCTGAAACCCGCTGATATCCACGGAAAATGCGAACGAAACCGCCGCGAAGCGATTACCGGTTGCAAGTCACACGGCGTGTGGCTACATTGGCCCGCTGGTCGGTGCTGCGTCAAGCGCGCCGGCCCGGGGGGAGAGCAGAGGAGGCGCGACGGCTGGGGGTGTCCGTCGCGCCCTCCTCGCCTTCGCTCAGGGCCTCGGCGACCAGCCGGTCGAAATGCGCGATCAGGCGCTCGCTCTCGGGCAGGAGCACCCCGGCCTCGAGGACGCCGGAGCCGAGGCCGCGCTGGACGCGCTCCACGAGCGCGGTGTCCTCGACGCCGACCTGGTCGTCCCAGGCGAGGTACTCGGCGATCCACGCCTCGTCGGCGTCCGCGGCGAAGAAGTAGTCGAGGAAGCGGCTCGTCGAGCCCGTCCCCTCGGGCAGGACCGGCCCGAGCGATAGGTTCGTCCGGCCCGGGGCGATGTTGATCGTCAGGTTCGGGAAGAGGAAGTGGAACTGGCCCCGCGGGATCTCGCCGTGCGGGTCGTACGCGCCGCTCGCGTCCGGGCGTACGGGCCCGACCTGGGTCGAGAACCAGCGGCTCTCGTCGAGGCCGTACGCCTCGGGCGCGACGTCGAGCACCTCCACGAGCCCCGGGTGCGCGACCCGGCAGTGGTAGCACTCGAGGTAGTTCTCGCAGCAGACCTTCCAGTTCGCCGCCACGGACGAGGTCGCGCGGGAGTGGAAGACGAGCGCGTCGACGTCGACGCCTGCCGCCGCAACGAGCTCGGGCAGCTCGCCCAACGTCTCCTCGAGCGGCGCCGCGTCCGAGTCGGGGTTGACGAACATGAAGGGGCCCCAGGTCCCGAGCGCGAGCGAGACGAGCCCGAGCGAGTCGAGGTCGAGGCCGCCCTCGACGTCCGCGCGCGGTGCCGCCCGCAGGCGCCCGTCGAGCTCGTACGTCCAGGCGTGATACGGGCACTGAATCGTCGCGCGCCGGCCCTCGTCCTCGACGAGCAGCGTTCCGCGGTGCCGACAGACGTTGAGGAAGGCGCGGAGGGCGCCGTCCTCACGCGCGCGCGTGACGAGAACAGGGACGCCGCCGCAGCGCGAGGCGAAGAACGTCCCCGGCCCGGGCGCCTGGCCCGTGTGGCCGACGTACTGCCAGCTGCGGCGGAAGATCCGCTCCTGCTCGAGGCGCGCGACCGCGTCGTCGACGTACCAGGCGTACGGGAGCGTGCGCGTGCCCGTGGCGGTCTCCACCGCGACAGTCTCCCACGGGCAAGATGGCGCCGTGACCTCGATGCCGCCGCCGTGGGATCCCGACGACGGGGCGACCGAGGAGACGCAGGCGCTGCCGCAACTGCCCGCTCGCGAGGACACCGCCGCGACGCGGGTGCTCGCGCCTCCGCCCGCCCGGGCGCGGCCGCCGACCACGCCGCCGCGCCGACGTGCGTGGTGGCCGTGGGTGCTCCTGCTGCTCGGGCTTGCCGCGGCGCTCGCGGCCGCGCTCTGGTGGTTCTCGCAGGACGACGACGACGAGCCGTCGGGCCCAGCGCTCACGACCGTGCCCTGGGTCCTCGGGCTCGAGGTCGCCGACGCGCGGGAGATTCTGCTCGACGCGGGCTTCGTGGTCGAGGCGCTGCGCCGGTCGGACGACGAGGCGCGGAGGGGGACGGTGTTCGGCCAGCAGCCCGAGGCCGGGACGCGGGCGGCGGACGGATCGACGGTGCGGATCGTCGTCTCGGTCGGCCGCGGCACGACGACCGTCCCGGACGTCGTCGGCAGCTCCCAGGCGGAGGCAGTGCGGGCGCTCGAGGCGACCGGCCTGCTGGCCCGGGCCGAGCGGGTGCCGTCGGAGCGGGCGCCGGGGACGGTGGTGGCGCAGGTTCCGCGCGCCGGGGTGGAGCTCGAGCGCGGATCGGCCGTGCGGCTGAACGTCTCCGGCGGGCCGGGCCGCATCGTCGTGCCCGACGTGACCGGCGCGGACGTCGGCGAGGCGGTCGCAGAGCTCGAGGGCGCCGGGCTGCGGGTGGAGACCGGCGACGTCGACTCGAACGAGCCGAGCGGCACGGTCGTCGCGCAGGAGCCGGTGTCGGGCGTCCAGGTCGACCGCGGCGCGTCGGTCCGGCTCGACGTCTCGGCGGGACCGCAGCGGACGACCGTGCCGGAGCTCGCGGGGCTCTCCGAGGAGGAGGCGCGGACGGAGCTCGAGTCGCTCGGCTTCCGCGTCCGCGTGATCGAGGAGCCCTCGTCGCAGCCCGCGTTCGTCGGTCGCGTGCTGCGCCAGGTGCCAGAGGCCGGCCGCGAGGCGCCACCCGGAACGCAGGTAACGATCGTCGTCGGCATCTAGGTTCGCGAGGGCGCGACCGTCGCAGCGCCCGGACTTTGCTGCTACAAACGGATAAACCGATGCGGATTCGGCGTCGTCTCACGTTTTCCTTCTCTGCCGCGCTCGCTCTCTCGCTGTTGCTCATCGGCAGCGGGACCGCGGCCTCGGCGTCGTCGAAGCGCATCGCCTTCGTCGACTCGGGCGGTGCACTGTGGACGGCGCTCCCGAACGGCTCGGGCGTGACGAACCTCGGCGGGACAGGCCGCGCCAACCCGAGCATCTCGACCGACGGCGCGACGATCTACTTCGACGCGGGCGGCGCGATCCAGTCGATCTCAAGCGGCGGCGGTTCCGCAACGACGGTGTGCGCTTCACCAGGGCAGAGCGACCCCGCGATCTCGCCGAGCGGCGCGCTGCTCGCCTACGAGAGCAGCGGCTCGATCGCGGTCGGCCCGAGCACCGGCTGCGGCTCCGTTGTCGCGGGAGGGTCCGATCCGGCGTGGTCGCCCGACAGCCGCCAGCTCGTCTTCATTGCCGGCGGCGACGTGTTCGTCGCTGCGGCAAACGGCAGCGGGGCCGCGAACCTGACGACCAGCAGCGCAACGGAGAGCGATCCTGCGTGGTCGCCGAGCGGAAGCCTGATCGCGTACATCTCCGAGGGCGAGCTCCTCGTCATGAACGTCGACGGCTCGAACAAGCGCCTGCTGACGAGCAATGCGAACGACGAGTCGAATCCGACCTGGTCGGCCGACGGCGCGGAGATCCTCTTCGCGCGGGACGAGAGCGGTGTCTCGCGTCTCTACGCGATCCAGCTGTCGGACGGCGCCGTTCGTCTCCTCGGCGCAGGGTCCCAGCCGGACTGGGGGCTGGCCGTGGCCAACACGGTGGCGCCCACGATCACGCTCCAGGCCGGGGCCACGACGTATGCGGACGGCGTTCAGCTGTCGGCGGACGTCGGCTCGTGGGTCTCCATCAACCCGCGCTCGTTCTCGTTCCGCTGGCAGCGCTGCGGCAGCGGCGGCTGCGTCGACATCGCCGGCGCCACCTCGGGCACGTACACCCTCGCGGCGGACGACGTCGGCAACACCGTGCGGGTCGTCGTCGTCGCCTCGACGGCCGACGGCTCGGCGCCGGGAACGTCAGAGGCAACGCCGGTCGTCGCCGCGTCGGCGCCGCGCAACCTCATCCCGCCGACGATCGAGGGTGAGTTCGTCATCGGAGAGACCCTCACGGCGGAGAACGGCACCTGGGTGGGAACGAACCTCGTCTTCACCTATCAGTGGCAACGCTGCGAGCCGAACGGCGGCGCGTGCACGGCCATCCCGGGCGCGACCGCGAAGGTCTTCGCTCCGACGACGGCCGAGGTGGGGAAGACGCTGAAGGTCGTCGTCACCGGCACCAACTCGCTCGGGACCGGCACCGGCATCTCCAACGCCTCGCCTGCCGTCGCCAGCAACGTGCCGGCGAACACGTTGCTGCCCACGATCGCGGAGGTCGTGAGCACGACGGGCGCGGTCACGTCCTACCGTGCCGACGAGGGCGAGTGGACCGGCGTCGAGCCGATGACCACGAAGTTCCAGTGGCGCCGGTGCGATTCCTCGGGCGGCAACTGCACGGACATCGCCGGCGCGTCGCTCACGACCTACACGCCGACCGGCGCCGACATCGGCTCGCGGCTGCGGGTCGCGGTGACGCAGACGAACGTGTTCGGCTCGGCGACCGCGGTCTCGAACGCGACGGCGGTGCTGGCCGGCACGCCGCCGACGAACACGAGCCGCCCGTTCGTGACGGGGACGGAGCGCGTCGGCTCGGTGCTGTCCGCATCGGTCGGCACGTGGACGGGCTCGCTCCCGCTCACCTACACCTACCAGTGGCAGCGGTGCAACGCCTCGGGCGCGGCCTGCTCCAACATCGCCGCCGCGACCTCGGCGTCGTACATCCCGACGACCGCCGACCAGGGCGCGACGCTCGTCGTCTCCGTCACCGCGCGCAACACCACAGGCTCAGCGACGATCGCGTCGCTCGCGACGGATCCGATCGAGGCCGCGTCGACGACGACGACGACCTCGACCCGGCCGACCAACACGCGGGTGCCGACGATCACCGGCGTGCTCGCCCGCGGGCGCGTCCTCACCGCCGGGAACGGCACGTGGACGGGGACGACGCCGATGACCTTCGCGTACCAGTGGCAGCGGTGCCCGCAGACGGGCACGACGTGCACCGCCATCGTCGGCGCGACCCGCAGCACCTACACGCTCGCCGCCGCAGACGTCGGCCGGCGGATCCGCCTGTTGGTCACGGCTGCGAACGTCGCCGGCCCGACCGCGGCGCAGTCGTCGATCACGCGCGTCGTTGCGGCGACCGCGCCGACGGCGATCAGGCGCATGAACGGCAACGCGCGCGCGAACCGGCTGACGGGCACCGCCCGCGCGGAGCGGATCGACGGGAAGGGCGGGAACGACCGCATCGACGGCAAGGGGGGCAAGGACATCGTCATCGGTGGCACGGGCAACGACACGATCCTCGCCGCGGACGGGATCGCCGAGACGATCAACTGCGGCCCCGGCCGCGACCGCGTCACCGCCGACCGCAGCGACAAGCTGACGGGCTGCGAGCGCGTGACCCGGCGCCCGGCGCGCCGCCGCTAGCCGAACCGGCCGTAGCGGAAGCAGTCGACGGTGTGGTCGTCGACGAGCCCGGCCGCCTGCATCAGCGCGTAGAGCACCGTCGGCCCGACGAAACGGAAGCCTCGCCGCTTCAGCTCCTTCGACATCGCCTTCGACTCCGGCGTCTCGGCCGGGATCTCCCCGACCGTGCGCCACGCGTTGACGCGCTGCTCGCCGCCGACGAAGCCCCAGAGCAGCTCGGCGAGCGGGTCGTCGAGCTCGAGCACTGCGCGGGCGTTCGCGACCGTCGACTCGATCTTGAGGCGGTTGCGGACGATGCCGGCGTCGCCCATGAGCCGCTCGACGTCGCGTGCCCCGAACCGCGCCACCCGCCTCACGTCGAAGCCGGCGAACGCCGCGCGGTAACCCTCGCGCTTGCGCAGGATCGTCGACCACGAGAGCCCCGCCTGGGCGCCCTCGAGGGTGAGGAGCTCGAACAGCTCGCGGTCGTCGCGCGTCGGCACGCCCCACTCGTCGTCGTGGTAGGCGACGTAGAGCGGGTCGGCGAGCGGCACCCAGCCGCAGCGTGTCAGTTCGTCCGCGACCACCCGCGCTCCGTCCGGGTGAGCTCGCGGAAGCCGACGGCGCGGAGGAAGGCGCTCCCGGCCTCGTTCTCGGCCTCGTGCTCGGCGAGGAGCATCCGCACCTCGCCGAGGCGGAGCCAGTCGGCTCCGTGCCCGACGAGCCACGTGCCGACGCCCTGCCGCCGCAGCCCTTCGTCGACGTGGAGGTTCCAGACCTCTCCCCAGCCCGCGAGGCGTGAGAGCGCGCCGCCGGTCGTCACGTCCGAGCGGAGCTCGAAGAGGCCGACCGGCTCGTCGCCGCGCAGCGCCACGAACGCCGTGCCGTTGTGGCCGACCACGCGCCGGACTGCGAGCCCGTCGACCGGCGGCGGCCCGGCGTGCGGCAGGTCGGCGACGGTGGCCGCGACCACGACCTCGACGCGGCCCCCGTGCTCGAAGCCGGCCCGCTCGAGGACGCCGCGGATGTGCGGCCAGGCGTCCGGGATGCCGTAGACCGACGGCGCGGGCAGCGAACCGTCTGCCCACTGCGTGCCGGCGCCCCAGCGCTCCATCGTCGCGACGCACGCGGCCGCCAGCGCGTCGCCCGCGTCGGCGTGCTGCGGCCAGCAGACGAGCCAGCGCATCTCGGCCGTGCCGCGGTAGGAGTCCGAGACCCGGTTGTCGTCGGCGAAGCGCGTGAGCAGCGCGGCGGCGACGACCTGTTCGCGTCGGACCGCCACGAGCGTCGTCCGCTCGGTCACCCACGGGTCGACGACGACCTCCCCGGGCTCGCGCTCGAGCTGGCTCAGCACGGCGTTCACCGAGACGGAGCGGCCCGGCACGACGGCGTCCACGTGCGCGTTCACGAGCTCCGTCAGCTGCTCGCGGTCACGGCGCTCGAAGTCGCGGATCTCGATCGAGGACACGGCGACGACCTCCTTGGGCTCTGACGCTATCGAGAGGCCCGCCACCGGTGCGGTACGTCCCGGAGCCTACCGCTACGCTCGACCGGTGCCGCGCCGCGAGGACATCCGCAACGTCGCCATCGTCGCGCACGTCGACCACGGGAAGACGACGCTCGTCGACGCGATGCTCTGGCAGTCGGGCTCCTTCCGAGCCAATCAGGACGTGGCCGAGCGGGTCATGGACTCGATGGACCTCGAGCGCGAGAAGGGGATCACGATCCTGGCCAAGAACACGGCCGTCACCTTCGAGGGCACGAAGATCAACATCGTCGACACGCCCGGCCACGCCGACTTCGGCGGCGAGGTCGAGCGGGCGCTGCACATGGTCGACGGCGTGCTCCTGCTCGTCGACGCGTCCGAGGGGCCGCTGCCGCAGACGCGCTTCGTGCTGCGCAAGGCGCTCGAGGGCCGGCTCCCGGTGATCCTCGTCGTCAACAAGGTCGACCGCCCGGACGCGCGCGTGGACGAGGTCGTGAACGAGGTCTACGAGCTCTTCCTCGACCTCGACGCGGACGAGTCGCAGATCGAGTTCCCGATCGTGCTCGCGAACGCGAGGGCCGGCCGAGCGGGCCTGCAGGGCGCGGAGCTCGCGGCCGATCTGCGCCCGTTGTTCGGGACGCTGCTCGAGCACATCCCCGCGCCCGAGTACGAGGAGGGCGCGCCGCTGCAGGCGCACGTGACGAACCTCGACGCGTCGCCCTACGTCGGCCGCCTCGCCCTGTGCCGCATCCACGCCGGGACGATTCGCAAGGGCGCGCAGGTCGCATGGTGTCGCGCGAACGGCGAGATCGCGCGTGGGCGCGTGACCGAGCTCTACGTCACCGAGGCGCTCGACCGCGTCGACGCCGACGAGGCGGGCCCGGGCGAGCTCGTGGCGGTCGCCGGCTTCCCGGAGATCACGATCGGCGAAACGCTGGCCGACCCGGACGACCCGCGCCCGCTGCCCGTGATCGGCGTCGACGAGCCGAGCCTCGCGATGACGATCGGGATCAACACCTCGCCGCTCTCCGGCCAGGGCGGCGACAAGCTGACCGCGTCGATGGTCAAGCAGCGGCTCGACCAGGAGCTCGTCGGCAACGTCTCGCTGCGCGTGCTCCCGACCGAGCGGCCGGACGCGTGGGAGGTGCAGGGGCGGGGCGAGCTGCAGCTCGCGGTGCTCGTCGAGCTCATGCGCCGCGAGGGGTTCGAGCTCACCGTCGGCAAGCCGCAGGTCGTCACGCGTGAGGTCGACGGGAACGTCCACGAGCCCGTCGAGCGGCTCGCGATCGACGCGCCGGAGGAGTACGTCGGCGTGATCACGCAGCTGCTCGCGCTGCGGAAGGGGCGGATGGAGCAGATGGTCAACCACGGCACCGGCTGGGTCCGCATGGAGTACCTCGTGCCGGCGCGCGGGCTCATCGGCTTCCGCACCGAGTTCCTCACCGAGACGCGCGGCACCGGGATCCTCCACCACGTCTTCGACCGCTACGAGCCCTGGCACGGCGAGCTGCGGACGCGGCCGACCGGCTCGCTCGTCGCCGATCGCCGCGGCGCCGCGACCTCGTTCGCGCTGCTCAACCTCCAGGAGCGCGGCTCGATGTTCGTCTCGCCGGGCGACGAGCTCTACGAGGGCATGGTCGTCGGCGAGAACGCACGATCCGAAGATCTCGACGTGAACGCCACGAAGGAGAAGAAGCTCACGAACATCCGCTCGTCGACGGCCGAGGAGCTCGTCCGCCTGATCCCGCCGCGGCCGATGTCGCTCGAGCAGGCGCTCGAGTTCATCCGCGACGACGAGGCGGTCGAGGTGACGCCGTCGCACGTGCGGCTGCGGAAGGTCGAGCTGTCGGCCCAGAAGCGCCAGTCGGCGGCGTCGCGCAAGGCGCGCGGGCTGGCCGTCGTCTGAGCGATCGGGAGTACCCTGGCCGCGATGCGCCGGGTGCTCGTCGCAACAGCCACGCTGGCGCTGCTCGCTCCGGCGGGAGGAGCAAGTGGCTCAGAGCCACAAAGTCCCGCTCCACCGTTCGCGTCCCGCGTCGCCGTGGTCGCCGCCGCGGATCTGCCGCACTCGTGGCGGCCGGGCTGTCCGGTGGCGCCGGCCGATCTCCGGCTGCTCCGCCTCGCGCACTGGGACTTCGCCGGCCGCAGGCGGATCGGCGAGCTCGTCGTCCACCGCGACACGGCCGCGGACGTCGTCGCCGTGTTCCGCCGCCTCTACCGCGCGCGCTTCCCGATCCGGCGGATGGTGCGGGTCGACGCCTACCGCGGCAGCGACCGCGCTTCGATGGCGGCCGACAACACCTCCGGCTTCAACTGCCGCTTCGCCCAGGCGGCGGGGCCGAAGCGCTGGTCGGAGCACGCCTTCGGGCGCGCGATCGACGTCAACCCGGTCGAGAACCCGTACGTCGAGGGCGCGCGGGTGTCGCCGCCGGCGGGCAGGGCGTTCGCGAACCGCTCGCGCTCCCGTCCGGGTATGGCCGTCGAAGGCGGCGTGGCCGTGCAGGCGTTCGCCGCACGCGGCTGGTCGTGGGGCGGCCGCTGGGCCGGCACCCCCGACTACCAGCATTTCTCGACGAGCGGTCGCTAGTCGAGGTACAGCCCGCGGTCGATCCGCCCGACGCGGCCGTCCCAGTTCGCGAGGAACTGCTCTCGGGTCGCGCCGAGGAGCGGGCCGATCTCGATCCGCTCGTCGGGCCCGAGCTCGACGTCGACGCCCGCCTCCTCGAGCCACGAGACGAACTGCCGGTGCGCGAGCTCGACCGCGGTCGCCGGGCTGTCGGCCCCCTCTGCGTTCTTGACCGGCGCGAACTCCGCCTCCCGGTCGATCTCGATCCCGAGGCTCGACTCCGCCTCGGGGACCAGGTCGAAGATGAAGCGCTCGTGCTTCCAGCCCTCGACGTCCCGCACGGCGCCGTCGATCCACGCCCGCAGCGGCTTTGCGCTCCGGTGCAGCGGCGGCTTGTAGCCGCGGTCGGCGAGCCGCGCGAGGAAGTCGACGCTCCAGGCGTGCAGCGCCGGTGAGCCCCAGCGGTAGACGAGCTCGCCGCCGGCCGTCGTCGCGCGCGTGTCCTCGGGCGTCAGCTCCGTGTACTCGACGATGCGGTCGCGGCCGTCCGCGCGGACGAGGTGACCCACCTTCTCGTCCGGATGCGCCTTCTCGAGCACCTTCGTGACGGCGTCGGTGCCCTCGAGCGTGGCGAGGCCGACGAGCCGCGGGTCGTCCACCGGCGCGAGCACGTTGTCGACCTGGATGTAGACGAGGTGCTCGACGTGCTCGCGCCGCAGCCGCTCCAGCTCGCCGCTGCGGACGAGCGCCTCGAACACGCCGCCGTGACCGTCGGGGTTCTCGAGCAGGACGCCGGGCTCCGCGAGCAGGGCGCGGCCGTCGCGGTCGACGCTCGGCACCGTCCCCTGCACGAAGGCGCGCACCTGCCCCGGCGCGAGCCCGAAGTCGCCGTGCGCGCGGAAGTGCTCGCGCGTCTCCGCGTCGGTCGCCGGGCTCGTCAAGACGAGCAGCGGCACGTCGCGCCCGACCCGCCGCGAGAGTGCGAGCACCTTCTCGGCCTGGAGCGCGTAGATCGTCTTGCGGGAGTGCGGGCCGATCGGGAAGGTCCCCTTCGGGCCCGGCCAGCCGAGGCGCGTGCCCTGGCCGCCCGCGACCATCAGCACGGCCGCGCGACCGTCGCGGTAGGCGTCCTCGCCCGCCTCACGCAGCTCCGCGCGGCGCTCCTCCTGCTCCACCAGCGTCACGACCTCCGGCGGCTCGACGTTTCCGAGTGGCGGCGGCTCGGCCGGATGGGCGAGCTCGTCCCAGTCGATCTGGGCGAGTCGCGCGAGGAAGCGCTCGCGCGCGTCGGAGGGCAGCTCGTCGAGCCCGTCGAGCAGGTGCTCCTGGCCGTACTGCGCGAGGGTCGCCGCTTCCACGGGCGAGGATCGTAGTCGCGCACGTACCCTGGGTCCCCGTGTCCGAGTTCGCCATCGAGGCCACGGGGCTGGTCAAGCGGTACGGGGACGTCGAGGCGCTCAAGGGCGTCGACCTGCGCGTCGCGGCCGGGAGCGTCTTCGGCCTGCTCGGCCCGAACGGAGCCGGGAAGACCACCGCCGTCCGGATCCTGACGACCCTGCTCGAGCCCGATGAGGGCGAGGCGCGCGTGGCCGGGCTCGACGTGAAGCGCGACGCGAACGCGCTCCGCGCCCACATCGGCCTCGCGGGCCAGTACGCCGCCGTGGACGAGAACCTGACCGGCTTCGAGAACCTCGACATGGTCGGGCGCCTGTACCACCTGCCGCGCCGCACCGTCCGCGAGCGCTCGACCGAGCTGCTCGGGTCGTTCGGCCTCGACGACGCCGCCGACCGGCTCGTCAAGACCTACTCCGGGGGCATGCGCCGCCGGCTCGACCTCGCCGCCGCCCTCATTGCGCGGCCGCCCGTGCTCTTCCTCGACGAGCCGACGACCGGGCTCGATCCGCGCAGCCGCCTCGGCATGTGGGACGTGATCGAGGAGCTCGTCTCCGGCGGCGCGACCGTGCTCCTCACGACGCAGTACCTCGACGAGGCCGACCGCCTGGCCGACCGGATCGCGGTGATCGACCACGGGCTCGTGATCGCCGAGGGGACCTCGGACGAGCTCAAGGCCCAGATCGGCGGCGAGCGCCTCGAGATCCGGCTGGACGAGCCGTCGCGCTGCTCGGAGGCCGCCGCCGCGCTCAGGGCGTTGACGGAGGGCGCACCGCAGGTCGAGGACGGTGCCGTGCTGCTCCAGGTGCGCCACCATCGCGGAGTGATCGCCGAGGCCGTGCGCGTGCTCGACCGCGCCGGAATCGGGATCGACGACATCGCCCTGCGCCGGCCGACACTCGACGACGTCTTCCTCGAGCTGACCGGGCACACGGCCGAGGACGCCGAGGCCGAGTCGGAGAAGGAGGAGGCCGCCGCGTGACCGACTTCGCCTACGCCGTCTCGGACACGTTCCTGCTCGCGAAGCGGAGCCTGTTCCGGATCCGGCGCCAGCCCGATCTGCTCGTCGGCTTCACCATCCAGCCGGTCATGTTCGTGCTGCTGTTCGTCTACGTCTTCGGAGGCGCGATCGTGGTGCCCGGCCTCGACTACGTGGACTTTCTCATCCCCGGGATCATCATCCAGTCGATGGTGTTCGGCGGCTTCGTGACCGCGCTCGGCCTCTCGGAGGACCTGAAGAAGGGGCTCGTCGACCGCTTCCGCTCGCTCCCGATGAGCCGCTCCGCCGTGGTCACCGGCCGCACGCTCGCGGACGTGGTCACGAACGTCGTCCAGCTCGTCGTGATGATCGGGGTGGGGCTCGCCGTCGGCTTCCGCTTCGGCACGGACGCGCTGGAGATCCTCGCCGGGATCCTGCTGGCGCTCCTCGTCGGCTACGCCTTCTCCTGGGTCTTCGCGTTCATCGGACTCACCGCCACCTCGCCGGAGTCGGCGAACGCGTACGGGTTCACGATCCTCTTCCCGCTGACCTTCGTCTCCTCGGCGTTCGTCCCGGTCGAGTCGATGCCGGGCTGGCTGCAGCCGATCGCCGAGCACAACCCGTTCACGACGATGGTGAACGCGGCGCGGGCGCTCTTCGTCGGCACCCCGGCCGGGAACGACGTCTGGCTCGCCACTGGCTGGTCACTGGCCATCATCGCCGTGTTCGCGCCGCTGTCCGCGTGGCGGTACCGCCGCGCGGTCGCGCACTAGGGCGAGCCCGCGTCGCCGGCGAGCTGGCCGGCAAAGAATTCGAGAGCTGTGCGCGTCTTCGTCTCCTGCGCGTCGTGGAGCTCGACGCCGCGCGCCCCGAGATACGCCCGCGCCTCGGCCGCGACCTCGAACGCCCGGTCGGGCTCGCACTTCGTCGAGAGCTCGAGGATCCGCGACCCGTCCGGGTAGGCCCAGACCTCGGCCACGAGCGGGCGGCCGAATCCCTTCGGCGTGCGCTTCAGCTTCAGCACGAGGATCGGCCCGAGGACGGCCAGGTCGTCGAGCGCAAGCCCCTCGGGCGCGTGCGCCTCGTACAGCGCCCGCTGCTCCTTCGAGAACAGCTTGCGGATCCGCTTCTTGCCGGCCGCCACGTCCCAGACGTCGCCGCGCCCGGGCGTTCCCTTCAGCGAGCCCGAGCAGACGTAGCCCTCTGGCGACGCGTCGACCTCGACGCCGAACGTCGGCGAGCGGCGCACGGCCTTCGGCAGCTCCGCCGGCACGACCGGGCGGAGCTTCACGACCGAGTCGTCGCCCTTGCCCTGCGAGCGCCGGGCCCGAACGACGAGGCCCTGGCGGTTGAGCACGAGGTCGGGCGTGTCGAGGAAGAACACCTGCCGTAACTCGGCCTCGAGCGGGTCGAGCGCGAGCGCGACGACGGTCGAGCGCTGGTGCGGCTCCGACACCGTCAGCTTCAGCTCGACCGAGTCGGCCTGCTTGAGCAAGGCGAGCAGCTGCTTGCGCTCGTCCGGCGGCAGGTCCACGAGTGGTCCGGTCGCAGCCGTCATGCCGTCTCCCTCCGTCGCAGGACGAACTTCTGGATCTCCGAGGCGACGAGGACCGTCGCCGAACCGATGAGGCACACGAGCCACTGCTGGCCCGTCAGGGGCACGGAGTCGAGGATCCGCTGCAGGATCCGCAGCTCCGTGCTCAGGACGATAACGACGAGCGAGATCGCCGACATCTGCAGCAGCCGCCGGTCGGAGAGCGCATCGAGCGAGAACACCGACCGCAGCGGATCCTTGACCACGTACGCGAGCAGGATGTTCGCGAGCGCGAAGGTGGTGAACCCCATCGTCCGCGCGACTGCGGTGTCGTGCGCGTCGTCGGCCCACCAAATCACGCCGAGCGCCGTCAGGCCGAGCACGAGGCCGAGCACGGTCAGCCACAGAAGCAGCGGGCGCGGGAGGATCGGCTCGTCGACCGGGCGAGGGCGGCGCTCCATCAGGTCCGGCGCCGGTGCGCCGTAGCCGAGGCCGATCGCCTGGAAGAGCTGCGTCGTGAAGTTGACCCACAGCGTCTGCAACGGCAGGAACGGCACGCCGCTCGCCACGTTGAAGATGCTGGCGCCGAGGAACAGCGCGATGAAGCCGATCAGCGCCGCCATCTGGAACTGGATGTACTTCTTGAGGTTGTCGTAGAGGCCGCGGCCGATCCGGACGGCCTTGACGATCGTGGAGAAGTCGTCGTCGGTGAGGATCATCGCGGCGGCCTCCTTCGAGACCTCCGTGCCGGTGATCCCCATCGCGATCCCGATGTCGGCTCGCTTCAGCGCGGGCGCGTCGTTCACGCCGTCGCCGGTCATCGCGACGATGTGCCCGCGCCGCTTCAGCGTGTCGACGAGCCGGACCTTGTCCTCCGGCGTGACGCGCGCGATCACGCCGATGCCGTCGATCGACGCGAGTGCCTCGTCGTCCGTCATCGCCGCCCACTCCGCGCCGGTGATCGCGCGGCCCTCGATCCCGAGCTCATTGGCGATTGCAGCGGCCGTGACGGCGTGGTCGCCCGTGATCATCCGCACCTGGATCCCCGCGGCCTTCGCCTCGGCGATGGCCGACTTCGCTTGCGGCCGCGGCGGGTCGACGATGCCGACGAGCGCGAGGAGCGTCAGTTCGTCGACGAGCGGGAGCAGGTCGGCCCCCGGGTCGAACGTGGCCGGGTCGAAGTCCTTGCGGGCGGTTGCGAGCACCCGCAGTCCCTGCTCGCCGAGACGCGCGTTCTCGTCGAGGTAGCGGCCGCGGAAGCCCTCGTCGACGTCGGCGACGCGCAGGTCCGGGTCGAGGTGCGTCGTGCTGCGCGCGAGCAGCTGGTCGGGCGCGCCCTTGGCGAAGCAGCGGACGACGTCACGGCCCGACTCGTCCGCCATGCGGTGGAACGTGGCCATGAACTTGTAGTCGGAGTCGAACGGCAGCTCGGCGACGCGGGGGAAGGCGGCGCGGGTGGCGGCGTCGTCGAGCCCGCCCTTCTCCGCGAGCACGACGAGCGCGCCCTCGGTCGGGTCGCCGATCATCTGGCCGTCGGCGACCACGGCGTCCGACGCGAGCACCATCGGCAGGAGGAACTGCTCGAGCGGGACCTCGGGCTGGCCCGCGACGTGCTTGATCGTCCCCTCGGTCGCGTAGCCGCTGCCCGAGATCGAGTACCGGCGGCCGGGGATCGTCAGCTCGACTGCCGTCATCTGGTTCAGCGTGAGCGTGCCCGTCTTGTCGGAGCAGATCGCGGAGGTCGAGCCCAGCGTCTCGGTCGAGCGCAGTCGCTTCACGATCGCGTTCGCGCGCGCGAGGAGTTGTGTCCCGAGCGAGAGGATCGTCGTCACCACCGCGGGCAGGCCCGTTGGGATCGCGGAGATGGCGAACGCGATCGCGGCGGTGAAGACGAGCTTGAAGCTGTCGCCGCGCGAGAGGTTGAGGATCATCGAGATCGCGACGGCGACGCCGGCGATCAGGAGGATCTGACGCGTCAGCGCCGCCAACTGCCGGGTCAGCGGCGTCTCGGTGTCGTCCTGCTCCTGCAGGAGCCCGGAGACGTGCCCGACCTCGGTGGCCATCCCGGTCGCGGTGACCACGAACTGCCCGGTGCCGCGGGTCGTGTTCGTGTTCATGAAGACCATGTCCGTCCGGTCGCCGAGCGGCACCTCCTCGCCCGCGACGGCCTCGACGCCCTTCGCCACCGGGACGCTCTCGCCCGTCAGCGCGGCCTCGGCCACCTCGAGCGTCGCCGCGGCGAGCAGGCGCCCGTCCGCCGGGACGATGTCGCCGGCCTCGATCGAGACGACGTCGCCGGGGACGAGCTGCTCGGCCGGGAGCACGACCAGCGCGCCGTCGCGGCGGGCCTTCGCCTTGATGATCATCATCTTCTGCAGCGCGGCGACGGCCGCTGCGGCCTTGCCCTCCTGGCGCAGGCCGAGGACGGCGTTCAGGACGGTGAGCAGGATCAGGACGAGGCCCGTTCCGTACTGCTCGAGCGGGACGATGCTGCCGATCCCGGCGACGAGGAGGACAATCTGCATCGGATCGCGGTACTGGCGCACGAACGCGCGCCAGCGCGGCTCCGGCGTGGCCTCGGCGAACCTGTTCGGCCCGTGGCGCTCGAGGCGGGCCGCGGCCTCGGCCGCCGTCAGTCCCTGCACGGGATCGACCTCGAGCGCCGCGGCGACCTCCTCGGCCGGGAGGGCGAACCACGAACGCTCGGGCGTCTCCGCGACCTCCGCCATCGCTAGCCGGGGCGAAGCTCGAACCCGCGGATGATCAGGACGATCCCGTGCGCGAGCGCGGATGCGCCCACCCAGACCACGAGCAGGAACGCCTTGTGGCCGAAGTTCCCGGCGGCCCAGAAGGCGAGCAGGATCTGCGCGATCCCGACCGTCAAGCTCAGCCACCAGCCGAGCCCGCCGGTGCGGCGCATCATCGCGCTCCCGACCTCGAAGAGGCCGCGCAGCAGCAGGAAGAAGGCGAAGATCGCGGCGAGCGCGTCGAAGCTGTCGGCCGGGTTCACGAACGCGACGACGCCGACGATCGCGAACGCGATCGCGAGGATGACGCGGCCGGCACGCCAGAGGCCATCGGACGCGGGCACGGCGGCGAGCTCGAAGGCGGCCGCGCCGAGGCACGCGACGCCGACGAGCACCGAGATCGCGGTGACGCTCGTCTCGTCGAACTGGAACACGAGCAGCGAGAAGACGAGCCAGAGCGCGCCCGTGACGAGGAAGATCCACCACAGCTCGGTCGTCTCGCGGTCGTCGTCGGCCAGGAGCGCACGCGACACGCTCATGCCGGCACCGGTGGGGAGGGGCCGGCGTCGGCGGGCGCACGCGCTGGCATCCCGAACAGGCCGCCCGCGCCGATCGTCACCACGAGGACGAGCAGCGCGTTCAGGTCGAGCGTCGCCCCGAAGGCGATCGGCCGGACGATGTTCTGGAGCATCCCGTTCGAGAGCAGCACGATGACGAGCATGACGAATGCCGTGGGGGTCCCGCCACTCCGAGGCGCCAGCGCATGCCGCGAGCCTGGCCGCAGGCACGGTCGGATGCATCATCCTCTCGGGATGACCCAGCGGGCGCCTCGGCGCGCCATGGTTGGGTCGGCGATGTCCGCAGTCACGCAGACCGAGCCGCACAGGCTCGGCTCGCGCGCACGCCGCCTGCGCGCGAGCCACAGCTACGGCTTCGTGCTCGCGTTGATCGTTGCCTCGTTCGCCTTCGCCGTGAACGCGCCCGACGAGGAATGGACGGCGAGCGTGCTCCTCCTCGCGTACTGCGCAACGCTCGTCACCGCACTCTGGACGTCCGGCCGCACCCGACTGAACTCCCGCACCACGGTCATGCTGGTCTGGCTCGGGGCCGGGGCCGCGGCCGTGCAACTCGCCGTCCGCGGAGACACGCTCGCCGCGATCGTGGCGCTGCTCACGGGCGTCCTCATCGGCGCGACGATCGTCGTCATCGCGCTCGGCGTCGTCGATCAGGGCATCATCAACGCCCAGTCCGTGCAGGGAGCGCTCTGTGTCTACTTCCTGCTCGGGCTGCTCTTCACGTTCCTCTACGGCGCCGTCGCGACGCTCGGCGACGGCGACTTCTTCGCCCAGGGGACGGACGGGGACCGGTCGATCCGCGTGTACTTCAGCTTCGTGACGCTGGCGACGGTGGGGTACGGCGACTACACGGCGGCCACGGATCTCGGGCGGACCCTGGCGATCCTCGAGTCGCTGACGGGGCAGCTGTACCTCGTCACGATCGTCGCGGTGCTCGTGTCCCACATAGGCCTCCGTCACCGCGTGGGGCAGCACGAGGAGGACGCGTCACCCCGGGTGGACGATGCGGCCGCGGGCGACCGCGGGTAGGCTCGCGCCATGCTCCGGGGCAGCGGGTTCGTCGTCGTCGTGCTCGTGGTGGCCGCGCTCGCGGCGGGCTGCGGCGGGGACGACGAGGACTCGAACGTCGCCTGGGCCGACGACGTCTGCGGCTCGGTCTCGGGCTGGCTCGACTCGGTGCGCGCCGCCGGGGAGTCGGTGCAGCAGGGCGAGGGCAGCGTCGACGACGCGGTCGACGACCTCAAGAGCGCGACGGAGGAGCTCGACGACGATCTGCGCGGGCTCGAGCCGCCGGAGGCCGCCGAGCAGGTCCAGGACACGATCGAGCAGCTCCTCGACCAGGTCGCGAGCGGGGTTCGGACGATCGAGAGCGCCGTCGAGAACGCGTCCGGCGCGGACGCGCTCGCCGCGCTGACCACGATCGGCGCCACGCTCTCGACGATGAGCGAGGCCGTGTCGTCGGCGCTCGACGACCTCCGGGAGGCGGACTCGGGCGAGACCCTGCGGACGGCGTTCGACGACGCCGACTCGTGCCAGGAGCTTCGGGAGCAGCAGGAGTGAGCGGCCCCTTCGTCGTCGGCTACGACGGCTCCGACGCCTCCGAGCCGGCGCTCGCCCGCGCGATCGAGGAGGCGTCGTCGGCGGGCGCGAGGGTCGTCGTCGTCACCGTCGCGGAGATGCCCTTCGACCCGGAGGCGCCGATGAACTACGGCACGTACACGGACGCGCCGACGAGCCTCCCGCTGCACGAGACGCCCGAGCTGGAACAGATCCTCGGCGCCGCGCGGGAGCGGATCGACGCGGCCGGCGTGCAGGGCGACTACGTCTGGGAGGCGGGCGACGTCGCGACCGCGCTCGTCCGCGAGGCGAAGGACCGGGGCGCGGCGGCGATCGTCCTCGGCAAGGGCCACCACAGCCGTCTCGGCCGCTGGCTCGGCACGGACGTCGCCCAGGAGGTCGAGCGCTCGGCCGACTGTCCCGTGATCGTCGTCGACTGACGGGCGGTCACTCAGGCGCCGAAGGCGCCCGACTCGCGTGCCGCCGCCACGCCCGCCGCGACGAGGTCGGCCGGGTGGATCCACTCGTCCGCGAGCGCGAACCCGCCGGCCGCGACGATCCCGTCCCGGAGCGGGATCGCCCAGCGGTGCTCGATCAGGAGGATCGCTGCGCCGTGCCCGGCCGGGATCGCGTCCGTGAGGTACCAGACGCTCTCGTCGTCGAGCGGCTGACCCTCGTCGCGCTCCTCGCCGCCGGGGCCGAGTCCGACGAGGGCGCCGACGAGCGCGCCGAACTCGCGAGCCTCGACCTCGTCGAGGTCGCCGATCGGCTGCGGCTCGATCTCGCCCCGCTCGTCCTTGCGGACGACGAGCAGGTCGAGCAGGCGGACGTGCCCGAGGTCCCGCAGGCGGCGCAGCTCGGGGAGGATCCTGCTCGCGAAATCCTCCTCGACGAAGCCCAGGACGAGGATCTGGACCGGGCCGATCGGGCTCGCGTCCTGCGGTCGCGCCGCTGCCGTGCTCACGACGCCCCCAGGACCCTCCGCGTCCGGACGAGGAACTCGTCCTGCGACAGCACCCCGCGCGCCCGCAGCTCCAGGAGCCGGTCGAGCTCGTCGACGGCCTCGCGCGTGACCGTGGCGTTCCGCGTTCGCCTGCCGGCGTAGTACGCCGTGCCGCCGACCATGGCCGCACGCATGAGCGGCCGCCGTCGCGCGAGCATGCACGTGCTCCTTTCCGTCCGGGCGCTGCTCGTTCACATTTGCTGCCACCCCGCGCGGGGGCATCGTCCGGTTGGGGTGAACGCTAGGCGGCGCCGTCGCCCTCGGCGAGGAAGAGGAGCGTCGCCGTCACGCGGCGGTCCACACCCAAGGGGTCGGTGAGCTCGAGCTTGGAGAAGATGGCGTTGATGTGGCGCTCCACGGCACGTCGCGTGATGCCGAGCGTGTCCGCGATCGCGCCGTTGCTCCGTCCCTCGGCGACGAGTGCGAGCGTCTGGCGCTCGCGCGGCGTCAACCGGGCGACGCGGGAGTCGGCCTCGCGCCGGCGCTGGCCCAGCACCTCGTCGACCACGCGCGAGTCGACGACCGAGCCGCCCGCGACGACCTCGCGCAGCGCCCGCGCGAGCTCGCCGGTGTCCGCCAGGCGCTCCTTCAGCAGGTAGGCGCGGCCCCGCGAGCCGTCCTCGAACAGGGCGAGGGCGTACAGCGGCTCGACGTGCTGGCTGAGGACGACGACTCCGATCTCCGGGCGTGATGCGCGCAGGGAGCGGGCGAGGCGGATCCCCTCGTCGGTCCCGGTCGGAGGCATGCGGATGTCGGTGAGCACGGCGTCGGGCCGCTCACGCTCGACCGCCTCCTCGAGGCTCGCGAGGTCGCCGCAGGCCGCCGCGAGCTCGAACCCGTCGAGGCTCTCCAGCAGCCTGGAGATCCCCTCGCGGGCGATGAAGTCGTCCTCTCCGAGAATCACCCGAATCGTCCGCAGGCCGTCGGGTTGTGGCACGGCAAGCAAAAGGCTTGGCTCCTTGGCGGTCGAGGACATCGCGATCGTACCCCCGGCCCCGGCCCTAGTGCCCGACGACCACCTTCAATCCGACGATCGCGAGCCCTAGCCCGAGGTTGAGCCCGACCGAGACGACCGTTTCCCACCGGCCCAGCTCCTCGAGCCTGGCGTAGCGGAACCCCTGCACCGCGAGGGTGAAGAGCCCGATCCCGAGGGCGAGCCACACCGCCCTCGTCGGCCGGAGCACCTCGAGTGCGCCGAGCGACAGCGCGACCACGGGGCCGACGGCGGCCAGCGCGATCGCGAGCTCTCGCCGCGCGACGGAAACGAACTCGGCGCGGTCGAGCCGGCGGCGCAGCTCGATCGACTCCCCGAGCCCGTGCGCGTAGACGTGCGCGAGCCAGAGGACGACGACCGTCCCGGCCACGACCAGGTCCAGCCGCCAGAGACTCTCGACTCCGTGGGCGCCGGCGACGATCGCGCCCATCACCACGATCGTCCCGTAGACGGTCCCGGCGATGCTCCCGCTCGTGCCGAGGATCATCCGGTACAGGCGGCCGTGCCTTCGCGACGGCACGGTGGGCGGGTGGCCGTTCAGCGCTTCGCGGCGGCGTCGATGAGCTCGAGCGCCGCGTCGACGTCGTAGCCGAGCGCGAGCGCGACCTTCGGCGCCGCCGAGACGACGCGCGCCACGCCGACCGTGGGCAGGACGGCGACGAGGCAGCCGGCGATCTCGTCGCACGAGGCGCCGTGCGCGCGCGCCTCCTCGATCGCCTCCATGTAGGACGGCGGCGCCGCGTCGAGGGCGATGAGGGCGCCGATCCGCACGAGCGCGCTCGCCCTCCGGTCGAGCGCCGCGGCCGCCTCGCTCGCGCGTCCGTTCGAGAGCAGCAGGTCGACGTAGGCGTCGTCGCGGACGGCGAGCTTGCGCAGCGTCTCCTCGTGGTCGCTCACTGGTTCCGGCGATCCTCTGCGGGCGGGATCGCCGGAGCATCATCCCCTGCGGATGAACTCCCCTGCGGCGGTGTCGCCTGCGTCCACCAGCCCGAGCTCGCCCGCCCGTTCGATCGCGGCGCTGCGGCTCGAGACGCCCAGCTTGCGGTAGGCCGAGATCGCCTGCGTCTTGATCGTGTTGCGCGAGACGTACAGCCGCTCGCCGATCTCGCGGAACGAGAGATGCGTCGCGAGCAACGGCAGCAGCCGGAGCTCGGCGCCGGTCAGCGCGGTGCCGCGGCCGTCGCCGGCGGCGGGAAGGCCGTCGAGCTGGCGCCGCAGGTCGGCGACCGCGTCCGCGAGCGAGCCCAGGTCGGGCCGGAGCGCGAGGATCCGCTCGCACTCGGCGAGCTGCGCCGCCGCGGCGCTCCGGTCGCGGAGGGTGACGTGGGCCGCCCCGAGCTCGACGCGCACCTGGACGGCGAGCCACGGCAGCGCGTGCGACAGCGGGCCGGCGAGCGCCTCGGCGGCCTCGAGCGCAGGCGCGCCTCGTCCCAGCGGCCGTGGCGGAGGAGTGCCCGGGCCGCGACCGCGTGGGCGAGCGCGCGGCCGACGTGCTCCTCGACCGGGTCGCCCGCCGCGACCTCGCGTGCCCGCAGCGCGAGCTGCTCGGCGGCCGGACTGGTCGCCGGCGGTCGCCGCGAGGAGCGCCCGCTCGGCCGTCGCGAGCGCGTCGGCGTCGGCCTCGCCGCGGCGCTGCGCCGCCTCGGCGGCCGCGGCGAAGGTCTGCGTCGGCGTCGTCCCGCTCGTCCCGCAGCGCCCGGGCGACGCCCGCGAGCACGAGCGCGGTCGGCCGCCAGGGGCTCTCGGGCGGGAGGTCGGCGAGCGCGGCGTCCGCATCCAGCGCCATCTGCCCCACGCCGTCCGCGCACAACGCCGCCCGCACGAGCGCGATCCACGGCCGCGGCGACGCCGAGCCGTCGGGTAGCAGCCCGTCGGCCGCCGCGAGGTCGGCGCTCTGCAGCCAGCGCTCGGCGTCCTCGGGCCGGCCGCGAAGCGCGTGGACCCAGGCACCGAGCGCCGCGACCGCCGGCTGCGCCTCGAGCCGCTCCTGGCCGAAGGCGTCGAGCCAGCGCTCCACGGCGGCCGGCCCTGCGCTCGATCCGGGCAGCCCGATCGTGATGAGGATCCGACCGGCGCGACCCGCGTCGCCGCAGGCCCGGGCGTGGACGAGCGCCCCCTCCGGGTCGCCGTGTTGCTCGAGCCAGTCCGCCGCCCGGAGGTGGAGGCCGGGGACGAGCGAGGCCTCGTGCTGCTCCAGCCCGCGCCGCGAGCGCGTCGCGGAAGAACCGGTGGTAGCGGTACCAGCCGCCCTGCCGGTCGAGCGGGACGAGGAACAGGCCGGCGCGCGCGATCGACGCGAGCTCGACCGCCGACCCCTCGCGCTCGAGCACCGCGTCGCAGAGCTCGCCGGACAGGCGCTCGAGCACCGAGCTGCGGCGCAGGAACGCGAGCCGCTCCGCGCTCAGGCGGGAGAGGTGCTCCGACCAGAAGTAGTCGGCGAGGAAGCGGTCGTCGCCGCCGACCGACACGGAGCGCTTCGCCGGCCCGGCGTCGTCGAGCGCCCTCGTCGCGAGGTAGAGCCCGGCGGCCCAGCCCTCCGACCGCGCCGCGAGATCCGACGCGCCCTCGTCGTCGAGCTCGAGGCCGGCGGCGCGGACGAGGAGGAGGCTGTCGCGCCGGCTGAGCGCGAGGTCCTCGGGCCCGAGCTCGAGCAGCCCGCCCGCGGCGCGGAGCCGCGCGATCGGCAGCGCCGGCGCCGACCGGCCGACGAGCACGAGCAGCGAGCCCGCGGGCACGTGCTCGGCGAGCGCGGCGACGAGGTCGGCCGAGTCGCCCCGGCGGATCGCGTCCACGCCGTCGAGTACCGCGACGAACGGCGCCCGGTCCGAGGCGACCGCGGCGGCCAGGCGCGGCGCCGCGTCCTCCCAGACCGACGGCCCCGGCGCCTCGAGCGCGTCGAGGACGCCCTGGTCGAGCGGCTCGACCCGGTCGAACGCCGTCGCGAGGTGGCGCACGAGCAGGAGCGGGTCGTTGTCGCGCGCATCGACCGAGAGCCAGACGAACGACCGCTCGTCGCGCGCGGCCCACTGGCCGAGCAGCGTCGTCTTGCCGTAGCCGGCGGGAGCGACGAGCGTCGCGAGGCGGACGGTGCGCGCAGCGCGCAGGCGGTTCACGAGCCCGGCGCGCGAGACGAGGCCGGGGCGGAGCGCGGGGGCGCGGAGCTTCGACTCGAACACGGCGAAGCCCGGTGTTGTCGGCGCGACGGCCGCAAGGGCTCCGCGCGTGGCGGAGCCCGTCGGCTCGAGTGTGGCTACAGATGCTGGAGGCGGGGTCACGGTCCTCCGATCGGGGGCCTCGATCGTGCCCCGCCGCGCACCGCCGTGTCATCCGCCCGTTCGCGGAACTCGTGCGCCGGATGGCATGTGCACGCCGGGCGTGCGCCCACGACGCGGCGATGTCGCAAATGCGACCCCGGGCGTACGGGTTTTCACGGACGGGGCGCTGGTAGTGTCCGGCCGGGGTCGCCACGGGTCGAGGAGGGAACGATGGCGACGATTGCTGCACCCGCCATCGCGACGGCCCGGCCTGCGCGAGGGCTTCTCTGGATCGCGACCGTCTCCACGGTCGGGGCGATCGCGGCCGTCCTGACCGGGGCGGGCGTCGCACTGGGCGACGCCGCGGGAGTCGACGCGTGGACGCTCGTGCGCGCTGCGATGGTCGGCTCGTACGTCGCCGTCGGCGCGTACACGTGGTGGCGTCGCCCGGCGAGCCGCTTCGGGATCATTGTGGCGGAGACGGGGCTCGGCTTCGCAGTCGCCTCGCTCAACGCCTCGACCGACCCGGTCGCCCACACGATCGGCCGCGTGGCGCTGGCGGCGGTCGTGGTGTACCTCGCCTACGCATTCCTCTGCTTCCCACGGGACCGGCTCGAGACGCCGGTGGAGCGCCGGCTCATCGGGGCCTTCGCGGCCGCGAGCGCCGTGCTCTGGCTCGTCACGCTGCCGCTCGTCGAGACCTTGCCGGCGTCGGGGCCGATCGTGGACTGCGGCGACGCCTGCCCCGCCAACGCGTTCCAATTCATCGAGACGCCCGACGCGGTCTCGTCGGCGCTGGGCTTCGCCGTGAACGGCGTCACCGCCCTCGCGCTGCTCAGCATGATCGCGCTGCTCGTCGACAAGGCGCGCTCGCCCGCGATCCTTCGGCGCCGCCTCGTCCTGCCCGTCCTCGGCTCGGCGATCGCGCTCGCCGCGGCGTATTCGGCGTACACCGTGCTCCGGCAGCTCGAGGTCGAGGGGCTCACCGGATTGAAGGTCGCCGGTGCCGCGGCAGCGCTGGCGATCCCGCTGGCGATGCTGGTCGGCCAGGTGCGCGGGCGCGTGTTCGCCGCCACGAGCCTCGTCTCGCTCGTCGGCCGCGTCGGCGGGGAGCCCGTCACCGCCGCGCGCGTCGAGGGCCTGCTGCGCGACGCCCTCGGTGATCCGCTGCTGCGGTTCGCGATCCGCCGGCCGGGAAGCGGGTACGTCGACGTCGAGGGCAACTCGGTGGAGCTGCCACTCGGCCACCGCGACGTCGGCGTCACCCCGGTGCTCCGGAACGGCGAGCCGGTTGCCGCGCTCGTGCACGACGCCGCGCTGGACGAGGGCTCCGGGATCACGGAGGGCCTCGCGGCGACCGCGCTGATGCTGCTCGAGAACGCGCAGCTGGTCGCCGATCTCCGCGACTCGCGCGCGCGGATCGTCGCCTCCGGCCAGCAGGAGCGGCTCCGGCTCGAGCGGAACCTCCACGACGGCGCGCAGCAGCGCCTCTTCACGATCCAGCTCAAGCTCACGGCGGCACGCGCGCGGGCCGACGACCCGCAGCTGGCGCGCGAGCTGGACGAGCTCACGGCCGACGCCGCGGCGACCGTCGACGAGCTCCGGTCGCTGGCCCACGGCCTCTACCCGACCGTGCTCCGGGAGTGGGGGCTCGCCGACGCCCTCCGTGCGGCGGCGCGCGGCGCTGCGGTTCCCGTGCGCGTCGTCGACGGCTCGGTCGGGACGGTGCGCGCCGCCGGTCGAGGAGGCCGTGTACTACTGCGTGCTCGAAGCGATTCAGAACACGGCGAAGCACGCCGGCCCGGGCGCAAGGGCGACGGTGCGGCTCGAGCACGAGGGAAGCGACCTCCGCTTCTCCGTGACCGACGACGGTGGCGGCTTCGACCTCGCGCAGCGCGCCAATGGGATCGGGCTCATGAGCATGCGCGACCGGATCGGCGCCGCCGGGGGGACGCTCGACATCGTCTCCCGCCCCGGCGAGGGCACGGCCGTCATCGGCATCGTGCCCGACCTGTCGCCCGTCGACTGAGGGCCACGGCACCGACGGCATCGTCCCGTCGGGGTGATGACGGCCGTGGCGAGGCGCCGGAGGATCGGCAACGATGAGCGTTCCCGAAGAGAGCGCGGACCGGCTCAGCCCGCGGACACGCACCATCCTCGTCTGGGGGCTCATGGCGCTCGGGACGCTGATCCTGCTCGTCGGCTCGCTGACGGTCTGGGTGAAGCGGCAGGCGCTCGACACCGACGCCTGGGTGAACTCGAGCACGGACCTCCTCGCCGACCCGGACGTCCGCAACGCGCTCTCGATCTACGTCGTCGACCAGCTCTACGAGTACGGGGACATCGAGGGCCGGCTCGAGGAGCGCCTCCCACCGAACCTCGCGGGGCTCGCGGGGCCGATCGCGGGGTCGCTGCGAACCCCGGCGGAGGAGGCGGTGAACCGGCTCTTCGAGAGCCCGCGCTTCCAGGCGCTCTGGGAGGACGTCAACCGGATCGCCCACGAGACGCTGCTGCGTGTCCTGAATGACGAGACCCGGGCCGGCGTCTCCACCGCGGAGGGCAACGTGACCCTCGACCTCCGCACGTTCCTCGTGACCGTCGGCAACGAGCTCGGGATCGGCGAGCAGCTCGAGCAGCGGCTCCCCGAGGACGCCGGCCAGATCACGATCCTCCAGTCGGATCAGCTCGAGACCGCGCAGACCACGGTGAAGGTGATCAAGGCCCTGACCTGGGTCGTCGTCTTCCTGGCGATCGCCGCCTTCGCGGGCGCGATCTGGCTCGCCCGCGACCGGCGCGGAATGCTGACCTGGGTCGGCGTCGTCCTCCTCCTCGTCGGGATCCTGCTGGGCGTGATCCGCCGCGCGGCCGGGAACTACCTCGTCGACGCGCTGGCGCAGGGGGAGTCGATCCGGGACGCCGCCGGCTCGGCCTGGCTGATCGGGACGAGCCTGCTGCTGCAGATCGCCTGGGCGCTCGTCATCTACGGGATCGTGATCCTCCTGGGCTCGGCGCTCGCGGGGCCGTCGCGTATCGCGCGGCGCATTCGCGGCGTGATCGGGCCGCCGCTCCGCGACTACCCCGGCGGCGCCTGGGCGCTACTCGGCGGCCTGTATCTCCTGCTCGTGCTCTGGGGGCCCGTGCCGGCGCTCCGGAACTGGCTCGGCGTGCTCGTCCTCGGCGCGCTCGTCGCGATCGGCTTCGAGGCGTTCCGTCGTCTCACCGTCGCGGAGCTCGAGAACGGCGGCCCGGCGGTCGAGGCACCGCCGCCGCCCGCGCCCGCACCGGGGTAGGCCGCTACGCGGTCGCGACGGACGCGACCGGCCGTTCCTGCTCCTCCTCGCCTCCGTGCCGGGCGAGAGCGATCAGGACCGCACCGACGAGGGCGACGCCGAGCCCGATGCAGGCAACGACGACGTGCCACGCCGGCCGGCTGAGGCGCTCGTCGAACAGGAGGACGCCGAGCAGGATGCCGACGACGGGGTTCGCGACCGAGACGGTCGCGACCGACGGCGCCAGCTTCCCCGTGCCGAGCGAGACCTGCTGCAGCACGAACCCGAGCACGCCGGCGATCGCCAGCGCATACGGCTCCCAGTGGGTGAAGAGCTCGCCGATGCTCTCGTGGAGGTAGTCGAGAGTCGGCTTCGTCAGCGACGCGGAGAGCCCGAACAGGATCCCGGCAACGGTCCCGTAGACGGCGGCTCGCACCGTCAGGCCGCCGCGGCCGCCGAACACGAGCAGCACCGCCGAGACGGCCACGAGGACGCCGATCGCGATCGCCCACTCGTCGCCCGGCGCGTTCTCCTTGCCTCCCGCCGGGTCGCCGTAGATCGCGAAGAGCGCGAGCCCGAGGACGATGACCGCGGCGCCGATCACCTCGAATCGGCCGACGGTCTGCCTCGTCAGGAAGTAGCCGAGCGGCAGCGCGAAGACGACGGTCGTGACGAGCAGCGGCTGGATGATCGCGAGGCGTCCACGATCGAGCGCAGCCGCCTGGAAGACATATCCCGTGAGCAGTGCCAGGGTGCCGAACAGCCACATCCGCTGGGCCGCGAGCCGCGCCAGCGACGCCGGGTCGCGCAGCGAGATCTCGGGGAGGTTGAGGGCGCCCTTCTGCTGCAGCGTGGCGGCGACGGCGAACAGGAACGCTGCGACGAGCGCGAGGACCGACGCCATTGGTGGAGCCTACGCGTCCTCTCAGACGGAGATGCTGACCGGGAACGTCGCGATCCAGACGACCGTCGCCACGAACACGAAGATCCCGAACCCGAGCAGGAAGCGGCGCAGCACGGGCGTGTCCAGCTTCGTGCTGATCCCGGCGAAGAAGAGCACGGCAGCGAACAGGACGACGCAGAGGACGTAGTTCGTCGCGCGCTGGACGTTCGTCCGCGCCGTCGCCGACGTGCGCTCCGCCTCCGCCTGGAGCCGCTCCGCCTCCGCCCTCGCCGCCAGCTTGTACTCCGGCATCGCGAACGGCGTCAGCGGCGCGTCGGGGTTCCGTCGGGGCCTTTCCGCGATCCAGGCGTCGACCGCCGGCTTGAACTCCGGGCGGAAGCGGGCGAAGTAGAAGTCGGCGAGCTCGGTCCGGTCGAGCGCGAACGCGTCCACCCACTGCGTGAAGGTGGCGACGTCGATCTGCGTCTGCGCGTTCGCGAGGGCGTCCGCCTTGTTGGACGCGTCGCGCAGCGTCGACGCGCGGCTGAACGACTTCGCCTGCTCGCCGTTCCAGCGGCTCGCCTGGTAGCCGCTCCACGCCGTCCCGACCGTGGCGATCGACAGGAGGACGGTCGCGACGATCTCGAGGCGCTCGTCGACCTTCACGACCGGGAGGCGCCGTCGGGGCCGCAGGGCACGGGAACCTCGGCGCCGATGTCACGGAGCGCTTCGTCCACGATGCGGAGCGCGCGCTCCATCGCGACCGGTTCGAGGCCGCCGACGCCCTCCGTGAACGGACGGTCGAGGGCGTACAACAGGAGCAACAGCGTGACGATCACCGAGACCACCGAGCCCATCAGCAGCGACTGGACGACTGCGTGCTCGCTGCGGTCGGCGAAGAACAGGGTGTAGACGAAGATGACGGCAGCGATGAAGAACAGGACGATCCAGAGCTGGGTCGGGATCACGCCGACGGCGCCGTGGACCCGGTCCTGCCGGGCCGCCTCGCGCGTCGAGGTCTGCTCGAGCCACTTGTCGTAGGCCGACTGCTCCGACGCGGTTTGAGGCTGCACCCTCCTGACCGTCTCGAAGAGCTCGACCCCCCATGGGTTGATCGCGTCGCCGAGCGTGCCCGCCTGCATCCGCTCCCACTCGTCGCCGACGACGGATCTGCCGTAGCAGACGAGCTCGCCCGTGAGCTCGGCGGAGGCCGAGGCGGGGAAGAACTGCGCCGTCTGGATCTGTTGCGTCACCATCAGCGCTTCCGTCTCGGCGCCGCTCCGCGACTGGTCGTAGCTCGTGAACGCGAGGAAGACGATGAAGCCGAGCAGGACCGAGAACCCGGTCGCGAGCACGCCGAAGACGCCGGCGGCGCGGTCGCCGTCGGCGAAGTAGCCGCCGTCGGGCGCGCGGCGGCGCACGAGCAGCATCGCCGCAATCGCGGCGGCTGAGACGGCGAACGTGAGGAGGAAGCCCCAGAGGACGTTCAGGAGATCCCTCCTCGCCGTTCTGCCGACGGATCAGCCGGCGAGGATCTTCGCCTTCTGCGCCTCGAACTCGGCATCGGTGAGGACGCCTGCGGTCTTCAGCTCGCCGAGCTGCTTCAGCTGGTCGAGCTTGTCGTCGGTCGAGGGCGCAGCAGGCGGCGGTGCCTGCTGCGGCGGAGCCTCCTGGTACTGCGGCTGCTGGGCAGCCTCCTGCTCGGCCCACTTGTTCTCCTGGCGCCGCGCGACGCGTCCCGAGACCGCGGTCGCCGTTCCGGCGACGACGGCCGTGCGGGCCGCCATGCGTACGAGTGGCATGTTTCGCTCCTTCGGTGGCTGGTGTCAGGCCTCTGCCGCTTCGAGCTCGTCGAGCGCGGCGATGAACTCGTTGATCGGAATGCGCCCGCTGTCGACGAGACGCGCGCCGGTCTTGCGGAGATTCGTGGCGAACGGCGCCGCCCACGTGTTCTCGTACACGAGGATCGCCGCCGAGCCGCCCGGCTCGATGGCCGTTCCGGCCTCGTCGTAGTCCTCCTGGCCGAGCACGCCCGACGACGCGCCCTCGAACAGCGCGAGGTCGAGGGTCCCGTCGGCGTCGAAGTCGCCGATCGCGCCGCCCGAGATCGACCCGTCCTCGTTCTTGCGGACGAAGGCGATGTCGAGGACGCGGATGATCCCGCGCTCGGTCAGGTCGACGATCATGTCCAGGCCCTTGCCGTTCGGCTCCGTGCCGGGCGGCCACTCGACGATGACCCAGTCGATGGGGCCCAGCTCGATGTCGGTTTCGCTCATGTGCGTGCCTCCTCGGGCGTGCGCTGTCGTGCGACGGCTGTCGAGGTGAGAGTCAATCACGCCGTGCGCCGGGGCATCGTCCACACCGGATGATGCGCGCGCCGCTCTCGCTGCCGACGATCGCAGAGGCCTCGACCGAAGGGAGCGTTCGTCCATGTGCAGATGGCTCGCCTACTCCGGGGACCCGATCCCGCTCGAGGCGCTCATCGTCCAGCGGAAGTACTCGCTGATCGACCAGAGCCTCCACTCGCGCCTCGGGGCGACGACGACGAACGGCGACGGCTTCGGCGTCGGCTGGTACGACGGCGTGCGCCCGGAGCCGGCCCTGTACCGGAGCGTGCATCCGGCGTGGAACGACCGGAACCTGCGCGAGCTGGCGTCCCACGTGTCGTCGCCCCTGTTCTTCTCGCACATCCGTGCCTCGACGGGGACGGCCGTTCAGGAGACGAACACGCATCCCTTCCGCCACGGACGCTGGCTGTTCATGCACAACGGGGCCGTCCGGGAGTTCCCGCGGGTGCGGTACGACCTGCTGCTCGCGATCGATCCCGAGCTCATCCCCGCCATGGAGGGCTCCGCCGACTCCGAGGTGCTCTTCCTGCTCGCGCTCACGTTCGGGCTCGAGGACGATGCCGTCACCGCGCTCGAGCGGATGGTCGGGCTCGTCGAGGACGTCGGGGAGGCGCACGGGGTCGAGCATCCGATCCAGATGACCGTGGCGGCGACCGACGGCGTCCGCATCATCGCCGCCCGCTACTCCAGCGAGGGCGAGTCGCGGACGCTCTACTTCAGCACGGACGCCGGCGCGCTCAAGCAGCGGTACGCCGACGACGACCGGATCCAGCAGCTCTCGGACGAGGCCCGCGCGGTGGTCTCGGAGCCGCTCGGGGACCTGGAGGGCGTGTGGAACGCCGTCCCCGAGTCGTCGATCGGGATCGTGCAGCCCGGCCAGGACGAGCTGCGGACGTTCACGCCCCGTCGCGGAGCCGCGGCCCGCGTGTGACGGAGGCGTTCGTTTGGGGCGGGGTCGCAGCGTCCTCGCTCCTCCTCGGCGGCCTCATCGTGATGTGGCGGCCGATCTCGCAGCGCGCGCTCGGCCTCGTGATGGCGTTCGGCGCCGGCGTCCTCATCAGCGCCGTCGCGTTCGAGCTGGCGGCCGAGGCCGTCGAGCGCGTGGGCTCCGACCAGGGCGGGCGGCTGGCCGTCGGAGGTGGGCTCGCGCTCGGAGCGCTGACGTTCTTCGTCGGCGACTGGTGGATCGACCGAATGGGCGGCGCCGACCGCAAGCGCTCCCACCAGGAGGCGGGCGGGTCGGCGCTCCCGCTCACGCTGGGGATCGTGCTCGACGGGATCCCGGAGTCGGTCACGATCGGGCTCTCGCTGCTCGGCGGCGAGGGCGTGAGCGCGGCGATGCTCGTCGCAGTCTTCCTCTCGAACCTGCCGGAGTCGATGGCTGCGACGACCGGGTTCGAGCGCAGCGGCCGCTCGCGCCGGTGGACGATCGGCCTCTGGCTCGTGATCATCGTCGTGAGCGCGCTCGCGTCGCTCGCCGGCTACGGCCTCTTCGACACCGCCTCGGACACGGTCGTCGCCGGCATGCTGGCCTTCGCCGCCGGCGCGGTGCTGACGATGCTGGCGGACACGATGATCCCGGAGGCCTTTGCGTACGGCGGCAAGGCCGTCGGCCTGCTGACCACGATGGGGTTCGCCGTCGCCCTCTGGATCGTCGTGCTCGAGAACGCCGCCTAGCGCTCCGCCGCGAAGCCCGCGACCGCGAGCCTGACGCTGGGGTAGAAGCGGTCGCGGCCGATCTCGTCGACGGCGCCGGCCGCCTCGAAGTCCGGCAGCATCCGCGACCGCAGGCGCGCGACCGCGAGTGTCACCCCCTCGCCGCGCAGGTCGCTGGCGAGCTCGGTGAGCGCCTCGATCCCGGTCGAGTCGACGTGGTTGACCGCCTCCGCGTCGAACACGAGCCAGGACGTCTCGGTGGGCGCGGCGCGGATGGCCTCGCGGACGCGGCCCTTCACGTAGCCGGCGTTGGCGAAGAAGAGCCGGTCGTCGAGGCGGTAGACGACGACGCCCGGCGTCACCTCCGCCGACGGGTGGAGGGAGACGTCGCGGTAGCCCTCGAGCTTCGGCACCCAGCCGAGCACCGCGTCGTAGGGGCGAGCGCTGCGGCGGACGGTGTCGATGATCGAGAGGCCGACGGCGACGACGAGCGCCTCGAGCACGCCGAAGACCACGACGCAGGTGACGGTGACGCCGGCGATCGCGACCTCGACCCGGTCGATCGCGGCCAGCGTCCGCCAGGCGGCCGGGTCGGCGATGTTGATCGCGGCCGAGACGAGCACGGCGCCGAGCACCGCGGTCGGCAGGTACTGCACAGGCTCGGTCAGGAAGAGCAGGACGACGACGACCGTGCTCGCCGCGAACAGCCCGGCGATCTGCGTGCGTGCGCCCATCGCCTCGTTCACGGCGGTCCGGGCGCCGCTGGCGCCGATCGAGAATCCCTGCGTGAAGCCGGCGGCGGCGTTCGCCGCGCCCATCACGAACAGCTCCTGCGAGGCACGCACGTGCTCGCCGCGCTTGCCCGCGAAGGCGCGCGCGGTGAGGATCTCGTCGGCGAACGAGACGAGGAAGACGCCGAGCGCCGCCGGCACGAGCTGGAGCACGTCGCCGAGCGGCGGCGTCGGGATGCTCGGCCGCGGCAGTCCGCCGGCCACCGGGCCGACGGTCGCGATCCCGTGCTCGGCGAAGTCGAGCGCCCACGAGGCGCCGATCGCGCCCACGACCACGAGCAGCGCGCCGGGGAGCGCCGGCATGAAGCGGCGCAGGACGAGGAGCGCGGTCAGCGTGACGGCGCTCAGCGCCATCGTCGTGCCGCTCACGTCGCCCAGCTCCCGAGCGACCTCGCCGAGTTTCTGCAGCGGCTCGGTCGCGTCGACCGGGACGCCGAGCAGCTTCCCCAGCTGCGAGATCACGAGCACGATCGCCACGCCGTGCAGGTAGCCGATCAGCACCGGGCGGGAGAGGTAGTCGGCGATCCAGCCGAGCCCGAGCGCCCGCGCGATCAGGAAGCAGACGGCGACGAGCAGGGCGAGCAGCGACGCCAGCTCGACCGCCTCCTCGCTGCCCGCGACGGCGAGCGGCAGCACCGAGGCGGCGACGAGCGTCGACACCGACCCCTCCGGGCCGATCACGAGCCGCCGCGAGGAGCCGAGCAGCACGTAGGCGATCGTCGGGAGGAGCAGCGCGTACAGGCCGTTGACCGGCGAGAGCCCGGCCAGCTCGCCGTAGGCCATCGCCGACGGCAGTGCGAGCGCCGTCACCGTCACCCCGGCGAGCAGGTCGCGGCGGGCGCTGCCGAGCCTGTACCGCGGAACCTCCCCTGCGACCGGGACGGTGCGGACGAGCAGCGGCTCGCGCTGTGCCGGCTGGAACACGGGAGCCGAGCCGTACGCGTTCTCGCGCTCCTGCGCGTGCTCGTCGTCGCGCGCCATCGCTTTGCAGAGTTGCGCCTCCGGGCCCGGAGTGGTTCATTCCATCGGGGTGACGCCGCCCGGCCCCGCATCGGATTCGATTCCCTTGTCGCGACAGGTCGAGGATGCGGTGCCCGGAGACGAGACGAGGAGGCCGGAACGCGGTGTGTTGCGGATCACGTGGATCGGGCACAGCACCGTCCTGCTCGAGCTGGACGGCGTCCGGCTTGTCACCGATCCGGTGCTCCGCGCCCGTCTCGCGCACCTCCGTCGCGTGGGCGCTCGGGTCGACACGCGGTCGCTCGTCGGCGTCGACGCCGTGCTGGTGTCGCATCTCCACTACGACCACCTCGACGTGCCCTCGCTCCTGCGCCTCGGCCGGTCCGTCCAGGTCGTGCTCCCCGCCGGCTCGACCCGCCTGCTGCGCCGCCGAGGGTTCACCCGGATCACGCAGCTCGGCGTCGGGGAGGAGCTCGACATCGGTGCAGTCACCGTGGCGGCGACCGAGGCCGAGCACAGCGGAAAGCGGACCCCGTTCAGCCTCGACCGGCCGGCGGTCGGCTACCTGGTCTCCGGCTCTGCCCGGATCTGGTTCGCCGGCGACACGGATCTCTTCGACGGGATGAGCGAGCTCGCCCCGGGCCTCGACGTGGCGCTGCTCCCGATCGCGGGGTGGGGCGCGCGCCTCCCGCCGGGCCATCTCGACCCGCGCACGGCGGCCGAGGCGCTGCGGTTGCTCCGCCCGCGGGTGGCGGTTCCGATCCACTGGGGCACGTACAAGCAGTACGGGCTGGGGCGCTCGGACGAGGCCCTCCGCGCTCCGGCAGAGGCGTTCGCGCAGCACGCGGCCGAGCTGGCGCCCGACGTCGACGTCAGACTGCTGCCCGTGGGAGGCACCCTCGAGCTCGAGACGCCCATCGCGGCAGGGGCGCAGCCGTGAGCGCCGTCACCACCGCCGTCACCCCGTTCCACGACCGCTCGCGCCGCCGCCGGCTGACGAAGGTCATCGCTTGGCTCGTCGGCATCGCGGTGGTGCTCGTCGTCCTGAACCTGCTCGGGATCGACGTCGTGGGCTGGCTGAAGGACCTCTGGGATCAGATCCAGGCCGTCCCGACCGGCTACATCGTCGGGGGGCTCGCGCTGCAGACGGGCCAGACGCTCTTCGCCGGGCTCTCGTACTACGGGATCCTGCGCTTCGCGTATCCCGGCCAGGTCGAGTTCTGGCCGATCGTGACCGCCTACGCGGTCGGCGTGGCGATGAACAACTTCCTGCCCGCGAACATCGGCACATTCGTCACCCTGGTCATGTTCACCGCCATCATCCCCGCGGCGACGTTCCCCGGCGCACTCGCCGCGTACCTCGTCCAGAAGATCTTCTTCACGATCGCCGGCACGTTCGTCTACCTCTACCTGTTCCTGTCGGTGCCGGGGTCGTTCGACGTGAGCCTCGGCCAGATCGACGAGAACCCGGTCGCGACGATCCTGATCGCAGTAGGCGCCGGCTTCCTGATCGTCATCCTCGCTCGCATCTTCTGGCGGCAGTTGAAGAAGCTCTGGGAGAAGGCGAAGCAGGGCGGTGCGATCCTCACCCGCCCGAAGGAGTACCTGCTCCGCGCGTTCCTCCCGTCGTTCCTGTCCTGGGCGTGCAAGCTCGGCGTGATCGCGGTCTTTCTGGCGGCGTTCGCGATCCCGGTCACGTTCGAGTCCGTGATGTGGGTGACGGGATCGGGCTCGCTCGCCAACGTCGTCTCCGTCACGCCCGGCGCGGTGGGCATCACGCAGGCGACGAACGCCCTCGCGCTCGACACGTGCTGCGACGTCGCCAAGAGCACTGCGGTCGACTACTCCACCGCGCAGCAGCTGATCACGACCGCGTGGAACGTCCTGCTCGCGATCGTGCTCACCGTCTCGGTCTTCGGCTGGACGGGTGGGAAAACGCTTGTCGGGGAGTCCTACACCGACGCGAAGGCAAAGGTCGGCGAGCAGAAGGCCCAGCGCGCCGAGAAGAAGGCGGAGAAGAAGGCGGAGCGCGCGCAGGAGGAGGCCGAAGGCGGCGGCAACGGGTTGCTGCCGCGGTTCCGGCACGGGGAGGAAGAAGAGCCGTGAGCAGCCCTCACGCCCGCGAGATCGAGCGGCCGCGCATTCGTCCCCTCCGTCTGCTCGTCGCGTGGGTGCTGTCCGCGGCGGCCCTGCTCTTCGCCGCCTGGGTCATGCCCGGAGTGCACATCCACGGGTTCGGCGGGGCGCTCGTCGCGGCAGCGCTCATCGCGGTCCTGAACGCGATCCTCCCGCCGCTCCTGGCGGCAATCCGGCTGCCCTTCACCCTCGTGGCGGGGATCCTGCTCGTGCTCGTCCTCGACGCGGCGATGTTCGTCCTCGTCTCCGAGCTCGTCCCCGAGGCCCTCACCGTCGACTCGTGGTGGGCGGCCCTCGGCGCGGCGTTCGTGGCCTCGGTCGCGTCCGTGATCCTCGACCCGCTGTTCCGGACGAACGACGACGAGGCGTACATGCTCCGGGTGACGCAGCGGATCGCGCGGCGCACGGGCGAGCAGGTCGTCACCGACGTGCCGGGGATCGTGTTCCTCGAGATCGACGGCCTGGCGTTGCCCGTGCTGCGGCGGGCGATGCGCGACGGCAACGCGCCCGTGATGGCGCGCTGGCTCGCCGACGGCGGCTACGAGCTGACCGAGTGGGAGACCGACCTCTCCTCGCAGACCGGGGCGAGCCAGGCCGGGATCCTGCTGGGCTCGAACGAGGACATCACCGCCTTCCGCTGGATCGAGAAGGAGAGCGGGCGGACGATGACGTGCTCGAAGCCGGACGACTGCGCCGAGATCGAGGCCCGCCGCTCCACGGGCGTGGGGCTGCTCCGAGACGGCGGCGCCAGCCGCGGCAACCTGCTCTCGGGCGAGGCCGACCATCTGATCCTGACCGTCAGCCGCCTCTCGGAGGAGAAGCGCTCGAATCCCGGATACCGCGCCTTCTTCGCGAACGGGTTCAACGTCACCCGGGTGCTCGTCCTCTTCTTCTACGAGGTCATCCTCGAGTGGGCGGCGGCGATCCGGAGCTCGCGGCGCGACGTCCGGCCGCGCGGCCATCGCGGCGGCATCTACCCGTTCATGCGCGCGGCGATGTGCGTGATCGTCCGCGACCTGATCGTCTTCGGGGTGATCTCGGACCTGATGCGGGGGCGGCCCGCGATCTACGCGACCTTCTCGAGCTACGACGAGGTGGCGCACCACTCCGGGCTCGAGCGGTCGGACACGCTCGAGGCCCTGCGGAAGCTCGACCAGCAGTTCGGCCGGATCGAACGTGCCCGCCGCTACGCGGCACGGCCCTACGAGATCGTCGTTCTCTCCGACCACGGCCAGACGCAGGGCGCGACCTTCAAGCAGCGGAACGGTTACTCGCTCGCCGACCTCGTCGACCGCTCGCTCTCCCGCGGCAGCGCCGCGGCGGTCGGCGCCGGTGGCGACGAGACGAACGCGATGGTGGGGCACGCGTTGAAGGAGGCCGCAGGCGCCTCGGCGGACGCCGGCAAGGCGGGCGAGACCGTCCCGCGCGACGACGTCGCCGTGCTCGGCTCGGGCAACCTCGGCCTCGTCTACCTCCTCGAGGAGCCGCGCCGACTGACGCTCGAGGAGATCGACGAGCGGCACCCGCTGCTGATCCCGGCCCTCCGCAACCACCCGCACGTCGGCGTGCTGCTCGTCCGCTCCGAGGTGCACGGGGCGATGGCGCTCGGCGCGCGCGGCGTGCGCTACCTCGACGACGAGCGTGTCGACGGCGAGGACCCGCTCGCGAGCTTCTCGCCCCGGGCCGCCGACCATCTGCGGCGCACCGACGCCTTCCCGCACGTGCCGGACATCCTCGTGAACAGCTTCTACGACCCGCTGCTCGACGAGGGCTGCGCCTTCGAGGAGCTGATCTCGTTCCACGGCGGCCTCGGCGGCCCGCAGACCCAGGCGTTCATCCTGCACCCGGCGACGCTCCGCGTCCCGGACGAGCCGATCGTCGGCGCCGCCGCGGTGCACTCGCTGCTCCTCGGCTGGCGGCAATCGCTCCAGCGCGGCGCCGCTGCCGGGGCCGTGCCCGCCGTCGCGGACGTGACATGAGCGACACCGTCGTCTTCATCCCCGCCTGGAACGAGGAGAACAACTTGCCGGCGGTGCTCGACGACCTCCGGGACGAGCTGCCGGAGGCGGACGTGGTCGTCGTGGACGACGGCTCGACCGACCGCACGGCCGACGTCGCGCGCGAGCACGGCGCGGAGGTGCTGTCGCTCGGGACGAACCGCGGCCTGCCGGTCGGGATCGCCGCCGGCTACGCGTACGCACTCGAGCACGGCTACGCGTTCTGCGGGCGTGTCGACGCCGACGGGCAGCACCCCGCACCCGAGCTCAAGCGGCTGTTGGCGATGGTCCGCGACGACCGCTGCGACGTGGCCGTCGGCTCCCGCTTCGTGTCCGGCGAAGGCTACGAGCCCTACCGCTACAAGCCGGACCACGTCCGCCGCTTCGGCACGGCCACGCTCCGGCGCGCGATGGCGAGCGTGATCGGTCGGCCGTTTGCCGACGCGACGAGCGGCCTCTACGCCGTGAACGCGAAGGCACTGCCGCTGCTCGCCGAGCCGTTCTCCACGGAGGCGCCGGAGGTCGAGGCCCTGATCCGGATCACCGATGCGGGCCTGCGGCTGGAGGAGGTGCCGGTGAACATGGCGGAGCGGGCGAGCGGCGAGTCGAAGCTCCGCGGCAAGAAGGCCCTGAAGGTCGTGCTCACCGTCGTCGGCACGCTCGTCGCTGCGAAGCTGATCCAGGCGCGGAGGTCGCGCTGACCTGGAAGCGAGCGGTGCTCGGCGTCGCCGGTGTGGCGATCGTCGCGGCGACGTTCTTCTTCCTGCTGCCGAAGATCGCCGACTACCGCGACGTCTGGGACGTCGTCAAGACTCTGTCCTGGGAGTGGCTCCTCGTCTTCGCCGGCGTCGTCGTGCTGAACCTCGCGACGTACGCCCCGCCGTGGCTGGTCGTGCTGCCGAGGCTGCGGTTCTTCCAGGCGATGGAGCTGACGCAGGCCTCGACCGCGCTCTCGCTCGTCCTGCCCGCCGGCACGGCGGCCGGGCTCGGCGTCTCGTTCGGGATGCTCCAGAGCTGGGGCCTCCCCCGGGGCGAGATCACGCGCGGGATGACGCTCGTGAGCCTCTGGAACCAGTTCCTCAATCTCTTCTTCCCGATCGTGGCGGTGTTCCTGCTCACGGCGCGCGGCGAGGAGACCAGGCTCCTCGCCACGGCCGCGTTCATCGGCGTCGCGATCCTCGGCGTGGTCGTCACCGGGTTCGTGCTCGCGCTTGCGAGCAGGCGGCTGGCGAACGAGGTCGGGGAGATCGCCGCCCGGCTCGCGAACTGGGCGCTCGGAAAGGCGCGGCGCGGCCCCGTCGGCTGGGGCGGGCCGAGCTTCGAGCGGTTCCGCGCCTCCGCCGGGGAGCTCCTGCGCCGCCGCTGGCATGTGCTCACCCTCTCCTCGCTCGTCGGCAGCCTGAGCGTCTACCTCGTACTGCTCGTCTGCCTGCGGGCGCTCGACGTCCCGGCCTCGGAGGTCTCCGCCGTCGAGGCCTTCGCCGCCTGGTCGCTCGTGCGCCTGCTCGGGACGATCCCGATCACGCCCGGCGGCGTCGGCGTCATCGAGCTCGCCCTCACGACCGCGCTGATCGCGTTCGGCGGGAACAACGCCGGCGTCGTCGCGGCCGTGCTCGTCTACCGGTTCCTGACGATGGCGCCCACGCTCGTCTACGGGCTCATCGCGGCCGGCACCTGGCGTCGGCACCGGCCGCCGCCCGAGGCGACCCCGCCGCAGCCGGTCGGCGCGGGCGTCGACACCACCCTGCGGCGATGAGCCACGACGCTGCCGGAGCACCGCCGCCCGGCAAGTGGAAGGCGCGCGCCGAAGCGACCCGCGAGCGCGCCCTGGCGCGGGCGGAGTGGGCCCGCGAGCACCTGCCGTGGGGCGACGTCGTCGCCGAGGCGCTCGAGCGCGAGCGGATCGCGGCCGCGGGCCTCCTCGCGGGCGGGCTCGCGTACCGCCTCTTCTTCTGGATCGTGCCGCTGGGGCTCGTGTTCGCCGCGAGCCTCGGCTTCTGGGTCGACTACGACCGCGCGGGCCTCGAGGACGCTGCCCGCGATTTCGGGCTCGGCGGCGCGGTGGCGGGCTCCGCGGCCGAGTCCGTGCAGCTGGGGACGTATCCGCGCTGGTACCTGCTCGGCGCGGGCCTCGTCCTGCTCGTCTGGTTCGGCGGCGGCGTCGTTCGCGCCGCGAACGTCGCGTACTCGGTCGCCTGGCGCCTGCGCCCGGAGCGGGTCGAGCACCGGCTTCGCGCGGGCGCGATCTTCAGCGGGTGCATGATCGTTCTCATCCTCGTCACGGCCGGACTCGCCGCGCTGCGCGAGCAGACCCCCGGCCCAGGGATCGTGCTCACGCTTGCGATCGCGGGTCTGTACCTGGCCGGGATCCTGTGGGTCTCGACGGTGCTTCCGAGCCGCGCCGCGGGGTGGCGTGCGTTCCTGCCGGGGGCGATCCTGGTCGCAGTCGGGACGCAGCTGGTCCACCTGTTCGTCGCCCTGTACCTCGCGCCGAGGCTGGGTCGGTCGTCGGAGCTCTACGGCGCGCTCGGCGCCGCCACGGTGATCCTGCTCTGGCTGTACCTCGAGGCGCGCCTCTTCGTCGGCGCCGCCTTCCTCAACGCGTGCCTCTGGGAGCGCGCGCACCCCGCCGAGTCGCCGGATTCATCCTGACGGGGTGAGGTTGCGCCCCTGGCTCGTCGGGACGATGGCGGCGTCCTCGACCGACCTGGGAGGCCTCGTTCATGCTCGCCAACACGTTCTGGGAGAACTTCTTCCTCCTCCTGATCTTCCTGCCCCTCGTGATGATCTGGGCGTTCGCACTGGTCGACATCTTCCGGCGCGACGACATCGGTGGTGGCTGGAAGGCGGTCTGGGTGGCCTGCGTCATCCTCGTCCCCTTCGTCGGGACGCTGATCTACCTGATCACGCGGCCCGCGGGCGCCACGAAGGAGGAGCGCGTGATGATCGACGAGGCGAGCCGGGACTTCGTCGCCAAGTACACGCCCTCGTCGACCGCGAGCGAGCTCCAGGTGCTCTCGGACCTTCACGACCGCGGGAAGTTGACCGACGACGAGTTCGCCGCGGAGAAGGCCCGGCTGCTCGGGGCGGGTTCGTCCGCACCCGCGTAGCGGAGGTCGAGGACAGCCGTGGCGACACGGCCCGGCGGGCGCTCGTGGGGGCGCCCGCCGGCGCCGACCTCTCGCGGCGGCGCGGCGTCAGTACGCGCGCTTGGCGTTGCGGCGGTCGACGAGCCAGCCGGCGAACAGCGCGAACGCGGCGATCACCAGGAACATCGCGAGGAAGCCCCAGCGATACCAGGCCTCGGCGATGAGGAGGAAGCCGATGAACCCTGCGAGACCGCACAGGATCGTCACGCCCACCACTCCCAGCCAGAACTTCCCACCCATCCGCACTCCTCCTTCGTGTCGGCCGTTTCGAGCATGATCGCACCGTGAGTGAAGCCGTGCACGTCCCCGACACCGAGCTCGCGTCGCACGCCGAGCGGCTCCTCACCGCGTCCCAGGTCGGGTACCGCGACCTCGCGATCGCGTTCGAGGAGAGCACGGCGACCTCGTCCGAGGTGCTCGTCGGCGGGACGAGCTTCTTCCCGCGGATGCTCGACGACATCGCGCACGCGACGTCGTCGGTGCACATCGTCCAGTTCGGCTTCCGCCCCGGCTCCGTCGGCGACCGCTTCGCCGAGGCGCTCCTCGCGAAGGCGGCCGACGGCGTGCCCGTGCGGATGGTCGTCGACCGGAACGGCACCGACCCGGAGCGCGGCTCGAAGGTGTTCTACGACCGGCTGGCGGCGGGCGGCGTCCAGGCGTGCATGGCGAGCGGCACGCAGGCGCGCGGGCCGTTCGGTCCCCTGGGGCAGGACGACCGCCCGGTCCGCTGGAAGCTCCGTACGCTCGGGCACATCGACCACCGGAAGGTGCTCGTCATCGACGGGCGCATCGGCTGGGTCGGCGGCGCCGGGGTGGAGGACCACTTCGAGGACGGCCGCTTCCACGACCTGTTCCTCCGGCTCGAGGGGCCCGTGGTCTCGCAGCTCCAGCTCGTCGTGCTCGCGAGCCTCCGCAGCCTCGGCGGCACGGTTCCGCTCGCGGAGGTGCCGAGCCTGTTCCCGGCGCACGCGGCCGGTGAGGGCGCGCCGGCGATCGTGCTCCACAACGCGCCCGGGCGCTACCGGCCGATCACCGACGCGATCGCGGAGCTGCTCGAGTCGGCGCGCGAGACGCTCGACGTCGTCAACCCGTACGTGACCGACCGCGGGATGATCAAGCGGATCGAGGCGGCGGCGGAGCGAGGCGCGCGCGTGCGGCTGTTCGTTCCGGGCAACCCGAACAACTGGGCCTGCGGCCTCGCCGAGCGCTTCCACCACGGCGGGCTGCTCGAGGCCGGCGTCGAGATCCTCGAGTACCCGCAGATGCTGCACGCGAAGGCGTTCGTCCGCGACGGCGAGGACGTCCTCGCCGGGACGTGCAACCTCGAGGCCTGGAGCCTCAAGCGGTTCTTCGAGATCGACGTCCGCGTCCGCTCGGCGGAGCTGGCGCAGCAGTTCGAGGAACGGTTCTCCGCGCCTGCCGTGGCGGTCTCCGGGCAGGGCCGGGCCGCGAGCGGGCTCGTCGAGCGCGCGAAGGCCACCGCGTTCGCGGTGCTCTCGCCGTTCCTCTGACAGGAGGTGCGGTGCCGGCACGCGCCGGCACCGCACGAGCCTTCGCCTAGGCCGCTTCCTTGAGGCGCTTGCCGCCGTACACGGCCAGGCCGTAGATGATCAGGATGTCCACGGCGAAGAGGGAGATCGCCCAGAAGGGATTGGCGGACACGAAGTGGAGCTGCCCGAAGGCGTTGATGCCCGCCACGATGATCCCGAACCAGCGGGCCCACTCGCTGCCCGACACGATCGCGAACGACGCGACCAGCTGGAGGACGCCGAGCACCAGGATGATCCAGCCCCAGGTGTTCAGGTCGCTGAAGACGAAGGCCTCTTCACCCACGTAGACCCGCGACGATCCGATCGCGAGCATCCCGTTGATGGTGTTCCAGATCCCCGCGAAGCCCAACAGGATCGCGGCGAACCCGACCCAACCGGCACCGGCGACGTAGTCGCCCTCGGAGCCCCGGTAGCCCATCGACGCCTGGTAGTCACGTGCCGATGACGCCATGTGCGCACTCCTCTCGTCGCACTCGTTGTGGTCCCACGGCACACGCCGGGGCTGGTCCCGATTCTCCGGGCGGGCCGCTCGGCGGCATCACCCGATCGGGACGATGGCGGGGACTTCGGCGAGGAGCCGAGACCTCCTGCTCTGGCTCCCCCGACGGGGACGGCGATGTCGATCGCGTCGGGCTCTAGCCGGCGGTCGGTCGGGTCGTTCCGGGTAACCGCCGCGTGAACCAGAACGAGAGCACCGCGAGGAACGCGACTGCGAGCATCGACGTCTTCAGCGCGTCGAGCTGGGCGTTGCCGTAGTCGGCCGTGACAGCGTCTGCCTCGGCCGGTGCCAGCCCGGCGTCGAGCAGCGTTTCGTGCGCCTGCTCGGTCGTGACGATGGCAATGCCTTCCTCCGTGGCGGCCGCGATCGCCGTCTTGACGTCGGACGGCAACGCCGGGTTCTCCTGGATCCGCGAGTTGAACCCGTTCAGCAGCCCGAGCAGGAGCACCGAGCCGATCAGCGCGGTGCCGAGGGACGCGCCGAGGTTCTGCGCAGTCCCCTGCAGTCCACCGGCCTCATTCGTCTCATCCGGAGGGACGGAGGACATGATCACGTTCCCGAGCTGCGACATGAGGAGCCCGGCGCCAACCCCGAAGAAGACGAGCGACACGGCGAAGGCCGTCCCGTTCAGGGTCACGTCGATCGTCCCGACGAGCACGAGCGAAGCGATCGCCATTGCCCCGAGGCCGAGCTGGACGACGGTCCGCGGCCCGAACCGCACTGCCACCCTCGGCCCGATGAGTGCAGCGGCCAGCATCGAGATCGACATCGGGAAGAGCCGCTTGCCCGTCTCGAACGCGTCGAAGCCGAGCACGACCTGGAGATACACAGGCAGGACGAAGAACGTGCCCATCACGATCAGCTGCTGCGCGGCAAGCGAGGACAGCCCGCCGCGCAGGGTCTCGATCTTCAGCAGCGCGCGGTTGAGGAGCGTGCTCCGGCCGAGCCGTTCGCGGCGTTCCTCCCAGGCGAGGAAGCAGCCGAGGACGACGAAGCCGCCGATGATCAGGAACGGCACCAGCGAGAACCCGAGCGGCGTGAGCTCGTGCCCGTCGATCGTCGGCGCGTCGATCGGCTTGATCCAGCCCCAGGTGCTGCTCTTCAGGATCCCGAAGACGATCAGCCCGAGCGCGACCGCCGAGAACGCGGCGCCGCCGTAGTCCAGCTTCGGCGCCTCCGCGGGTTTGGGCGCGCGCTTCATGCGGCGGTGGACGATGAGGACTGCGATCACCACCACGACCTCGCCGACGAAGACGTACCGCCAGCTCCAGGTCGTCGTCACGTAGCCGCCGATCAGCGGCCCGGCGGCGATCGCGGCACCGGCGGCGCCGCCGATCATCCCGTAGGCGAACGCGCGCTCCTTGCCCTCGTAGTTCGCGGCGGTCAGCGCAGCGATCGCCGGGATCACCAGCACTGCGCCGAGCCCCTCGATCCCCGACCAGCCGATCAGCAACACCGTGAGGTTCGGGCTGAGCGACGTGATCAGCGAACCGAGCCCGTACACGGCCAGGCCGAGCCCGAAGGCGCGGTCACGCCCCAGGATGTCGCCGAGCTTCGCGCCAACGAGCATGAACGCCGCCATGACGAGCGTGTACATCGTGATCGCGCTCTGCACGCCGGTGACCGTCGTGTCCAGGTCGGCCACGATCTGCGAGATCGAGACGTTCATCACGCTCGAGTCCAGCACCATGATGAACTGGGCCGACGCGAGGATGACCAGCGGGAGCCACTTGCGCATCACGCGACTCTAAGGGCTAGCTAGTCGGACGTCTGCCCTGGCCCGCCGCGGTGACGGGACTGCCACCAGACGACCCCGCCGCCGACGAGCGCACCGACGACGACCATGAGCAGGATCCACGGCCACACGGGCTCGTCCTCGTCCGCCGCTGCCGCCGCTGCCGCGACGGCGGCCGGATTCACGGTCGCCATCGTCTCGGCTGCCGTGCTCGTCGACACGACCACGGTCTCCGTCTCGGTCGTGGTCGGCGCCGCGGTCGTCGCCGGCGGCGCGACGGTGGTCGTCACGGTCGTGACCGGCGGCGCGACCGTGACCGAGACCGTCGGCCGCGTCACCACCGTCGTCTCGGCGGGAGCCGACTCGACCGGCTCCGTCTCCGTCGGCATCGTCGGCACGGGCGCCGACACCGCGGGTTCCGTCTCCGTCGCGGCCGGGGCGGTCGGCAGCGCGACGGTCGGGCGAGTGGCCGTGCCCGGCAGGGTCACGGACGGCGACGGCAGCGTCCGCGTGCCTTCGCCCGAGCCCGCGCCGCAGCCGGCGACGAGGCCGCCGGCGAAGAGGACGAGGGCCAGGACGGCGAGCGCGGTCGACCGCAGGCGCGTGGAGTCACGAGACTCGCTGCGCCTGCGGCCTGCCGGCATACCGACTCGAGTCCTCAGCCCGACGCGAGCGCCTTCTGCTTCAGCTGGTCGAACTCGGCCTGCGAGATCGCGCCGCTGTCGAGCAGCGCCTTGGCCTTCTCGATCTCCGCCGCCGAGCCGCCGCCGCTCCCGGCGACCTGCTTGACGTGCGCATCGAACTGTTCTTGCTGGGCTTGCATCTGGGCGATGTCTCGCTCACCCATCTTCCGACCCTCGGCCACGATGTAGACGAAGACGCCGAGGAACGGGAGGATGATCACGAAGATCAACCAGAGCACCTTGCCGCCGCCCCCGATGTCGTGCCGCCGGAAGATGTCGATGATCACCCGGAACAAGATGATGAACCAGGCAACCCAGAGGAAGAAGATGATCATCGTCCAGAAGACGTCCAGGAACGGATAGTCGGCTGCGATCACGCGGTACCTCCTGACGTTCGCTCTCGCCGGCCGCCCTGGGGTAGCGGCCGTGGTCGAGCCAGTCTGACGTGTCGCCCGGTCGTTGTCACTAGGCTCCGCGCCGGTGGACGTGTTCAACCTCCACGGCGACGAGTGGGACCGGACGGAGGACCGGCCCGGCTGGCGGAGCAAGGACGCGTGGGTCGGCGCGCGCATCGGGGCGGAGCTGATCGGCGGGAGCATGTACGAGCTCGAGCCGGGCGACCGCCTGTGGCCCTACCACACGCACCACGCGAACGAGGAGTGGCTCGTCGTCCTGCGCGGCGAGCCGACGCTCCGCACGCCGGAGGGCGAGCGAGTGCTGGCGGAGGGCGACGTCGTCTGCTTCCGGCGCGGCGCCGATGGCGCGCACCAGGTCGCCAACCGCACCGACGCGCCGGTTCGCGTCCTCATGCTCTCGACGCTGATCCAGCCGGACGTCGTCGAGTACCTGGACAGCGGCAAGGTCGGCGCCCGGAGCGTGACGGGCGAGCGGATCCTGTTGAGCCGGCCCGGGCCGATGCTCGACTACTGGGACGGCGAGGACTAGGCGCGACGTGTCGGGCGCGAGCGCCGGGCCCGGCGGGGAGCTTGACGGGCGCGCCTACCTGAAGCTGATCCTCCTCGGCGGCGCGATCGGGCTGCCCGCCGCCCTCGTCGCCGCGCTGTTCCTCGCGCTCGTCCACGACGCGCAGCACTGGCTCTGGCACGACCTGCCCGACGTGCTCGACTACGAGTCGCCGCCGTGGTTCCTCGTCCTCGGGCTGCCGGTCGTCGGCGCGCTGATCGTCGCCGTCACGCGGCTGGCGCTTCCGGCGACGGCGGCCATCCGCCGCTCGCAGGGCTGAGCACGACGCCGACGCCGCTCGGCCATGCGCCCGGCGTGGCCCTCGCCGCGCTCGGCACGCTCGCGTTCGGGGCCGTGCTCGGGCCGGAGGCACCGGTGATCGCGCTCGGCTCGGCGGTCGGGGTGGCGGTGACGCACGTCGTCCGGGTCGGGCCGCAGGCCAGGGCCGTGCTCTCGAGCGCCGGCTCGTTCGCAGCGATCTCGGCGCTGTTCGGCGGTCCGCTGGTGGCCGGGATACTGCTCGTGGAAGGCGGGCTCGCGCTGGGGACGATGCTGCTCCCCGCGCTGGTGCCGGGGCTCGTCGCGGCCGCACTCGGCTACCTGATCTTCGTCGGCTTCGGCGACTGGGGCGGCCTGGACGCGCCCGGCCTCGTCGTCCCGAACCTGCCGCTGTACGAGGGCACGCACCTGTACGACCTCACCGTCGGTGTCGTGATCGGGCTGCTCGCCGCGGTCGTCGTCACCGCCGTCGGCATGCTCGGGCGCCGCGTCGACGGCCTGGGCGGCCGGCTCGGCCTGCCGTCGCTGCTCGTTGCCGGCGGGGTCGGCGTCGGCGCGCTCGCGCTCGCGGCGGACGCGCTCGGGGCCGACTCGCAGGACGTGCTCTTCTCGGGCCAGGCGTCGATCCCGGCCGTCGTCGACGCCGACTCGACGAAGATCGTCGTCGTTCTCCTCGTCGCGAAGTTCCTCGCCTACGGCGTCAGCCTCGGCTGCGGCTTCCGCGGCGGGCCGATCTTCCCGGCCGTCTTCCTCGGCGTGGCGCTGGCGTCGCTCCCGGTGGTCTGGTTCGACGTCTCGCCGACGGTCGCGGTCGCGATCGGCTCGGCCGCGGGGATGGCGGCGCAGACCCGGCTGCTGATCTCGCCGCTGCTCTTCGCCTCGCTGCTGGTCGGCATGCAGGGGGTCGACACGATCCCTGCGGCGGTGCTCGCGACGGCTGCCGCCTGGGTCGCGATCCAGGCGCTCGACCGACGCGTGCAGCCGCGGGCGGCAGCCGCCTAGGCGACGATCGCCAGCTCGCGCGGCGTGGTGTTGAGGCGGCGGCCGCCGTCCTCGGTCACGGCGACGATGTCCTCGATCCGCACGCCGAACTCGCCGGTGAGGTAGATCCCCGGCTCGACCGAGAAGCACATCCCCGGCTCCAGCGGACGCGTCTCGCCCTCGACCAGGTACGGAGGCTCGTGGGTCGCGAGCCCGATCCCGTGCCCGGTGCGGTGGACGAAGCGCTCGCCGTACCCGGCGTCGGCGATGACGGCACGCGCGGCGCGGTCGATCTCCTCGCAGGGCACACCCGGGCGGACGGCCTCGACCCCGGCCTGTTGCGCGCGCCGGACGAGCTCGTGCACCGTGCGCTCCTCCTCGGTCGGCTCGCCCACGTGGACCGTGCGGGTCGTGTCGGAGCTGTACCCGTCCTTCAGCCCGCCGAAGTCGAGCACGACCATGTCGCCCACCTCGATCGTCCGCCCGCCCGTCTCGTGGTGCGGATTCGCGCCGTTCGGCCCCGACGCGACGACGGTGAAGTCCACGCGGGAATGGCCGTGCCGCCGCAGGAGCTCCGCGAGGTCGGCGGCGACGTCGGTCTCCTTCCGACCCGAGAACCGGAGGTCGAGCAGATCGGTGAAGGCCGCGTCCACGGCTGCTCCGGCCGCCGTCATACGCGCGAGCTCCTCGGCGTCCTTGACCGCGCGGAGCAGGGGCAGCGCCTCGGTCATCGACACGTAGCCGGATCCCGGGAGGCGCTGCTGCAGGCCGAGCACGTGCATGGCCCACGCCGCGTCGGAGACGGCGTAGCGCCCGTTCGCGTCCAGGAGCCCGGCCGCCGCGTCGTACGGATCGGTCCCGTCGCGCCAGTCGTGCAGCGTCAGCTGCGGTGCACCCGGCGCGCGCTCGGCGTCGGGGCGCTCGAGCGTCGGGACGATCAGCGCCGGCTCGCGTGCGGTGGAGACGACGAGCATCGTCAGCCGCTCGGTGATCGCCATCGGCACGTAGCCGCAGAGGTAGGTCAGGTCCGGCCCGGGCGTGACGAGGACGCCCGCGAGCCCGGCCTCCTCAGCGGAGCGGGCCGCGCGTGTCATACGGGCGGCGAAGTCCTCGGCGGTGAATGCCGTCACGGCGAGGAGGATCGTACGCGCGCCCGCGACGGTTCCCATTTGCGACGTTCGTCACGATCTGTAAGTGTTGACAACGGTCTGCGGCATGGAGTTGGCATTTGGCGCCGGGGAGAGGCGCCGGATGAGGGAGGGGACATGCCGTCAACATCGCCACGGGCGCTCTGCGCGCTCGTAGCCACGCTCGCCGGGCTCGTGCTCGTGCCCGGATCCCTGTCGGCGGTCGGAGGAGGGGCCGCCGCAACCGCGGATCCGCGCGAGGTCGCGGAGAGCTATCTCGACAAGCAGGCGGGGACGCTCGGCGTGACGCGCGCCGACGTCGCCGACCTCGTCGTCACCAGCAGGTACCGGAGCGCCGCGAGTGGCGTCACCCACGTCAACCTGAACCAGCGCTTCCGGGATCGCGAGGTGTTCGGCGGGCACGTGACCGTCAACGTGGCGACCGACGGGAGCGTCGTCTTCGCGGGCGGGAGCCTTGCCCGCGGGCTGGCGGACTCGCCGTCCGGCACGGTCACGGTCGAGCCGACCGAGGCCGTCGTGGCTGCGGCCGCCGCGCTGCAGCTCGGCACGCCCACCGACCTGCAGGTGCTCAGCCAGGCGAGCGGCCCGTCGCGGGCGACGGTCGTCTCAGCCGGCGGGATCTCGGAGAAGCCGATCCCGTTGCGGCTGGGCTGGCAGCCCACGGGGAGCGGGCTCCGCGCCGCGTGGGCGCTCGTCATCGACTCGTCGTCGGGCGACGAGCTCTGGAACGCCGTCGTCGACGCCGAGACGGCCAGGCTGCTCGATTCCGAGGACTGGACCTCGAAGGACGACCTCACCGAGCTCGCCACCAGGCTCGCGCGGCCGCGGCCGGTCGTGACACGGAGCTTCCTGAGTCCGGCGTTGACGGCGATCATCACGCCGAATCCCGTCAACGACGGCTCGAGCTACCGGGTGTTCGAGTTCCCGCGCGAGAGCCCGAACGACGGGCCGCGGACGCTCGTGGCCAACCCGGCGGACGCGACCGCGTCGCCGCTCGGCTGGCACGACGCGGACGGTGTCGCGGGGGCACCGGACTTCACGATCACGCGCGGCGCCGCGGCGCACGCGTACCTCGACCAGGACGACAACAACGCGATGGACTTCAACGGCAGCCCGGAGGGCGGCGCGGGGCTCGACTTCGACTTCCCCGCCGACCTGACGCAGCACGCCCAGCGCTACCGCGATGCCGTGGTCGCGAACCTGTTCTACGGCAACAGCGTCTTCCACGACATCATGCACGGCTTCGGCTTCGACGAGCCGGCCGGCAACTTCCAGGCGAACAACTATGGGCGCGGCGGTACGGGAGGCGACTACGTCCGCGCCGAGGCGGCCGACGGGAGCGGCACGAACAACGCCAACTTCTCCACGCCCGTGGAGTCGGCGACGTCCGGCGGCACGCCCCGGATGCAGATGTACCTCTGGCCCGGGAACCAGTTCGGCGCCCAGAACCAGGTGGTCGTCGACGGCGTCGGCTCGTTCGACGCACTGTGGTCGCGCTTCGGCGCCGCGCCGAGCGTCGCCGGCACGTCCGGCCAGTTCTTCAACGCGAACAACGGCTGCCTGGCCGCCGACTACGCCGGCGCCGCCGGCAGGATCGTGATCGTCACCGGCGGCAGCGCCGGCTGCGCGAACGTCGACAAGACCCGGCGGGCCGGGGAGAACGGCGCGATCGGGATCGTGTACGCGTCCGGGACGACGCCGGCCGTGCTGACCGGGTCGCAGACCACGGCCGTGCCGAACATCCCTGTCGCAAGCATCACCGCGGCCGACGGCACGACCATCCGCACCGCCATCGCCGCCGGGACGACCACGGGAACGGTGCGCAAGCACCCGAACCATCCCGGGATCCGCGACGGCGACTTCGAGAACGGGATCATCATCCACGAGTACGGCCACGGGATCTCGAACCGCCTCACGGGCGGCCCGGCCGTCAACTGCCTCTCCGGCAACGAGCAGGCGGGCGAGGGCTGGAGCGACTACTTCGCCATCTCGATGCTGCTCGACCCGGCGCTCGACGACCCGAACCAGCCGCGCGGGCTGGGGCCGTACGCGCTCTTCCAGCCCGACCGGCACGGAGCCGGGATCCGGCCCCGGCCGTACACGCGTGACATGTCGATCCAGCCGTTCACGTACGACAGCATCAAGACCGGCGGTTGGCTCAACGGGACCAGCCTGGCGCTGCCGCACGGCCTCGGCCACGGCTGGGCCGCGACGCTGTGGGATCTCGACTGGGATCTCATCGACAAGCACGGGTTCAACCCGAACCTGTACGGGGCCTGGAACGCGGGTGGGAACCTCCGCGCGATCCAGTACGTCACCGACGGGCTGAAGCTCCAGGGCTGCGGGCCGGGGCTCGTGGTCGCCCGCGGTGCGATCGTGGCCGCGACGGAGGCGCTCGGCGGTGAGGACACCTGCACCGCCTGGGCGACGTTCGCCCGGCGCGGGCTCGGCTTCAGCGCCGTGCAGGGGACGACGAGCCGCGACGACAACGAGGAGGCCTTCGACACGCATCCCGACTGCCTCGAGGGGTTCGAGGGCGGCATCGCGCCCGGGCCGACCCTCAACGCGGTCAACCCGGGGGCGGCGAGGCCGATGACGTTCAGCCTCGGCGGCGACCAGGGGCTCGACATCCTCGCGAGCGACTCGCCGTACTCGCGGATGGTCGACTGCAACACGCTGAAGACGGTCGACCCGGCCTCCCAGTTCATCACGCCGAGGCCGATCCCGGTCCCGACGGAGACGCCGGGGAACTCCGGTCTCTCCTACGACCCGTCCACGGGCCTCTACACGTACCCGTGGAAGACGCTGAAGGAGTGGGACGGCACCTGCCGGGAGTTCGTGCTCACGCGCAAGGACGGCGTGCAGCACCGGGCGTACTTCCGGTTCTCGACCGCGCCGTCGTTCCCGGTCTCCGGGCACGTCCGCAACGTCGAGGGTGCGCCGATCGCCGGCGCGACCGTCTCGCTGACGGTCACCGGGTCGCCGCCGCAGAGCCCGCTCACGGCCACGACCGACGCGAACGGCTTCTACGCGTTCGCCGAGGTGATCAGGGCCACGTACGACGCGTCGGCGTCCGGCAGCGGATGCGACGGCACCCAGACGGCGACGCTCCGGGTGCAGGGGCCGACGACGCTCGACTTCGCGCTGCCGGCGAAGTCCGACTCGTTCGGGAACACGTGCCGGCTGGAGGACACGGCGTTCACCGAGGGCGCGACGCCGCTGACGTTCCCCACGCCGCCGTGCACGGCCACGGGGTGTGACGACGCCTCGGTCGCGGTCGCGCTGCCGTTCCCGTTCACGTTCTACGGGACGTCGTACAACCAGGCGTGGGTCGCCACCAACGGCCACGTGAACTTCCTGGCGCTCAACACGGCGTTCCTGAACGCGGCCATCCCGGTGACGGCGACGCCGAACGCGGCGATCTACTCGTTCTGGGACGACCTGTTCGTCGACCCGACGGCGAGCGTCCGGACCGCGACCCTCGGCACCGCCCCGAACCGGCGGTTCGTGATCGAGTGGCGCAACGTCCAGTTCTTCACCGACGCGACGCGGCGGATCGACGTCAACGTCGTGCTGCACGAGAACGGGCAGATCCTGACCCAGTACCGCAACCTCGCCGACGACGGGCGGGAGCGCGGCAACTCGGCCACGCTCGGGATCGAGAACGCGGCCGGCACGGTCGCGCTGCGGTACTCGTTCAACCTGGCCGTGCTCGACCCGGCGCCGGCCGTCACCTCGATCCGGTACCGGCCGCCGGCCGGCTGATCCACCGAGGGAGGAGCACCACGGGAGGGCCCCCACGCGGGGGCCCTCCTTCGTGCCCGGCTCAGGCCGGGCTGCCCTCTTCGCCCCAGACGACGAAGCGCTCGAGGACGCGCCGCGGGACGAGCAGCTGCTCGCAGCCGCCGACCTCGACGGTCGTCCGAACGGGCTTGCCGAGCCGCCGGCCGGCGATCACCGCGCGCCGCGGCGCGACGACGTACGAGCAGCCGCTCTTGTGCTTCGAGAGGCGCGGCTGGTAGAGCCGCGGGCCGACCAGCGCGAGCGCGCGGCAGGCGTCGGCCGCGGCCAGCGTCCCCCGCGGGAGGCCGCGGACCGTCGCGGGGCCGCACGTGAGCACGTACGTCTGCGGCGAGAGGTTGTTCTCGAGCCAGGTCGTGATCGACAGCCTCGTCGTCGGCGGCGCCGCGGCGGAGGCGGGCGCGGCGAGGGCGGCCGCAGCGACCAGGATCAGCAGCACAGGTCGCACGCGGAACAGTGTGCCCGAGGATCAGCCCCACCGCTCCCAGCGGACGACGTCCTCGCGCGCCTTCCGGCGGCGGCTGAAGACGCTGGCGCTGCCGCTCGGCTCGTCGGCCGCCTCGGTCGGATGGCCCATCGTCACGACCGCGACGAAGTGGAGCTCGTCCGGCAGCCCGAGCGCCTCGCGGAGCGCCGGGAGGTCGCTGACGCCGAAGATCGCCGTGTCGAGGCCCTCGTCGATCGCCGCGAGCATGAGCGTCATCGCGGCGGCCCCGGCGTCGACGTACCAGTACGGCGCCGGCCAGTCGAGCTCGCGCCCGCCCGTGATCCGCAGCTTGTCCTGCTCGCGATAGCGGTCGTGGTAGTCGTCCTCGCGCGTCAGCACGACCATGTGGACCGGCGCCGCCGCCTTCCAGCGCGGCCGCCCGAGCGCGGCGAGCTCGTCCTCCTTCGCGGCGGTCGCGATCCGCGCGCGCGTGTCCGGATCGGTCACGACCACGATCCGCAGCCCCTGGCTGAAGCCGGCGCTCGGCGCCCAGACGACGGCCGCGTTCGCGATCCGCGCGAGCACGTCCCGCGCCACCGGCCGGTCGGCGTAGGTGCGGACGCTTCGGCGCCGGGTGAGGGCGTCGCGGAACTCCACGCGCGAACCCTACGCGGATCCGGAGTTCGACTAGGGTGCCCCCGGGTGCATCGCGCCGCCGCCTCTCTCGCGCTCACGCTCGTCCTCGGGCTCGTCGCCGGGTGCGGTGACGACGACGACGCGAGCGAGCCGCAGGCCGACGCGGCTGCGCTCGAGGGCGTGCCGTGGGTGTTGAGCTCGGGCCTCGACGTCGAGGGGTGGGAGCAGGCGGCGCCGAGCGTCACGTTCGAGGACGGCACCGTCGGCGGCTCGACCGGCTGCAACCGCTTCACCGCCTCGTACACCGTCGACGGCGGCACGCTCGAGCTCGGGACGATCGCGTCCACGCAGATCGCCTGTCCGCCGCCGGCCGACACGGTCGAGCGCGCCTACGTCGAGGCGCTCGGCCGCGTGGCGGGTTGGCGGCTGGACGGGGAGGAGCTCGTCCTCCTCGACGAGGACGACGCCGAGGTGCTGCGCTACGCCGCCGCGTCACCGGTCGGGGACTGGGAGGTGACCGCGTTCCTGAACGGGGACGCGGTCTCGAGCCCGCTGCCCGGCACCACGCTGACCGCGACCTTCGCCGACGACGGCACGCTCTCGGGCTCGTCCGGCTGCAACCGGTACACGACGACGTACACCACCGACCAGGGCGCCATCGAGATCGCGCCGCCGGCCGGGACGAGGATGGCCTGCCCCGAGCCGGAAGGGGTCATGGAGCAGGAGGCGGCGTATCTCGCCGCGCTTCCGACCGCCGTGCACTACCGCCTCGACGGCGGCTCGCTCGCGCTGCTGAGCGCCGACGGGACGTATGTGGCCACGTACGTCCGCCCGGCGCAGCCCTAGCTCAGGCGTCGCGCCGCGCGATCAGCCAGAGCGCGAGGACGAGCGCGCCGACGGCGTAGGCGCCGACGACGGCCAGTCCGGCGCCCGGGGAGAGCGGGATGTTGTCGGGCCGGTCGACCGTCTGCTGGAGCGCGAGCCCGCCGGCCATCAGCGAGCTCTTCTCCAGGTACTCGGCGATGTGGTCGGGGAGGAAGCCGATCGCGACGACCGGGGCGAGAATGACCGTGAGCACGACGGTGATGGCGCCGGCCGTGTGGCGCAGGATCGCGCCGACGCCGAGGGCGAAGATCGCGAGGAGGCCGAGGTAGGCCGCACTGCCGACGACCGCGCGGAACGCCTCGCCGTCGGTGAGCGAGATGGCCGGATAGCCGTTCTCGTACACGAAGCCGCCGCCGCGGAAGAGCTGCTGGCCGATGAGGAAGCACGTCGTGCTCGTGGCGAGGCCGACGACGAGCACGACCGGGCCGACCACCGCGGCCTTGGCTCCCAGCAGTGTGCGCCGCCGTGGGTCGGCGGCGAGGCTCGTCCGGATCATCCCGGTGCCGTACTCCGAGGTGATCAGGAGCACCGCGAGCACGGCCGCCGCGATCTGCCCGAAGAGGATGCCGCTGAGGCTCTCGAGCACGAGGTCGTTGTCACCGGGCCGACCCGGGCTCCCGCCCATCGTCGAGGACCCCGCGGAGACGAACGCGGTGAAGAGGACCGAGACGCCCACGAGGAGCAGCAGCGACCACGCCGTGCTGCGGACCGTGCGGAACTTGAGCCACTCGGCGCGGAGCGCGGGTGCCGTGCCCAGGCCCCGCTCATGCGCCCGCCCGGTACTCGACGGCCTCGCGCGTGAGCTCGAGGAAGGCGTCTTCGAGGGTCGTGCGCTCGGGCGAGAGCTCGAGCAGCCGCAGCCCGTGCTCGGCCGTCAGGTCCGCGATCCGCGCGGCGTCGAGGCCGGTGACGATCAGCGTGTCGGGGCCGGTCGAGGTCACGGTGCCGCCCGCGCGCGCGAGCAGCGTCATCACCCGCGCGGGCTGGGCCGCCCGGAGCCGGACACGACCGTCGGACAGGCCGGCGAGCAGCTCGGCCACGGTCGTCTCCGCGATGAGGCGGCCCCGCCCGATCACGACGAGGTCGTCGGCGGTGCCCTCGAGCTCGCTCATCAGGTGGCTCGACACGAGCACCGCGCGCCCTTCGGTCGCGAGCGACCGCATCAGCTCCCGGATCCACCCGATGCCCTGCGGGTCGAGGCCGTTGACCGGCTCGTCGAAGAGGAGGATAGGCGGGTCGCCGAGCAGGGCTGCGGCGATCCCGAGGCGCTGCGCCATGCCGAGGGAGAAGCCCCCGGTGCGCCTGCGCGCGACGCTCGTCAGTCCGACGAGCTCGAGCACCTCGTCGACGCGGCCGCGCGGCAGGCGGTTGCCGGCCGCGAGCCAGAGCAGGTGGTCGCGCGCGCGCCGTCCGGGATGCGTCGCGCCCGCGTCGAGGAGCGCGCCGACCTCGCGCAGCGGGCTCGCGAGCTCGGTGTAGCGCCGCCCGCCCACGCGGATCTCGCCGGCGTCGAGGGCATCGAGCCCGAGGATCATCCGCATCGTCGTCGACTTGCCGGCGCCGTTCGGCCCGACGAAGCCGGTCACGCGCCCGGGCCGCACGGTGAACGACAGCCCGTCGACGGCGAGCGTGGGCCCGTAGCGCTTCGTCACGCCTCGCACTTCGATCGCGGCATCCATGCGAGCCACGGTACGCCCGCCCCGCGCCGCTGTCGTCGCGCCCCGGAGCCGTCTTTCGCGACCCCCGCGCCGGTGGCGGCGAGGCCCGCCGTCCCCCGCGGGGGTGACGCCAGAGATCGCGTTCCGGGACGACGCGGGCCGACGGCCCGGAGGCGACAATGACGGCGTGAACGAGGCGCCTCCCGACCCGTTCGACGACGCCGCCGCCGCGGTCGGCCGCGCTGGCGTGGCGGCACGGCGCGTGCTGGCCGGCCCGGACGGGCCGCTCATCCTCGCGCTCGTGCTCGGGCTCGTCTCGATCGCCGAGGTGACGATCTACGCCGAGGAGATCGGTCTGGCGGTGATCGCGAATCTGCTCGCGACGCTCCCGCTGGCGCTCGCGCGCACGCGTCTCGCGTGGTCGGCGGGGGTGATCGTCTTCGGCGTGCTGCTGGCGATCACCGACAACACCGGGACCCTGACAGTCTCCGCCGTCCTCGCCCTCATGACCGTGCTGTATCTCTTCGCCGGCGCGCATCGGCGACGCTGGTCGGCGCTGCTCGCGGCTCCGTTCCTGGTCAACGTGATCGCGCCGTTCTCGGGGGAGGACGCCAGCCTGTCGAACGTCCTGCTGCTCATGCTCGTGGTCGCGGCCGAAGCGCTCGGAGACCTGCGTCACCAGCGCGGACAGGCGCTGGCCGAGCGGGACGAGACCCGCCGCGCCATGGCCGACAGCCTCCACGACCAGGCCGCCATGGGCGAGCGGGCGCGCATCGCGCGCGACCTCCACGACGTCGTCGCCCACCACGTCTCGGCGATCGCCGTGCAGGCCGAGACGGCCCGCCTGACCATCGAGGGGCTGCCGGACGAGGGCCGCGCCCAGTTCGCGGCGATTGGCGACACGGCACGCGACGCGCTCGCCGAGATGCGCCGCCTGCTCGGCGTGCTGCGGGCGGACGCGAACGGCGAGCCCGAGCGCGCACCGCAGCCGGGGCTGGCCCTGCTGGACGACCTCGTCGAGACGGCGCGCGCGGCAGGAAGCGAGGTGCGGCTCACGGTGGAGGGCGACGTGACCACGCTGCCGCCGGGCGTCGACCTCTGCGCGTACCGGATCCTCCAGGAGGCGCTGACGAACGCGCGGCGGCACGCGCCCGGCTCGGACGTCGAGGTCGAGCTCGGCTACGGCGCCGACGCACTGCGGCTGCGGGTCCGCGACCACGGCCCGGGCCCGGCCGAGGCCGAGCTGGACGGGCACGGGCTCCTCGGCATGCGCGAGCGCGTCCTCATGGTCGGCGGGACGCTGTCCATCGGCCCGGCGCCGGACGGCGGTTTCGTCGTCGAGGCCGAGCTGCCGGTCCCGGTCCGCGCCGCATGACGATCCGGGTCGTCGTCGCGGACGATCAGCAGATCGTGCGGGCCGGGTTCGCCGCGCTCCTCGACACCCGGGACGACATCGAGGTCGTCGGCACCGCCGCGGACGGCGAGGAGGCGGTGCGCGTGTGCCGCGAGCAACGGCCCGACGTCGTGCTCATGGACATCCGGATGCCCGCAATCGACGGGATCGAGGCGACGCGGCGCCTGGGCGAGGACGGCGAGCAGGCGCCGAAGGTGATCGTCCTCACCACGTTCGACCTGGACGAGTACGTCTACGACGCGCTCGGCGCCGGCGCGAGCGGGTTCCTGCTGAAGGACGTCACCGCCGAGACGCTCTTCGACGCCGTCAGGGTCGTCGCCGCCGGCGAGGCGTTGCTCGACCCTTCGGTCACCCGTCGGCTCGTGGCCGAGTTCGCCCGCCTGCGGCCGACGCTGCCGCCGCGCCCCGACGCGCTCGCCGAGCTGACGCCGCGGGAGGTCGAGGTGCTGCGGCTCGTGGCCGAAGGCATGTCGAACGGAGAGATCGCCGTACGGCTCGTCGTGAGTGACGAGACCGTCAAGACCCACGTGAGCCGCATCCTGTCGAAGCTCCACCTGCGCGACCGCACACAGGCCGTGGTCGTCGCGTACGAGTCCGGCCTGGTCGTCCCGCGCGTGCACGACGAGCGATGAGTTCGCAGGTGTCGCCCGGTCTGTACGGGGAGGTGAGCAGTTCGTGAGCATGAACAGGGCATGGCCCGGCTGATCTACACCGCCCTCGCGTCGCTCGACGGCTCCGTCGCCGACGAGGACGGCCGCTTCGACTGGGCCGAGCCGGACGCCGAGGTGCACGCGTTCGTGAACGACCTCGAGCGGTCGCTCGGCACCTACCTCTACGGCCGTCGGATGTACGAGGTGATGGTCTGGTGGGAGACGCTCGACCTCGTCGACCTGCCGCCGCACATCCGCGACTACGCCGAGGTGTGGCGCGACGCGGACAAGATCGTGTACTCGCGGACGCTGCCGTCGGTCTCGAGCGAGCGCACGCGGCTCGAGCGGGAGTTCGACCCCGATGCGGTCAGGCGCCTGAAGGAGTCCGCCGACCGCGACCTCGGGATCGGCGGCCCGGAACTCGCGGCCCACGCCCTTGCGGCCGGGCTGGTCGACGAGCTGCAGCTCCTCCTGGTGCCGCACGTGGTGGGGGGCGGGACTCGGGTGTTCCCCGACGGCGTCCAGCTTCCGCTCGAGCTGCTGGACGAGCGCCGGTTCGGCAACGGCACCGTGTACCTCCGCTATCGCGTCGCCTCGTGACCTCAGGGCCGAGGACGGTCACCGCCAACGGCGTCGAGCTCTGCGTGGAGACGTTCGGGTCGCCGGCGAGCCCTGCGCTCCTGCTGATCGGCGGCATGGCGATGTCGATGGACTGGTGGGAGAACGGGCTCTGCGAGCGCCTCGCGGCCGGTCCGCGCTTCGTGATCCGCTACGACCTGCGCGACACCGGAGGCTCGGTCGCGTCCGCGCCGGGCGCGCCGGCATACGACGGGATGGACCTGGTCGCGGACGCCGTCGGCCTACTCGACGCTCTCGGCGTCGCGCGGGCGCACGTCGTGGGCGTCTCCATGGGCGGCGGGATCGCGCAGCACCTCGCGCTCGACCACGCCGACCGGGTCGCGTCGCTGACGCTGATCGCAACGAGCGCCGGCGGCCCCGGGCTCCCGCCCCCGTCCGACCGGCTGCGGGCGCGGTTCGACGCGCCGCCGCCCGAGCCCGACTGGTCCGACCGGGACGCGGTCGTCGCCTACCTCGTCGACGACGCCCACGCCTACGCCGGCACGCTCCCGTTCGACGAGGACGCGGCGCGCGCGCTCGCGGCGAGGGTCGTCAGCCGCACGGTGGACATCGAGGCGAGCACGAAGAACCACCTCCTGCTCGAGGGCGGCGAGCCGCTGCTGCCTCGGCTCGGCGAGATCCGGGCACCGACGCTCGTGCTCCACGGGACGGACGACCCGCTGTTCCCGCCCGCCCACGGCCAGGCGCTCGCCGCCGCGATCCCGGGCGCGCGCCTCGTGCTCCTCGAGGGCATGGGTCACGAGGTGCCGCCGCGCCCCTTATGGGACCAGGTCGTCGGGTCCGTCCTCGACCACACCGCCTGACCGGGCGTAGGATCGAAGGACGATGGGCGACGGACCGAGCGTGCAGCGGCGACCGAAGAACCTCGTCCTGATCCTTGCGCGCGAGTTCGCGTCGAAGCTCGCCACGCCGACATTCGTGAACGACGCCGAGGGGACGCTCGTCTACTACAACGAGCCCGCCGAGGGCGTGCTCGGCCGGAGCTTCGCCGAGGCCGGCGAGATGCGCGCGGACGAGTGGTCCTCGCTGTTCTCGGTCGAGCGGCTCGACGGCTCGCCGATGCCGCTCGAGGAGATCCCGGGCGGGATCGCGCTCCTCCAGCAGCAGCCGGCGCATGCCTCGTTGCGCATGACCGGGCTCGACGGCGTCCCGCACGAGCTCTCCGTGACGGCGTTCCCGCTGCTCACGCACAAGGACGAGCTCGTCGGCGTCGTGAACATCTTCTGGGAGGCCTGAGCGTGCGCGTCCGGGTCTGGGGCTGCCGCGGATCGCTGGCCACCCCGGGTCGGGACACCGTGCGCTACGGCGGCAACACGTCGTGTCTCGAGGTCGTGCTCGACGACGGCACGATCCTCGTGCTCGACGCCGGCACCGGCGCCCGCGCGCTCGGCCTCGAGCTGGAGCCCAACGGCGCGCCGATTCATCTGCTGCTCACGCACCTCCACCTCGACCACCTCGAGGGGCTGGGCTTCTTCACGCCGATCTGGCAGGCGCAGAACGAGGTGCACATCTGGGGCCCGGCGTCCCCGGTGCGGGACCTGGCGCAGAGGATCGCCGCCTACTTCTCGCCGCCGCTCTTCCCGATCCAGCTCTCCGACGTTCCGGCGCAGCTCGTCTTCCACGACGTGCCCGACGAGCCGTGGACGATCGGCGGCGCCCGCCTGACGGCGGCCCAGGTCGTGCACCCCGGGCCGACCGTCGGCTATCGGATCGAGGCGGACGGCGCGGTACTCGCCTACATCCCCGACCACGAGCCGGCGCTCGGGGCCGACCTCGCGGAGGTGACGCTCGACTGGATCTCCGGTGGCAGCGTCGCCCAGGATGCGGACGTCCTCCTCCACGACTCGCAGTACTTCGAGAACGAGTACGTCGACCGTGTCGGGTGGGGCCACTCGAGCGTCGCCCAGACGGTCGCGTTCGCGCGTGCCGCCGGCGTCCGGCAGCTCGTCCTCTTCCACCACGATCCGCTGCACACCGACGGCGACCTGCTGCTGCTGCAGGCCCGCGCCCGCGAGCTCTGGGACGGCGACGGAGAGCCGCCGGAGCTGGCGCGCGAGGGTGAGTGGATCGCCGTCGCGCCCGCCTGACGCGCGAAGTCAGGGGCGGTACTCGTACGCGCTCACGTCCGGCCCCCAGCCCACACGTGCGCGACCGATCACCCATGCACTGGGGCCCGTGCTCTTGCGCGAGATGGGTTCAGTCGAGGATGTCGTGGTGCGCGGCGGGCTTTCGCGGCACCGCCGAGGTCGCGTCATGACCGGACCCCAACGCATCCGACTCGACGAGGCCCGTTTGGTACGCGAGCACGACTGCCTGCACGCGGTCGCGGACCTTGAGCTTCTGAAGAATATGAGTGACGTGAGTCTTGACAGTGGCCTCGCTGATGTAGAGCTCGTTCGCGATCTCCGCATTTGAGCGCCCGTCGACCAACAAGCGAAAGACACCTCGTTCACGCTCACTGAGCTCCTCGAATTCAATCGGAGGATCCGGATGTGGTGTGCGGACGAACTTCTTGATCACGCGTGTCGTGACCGCCGGTGAGAGGAGCGCCTCGCCGCTTGCGACCGTACGGATCGCGGCGATCAGCTGTTCGGGTGAGTCGTCCTTGAGGACGAACCCGCTCGCGCCCGCTCTCAACGCCTTGAATACGTATTCGTCAAGGTCGAACGTCGTAAGAATCAGGATCCGCGCGGCGCTGTTGGCGGCCAGGATGCGTTCGGTCGCCTGCAAACCGTCCAGCTCGGGCATGCGGATGTCCATCAGCACGATGGAGGGGTTGAACTGGGCGGCTTTCTGCACGGCCTCGAGCCCGTTGCTCGCCTCGGCGACCACTTCGATGTCCTCCTCACGTCCGAGCAGTACGCGAAAGCCGGCCCGAACCATCGACTGGTCGTCAGCGACGAGGACACGGATCGTCATCGTTCGTCCTCGGCGAGCGGGAGGCGTGTGCTGAGGACGAAGCCGCCATCGACGGATGTTCCCGCGGTCATTCTGCCGCCGTAGATCATGACCCGCTCGCGGATGCCGATGAGCCCGTGACCAAGACCGCCGTTGGTCGCGCTGCCCCGGCCGTTGTCACGCACCTCGATCTCGAGCTCGGTTGGCCGATAGCGGACCGTCACGTCTGCGTCGCTGGCATGCGCGTGCTTGAGAGCATTCGTCAGGCCTTCTTGAACGATGCGGTAAGCAGAGAGGTCGATCCCTCTCGGAAGCGGGAAAGGCGTCCCGTCGACATGTAACTCGACAGGCAGACCAGCGCGGCTGACTTCGTCGAGCAACGAATCGAGGGCGTCCAGGCCTGGCTGGGGCGAGAGTTCAGCTTCGTCCCCTTCGCGGCGCATGGCAGCGAGCAGACGCCGCATCTCGGCAAGCGCAGTCCGACCGGCCCGCTCGACGCCTTTGAGGAGACCGTGGTCCTCGGATGCAGCAGGGAGGTTGTGCCTGACGGTGCCAACCTGGAGGACCATGACGCTGACAGCGTGAGCGACGACGTCGTGGAGCTCGCGGGCGATGCGCACACGCTCCTCCGCTACCGCGACGCGTGCGGCTGACTCGCGTTCCCGCTCCGCGTGCGTCGCGCGCTCTTCCGCCGCTTCCGCTTGCTCGGCACGCTCACGTAGCGCGTAGCCCGCGACCCAGGCGACTACGAACCGGAGGGGGATGAAGACGAGGTCGCTGACCGTCTCGCCTGGGATGTTGTAGACGACGACGACGATTCCAACGACCACGATGATCAGGCCCGCTCCTGCCTTGAGCGGATTCCGCAGGTTCCCGAGCAGAAACGCGCTTGCCAACCCGACGATGCTGAGGCTGCCGACGAACGCGAGCAGCACCCCGTCCGCGAACGAGATCGCCGCGGCCAGGAGCCAGTAGCCAGCCGGAGCGGCGAAAGGAAAGCGCCGGCGTGCGAGGAGGAGCAGTACGAGGACGCCGACTGTGGGTATCGCGATCCAGAGCGTCGTGGGCGGCGCGCCCGGCGAGTCGCGTCCGACCACGAGCTCGAGCATGCCCGCGATCGCCAGGAACGCGATCAGCAGCTCGAACCAGTAGTCGCGCGCTACGGATCGGATCCGGGTCACGCGCTGAACGTAGCGCACGCTCTGGTTAGGCGCCTCGAACGGAAGTCGGAGTCGGAATCATCACTTCGTTGCGGTTCGATTCCGGCCTTCAGACGATGCGCTTCAGGCAGCGGCCTCCTAGCGTCGAGCCCTCGAATCGACCCCAAGGAGGACGCACATGAGCGTCTCATTTCCACTCCCAGTCGCTGCTCGCTCGGACTCCGATGTCTCGCCCGTCGAGATTCCGCAGCTGAGGATCGGCAGGATTTTCGGCGTCTGGGCGGCCGCCGCGATTCCGATCGCGGCGCTCGCCTGGCTCGTCGCGCCGGCGCTCGCCGACCGCTTCGCCGGCGTTGGCGACGTGCCGATGGCGAAGGCCCTCATCGTCTCCCTCGCGATCGGCATGGTCTGGCAGTTCGTCCTGGTTGCAATCCTCGTCGGTCGCGAACAGCGGACCCTCCGCTGGTCGACGGTCCGCGAGGCGCTTTGGCTCCGCTCTCCACGGAGCCCGCGCAGCGGCCGCGTCGGTGGTCGCGTGTGGCTCGTCGTGATCCCGCTGATCCTCGCGTTCACCTTCGCGCAGGAGCTGCTTGCGATCGTGCCGGCGCCCGACGACCGGGAATTCACCACGCTCGTGGAGTCGGACGCCGGCAAGGCGTTCCTGGACGGGGCCTTCGGCTGGTACGGCCTCATCCTCGTGATGTTCCTGTTCAACACCATGCTCGGCGAGGAGCTCCTGTTCCGCGGGTACCTCCTTCCGCGCATGAACGGCGCCTTCGGGCGCGGCGACTGGGTGGCGAACGGCCTCCTCTTCGCCGGCTACCACCTGCACGTGCCGTGGGCGATCCCGGGGACGCTCCTCGACATGTTCACGATCTCGTACCCGACGAAGCGCTATCGGAGCGCCTGGATCGGGATCGCAGTGCACAGCGCCCAGAGCGTTTTCCTTGCGATCTTTATCCTCACGTTCGTCGTCTGAAAAGCGCACGCTCCCCTGACCTCCAAGCCCTGCGAGCCCGAGGTTCGCAGGGCTTGGCGCGTCGGCCGAACCGTCTCCGCGTCAGCCGTCCGGACGGTACTCGTACGCCCCCACGTCCGGCCCCCAGCCCACGCGTGCGCGACCGGTCGCGTCCGTCGGCGGGGCGTAGTGCCGGTTGGCGACGTCGATCACGGGCGAGTACGCACTCGGTCGGCCCCGGCCGTCGAGAGCGAGCGGGCCGACGACGTCGAGCGGCGAGCACGGCCGTCCGCGGATTACGAGGTTGCCGAGGAACCGCTGCGAGAGGCCGCAGACGCGGCCGGCCGTCTCGAGGAGGCCGATCACGTTGTTCGCGACGATCGGCCGCTGCCACCGCCGCACGCTTCCGTATCGCGAGCTCATGCGGATCGAGCCGGCGTACCCGTCGCGGCGGCGTTCGCCCGTGAGGATGGTGTTGTTGACGATCTTCGCGTACAGCGGCATGCGCTGGGAGCGCTGGCTCCCGACCACGATCCCCATCCGCGCCCGATACCCGGGCACACGCGGATCCGAGCCGACGAAGACGTTGTTGACGATCGTGGCGTAGTCGACCGCGTTCGTCAGGTAGAGCTGGGCGCCGCCTTCCCGGTAGACGCCGAAGTGGTTCCGGGCGACGAGCAGGCGCCTTCCGCCGAAGAGCTGCACGAGGTCGTTGTGCTTGCACCGGTACGGCCCCATGCGGCACGGGAGCGCGCGCTCGAAGCGGTTGTCGCGAATCACGAGGTCGGAGCCGAACCGTCCGTTGACGAAGTCGCAGCCGAAGCAGTCGTGGAAGTGGTTGCCCTCGATCACGACGTCGTGCGACCAGCGGTACAGCGTGATGCAGTTGACGAACTCCGGGTCGTGGTCCCCGCAGTGGCTGAACGTGCTCCGGCTGATGGTGACGTCGCGCGAGTCGGGCACGAGGATCGACGCGGAGTGCCTGGTCCTGTGCGCGGTCACGACGAGGTCGTGGAGCGCCACGTGGCGGGACCGCCACACCACGATGCCGGCGTCGCCGGCGACCGGCGCGACCGTCACGCGGCCGAACGAGACGCGCTGCGTGCCGTCGAGCCGGACGGTGCCCGACGCGCACGCCGCGCGTGCCGACGATCCTCAGCTGCCGCCAGGACCGCGGGCCGACGACGAGCCGGTGGTACCGGTGCGGGAGGAGACGGATCGTCCCGCCCGAGCGCTTCAGCCGCTTCACGGCTTTCGCGAACCCGGCGTCGCTTCGCACCGAGATGGTCTTGCCGGCCGCACGTGCCGGGGAGGGATCCGCGGCGCCCACAAGGTGGATGCCGAGCGTGCACGCCGCCAGGGCAGCAGCCGTGCGAACGCCACGACGGCTGCACACCCGACGCGAGGCAACGGTGCCGTGCACGAACTCGTCGTCCCCAGGCCATTCGATCCTCAAGCCGGTTCGTACAATCGGAAGCCTCGACATGAGTGAGCAGCCCGACACGCGGGAGACGGCGCAGCGGCTCGTCGAGACGAACCGCTATCTGACGCTCGCGACGGCCGACGGCGACGGCCGCCCGTGGGCCTCGCCGGTCTGGTACGCCCCGGTGGGTGACGGCGACTTCCTCTGGGTGTCTGACCCGGAAGCGCGCCACTCGCGGAACATCGCGACGCGGCCCGAGGTGGCGATCGTGATCTTCGACTCGACCGTCCCCGTCGGCGGCGCCGAGGCGCTGTACTGCGACGCGGTGGCCGAGCAGCTCGCCGGCCCCGCGCTCGACCAGGGGATCGCGGCGTTCTCGCGACGCTCGGAGGCAGGCGGCGCCAGAGCGTGGGGGCCCGACGACGTCTCGCCGCCGGCGCGCCTGCGCCTCTACCGCGCGACCGTCACGTCGAGCTCCGTGCTCGGCCCGGGCGACCGGCGCCTGCCGCTGGTCGGCGCCTGAGCGTCAGCCCGAGAAGCGCAGGCTCTCTGCGTGCGCGATGACCTCCGCGGGCGACGGGGGCTGCTCGAGGATCTCGACCATCTGCTCGGCCATCGGGTCGCCGCTCTCCCGGTAGCGGGTCACTGCTTCCTCGATCCGGTACTCGGTGCGACGGAGCTCCACGTCGGGGCCGAGGAGCGCCCAGTACGCGCCCGGCCGCTCGGCGTACGGCATCCCGACGCTCCCCGGGTTGACCGAGCGCAGGTCGCCCACCCACCGATCGAACTGGAGGTGCGTGTGCGCGGTCACGAGCGTGCGCTCCTCGATCCCGGCGCTGAGCTCGCGCATCCGCTCGGCCGGGGTCTCCGGCGTCACGAGCTCCTCGTCGCTCCGCGGCGACCCGTGGCAGAAACGGACGGGCCCGAGGCCGTCGACGTCGACGTCGACAGTCGCCGCGAAGGTTCCGAGCCACGCGAGCTCCTCGGCGGAGTGCGCCGCGGCAAGCCAGCGCTCGCGCTCGGTCGGCTCGGCCGCCGGCTCGAGCAGCGCGCGCTCCGCGTTGCCGCGAACGTGGAGCGCGGGGAGCGCGAGGCCGTGGAGGAGTGCCAGCGTCTCGCGCGGTAGCGGCCCCCAGGTCAGGTCGCCCCCGAAGACGACGAGGTCGGCGTCCTCCCGCTCGAGCTCGGCGAGGACGGCTGCGAGCGCGACCGCGTTCCCGTGGACGTCCGAGAGCACCGCCGCGCGCTTTGCGCGCTGTCTGCCGCTATCCGGGTCGTGTCGGCTCGTACGCGGAGTGTGACGGGCGAGCCGCGGGCGCGGTGGCGTCAGCCCAGCGCGTGCGCCTTGATCTGCTCCTTGACGGCGCCGCGGACCCGCGTCTTCAGTGATCGCCCGAGCTCCGAGCGCTGGTCGAGCCAGACGGCCGCGATCCCTCCGGCCATGACCAGCGGCCTGCGGCGCAGCAGGCCGTAGATGAGGAGAACGGCGCCCAGCGTGAACAGGGGCCCGAGGCTGACCTCGGCCTCGTCCGCGAGCGGTGGCTCGTCGGAGGCGGCGGCCGGCTCTTCCGCCTCGGCTTCGGTGACGGCCGGCGACACCTTGGTCACCGGCGCCTTCTCCGCGGCGGGTGTCTCCTCCGCCGCCTCGGGCTCCTCGGTCTCGTCGGGGCGCTCGTCGTCCACGGGCGGATTCTGACTGATCGCGCGGGTCGGCTAGAACGGAACCTCGAATGTGTCGCAGAGGAACGCGACGAGCGGCGCCGCCGCGCGGCAGATCGCGGCGTACTCGTCGACGAAGCCCGGCGCGAGGACGTCCTCGTCGGCGAGACGCGCCCAGCCGAAGAAGTCCTTCCGCCGCAGGTCGTCCGCGAACGGGTGCTCCGGGTCGGCCCAGCTCGGGACGCGCTTCAGCGAGTCGCCGCTGAGCTCGAGGCGCTTCGCGAAGGCGCCGCGACGCGTCGCGCCCCGCCAGCGCTCGGGGTCGGCGACGATCGCCTCGCGGATGCGCGTCGCCCCCTCCGTGCCGGGGTGCCAGATCCCCGCGCCGGCGAACACCTCGCCCGGCCCGATGTGGAGGTAGAAGCCGGGCGCGTGCGCGTCCTTGGCGAGCTCGTGCCGGAAGTGGATCCCGACGTTTGTCTTGTACGGCGTCTTGTCCTTCGAGAAGCGCGTGTCGCGGTAGATACGGAAGAGCGACCCGCCGCTCGCCCGCGGGTCGGCGCGGAAGTGCGGGCTGATCTTCTCCAGCTTCGGGCCGAAGGCCACGATGAAGTCGATCGCGGGCTCGAGCAGCTCCTCCTCGTACCGGTCGCGGTTCGCCGCGAACCACTCGCGGTCGTTGTTCGCCTTCAGCTCCTCGAGGAACGTGAACAGCTCGGGTCGGAACGACGCCTGTGCCGTCGTCGTCGCCATGGCTCCTTCCTTTCGGGTCGTTGACTCACGCGGCCGAGAACTCCTCGACATCCTCGCGCTCCGCGTCGCGGCGGGAGCCGTCGACGAGCCGGAGCGGCGCGCGGTCGGGCGCCAGGTGCGCGAGCACGCGTGCCCACATCGGTATCACGACCAGGTGGCCCGCGCCCGGTGCGATCTCGAGGCGCGCGTCGGGCAGCCGCGACTCCCACCAGCGCCCGTGCCGCGGGTCGGCGAGCGGGTCGTGCGAGCCGTAGAGGAGGAGCGTCTCGGCGCGCACGGCCTCCGGCTCGAACCCCCACGGCTGCAGGCAGTATCCGGCGATGTCGGCGGCCAGGCCGTGCGCGCCCTGGACGAACGCTGCCCGCAGCATCTCGCCGAGGCGGCGGCGGGCTCCCGGCGTCTGCAGCGCAGCCTCGTCGGCCGGGCCCGCGCCGAGGAGCCAGAGCGCCTCGGGCGACAGCGGGTCCTCCGGGACGAGCGAGCCGAGCCGCTCCTCGAGCGCCGCGAGGGCCGCGTCGGGAGGGAGACCGCGGAGCCGCTCGAGCTCGGCGCGCTGCTCGCCCTCGATCCACGGCACCTCGGCATCGGGCGCCGGGGTCGCGATCACGGCCACACGGTCGACCAGGTCGGGGCGGCGTGCCGCCAGCGCGAGCGCCACCCGTCCGCCGGCCGACCAGCCGGCCACGCCGACGCGCCCGACGCTCATGCCGTCGAGCACGGTGGCGAGCTCGTCGGCGGCTGCGGCCACCGTCGACCACGTCCCGGCGGCGACGGGCGAGGAGCCGCCGTATCCCGGCCGGTCGATCGAGAGCAGGCGGACGTCCCGCGCCCGCGTGACGGCCGGATCGGGATCGAAGCAGCCGGCGCCCGGAGCGCTGTGGCAGAGGACGACGGCGGGCTCGCGCACGCCGCGTGCGCGCCCCTCGGAGGGGAACCAGGCGACGGTCGTCGTCGTGCGGTGGACGGCGACCCTCCGACCCGACTCGAGCACGAAACGCACGACGCGACGCTAACGACAATTCCCGCCATCTCCTGTCGTGTTCACCACCTAGACTCGAAGTCGTGCGCGCGAGCCGTCTCGTCTCGTTCCTGCTGGTGCTCCAGACGCGCGGGCAGCTGACCGCCGTCGAGCTCGCCGAGCGGCTCGAGGTGTCCGAGCGGACGGTGCAGCGGGACGCGCAGGCGCTGGCCGCGGCGGGCGTCCCGATCGTCTCGGTGCGCGGGCCGGCGGGCGGCTATCGCCTGGAGCGCGGCTACCGGACGAAGCTGACGGGTCTCGACGCGGTCGAGGCGGAGGCGCTCTTCGTCGGCCCGGCGGCGGAGCTGGGACTCGGCCGCGAGCTGGCTGCGGCCCGGCTGAAGCTCCTCGCCTCGCTGCCCGCGGAGCTGCAGGACCGCGCCGGCCGGGCTGCGCAGCTCTTCCACGTCGACACACGCGGCTGGTTCCGCGAGGAGGATCGCGTCCCGCATCTGCCCGTCCTCGCCGGCGCGCTCTGGCGCGGGCGCCGCCTGGACATGCGCTACCGCGAGGGCCATGCCGTCGTCTCGCGTCGGCTCGACCCGCTCGGCCTCGTGCTCAAGGCCGGGGTCTGGTACCTGCTCGCCCAGCGTCGCGGCGAGGAGCGCGTCTACCGCGTGTCGCGGATCGTGTCCGCGCGGGAGCGGCCGGAGGAGGCGACGCGGGCGGCGGACTTCGACCTTGCGGCCACGTGGGCGAGCCGCTCGGAGGCGTTCGAGCGGAGCCGGTCGTACGTCGAGGTCACCGTCCGCGTCCCGCGCTCGCAGGTGCGCTTCCTCCGCTCCGCGCGCATCGTCGAGGACGGCGAGCGCGCCGACCGTCGTCGCGCGGTTCGAGGGGCTCGACTACGCCTTCCGCAACCTGCTGGCGTGGGGGCGCAGGCGCGGAGGTGCTCGCGCCGGAGGAGCTGCGCGAGCGGATCGCGGCCGCGGCGGCCGAGACCGCGGCGCTGTACTCGGCCGGGTAGCGCTTCGGCACCGCGTCCAGCCGCGGTCGGCGGTCGGCGACCGAGCCTGGAGGTCAGTTTCGACCGGGCGTGCGCACGACGATCTGTCTCGACGTTGGCTGGGGCGCAACGGCGCCCATCTCGTAGGCCCAGACGTAGACCCTCCAGGTCCCGGCCTTCGGGAGGACGACGCGGGCACGGAGCACGCCGCGCCTGCGCGTCGGCTCGGCGGAGAACCGCCGCTTGACGTCGCTGGCGAGATGCGTGAACACGATCTCGGGGTGCCGAGGCACCGGCGTCGCCTGGGGATCGGTGGCGATCGGAAACTGGAGCGTCGCGTTCCAGCTCTCGCCGACCTCGACGCCTCCGGAAGGCGTCGACACGATCATCCAGACCTTTGCCGATGCAGCGGCAGGCGACACGAGAGCCGTCGCGGCAAGAAGGAGAACGAACCGTCGCAGCGCCACACCTCGACTACACCAGCCCAAGCTGAAGAGTTCCCCGGGTTCGCGTCTCCGTCGGCGTGTTGAGCGCCGGCCGTGGCCGATGCTCGCTGTTCTCGCTACGCCTCGTCGAGCAGAGGTCGGTAGTTCGACCGGAAGATCCGTGCGCCGAACGCGCGCAGGACCGCGTTGCGGATCGCCGTCGGGAGGTAGCGCGTTCGGTCACGGCGATGCGTCTGCGCCCGAACCCAGTCCGTCCGCGGACGTCGACGAGCCTCGAACGCCGTCAGGGCGGCTGGAACCGCGTCGAATCGGTGCAGGCACTCGGCGAGCACCAGCGCGTCTTCGAGTGCCATCGCCGCGCCTTCGGCCATGTTGGGAGAGGTCGCATGTGCTGCGTCGCCGATGAGCACCACCCGCCCGCGCAGCCCACGCATCGAGCGCGACCTCCTCGATCGTCGACCGGTGCACGAGCTCGCGGTTCGGGAGCGAGTCGATGAGACCGGGCACGGGGTCCGCGAAGTCCGGAGAAGAGCTGGCCGAGTCCTCGTGCCGTTCCGTCGCCGGATCGCGACGCGACGTCGCAGTAGCAGTACACGCGGCCGTTCCCGATCGGGATCATGAGGAAGGCCGTGCGGTGGCCCAGCATCACCGACCAGGTCGTGATCTCGGGCGGGCACGCGGTGACGAAGCGCCATCCCACTTGTCCGACGGGTCGGGCGGTCGCGTCGTCACCGAAGGCGAGCCGCCGCACCGTGCTGCGGATTCCGTCCGCGCCGATCACGAGGTCGTACTCGGCGGCGGTGCCGTCGCCGAACTCGACCGAGACGACTCCCGTCCTGCTCGCTGCAGCCCGCGAACGTCGGCTCCCGTCCGGATCGGCACGTCGCGAGCCCCGTCGAGCAGCACGGCGTGGAGGTCTGCGCGGTGGAGCGCGAGGCAGGGGCCGACGCCGTCCCACAGCTCCGCCAGATCGACCTCGACGAGCAGCCGGCCGCGGTCGTCGCTGACGCGCTGCCGTGTGATCACGGTTCCTCGCTCCGCGACCGCCTGCTCGAGACCGAGCGCGCGCAGCGCGCGGACTGGCGTTCGCGGGCAGGTAGATGCCCGATCCCCGCCTCGCCCCAGGCGGGCTGCCGCTCGATCGACCTCGGCCGAGAAGCCGGCACGACGCGAGCGATCGAGCAGCCGCGAGACCGGCAAGGCCGGCCCCGACGACGAGAATTCGTCCGACCGTCATCTCCGCTGACGCGCGCGTGAGAGGAAATCGAGGATCGCCGCGTTGGCCGCGGCCGGGTTCTCCCTCGTCATCGCGTGCGACGCGCCTGCGATCTCGACGCGCTCGGGGTTCGGCAGCAGCTCCTGCAGGCGGTCGGTCAGCCGGAGCGGAAGGGCGGGGCTGCGCTCGCCGGTCATGAGCAGCGTCGGAGCCGCGACGCGACGCACCTCGTCGTCGCTCAGCGGCGGGAAGCCTGCACCGAGCAGCTGTGCCCTCAGTGTGCTCACGTTCTCGCGCAACTGGTTCTTGCGCTCCTCCGGAAGGCGCTCATAGCCTTCCTTGCCGACGAAGCCTTCGGCGAATGACCTTATCGCCTGCTCGTCGTCGCCTCGACGGAAGGCCTTCTGGCGGGGAAGGCCGTCTTCATCGTGAAGCCGAGGATGGCGCGTGCGGTCCTCGGCCGGCGCGCAAAGAGCCTTACGAGCTCCATGGGACGTGGCGGCGTGCTCATGAAGAGCGACAGCACCGGCGGCTCTGCGAGCACGAGGCTGCGCACCAGCTCGGGCCGGTGGATCGCGGTCAAGCAGACAGATGAAGGCGCCCCAGGAGTGGCCCACGAGATGCGCGGGCGCCGCGTCCAGGCCACGCACGAGGGCCTCCAGGTCGTCCACGTGCGGGAGCATCGGGTCGTCCGCGCCCGGCTCGATCTCCGGATTGGGCCGCGCGTAGCGGCGGCTGTACGCGATCGCCCGATAGGACATCCCAATCGTGGGGAGCTGCTGGTCCCACCATCGCACGTCGCTTGCGCTGCCGTGAACGAAGACGACGGGCTCACCCTCGCCCTGCTCACGGTAGGCAAGCGCGGTCCCGTCGACGTCCGCAGTTCGGAGTCCCTCGAACGGGCTCGTCGCGTCTCCCGACGCGTGCGTCGCGTGGCTCGGCATGGCGATCCTCCCTGTGGTTGGGTCTGAGACGAGGGAGACGCTAGGAACGCGGCGTCGGCCGGGCAATCGGGAGTTCTCCCCATGCCACCAGCCCGTGCTCCATCGCAAACAGGGTCGCCGCCGCCCGGGTCGACACGCCGATCTTGCGGTAGGCGTTCTGGATGTGGCGGTCGGCGGTCTTGGACGAGATCCCGAGCGCGGCCGCGATCTCCTTCGTCTGCAGGCCGCGAGCGAGCATGCCGACGACCGTGGTCTCACGCTCCGTCAGCCCGGCCGGCCGCTCGAGTCGCGGCACCTGCTGGCCGGCGGCATCGAGGACCGCCGTCACCGCGTCGGCGTCGAGGCGTCCGGCGCTCGTCTCCTGCGCGAGCTCGTCCGCCGCCTGTTCGGGCGGCAGCGGCTCGCGATGGGGCCGCGGCGCCGTCATCGCGCAGTACGCGTCAGCCGCGGTCAGCAACCGGGCAGGCAGCGTGAGCTCTGCACCGGCAAGCTCCGCGGTGGTAGCCGGAGCCGTCGAGGCGCTCGTGGTGGGCTCCCGCGACGTGGGCCAGCGACGCGAGGAACTCCGAGCGCGCGAGCACTCGCTCGGTGTAATAGGGATGGAGCCTCACCTGCTCCCACTCGTCCGCGTTCAGCGGCCCGTGCTTCTGCCAGATCCGCGAGGTCACCGCGACCCGTCCGAGGTCGTGGACGAGCGCCGCCCGCCGGAGCGCGGCGACGCCGGCGATCGTCCATCCGGCAGCGCTCCGCAGCCGCTTCGGTCAGCTCCCCCACGGCCGCGGAGTGACCCGCCAGATACGGCGAGAGCAGATCCGAGAAGTTCCCCATCGCCGCGAGCGCGCGATCCAGCGCCTCCCCCTCGAGGAACGACTCCGGGCCCGGCTCGCAGGAGAGCGCCTCGTCCCACACCGAGGCGTGCTCGTCCCAGGCGAGGATCTCCCTTGCATGGTCGGCGAGACATCCGGCGACCTCCGGGTCGAAGGCGTGCCCCGCCCGGTCGCGGGCCAGCCGCACGACGCGTTCCTCGCCTCCGAGCACGTGTTGGAAGGCGGCGTCCACCGAAAGCTGGACGATCCGCATCGGCAGCGGGATCTGCATCGCCCTTCGCGCGGCCGAGCGGGCCCCGGCCGTCCCAGCGCTCGAACCGGTGGTCGAAGAGTTCCTGCACCGACGCCGGGAGACCCAGCCCGGCGGCGAGCATCCCGGCGACCTCGCACGTGGCGGCGAGGTGCGGACGCATCTCGCGCGCCATCCTCGGCAGCCGGCGAGCGACCTGGCTCGCACGGAACAGTCCGCGGCTCTCCGGGTCGGGAAGCGTGCGGATGAGCCCGGCCAGGACTTCGCGTCCTGACCCGTACCGGACGCGATGGAACGTCGTCGTCATCGAACCGCCGAAGACCTCCGTGGTGACGTGCGCGTCCGTGGTGCAGCCCGAATGGGAAAGGAGGCACGCGTAGTACGTCCGGGCGACGTCCTCGTCGTCGACGCCGAGCCGGTCGGCGAGCCGCATCGCGATCAGCGTGGTGTGCAGACCGTGCTCGAACGGAAAGCCCATGCCGAGATCCGACGCCAGGCACAGCGCCGCCACCAGCTCGGCACTTCGGACCTGCCCGCCGGCATCCAACGGTCCGGCTGCCACGGCACGAGACTACCCAGCCCGCTCGACCACGACCTTCGGCGGCGACGGGGCGTCGCCGAGCCCTGTGACACACTCCGGAAGCGTCGACGAGCACCGAGAGGCGAGCAGATGACACTCCCGCTCACAGGCGGTTGCAACTGCGGTGCAGTCCGGTACGAGGTCACCGAACCGCTCGTCCGTGCGAGCTATTGCCACTGCAAACGATGTCAGCGCCGGAGCGGCGCGGCGGCGTCACCGCAGGCGCACCCCGCTCCCGGCACGTTCCGCGTCGTCTCCGGCGAGAAGAAGCTGCGAATGTGGAAGCCGCCGGATGGGGGCGGCGAGAAATGGTTTTGCGGCGAATGCGGCTCCGCGATGTTCGGGTACAACAGCAGCCACCCCGACTCGGTCGGCATCCGCATGGGGACCTTCGACGACGATCCGGGCATACGACCGACCGTGAGGCAGTTCGTCGCGTACGCGGCGCCCTGGGAACCGCTCCCCGACGACGGGCTACCGAGGTTTCCCGAGAGTCGTCATGCTCCCGGGCAGGTCCGATCTGAGCCCGTATGAGCGAGAAGAGGACGAGGGTCTGCATCGGGACGCAACCCCTATCCGATGGGCCGGATCTTCGCTTGGGGAAGCGCACAAATCAGAACGCTGGCGCACGAGCATGCTGCCGTTCGGTCCTCGGCAACGAGTATGCGAGCCGGGGGAGGCGTCGGCTTTCCCCCGGCTCAGGATCTACGAACAGCTGACGTCCGGATTCCAGGGCGTGAGCAGTCCACTCGGGTTCGGTTTCCAGATCCACGCGTGGAGCGAATAGAACGGTGGCAGTCCGTACCGGTTCGGCTCGTCGGTGAAGTCGAACTCCCGGCCGAAGAGCGAGGGCTTGCCCGTGTTGCCGGCCGCCTCCCAGTCCGCTTTGAAAACGATGTACTCGAGCGCGACGAGCTTGTAGGTGCCGTTGTTTCGCTGCTCGTAGACGACCGCCTCCGGCGCAGTGGCGTCGATGACGCCCTGGTCGAGGAGCAGGTCCTGATTGACGAAGTGATCGCCCATCGCGCCCTCGGCGCCGTGGGCGATACACGTCGCGCCGCTGAGCTCGGCGACGTGAACGACGTAGCCGGCGGCCTGTGCCTTCTCGAGGTCGTGGAATGCGGCCGTCGCAGACGCTGCCGAACGGTCACTTGACGCTGCCGCGTAACCGGCGATCCCCAGGAGTGGCACAACGCTCAGAACGACGATGATCAGTTTCTTCATGGCGTCCGCTTCCTATCGGACGACTGCCGGCTCGGGGTCCGGACGAACGATCACGGTGTCGGCGACGGGAACGATTTCGTCGACCGGCAGGTCGGCGATCTTCGCGTGACGCCGAATCGCTTCCGCATCGGTGGCCTGGTAGACGCAGACGGTTCCCACTGTTCCGTCCTCCTCGGCCAGCGCGTAGCTGCGGATCCAGCGGACGGCGTCGGGCATCTGCTCGTCGACGACCTTCCTCGAGCGCATAGCCGCCGCCTCGAGTTCCTCCGGCGTCCTCCAGCCGCGGCGGCGCAGGATCGCGTAGGTCTGCATTCGACTACCTCCTCGGTCGGGGTGTTGCCGAGGGTGGACCCTAGGAGCGGTTCTCTGGCCGGGCAATCGGGAGTTCTCCCCATGCCAGCAGCCCGTGTTTCATCGCGAACAGGGTCGCCGCCGCCCGGGTCGACACGCCGACGGTCTTGGGTGACCCGTGCTCACGACCGTGCGCCAGCCGCGCGCCGGCAAGGGTGACGCTGTGTCACCCTTGCCGGCGCAGACGACGGCCCCGGCCGGGCCGCTCAGTCGAGCAGGTGGTCGAGCACGCGGCCCATGACCGCGTTGCGCGACGCCTGGCGTCGAGATCCCCTCGAACCCGAAGCCCATCAGGATCGAGTCCGGGGTGCTGATCGCTGGCGCCGACCGGGAACCCGGCGGCGTCGGTGCGGATCCAGTTGTTCGCGTTCGGTCCGCTGCCGGCCGGCGGCCCGGTGACCTGCCAGCCGTCGAGGCCGGCCTCGAACGACGTGCTCGTGCCGTCCGGCAGCGTCACGTCGTCGAGGAACACGCCGAGGTGCTGCACCGCCCAGTCGCGTCGCGTAGGCGATCGAGATCTCGACAGTCCTGCCGGCGTACGCGTTGAGGTTGATCCTCCACTGCTCGCCAGCCGGCGGAGTTGCCGGAGGCGGCGTTCCACGATCCGGTGGTGCCGGTCGCCGTGCACGTGCCCGCGGCGCTGTTGAACGTCTGGTAGTGATCGAGCCACGGGTGCAGGTCGCGCCACCCGGCCGCGCAGCTGTCGCCCGGCGCGGTGGTCGTGTGGCCGTTCGCGTCCGGCAGCGTCGTCCAGTCGGTTCCGCCGGCGGTCCGGGCCTCCACGAACAGGTGGTCCCAGGCGGGCTCGGTGTCCCACGAGCGTCCAGAACGTCAGGTCGCCGCCAGCCGGCCGGCACCGCGATCTCGCGGGTCAGCCGCTTGTAGGTGACGTCGGCGATCTGCGAGTAGACGTACTGGTCGCCGGTGTGCGGCGAGAACGGCCCGCCCGGCTTGTCGTACCGGCTCGACGGCCAGCTGTTGAACTGCGGGAACTCCGTCCGCGACAGGATGCCGCTCGTGGACACGAACGACGCGCTCATGTTCTGGTTGTCCGCGCCGTCCGGGCCGAACGCCCAGGACAGGCCGTCGAACGGGTCGTCGATGCCGTTGACGCCGAAATGATCGCCGGTCTCAGGATCGTGCCCGTCGCCCGCGGCCAGCGCGTACGCGCCGAACCAGTACTGCAGGACGTCGTTGATCCCGTCGCTGTTCGGCGAGCCGGCGACCGCGAGGCACCGCCGCGGGTCGAACGCCGGGTTCGGGACCCCGCCGATCCGGCACGGGCCCACGCCCTTCGGGTCGTAGAACTGCTGGCCGACCGCGCCGGCGCGCACGAACTGCTGGCCGGCCCACGCGCCGGTGTAGACGACGCGGCCGCCCTCGTTCATGTAGGCGCGGAACTCGAGGATCTCGTCCATCGCCAGGCGGTCGGCGTTCCCGCCGGCCTGGCCGAGCGGGCGGGTGACGTTGTCGTCGCCCGTGTACCAGATCACCGCGTCGTAGTGGCTGAGCACGCCGAGATGGTCCGGGCGCGACGCGGCCGCGCGCGTCGACGTCGTACACGTCGGCGCGCGACGCCGTTGGCGGCGAGCGCGTTCGAGGTAGTAGCTCAGGTAGTGCGGGCCCGGCGTCTGCGCGGGCGACGGCGCCCGAGTAGTCCTCGGCGGCCACCACCAGCACCCGGCGGCCGGTCTCGGAGACGGCCCGATACGTGAACGAGTCGCTGCGCTCCCCGCCGCCCTCGAACCACACCTCGACGGAGTCGCCCGGGCTGGTGCCGGTCACCACGCCGCGCAGCTCGCGGTAGTGGACGTCGGCCGGCGTGTAGCGCTCGCCACCGGCCCACTCCGACGTCGGAGCACTTTGCACGCCGCCCGCCGTTGATGCGGTACTTGAGCGTGACGGCGCCGAGGCTCGCGCTTCGCCAGCACCTGCACCGGCTGCGGGATCGCCGTAGGAGTAGGCGAACTCGAAGTCGACGCCCGGGATCCCGTCCTTGTACGGGTCGTCGCTCTTCGTGTAGAACGGCTTGGTCTCGATGCCGAGCACCGACTCCGGGTCGTCCGGGTCATCCGCCGACTTGGCCACGGACAGCGCGAACGGCAGGTTGCGCTCGAACTCCGCCTGCACGAGTGCCTCGTCGTCCGGGAACACGAACCCGCAGTTCGGGCAGCCCGCCGACAGCTCGGGCGTCCACGCCAGCGCACCGGCGGACGCGTGGGCGTAGTCCGTCGTCTCGCCGTTGGTGACGTACAGGACGTCGGAGCTCAGGCCGGGGTGGAAGTCCCGGATCGCGGGCCGGTCGAGGTTGCCCGAGAGGGCGAAGTAGATCGGGTCGTCCGCGGTCGGCGTCGCGATCTGCCAGCCCTCCGCGTACAGCAGCCATTGCCCGTTCGAGTGCCAGTTGACCTGGAACTCGAACCCGATCCGGTCGAGCAAGCCCTTCATCGCCTGGGTCTCCGGCTCGGACACCGCAGCGGGGCCGCGGTACGTCTCGCTCGACGCGATCGACGACGACCCCTCCTCGTCGTACTTGAAGTGGTTCGGGAAGTTGCGGTTGGGGTCGACGCCGTCGCCGACCGTGATCTCGCCGTCGTTGTTGTTGTCGCGCAGGTTCTTGCGCCACAGCCGCTCGACGTCGAACGTGTACTCGTAGCCGTCGGGGTTGGCCACGAGGATGAACCACAGCTCCGTCGTCTGGAGCAGCTGCTTGATCTCGGGGTCATTGGCCCGCCAGCGGTCGATGTACCAGTTCATCAGGCGCCGGTTGACCTCGTTGGCGATCCACTCGCGCGCGTGCTGGGTGGAGCTGTACAGCACCGCCGGGCGGCGCCCGTCGGGACTGGCCGCGCGCTCCCGCGGTGAGCTTGAGCGCGAGCAGCTCGCGGCCCTGGTAGGTCGTCCCGAGCTGCACGAGCTTGGCGATGCCGTGGGTTGTTGCGGGCGACCGCGTACATCTGGTCGCGGAACCCGCCGGGCTCGTCCCAGGAGCGCCAGACGGTGAACCCGTTCTCGGACTGCTCGGCTGCGAACTCCTTGACGGTCTTGCCTCCCTTGACGCGGGTGAGCTCGGTGCTGATTCCGTCGCGCCTCAGCTGGGCGCGCTGCGCCTTCGACGCCACGAGCTGGACCTCGGTGCCGCCCGCCACCTCCCGGACGCCGGTCAGCTCGAACCCCTGAGCCGCCAGTGCCGAGAGCTGCTCATCGCTTACCACAGCGGTGTACACGTCCAGTTGGTCTTGTGGACGCTGCGCGCCGCTGGCCGGCATGGCGACGGCAAGCACGAGCGCGCCCGCCGTGGCCACGAGCAAAAACCGTCTCATCTAGGCCTCCTCCAGAGGAACTCTCCCGGTTCCGCCTGCCTGCGCCTCGTCGGGCGCTGGTTGGGCGCCAAACATACGAAGGCCCGGTAGGCCCGGTCAAGGCCAGGAAGTGGGGTAACTCGTCGGGGATCATCGGCCGCGGTGAGCTCCGCGTGTCTCCTCTCTGTCTGTGCCTTCCTTCGCTTGCTCGAGTGCGGCGAGCGAGTGGTTGCTGACGAGGTCGAGCTACTCCCGAGCGGCTCGCCGCCGTACGGCTCGCGGACGCCGCGACGAGTCTCGAAGAGCTCATCACGCAGGCGGTCGAGCCCGTTGCCTAGCGCCGCCCCGTCCTCGAGAGCTGGAGACGGAGGACTGCGTGCCGCGCCGCTACGGCGGGTCTCGCAGGAGTTTGTAGTTCGATCTGAAGATGCGTTCGGCAGCGAGGCGCAGCGTGAGGTTGCGGATCGCGGATGGCAGGCTTCTCGTGCGGTCACGGCGATGGGTCTGCTCTTGCACCCACGCCACGCGAGCCTTGCGCCGCTGTTCGTATGCGGACAGCGCCTGGTCGACGGGCTCGGTGCCGAGCATCTCGGCCAGTACCAGAGCGTCCTCGACCGCCAGCGCCGCACCTTGCGCCATGTTCGGTGAGCTGGCGTGCGCGGCGTCCCCGACGAGGACGACGCGGTGCGCTGTCCAGGCCGGCGGAACGACCTCCTCGATCGTCGAGAAGTACGCTTGTTCGCCCTGCTCGAGCAGATGTGGCACAGGCTCGGCGAAGTCGGCGAACGAGTCGCGCCAGTCTTTGCCTCGAGCGCCGTCCGGGTCGCCCGTGTTGACGTCGGCGTAGCAGTACACGAGCCCCTCGCCGAGCGCGACCGTGAGGAACGCCCGGCGTCGGCCCAGCATGACCGTCCAATCCGCAATGTCGGGGAGCCCCTCGGCGACGAAGCGCCAGCTTGCCTGTCCGACGTACCGGGCAGGAGCATCGCCCATGACGAGACTGCGGATCGTCGAATGAGTGCCGTCTGCACCGACGACCAGGTCGTAGCTCTCCGTCGAGCCGTCGGATAGGCGCACTCGCGGCGCAGCGCCGTTTTCCAGGTCCGTCACCGTGGTGCCGACTCGGATCGGCGTCTCGGCGTTGGCCTCGCGAAGCACCTCATGGAGCGCCGCGCGATTGATCGCCAGGCATCGGCCGACACCGTCCCAAAACCGGGCGACGTCGATGTCGGCCAGGCGACGACCACGATGGTCGAGAAAGCGCTGCCGCCCGATCGGATTCGCCCGCGCCGCGACGGCCGGTCCGACGCCGAGCTCACCCAGTCCCCGCACGCCATTGCCGGGCAGGTACAGACCGGTGCCGATCGGGTCCCACTTGGTCGCCCGCTCGACGATCTCGACAGTGATGTCACGCTGACGAATCGCGCGGGCGAGCGCGAGACCGGCGATACCGGCCCCCACGATCAGCACACGCACCGCGATCAGGCTTTCGGATCGATGTTCTGGTTCCCGCGGAAGCGGTTGTGCGGGTCGTAGTGTCGCTTCAGCCCGAGGAGTCTCTCGTAGTTCGGCCCGAAGGCCTGTCGGACGCGGTCGTGGTCGTCGGCGGAGAGGTAGTTCGTGTAGGAGCGTTCGGCCATGAACGGCGCAAGAGTGTCGAAGGTCTGACGCGCCCACGCGGTGCACGCGTCGGTCTGCGCTGGATCGGTCCACTGCGAGGCCAGAATCAGGTTGAAGCCCGGCTCTCTGTGCGGGTAGGCGGTCGCCTCCGCAGGGACGCGCGTGACCGCGCCGTGGAACTCCTCGACGCCGATCGCGCACAGCTCGCTGGGCGCCCGCTCGAACGCCTCGATCATGATTTCGAGTGCGCCGTCCGATAGCGCCGAGAAGAACGCTGATTTCCAGTAGTTGAGCGCGCCTCTGGGGAACAGCCCGTCTGCGCCGGTGTTCATCGCCGGGTAGGGCATTCGCTGCACCATGTCGGCCACGGGAGAGCCGATCTCCCGCAGCGGCTGCACGTCGGCAGCGGCTTGCTCGGCGTCGGCGCCCGCGTGGCAGAGGACGATCCCGCACACCTTGGCTCCCGATCCGTCGGGCGCGTGGGCGAGGATGGCCTGCAGAGACAGGTCGTCGGGCAGGTCGGCCGAGAACTCGCGGAAGAACGAGAAGACCGTTGGTGCCGCCGCGAGCGGCCACAGCACCGCGCCGCCGAGCACGCTTACGAGGGGGTGCGCGCGAAATTCGAACGCGCTGACGACGCCGAAATTCCCACCGCCCCCGCGGAGAGCCCAGAACAGGTCTCGCTCCGTATCGTCGCTCGGGGCGACGACGTCGCCGGACGCGAGCACCACCTCGGCGGAGAGGAGGTTGTCGACCGCCAGCCCGTACTTGCCCTGCAGCCAGCCGAGGCCGCCACCGAGGGTGAGACCCGCGATCCCGACGCTCGAGACGATGCCGCTCGGGACGACCAGCCCGAAGGCCGCGGTGGCTCGGTCGAGCTCACCGATCGTCAGGCCCGGCTGCGCGCGCACCGTCTGTCGCGCGATGTCGACCTGAACGCCCTTCATCGGGGAGAGGTCGATCATCAAGCCGCCGTCGTTGACTGCCTTGCCGGCGACGTTGTGCCCTCCGCCGCGGACGGAGATCTCGAGCCTTTCGTCTTTGGCGAAATCGACGGCGGCGACGACGTCGGCCGTGTGCAGGCAACGCGCGATCACAGCCGGATGCTTGTCGATCAGGCCGTTGTGTATTCGCCGGGCCTCGTCGTACCCGGCCTGGCCGGGCTCGAGGACCGCCGAGAAGGCCTGACGAAGAAGCTGAACGGAGTCGGTGTTTGTGGCGCTGGCCATCACCGACCCCCCTCATCGAGCGCGTGGCGCAGCACATCGAGGAACGCCTCGGGCTGATCGATGGTCGGGTCGTCGGCGGCGTCCTCGATCACGTGCAGCGTCCAGCCGTGGCGCACGCTCGCGGCCTCGGCGATCCGCACCGGCGTTGCGAGGTCATGTCGTCCCCAGATGAGCGTCGTGGGGGCCGCGATCCCGCCCAGGACCTCCGCCGGAATCGTCGGCATCGCGAACAGCTCCATGAGCTTGCCCCCCGTTTCGGCCACCGCCGGCGTGTTGGCGAGGTCGAGGTTGTACGTCCTGATCGCGTCCCAGCGCGTACCCAACGCTTCGTGCAGACCGTCGAGATCGAACGAGCATCGCTCCCACAGACGGTCGTGGGTCTCGGCGGTCGGTTGCGCGAGGAACCCCATCAATGCAGAACTGAACTCGGGAGAGGGTTCGAACGGCGCCAGACCGAACGTGTCCACGAGCACCAGTCGGCTGAGCCGCTCGCCGTGGTCGCCTGCGAAGCGGGCAGCGATCGCGCCTCCGAGCAGGTGCCCGACGAGGACGGGCGGCGACGGGCAGGTGCGCTCGACCAACTCGGCGAGCCACGCGACCACTCGATCGACGTCGAGCTTGCCGGCGGCAACCGTCGAGGCACCCTGGCCGGGTAGGTCGGGCGCGACCACCTGATGGGTCGTCACCAGCCCCGGGATCACCCGCAGCCACGCCGCTGCGTAGGCGCCGGGGCCGTGGAGCAGAACGACGGGCGGACCGGCTCCACCCTCGAGGACGGCGGTTGAAACCCCGGCCAGCTGCAGCCGTCTCTCCCTGACCGGCAGACCGGCAAGGAGTAGCTCGCGAGCCTCATTGCCCCGCGAGGGTCGGCTGCGTCTTTTCTCCTGCTGCGCGCTGCTCATGACGTCCTCCTCGTTCGCGCCCGTGTGGCTTGCACGCTGGACGGTAGGAGCGGCGAGTGGTCCCCGCTTCGGCGGAACCACCCAACCTGCGCATGTCGGCGGGTGGGTAATTCGACCCAGAAGGATGTGATCAGACGAGCCGGTGCTCGTAGGCGTACGCCGTCGCCGCGGCGCGCGACGAGACATGGAGCTTGGGGAAGATGTTGCTTACGTGCCGGTCGATCGTGCGCTCACTCACGACCAGCTCGGCGGCGATCGCCTTGTTCGTTCGGCCGGCGGCCACCAGGCGCAGCACCTGCAGCTCGCGCGCCGTCAGACCGTGAGTATCGGTGGTGTCCTTGCGACGGGCGAGCGAGTCGACGCGGGCGAGGTCCGGCGCCGCTCCGAGCTCCGCGAAGACGCTCCGGGCGGCCTCCAGCTCCAACGCCGCCGCGTCGTTGTCTCCCGCGGCGCGGCACGCGAGTCCGACGAGCACGCGCGTGCGTGCGGCTTCGTACGGCGCCTCGAGTTCCTGCCACGCCTGGGCTGCGCGCCGCAGCGCGACCAGGGCAGCGTGGGCGTCGCCTCCGGCCAGCTCGAACGCACCTCGTGCGTACGCCACCATCGCCGCCAGCATGTCGCTCTCGTAGCCGGTCGAAGCCTCCTCCAGCTCGTCGCACGCCACGCGAGCCTGCTCGAGATCGCCGACGGCCAGCATGATCTCGATATAGGCAGGCAGTAACCCCACTCGCTTTGGCCGCTCGACGGTTTCGCCCAGCGCTCGGCGGATCGCGGCGGCCGCTGCGGCGCCGTCTCCTTGAGCCAGCCGCAAGAGAGCCAACCCAGGCTGCGGCTCTCGTCCAGCGTGGCTCGTATCCCTGTACGCCTGCTCGGCCGCAGCGAAGTCGCCCTGCAGGCGATGCACCTCGCCTTGCCGATGAATGGCTTGGGCGGCCGCCAGCTTGTTCATCGCCTGCGCGCAACGGGTTACGGCACGACGCGCCTCGTCGAGCGCTTCGCCCCACGCACCCTGCAATTGCAGGATCTCGGCGCGATGCACCAGGCACGTTCCCGTGAAACTCACCAGGTCGGGTTGCTCCTCGCACCACCGCGTCAGGGCCGCTGTCCATTCGCGGGCGCGGCGCAGGTCGTACGCCTCCTGACAGCCGAGGATCACCCCGCAGTAGACCATGCCGCTGACGATCGGAGACAGCTCGCCCGCGGTAACCGCCAGCATCGCCTCGTCCATCAATCCGAGACCCTCCGCGACCCGTCCGAGCCTTACGTGCAAGATGCCCTGCGACTGCACGGCGAGGGCGAACAGGTCCGCATCGCGGAAGCGCGTGCCGATCTCCGCAGCGTCGGCTGCGACGGCGGCTGCGGCCTCGTAGTCACCGCCGGACTCGTGCTGAAAGATGAGCGGAAACAGCAGATAGCCCCGTTCCGCGCAGTCGCGCCGCTCACGGTCGACCAACCGCTGCGCGCGGCCGAGCCATCCGGTCGCGCGGCTCAGCTCACCCCTTGTGGAGAGAGTCATGCCCATCCAGAACGCGCACCGAGCCGCGCGGAGCGCCTCGCCGGCGTCGAGGTGGAGGTGATACGCCCGCTCCAGGCTTTCCAGGTCGTCGCCGCGACCGAGCATGTAGGCCGACGTCCCCAGCAGTTCCACGTCCTCCGCCCCGAGCGACGCCGTCCGGTCGGCGAGCGACAGGGATTCCCAGGCTTCTCCCCACGCCGAGCGTTCATACGCTCGGCGGCCGCGTTCTAGGGCGTCGCCAGGGTTCACCAGGGGCTCTTGCCTCCGGCGTCCCTCAACGCTCCGTCCGGTGTTCGCGCTCCCCGAGGCCTTGGCGCGGGGCATGAAATCAGTGTAGATCCCGGGCCGTGACGAAGATTGGGCGTGACAGGCCGCGCAAAACCCGCGGCGATCCTCCCCGGGCGATCCGTGATCTGGGATCGCCCGACCGAAGCCTCGACCGGCGGTGTGTCAGGACTCGAACTCGCGCCGCCCGACGTGTGGCGGGACGAGGCGGTGCGCGATCGCGGCGGCTTCGACCCGGTTCGGCGCGTCGAGCTTGCGCAGGATGTGCGAGACGTGGACGCCGGCGGTCTTGACGCTGATCACGAGCGCGCCGGCGATCTCGCGGTTCGTATAGCCGCGGGCGACGAGCGTCAGCACTTCCGCCTCGCGCGGCGTCAGCCCGAGCGGCTCTTCGAGGCCCTCCACCACGTGGTCCGGGCCCGCGTCCTGTGGCATCGGATCGAGCCGCGCGCGCTCGGCGAGCAGCTCGAGCTCGCGCCGCAGGGGCTGCGCTCCGATCCGGGCCGCGACGGCGTAGGCGTCTCTGAGCGGCACGCTCGCCTCGGCGCGGGGCGCGCCGGCGGCGACGAGCGCCTCGGCCTGGCGCCACCGGCAGTAGGCGGCGAGCGGCGGGCGCTCGAGTTGCTCCCAGGTGTCCGCGGCGTCGGACCAGAGCTCGGGCCGGGCGACGCCGAGTGCACGCTCATGCTCGGCCTCGGCCAGCGCACGCCAGCCTGCGGTGTTCGGTGTGATCGCTGAGGCCCCGGCGGCGGCACGGCGAGCGGCGGCGAGCAGCTTTCGCGCACGACTGCGCCGGTCGCGGACGGCGTCGGCGTCGCGGCGTGCGCGTGCGAGCGCTGCCAGCTCCGCCTGCGCGCGGAGTCCCTTCGCGCACAGCTGAACGCGCATCTGCGCAGCCTCGCGCGGGCGTGCCAGAGACAGTCCCTCGTCGATTGCCGCTTCTGCGTCGGTCCAGCGGCGCTCCCAGAGGGCGAGCTCTGCGAGGTAGCTGTCGTAGAGGCCGAGGACGTGGTCCTCGCGCAGCGTGGCGCGGGCATCCTCGAGGTGCGCTCGTGCGGCGTCGAGCTCGCCGCGGCCGATCTCGATGGCAGCGCGGATGGTGAGCAGCCAGTACGGGAAGCTCGAGATGATGCCGCGGAGCGCCGCGGCGCTGAGCCTGTCGGCCTCGTCCCAGTCGCCGATCGCGACCAGTGTCTCGATCTGGTTCGCTACGAGCAAAGGGTTGTCGATCCCGTACCGGCGCATCGCCTCGAGCCCCTCCTGCCCGACTCGCGCCGACTCTCGGAGCCGTCCCAGCATCGTCAGCACGTCGGTGAGATGGGTCCATGCTCGCTCAAGGCCGATGTGATCGCCGACCTCCTCGGCGAGCTGCAGGGCCTGACGAAGATGGGCGACACCCTCCTCACCGCGGCCGAGGTAGGCGAGGTCGGTGCCGAGCACCGTCAGCGCTCGGACCTCCGCCTCGCGTGCGCCGACATCGCGAGCGAGCGCGAGCGCCTGTTCGCAGATCGGCAACGACTCCGCATGGCGCCAGGCCACCCCCAACACCCCAGCGAGTGACCCCAGCGCATACGCACGTTCCGGCGAGGGCGGCTCCGCCGGCACGAGCTCGACGGCACGCTCGACCTCGGCGAGGCAAGCGTCTTCACGGCCGGTCTGCTCGAGGTACTCGCCGAGGCGTACACGGAGGAGCGCCGCACGGTGCCGGTCACCCTCGCCGGCGGCCTCGATCGCTTGCCGGCCCAGCTCGACCGCACGCAGGGCGGCGGCGGTTTGGCTGGCGAGCTCGGCCGCCCGGGTGCAGAGCTCGGCGAGATCGAGCCCGGTGAGCCCCGCGGCGTCCGGCACCGCGTGCCAGAGTGCGAGCGCCCGCTCGAGGTGCGCCAGCGCCTCGGCGAGCCCGAAGACGGCCTCGGCTTCGCGTGCCGCGTCGACCGACGCGGCCAGCGCATCCGTGCGGCGACCCGCCGCCTCCCAGTGCGGGGCGAGCTCGGCCGCTGACGCGGCTCCGCTGCGGGCGAGCTCCTCCGCCAGCTTCCCGTGCAGCTCCTCGCGCTCGCCGGGGAGGATCGTCGCGTAGATCGCATCCGCCAGGAGCGCGTGGCGGAAGCGAAAGTCGCCGGTCGCCCGCTCGACGACGAGGACGCCGTACTCCACCGCGCGGCGCAGCGACTCGCGGACGTCACGTTCCGGGAGCGCCGTGACCGCGCGGAGCAGCGGGTACGCGACGTCTCGGCCCGCAGCCGCCGCCACACGCAGTAGATCTTGCGTCGGACGGTCGAGTGGGGTCACGCGCACCAGAAGCAGGTCGCGCAGGCCGCGCGGAAGCACTCCGCTCGGGTCGTCGGCGGCGGCGAGGAGCTCCTCGGCGAAGAAGGGGTTGCCCTCCGCGCGGGCGACGATCTCGTTCGTCAGCCTCGCCGGCAGCGAGCCGTGGGTACGAGCTGCAAGCAGCGCCGACAACTCATCGCGTTCCAGCGGCCCGAGTTCGAGCAAGTCCGCCGACCCCGAACGCCGGACGCGATCCGCAAAGCGGCCCATGCGCTCCGCCGACGACGGCTCGTCCGCGCGGTAGGTGGCAAGCACCAGAACCGGCCGGCCGTCGAGGTTGTGCGCGAGGAAGACGGTGAGATCGAGCGTCGATGTATCCGCCCAGTGCATGTCTTCGAGCACGAGCAGCACCGGTGCGGCGGCCGCTCGGTCGGTGAGCAGTGCGAGCGTGTTCTCGAATACGTGCAGCTGTGAGCCCGCCCTCGGTTCGTCGACCTGCCGAGGCTCCCCGAGCGGACGAAGGGCCTCGAGGAACGGCTGATACGGCAGCTCCGTCCCGACGAGGTCGATCGCGCGCCCGAGCAGGATCTCGAACCCGGCGGCACGGGCACGGCCCGCGAGCTCGGACGCGAGTCGGCTCTTGCCGATGCCCGCGTCTCCGGCGACGAGGATGGTCGCGCCCTTTCCGGCTCGCGTCGCATCGAGAGCGCGCTCGAGCTCCCCGAGCTCGCGTACGCGTCCGACGAATCCGTCGCTCGCGCGAGCCACCACTCCGGCGAGTATCGCGCACTCCACCCGCAGCCGATAGGGCGGCGTGAGGACCGGACCGCCCGAAGATACGCAGGTCGAGGGCAGAAGATAAGGCGCTCCGCCCGATGCGCTCCCGCTCGTGGACGGCAACGATCGGACGATCCAACGACACGAGTCGCTCGCCGACCATCCAGGACTGGACGGGGCGCTCCCAAGGAGGTTCACCATGACGAGAAGACACACGGCGACGCCGCGTCTCGGAGCGCTGGTCGCTGCCGTCGCGTTCTTCGCCGTCTCGCCGGCGATCGGCGCGTCGCCGGCCGGGCAGAGTGGCAACTTCCCGGCCCGCATCGACTTGCCAGACGGGTTCTTCCCGGAGGGCATCGAGAGCGGGCGCGGCACCTCGTTCTTCGTCGGTTCCCTCCTGGACGGGTCGATCTTGCGTGGTGATCTTCGGACCGGATCGGCGACGGTGCTCGCGCCCGGCGCGCCGGGACGCGCGTCCGCCGGGATCGCGTACGAGGCCGGCCGCGACCGCATCTGGGTCGCAGGGGTCGGGCCGCCGCTCCTCGGGAGTGCCGACGTGCGGGTATACGACGCATCGAGCGGCGCGCTGCTTGCGACGTATCAGGCGGCTGGAGTGGGGCTGCTGAACGATGTCGCGGTCACCCGCGATGCGGTCTATGTGACCGACTCCAGCTTCCCGCAGCTGGTTGTGATCCCCCTGGCACCGGATGGTGGGCTCCCGCCGCCCTCGGCGGCGACGATCCTGCCGGTCGGCGGCGACTTTCTCCAGACCCCTGGCTTCAACCTGAACGGGATCGTGGCCGAGAACGGCGTCCTGCTCGTTGCACAGTCCTCGACGGGCAAGCTCTTCCGCGTCGACCCCGCCACCGGCGTCGCCTACGAGTTCGACCTCGCCGGAGTCAACCTCGGCTACCCGGACGGGCTGGAGCTGCTCGGGCACACGCTCTACGTGGTGCGCCCGTTCCAGAACCGGGTCACCGTGATCGCGCTCGTAGCAGGACTGACCGGCGGCGTCGTACTCGGCGACCTGATCGACCCGAGCTTCGACATCCCCTCGACCGCGACGGTTGCCGCGGGCCGACTGTGGGTGGTCAACCTCCGTTTCACGACGCCGCCGGAGCCGACCACGCCCTACTGGATCACACAGCTGCCGCTCCGACGCTGAGCGCCAGACGACGACGAACGACGAGGAGGCGAAGGATGACGGCGATCGCACAGCGCCAGTCGACACAGGAGCCGGCGGGTTGGATGAAGACGCACACGGTGCAAGGCGGCGGCGGCCTGCGGCTGCACGTGCGCGAGTGGGGCAAGCCCGATGGGCCACCGATCCTCTTCATCCACGGCTGGTCGCAGAACCACCTCTGCTGGGTGAAGCAGTACGAGAGCACGCTCACCGACGAGTTCCGGCTCGTGGCCTACGACCTCCGCGGCCACGGCATGTCGGAGGCGCCGCTCGAGCCTGAGCACTACACCGACGACAGGCTCTGGGCCGACGACCTGGCGGCAATCGTCGAGGAGCTGCGCCTCGACCGTGCCGTGCTCGTCGGCTGGTCGTACGGCTCCTTCGCCATCTGCGACTACGTGCGCGCCTACGGCCTGGAGCGAGTCGCGGCGATCAACTTCGTCGAGGGCGCGGTCAAGCTGGGCGAGTCGGCGTTCGGCACGCTGATCGGTCCCGGATTCCTCACGCACTTCGTCGGTGCGACCGCGGACGACCTGCCGACCAACATCCAGGCGATGCGGTCGTTCGTGCGGATGTGCTTGGTCAAGGCCGTGTCGGACGACGACTTCGAGTCGGCCGTCTGCTGGAACGTCCTCGTGCCCGCCGCGATTCGCGCCAACCTCGCAGCACGCGAGATCGATTGCGACGACGTGCTCCGATCGCTCGAAGTGCCGCTGCTCGTCACACAAGGCCTGTCGGATTCGGTCGTCCTCCCAGCGATGGCCGAGCACGTCCTCTCCGTCTGCCCGGCAGCGGAGGCGTCCTGGTACGACGGCGTGGGCCACGTGCCGCACCTCGAGGAGCCGGAGCGCTTCAACCGCGAGCTCGCAGCGCTGACGCGCCGCGTCGCCGGCTCCGGAGCATGAGCCGCCGCGCGTGACCCCGTGCTGACGCCGTGCGCCAGCCGCGCGCCGCAAGGGTGACGCTGTGTCACCCTTGCCGGCGCAGACGACGGCCCCGCGGCCGGGCCTGCTCAGTCGAGCAGGTGTTCGAGCGCGTGGCATCGGTGCGGGTCCAGTTGTTCGCGTTCGGTCCGCTGCCGGCCGGCGGCCCGGTGACCTGCCAGCCGTCGAGGCCGGCCTCGAACGACGTGCTGGTGCCGTCCGGCAGCGTCACATCGTCCAGGAAGACGCCGAGCTGCTGCACCGCCCAGTCCGACGCGTAGGCGATCGAGATCTCGACAGTCCTGCCGGCGTACGCGTTGAGGGACCCGACGGGCGCCGTCCCTAGAATCGGAACAGGCCGAATCAGTGGCGAGACGGGTCGACACGAGCGCACCGCCCCGCATTCCCTTGAGCCGGGAGCGCGTGCTTCAGGCTGCGATCGAGCTCGCGGACAAGGGCGGCGCCGAGGCGGTGACCATGCGCCGGCTCGCGCAGAAGCTCCGCGTCGAGCCGATGTCGCTCTACAACCATGCGGCCAACAAGGAGGACATCCTCGACGGCATGGTCGAGGTCGTCGTGGGCGCGATCAACGACGTCGTGAGCGGTCGCGACGTGTCGTCCGAGGACTGGAATCGACCGGCTCAGCGCGGCGGCCTGACCGTCGGGTCGTGACCGCCGTCCTCTGGCAGGCATCCGACGGCGGCAGCGAGGTGTGCGTCCTCGAACGCGCGAGCCGCGGGTGGCGGCTGCGCGGAACGGTGCTGACGCACGAGGCGGGGCAGCCGATCGAGCTCCGCTACGCCGTGACCGTCGACGCAGCGTGGGCGACCACGGGCGTCGAGGTGCTCGTCTCCGTCGCCGGGGGAGACCCGCGCGAGCCGGTCGAGCTCGGCGCGCTGTGGTCCGGCGCCGAGCGGCCGCCCGAGTACCGCGACTCCGTGGACGTCGATCTCAGCTTCACGCCGGCGACCAACACGCTCCCGATTCGCCGCCTCGGGCTCGACGTCGGGGAGGAGGCCGAGATCCAGGTCGCCTGGCTCGTGTGGCCCGAGCTCGCCGTCCGGCCGGTCCGCCAGCGATACGCCCGGCTCGCGGAGGATCGCTACCGCTACACACAGGACGACTTCGAGGCCGAGTTGACGGTGGACGAGCACGGTCTCGTGCTCGACTACGAAGGGCTCTGGCGGGCGATCGCCATCGCGTAGCCGGGAAGGAGATCGCGCGCGCGGAGGACCGATTGCTCCTTGTCCTTCACCTCGAGGACGCAGTCGAGTGGGAGATCGCCGACGGCCTCGAGGAAGCGAGCGAACGCGTGGAGGTCGATCGTCGCGGCATGCGCGCCGGGTCGCTTCCCCGGCTCCTGCGTCGAGAAGTGCACCTCCTGGCGACCGTCGCTCGGCTGCCAGCTCTCTCCCGCGGCGAGGACGGCGTCGCGGACGTCGAGGTCCTCCAGGGACGGCGCGAGCGCGTGGTGGAATGCGTCGAAGACGACCGGGATGTCGAGCCGACACGCGAGGTCGAGCACGAGCGTGAGCGGCCAGCGCTCGTCGTTCTCGAGCACGAGCCGGCGTCGTGCTCCGTCGGAGAGCCGGGCGAACGCGGCGGCGAAGCGTCGTGCCGCGGCCGCGGGGTCTGCCGCGCCGGAGCCCACGTGCAGCACGATCTTGTGCGAGCCGTCGAGCCGGAGCGCCGTGAGGAGCCGGTCGTGGTACTCGAGCTCGGCGAGCGCGGCGGCGACGACCTCCGGCCGCTTCGACGACAGCACCGTGAACTGGCCGGGATGCGTGGAGACGCGGCCGCCGGAGCGCGCGATCAGCTCGCCCAGCTCGGCGAGGCGCTCGCCGAACTCGTCCCACCAGGCGAGGGCGTTCGCGGGATGGGAGCCGAACGGGATCAGGTTCGAGGTCACGCGGAAGACTTCGATCCCGTTCTCGGCGTTCCAGCAGAGGATCGCCTCGAGCGCGTCGAGGTTCGCGGCGGTCAGCTCCCGCAGGCGCTCCGGCGTGGCGTTCGCGAGTCGAAGCGTGCGCGCTGCCGACGGCAGTCGCGTGTTCATGCAGGCGTAGCCGAGCCGCAGGGTCACCGCGCTGCGTCCGCGGTGACGCGGTCCGCTGCCGCGACGGGATCGCCCGCCAGGATCAGCGGCCCGTCGGGTGCGGCGTCGCCCGCACCCGCGCCGCCGAGCGCGACCCGATGCGTGCGTGCGAGGTCGCGGAGACCCGATGCGACCCCGTCGACACGCGCGGGGTCGACGGCGTTGAAGACGACGAGCGCCGGCGCGAGCGAGCGCGCGGCGGCCTCGGCCGTCTCGAGCGGGGTGTCGCTTCCGAGGTAGGCGACCCGCCAGCCGCGGGACCGGAGCGCCAGGCCGAACGCGATCAGCCCGAGCTCGTGCCGCTCTCCGGGCAGGCACGCCAGCAGCGCCAGCGGGCCGAGGCCGTTGCCCCAGCCGCGCGCCAGTCCGAGCAGCCGTCCGCGGAGCACGCTCGAGGCGAAGTGCTCCTGGGCGACCGACGCCTCGCCGCGCGCCCAGCGCTCGCCGAGGTCGTGGAGATACGGGAGGACGACGTCGGTCAGGAGCGTGTCGACGGTCGCGACCGCGAGCGCGCCGTCGAGGACGGCCTGCGCGCGCGGCTCGTCGAAGCCGTCGAGCGCCTCGGCGAGCTCCTCCCGGACGGCGGCCGGGGCGGCGATGTGCCGCACGCTCTCCGCGCGGCTCCCGCGACGCGAGCGCCGCCGCCTGCGCGGCGGCGAGGCCGGAGTCGAGGTGCTGCTGCATGAGCCGCACGCGCTCGAGGTCGTCGAGCGAGTAGAGACGCAGCCCGCCCGGCGAGCGGGTGGGGCGGAGCAGGCCGTAGCGGCGTTCCCACGCGCGCAGGAGCTCCGGGCTCACGCCGGACCGCCTGCCGAGCTCTCCGATCCGCAGGATCGCGTTCGCCTCCACGCGCTCGGACTGTACAGCATCTGGACAAGATCTTGACAACACTTGGCTACTCGGCTACGCTCCCACCGTTCTTGGACAACTATTGGACAGGAGGTGCACGAAGATGAGGAAGCTCGACCTTCTCGCCGGGACGCTCGTGCTCGTGGGGGCGCTCAACTGGGGGCTCGTGGCGATTGCCGAGTTCGACCTCGTGGCGACCGTGTTCGGGCTCGAGTTCGGCGAGACGAACGCCGCCACCCGAATCGTGTACGGGCTCGTCGGGCTCTCGGCGGTCTACGCAATCGGCGCGCTATTCGCGCGCCGGCGCGCCGGGGCGACCCGCCCCGTCCCGGCCTCCGCCGCTCGCTAGGGCGACCAGATGACCAAGCACGTACGACAGAAGGAGGAGAACGTGAACCGCACTCGCATCGCACTTCTGACCCTGGTGGTCGCGGCCGTCGCATCCGTCGCGTCCGTCGGCTCGACGGCGTCCGCGGCACCGACGGCCGAGGCCGACATCGTCGCGACGGCGACATCCGCAGGGCAGTTCAAGACGCTCACGATGCTGCTCAAGCGCGCCGGCCTCGTCGGCGCGCTGAAGGGGACGGGCCCCTACACCGTCTTCGCGCCCACCGACGCGGCGTTCAAGCGCGTGCCGAAGAGCACGCTCAACGCGCTGCTCAAGAACAAGGCGAAGCTGAAGGCCGTGTTGCTGTACCACGTCGTCTCGGGCGAGGTGACCGCGAGCGAGGTCGTCGAGCTCTCCCAGGCGAAGACCCTCAACGGCAAGAGCGTCCGCATCCGGACGTCCGGCCAGAACGTCTTCGTCAACTCGGCGAAGGTGACGACCGCCGACGTGATGGCGACGAACGGCGTGATCCACGTCGTCAACCGCGTCCTGATCCCGCCGGCACGCTAGGCGCGTGACGCACAGGCTCCCGGGCTCCCGCCAGCGATCACGGCGGCGGGAGCCCGTGCGGCCGATCAGGCGAGGGGCACTCCCAGGCGGGAGTAAGCGGCCGCCTCGAGCCGGGTCAGTCCGTACCGAGCGGCTGCCTCCTCGAGCTCGCCCGTCATCGGGGCTGCGTAGCCGGCGGGAGGATCCGCGTACGCCATGGCACGCTGCCGGTCACGGTTCTGGCGGGCGAACGGGCCCCAGATCGCGAATGTCGTCCCGGGGTCCTGCACGTTCACGAAGAACGTCTGGCCGTCCGGTGCGAACGTCGGTCCCGCGAACTCGCTCATGTCGGGGTGGGCGTTCCGGGCGAACACGTAGGTCCCGCCCTCGGGTGTGATGCCGACGACCCGATTCTCGCCGCCGCCGTCCTCGGCACACCAGACGTCTCCCCAGGGCGTGACGATGATGTTGTCCGGAAGGTCGAGGACGTTGAGGTCGGTGGACTCGAAGAACAGCTCGAGCGTGTCCGCGCCGGCCACGTTCTCCGGCCCGGGGATGAGCCGGTAGATCTGGCCGCGACGGGCCTCGCCGCCCTGCGTGTCGTCGAACCAGAAGGCGCCGCCCGCGAAGTGGGATCCCTCGAGTCGCGTGAACCGCACGGCTCCCTGCGCGAGCGCATCGGCGTGCGGCTCTACCGGGTTGACGGTGACCCACTGGACGACGAACCGCTGACGCGGGTCGAAGAGGTCTGCGTTGCGATGCGCCTCGTCGATCCTGAGCGCCTGCAGCCTGCCTCCGGCGAGGAGCGCGCCCGGCCGCTGGCTGCGGTCGTTCGGCAGGTAGCGGTACAGGAAGCTCGAGCGGCTCGCATCCGTCTCGTCGTTGGGGTTCGCGGGGATCGAGCCGCGGAAGTCGTCCTCGGTGAGGTACACGATTCCCGTGCGCGGGTCGACGTCGATCGACTCGTGCGAGAAGAACCCCATCGCGGTGAGCGGCGTCTTCGAGAGGTTGTTCTCCGGGTCGTCCGGCATCACCTCGAAGCAGTAGCCGTGACCCTCGTCCCGCGTCTCCTCGCACGTGATCCAGGTTCCCCACGGCGTTGCGCCGCCGGCGCAGTTCGTCCGCGTGCCGGCGTTGGTCACGTACGCGTCGATCTCCTTGCGGTTCGGTCCCACGACGACGGCGGTGGTGCCGCCGGGGCCGCCGCCGGCGGCCGTGTACGGGTTCGTGCCGACGACGGGCGGGCCTGCGCTGCCGGCCTGCTCGTGGTTGCGGACGAGAACCGTCGTGTTCCCGGGCCCGGCGAACGCGGCCATGCCGTCGTGCGATCCCGGCACGGGGATCCCGCTGGTCGCCCTGTTCCGCATCGTCGGCGCGCCCTCTTGCGAGAGCACGCGGTACTGGAACCCACGTGGGAGGTCGAGCAAGCCGCCGGGGTCGGGTACGAGCTCGCCGTACGGGCCGTCGTTCGTCCCCGCCAGTGCGCGCGCCGGACCGTAGAGCGCCAGCCCTGCCGCGGCGCCGCCCGATGCGCGTAGGAAATCGCGCCGGTTCAGGTGCCTCCGTGTGAGCACGGGTGTCTCCCCTCCTCGCTGACGCGGCGAGTCTCACGGTGGACCCCAGCCGCGTGGGAAGCGGTCTGGTCACGAGGGCGTTTCGAACCGGTGAACCCCGGTCGGGCACGTCCCGAGCGCACGCGAAGAGGCCGCTCTCGCGGCCTCTTCGTCGTGTCGAGCGACGGCCGACAACCGGCCGGACCAGCTACTCGATCGGGATCTCGAAGCGAGCGATGATGCCGGGGTCGCCACCTCTCTCGAGGAGCTTGGGATCGGGATCGCGAGTCGCCACCCATGCGTATCCGTGTTCGGGGTAGGCGACGACGTCCGGGAAGCCCCCCGCGCTGATCGCCAGGATCTGAGCGGGCTCTTCGGCGGGGTTGCTGAACGTGTGGAGCCCGGCGCGTCCGTCGGGGCAGAAGACGAAGTCGCCCGGAGCCAACTCTTCTTTCCCGTGCTGGTTCCGGAGGACGGGACGACCGCTCAGGACGAAGAACATCTCCTCGGCTCCGAAGTGCATGTGGATCCGCGCCTCGGGCGCGTCGGGCGCGAGCTCGTACAGCGTCGCTCCCATCATGGCGCCGTCCGGCCGCCAGAAGACTCGATGCCGAGTCCTGTCTTCTTCGTCCTCTCCGTCCCATGAGTCGGAGAACAGGTTCTGACGAATCATCGTGTGGACCTCCGTGTCGTAGCGGTGGCACGCAGCGTCCGAGGCCCCCGCGAAAGCAGCCTCGGCGCCTGCGCCGATCAACGCGCGGCGGTCGCCGCGTCGGACCGCTATCTCGCTGCCGGATCCACGGCGGGATCGTACCGCGCGCCAACTCGGCCGCGGAGCGATCCCCGAGCCCGCGACCCGGCTAGCTCGGCTTGGCCGGGACGAACCGCTCGACGAAGTCGAGCGCGGTCTGCGCGACCTCCTGCCAGCCGTGGTCGATGGTGAGCGAGTGGCCGCGGTTGGGCATCTTCTTGATCTCGGTGACGCCCGGGTTGCGCTTCTGCCGCTTGTAGGAGGCGTTGGCGATCGCCCAGGGAACCGTGTGGTCCTTCTCTCCGTCGAGGATCAGCAGCGGGCCCCGATCGGGGTTCTTCGTGTCGACCTTCGACTCGGTCCAGGGGTTGAGGTTGGCGTTGCCCATCTGGGCCAGGGCGATCCCCGACGCGGCCACGTGGTAGGTGTCGTACAGGCGCTTCGCCTCGTCCTCATCGAGGGCGTTCGTCCAGCCGTACTTGAACTGCTCGAAGGTGAGCGTGAGGGCGCGGCCTCGATTCCGGGGGTTCAACAGGAACGGTCCACTCGCCTTGAGCGTGGAGAGGGGCAGCGGCAGGACGCCGCGAAAGATGCCCGGGTCGATGGCAACCGTCGCTGCCGAGAGCCCGCGGCCGGCGAGCATCTGGGCGAACAGTCCGCCGGTCGAGTGCCCCATCACGGCGGGCTTCCTCTCGAGCTTGCCGATCACGTCGGCCGTGTGATCGGCGACCTCCTTCAGCGTCTTCCTGGCGAGGACCTCCGGGTTCGCCCGCGCCTCTTCGACCGTTTCCGGATCGTCTGGCCAGTCCGGCGTCAGCGGCGCGTAACCGGCCTGCTTGAAGAAGCCCGCCCAGTTGGCCCAGCTGCTCGGCAGGAGCCAGAGGCCGTGGATGAAGACGACCGGAGTGGTGCCGGAGGCGTTCGCCGCCTCGATCTCCCTGCTCTCCCGCTCCGAAATGGACGCCATGCGAACTCCCTTCGGTCGCAGTGGGAAAGTCATCCGAGCCTAACGCAGCCGGCGCAATCGCGACTCGCCGCCGGAACGACGATCGCCACGCACCGACGGTCGCTACCGGATCAGTTTGTAGACGCGACCGCCCTGCGCAGCCGCGTAGAGCTCGCCGCGCGCGTCCTCGCCGAACGTCGTCAGTCCGGGAAGCGTGCCGCTCTCGCGGCGCACGTCGACTGCGGCCCCGTTCTCGACTCGAAGGCTCCAGATCGCCCCGCTGCAGTAGTCGCCGAAGAAGTAGCGGCCGCGCGCGGCCGGCACCGCCGAGCCGCGGTAGACGTACCCGCCCGTGATCGAGCCCGTGCAGTCGCTGCGGCCGGCGTGGGCGTACGCGTGGACAGGGAACACGAGCCGGCCCTGCGGGTTTCGCGGCTTGTCCTCCTTGGTCGCGCGCGCCTCCCAGACGTCCCAGCCGTAGTTGACGAGTTCGCCGAGTGCGGCGCGCGGCTGGTAGTCGATCTCCTCGAACAGCCCCGCGCCGACGTCGCCGATGTAGAGGTCGCCGTTCGCACGGTCGAACGAGAGCCGCCAGGGATTCCGCAGGCCGAGCGCGACGATCTCGGGCTGGGGCGGTCGTTGCGCCACGTCGAGCCGCCAGAGCTTGCCGAACGGCTCGCTCATGTTCTGGGCGCGGTTCTCCGGATCATCGCAGCACTCGCCGTCGCCGAGGCCGAAGTAGAGCTTGCCGTCGGGGCCGAACGCGATCTCCCCGCCCTTGTGCTCGGCTCCGGGCTGGCGGCGGGTGAACAGGACGCGCGCCGTCTGCGGCAGCGCGGCCGTTCTGTCCTTGTTTGCGCGGTACTCGACGATCCGCGTGCTGTTCGGGATCGCCGAGTAGTGGACATAGAAGAGCCGGTTCCGCGCGTAGGCCGGGTGGAACGCAATCGAGAGCAGCCCCTGCTCGCGGCCGATGCGGACCCGACCGAGAAGGTCGAGGAACGGCTTCCGCCTGAGCTTGCCTCCGACCGCGACGCGGACGCGGCCGTCCTGTTGGACGATGTAGAGCTTCCCGGGCTCCGAGCGCGGCGCCGCGAGGTGCGTGACCTGGCTCGTCGTGAGCAACGGGCGGAACCTGTAGGCGCTCATAGAGTGTTCCGCCGGAGCGGATCCGGCCGCCACGAAAGCCAGGCCGGCGATGGCGAGGAGTGATTTCACGCGGCCAACGGTAGGCGCGCTATGGTCCTCCCGTAAGGGCCAATTACGCTCATGTCGACAGGACCACTTCTCGGGCTCGAGCTCGACCGCGACGGGCCGCTCGGCCTGCAGATCGAGCGGCAGGTACGCGAGCTTGTCCGGTCGGGGGCGCTCGAGGTGGGGCAGGCGTTGCCGTCGACTCGAACGCTCGCCGCCGACCTCCGCGTTTCCCGCGGCGTTGTCGTCGGCGCCTACACCCAGCTCGCCGCCGAGGGCTACATCGCGGTTCGACGCGGCGCGGCTCCGACTGTCGCAGCCGCCGCCGCTGCCGCGGTACAGGTGGAGAACGACCCGAACCTGCCGTTTGCGCGAGCGACGTGCCTTCCGGACTTCGCGCTCTTCCCGCGTGCGCAATGGCTCACCGTGGTCCGCTCGTCGCTTCAGGACGCGGCCGGACAGGACTTCGCGTACGGGGAGCCGCAAGGAGCGTCCGATCTCCGGCGGCGCCTACCCGCGTTCCTCGCTCGGACGCGCGGCGTGGTCGGAACCACCGACCGGACGTGCATCTTCGCCGGCTCGTCGCAGGCGCTCTTCGTGCTCGCGTCGGTCCTGCGGGCGAGAGGCGCGACGCGCATCGCGGTCGAGGACCCGAGCCACCGCTGGCGTGCGACGACGCTCGCCGCCTCCGGCCTCGAGCTCGTGCCCGTCCGCGTCGACGAGGGAGGTCTCTGTGTCGACGAGCTCCCGGACGTTCCGGCCGTCGTCGTGAGCCCCGAGCACCAGTTCCCGACCGGAGCGGCGCTCGCGCCGGAGCGACGGCGCGCCCTGCTGGATTGGGCGGCAGTCGGCGACAGGGTCGTGATCGAGCACGACTACGACGGGCACTTCCGGTACGACCGTGCACCGGCCGCCGCACTCCAGGGTCTCGCGCCGGAGCGCGTCGCGTACGTGGGGAGCGCGAGCGCGCTGCTTGCCCCTACGGTGCGCGTCGGCTGGGCCGTGCTGCCCGGAGCCCTCGTCGCGCCTGTCGTGGAGTATCTGTTCGCTACGTCGATCGCGGCCCCGCGGCTCACGCAGCTCGCGCTATCGGAGTTCCTGGAGCGCGGGTTCCTCGACCGGCACCTGCGCAAGGTCGGAGCCGCCTATCGCCGCCGCCGTGAGGCCCTCGTCACCTCGCTCGCGAGGCACGTCCCGGAAGCACGCGTCGTCGGCAGTGCCGCCGGCCTCTTCCTGTCCTTGTCCTTTCCGGCGGACACCGACGAGCCGGCGTTGCTCAAGGCCGCCCGGGAGCAGGGAATTGGCCTGGACGGCTTCAACGAGCACGCCGCGACGCCGCAGCCGCCCGGAGTGGCACTCGGCTTCGCCTGCGAGTCGGAGCCGGTGCTCCGCTACGGCGCCAGGCTCCTGGGCCTCAGCGGCGAGGCTGGGCGGCGGGGAATCGAAGCTTCTCCTCCGTCGCCTTTCGAGCCGGTCGGCTCTGTGACCGCCTGGCCCCGCAGGGCCTGACGACAGCATGCGGAACGCCGCTGGTGATGCCGCTGCGGCAACGGTCCGCGCCGCAAGACCAGACGTGGCGCGGAGTGAAAAGGACGGGAGCGACGGGACTCGAACCCGCGACCTCCGGCGTGACAGGCCGGCGTTCTAACCAACTGAACTACGCCCCCACGAGCCGCGACAGTGTAGCCGTGCGCCGCGCCATCCGTTTCCGGCTCAGGGGCGACCGGGAACGACGAGCGAAGCCGACGGAGGTCGAACGTGCGCAGGCTGGTCGTCACCGAGAACATCACCCTGGACGGCGTCATCGACGCGAGCGAGGGCTGGTTCGCTCCTGTCGCCGACGCGGGGGTCGACGAGTCCGACATCGCGTCGGTGATCCGCGAGCAGGCGGCTGCGGCGGACGCGCTGCTGGTCGGGCGGGTGACGTTCGAGGAGCTGCGCGGCTACTGGCCGCTCCAGACCGACGACGAGACAGGAGTGGCGGAGTACCTCGACGCCGTCGCCAAGTACGTCGTCTCGAGCACGCTCACCGACCCGGCGTGGGAGCGAACCACCGTGCTGTCGGGCGACCTCGGGGACGACATCGGCGCCCTCAAGGCCGAGGACGGCAAGGACATCGTCGCGACCGGGAGCATCACGCTGGTGCACGCGCTCATACGGCTCGGCGTGGTGGACGAGTTCCGCCTGTTCGTCTACCCCGTGGTGCTCGGGGTGGGGGCGAGGTTGTTCGAGGACGCGAGGATCCCGCGGCTGACGCTCGCCGAGTGCCGCACGTTCCGGTCCGGCGTCGTGCTGACCCGGTACGCCGCCGGCGGGTGAGGCGACGGGCGGGAGGCATTCTTGCGCCTCCCGCCCGTCCTGCCCGTCAGCCGACGTCGCTCTCGTCGAGCGGCAGACTGCAGAGGAAGCCGTCCGGACGCGCGAGCGCGGCGAGGCGCTCCACCTCCGGATCCGCGTCCGGCACGGCGTCGTCCGCGCTCACGGACAATGCCCGCGGCTCGGCCACCGCCTGCTGCAGTTGCCCCGCCTCTACCGTCGGCCGCAGCACGTAGACGCCGTTGCGGTCGGCCGTGTAGACGAGCCCCTTGTGGAAGTACGGCGCCCACGAGGTGCCGTTGGCGGGGCGGAAGTAGCCCACCTGCTTGATGTTCGTCGGGTCGCTGACGTCGAGGAAGCGCACGCCCTGGCTGTAGAAGGAGTACGCCACGATCTCGTCCTGCATCTGGAAGTAGTGCGCCGAGCAGTCGGCCGAGGTCGACGACCCCGGCTGGCCCGCCGGCTTCCAGGTGCCGACCGTCTGCAGCCGGAACGGGTTCGCCGGCGTCGAGCGCCATCCCTCGCCGCCGTAACTCCCCGCGAGCGACGCGATGACGAAGGCGCCGTCGGCGGCGCACCCGCCGCGGAAGTCCTCCTCCGTCCCGTAGATCAGGTCACCGGCCGGGTGCCACGAGTTGTGGAAGAAACGCGAAGGCGCCGCCGACTCCGCGATCCCGCCTCCGGCGTAGGGGATGGGGTCGAAGGCCGTGGCGACGCGCTTCTCGCCGAGGACCGGGTCGAAGTGCAGCCCCTTCGTCCAGTAGCCGCGGATGCCGCCGCGGCCCGAGACCCACGCGACGCCTGCCGAGTCGACCTGAACGTCGTGCGCGTAGTCGGTCACGCCGTCGTTGCGGGCCGTGTCGATCGGGTCGGGGTGGACCTTCGGATTGTGCGGGTCGCGCACGTCCGTGACCCAGATCGGCCGGCCGCCCCACGTGGACGGCTGGGTCGCCGCCCGGGCCGGCCCGCCCGTCCAGAGCCACTTGCAGTCGTTGACGCACGTGGTCGTGTGGCCCGCCGGCACCTGCACGTACGCGAGCACCTGCATCCGGTCGGGGTGCCGCACGTCGATCACGTAGATGCCCGACTCGCCCGTGTTCGTGTTCCCGCCGTAGGCGCGCGGATCGCGCGAGAGGAACACGAGCTTGCGGCCGGGATCGACGTCCATGTCCTCGTTCTCCCACATGTCGTCGAGGAGGCCGAGCCGGTTCGGCTGCGGGCTCCCGTTCGGGAGGATCGGGTCGTCGACGCCGTCGCCGAGCCAGTCGAGGAGCTTCGGCGCGGTCGGCCGCGTGATGTCGAACGCCTTGAGACCGAAGCGGCCGGAAACGAAGAGAACGTCCTTCGTCGCCGCGCCATCGGGCTGATCGGCGCGCGGGTTGCCGTAGTCGATGAAGTTGAGCGAGATCGCCTGCGACTGCGTCTCGCGGTAGCCGGTGGGCGAGGCCGGGTCCGTGATCAGGTTCCCGTTCGCGTCCCACGAGTGCCGCGTCGTCGGGATGCGGCACAGGTACTCGACGTTCAGAACGGACGAGTTCGCCGCGAGGTCGCGCTGGCAGTACGGGTTCTCGTCGGCGCCGCTCGCCGCCGGGCCGATCCCGACCACGAGCGCGGCGCCGACGGCGAGGAGGATGAGTCGTCTCACGTGCACCTCCGGTGACGGTGGGGCCCGCCGCAGGGGAGCCGGACGATGTGGAGGGGCGGCGCCGGGGGCGCCGCCCCTCCGTTTCGGGAGCTAGCCGATCCGTGCCTTGTTGTAGTTCTCCGACTTGCCGTCGGGCCGGTAGTTGTTCTCGACGTTCCCCGCCATGTCGGCGGAGAAGAAGTGCACCGTCGTGCCCGCGGCGACCGTCAACACCTGCGGCGGCTCGCGGAAGGCGTTCACGGCGTACTTCGTCGAGGCCAGCGTGGGCCGGCTGCCGTCGAGCGTGTAGAAGACGGTCGCCGGCTCGCTCGTCTGGAACTGGAGCTTCCACGAGCCGTCCTCCGCCCGACTGGCGACGGCCTTCGAGTCGGGCCGCTGCTTGTCCTTCGTCCAGGCGTAGGCCACGTCGAGGAGCCCGGTCATGCCGTTCGCGAACTCCATCGTCTGGTTGTGGCCCTCGGGGTCCCACGTGGGCTGGAAGCCCTGGGTCCCGGTCTCGAAGTTCCAGGCGAAGAGCCCGTGCTTGTAATACATCATGTCGCCGGAGTTGCCGGCGGCGGAGTAGAGGACGTCGATGACCGGGCCGGTTGCCCCGGGCTCGACGGCCATGTTCCGGTGCCGCTTGATCTCCGAGAGGATGTGCGTCGAGGCGGCCCAGAAGAACGTCTCGGTGCCGAGGTCCGGCCGCGGCAGCGGGATCCGCCCCGGGACGATGTACGCCCCCGGTGACCACATGAACAGGTTCCCGGAGCTGTGCGTGTTCATCGAGAACTTGATGTTGTCGTACGTCGCCGCGACCCAGTCGACGTTCTTGCTCTCGGGCTCGGACAGCTCCGACGGGCCCGAGAAGTTGTCGCTCGTGCAGCTCGACGATCCGCCGCTGTAGCCGTCGAACAGCGAGCCGATGTCGTAGTTGCGGTTGTTGTCGACGCCCCAGCTCCCGCGGGCAGCCGGCATCCCGTTCGTGGTCGTGAGCAGGCAGTGCCGCGTGATGTTCCGGCGCTGCGAGCCGCGGTCGTAGAACGAGACCGTGCCGCCGTCGGGGTTCACCGACGGGAGGAGGAAGATGTCGAGGTTGTTGACGAGCTGCTTCGTCCGGCCGTCGTGCGCGTAGTTGCGCAGCAGCCGCTCGGCGGTCTCGATATTGACCTGCGGCGGCACCCACTCACGCGCGTGCTCCTGCGCGTAGATGAAGACGCCGGTCTTCGAGCCGTCTCGCGACTTGCCGATCCGGAGCAGCTTGACCGTGTGCGGGCCCCGCTGGACCTCCGGCGGTGCGAGCAGGAAGTCCGAGAGCGAGACGAGCGCCCGAGGTTGGACGATTCCCGCTCCGGCGTTCCCGCCGTACGTGGCGGCGAAGAGAAGCGCACTTGCGCCCGGATGGGCGTTGATCGCCGCGACGACCTGCGCCGCCGTGCTCGTGGGCACGCCGCTCGCGTTCGTCGCGAGGTTCACGGTCACGCGGTTGCCGAGCACGAACACCGAGAGCGGCTGACTCGCCGCGTTGGGGTTCACGAACTCCGCCATCACGTTGTTGCCGCCGAGGTGGCCCCACTCGCGCGCCTCGAGGTAGACGGCGGCCGCGTTTCCGCCGCAGCCCGTGTTCGGCGAGCTGCCGATGCCGACGGTGCCGCACATCGCCGCCATCGACTTCCGCTGGTAGCCGTTCGTCTTGTACGGAAGCTCGACGATGTCCGTGAGCTCCGGGTACTGCGCGTGGAGCTGCTCGATCCGCGCGTAGAGCTCCTGCGGCGTCAGGTAGCGGTCGACGAAGTCCTTGAAGTACGGGTCCTGCGGGTCGCCGTTCTGGTCGATCGGGAGCCACTCGGTGACGTCGGCCTCGGCCGCGCCTCCGGCCGAGCTCGTGATCCGGACGCGGCTCGGCCGCGTCGGGACCTCGACCTGGCGGAAGTTGAACATGTAGACGCCGGCGTCGACGAAGCGCGACATCGCGATCGTGCCGCCGGATCCGATCTCGGTGCCCGGGCCGCTGTCCCAGCTGAGCGTCAGCGTCGGTGACGAGCTCGTCGTCGAGCCGAGGCTCGACTTCACCTCGACGTACAGGAACTGCTCGGGGTCGTTGTCGGGCGCGTCGACCGTCGTGAACCAGTCGGAGCGCAGGACGATGAGTGTGTCTGCGTCCGCCGCGGCCTGGAACGAGCGTGCGCCGGAGGCTCCGGTTCGCCTGGCGCTTGGCCGCGATCGTGGCGAGCCGCTCCGCGTTCCTCGCGTCGGTGTCGGCCTGCGTCCAGAGCGTCTGGCCGACGGTGAAGCCGGCCTCGCGGAGCGACGCGAGCTCCTCGTCCGTGACGACGGCCTGGGCGACGATCTTGCCGCCGCGGCGGTCGAGCTGATGCGTGAGGTCGACGCCGGTCGCGACGAGCGCGTCGAGCTCGGCGCGGTCGGCGACGATGACCTCGACGACCGCGTCCGCGGCGAGGTCGTCCTCCGACGCGGCCGCAGGCGCGGCGAGCGTGACAGCGGCGACCAGCAGCGCAAGCGCGGCCAGCGCGCCGATCCTCCCCCGGCGCGCGGTGCGTGTGAACTTCATCTTCCCCCTCTTCCCTCGACGGAAGGATGTGGTGGGCGGCCTCACCGCCGCCCGTACCGGGCCATCGTGGAGCCGCCGCCCACTGCATGGCAAGGGCCGTTGAGCGAACTCAACGCGCGTCGGACGTGCCGAGCACGCGTGGTGCGAGCGTCGGTGGGAGCACCGTCGCCCCGGCCGCGATCGCCGCGAGTGCGTCGCGGAGGCGCCGTGCGCGCACGTCCTTCGGCAGGTACCCCGCCGCGCCGGCGCGGAAGGCGGCGACGAGATCGTCCTCGTTGCGGGTCACCGCGGTGACGACGACGCGCGGGGCCGGCGCCTCGGCGGTCATCCGCCCGACGAGCAGCGCGAGCCCGCCGATCCCGGCGTCCACGAGGCAGACGTCCGGCCGCTCGCGGTGCGAGGCGGCGACGGCCTCGTCCCCGGTGGCGGCCTCTGCGCAGACGTCGAAGCCGCCGTCCTCCAGATCGGCGCGCAGCGCGGCGCGCACGTTCGGGTGGCGGTCGGCGACGAGGACACGGATGCGCCTCCTCGGCCCGTCGCGGTGGGCCGCAGAGCCCATGGGCCGATCCTGGTCCGCCCCCGGTGACGGCGCAACCCGCGCGGGCGTGGAGGTCCCTCAACGACTGCGGGCTACGACTTCTCGAACAGCCGGACGATGGAGGCGCGGTCCGGGACGCGCAGCTTGCGCAGGATCGCCGCGACGTGGCTCCGCACGGTGGCCTGCGAGAGCACGAGCTTGGCCGCGATCTGCGCCGTCGACAGGCCGCGCCGGATCAGCTCGAGCACCTCCCACTCGCGGCTCGTCAGCGGCTCGGACGCGAGCACCGCACGGCGGCGCGGACCGCGGTCGCGGAACTCGCCCACCAGCCGCGCGACGAGCGCGCGCGGGATCGCGGCCTCGCCGGCGAGCACGTCGGCGAGCGCGGGAGCGAGCCGCTGCGGGTCGGTGTCCTTCAGCAGGTACCCGCTCGCGCCGGCCCGGAGCGCGGCGAAGAGGTCGTCGTCGTCGCGCGAGACGGTCAGCATCACGACCTTCGTCTCGGGGAGCCGCGCGGTGATCTCCCACGCCGCGGCGATGCCGCCGCCGGGCATGTGGATGTCGAGCAGGCAGAGGTCGGGGCGCTCCTTCGCAGCCGCGTCGACGGCCTCGGCCGCGTCTGCGGCGACGGCGCAGACCTCGAACCGGCCTTCGCTCTCGAGCGTCTGCCGGATGTCCTCCCGCGTCGGGGCGTGGTCGTCGGCGAGGAGCACGCGCGGGGTCACGGCAGGTCGACCTCCACCGCGGTGCCGCGGCCGGGGGCGGCGTCGAGGTGGAACGCGGCGCCGATGGCCTCGGCCCGCTCCTGCATGCTCACGAGCCCGAAGCCGTGGCGCGTGGCGCCGTCCGCCGGGTCGAAGCCGACGCCGTCGTCGACCACGCGGAGGCGGACGCCGCGCCCGTTGGTGAGCTCGACCCGGACGCCTTGCGCGCGGCCGTGGACGGCGGCGTTCGTCACCGCCTCGCAGGCGATGCGGATGAGTGCCTCGCGCCGCTGCGGGTCGAGCTCGATCCCCTGGGCGAGGTCGAACTCGACGTCGAGCCCGGTGCGCGCGGCCACGTCCTCGGTGGCCTGCGCCAGCACGTCCTCGAGCGGCTCGTCGAGCGGCCGCGTGAGGGCCGCGATGGCACGGCGCGAGTCGGCGAGTCCGCGGGCGGCCGCCGCAGCGATCTGCCGCGGCGCGTCGCCGTCTCCGCGCAGGCGCCGCGAGACACGGTCGATGAACGCCAGCTCCTGTGCGACGCCGTCGTGGAGGTCGCGTGCGATCCGCCGCCGCTCCTCCAGGACCGCTGCCGCCGCGAGGCCGCGCCAGTACCGCTCGATCTCGATCGCCGCGCCGACGAGGAGCACGAGGTAGAAGGCGAGCCGGAAGACCGTCCCGGTGTAGACCCAGTCGGCCTGCACCGGCGGGAAGAGGAAGTAGTGCAGGCGGCCGAACGCGCCGACGGTGGCGCCGACGGCCAGCCACGTGAGCAGCGGGTCGCGGTCGCCGTGCGCGGCGCTCCGCGCGAAGCCGATCGCCGCGGCAGCGAGGACGGCGGTCGCGCCGAGGCTCGCGCCGAGAAACACCGGGTTGCCGGAGAGGAACGGCTCGCGCGGATCGAGCGCGCCGAAATCGGTCCGCACGGGCATCACCTCGAAGAGCGCGTCGAGCGTGAGCGCGAGCGCTGCGGAGAGCATGACGGCGCCGACGGCCGCGGCCACGACCTCGCGCCGCGTGCGGACGACGGTGGTCGGCGGGAGGAACGCGGCGGCGCCGAGCACGAAGATCCCTGCCAGGGTCGAGCCCCAGGCGAAGTCGCGCAGCTGCTCCCACGGCCCGAGCGCGACGTTCACGGTCGTGCACGCGTTCGAGAGCGCGAGCGTGAAGAGGGCGACTGCGACGCCGAGGTGGTCGAGCCGGTGGCTGCGGAGGTAGCGCCCGATGAAGATGTACGCGACGACGAGCGCGATGAGCGTTGCGGCCGTCTCGATCGCGACGCGGACGGCCGGGTCGCGGTAGCCGAAGCGGAGCTCGGGCACGAGTGCGATCGCGAGCGTGACGAGCGCAGCGATGACAGCGACAGCGCCGCAGAGCGCCAGCGGTCGTACCTTCATCGGCCTCCTCGTCGGGGTGCGTAGCCTACTCGGGGATGACCGCGCTCGATTGGTTGGCCATCGCGGTCGTCGCGCTCGCGGCGCTCCTCGGCCTGCGGAAGGGACTCGTCGCCGGTGCGCTCGCCCTCACGGGAGTCGCGATCGGGGCGATCGTCGGCAGCCGGCTCGCGCCGGCACTGCTCTCCGACGGAGAGCCGTCGCCGTACACGCCGGTGGTCGCGCTCCTCGGCGCGTGCTTCGGCGCGCTGCTGCTCGAGGCCGTCGGCTCGTTCGCCGGCGGGGCGCTCCGGCGCTCGCTGCGCCTCACGCCCTTCGCGCCCCTGGACATGGCCGGCGGACTCGTGCTCGGTGCCGCCGCGGGGCTCGTCGCCGTGTGGATCGCGGGCGCCGTGCTGCTCCACGTGCCCGGGCAGTCCGAGCTGCGGCGCGCCGTTCAGCGGTCGGAGGTGATGGCCCGGCTGAACGAGGTCGTCCCACCGGGGCGGCTGCTCGACGCGATCCAGCGCGTCGACCCCTTCCCCGCGATCGTCGGGCCGGCGGGGCCGACCGAGCCGCCCGACCCCGCGCTCCTGCGCCAGCCGGGCGTGCGCCGGGCCGCGCCGAGCGTCGTCCGCGTCCTCGGCACGGCGTGCGGGCTCGGCGTCTCCGGGTCGGGCTGGGTCGCGGCGCCGGAGCTCGTCGTGACCGCGGCTCACGTCGTCGCCGGCCAGCAGGACACGGTCGTGGAGCACCCCGGCTCCGGCGACCGGCTCCGCGCGCAGGCGGTGGCGTACGACTCGCGCAACGACGTCGCGGTGCTCCGCGTCGCGGGCCTGCGCGGACGGCCGCTCACGTTCGGCGACGGCGGCGACGGCCAGGCCGTCGCGATCCTCGGCTATCCCGGCAACGGGCCGTTCACGGCGGTGCCGGGGCGGCTGGGACGGACCGCGACGGTGATCTCGCAGGACGCGTACGGCCGCGGGCCGGTGGAGCGGGCGGTGACGGCGCTCTCGGGCACGGTGCGCCACGGCAACTCGGGCGGGCCGGTCGTCGACGCGAACGGGGAGGTCGAGGCGACGGTCTTCGCCGCCCGCGTCGGCTCGGACGGCGGCTTCGGCGTCCCGAACGCAGTCGTCCGCGACGCCCTCACCGGCGTGCGTGGGCCGACCTCGACCGGCGACTGCGCCGGCTAGACCAGCAGCGCCGGCTCGTCGATCGTGAGCGTCGCGGCGTCCCCGTCGACGGTGGCCCGGACGCCGAGCGGCAGCGTCGCGATGGTCGCGCCGTGCCCCAGCGGGAGGCCGTACAGCACGGGGACGCCGAGTCCGCCGAGACGGCTCTCGAGGACCTCCTCCAGCGTCTTCGACCGGGGCGCGGAGGTGTGCTCGTACCACTCGCAACCGGCGAGCTCGCCGACGACGACGCCGCGGATGCCGTCGAGCTTCCCCGTCTGCTCGAGGTGGAGCAGGGCCCGGTCGATCTGGATCGGCGCCTGGCCGACGTCCTCGAAGAAGAAGATCGCGCCGTCGAGGTCCGGCTCCCACGGCGTGCCGATCGTGTAGATGAGGTCGATGAGGCAGCCGCCGACCAGCGGCCCGCTGGCCGTCCCGCCCGCGAGCGCGACCACGGTGAGGCGGTCGCGGTCCTCCGGCACTCGGCCGGTCGTCTCGCCGGCGAGGACGCGCAGGAACCGCTCCGTGGTGAACGCGCTCGGCGCCGGGCTGCCGACCATCGTCAGGCTCGGGCCGTAGAACGTGGCCAGGCCCGCCCGGGCGTAGAGCGCGGCGTGCAGGGCGGTGATGTCGGAGAGGCCGAAGAACGCCTTCGGCGTCCGCGCGATCGCGTCGAAGTCGAGCAGCGGGACGACCTGCGGCGAGCCGTAGCCGCCGCGCATCGTCTGGATCGCGTGGATCTCCGGGTCGGCGAACGCCTCCTGCAGGTCGCGGGCGCGGACCTCGGGGCTGCCGGCGTGCCAGCCGTCCTGCTCGAGCGCGCCGGGCATGAGCCGGACGCGATAGCCCTGCGACTCCCACCAGGCGACACCGCGCTCCACCTCCGCACGCGTCTCGGCCGGGCTCCCGGGCGTGACGACGCCGATCGTCGAGCCGGGTGGGGCGGCGTGGGCGAGCGTCGCGGTCACGGGCGCACGCTACTCCAGGAGCTCGAGCACGCCGAGCGGCCGCCGGAACGGCGCCACGACGTAGATCCCCGCCGCCTTCTCCTCCGCCTCGACGCGGAGCTCGCGCGCGAGCTCGAGCCCCACCTCGCGCGCCCCGGCGCCCGCCGCGCGCAGCCGCTCCTGCACGGGCTCGGGCACGACGATCCCCGGCACCTCGTTGTGGAGGCGCTGCGCCAGCTGCAGGCTCGAGAGCGGCCAGAGGCCGATGAGCAGCGGGATGGGCGAGGAGCCGCCGAGCCGCTCGAGGAAGCGGTCGAGGAACGAGAGGTCGAACAGGATCTGCGTCATCCCGAAGCGCGCGCCCGCCTCGAGCTTCGCCTCGAAGCGTCGCAGCTCGGTCTCGAGGTCGTCGGCCGAGGGGTTGACGGCGACGCCGCAGTAGAACGACGTGGGCGCGTCGATCGACCGCCCGTGGTAGTCCTCGCCGCGGTTCAGCGCCGAGACGATCTCCGTCAGGCCGATCGCGTCGACCTGGTACACGCCGCGCGCCCCGGGGTAGTCGGCCTCCTCCGGTGGGTCGCCCGTGACGGCGAGGACGTTGCGCACGCCCTCGGCGTGGGCGCCGAGGAGCAGCGACTCCAGGCCGGCGATCGTCGAGTCCCGCGTCGTCAGGTGCGGGATGGTCTCGATCCCGCAGGCGCGCTCGATCGCGACGGAGACCATCATCCCGCTCATGCGCGCGCGGGCGCGCGGGTTGTCGTTGACGTCGACGAAGTGCGCCGCGCCCGACTCCTTCAGCGCGCGGGCGGTCTCGAGCAGGGCGCCGGCGTCGGCGCCGAGGGGCGGGTCGAGCTGCACCGAGACGACGAACTCGCCCTGGTCCAGCATCCGCGCGAGCTCGGTCTGCTCATCCGTGGGTGGCGCCGCGGCGAAGTCGAGGGGCTCGCGGGCGACGAACGGCAGCGTCGGCTCGCGCCCTGCGTCGATCGCGCTGCGGATGGCGGCGACCTGGGCGGGCGTCGTCCCGCAGCAGCCGCCGACGATCCCCGCGCCGAGGCTCCGCGCCTGGGCGGCGAACTCGCCGAAGTACTCCGGGGTCGCGTGCGGGTACACGACCCGGGTGCCGGCGAGCGAGGCGAGGCCGATGTTCGGCAGCGCGGCGAGGACGCGCCCGTCGCCGGCCATCTCGGTCAAGGCTGTGAGGGCGGCCTGCGGGCCGGCGCCGTGGTTCGCGCCCATGGCGGCGACTCCCAGGGACGCGAGCCGCTCGCCTGCCTCCGCTGCGGTGACCCCGCCGAGCGTCTGGCCGTCGGTGTCGAACGTCATGAGCGCGACGATCGGGAGCGACGAGGCGCGGGCGATCGCCTCGACTGCGGTGGCGAGCTCGTCGAGGTCGTAGAACGTCTCGACCATGAACAGGTCGGCGCCGCGGCCCTCGAGGATCGCGGCCTGCTCGGCGAAGAGGTCGGCGCGGGCCTCGCCGCGGAGCTCGACGTCGCCGATGGGGCCGATCGAGCCGGCGATGTACACGTCTGCGCCGGTCACCTCGCGGGCCTCGCGCGCGAGCCGCACCGCGGTCGAGTTGATCCGCTCGAACTCGTCCTCGAGGAAGTGCGTCGCGAGCTTCGGCCGGTTCGCGCCGAACGAGTTCGTCTCGATCAGCTCCGCCCCGGCGCGGATGTAGGCGACGTGCACCGAGACGACGCTCTCGGGCTGGCGCAGGTTGGCCTCCTCGGGGCAGCGCAGCCGTGGTACGGCGTCCGAGATGAGGGCCCCGAGGCCGCCGTCGGCGACGATCGGCGGGCCGGAGGCTAGGCGTTCGAGGAGGCGGCCGGCCACGGACCGACTGTAGTCAAGCGGCGCGGTCAACCGCCGATCGGGTGATGGATCAAGTGGGGTGGTCTCGGCGATAGTCAGGGAACGAAAACGTCCCAGCGGCCCGATGCGGCGGGGCCGAAGGACGTTTTCCAAGGATCGAAGGGGCCCCGGTGCGGCGGGGGCCGTTTCGAACCAGGAGCCGCCTCGAACTCGAGGCGCTTCCGGGGGGCGTGGCCGGGCGGCGGCCGCGCCCCTCATCTTTTCGGCACGGTTTCGGCACGGACCGGCGCGCGTTCGTGTCAGACACTGAAGAGGGGCATCGATGGAGGACCGGGCCAATCATTCGGTGCCTGACACTGATCTCAAGGTGCCCCGGCGTTCGGCCGATAGTCGAAACGACTCCCGCCGGGGACTGACGGCAATCACTCCTGCGGCAGGGTTCCCGGCGGCGGGCTCCGGTCCGCCGCCGGCGTCGTTCTACGACTCGTGGATCGTCCGGCCCTCCATCCCGCCGGCGATCGTCACGACCTGGCCGGTGACGTGCCCCGAGAGCTCGTCCGAGGCGAGGACGACGACCTGGCGCGCGACGTCCTCCGGACGGGCCACCTTCCGCAGTGCCATCGTGCGCGAGACGCGCCGGACGTCGTCCGGGTCGACGTGCCCCCGCGTCATCGGCGACTCGGTCCAGCCGGGCGCGACGGCGTTGACGCGGCCGAGCGGCGCGACGCGGACGATCTCGTTCTTCAGCGAGAGGAGCAGCCCGGTGAGGAGCGCGCCCTTCGCGGCGGCGTAGTCCGCGTGCCCGGCCTCACCGACGACGCCCGCGGTCGAGCCGACGAGGACGAGGCTGCCGTGACCGGTGCGCTCGACCTCCCGCAGGAAGGCGCGCGCCGTGAGGAACGCAGAGGTGAGGTTCGCGCGGAGCGTCTCCTCCCAGCGCTCGAGCGGGAGCTCCCACACCGGGACGTCCTCCTGCGGCCACACCCCGGCCACCGCCGCGCACACGTCGATCCGACCGAGTGCGTCGCGTGCCTCGGCGAACACGCGCTCGACCTCGGCCTCGTCGCGGAGGTCGCCGCCGACGATCGCGTCCGCGCCCACGGCCTCGGCGCGCTCCCGTCCCCGATGGTAGTGCGCGACCACCCGCGCGCCCTCGGCCCGGAAGGCGCGCACGCAGGCGGCGCCGATCCCGCCCGACCCGCCGGTGACGAGGACGCCCTTACCGGCGAGCCCGGTTTCCATCTCGCCTACGCTATCGCCCCGTGCGCGTCGCGATCATCAGCGACATGGAGGGCGTGGCGGGGATCGTCAACGGCTCGCAGACGAACGCCGGCCAGCCGCTCTACGAGGAGGGGCGCAAGCTCTACACCGAGGAGATCAACGCCGCCGTGCGCGGGGCCAAGGCGGCGGGCGCGACCGAGATCGTCGCGATGGACCACCACGGCGCGGGCGGCGGCTACAGCTTCAACTCGCTCGTCGCCGACCTCCTCGACCCGGACGTCGAGTTCGTCGTCCAGCAGGAGTGGACGCAGTACACCGCGTTCCTCGAGCAGGGCGTCGACGCCTGCCTGCTCGTCGGGATGCACGCGATGAACGGCACGCCGGACGGGGTGCTCAACCACACCGTCTCGGGCCGCACCTGGCAGAACCTGTGGTTCAACGACACGCTCGTCGGCGAGACCGGGATCAACGCCGCGTTCTGCGGCACCTGGGACTGCCCGGTCGCGCTCGTCACCGGGGACGAGGCCACCGGCCGCGAGGCGACCGCGCTCCTCGGCGACGGCCTCACGACGGTGACGGTCAAGTGGGGCATCACCGTCACCTCGGCGCGGAACCTCGCGCCGCAGCGGGCGCGGAAGCTGATCGAGGAAGGCGCGAAGGAGGCGCTCGGTCGCCTCGACGCCGTCCGCCCCTACGACCCGGGCCGCCCGTGCGAGATCAAGGTCGAGTTCAAGAGCACGGACGGGGTGGAGGAATACAAGAACCGCCGCGGCGTCGAGGTCCTCAACCCGCGCCTGATCGTCTCCCGCGCGGACACGTGGTGGGAGGCCTGGAACCAGTTCTTCTTCTAAGGATCCGAGGGTAAGTGGCGAAGTTGACCTACGCGTCGAACATGTCCCTCGACGGCTGCACCGAAGGATGAGCGCGCCGCGTTCGACTGGGCTCCGCCCGACGACGACGTGTTCGTGTTCATCACCGAGCTCATGCGGTCCGCAGGCACGTACCTCTATGGGCGGCGCATGTACGAGACCCTGGCTGTGTGGGAGACCGACGCCACCTGGGCCAACCAGTCGGACCTCATGGCCGACTATGCAGCGCATGGCAGGCGGCGGGGGTCCGGGGCGATCGGACGGGCGGGATCGCCGCGTGCCCGTCCAGGGGCACAGCGCATCCCGCCCGTCACGACACGCCATGCGCCCTGAGAGCAGGTTTCTGGCCGGAGCGCCCGCACCGCAGGTGCGCGCGCGCGCCATCGACCACGCCCGGCCACTGCAACGAGACCCAGCCCTCGGCCGAAGGGCGGTTCTCCGCCGGGAGGCCACGCTCAGGCAACTCGACGCCGCTAGGTGAAGGAGGGGGCTCGTGGGGGAACCATGGGTTCCCCCACGGATTCGACGATGCCGAGCCCCTCGACGAGCGTGAAGAACGCGAGCGCCCACGGCGAGTGCTCCGTCCGTCGGCGCACCCGCTCCCAGGGGATCTGCTCGCGCAGCGCCCGCGCGATCCGCAGGACCTGGCCGAAGTCCGGCTCCTGCTCCCGCAGGGCGAGGAGCTTTGTCGACATCACGTCCTCGAGCGAGAGGATCGGCAGCGTCATCGCCATCAGCTCGTGCTCGTCCGCCCGGTCGAGCCAGGCGTCGGTGACCGGGCCGCCGCTAGGGCGGAAGACGAGATCGACGAGCACGTCGCCGTCCAGCACTTTGAGGAGCCAGTCCTCCGGCGGCCGCTCCGGCTGCATCCCGCCGTGCTCGACCAGCGCCTCCTGCGCGCGCAGCGCGTCCTCCGGCTTGACGAAGAAGTCGACGTCGTGATCCGTCTCGGGGCCGCCGCGCGCCCATGCGGCCAGGCCGCCGCCGAGGGCGAAGGGGATCTCCTCGTCGCGGAGGATCGCCGCGACGCGCTTCAAGGTCACGACGAAGCTCGCCATCGTCTCGGCGCCCGACATGTGGCGCCCGTTCCCGGGGTGTGCCGGTCGTAACCCCTGGATATGGAGGGAATCGTGAGCGAGCGCATCCGGATCGCCGCTGCGGGCGACGTGCACGCCTCGGAGGCCGTGCGCGAGCGGGTGGAGGGAGCCTTCGCGCGGCTGGACGACGTCGACCTCGTCCTCCTCGCCGGCGACCTGACCACGCACGGCGAGCCGGAGCAGGCCGTGGTCATCGCGGACGCGGCCCGCCTCGTCGAGTGCCCCGTGGTCGCGGTGCTCGGCAACCACGACTACCACGAGGGCCGCCAGGACGAGATCGCGCGGGTGCTGCGCGACACGGGCGTGATCGTGCTCGACCGCGCCGTCGAGGTGCTCGAGGTGCGCGACCTCGAGCTCGGGATCGTCGGCACGAAGGGCTTCGTCGGCGGCTTCCCGGGGTCGTCGATCCCGGACTTCGGCGAGCGGATCCTGCGCGACCTCTATACGGAGACGAGCGACGAGATGTGTGCAATCGAGCGCGGCCTGCAGGAGATCGCCCGCGCCGACCTGCGCATCGTCCTCCTCCACTACGCCCCGGTCGTCGAGACGCTCGAGGGCGAGCCGCTCGGGATCCACGCGATGCTCGGCTCGGCCCGCCTCGCGATCCCCATCGCCGAGTACCAGCCCGACCTCGTCCTCCACGGCCACGCCCACGCCGGCAGCTTCGAGGGCCGGATCGGCGAGACGCCCGTCTACAACGTCGCCGTGCACGTGACCGGCCGGGACTTCTACGTGTTCGACCTCGACGTCGCCCCGCGCCGACATCCGGCGATCGAGGTCGAGGCCCCGGAGGCCCGCGCACCGCGGACGTAGACTGGCCGCGTGGGGCATGTCGCGTCGCTCTGGGTCGCGCCCGTGAAAGGGCTCGGCCTCATGAGCCCGGCCGAGATCGAGCTGCAGCGCACCGGCGTCGACGACAACCGCCGGTTCGCGCTCGTCGACGAGGAGGGCCGGCGCCTCGGCGCGCTCCGCGACCCGCGCCTCGTCGCCATCGGCACGGAGTGGGATGCGGGCTCGCGCCGTCTCGCGCTGCGCTTCCCGGACGGCTCGAGCGTCGAGGACGTGGTCGAGACCGACGGCCCGATCGAGACCGACCTCTTCAGCCGGACCCTGCGCGGGAGCCTCGTCGTCGGGCCGTGGGCCGCTGCGGTGTCGAGCTACCTCGGCCGCCGCGTGCGGCTGCTCGAGTCCGAGGGCGGCGGCACGCGCGCGGTCGACCGCGGGCGCGGCCCCGTGACGCTGCTCTCCGAGGCGTCGCTCGAGCAGCTGGCCCGGCAGGCAGGGGTGGAGTCCGTGGACGGGCGCCGGTTCCGCATGCTCGTCCACGTCGGCGGCGTCGACCCGCACGAGGAGGACACCTGGATCGGCCGGGAGCTGCGCCTCGGCGGCGCCGTCGTGCGGCCGCTCGAGCAGGTCGCCCGCTGCGCGATCACGACCGCCGGCCCGGAGACCGGCCGCCGCGATTTCGACACGCTCCGCGAGATCAAGGCCTACCGCGGCGTGCGCGAGGCGGACGCGATCGACTTCGGCATCTACGGCGAGGTCGTCGAGCCGGGGCCGGTCCGCGTGGGCGACCCCGTCGAGTCCGTCTAGCTCGAGCTCAGAACGCGTCGAGCGCCGCGTTCCGGCGGCCCTGCACCTCGAACCAGCGGAAGAGTCCGTACGCGAGCGTCGCGTACGCGACGCCGATGAGCGCCTCGGTCGCGACGAGGCCGGCCACGTCGTCCAGCGTCGAGCCCGCGACGACCGCGCGCGCCGCCTCGATCCCGTGCGTGAGCGGCAGCATCCGCCCGATCTGCTCCGCCCAGCCGGGCAGCTCGTCGAGCGGGACGTTCACGCCGCAGAAGACCCAGAAGAGGTAGTAGGCGAGGTTCGAGATGAGGAACACGTCGCGGGCGCGCATCCCGATCGAGCCGAGCGTCAGGCCGAACGCGGTCGCGGCCGAGGCCGAGACCAGCACGACCACGGCGAGCGGCGGCAGCGAGGACAGCGGAGGGTCGAAGTCGAGCAGTACCCAGCCGACACAGAAGCCCCAGGCCGAGACGAGGAGCCCGTTCGCGAGCACCGGCAGCGAGCGGCCCATGAACAGGGCGAAGCGGTTCGCGGGCGAGGCGAGGAGCGGCGCCAGCGTCTGGTACGTCCGCTCGTTCGCGATCGCCATCGTCCCCGCGTAGATCGCCGACATACACGAGATCTGCACCGCGTTCCCGACGACGAAGAAGGTGTCGTCCTCGAACATCGAGTAGCGGCCCATGTACGCGAACAGGAGGATCTGGAACACGGGCCCGAGCAGCATCGTCGGGATGTAGACGGACGGCCGGATCCAGTTGAAGAGCGCGCGGAACGCGATCATCCCGCCGACGAAGAAGAGCCGAAGGTTCGCCCTCACGTGAGCGCCAGGGTCGCGTGCTTGCGGGCGGCGCGCTCGAAGTAGCGGAGCGCGAGCGCCGCGATGCCGACGTAGACGGCGCCGAGCACCAGTGTCATCGCCAGGTCGGGCCACGGGTTCCCCCCGAGGGCCGCGTCGCGGAGTGCGCGCATGCCCCAGGTCGGCGCGAACGCCCACGAGATCGGCAGCACCCAGCTGGGGAGGAGGGCCAGTGGGACGAGCAGGCCGGTGACGAGCAGCACCGGCCACTCGAGCATGTTCGAGAGCGCGTTCGCGTGCCGGTAGAGGACGAACGTGGCGGCGAACACCATCCCGAGCAGGCCGAGGCCGAGGATCGTCACCGGAACGGCGAGTGCGAAGGCCAACGGCTGCGCGAGCGTGAACGGGATCCCGAACGCGATGCGCCCCCACAGCAGCGTCGCGCAGAGGGAGTAGATCCCGATCGTCGCCGTCGCGAGCGTCAGCGGCAGCACGACGAGGAAGAACGGCGCGGGCGCGGCGACGAGGAGCTCGAGCGTGCCCTGCCAGCGCTGCCACTGGATCGCGCCGCCCGAGCCGAACAGCGTCGACGACCAGATGCCGTAGACGGCGGCCCCGAGCGCGGCCCAGAAGAGCGTCCCCTCGCGCTGCCCGGCCTGGAACATGTAGAAGGCCACGGTCGCGACGACCACGGGCATGAACACCGAGGTGAGGACGAAGAACCCGGACAGGCTCAGGGTCTTGAGCTGGAAGAGCCAGCCCCGGAAGACGAGTCGGACGGTCTTCACGCGCGCTCCAGCGTCGCGAAGCGCCGGCTCGCCTGCTCGAGCACGAGGAGTGACGCGTAGCCGGCCACGAGGTAGATCGTGCCGATTCCGAGCTCGGTCAGGACGAGACCGGTCACGTCCGCGAAAGGCACCCCGTCGGCGAGCTCGCGCGCCGCCTTGATCGCGTGCGTGAACGGGAGGCAGGCGCCGATCGCGTCCATCCACGGCGGCGTCCGGTCGGCCGGGATGTTCGCGCCGGTGAAGATGAGCAGGATCCCGAAGACGACGTTCGCGAGCACCGCCGTCTCGCGCACGACCAGCCCGATCGCGGCGATGAAGAGTCCGAGCCCGGTGCACGAGTAGGCGGCGACGAGCGTGACCAGCGCGATGCCGGGGATCGCGCTCGCCGGGATGTCGACGTCGAGCAGCAGCGCGCCGACGACGAAGGTGAACGCCGACACCGCGAACCCGTTCACGACCACCGGCAGGGCGCGGCCGACGAAGAGCGGTAGGCGCGGTGCCGGCGAGACGAGGATCGGGCCGAGCGTCTGCCAGAACCGCTCCTCCGAGACGACCTGAGTCATCGCGAAGATGCACGGGATCGAGGCGTACTGCAGCGCGTTGCCGACGAGGAAGAACTCGTCGGATGCCACGCCGGCGGCGCGGCCGATGTACGCGAACAGGAGCACCTGGAAGACGGGTGCAACCAGCAGGCTGGGGATCAGGATCGCCGGCGTGAGGAAGCGGAAGAGCGCCCGGTAGCTCGTCAGCCCGCCGACGAAGAACAGGCGGAGGCTCGTCACGCCAGCGAGAGCACCGCTCGGGACCGCGCGGCATCGAGCATCCGCTCGAGCACGAGCAGCCCGATCGCCAGGTAGGCGCAGCCGAGCGCGAGCGCCATCCCGACGTCGGGCCAGGGGTTCCCGCCGAGCGCCGACTCGCGCACCGCGTTCATCCCCCACGTCGGCGCGAGCACCCACGAGATCGGGCGCACCCAGTCCGGGAGCAGTGAGATCGGCACGAGGAAGCCGCAGATGAGCCAGACCGGGTACTCGAACAGGTTCCCGAGCGCCCAGGCCTGCCGGTACCGCACGAACGAGACGGCGAAGAGGAAGCCAAGGGCGCCGATCGTGATCACGGTGACGGGGATCGAGAGGGCGAAGGCGACGGGCTGGTCGATCGTGAGCTCGATGCCGAACAGGATCCGCCCCCACAGCAGCGTCGCGACCATCGAGTAGACGCCCATCGTCGCGAGCGCGATCGTGATCGGCAGGAGCACCAATGCGAAATGCACGGGCGCGGCGACGAGCAGCTCGAGCGTCCCGTGGCGCCGCTCCTGCTGCATCGCCGAGCCGGCGGCGGTGCTCGTCGCGCCCCAGATGCCCATCACCGCGGCGCCGAGCGAGGCGTACAGCAGCGCGTCCGGGTCGAACATGAAGAACGCGACCGTGGCGAAGAACAGGGGGTAGAGGACGTTCAGGATTCCGTTGAACGCCGAGGTGGCGAACATCTTCACGTGGAGCAGCCAGCCGACTCCGAGGAGCCGGAGGACGGTCCTCACGCGTCGTCGACGAGCTGCACGTACGCGTCCTCGAGCGTCGGCTCGCGCGAGGAGACGCGGCCGACCGAGACGCCGTCGAGCCGCGAGAGGATCGCGTGCGTGAGCTCGGCGCCCGGCTCGGTCTGGACGACGAGCACCTGCGCCTGCTCGCGCTCCTCGACCGCGACGCCCGTGACGCCGCCGAGGCCGCGGACCGAGGCGAGCCGCTCGTCGGCGCCGCCGAAGACCTCGACCTCGACGACGCGACCCTCCGCCACGCGGTCCTTCAGCTCGCGGGGCGTGCCGGAAGCGACGATCTCGCCCTTCGCGATCACGGCGATGCGGTCGCAGAGCGCGTCGGCCTCGAACATGTAGTGCGTCGTCAGCAGCACGGTCTTGCCGCCCTCGACGAGGCCCGCGATCATGGCGCGGAGGTCACGCGCGCCGACCGGGTCGACGCCGATCGTCGGCTCGTCGAGGAAGACCACCTCGGGGTCGTGGAGCAGGCCGCGGGCGATGTGCAGCCGCTGGCGCATCCCGCGCGAATAGCCCTCGACGCGCTCCTTCTCGCGGCCCTTCAACCCGACGAGCTCGAGCAGCTCGTCGATGCGCGGACGCTGCTCGCGCGCCGGCAGGCCGTAGAGCTCGGCGAAGTAGCGCAGGTTGTCGAGGGCGGAGAGCCGCTCGTAGAGGCCTCGGTCGCCGCCGAAGACGTAGCCGATGCGCCGCCGCACCTCCCGTGCGTCGGCGACGACGTCGCGGCCGAGGACGCGCGCCGTGCCCGACGTGGGGAGCAGCAGCGTGATCAGCATCTTGATCGTCGTCGTCTTGCCGGCGCCGTTCGGCCCGAGCAGGCCGAACAGCTCGCCGCGCTCCACCGCGAACGAGACGCCGCGCACCGCCTCGACGGTGAGCGCCTTGCGCCGGATCACCCCGGTCGTCGTCCGGTAGGTCCGGCGCAGTTCCTCCGCTTCGATCACGGCCACGGCGCCCAGCATAGGCGGCGCTGCAAATCGCAAGTACGCTGGTCCGATGAGGGCCGGTCAGGTCGTCTCCGCCGCGCGATGCGCTGGCGGAGCAGCGGAACGGGAGCGCGCCGACGGTCGCCGGGGCCGGGCTCGAGCAGCACGCCCTCGTGCTCCCGCCGGGCACGTCGCTGCACCGCTGCGGCGACCGCGCCGAGACGCTCTTCGTCGCTTCGGGTCGCGGACAGCTCCGGGTCGGCGCCGAGGAGCACGCGCTCGAGCCCGAGACGGGCTTCTTCCTCGCGGTCGGCGAGGAGGCCGAGATCGAGGTGGCGGAGGAGCTCCGCCTCGTGCGCGCGCTCGCGTCGCCGGCCGAGCCGACGACCGCGCGCGCCGTCGCCTACGCGGACGAGGCGGCGCTCGACGCGGGGATCGGCCGCGAGTTCCGCCTGCTCGCCTGCTCCTCCGAGACGACCCAGTTCGTGGGGAACGTCCCTCCGGGCCGCGCCCTGATGCACAACCACCCCTACGACGAGGTCGCCTACCTCGTCGAGGGCGAGGGCGTGCTCCACTGGGAGGACGGGACCGACGTCCCCGTGCGCGCCGGCTCCTGCATCTTCTTCCCCCGGCTCGTCTTCCACTCGCTCGAGAACACGGGCAGCGCGAACCTCCGGATCATGGGCGTGATCACGCCTGCGCACAGCCCCGCCGACCGCGTGCAGGTCCTCGACTACTGACCTTCGGTCGGTTGCGTTTGATCAAACCTCCGTCGTAGAGTCGCGTCCTATCTGCTGGAGAGGACGAAACACCATCAAGGAGGAGCAAATGCGCAGGCCAGGGACGAAGCCCGTCGGTGCCGTGCTCGCCGCGGCCCTCGTCGGGTCGCTCGTCGTCGCAGCGGCAGCCTACGGGCGGCCAGCCGCGACGACGGCGCCGACAGGAGCGGAAGGGGCGCAGGCGGCTGACGCCGCGCTGTTGAGTTGCGGGAATCGCGCGCGGGTCGGGATTCTCGCGCCGATCACCGGACAGGTCGCCTCACTCGGCGGCCAGCAGCTGGGTTGGGCGCGGTACTTCGTCACCCGGTGGAACCGCTTCCACAAGCTCAAGATCACGCTCGTGCAGGGCGACACGCAGCTGCCCGACACGGCGGCCGCCCTGCGCGCCGCGCAGCAGGTCGCCGGCAACGCCCAGGTGCTCGCCACCATTGGACCCGCCGGGAGCCAGGAGGTCGTCGTCTCGAGCCCGCCGCTCAGGTCCAGGGGCGCGGCGTTCGTGTCCGGTTCGGCGACTCGCACGAGCCTGACGCAGGAGGCGGTCCGCCGCGGGTTCTTCTTCCGCGTCGTCCCGCCCGACGCGATCCAGGCGCGGTCGGTTTCGAACTACATCGCGGGGACGCTCCGCGCGCGGAACGTCTACATCATCGACGACCAGGAGGCGTACGGGGTCGGCCTCTCGGACGAGGTCCAGAACCTCCTGCGCGCTCGCGGTGTCACGGTGACGCGCGACTCCGTGAACGTCGGGACCGCGACCGACTTCTCGTCGCTCGTGGCGAAGATCGGCAGCGGCGTCAACGTCGTGTACATCCCGTGGCAGATCGCGGCGAAGGCGCAGGTCTTCGGCCAGCAGCTCCGCGAGCAGGGCAAGCAGGCGGCGCTGTTCGGGTCCGACGGGCTCTTCGACCCGTCGACGTTCAAGATCACGGGCGCGTACGTCTCGTTCTTCCCGGTCGCACGGACGTCGAGCCTCATCACGCAGTACCGCAACTCCCACGGCGGTGATGCGCAGTACTTCGGCGCGCCGACGTACGCGGCGACGCAGGTCGTCGTGAACGCCGTCGACCGTGCGTGCCGGAACGGGACGGCCACGCGTGCAGAGGTCCGCGCCCAGATCAGGCGGACCGACATCGCGGCGAGGGCCTCGGTGCTCGGCCTGCGGATCCGCTTCGACGCCAACGGCGACATCCGCGGGGGACGCTTCGGGATCTTCCGCGTTACGGCCGCCGGCGCCTACGTCCCGGTCGGCTAACCCGACCTCAACTCGTCGTGCGGCCCATCGAGCGATGGGCCGCACGACGGCTTCTCGCCTCCGATGACGCGCAGACGGACCATTCCGCCGGGGCTCGTCTCGCTCGCCATCGTCGGGGGGGCGTTCGCCGCCCTGCTCGTCTACGTCGTCGTCCGCACGGACTCCGACTGGGCGCTCTTCTTCCAGCTCACCTTCAACGGGCTGACGCTCGGGAGCGTGTACGCGCTCATCGCGCTCGGCTACACGATGGTCTACGGGATCCTGAAGCTGCTGAACTTCGCCCACGGCGACGTCTACATGATCGGCGCCTTCATCGGGCTCGGCGTGCTGACGGCGCTCGGCGGCCCCGCGAACCCGTCGCTGCCGCTCCTGCCGCTGCTGCTGGCGATGTTCCTCGTGGCCATGCTGGGCTCGGGATTCCTGGGCGTCCTGATCGAGCGGGTCGCCTACCGGCCGCTGCGCGACGCCCCCCGGATCGCCCCGCTCATCAGCGCGCTCGGCGTGTCGTTCTTCCTGCAGAACAGCATGCTCCTGCTCTTCGGCGGCCAGTTCCGCACCTACGACCCGTTCACGCTGTTCGCCGACCCGCTCACCGGGCTCGTCCCGACGTGGACGATCGGATCCGTCACCATCTCGATCATGCGGATCATCGCGATCGCCTCCGCCGTCGCGCTGATGGTCGTCCTCACGCTCTTCGTCGCCCGGACGGCGCTCGGCAAGGCGATGCGCGCGACCTCGTACGACCGCGAGGCGGCGTCGATGATGGGGATCGACACCGACCGTGTGATCGCGTGGACGTTCTTCATCAGCGGCGCTCTGGCCGGGGCGGCCGGCGTCATGTTCGGGCTCGTGTTCAGCCAGATCTTCCACTTCATGGGCTTCCTCGCCGGGCTCAAGGGGTTCACGGCCGCCGTGGTCGGCGGCATCGGCTCGATCCCCGGCGCGATGCTCGGCGGCCTGCTCGTCGGGCTCACCGAGGCCTACGCGACCGGGTACGTGAGCGGCAACTGGGCCGACCTGGTCGTGTTCTCCCTGTTGGTCGTCGTCCTCCTCGTGCGCCCGAGCGGCCTCCTCGGCACACGTGCGATCCGGAAGGTCTGACATGGCGGACGAGCACGACATCCCGGCAGTCCCCGAGCGTCCAGACGCACCGCGCATCGGCGTGGACGAATGGGTCGCGAGCGCGGAGGGGCGGACCGAGCGTCACCGGGGCGTCGTCGGTGCGGTGCAGCGTGCGCTCGACCGTGTGCCCGATCCCGCGCGCCTCGCGGTCGTCGTCGGCCTCGCCGCACTCCTTCCCTTCGTCCTCGGCTCGGGCGACCTCTTCCGCTTCGGCCTCTTCACCGTGCTCTACGCGCTGCTCGCGCTCGGCCTCAACGTGGCCGTGGGCTTCGCGGGGCTCCTCGACCTCGGCTACATCGCGTTCTACGGCTTCGGTGCGTACACGTACGCGATCCTCGCCTCGCCGAAGTACGACTGGCACCTCGACACGGCGATCGCGATCCCCATCGTCGTCGCCCTGTCGGCGCTGCTCGGCTACCTGCTCGGGCAGCCGTCGCGGCGCCTGCTGGGCGACTACCTCGCGATCGTCACGCTCTTCTTCGGCCAGGCGTTCGTCACGTTCGTGAACAGCGCGAACCCCGGCGGGATCACCGGCGGCGCGAACGGGCTCGCCGACATCGACCCGTTCGAGTTCTTCGGCTGGGAGCTCGGGCACTCCACGCGCGAGTACTTCTGGTTCTCGCTCGGCGCGCTCGTCGTCGTGGCCGCCGTGCTCTGGTCGCTCTCCCACTCGCGGATCGGGCGCTCGTGGCGTGCGCTCCGCGAGGACCCGCTCGCGGCGGAGCTGATGGGGATGCCGGTCAACCGGCTCAAGCTGCTCGCCTTCTCGCTCGGTGCCGCCATCGCCGGGCTGACCGGGTGCATCTTCGCGGCCGTCGCGACGGGCGTCGCCGCCGGCGCCTTCGACGTCTCCCTGCTGATCCTCGTCTACGCGATCGTGATCCTCGGCGGCGCCGGCTCCATCACCGGGGTGCTGATCGGCGCGATCCTGATCAACGTCACGTTCGAGATCCTCACGCCGGCGACGCCGGGTACGGCGCGGATCCTCTTCTTCGTCGTGATCGTCGCGGCGCTGGTGTGGAAGTTCCGGCCGTGGTACCGGCTCCTCGCGCTGCTCGGTGGCGTGGTCGTGTTCGGTGTCGTGGTCCACGCGCTCGCAGGGTCGGTCAGCGACAACGCGACGGCAGGCGCCGTGGAAGCCGGCGGGCGCGCTGCGGGCCTGATCGAGTCGTGGGTCGTCATCCCCGGCGATCCCGGCAACTGGCCCAAGTACGCCTACGTCGCCCTCGTTGCGCTCATCCTCGTCGTCGTTCGCCTCCAGGGCTGGTGGCGGATCGCGGCCCTGGTGCCGACGCTCTACCTGGCGGTCTTCGTCTGGGAGAACCTGCTCGTGATCGAGCCGGCCGTCACGCGCCTGATCCTCTTCGGCGCGCTGCTCGTCGCGCTGATGAACGTGCGGCCGCAGGGCCTGCTCGGCACGGCGCGGGTGGAGATCGTCTGATGGCGAAGGCGCCGACCCTCGAGCTCCGTGGCATCAGCCTCCGATTCGGCGGCCTCGCGGTGCTCGACGAGCTCGACCTGCACGTGAACGAGGGCGAGATCGTCAGCGTGATCGGCCCCAACGGCGCCGGCAAGACGACGCTCTTCAACCTCATCAGCGGGATCTACCGACCCGACGCGGGCGACATCCTGCTCGACGGCGAGAGCCTCGTCGGGCTCACGTCGCACCAGATCGTCGGCCGCGGGATCGGCCGCACCTTCCAGACGCTGCGCCTGTTCCTGAACATGACGGTCAAGGAGAACGTCATGGCCGCCGCCTACGGCCACACGCGGTCGGGCTTCTTCCGCTCGATGCTGCGGACGCCGGGGATGCGCCGCGAGGAGCGGGAGATCGCGGCGCTCGCGGAGGAGAAGCTGGGCTTCTTCGGCCAGCGCCTGATGGGGTACCGCTGGGATCAGCCCGCGTACTCGCTCTCGTACGCCAACCGGCGCCGGCTCGAGATCGCGCGCGCGATGGCGACGAAGCCGCGCGTGCTGCTCCTCGACGAGCCGGCGGCCGGGATGAACCCCGCGGAGACGCACGAGATCACCGAGCTGATCGGGAAGCTGCGGACCGAGCGGGGGCACACGATCCTCGTCATCGAGCACGACATGCACGTCGTCGAGGGGATCTCCGACCGGGTCGTCGCACTCGACCACGGCGTGAAGATCGCCGAGGGCTCGTTCGACGACGTCGCCACCGACCCGCGTGTCGTGGAGGCGTACCTCGGCACCGGAGAGGTGGCCCGCAAGTGAGCGAGATCCCGAACGGCCGGCCGCTCCTGCGCCTGTCGGACGTCGACACGTACTACGGCCAGATCCACATCCTCCAGGGCACGAACCTCGAGGTCGGAGCCGGCGAGCTCGTCTGCCTCCTCGGCGGCAACGCCTCCGGGAAGTCGACGACGCTGAAGACGATCCTCGGCATCGTGCGGCCGCGGAACGGGACGGTCGAGTTCGACGGCGAGGACGTGACGCAGCGCTCCACCTCGTACCGGATCGGTCGCGGCATGGCGATCGTCCCCGAGAACCGGCGCCTGTTCGCGCCGATGACCGTCTCGGAGAACCTCGAGATGGGCGCCTACCTGCGTCCCGGCAAGGAGTTCAAGGAGGACCTCGAGCGCGTGCACTCCATCTTCCCGTTGCTGTACGAGCGCCGGAATCAGCTGGCGGGCACGCTTTCCGGCGGCGAGCAGCAGATGGTCGCGATGGGCCGCGCGCTGATGTCCCGGCCGAAGCTGATGCTCATGGACGAGCCGTCGATGGGACTCGCGCCGGTCCTCGTCGAGCGGAGCTTCGAGATCATCCGCGAGGTACACGAGGCGGGCGTGGCGATCCTCGTCGTCGAGCAGAACGCCAACGTGTCGCTCTCCATCGCCGACCGCGGCTACGTGCTGTCCACCGGCCGCGTCGTCCTCACGGGCACCGCGTCCGAGCTCCTGCGCGACGAGAACCTGCGGAAGGCCTACCTTGGACGTTGAGCACCGGCTCCGGAACGGGCTCGCGCCCGCCGATACTGCGGAGGTGACCGTCCCGACGCGACCGCGCGACGCCGGCCCGCTCCCGCACCGGATCCGCCACCGCTTCCCGATCTTCGAGCGGCTCGTCTACATCAACTCCTGCTCGCAGGGCGCGCTGTCCGACTCGGTCCGGGCCTCGTACGACGCGTACCTGCGCGACTGGGACGAGAAGGGCGCGCCGTGGGAGTACTGGGTCGAGCGCGGGGAGGCCGCGCGCGCCGCGTTCGCGCGGCTCGTGCGAGCCGACCCGGACGAGGTCGCCGTCACGACCTCGCTCTCGGCCGCCGTCTCCTCCCTCGCGAGCGGCCTCCGCTTCGCGCAGCGGTCGAAGGTCGTCCTCACCGACTGGGAGTTCCCCACGATCGGCCAGATCTGGCACGCCCAGGAGGCACGCGGGGCCCGGGTCGTGCACGTGCGCGAGGACGCGGACGGGACGCTGCCGTACGAGGCCTTCGACCGCGCCATCGACGAGGACACGCAGCTCGTCTCGATCACGCACGTCTGCTACCGGAACGGCGCGATGCTCGACGTCGAGCCGATCGTCCGGCTCGCGCACGAGCGCGGCGCGATGGTGCTCCTCGACGCGTACCAGAGCGCCGGCTCCGTGCCGCTCGACGTGCGGGCGCTCGGGGTCGAGTTCCTCGCAGCGGGGTCTCTGAAGTACCTGCTCGGGTCGGCCGGGCTCGCCTGGCTGTACGCACGGCGGGACGCGATCGAGCGCATCCGCCCGACGGCGACGGGCTGGTTCGCGGACGAGGACATCTTCGCCATGGACGTCTCGGACTACTCGCCGGCGCGCGACGCGCGGCGCTTCCAGTACGGCACGCCGCCGGTTCCGTCGATCTACGCGGGCATCGCCGGGATCGAGCTCATGGAGGAGATCGGCGTCGAGGACACCCGCGCGCACGTGGACGAGCTCAACCGGCGCCTGATCGACGGGCTCGACGACCTGCGGGCGACCGTGGTCACGCCCCGCAAGCGCCGCCGCCGCGGCGCGCTCCTGTGCGTCCGCTCGCGCGACGTCGGCGCGCTCGTGGCGGCGCTGCGGCGCGAGGGGATCGTCACCTCGTCGCGTGCGGACAACCTGCGCATCTCGGCGCACGCCTACAACTCGGTCGAGGACGTCGACCTCGTGCTCGAGTCGCTCGCGCGGCACCGCTCGCTGCTCGCATAGCCTTGACGCGATAGCACGATTGCGATAAATAGCAATCGTGCGATATGGGACGAACGCCGTTCAACACTTCTAGGAGGTCGGCATGACCCCCGCTTCGACCGTCGTCGCCCGCCTCGACGAGGCGGAATCCCGTCTGCGCTCGCTCGAGCGCGAGCTCGCCGACCTCAGGCGGCTCGTCGCCGCGCCCGCGCCTGCCGAGCCCCGCGAGGCCCCGGTGCCCACGCCGGCGCCCGCCCCCCGCGTGGCGCCGCCGCCGGCGCCCGTCCGCACGCGCGCTCCACGACGTCCCCGGCGCGCGCTCGCCGACCTGCTCGACGCACGCGTCCTTGCCGTGGCCGGCGGGATCGTCACGCTGCTCGGCGTCGTCTTCCTGTTCGTGCTCGCGGTCAACCGCGGCTGGATCGGCCCCGCCGAGCGCGTTCTCGCCGGTGCGCTGGTGTCCGCGCTGCTCGTCGCGGCCGGCGTCGTCGCGCGGCGTCGCTACGGCCAGCTCGACGCGGCGCTCGCGGCGGTCGGCGCCGGGCTCGCCGGCAGCTACGCGACGCTCCTCGCCGCCACGGCCCGCTACGACCTCGTCGACCACGCCGGCGCGCTCCTCCTCGCGGCGGTGATCGCCGCCGTCGGGACCGCGATCGCGCTCGCATGGTCGGCGGAGATCCTCGCGGGGATCGGCCTCGTCGGGGCCGCGCTCGCACCTGCGGCGGTCGGGATCGAGGGCGGCATCGAGGTGCTCGGCACGGCGTTCGCCGCGCTCGTGTTCGCCGCGCTCGCGGTCGTGGCCGTCCGTCGCGGCTGGACGTGGCTGCTGGTCGCCGGTGTCGCGGCCACGGCGCCGCAGTGGCTGGCGCTCCTCGTCGCAGAGCACGATGCAGCGCCCGGCGGCGCGGTCGCCGTCGCCGCGCTGCTCGTCGCGCTCTATCTCGCGACCGCGGTCGTGCGCTCCCTCGTGGCGGAGCGGGTCGGCGGGCTCTCGAGCGTGCTCGTGGCGCTCTCGGCGTCGCTGGGCGTCCTGTCGGTGCTCGCGCTCCTGGACGATCCCGGGGTCTGGCTGCTCGTCCTCGCACTGCCGTACGCGGCGCTCGCCTTCGCGCTCTTCGGCCGCGCCCGCGACCTCTCGGCGCTGCTGGCCGCGGCTGCGATGGTCGTCAGTGCGCTCGGCTTCGCCGACCTGCTCGGCGGGCTCGGCCTCACCGTCGCGTGGGCGCTCCAGGCGGCAGCGTTCGCCTGGCTCGCCGGACGCGTCCGCGAGCCGCGCTTCGCGGCCGCGTCGCTCGCGTATCTCGGGCTGGCGGTCGGGCACGTCGTCACGGTCGACGCGCCGCCGTCGGACCTGTACGCGGCCGGCAGCGATCCGGCTGCGGGGATACCGGCGCTGCTCGTCGTCGCCGGCGCGGCCGCGCTCGTCGCGCGGCTGGCGCCCCGATGGACGGCTCCCGAGGCCGGCGGTGCGATCGCGCAGCTGTTCTCCGACCTCGTGGACGTGCGGTCGTGGTGGGCGCGCGTCGCGGCGTCGGTCGCCGGGCTGGCCGTCGTCGGCGCGGCCTCGGCCGCGACGCTCGCGCTCGTCGAGGCCGCCGGCGTCGAGCCCGCGTTCGACTGGGGCCGGGTCGCGGTCGTCTGCCTCTGGTCGGCGATCGGTGCCGTGCTCTACGCCGGCGGGGCGTGGGTCGGGAGCCGCGCGCTCGCGGTCGCCGGCGCCGTCTGGCTGGCCGTGACGGCGCTCGACGCCCTCGTGTTCGACCTCGTCGAGCTCGGTCGAGCGCAGACCGGGTGGGCCGCGGCCGCGGTCGCCGCGGGACTGCTCGCCGGCGGTTACGGCGCCGAGCTCGCACCGGCGAGACGGCGGCCGCTCGACTCGCTCTACGCCGTCGTCGCCTTCGTCCTGTCGTCGGGCTTCACTGCGTTCGCCGTCGGCAGGCTCCTCGAGGCGGACGACGCCCGCGGCCTCGCGGCGCTCGCGCTCGCGGCGGTCTTCGCCCTGCTCGCGGCCGGCCTGTTCCGGCGCGAAGGGACTCGCAACCCCACCACGAGCCTCTGGGTGATGGCGGAAGGCGCGGCTCTCGCGGCCGCGCTGCTGCTCCTCGAGGGCACGCCGTTCGTCGCCGCAGCGGCGGCCGTTGCGGCGGCGCTTGCCTGGCTGGCGCGTGCGACCGGCGAACGGCGGTTCGGGCCTGCGGCGCTCGCGTCGCTCGTGCTCGCGGCCGGCGTCACGTTCGTCGAGCTCGCGCCGCCGGCCGACTTCTTCGTCGCGAACGGGAGCCCGGGCGACGGGGCGCTCGCGGTGGCGCTCGTGGCCGCGGCGCTGGCGGCGCTCGCGCTCCTCCTCCGCGTCCCGCCGGGCGCGCCCGAGGACCGGCTCGACCGGGTGCTCGACGAGACGGTCGCGGCCGCGCGTTCGACGCTTGCGTGGCTCGCTGCCGCCACCGGCGTCTACGCCGGCTCGCTCGCGATCCTCGGCCTCACGCTCGGCGTCGGCGAGGCCGACCTGACGACGGAGTTCCAGCGCGGGCACACCGCCGTGAGCGCGTTCTGGGGCGTCGTCGCCCTCGTCGCGCTGTACGCCGGGCTCCGCCGGGGCCTGCCGTCGCTCCGTCTCGCGGGCCTCGCGCTCTTCGGCGCCGCACTGGCCAAGCTGTTCCTCTACGACCTGAGCGAGCTCAGCTCCGTCACGCGAGCGGTCTCGTTCCTCGCCGTCGGCGCCGTGCTCCTGCTCGCCGGGTTCTTCTCCCAGCGGCTCGCCGGCCCGCGGAGAGGAGGGCCGCGACCGGCCTGAGGCGGTCGCTAGGATCGCACGCGTGCGATACGACGCCTCCGCCCTCGAGCGGCTCCGCGCGAAGGTCGCCGGGGCCGAGAACGGCTGGTTCTTCGCCCAGATCGCCGAGCGCGTGGCCGAGCGGCGGAAGGAGGTCGGCCTCTCGCAGCAGCAGCTCGCGATGCTGACGGGGACGACGCAGTCGGCGATCGCCCGGCTCGAGAAGGGCGGCCGGCCGCCGCGGATCGACACGCTCATGCGCATCGCCGAGGCGCTCGACTGCGACCTCGTGGTCGAGCTCCGGCCTCGCTAGTGGCCCGCGTCCACGTGACGCGGCGGCTCCCGACCCGCGTCGAGGACGAGCTCGCCGCCTCCTTCGAGCTCGTGCCGGAGCCTGACGGCGTCGACGGCCTGCTCGTGAACCCCGGAGACCCTCTGGACGCGGCGCTCCTCGACCGCGCCGGCCCGTCGCTGCGGGTCGTGGCGAACTTCGGCGTGGGCTACGACAACGTCGACCTCGCGGCTGCGACGCAGCGCGGCGTCGTCGTCGCGAACACGCCGGACGTCCTCACCGAGGCGACCGCGGAGCTGACGATCGCGCTGCTGCTCGCGCTCCTGCGCCGCGTGGCCGAGGGCGACCGGCTCGTCCGGCGGCGCGAACCGTGGCGGCTCGACCCGACCTTCATGCTCGGACGCGGCCTCCGCGGTCTCCGGCTCGGAGTCGTCGGGATGGGCCGCATCGGGCGCGAGGTGGCGCGGCTGGCGGAGGCGCACGGGATGGAGATCGTGCCCGGTCGGCCGCGGCGAGCTCGACCTGCTCGCGGACGTCGACGTCGTCACGCTCCACGTGCCGCTGCGGAGCGAGACGCGGCACCTCGTCGACGCGGCCGTGCTCGCGCGCCTGCAATCCGGGGCGGTGCTCGTGAACACCTCGCGCGGCCCGGTCGTGGACGAGGCGGCGCTCGTGGCGGCGCTCGAGGAAGGCCGGCTCGCCGGGGTCGCGCTCGACGTCTTCGAGCACGAGCCGGACGTCCATCCGGGCCTGCTCGGACGCGAGGACGTCGTGCTCACACCACACCTCGGCAGCGCCACGGACGAGGCCCGCGAGGCGATGGGGATGCTCTGCGTCGAGGCGCTGCGAGACGTGCTGCTCGAGGGGCGGCTCCCGCGGCATGCGCTCAATCCCGAGGCGGTAGCGTGAGCGCAGTGAGCGAGGTCTTCGACGCGATCGCGGCGGGAGACGTCGACCGTGTTCGGCAGCTCGCGGGGCACGGGGCCGAGCGGGATGCGCAGGGCGTCTCGGCGGTCCGGACGGCCCGCTACTACCGGCGCGACGACATGGTCGAGGCGCTCATGCCGCCGCCCGAGGCGCTCGACGTCTGGGATGCGGCCGCGCTCGGCCGGACGGAGCGTCTTCGGACACTGCTCGACGAGGATCCGGCACGGGTGGACGCGGTCTCGGGCGACGGGTTCCGGCCGCTCGCGCTCGCGGCGTTCTTCGGTCACGAATCGGGTGTGAGGCTCCTGCTCGAGCGAGGCGCCGACGTCGGTGCGCGCGGCACCGGCGCGATCCGCACGACGGCGCTCGAGGCCGCGACGGCGGCGGACGAGACGACGATCTCGCGCCTCCTCCTCGACGCGGGTGCCGACCCTGCGTCGGCGCAGCCCGACGGGTTCACGCCGCTGCACGCCGCGGCGGCGAATCGGAACCGCGAGCTGTACGACCTCCTGCTCGAGCGCGGCGCCGACCCGTCCGCGGTCGCCGGCGACGGCACGACCGCTGCCTGGCCCGAGACCTAGCTCCACATCGGAGCCGGCGCCACGAGCGTGAACAGGTGCCCGGCACGGGGACATGTCCGGTGCCTGACCCTGAGTGAGGCGTTCCGGTTCCCGCCCGACCGTGTCTCGGAGCGATCGGACGGGCGGGATCGCCGCGTGCCCCGTCCAGGGGCACAGCGCATCCCGCCCGTCACGACTCGCCATGTGCCGATGAGACCAGGTTCCTGGCGGGAGCGCCCGCACCGCCAGGTGCGCGCGCGCAGGCCATTCGAACTGTCGGCCACTGCAACGAGAGACGGCCACTCGGCCGAAGGGCGGTTCATCCGCCCGGGAGGCCACGCAGATGCGACTCGAAGCCCTCAGGTAGAAGGAGGGGGCTCGTGGGGGAACCATGGGTTCCCCCACGCTCTCAACCCCCGGCCCGCTCCGCGCTGCGCAGCCCCCGGAGGGCCCACAGCGACAGCGCCGACGCCAATCCCGCAGCGAGCAGGAAGGCCAGCGTGACGTGGGCCGTGCCGCCGGCGAGGAGCGACCGCGAGGCCGCGAGCAGCGTCGTCAGCGGGTTCACGGTCGCCACCGCGTGGAGCCACCCGTCGAGCAGGGCGAGCGGCACGAACACCGGCGCGAGGAAGATCAGCAGGAACACCGGCATCTGCATCACCGGCCCCGCCTGCGCGGAGCGGAGCCGCATCGCGACCCCGGCCGCCCACAGCGTCCCCCCGGCGTTCAGGAGCAGCGCGAGCAGGAGCAGCGTGCCGAGGTCGAGCACCCCGCCGTCGATGTCCATGCCGAGCAGGAGCCCGACGACGAAGACGACCGAGATCGTGAACAGCCAGCGCACCATCGTCGCGAGCACGTACCCCCAGACGATCCCGCTCCGCCGCGGCGCGGCCAGCAGCAGCCGCCGGACGAAGCCGCGCTCGAAGTCGCGTGCGATCCCGAAGCCGGTGAACACGCCGCCGAGCGCCGCCGTCTGCAGCAGGACGAAGCCGAACTGGAAGGTCTCGTACCCGGGCGCGTAGTCGAAGCCGGGCACGTCGTCCACGCGCGAGAGCCCGCCCGCGAAGCCGAGGAAGAAGATCAGCGGGAACAGCAGCGCCGGCATCAGCAGCGATGGGTTCGTGAAGACGTTGTGGAGGATCCGCCAGGCGACGGCGTACGCCACGGTCGCGGTCGACTTCACGTCCGGGCCAGCCGTTCGCGGAAGGCGGCGCGGGACAGGGCGAGCGCCACGGCGACGAGCGCGAGGCCGCAGGCGAAGCCGAGCGCGAGTGCCTGGGTGTCCCAGCCGACGATGACGAGGCTGCGGATGCCCTCGATCTCGTACGAGACCGGGTTCAGGGTCGCGATCCAGCGGAACCAGTCGGCCTCGATCAGGTTCCGGGGGAGGTTCAGCGACGAGAGGAACAGCGCGACGAAGAAGAGCGGGAACAGTCCGAGGACGGCCTCGGACGAGCCGGTGCGGAGCGCCACCGCGGTGCCGAGGGCGCCGAACGAGAGGCACACGAGCGACGCGAGGGCGATCAGCACGACGACGCCCGCCGGGCCCGCGTGGAAGTCGACGCCCACCGCGAGGGCGATGACGAAGTACAGGCAGGCCTGGGCGACGCCGAGCACGACCGCCGCGATGAGATGCCCGAGCACGAGCGGCGCGCCGCTCGCCGGCGTCAGCGCGAGCCGGTTGAGGAAGCCGGTCTCGATGTCGCGCGCGAGCTCCGTCGCCGCGCTGGAGGACGTGAAGAGGGCGCCGTGGACGAACGGGATCGCGATCGCGAAGTCGAGGTACGTCTCGCCGGGGAAGCCCGGCAGCCGGTCGGCGGGGGAGAGGCCGTTCGCGATCACTGCCAGGAAGACGAGCGGAAAGAAGAGCGCGAAGAAGAGGCTCCCCGGCTGGTGGAGGATGCGAACCATCGAGCGCCGCGTGAGCTGGGCGACGTTCGCGAGCCAGAGGCTCACGCGGGCACGGCCTCGGCCGCCGCGTTCTCGCCCTCGTCCTCGCCCTCGAGCGTACGGCCGGTCTTCGCGAGGAAGACGTCGTCCAGCGTGGGCGCGTGCAGCCGCAGCTGCGCGACCTCGATCCCGCCGGCGTCGAGCGCGCGCACCACGTCCGCCAGGTCGTAGCCGTCGGCGAGGAGCACCGCCGCGGTGCCGGGCTGCGCCGCCGTCGCGTCGCCGAGGCGGAGGAGCGTCTCGGCGGCGTCGCCGAGTTGCTCCGGGTCGGCCGGCGTCACCTCCACCGTCGGCCGCCCGATCTCCGCCTTCAGCGCAGTCGGCGTCCCCTCGGCGACGATCCGGCCTCGGTGGATGATCCCGACGCGGTCGGCGAGGACGTCGGCCTCCTCGAGGTACTGCGTGGTGAGGAAGACGGTGACGCCCTCCTCGCGGGCGAGGCGAGCGACCTCCGTCCAGAGGGCGCTGCGGCTCTGCGGGTCGAGCCCGGTCGTGGGCTCGTCGAGGAACAGGATCGAGGGCCCGTGGACGAGCGCGAGCGCGAGGTCGAGGCGACGCTTCATCCCGCCGGAGTACGTGCGCACGCGCCGGTCGGCGGCGAGGGTGAGGCCGACGCGCTCGAGCAGCTCGTCCCCACGCCGGCGCCGTTCGTCCGCGCTCAGGCCGTGGAGCGAGGCCTGCAGGCGCAGGTGGTCGCGGGCGGTGAGGAACGGGTCGAGCGCCGCCTCCTGGAGCGCGGCGCCGATCGTGCGGCGCACCTGCGGGCCCTGGTGCGCGACGTCGAACCCGCCGACCGTCGCCGTGCCCGAGGTCGGCGGCAGCAGCGTCGTCAGCATGTGCACGGTCGTGGACTTGCCCGCGCCGTTGGGGCCGAGGAACCCGTAGATCTCGCCGGTCGCCACCTCGAGGTCGATCGCGTCGACCGCCTTCGGCCCCTTCTTGAACTGCTTCGTGAGTGCCTCGGCGCGGATCGCGGCGACCATGCCGCAACGCTACCTGCGGGCCTGCGCCCGCCGACCCGCGCCTACTTGCCGTTCCGGCCGGCGCTGCCGAGCTGTTTGTCCCACCACTCGCCGTCGCTGCGTTCGAGCTTCGACTGCACCTGGCCGACGTACGCGGCGACCTGGGACTCCTTCTGCTCGAGCCGCTTCTCCAGCTCCTCGAGCGACGACGCGCGCTTGTCGAGCTTGTTCGCCCGCAGCTCCCAGTCGGCCTCGAGACTCGCGAAGCGCTGCTCCACCTCCGACTCGCGCTCGTCGAGCACCTGGATCCGCTCGTGGAGGGTCTGCTCCATGCCGGCGAGGCGCTCGTCGCGGCGCTCGGCCCGCTGTGCCTGCGCGGCGAGAAGCTCCTCCTTGCTCTTCAGCTCGGCGTCGCGCGCCGCGAGCTCGCGCTCCCGCTCCTCGAGCCGCTCGGCGAGGGCGTCGAGGTCGCGGCCCTGCTGCTCCTCGCGCTCGACCCGCGCGGAATGCGCCTGGTGCCGGTGGAGCTCGGCCTCGCGCGCCACGAGCTCGGCCTCGCGCGCGTCGAGATCCTCGATCCGGCCGAGGACATCGGACGCCTGCCGGTCCTTGCCCTCCCAGTCGCGCTCGAACCGCTCGGCCTGGTCACGGAGCCGGCCCTGCTTCTCGAGGAGCTCCGACTCGCGTTCGCCGAGCGCGTCGTCCTTCGCCCTGAGCCGCGCCTCGTTCCGCACGACCTCGCGCTCGCGCGCCTCGGCGCGCTGCTGCGCTTCCTTCAGCTCCTTCTCGCGTGCTTTCACCGCGTTGTCGCGCTCGCCGAGGGCGTGTTCGCGCGCGTCGAGCCGCGCCTTGCCCTCCTTGTCGCGCGCCTCGAGCTGCGCCTCGGTGCGCGCAAGCTTCCGCTCGCGGTCGCCGAGCGCGTCGGTCCGCTTCGAGAGCTCCGACGCGGCACGGGTGCGCTCGCGCTCGCCCTGCTTGATCTCGTCGAGCTTCGCCTCGAGCGCGGCCTGCCGCTCGGCGACGTAGGCCTGCTCCCTCGCGACCTCGTGCTGGAGGGCCGACACCCGGCGGCGCTCCTCGTCGGCCTCCGACGTGTGCTCCGCGACGCGGCGCTCGCGCTCCTCGAGCTCGGCTTCGCGCGCCGCGAGCTTGGCCGCGCGCTGGTCGACCTCGGCGAGGCGCATGGAGAAGTCGCGCTCGATGTCGAGCTCGCGCTCGGCCCGCTCGAGCTGCTCCTGAAGCGTCAACTGCAGGTCGCGCTCGCGGGCGAGGGCGGCGGTGAGCTCCGCACGCAGCGACTCGAGGGCAGGGCCCTGGTCGACGGGCTCCGGTGCGACCTCGAGCGGGGTAGGCCGTGCCGGCTGCTCGAAGGAGACCTGCGGCGCCTCTGCGACGGGCGGGGCGACCGGCCGCTCGGCGGCCTGCGCCGCGGCCGGGTCCTGCTTCTGCGCGACCTTGGCGCGGAGGCCGCTGCCGAAGCCCTTCTCGGTCTCGTTCGGCTCGGGCGCCTCGGCGGCTGCGGCGTTCTTCGGGGGCATGGTTCGCCTTTCCGTCAGCTGAAGAGCTCGAGGAGGGACAGCATCGCCGGCCCGAGGACGACCACGAACATGGCCGGGAAGATGAACAGCGCGGTCGGGAACAGCATCTTGATCGGGGCCTTCATCGCCTTCTCCTCCGCCGCGGCCTGGCGGCGGTGGCGGGCGTCGGCCGCCTGCACGCGCAGGATCCGGCCGAGCGAGATGCCGAGCTGGTCGGCCTGGATGATCGCGCGGACGAACGCGGCCATCTCGTTCACGTCGACGCGGTCGACCAGGTGCCGGAGCGCGTCGGCCCGCGTCTCGCCGACCCGCATCTCGCCGAGCGCCATGTGGAACTCGTCGACGAGCGGCCCTTCCATGTGCTCCGTCAGCTTCTGGATCGCGCCGTCGAAGCCCATCCCGGCCTCGACGGAGACCGCGAGCAGATCGAGGCAGTCCGGGAGCTCGGCGCGGATCGTCTCCTTGCGCGAGCGGGCGCGGAAGGTCAGCACCGTGTCCGGGAGCACGAAGAGCATGCCGGCGAACATCAACCCGAACAGGAGCGTGCGGAGGGCTCCGCCGGACGAGCCGAAGAACGCGCCCACGAGCAGTCCGGCGCCGGAGGCGAGCATCTTCCCGGCGAGGTAGGTCGTCGGGGACAAGGTTCGCGTCAGGCCGGCCGCCCGGAGTTTCCGCGCGACCCCGTCGACGCTCGACTTCGGCGTCAGCCGCAGCGCCATGCGGGCCAGCCGCTGCTTCGTCGGCTCGACGACGCGCTCATTGAACGGGAGGTCCTGCCCCTGGCGGTTGAGCCGCACGCGGCCGTACGTCGAGGCCCGCCGGACCGACGTGCGCCGCTCGCGCGACGGGAGCGTGGCGGCCTCCGCCGCGAGGAACGCCGCGACGGCCAGGAGCATGAATGCGAAGGCAAAGAGCATCGACTACCCCTTGAACGAGACGATCTTCTTCAGGACGAGGGACCCGACCGTCATCAGCCCGAGCGCGATCATGATCAGCATCTGGCCGGTCGAGGTGTGGTACAGCGGCGACATGAACCCCGGGTTGATCAGCGTGATCACCAGGGCGAGCACGAACGGGAGCGCGACGAGCACGTAGGCCGAGGCGCGGCCCATCGCGGTGAGCCCCTTGATCTTCCGGGCGAACTGCTGCCGCTGCCGGACGGTCTCGGCGACCATGTCGAAGAGCCCGGCGAGCGAGCCGCCGACCTGGCTCTGGATCGTCACCGCGTTGAGGACGAAGCGCAGGTTCTTCGAGTTGACGCGCTGCGCCATGTCGGCGAGGGCGTCGTCCATCGGCCGCCCGAGCTGGGTCTCGGCGAGCACGCGCGAGAACTCCTTGCTCGCCGGCGGCTGTCCCTCGTCGACGACGGTCTGGAGCCCCTGCTTGAAGCTGTGCCCGGCCTTCAGCGAGGCCGCGAGCGTGAGCAGGATGTCCGGCAGCTGGTTCTCGAACGCCTTCAGGCGCCGCGAGATCTTGACGCGCAGGTATCCGAACGGCAGTGCCGCGCCGAGCGCGAAGCCGCCGAGCACGAACAGCGGGTTGAGGCCGGCGATCGTCGCCACGATCGCGACGAGGAACGACGAGCCGACGACGATGTAGAGGAACTCGACCGTGCGCAGCGGCACGTCTGCGCGCTCCAGCATCCGGTGCACGTTCGTCCACCACTGGAGGTGGCCGAACGTCCGCTCGGTCATGCTCATCAGGCTCGAGCCCATGGAGAACCGCTCGCGCTCCTCGGCGGCCTTGCGCGCGCGCACGGCCGGCGCGACGTGCGGGGTGAGGCGCGACTTGAGCCAGGCGCTGCGGCGCGCGGCCGCGACGAACACCAGCGCCAGGAGCACGAGCACGCCGACGACGAGCCCGAGCCCGAGCTCGCCCCACTTGGAGTCGTAGGCGGCGGCGGGCAGCAGGCGCGAGGGCTTCGGGGCGTCGGCGGTCTCGGACGGCCCGGGGACGACCAGGCTCGTGCTCGCACGGCCGGCGCTCCCCGACCACGTCTCGAGCCGGACCTTGTCGCCGGGCCGCGCCGCGGTGAGGTAGGTCAGGCGCCAGGTGCGCTCGAGCTCGCTCGCGATCGAGCGGAGCACGACGCCGAGGTCGGCGCTCGTAGCCGCGTCGCGGTAGGTGCCGCCCGTCTCCGTCGCGAGCGCCTGCAGCGACGCGGGCGAGAACTGGTCGCTGGCGATCCCGACGGTGAAGACCGTGACGCCGGCCTTCCGCGCCTCGGCGAGCGCCTGCGCCTCGGGGGCCGCGCTGGACACGTCCTTCCCGTCCGTGACGAGGACGAGCACGCGCCCGAGCGACGCCTCCTCGGCGAGCATCCGGGAGGAGACGACGACGGCGTCGTTCAGCGCGGTGCCCTGCTCCTTGTCGATGCCGAGGTTGCGGAGCGCGATGTCGGCGTCGATGGTGGCGCCGCTGAAGCGGGTCAGCGCCGTCGCCTCGCTCCCGAACGCCACGACGGCGACGCGGTCCGCCCGTGCCTTTCCGGCGACGAACGCGCGCGCCGCGGCGAGGGCATGCTCGATCGACGCGCCGCGCATCGAGCGCGAGCGGTCGATCGCGATCACGACGCTCTTCCGGCGGCCGAGGTTCTCGGCCTGGAGCCCGACGACCCGCCGGCCGTTCTCGCGCAGGTCCGGCGCCGTCTTCGGCGGTGCCGTGACCGTCACCGAGATCTCCGGGTACGCCTGCGAGTCGACGTGCCGGACGTCGACCGCGCCGGCCCCGGCGGCGGAGGGGACGAGCGCGAGCGCGACGAGGGCGACCAGGAGGCCGGATCCGTCTCACTGCACCATCCCTCCGTACGTCGAGCCGAACGTCGGGCGCTCGCGGTCGGAGGTGAAGAACGTCGGCGGCAGCACGACGCCGTTGGCCGCCAGCTTCTCGAGGAAGTGCGGCTTCAGTCCCGTGCACGTGAGCGGCGAGAGCAGCTTCGTCGTGCCGTTCACGGCCTCGCCTTCCTCCGGCGGCTTCGCCAGGAAGACGTCCTGCAGCGTGATCACGTCCGACTCCATCCGCAGCACCTCGGTGATGTGGGTGATGCGGCGCGAGCCGTCGACGAGGCGCTGGATCTGGACGAGGAGGTCGAACGCCGAGGCGATCTGCTCGCGGATCGCGCGGTGCGGCAGCTCGACGCCGGCGGTCATGACCAGCGTCTCGAGCCGGGACAGCGCGTCGCGCGGCGTGTTCGCGTGGATCGTGGTCAGCGAGCCCTCGTGGCCCGTGTTCATCGCCTGGAGCATGTCCAGGGTCTCCGGGCCGCGGACCTCGCCGACGATGATCCGGTCGGGGCGCATGCGCAGCGCGTTCCGGACGAGCTCGCGGATGCGGATCTCGCCCTGGCCCTCGATGTTCGGCGGGCGCGACTCGAGCGTGATCACGTGCTGCTGCTGGAGCTGGAGCTCGGCGGCGTCCTCGATCGTGACGATGCGCTCGTCGTCGGGGATGAACGCCGACATCGCGTTGAGCGTCGTCGTCTTCCCGGTGCCGGTTCCGCCGGAGACGAGGACGTTGAGCTTCCCGCGCACGCAGGCGGCGAGGAACTGGGCCGCCGTCGGGCGTGATCGTCCCGAACGCGACGAGGTCGTCCATCGTGTACGGGTCGCGCGAGAACTTCCGGATCGTGAGCGTCGGGCCCCTCAGCGCGAGCGGCGGGATGATCGCGTTGACGCGGCTCCCGTCCGGGAGGCGCGCGTCGACCATCGGCGACGCCTCGTCGATCGCGGCGGCCGACCTGCGAGACGATCTTGTCGATGATGCGCAGCAGGTGCGCGTCGTCGACGAAGGTCGCCGTGGTGAGCTCGAGCTTGCCCGACGCGCTCGACGTAGACCTGCTCCGAGCCGTTGACCATGACCTCGGTCACGGAGTCGTCGGCGAGGAACGGCTCGAGCGGGCCGTAGCCGAGGATGTCGTCGGCGATCTCCTTGACGATCTGCTGGCGCTCCTCGCGCGTCAGCGGCGTCCGGTCGAGGATCAGCTGCTCCGTGACCGCGTGCACGACGAGGTCGTCCAGCTCCTCGGCCGAGGACGCCTTGTTGAAGACCTCCGGCCCGAGCTTGGAGATGCAGGCGTGGTGGATCCGCGCCTTCAGCTCGGCGTACGGATCCGACGGCCCGGACTCGACCACCCGGACCATCGGCGACCCGCCGGTCCGGGTCGGCTCCGCCGTGGCGGCCGCCGACCCGTTCCCGTTGGGATTCGTCTTGAGGCGATCGTGGAGGCCCATGGCCCTACGACCTCCCGCGCGAACATCCGCCGGCGCTCGCGGCTCTTGGGCGCGGGCGCGGCGGCGAAGGCCTTCGCCATCTCGCGGACGGCCTTGGAGAAGCCGCTCCGCGGCTCGCTGAGGACGAGCGGGTTGCCCCGGTTGACCGCCAGCGGCACGCCGCCGTCGGACGGGATCTCGAAGCGGACGCGCCGCTCGAGCGCGCCCTCGACCTCCTTGGGGTTCATCCCGACCTTCGTCTGCGTCCGGCGGAGCACGACCTGCACGCGCTCGTGCGGGAACGAGAGCAGCTCGAGCGTCTGGAGCGCGAGGCGGACGTTCTTCAGCGTCGGCACGTCCAGCGCGCAGAGGAGCAGGAGCTCGTCCGTGCGGTCGAGCGTCGCCAGCATCGGCCCGTGGAAGAACGGCGACGTGTCGACGACGATGAGGTCGTAGGCCTCGCGCGCGACCTCGAGCAGCTTCGCCAGCTTCGCCTCGGTCACGAGCTCGGCGTCCTCCGGGCGCAGCGGCGCGGGGAGGATGTCGAGCCCGCACGCGTGGCGCGTGACGTACCCGCCGAGCTTGTCCTGGTCGAGCTCGCCCGGCGCCGTGACGAGGTCGTGGATCGTCTTCTCCGGCTCGAGCCCGAGCATGATCGCGGCGTCGCCGAACTGCAGGTCGAGGTCGAGCAGGAGCGTCCGCTTGTTGTGGTGCTTGGCGAGCGAGGCGGCGAGGTTCGTCGCCGTGACCGTCTTGCCCGTCCCGCCTTTCGGCGAGAACACCGTGATGACCCGGCCTCGCTTGCCCGTCGCCGCCGCGCGCCGGCCGGAGTGGCTGACCTTCTTCAGCGCGAAGACGACGTTCTCGGGCAGCTGCGGCAGCAGCAGCACGTCCGAGACGTCCGCCTCGAGGGCCTCCTCGAGCAGGGCGGCCGACTCGAGCGAGGCGACGAGGACGACCGGCGCCCGGGTGTACTCGCGGATGGCCGCGAGCTCGAGCGTCGGCAGCGACTCGCCGCGCGTGCCGTGCAGGACGACGTTGAGGTGGCCGCCGGCGAGCGCGCCCGCACCGTCGCGGACCTGCTCCGACCAGCCGACGAGCTCCACCTCGTCGTGCCCCTCGAGGGCGGCGCGGAGGCCTTCGAGCCCCTCGCACGAGCCCGTGACGAAGACGCGCACGCGATCGCGCTCCTCGCCCCCTTCTTCGAAGTACGTGTCGCTCATCGAGCTCTACCTCCCCGTGCAGATCGAGTAGGCGCCGGGACGCATCCCGTCGCAGAGGATCGTGTTCAGCGTCTCGAGGCTCTCCGCGCTGTCGGTCGCATCGATGACCGGGCGCAGCGCCAGCGTCCAACCCACGGCGTTCTTGCGGGCGAACTCGAGCTTCTGCGACTGGCCGTCCGTGAGCGCGAGCTGGACGGAGAGCGCGCCGCCGGCGGGCGCGAGCTTGCTGGCCTCGGTCTGGCCCGACGGGCCCTTGAGCACGAGGATGTCGCGGAGGACGACGCGTGTCGCGGGAGCGTCGCCGCCGCTGAGGCCGGCGCCCTCGATCTTGAACGTGGCGACGACGTCGACATGGTCGTTGCGCTTGAGGGTGCCGCTGAGCAGCTGGTGGCTGTCGCCGTTGACCTGGATCGCGCGGAGGTTGCCCTTGAGCTCTCCCTGGATCCCGGCCGCCTCGACCGCCTTGAAGCGGTTGACGCTGACCTGCTCGCCCGGGTAGACGGTCTCCGTGACGACGAGGTCCTCGACCTGCGACGGCTGCGAGATCGCGCCCGGGACGACGGTGCGGCGGGCGACCTTCTCCGAACGGAGGAGCTTCTGCGAGAGGACGTCGGCGCCGGTCGTGCCGGCGTCGATCTGGCTCGCTGCGACGTAGACGGTGACGCTCGCCTCGTCCTGCTGCACGGTCCGCTTGTAATTGGCGACGTAGAAGCTCGTGAGCAGGGCTGCGAGCGCCGCCAAGCCGACGGCGAGGACGATATTTCTGAGGCGATACGTCATGGCTTGTGTTCGTTCCTTTGTCGGTTGCTATTCGACGAGCTCGATGACTCCGACGCCCGGGCTGAAGCTCCCGGACCCGGAGTGGGCCTGAATCCCTTCCCAGATCACTCTCGTGAACCAGCCGTACAGCTTCTCGTTCGAGCCGTGGAGATCCGTCCCGGTGAGGTGGAAGCCGACCCAGCCGATGATCTCGTACTTCGCGCCCGAGCCCGTGCCGGTGAGCTTCCGGTAGATCGGAAAGAGGAGCTCCTCCCCGATCCGGTCGGCGAGGCTGTCGGAGATGTGCGAGGAGCTGAACGGGTTGCCCGTGCGGGCGTCGTAGTTGCCCAGCGACATGTAGCGGTCGAAGCCGTCCCGGATCCAGCTGCCCATCACGCTCGTGGACGGGTTGGAGTCGGACGGGTCGAGGTTGATGAAGCCGAACGAGCCGGGGCCGTCGGGGCCGCCGCTCTTGGGGCCGCCACCGCCTCCCCCTCCGCCACCACCGCCGCCGCCGCCACCACCGCCGGTGGTGAGGTGGTAGTACTCGAGCTCGGTCGGCGTGCCGAAGTTCTGCAGGTCGGGATGCTTCTCGTTGACGACGATCGGCGCGACGTGGAGCGCCTCCGCCGGCATCGCGACCCGGGCCGCGGCGACCGCGCGGGCGCGGACGGAGTCGAGCCCGAACAGCGTCGCGAAGAAGCCGGGGGCGGGTCGGTTGACCGTCACCCGGACGGTGTCGCCGCCGGTGATGGCGATGTCCGCCGGGGTGACGCCGCCGCCGTTCTTGTCGGCGTACTGCTCGGCGAGCGTCCGCGCGAGGCCGCTGCTCTCGTTGAGCCCCTGCGCACCCGCGAGCGCGGCCGCGTCGGCGGCCGTCTGCGCGTGGCGGTCGGCCCGATACCACGAGCCGACGTCGAGGACGAGCGCCGCACAACCCACGAGGACGGTGAGAAAGGCGATGGACATCACCAACGCCTGGCCGCGCTGATCCTTGAACCTGTTCATTCCACACGCTCCGTTGCCGTGCTGGTCATCGTCCCGGAGTGCACGACGATGCCGATGACGTTGATGTCGAACGGGAAGGTCGCCCGGACGACGACGTCCTCGCCGTGCGTCCAGGTCGAGGTGACGCTCACGTTCCCGGTCGTGAAGGTCGGCCCGAGATCCGAGCCGGACGTGACGACGGCGCCCTGCACGTGCGAGACGCGGTCGGCCCGGTGGCGGGAGACCGCTGCCTTGCGTGCCCCCTCGCGGACGGCGTCCGTGAGGGTGATGTACTGCTTGAACACCATCCCGAACTGCACGATCCCGATCAGCACGAGCATCAGCAGCGGGAGGACGAGCGCGAACTCGGCCACCGACTGACCCCGCTCCTGCCTGACGTGAATGCGCCTGCTCATGTGAGTCCGGGAATGCCTTTCTGGAGAAGAAAGGCCGGCGGATACTCCCTGCGGAACAAAGCACCCGCCGGCCTCGGGAATTGCCTTAGACGATCGCGTTGGCGACGCGGTTGAGCACGTTGCCGATGTTCGTCGACAGAAGGACGAGCGCCGTGATGATCGCCGCCGTGATGACGGCGAGGATGACGCCGTACTCGGCCATCGTCTGCCCCTCCTCGCGCTTCAGCGAGGTCGGAGCGAAGGACTGTGCCCAGGCGAACAGCTTCAGCATTGCGTTACACCTCCCTTCGCTCTGATCGGGGCCCACCGGGCGGCGGTGTGCCAAGGGCGGAAAGCCGGGAAGGAGAAGCCTCTGAATTGAGCCTGGCGTTGCACTGACCACGCGAGGAAAACCCTCCCAAGTCGTCGGCGTGGCCGCGCCGCCAGATTGGTCGTTCCGGCCGGATCATCGAAAGGAAATCTCGGACGGCAAATCCCCCGGTTTAGGGATTCGCGGGCTCCTCCCTCGATCGGGGGAGGAGCGGTCGCCCTCGCGGGGCGATAACGGGATCACTCCGTACGCGGCAGCGGATCTCGACGGACGTCATCCGCGCCGACCTCGCGGTCTCGGCGCTCGAACGCAACGGGAGCTACGCGAGATGCCACATCGGAAGCACCACCGGAGAGTCCTCCGGATCGTTCTCTTCTCGCTCGCCGCATGGGCCTTCACCGCCCTCAGCCGCGGGCGGCCCCACGACCAGGCTCCCGTCTCCGACGCGGAGCTCCGCCCCGACGTGCCGGGCTGGGCGTCCAGCCCGGCTCCTGCTCGCGCGGCGCGGCCAATGCGCACGCGCCGGCGCCTCGCTGCGAACCTCGCGTTCGTGGCGCTCTTCTTCACGGGCGCGTCGTTCTCGGCCTTCGCCGGCGACAACGTCGCGAACCTGCTCCAGGACGACGCGTCCGAGACGCTGAACGTCGTCGAGGCCACGGAGGTCCCGGGCGGGCACGCCGTGGAGGAGGACGAGACGGAGGCACCCGAGGCGGCGCCCGCACCGGAGCCAGTCGCCGAGGCGGCCCCCGCGCCCGAGGCGGCGCCGGCCCCCGAGGCCGCAGCCGCCCCGGCCGAGGCACCCGCGCCGGAGGCTGTGCCGGAGGACGTTAGTGGCTCTGAGCCACAAAGTCCCTCGGCCGCGGAGGACGTGGCTGCGCCGGCGTCGGAGGACGCGCTCGCCGCGCCGACGACCGACCAGCGCACCGCCCACGTGACGCGCCCGCGCGCGAACACGAAGGGTCGCGAGACCAAGGCCGCACGGCCCATGCCGCGGCCGCAGCCCCAGCACGTCGACCCCGAGGTGCACGCCGAAAACGTCGCCGCGACCGTGTGGCTCCACCGCGAGCTCCCGGACCCGACGCCGCCGTCGCTCCGCCTCGCCCCGACCACGGCCTCCCGCCTGCACGCGGCGGCCAAGAGCACGGGGCTCGACTGGGCCTACCTGCTCGCGGTCGTCCGGGCGGACGGCGCGCAGACGTCGGCACCGACGCGCGGGACGACGTTCGCTGAGACCGCACGGCGGCTCTCCGCTCTGCGTGACGGCGCCTCCCGCTGGGACGCGGCGCTCGCGTACACGGGCCGGACGGCGGCGGCCGACCGGGCCGTCGCGCTCGCCCGCTACTACCGCGCCGTCGGCCTGCAGACGCTCGTCGACGGGCTCCTCGCCCGCCAGGACGCGCTCGAGGAGAAGGTGCTCTCCGACGACCGCGTCCAGCTCTACGCCGGCGGCCGCGCCGACGTCGAGGCCGGGCGGATCAACGTCCGCGTGCTCGCGCTGATCGAATACCTCGCCGAGTCGTACGGCCAGGTGACGGTGTCGAGCCTCTTCTCCGGCCACGGCGTGTACTCGCGGCCCGGCGTGGTCTCGGCGCACACGTACGGCCAGGCGGTCGACATCGCCGCGCTCGCGAACATGCCGATCGCGGGGAACCAGCAGCCGGGCGGGCTCACCGAGCGCGCCGTGCGCGACGTGCTCCTGCTGCCGGCCGAGATGCGGCCGCGCCAGGTGATCTCGCTCCTCGGGCTCGGCGGGCCCTCGTTCCCGCTCGCCGACCACGGCGACCACATCCACGTGGGGTTCTGATCGGGTGGCACGCAAGCACGAGCTGAGGCGCACGGACGGGCGCGTGATCTGCGAGCGGTGCACGCTCGCGGATCACGCCCCGTCGCGCCTCAAGGGCCTGCTGGGGCGGGACTCCCTGCCGAGTGGCGAGGGGATCCTGCTCCGGCCGGCCGGCTCCGTGCACACCTGGTTGATGCGGTTCCCGATCGACGTCGTCTTCCTCGACCGGGAGCTGACCGTGCTCGACGTCGTCCCGGGCCTCGTCCCGTGGCGCGCGGCCGGGAAGCGCGGCGCGAAGGCCGTGCTCGAGCTCCCCGCCGGCGAGGCTGCCCGACGCGGCCTCCAGCCCGGCGACCGGCTCGAGCTCGCGGCCGCCTAGGCGCCGAGCTCGACGCGGGCGCTGTCGGTGCCCGGCTCGTAGCAGCCGGTGCAGCGCGCCTCGTACGAGTCGAGCGCGCCGACCTGGATCGTCGGCCCCGTGAACGGCGCCGGCTGCCCGTTCACGAGCCGCTGCGTCCGGGTCGCGGGCCCGCCGCAGCGATGGCACACGGCCTGGAGCTTGTCCACGAGCTCGGCGTGGCAGAGCAGCCGCGACATCGCCGGGAACGGCTCGCCCCGGAAGTCGCAGTCGAGCCCGGAGACGACGACCCGCCGGCCACGCTCGCGCAGCTCGAGCACGACGTCGACGATTGCCGCCTCGTCGAAGAAGTGCAGCTCGTCGAGGCCGATCACGTCGTATCCGTCGGCGAGCCGCAGCACGTCGTCCGCCTCGGCGCAGACCGCGCGGATCCGGTCGCCAGCGTGGCTGACGACGTGGGCTACGTCGTACCGGTCGTCGAAGCCGGCCTTGACGACGAGCACGCGCTGGCCCGCGATCTCCGCGCGACGCAGGCGGCGGATGAGCTCCTCGCTCTTGCCGCTGTACATCGGGCCGCAGACGACCTCGAGCCAGCCGCCACGGTGAGGGGGCATCCGGAGCACGGCGCGGGACCCTATAACGGGTCCCGGACGACCTAGAGCGAGTCGCCGATCACGCGCTCGGCCACCGAGCGCAGGACCTTGACGCCGATCGCCGGCTGATCCTCGAGCAGCGCGCGGAACGACCGCTCGGTGATGACGAGCGCGCGGATCGGGGAGGTCGCCGTCACGGTCGCCGTCCGCGGCTTGCGCGAGACGAGCGCGATCTCGCCGAAGAAGTCGCCGGGGCCGAGCGTCCGCACCTTCCTGCCCTTGCGGCGCACGTCCGCTGTCCCCTCGACCAGCACGAAGAACTCGTGCCCGGGGGCGCCCTCGCGGGTCAGGTTCTTCCCCTCGCGGATGTCGATCTCGTCGGTGATCGAGGCGATCTTCTTCAGCTCGGCCTTCGACGCCGCCGCGAACAGCGGCACGTGGGCGATCGCGTCGACCTTGGAATCCTGGCGGGCCCGCACTTGCACAAGCCTAAAGCCGCGAACCCGGGCCGTCTACACCTCGCGGTACCGGGCCTGCACGAAGCAGAAGGCGCCGTAGGCGATGAGCCCGGCCCCGACCGCGAACAGCAGCACCGGCCCGTACGGCGCCTCGGCCAGCGTCAGCAGCGCGCCGTCGATGCCCTTCGCCTCGCTCGGGTCGTACTCCCAGGCCGCGCGGACGAGGAAAATCCCGACGAGGCCGAAGACGACGGCACGGGCGGCGTGGCCGGCGACGCCGAGGACGATCACCCAGCCGCGCACCTTCGGCGAGACCTCGTGCTCGCGGAGGTGCTTGCGGAAGTCCTTCGTCAGCGAGCGGTACCCGTTGTAGACGCCCGCGCCGAGGAATCCGAGGCCTACCGCTCCGACGAGCCAGCGGCCGAGCGGGAGGTCGAACACCGACGCCGCCTCCTGCTGCTCGTTTCCGCCGGAGCTGCCGAGGCCCGCGACGAGCGCGAACGCCGAGAAGGCGAAGAAGCCGTAGAGCCCGGCGCGGGCGAGGTAGCTCAGCCGCTTCGCCAGGCCCTTTGCGTCGGTGCCGTCGTCCTCGGTGTCGAAGAGCGCCTGCGCCAGCCGCCACAGCGCGTAGCCGGCGAGGCCGGTCGCGAGCGCGAGCAGCAGCAGCTCGCCGAACGGCTGCTGGGCGACCATGCGCAGCGCGCCCTGCCGGTCCTCCGGCTCCTCCTCGAGCCCGAGCGGCACCTGGATCGCGATCAGGCCGATCAGGCCGTAGATCACGCCCTTGGCGACGTACCCCGCGCGGCCCGCGCGCTCCACCCATCTGCTCTCGGCGACCTCGGTCACCCGCGCCTTGTCTCCCGGGCGCGCGCGAATTACGCCTGGACTAGGGGATGCGGTTGAACCAGAGGGCGGAGAGCCCGGCGCCGAGCAGCAGCAGGATCCCGCCGGCCGCCGTGAGCGCGACCGTGAGCTCGCGCTGCCGCTCGTCGTAGCCGACGCGCGTCGCGACCTCCTCGTACACGCTGCGGAGCTGCTCCTCGGTCGGCGCCTCGTAGGTCTTGCCGCCCGTGGTCTCGGCGATCGTCCGCAGCGTCTCCTTGTCGGGCGGCACGGGGACGATGTGCGTCTGGCCGAACTCGTCGGTGATCTCGACCGTCCCGGAGTCCGTCCCGAGCGCCACGGTGTAGACGGGGATGCCCGCCTCCTTGGCGCGCCCGGCCGCGTTGATCGGGTCGCGGCCGGTCGTGCTCGCGCCGTCGGAGAGGACGATGACGGCGAACGGCGGCCCGTTCTCCTTCGACGTCTTCGCGTTCCCCGTGGCCGCGTGGCCCATCGTCAGCGCCTGGTCGATCGCCTCGCCCAGCGCGGTTCCGCCCTCGGGGCGGACGTTGTCGATCGCATCGAGCACGGCGTCCTTGTCGGCGAGCACGGGCGAGATCGTCGCGGCGTACTGCGCGAACCCGACGACGCCGACGCGCGACTGGTCGGGGAGCGACTCGAGCAGCGTCCGCGCCGCGGTGCGGGCGGCCTCGAGCCGCGTGGGCTCGACGTCGTCGGCGGTCATCGACGCGGAGGTGTCCATCGCGAGGACGAGCGTCGCCTGGCGCTTCGGCACCTTGATCGCCGCCTGCGGCCGGGCCACGCCGAGCACGAGTGCGGTCAGCGCGAGCAGCGCGAGCAGCGCGGGCAGGTGCCGGCGCCAGCCGGGGCGCTTCGGGGCGACGTTCGCGAGCAGGTCGAGGTTGGTGAAGCGGACGGCGTACTTGTCGCGCCGGCGCTGCAGCAGCAGGTACGCGAGCAGCGCGAGCGGCACGAGGACGAGCCCGAGCAGGGCGGCCGGCCAGAGGAAGGTCACGTCGCTCACCGCCGGCCTCCGCGGGCGCGGAGCGCGCCGACGAGGGACCGCAGCCAGTCGCCCTCCGTGGAGAGGACGATGTGGTCGACGCCGGCCGAGCGGAGGCGGCGCTCGAGCCCGGCCCGCTCCTCGGCGGCCGCGGCGGCGAAGCGCTCGCGCAGGCGGCGGGAGCGCGTGTCGACACGCAGCCGCTGCCCGGTCTCGGGGTCGACGAGGGAGAGGTGGCCGACGTTCGGGAGCTCCTGCTCGCGCGGGTCGCGGATCTCGACCGCGATGACCTCGTGGCGGGCCGCGAGGTCACGCAGGGGCGCGGCCCAGTCGTCGGGGCCGCGGAAGTCGCCGACGACGGCGACGAGGCCGCGGCGCTGGGCCGCTGCGGCGGCCCGAGCGAGGGCGGGGCCGAGCGGGGTGACGCCCGTCCCCTCCTCGTCGGGGGCCGTCCGCAGCTGAAGCAGCGTCGTCAGCAGCGCCTCACGCCCGCGCCGAGGGGGGAGGAGCGCGGGCGAGGAGCCGCCGAAGGTGACGACGCCGAGGCGGTTGCCCCTGCGCGTGGCCAGGTAGCCGAGCGCGAGGGCGACCCCCTCCGCGACGTCCGCCTTCCGCCGGTCGGCGGTGCCGAAGGACATCGAGGGAGAGACATCGAGGACGAGCCAGGCGACGAGCGACCGCTCGGCCACGTGGACGCGAACGTGTGGCTCGCCGGTGCGGGCGGTGACGTTCCAGTCGATCGCCCGGACGTCGTCGCCGGGCTGGTACGGCCGCACCTGGAAGAGCTCGGTCCCGTCGCCGAGCGCGGACGAGCGCGCCTCGCCAGGGAGCAGGCCCTCGACGCGTCGCCGCACGATCACGTCGAGAGCCCTGAGGAGCCGCTCCGGGACTGGTCCTGGCCCGGGCCGCGCGGGTGACCGCGGCGGCGCGAGCTGCGCGAGGCCGCTACTCACGCAACCTCGATCCGGGCCAGGTCGATCTGCGGCACGGGCACCGAGGAGAGCACCGCGTCGAGCACGTGGTCGGCAGTGACGCCCTCGGCGAGCGCCGCATAGGTCAGGACGAGCCGGTGGCGCAGGGCGTCCTTCGCCATCTCCTGCACGTCCTGCGGGAGGACGTACGCGCGGCCGCGGATGAGCGCGAGCGCGCGGGCGGAGTGGACGAGCGCGATCGGTCCGCGTGGGGACGCGCCGAATGCGACGTACTGGGCGAGGTCGCCGTGCTCGTAGTCGCCGAGGCTCCGCGTCGCGGTCGCCAGCGACACCGCATATCGCTGCACGACCGGGTCGACGTAGACGTCGCGCGTCTCGGCCTGGAGCCGGCGCAGCTCCTCGATCCCGAGCACGGGCTCGAGGGCGGGCGCCGCCGCGAGCGAGCGCTCGACGACGGTCACCTCCTCGCCGAAGGCCGGGTAGTCGACGACGACCTTGAGCAGGAAGCGGTCGAGCTGGGCCTCGGGCAGCGGGTACGTGCCCTCGGACTCGATCGGGTTCTCCGTCGCGAGGACGAGGAACGGGTCGGGGACGGGGTGCGTCTCGCCGCCGATCGTGACCTGGTGCTCCTGCATGACCTCGAGCAGTGCGGACTGCACCTTCGCCGGCGCGCGGTTGATCTCGTCCGCGAGCAGGAAGTTGCAGAAGACCGGCCCGAGATCGACGCCGAAGGTCCCGTCCTTGGGGCGAAGCACGCGCGTCCCGACGAGGTCGGAGGGGACGAGGTCGGGCGTGAACTGGATCCGGCGGAACGAGCCGCCGAGCACCTGCGCCGTCGTCTTGATCGTGAGGGTCTTGGCGAGGCCCGGCACGCCCTCGATCAGCAGGTGGCCGCCGGAGAGCAGGCACACGAGCACGCGCTCGAGCATCCGGTCCTGGCCGGCGATGACGCGCTTGATCTCGAACAGGGCGGCTTCGAGGCGCTCCTGGGCGAGGCGGGGGCCCTCCACGGGGCGAAGACGGCGGTCGGTCACATCGGCTCCTTCGGGTCGCTCGGTGCCCGGTAGTTGAGCCGGTCAAGCTGAGAGGCGCCTGAGACGGGAGTTAAGCCTTCGTTTCGGGGCAGGAACCGCCGATGCTCAGGCTGCTCGCCCTCGTCGGCCTCCCGGTCGTCGCTCTCGCGGTCGTGCGCCTGCTCGGTGCGCCCGAGCCGGTCGTGTTCGTGGTCGCGATCGCGGGGCTCGTCCCGGCCGCCTGGCTCATCGGACGCGCGACCGAGGAGGCGGGGAAGCACGGCGGCCCGGTGGTCGGCGGCTTCCTCAACGCCACCTTCGGGAATGCGCCGGAGCTGTTCCTCGCGTACTTCGCCCTCCAGGAGGGCCTCTTCGTCGCCGTTCGCGGCTCGCTCACCGGCAGCGTCCCGTCGAACCTGCTGCTCATGCTCGGGCTGACGCTGCTCGTCGCCCGCGGGGGCGAGCCGACGGCGCGGCGGTCGGTCGTCGTCGCGCTCGTGCTGGCGGGCGCGGCGACGGTCGCCCTGCTCGTCGCGGAGGTCGGGCACGTCGTCGAGGACACGGAGAGCGCCCTCGCCGCCTGGGAGCTCCCGGTCTGCGTCGCGCTGCTCGTCCTGTACGTCGTGCTGACGACCGCGGACATGCGCGCGCACCGCGACGACGCGGAAGAGGCGGAGCCGGCGTCGTGGTCCCTGCCCCGCACGCTCGTGCTCCTGGCGCTCGCGACGGGTGTGGCGGGACTGCTCGTGGAGGGGCTGACCGCATCGCTCGTGAGCTTTTCGGAGGCCGTCGGGCTGTCGCTCTTCGTGCTCTCGGTGACCGCGCTCGCGCTCGTGAGCGACACGGCCGAGCACAGTGCCGCCGTGTTCGTCTCCGCGCGCGGACGGCTGGCGCTGGGGATGGAGGTCGTGCTGCGGACGGTGGCGCAGATCGTGGCCTTCCTGCTGCCGGCGATCGTGCTCCTCTCCTGGCTGCGGTCGGAGCCGCTGCCGCTCGACCCGAGAGGCGTGGAGCTGGCGGTGATGGCGGGCAGCGTCGCGCTCGCGGCGATCGTGCTCGGTCGCGGCCGCCCGACCCGGCCGCGCGGCGGCGTCCTCGTCGCCGGCTACGTAGCCTGCGTCGTGGCCTTCGTCGCCTTCGGCTGATCGACCGCGAGGCGCGTCCCGGTGGCCGGGTCGAAGTAGTGGAACCCGGACGGGTCGACCGCGAGCCGGATCGCGCGGCCCGGCGCGGCGTCGCTGCGCGGGTCGACGCGGGCCGTGAAGACGGTCCCGGCCGCGGCGAGGAGCACCGCGTCCTCGTCCTCGCGCGCCTCGCGGAGCTCCTCGGCGTCCACGCGCGGCGCGTCGACCGTGAAGAGCACGTGCGCGTCGGCGCCGAGGTCCTCGAGCACGGCGACCTCCGCATCGAGCTGCGGCAACGACGGATCGGCGAAGGCGACGTCCTGGAAGCTCTCCGGCCGGATCCCGAGAATGACCTCGCCCGCGGGGACCGGCACGTCGATCGGGATCCGGTGGCCGCCGAACGCGACCCGGCCGTCCTCGACCCGCGCCTCGACGAGGTTCATCGCGGGGGAGCCGATGAACGCGGCGACGAACAGGTTCCTCGGCCGGTGGTAGAGGGCCTGGGGCGCGTCCACCTGCTGGATGCGGCCGTCGCGCATGACGGCCACCCGTTGCCCGAGCGTCATCGCCTCGACCTGGTCGTGCGTCACGTAGACGGTCGTCGCCCCGAGGCGGGAATGGAGGCTCGCGAGCTCGGCCCGCATCGACACGCGCAGCTTCGCATCGAGGTTCGAGAGCGGCTCGTCCATCAGGAACGCGGCCGGCTCGCGCACGACCGCGCGGCCCATCGCGACGCGCTGCCGCTGTCCGCCCGAGAGCTGGCCGGGCCGCCGGTCGAGCAGCTCCTCGAGGCGCAGCACCTTCGCCACCTCGTCCACGCGGCGCGCGGCCTCGGCCTTCGGCGTCTTCCGCACCTTGAGCCCGTAGCCGAGGTTCTGGCGGACGGTCATGTGCGGGTAGAGCGCGTAGCTCTGGAACACCATCGCGAGGTCCCGGTCGCGCGGCGCCGCATCGGTGACGTCCTTGCCGCCGATCGCGATCGTCCCCGCCGTCGTTTCCTCGAGCCCGGCGATGAGGCGCAGCAGCGTCGACTTGCCGCAGCCGGACGGGCCGACGAGGACGAGGAACTCCCCGTCCGCGACGTGCAGGCTGACCTCGTCGACGGCGCGGACGCCGCCGCGGAACTCCTTCACGACGTGGTCGACGACGATCTCGCCCATTACGCCGCGATCCGCTCCTTGCCGGCGACCACGACCCGGCGGAGCTCCAGCGAGTCGTCGAGCACGAGGACGTCGGCGCGCGAGCCGGGGGCGATCGTGCCGAGGTCGTCACGGCCGAGCACCCGGGCCGGCACGGCTGATGCCGCCGACAGCGCCTCGGCCGGGGAGACGCCGAGCGAGCACAGGTTCCGGACGGCGTCGAGCATCGTCGCGGAGCTCCCCGCGAGGACGCCGTCGGCGCGCCGCGCGACGCCGCCGTCGACGCTGACCTCGCCGTTGCCGAAGGAGTAGCTCCCGTCGCCGGCGCCGGCCGCGGCGATCGCGTCCGTGACGAGCGCGATCCGGCCGGCGGCGGCCGCCCAGGCGACCCGCGCGGTCTCGGGCGCGACGTGGTTCCCGTCCAGGATCAGCTGCACGACCACCTCCGGCCGCACGAGCGCCGCGCCGACGACGCCGGGGTCGCGGTGGCGGAACGGCCGCATCGCGTTGAAGAGGTGCGTCACCGTGGTCGCGCCCGCGCGGAAGGCGGCCGCCGCCTCTTCCGCGGTCGCGTCCGTGTGGCCCAGCGAGACGGTGACGCCGCGCGAGCGGAGGAAGCGGACGAGATCGAGCGCGCCCGGGAGCTCCGGCGCGAGCGTCATGTAGTGGACCGGGCCGGCGTCGAGGAGCCGCTCGGCCAGGTCGAGGTCCGGGTCGCGGCGGTTCGTGCCGTCGTGCGCGCCGAGGCGCGCGGGCGACAGGAACGGGCCCTCGAGATGGACGCCGAGGATCCGCGCCGCGCCGTTGCCGTTCGGCGGCACCTCGCCGATCGCGCGGGTGAGGTCCTCCTCGGAGGCGGTGATCAGCGTCGGCTGGAACGCCGTCACGCCGGTCTCGAGCACGGCCTCGGCCGCGCGCCGGAAGTCCGCCGCGTCCGCGCGCATGAAGTCCACGCCGGCGAAGCCGTTCACCTGCAGGTCGATGAATCCCGGCGCGGCGATCCCGCGCCCCCGGCCGGGCAGCCCGACGGCGGCGATGAGGCCGTCCGCGAGCTCGACGTCGCCCGAGACGAGCGTCCCGTCGACGACCGCGGCCTCGACGCCGAGCCTCATCCCTCGAGCGCCTTTCGGACGATGCCATCCGCCGCCGCGAGTCGGGCGCGCGCCTCGGTGGGGTCGAGGCCGAGACGCAGCGCCACGATCGCGGTCTTGGGCTCTCCGTCGGCGGCGCGGAGCGCGGACCCGGCATCGGCGTCGTCGACGCCGGCGGCCAGGGCGACCGCGCGCTGCGCCCGGAGGCGGAGCTTCTCGTTGCTCGCGACGACGTCGACCATGAGATTCCCGTAGGTACGGCCGAGCCGGACCATCGCGCCGGTCGAGAGCGTGTTCAGCACGAGCTTCTGCGCCGTGCCGGCCTTCATCCGGGTCGAGCCGGTGATGACCTCCGGGCCGACGGGGACGACGACGGCGAGGTCGGCGGCGGCCTCGAGCGGCGTCGCCTCGGCGCACGTGACGGCGACGACGAAGGCGCCTGCCGCGCGGGCGGACTCCGCGGCGGCGAGCGTGTACGGCGTGCGGCCGCTCGCCGAGAGCGCGACCACGACGTCGGCGTCGGAGACCTCCGCGGCGGCCAGGTCGGCTGAGCCGGCCGCGGCGTCGTCCTCCGCGGCCTCCTGCGCCTCGGCCTGCGCACCGGCCCCGCCCGCGACGACGGCGACGACGCGGCCGCGCTCGAGCCCGAAGGTCGGCCCGCACTCGACGGCGTCGACGAGCGCGAGCCGGCCGGACGACCCGGCGCCGACGTAGACGAGCCGGCCGCCGGCCTCGAGCCGCGCCGCGACGGCGTCGACCGCGGCCGCGAGCGCCGGGGCGGCGCCGCGGACCGCGGGCGCGACGCGCGCGTCCTCGTCGTTGATCCGCTCGACGAGGTCGAGCGTGTCGAGCAGATCGAGGTCGGCCAAGGCCGGCGAGCGGCGCTCCGTGATGGGCTCGGCGCTTCTCATGGGCCGCGAGTCTAGTACCGGTTCGGTCCCAGCGCAACGAAGTGGTATTGACCAATCCGGGTGGCGTCGTCACAATGGCGGGACCGATGGTCGCCCCCGCCCAGCGGATCACCAAGCAGAGCCAGACCCGCGACCAGGTCTTCGACCTGATCGAGCGCCTCGGCATCGGCAGCGCGATCCCGTCCGAGCGGCAGCTCAGCTCCGACCTCGGCGTCTCGCGCCTGACCGTCCGCGCCGCGCTCGATCAGCTCGTGCGCGAGGGCTACCTCGTGCGCCGGCGCGGGGCGGGCACCTTCGTCCGCGAGCCGAAGATCGCGCAGGAGCTGACGATGACCTCCTTCAGCGAGGACATGCGCCAGCGCGGGATGCGTCCCGGCTCGAGGACGCTCTCGCTCGAGACCACGCTCGCCGGCGCGTACCTGGGTCGCTGCCTCCACGTGTCGCCGTCGGAGCGCGTCGTGGTCGCCAAGCGGCTGCGCCTGGCCGACGACGAGTCGATGGCGATCGAGACGCTCCACGTGCCCGACGCGATCGTGCCCGGGCTGACCCGGCGCGACTTCGACAACGCCTCCTTCTACGACCTGCTGACGAACCGGTACGGCGTCGAGATCGCCGGCGGCGTGCAGACGATCGAGCCGACGGTGACGAACGAGGAGGAGTCCGAGGCGCTCGACGTCCCGCTCCATTCGCCGGCGTTCCAGTTCGAGCGCACGACGCGTGCGACCGACGGCCGCATCGTCGAGTTCGTCCGCTCGATCTACCGCGGCGACCGGTACCGGCTCGTCAGCGAGCTCCGCCGCGACCGTGCCGCGCCGCCCCCCACGTTCGTCCCGCGCGAGCGGCAGCACTGATGGGCGCGGCGCCGGCGCCCGCGGTTGGGCCCGGGCGCGGCGCCGTTCTCCTCGAAGAGATCCGCGAGCAGCCCGAGGCGCTGCACCGCGTCTGCGACGGCGCCGACTCGTTCGCCGCCGTCGCGCGGCTGCTCGAGGGCCGCGACCTCGTGAGGCTCGTGGCGCACGGCTCGTCGGACAACGCGGCCTCCTACGGCGTGTACGCGCTCGGGATCCTCGCGGGCCGCACGGCGATGCGGGATTCCATCTCGCTGTCGATCTACTACGGAGCGGACATCGACTTCCGCCGCTCGGCCGTCGTCGCGCTTTCGCAGTCGGGCCGGACGCCGGACGTGATCGCGTACGTCGAGCGCGCCCGGAGCCGCGGCGCGGTCACGATTGCGATCACCAACGAGGCGGAATCCGATCTGGCCGCGGCGGCCGACGCCGTCCTGCCGCTCGGCGTGGGGATGGAGCACGCGGTCGCGGCGACGAAGACCTACTCGGCGCAGCTGGCTGCGATGGCGCTGCTCGCGGCCGCCTCGGCCGGTCGGCTCGACGAGGTCGCGGACGGGATCCGCTCGACGGCGGAGCTCCTGCGCGGCCTGCTCCCGGTGCTCGAGGCCCGGCTCTCGGAGATCGCCGTCTCGCTCGCCTTCGTCGGCCGCATGTTCGTCATCGGCCGCGGTCCCGAGTACGCGACCGCGCGCGAGATCTCGCTGAAGCTCCTGGAGACGTGCCGGATCGCGGCCGAGCCGCTGACGGCGACCGACCTCGTCCACGGCCCGGTCGCTGCGATCGACGGGCTCTTTCCGGTGTGGACGATCGCGGCCGACGACGAGGCCCTGCCGGCAGTACGCGAGGCCACTGCCCGGGCGCGCGCCGCCGGTGCGACCGTGATCGCGAGCGGGACCGCCGCCGAGGCGATCGAGGGCGCCGCGGTCGTCCTCCCCGTGCCGGCACCGCCGCTGCCCTTGCTGACGCCGCTCCTCTCCGTGGCCCCCGGCCAGCTGCTTGCCTGGGCGCTCGCGCAGGCGAAGGGACTCGACCCCGATCGTCCCGCTGGCCTGGCGAAGGTCACGCTGGCGCGCTGATTCTGGTCTGATCCACCTTCGTGTCGTGATCGCAAGCGGTTTGCGCGGGAAACCCTTGCGCAGTCCCGGATTCCGACACCGACACCAGTCCTTGACAGGACCGCAGCAGTGTGCGAGGCTCACGCCGAAGTGAATTGGTCAATACCAATCGTCGGCTCTGCCGGCGCGCTTAGGAGGTCATGGTGAGAGTTCGTCTTCTCACAGCGGTCGTCGTGGCGACCGCTCTCGCGATCGGCGCGGCGTCCGCCGCCGCCCGTCCGGCGGCGCCGGCGAAAGCGCAGGCCGACCCGCTCACGGTCTGGCTGATGGGCGACGCCCAGGCCAACTGGCCGGAGGCCGTCGCTGCGGCGAATGCCGCGTTCAAGCAGCAGCACCCCGGCACGGACGTCAACGTCCAGTACCAGAGCTGGGGCGACTACAAGACCAAGTTCGAGGCCACGCTCGCAGGCGGGAGCGGCCCCGACGTGATCGAGTTCGGCAACACCGACGTGCCGAAGTACAGCGCCGCCGGCGCCCTCGCGCCGCTCACGCGCTCGCAGTTCCCCAACTCGCGCACGTGGCTCTCCGGCCTCGCCGCGGCGGGCAGCTTCAACGGCCGCCTCTACGCCGTCCCGTACTACGCGGGCGCGCGCGCGGTCATCTACCGGACCGACCAGTACCGGACGGCCGGGATCCGGAGTACTCCGAAGACGCTCGCCGAGTTCAACGCGGCCGGCCTGAAGCTGATGAAGCGCTACGGCGGCTCGAAGAACCCGACGTACTCGGCCGTCTACTTCCCCGGCCGCTACTGGTACGCGGCGATGTCGTTCGTCTACGACTGGGGCGGGCAGATCGCGGCGTTCCGGAACGGCCGCTGGCAGGGTGCGCTCAACTCGGGCAGGGCGCTCGCCGGCCTGACCGCTTGGCGGAACACCGCCCGCATCCTCTCCAAGGCGAACAAGACCGGCAACGAGGCGAACCCGCAGCAGGCGCTCGTGTTCTCCAAGGGCAGCGTCGGCTCGTTCATCGGCAACGGGTGGGAGTGGCCGTACGCGCTCGACCCGAAGCTGGGGAATCCGAGCCTCGCGTCGAAGATCGGCGCCTACCCGATGCCGAGCCACATCAAGGGCCGCTACATGCCGACGTTCCTCGGCGGCTCGAACCTCGCCGTCCCCGTGACGAGCAAGCAGAAGGCGCTTGCCGCCGACTGGATCGCGGCGTTCACCAGCACCGCCAACATGACCCGCATGGCCACGGCCGGCGGCGTGATCCCGAACACGACCACGCTGGCGCGGATCAACGCGTCGAAGCCGACCCTGGCGCCGTTCGCCGAGGCGGCGAAGTACAGCTGGTTCGTTCCGTCGAGCCCGAACTGGGCGAACGTCGAGAGCGCCCAGGTGCTTCAGAACATGCTCAGCGCCATCCTTCGCAACCCGCGGCAGACGTCCACGTACGCGAAGCGGGCGAGCGACCAGATCACGCAGATCCTCAACTCGTAAGCTGGCGCTCGGCGTGAGCAACTTCCCCGCCGAGCCCGTTCTTCCCACCGTCGAGCCGGCCGCGAGGCCGGCTCGACGGCGTCGTCGCGCCGGTCGTGTGACGGCGCCGTACGCGCTGGTGCTGCCGGCGCTCGTCGTGATCGTGGCCGTGCTCGGCTATCCGCTGTACCGCCTCTTCACGCTCTCGTTCCAGCAGTACGGCCTCGTCGAGCTGATCCAGCATCAGGGAACGTGGATCGGCCTCGACAACTTCCAGGCGATCCTCCGCGACCGCCAGTTCTGGACGGTGCTGTTCCGGACGATCCTGTTCACGGCCGTGACCGTCAGCCTGACGATGGTCCTCGGGACGCTGATCGCGCTCCTGCTGGCGCGGCTCGGCGCGTTCATGCGGCTCCTGATCACGACAGCCCTGGTGCTCGCGTGGGCGATGCCGCCGGTCGTCGCGGTCAACATCTGGAGCTGGATGGTCGACTTCGAGTTCGGCGTCCTCAACTGGACGCTGGCCCGCATCGGCTTCGAGCGGTACGACCACCACGACTGGTTCGCGAACCCGTGGGAGGGCTTCGCCGTGATCACCGCGATCGTCGTCTGGGGCGCGATCCCGTTCGTCACGATCACGGTCTACGCCGGCCTCACGCAGGTCTCGCGCGAGCTCATCGAGGCGGCCGCGATCGACGGCGCCGGCCCCGTCCGCCGCTTCCGCGACATCACGCTTCCCATCCTGAAGCCGATCTTCGTCATCCTCGCGAGCCTGTCGGTGATCTGGAACTTCCAGGTCTTCACCCAGATCTGGATCATCCGCAACGCGCGGCCCGAGGAGGACTACTTCCTCATGAGCATCTACTCGTTCGTCGAGTCGTTCGGGAAGAGCGAGTACGGCTACGGCTCCGCCATCGCGGTCGTCACCGTGCTGACGCTGATCGCGGTCACGTTCTTCTACATCCGGCAGATGGTGCGGATCGGGGAGCTCGAGTGAGGCCGCGCCGCGTGCTCCGCCGGGTCGCCCTCAACGCCACGGGTCTGTTCGTGTTCGTGGTCGTCGCGTTCCCGGTCTACTGGATGGTCGCGACCGCCTTCAAGCAGGGCCAGGACGTCCTCTCGTACGAGCCCGTCTGGCTGCCGCGCGATCCGACGCTCGCGAGCTTCCGCGACGCGATCTCGCGGCCCTACTTCTGGTCCGGCGTCCGCAACAGCCTCATCGTCGTCGTGTCGGTGGTGGCCGTGTCGGTCGTGCTCGCGTTCCTCGCCGCGCTCGCGCTGGCGAAGTTCCGCTTCTACGGACGGCGCCCGTTCATCGTCGTGATCTTCGCGGTGCAGATGGTGCCGCTGACGGCCCTGATCATCCCGCTGTACATCGCGCTCTCGAGCGTCGGCCAGGTGGACAAGCTGACGGGCGTGATCATCTCCTACATCGCGCTGGTGCTCCCGTTCTGCGTGTGGACGCTGCGCGGCTTCATCGGCGGCATCCCGCGCGAGCTCGAGGAGGCGGCGATGGTCGACGGCTCGACGCGCTTCGGTGCCTTCCTCCGGATCCTCCTCCCGCTGGTCGGCCCCGGCCTCGTCGCGACGTCGATCTTCGCCTTCATCCAGGCCTGGAACGAGTACATCATCGCCTACGTGATGCTCTCCTCCCAGGAGAAGCAGACGGTCACGATCTGGCTCGCGAACTTCACGACGGGCACGCTCCGCGGGGTGGACTGGGGGACGCTGATGGCCTCGGCGACCCTCACGGCACTGCCGGTCGTCTTCTTCTTCATCCTCGTGCACCGCCGGATCGCGTTCGGACTGACCGCCGGCGCCGTCCGCGGGTGAGTCTCCGCCGCTTCGCCGCGAGCTGCCTCGTCCCGAGCTTCGCCGGGCCGGAGCGCCCGGAGTGGGTGCGGCCCTGGCTGGAGGAGGGTCTGGGCGGCGTCTGCCTCTTCGCCTCGAACGTCCGCGACCCGGAGCAGCTCGCGGCGCTGACGGCGTCGCTGCGGGAGGACGCGCCGGGGCTGCTCGTCGCGCTCGACGAGGAGGGCGGCGACGTGACGCGGCTCGAGGTCGTCCACGGGAGCTCGTTCCCGAGCGCGCTCGGCCTCGGCGTCGTCGACGACGTGGAGCTGACGGAGGCGGTCGCCGCCGCGATCGCGGCCGAGCTCGCCGCCGTCGGCGTGAACCTCAACCTGGCCCCGGTCGCCGACGTGAACACGAACCCGGACAACCCGGTGATCGGGATCCGCTCGTTCGGCTCGGTGCCCGAGCTGGTCGCACGCCACGTCGCGGCGTTCGTGCGCGGGACGCAGCGGGCCGGCGTCGCGGCGTGCGCCAAGCACTTTCCCGGCCACGGCGACACGCGGCAGGACTCGCACCACGAGCTGCCGGTCGTCGACGCGCCGGAGCTGGAGCCGTTCCGCGCCGCGGTCGAGGCGGGTGTGCGTGCCGTGATGACGGCGCACGTCGTCGTGCGCTCGCTCGGGCCGGAGCCGGCGACGGTGAGCCCGGCGGCGATGCGGCTACTGCGGGACGAGCTCGGGCTTCGACGGGCTCGTCGTCAGCGACGCGCTCGACATGCGTGCCGTCGCCGCGACGATCGGCGGTCGAGGAGAGTGCCGTGCAGGCGCTCGCCGCCGGCGTCGACGCCCTGTGCCTCGGCCCCGCGGTCGGCCCGGAGGGCGTCGCCGCCGTACGGGACGCGATCGTCGCGGCCGTCGAGTCCGGGCGCCTGACCGAGCAGCGTCTCGCCGAGGCCGCAGCGCGAGTCGAGGTTAGTGGCTCAGAGCCACAAAGTCCGGTTCCGGATCGCAACCCCGCCATCGGCCTCGAGGCGGCGCGACGGGCCCTGCTCGTCCGCGGCGACGTGGACCCGGGCGAGGCGCCGCGGGTGGTCGAGCTCCTGCCCGAGCCGTCGATGGCGGCCGGCGAGACCGGCGCGAGCTTCCTCCGCGAGCTGCAGGCCCGGCTCCCGGACGCGTCGGCGGACGGAAGCGGCCGCGTCCTCCTCGTGGTGCGCGACCTCGAGCGCCACCCGCGGCTCCGTCAGGCGGCGACGGCGGTCCTCGAGCGACACCCGGACGCGATCGTCGTCGAGACCGGGGTGCCCGGCTGGGCGCCGCCCGGCGCGACCGGCGTCGTCGTCACGCACGGAGGCGGCCGCGCGAGCCTGGCCGCGGCCGCGGCCGCGCTGGCTCAGGCGGCGAGCGCCGCGAGCTCGGCGAGCAGCCGGTCGACCTCGCCCGGCGTGTTGTAGTGGATGAACCCGACCCGGAGCGACCGGGGCGGGAGGCGGCCGACGAGGCCGAGGCAGTACCAGTTGTCGGCGTGCCAGACGCCGAGGCCGCGCTCGGCGAGCCGCTCGGCCGCGTCCTTCGCGTCGACGCCGTCGACGGTGAGCAGGAACGTCGGCACGCGGTCGTCCATCGTCGCCGGGCCGACGAGACGGATGCGCTCGCCGAGGCCGGCCAGGAACCGCTCCCCGAGCTCGCGCTCGTACCTCCGGATGGGCTCCATCCCGCCGATCGAGTCGAGGTACGCAAGCGTCGCCGAGAACGCCGCGAGCAGCTCGTAGGTCGGCGTCCCGGTCTCGAACCGCCGTCCGACGGGGCTCGTCGCGGACGGACGCGCCTTGTAGGGGTGCCAGCTCTCGGCCAGGTCGCGGCGCACGTGCGCGACGCCCAGGTGCGGCCCGCAGAACTTGTACGGCGAGCAGAGCAGGACGTCGCAGCCGAGCTCACGGACGTCGATCGGCTCGTGCGCCGCGTAGTGGACGGCGTCGATCCACGACAGCGCCCCGGCCTCGCGCGCGAGCGCGCAGATCCGGGCCGCGTCGGCGACGGTGCCGACGGCGTTGGAGGCCCAGGCGAACGCGACGATCCGGGTGCGCTCCGAGAGCTGCCGCTCGAGGTCGTCGACGTCGTAGGTGAAGTCGTCACGCGCCGCCACCGTGCGCACGACGAGCCCGCGGTCGGCGGCGAGCTCGACCCAGGGCGCGACGCCGCCGTCGTGGTCGAGCGCGCTCACGAGGATCTCGTCGCCCTCGCGGAGGTCGCGGCCGGCGACGCGGCTGAGGGCGAAGTTCAGCGTCGTCATGTTCTGCCCGAAGACGATCTCGTCGACCGACGAGCCGAGGAAGCGCGCGCCGTCCTCCCGCGCCCGCGACAGGATCGCCTCGACCGCGCGGCTCGTCGCGTACGGCGCCCCGGTGTTCCCGCTCGCGTCGCGCACCGCGTCGGCCATGGCCTGCCCGACCTCGTCCGGCACCTGCGTCCCACCGGGCGCGTCGAGGAACGCGAACGGCTGCCGCAGCGCCGAGAACCGTGCGCGCACCCGCTCGACGTCGAAGGCCGTGACCGCCATGGACGCGACTCTAGAGACGCGAGGCCACGGCCGCCCAGGCCGCGCTCCGTGGATCGATCACGTCGAAGTGCCCGGCGCCGGGCAGCTCGAGCAGCTCGGCGCCCGACGCCGACGCGAACGCACGGCTGTAGTCGACCGGCACGCGGTCGTCCTCCGACCCGTGCACGAGCAGGGCCGGGACGCGGAGCGGGAGGAGACGCATCGGATCGGCCCCCGCGGGCGGGTCGGCTCCGGCGAGGTCGACGGCCGCGTTCCCGCCGATGCCCTCCCGCGCCGCGCGGGCGAGGTCGGCCACGCCCGCGAGCGAGACCACGCGCGCCGCCTTCCCGGTCGCCGCCGCCCAGAGCGCGAGGTGCCCGCCCGCCGAGTGGCCGATCACGGTGCCGGGGCCGCACCGCACGAGCGCGGCGGTGACGTCGGCGAGCATGTCCTCGAGGCCCGAGCGCCGGTACTCGACGTTCCAGCTCGTCCAGCCGCGCAGGGTCAGGTCGACGGCCAGCGCGCGCGTCGTCGAGCGCGTCCACTCCGGCCGCCAGAAGCCGCCGTGGAGCAGGATCGCGGTGCGCTCGCCGCCGCGCCGCACGTCCGCGACCTGGTCGGGATGCCCGCCGTACCCGACCGTCTCGCAGCCCGCATCGCGAGCCTCCGCCCACGCGTCCAGCTCGCCGAGGAGGTCGTCGAGGCCCACGCGGCGATCGTACGAGGGCGTCGCTACATCCGCGCGCGCAGGTCGCGGATCTCCTCGACGACCTTCCACAGCTCGGGCGCGCTCGCCTGCGTGTCTGCGAGCTCGGCGAGCTTCGCGTGGAGCCGCGCCAGCTCGGCCTTCGGATCGTCGTAGGCCTCGGTGCCGCGAGACGGCTCCGGCCAACCGTGATGATTCAGGGATCTCACCTCCGCCGGGGAAGACCCGGCCGCACGGGAAAACTTGCGCCGCGCCTGCGAACATGCGTTCGTGGGAGCTGCCGGCAGCCCTCGCGCGCGGTTCCAGCGCGCCGTCGAGCGGAGGAACCTGCCGCTGGCCGAGGCCGCGGCGCACGAGCTCGGGCGGCTCGCCCTCGGGGACGCGCTCTGCCTGCTCCTCCTCATCGCCGAGAAGGCGCCCGAGAAGTTCGAGCGTGCGGCGGTGCGCTGGGTCGGCCGCTTTGCAGTCGAGACGAGCGGCGTCCGCGTCCCGGACCTCCAGCTCCTGCTCGGCGCGGTGGCGGGGCTCCGCGAGCCGGCCCCCCGCGTCTCGCTCGAGACGATCGCGACCGTGGCGGACCGCTTCCGCGTCGGCTCGGTCGCGACGACGGCGCGCCGGCTCGCGCGCTGAGTGGATACTTGTCGTGATGGCCACGAGCGACGACGACCAGCGCTCCGGGCTCGCGAACGCCGCCGGGCGCGCCGCCTTCTTCCCGGCAAGAGCGGCGGCGCGCGCCTGGCGCGGGCCGATCGAGGAGGCGGTCGACGAGGTCCTGTCGGCGCCGGAGCTCGCGCGCGTCCTCGACCGAGCCCTCGCCGGGTCGCTCCCGGAGGAGGTTGCGCGCTCGCTCGTGCGCCACCGCGTGCTCGAGCGGATCGCCGCGGAGCTCGCGCAGAGCGGCGAGCTCGAGCGCCTCGTGGTCGGCGCCCTGGCGAGCCCCCAGACGGGCGAGCTCACCGACAAGGTGCTCGCAAGCGACGAGATGCAGCGCGCGCTCAACCACGTCGCCTCGAGCCCGGAGCTCCGCGACGCGATCCAGCGCCAGACGACCGGGTTGGCGGAGGATGTCGTCGGCGGCGTCCGCGCGTCCGCCGTGCGATTCGACGACCGGGTCGAGGAGCGATTGCACCGTCCCGCGCGTTCCCGACCTCCGATCGAGGCCGGGATCGCGACGCGCGGGGTCGCCCTCGCGACCGACGCCGCCCTCACGCTCGTGATCTACATGGCGGTCGTCGGGATGGCGTCGCTCGTGGCGTCGCTGGTCGGGACACTCCGGCCGGAATGGCTGGCGGCACTCCTCCTCACGTCCGCCTGGATGCTCGTCACGGGCTCGTACTTCGTTCTCTTCTGGAGCAGCGCCGGACAGACCCCGGGCATGCGGCTGCTGCGGGTGCGTGTCCGCGGGCTCGAAGGCGGCCCGCTCTCGATCGGCCGATCGCTCGTCCGGCTCGTCGGGCTACTCCTCTCGATCGTGCCGCTGGGCGCAGGGTTCATCCCGGTGCTCTTCACCGAGCGGCGACGCGGATTGGCGGACTTCCTCGCGGGTACGGTGGTCGTCTACGACGAGGCGCGACGAGTTCCCTGACGCGAAAGGAGCGGCGATGGCGACGAAGGCTGACTTCACCGAGGAGGAGTGGGAGACCCTGCGCAAGGGCGTGTCCGGCGCGGGCGTGCTCGTCTCGCTGAGCGACCGCGACTTCACCGACACCTTCGGAGAGGCGGGGGCGCTCGCGAAATACCTCACGGCGCAGCGTCAGCAGGGCGCGACGGAGCTCGTGCGGGAGCTCTCGGAGGGCCGTCCGCCCGGGTTCGGCTTCACCGCGTCGCCGCAGGAGGTCGAGACGGAGACGCTCGCGGCGCTGCGCTCGGCGAAGACGATCCTCGCGGAGAAGTCGCCCGCCGAGGCGGACTCCTATGCGCAGCACGTTCTCGGCGTCGTCGACGCGGTCGCGGAGGCGAAGGGCGGCGTCTCGGCAGAGGAGTCGGCCGCGATCGTGAGGATCAGAGAGACGCTGGGCTCCTGAGCGCATCGCGGAGCGCCAGGCGGAGCTCGCGCGTGAGCGCGAGGTACTCCTCCGGGTCCCGGTCGAGGTACGGCGACACGCGCGCGTAGGCCGCCTTCACCGCGGGCCAGCCGCGATCCGCGAGCCGTCGGCCCTTCGCCGTGAGCACGAGGTGGTACGAACGCCCGTCGGCCGGGTTCGGCGCCCTGCGGACGTCGCCGCGCTCGACGAGGCGGCGGATGTAGTCCCGAATCGTGGTCGGCGGCATCCCCGTCTCGGTCGCGAGCCGGCCGGGGGTCACCGGCTCGAGCTGTCGCACCCATCCGAGGAAGGAGAACAGCGTCGCGGGCACGCCGACGGCCCGCAGCTCCGCCGTGACGAGCAGCTCGACCAGCGTGCCGACCGTGTAGGCCTCCTGCAGGAGTGCGGCGTTCCGGTCGAGGTCCTCCATCGCTCCGATCATACGATTTGAACCGGTGCGAGTTCGTCGGTAAACTCGTGCGAGATCGTCGCTAGTTTTCGAGGAGGCACCGTGCAGCGTGCAGTCCGCCTGGCGCTCGTCCCGCTCGTGTTGGTGGTCGTCGCGACGGCCGCCGCCCGGCCCCAGCCCCGCCTCGTCCTGCCGTACGACCTCGCCGTCCGCGGCGGCTCGGTCTACGTGGCCGATGGGCTGCGCCACCAGATCCTCCGCTACGACCTCGCGACCCGGCGGCTGAGCGTGGTCGCCGGCACCGGCAGCGCCGGGACGACGGGCGACGGCGGCCCCGCCCGTCGCGCGCGGCTCACGGAGCCGACCGAGCTCGTCTTCGACCGCGCCGGCAACCTCTACTTCAGCGACGTGAACCAGGGCCGCGTCCGCCGGATCGACCGCCGAGGCGTGATCACGACCGTCGCCCGAGTCCCTGCTGCCGCGGGGCTCTCCGTCGACCCGGCGGGCCGCTACCTCGCGATCGCGTCGATCGAGGGCTGGGTCTACCGGCTGCCGCTCCCCGCGGGGCGCCTGGAGCGACTCGCCGGCGACGGCACCGACGCCTCGACCGGCGACGGCGGCCCGGCCGCGGCCGCCAAGGTCAACGGCCCGCACGACGTCAGCTACGACGCGCGGGGCAACCTGCTCGTCACCGAGCTCTCCGGCGTGCGCGTGATCGATCCCGACGGCAGCATCGACATGCTCTTCCGCCGGCCGACGTTCAAGGCCGTCCCGGCCGCGGACGGGACGTTCTACCTCCTCGCCGGGAGCCCGAGCGGCGGCACGGTCACGCAGGTCGAGCGCTCGGGGCGCGTGCTGCGAGTGATCGGCACCGGCCGGCTGGGGCGCCACGCCGACCGCGTCGCGATCGACCGGGTCGGATTCCTCCCGAGTGACGTCGAGTTCGTCGACGGCGCCCTGCTCGTCGCGCAGACCGAGCCGGTCCCTGCGATCCGCCGCCTGTCCCGCGGCAGCCGGACGCTGACGACGCTCGTGCGCTAGCGGGGTGTCGTCAGCGTCCCGATCGCTCTCGCGACGACGGAGAACTGCGGCGGCGTCCATGCAGCTCGATCGTGGGGCGGCCAGGCGTAGGCCGGCGTGCCGTCGACGACGAGATCCGAGAGCTCGGGCAGGTCGAGCTGCTCGGCCGACCAGTCGTAGAGCGCGCGGAGCCGTGGATGGATCACGACGTAGTCGAGCACGCGGCCGAGCTTGCGTTCGAGTGGGAGGTAGTCCGCCTCGAGCTCGCCGTCGGCGGGGTAGTCGTCCGGGAGGACGCGTCCCATGGCGAGGAAGAGGTCGACGGTGCCCCGGCGCGGGTCGGCGAGGATGGGGCCGCAGCGGGCGATGCGGCCGAGGGCGAGCCTCGGGGCGGCGACGAGCGCGTGTGCGTAGAGGACGCGCATGAGCACGACATTGAGGAAGAAGCGCTCGATGCGGTTCTCCGCGTCGGCGAGGTCACGGTGGTCGAGGTAGGCGGCGACCACGCTCGCGTTGTGCGCGCGATACCAGGTCTGTGCCGTCGGCTGCTCGATGAAGCTCGTCCAGTGGTCGACCGTTTTGCTCGACGACGAGCCTCCGTGGCCCGCCACGCGTGACAGGCCCTCACAGCTGTCGCGCAGGAGTCGCTCGTTGAGCGCCCGCCACCAGCGGCTGCCCTGGAGCGGATCGAGGACGCCGCGTTCGACCATCCAGTTCATGAAGGCGAAGGCGGCCCGCTGGAACCGCAGGCGTGGAGCCCGTCGGCCGGCCGGCTCCTCGTACATCGAGCGCGCGAATGCGAGTCGTCCGACCGGGTCGTCTCGGACCGCGGCGACGCGTGCGGCCGCGAGGGCGGCGGCGCCCCCGACCTTGTCGCCTGCGCTCTCGCCGCCGATGCGGCCATTCTTGCCGGTCGCGCGATGGTCGTGACCGAGCCGTCGGCATTCTGGAGGTCGCCGTGCGATCTGCCGGCGGGGTCGACGTACTCGCCGGCGACCTGGCCGCGGTTGTTGCTGACTCAGACGTGCAGGGTGGGTCGGTAGATGAGCTCTTGGATGTCGCGATCGAGCGTCCGGCGCTCGATCAGCTCGAGGTCGAAGTCGGCCGCACCCTGGAAGATCGGGTCCAGCCCGGTCTGACCGGTGATCACAGGGAAGAGCGTCACCTGGACGCGGTCGACCAGTCCAGCGGCCATCAGCGCCCGGTTCATCGACAGGCTGCCGTGCGAGCGCAGCGGTACCTCGGACTCCTCCTTGAGCCGAGCGACGACGTCGACGGCATCGCCGCTCACGACGGTCGCATCTGGCCAGTCGAGGGATCCTTCCAGCGTGGTCGACACCACCGTTGCCGGCAGGCTCCTCATCCGTGTGACCCACGGGTCACGCACCTCGGACTCCTCGGTGCTGGAGGCCAGCATCCGCGCGAACGCCCGGTACGTGTTGGCTCCGAAGACCATCCGCTGCTCCTCGCCGTACAGGGCGAGTCGGTGGTCGAGGAGCTCGGGACCTTGCTTGCCCCAGTAGCCGGTCCAGTTGCCGCTGGCGGCGCCGAAGCCATCGAGGCTGGAAAAGACGTCGAAGGTGTAGGTGGCGGTCATGATGCCTCCTCGAGTCCGTTTGATCGCGTGTTGGGGATGCAGACTGGAAACCACGGCGAAACTCATCCCCTTAGTGAAGGAGCGAGATGGAGGCGTGGGAGGTGAACGACGAGGAGTTTCGATCGGTGCTCGAGCTATCCGGTGATCGGCGCTACGGCTACTTCGTGAAGCGCGTATCGGGCCATGGCGAGTTGTGGGGGCTACGCGGGGCCGGCGGGTGGGTGGTCGCTGCGGACGACGAGGGCGTTCCGCACTTTCCGGTCTGGCCTCATCCGCGTTTCGCGGAGGTGTGTGCGAGCGGCCCGTGGGCAGCGGAGATGCCCGCCGCGATCGATATCGACGAATGGGTGGAGGGCTGGCTTCCGAACCTCGACCGCGACGAGATGCGCGTCGCGGTTTTCCAGACGCCCGAGGACAAGGGCGTCAGCGTCGGCACCGAACGACTGAAGCGTGACCTCGAACACGAGCTCTCGCAGTTCGAGCTGTAAGTCGGCGCGAGGTCTACGCCATGTGCGGCCCCCGGTGGCCGTTGCCTTGCGGTACGCCCTCAGGGGCCGCCTCGCGGGCAATCGCCGCGTCCGCTCGGTAATGCATTCTCGCCGTAGATAATCGGCGTCGTCGGCGGAATGTCGCTGAACGTCCCGCAGTCCCGGCACTTGTTGTAGAAGCCAACGCCCTCAGCGTTGTGAATTTGCTGCCAGCGGTGGAAGCCGAGGTAGCAACGTCAACGCTTCGCGATGATCAGAGTGGCCTAGGGGGCGGCACTTCCAGTACCTCCGGCACCGCTGGGGTCGCCACCTTGTCCGCCACCTTGTCGTTCCATGACCTCGCGCGATAAGCCCGTCACACCACGCCGCCGCCGAGGCTCGTTCCCACACTTGGCGCACGCCTCGTAGGTCTCGCCGTGCTCGACGCGGGACGTCCACTCGTGACGACCGATCCAACACGCCAGCGGTTTCATCGCGGCTCCTGTTCTGAGTGGACGACGGGCCTAGCTGCCGGTCATACCGCCGGGCCGCCGCCGATGTAGTCCTTGGCGTTGTCGGCGATGCTCTGCACGCCGTCGTCGCCTTGCTGGGCACGGAATTCCTTCTCCCGCTCGTATTTCTTGCGGGCGCGACGGTGCCTGTACTTCGTGATGAAAGCGGGGAGCTTCACTAGAAGTCGCCTCCGCCGTAGTAGTCGCCTCCGCCAGACGTTTGTGCGTTTCGCCGCGCCTGCTCGTCGGCTGCGCGTGCTGCGCGCCCCTCCGGCGAGTGAGAGTAGATAGTCCGTGCCGCGGCGGACTCCAACTTGCGCTCAGCTCTCTTGCGCCTGCGCTCGTTGATGCGGGCAAACAACCTCATGCGCCGCTCCTGTCCCAGGATGGTCGGCCGATCCTACGCCGCCGTCCGGGGAGGTCAAGTTGAGGGATGCCAGTGGAGTCGCTGGCCCCGCCGGGTGGAAGTCATGAATCTTCATGGCGCCACCGCATGACGGCTCGGGTCGGAGACGCGGGAGGGGCCGGAATCCCTCTATCCATCGGGGATTACTGGCCCCTCCCGTCACCGTCGGTCACTCCCTGTCCCCGACGGCTCTCTATGGGCCGTGTTGGACTCGAACCAACGACCTTGGGATTAAAAGTCCCCTGCTCTACCAGCTGAGCTAACGGCCCGCGGCTCCAGTGTAGGAGCGAGATGTGTCAGTCGTCCGCGTGGCGGCGCGCGCGACGTGCCTCGAGCACGAGGAGGACGACGACGACGATCACCGCGCCGATCGAGAACAGGAGCTCGAGGTCCATGGCCGCAGGTGTGACATCGGCTGAGGGCCTGTCTCGCGCGATCCCTCGTTCGTCGGCCCGTACCCAATGGGCAACAAGGGCCGTTCTCCTGTTGCGGGGTCGTTATGGGGTCGGACGACTGGCGGCAGGGGAGCTCAACTGGGCGAGTTCCTCGTCCGACCGACCCCGCCTCGCCGCGCGGACCGCGGGCCCGGCCCGCTCACCGCGCGTCTGACCCTGTTCGACCCCTGGCCGACGCAGCCGCGATGACGAACCGAGGCCCGCACGAGGCGGACCCGGCGGCGACCCAGAACTTGCGCTTCGCCGGGCGGCGCGAGAGGGGCGGCGCGCCGGCGGAACCTGCGGCGAGTCCAGCACGGCCGCGCCCCCCCGGCGTTTGAGATTCGCCCGCGACCGGCGAGCACCTTCCTGGAACGTCAAGCCCGTGGATGCGTGTCGCGCCCCGCGCGACTTCCGGGACTACGTCCAGGCGACGCCGGCGAATCATCGGTCGGCGACGTAAGAGGGGGGACAACCGAACGGCGCAGCACACCCGGGCGACGGCACGATCGAGGAACGAGCCACCGACACGGGGGGAACACCGTGAACAGCGTTACCGCGAACGGAGTCATCGAGTCGGTCCGCGTCGCACTCGACGGACGCGTGATCACGCCGGACGACGAGGGGTACGAGGATGCGCGCGCAGTCTTCTACCGAAGTGTCGACCGGCGGCCGGCGGTGATCGCCCGGCCCGCCGACACGGGCGAGGTCGCCCGGGTCGTCTCCCTCGCGCGGGAGGTCGGAGCCGAGCTGGCGGTGCGGAGCGGTGGCCACAGCCTCGCGGGCCACGGCGTCTCCGAGGGCGGGATCGTGCTCGATCTCTCCGCGATGAAAGGCCTGGAGATCGACCCGGAGGGCCGCACGGCGTGGGCGCAGACCGGATTGACCGCCGGCGAGTACACGGCCACCGCCGGGGCGCACGGCCTGGCGACCGGGTTCGGCGACACCGGTTCTGTCGGCCTCGGCGGGCTGACCCTCGGCGGCGGCGTCGGCTTCCTCGTCCGCAAGCACGGTCTGACCATCGACGATCTGCTCGCGGCGGAGCTCGTCACAGCGGACGGGGAGGTCCTCGACGTCGACGCGGAGACGCACCCCGACCTGTTCTGGGCGATCCGCGGCGGCGGCGGCAACTTCGGCGTGGCGACCCGGTTCCGGTACCGGCTGCACCCGGTCGACCGGATCCTCGGCGGGCTGTTGATCCTGCCCGCGACACCGCAGGTGATCGCCTCCTTCGTGGCCGAGGCGGAGGCTGCGCCGGACGAGCTCTCGGCGATCGCCAACGTCATGGTCGCGCCGCCGATGCCGTTCCTGCCGGCGGAGGCACACGGGAAGCTCGTGATCATGGCGCTCGTCTGCTACGCAGGCGACCTCGACGCCGGCGAGCGCGCGCTCGCACCGTTCCGCTCGATCGCGAGCCCGATCTCGGATCTCGTCCGGCCGATGCCCTACGCCGACATCTACAGCCTGTTCGGTGACGCCGAAGGCCCCGGCCCATCGCAGGAGGTGGCGCGCTCGTTCTTCGTCGACGCGGTCGACGTCGAGGCCGGTGAGGCGATCGTCGAGCACCTCGGTGCCTCGACCGCGCCGCTCGCCGTCGCGCAACTCCGCGTCCTCGGCGGCGCGATGGCCCGCGTCCCGGCCGAGGCGACGGCGTTCGCGCACCGCGACCGACGCGTCATGGTCGCCCTGGGCGCGGTCTACGAGGATGCCGAGGAAGGCCGCGAGCACGACGCGTGGGTGACCGACTTCATGCGGGCGCTGCAAGACGGGAGCCCGGGCGTCTACGTCAACTTCGTCGGCGACGAGGGCGACGCGCGCGTCCGCGAGGCGTATCCGGGTGCGACGTGGGACCGGCTCGCCGACGTCAAGCGTCGCCACGACCCGACCAACCTCTTCCGGCTCAACCAGAACATCCGCCCCGATGCATGAGGTGCGGCGACCCCGGCCGCGGCGGACGCGAGCCGACCGATGAGTTTGCACGCGCCTCACGAGTCCTAGTGGCATGGACGGCGAGCCGGGCGAGTCGCAGATCGAGCCGGTGAACGAGGTCGCGGCGCCCCGGGCCGGGCGGCGCGAATGGATCGGGCTCGCCGTCATCGCGCTCCCGTGCCTGCTCTACTCGATGGACTTGACGGTGCTCTACCTGGCGGTGCCGTCGCTGTCCGCCGAGCTCGATCCGACGAGCACGCAGCTCCTGTGGATCACCGACATCTACGGCTTCCTGCTGGCCGGGTTCCTGATCACGATGGGCACGCTCGGCGACCGGATCGGGCGGCGCCGCCTGCTCCTCGTCGGCGCGGCGGCCTTCGGGGTCGCCTCGGTCGTCGCGGCCTTCTCGACGAGCGTCGAGATGCTGATCGTCTCGCGCGCCGTCCTCGGCGTGGCCGCGGCGACCCTCGCTCCCTCGACGCTGTCCCTGATCCGCAACATGTTCCTCGACCCGGCGCAGCGGACGTTCGCGATCGGGGTGTGGGCGACGAGCTTCTCCGTCGGCGCCGCGCTGGGTCCGCTCTTCGGCGGCCTCCTGCTCGAGTTCTTCTGGTGGGGCTCGGTGTTCCTGCTGGCCGTCCCGGTCATGGCGCTCCTGCTCGTCCTCGGGCCGAAGCTGCTGCCCGAGTTCAAGGATCCGAACGCGGGCCGGCTCGACCTCGTGAGCGCCGGCCTCTCCGTCGTCGCCGTGCTCGCGGTGATCTACGGGCTGAAGGAGATCGCCGCGCGCGGGTTCGAGGGCAGGCCGTTGCTCGCCGTGCTCGTCGGTCTCGCGCTCGGTCTCGTCTTCGTCCGGCGCCAACAGGTCCTCGACGACCCGCTCATCGACCTGCAGCTCTTCCGCAGCCGCACCTTCACCGCTGCGCTCGGCTCCAACACGTTGAGCATCGCGCTCGCCTTCGGGATCTTCTTCCTGATCGCGCAGTACCTGCAGCTCGTGCTCGGCTACTCGCCGCTGCAGGCCGGGTTGTGGACGATCCCGTCCGCCGGCGGGTTCATCGCCGGGTCGATGCTCGCGCCGCTGCTCGTGCGAACGCTCCGGCCCGCGTACGTCGTCGCGGGCGGCCTCACGCTCACCGCGGCCGGGCTCGCGCTGCTCGCGCAGGTCGCGCCCGACTCGAGCGTCGCGCTCGTCGTCGTCGGGTCGGTCGTCGTCGCCCTCGGCGTGGCGCCTCCGGTCACGCTCGGAACCGATCTCGTCGTGAGCGGCGTCGCGCCGGAGCGCGCAGGCGTTGCGTCCGGGATCTCGGAGACCGGCGCCGAGCTCGGCGGCGCGCTCGGGATCGCCGTGCTCGGGAGCATCGGCGTGGCGGTCTACCGGAACGAGCTCGACAACGCGGTTCCGGGCGGAACCTCGCAGGAGGCGACCGACACGCTCGGCGGCGCCGTCGAGACGGCCGAGACGCTCCCGGACACGCTCGGCACGGCATTGCTCGAAGCGGCACAGGAGGCGTTCACGCAGGGGATGCAGGTCGCCGCCCTGACCGGCGCAGCGGTCGCGCTCGGCGCGGCGGCGCTCGTCTTCGCGTTCGTCCGACGGATGGGCGTCGGCGCCGAGGGCCGGTCCGACGTCCCGGACGAGGCCCCGGGCATGGCGCAGGGCTGACGGAGGCGGCACGGCGTCTCCGGCGGGCGGGTTGAACCACCCGAATGTGTCAGGCACCGCACGGAGGCGCGTCGGCACACTCGGCCGGCGCATGCGAATCATCGTCGCCGTCGTGGTCGTCGCAGCTCTGTCGTGCCTTCTCGTCGCGGCGCAGGCCAAGGGCTGCCACTACAACGTCCACCTCAAGACGCGTCTGGTCTGCACCAAGTAAGACCAAACGGGCGGCGAACCGGCCGCCGTCTTTGCGAGTGCGTGACCGCGTGTACCGCGTGTTCCGCGTACGTCGACGCCGCCGCCGCCGTCCGGGGATGCTGATGCCTCGAGGAGCCCTAGAGTCCCGGCAAGACTTCCGGGCGGGAGGAGCGATTCGACTTGGTGTGGCTCGGGTCGCTACTGGGGGCGATGATCGTGATCGCGTGGATCGCGGCGCTCGTCCACATCATCCGTCGCCGTCACACGCGCACGTTTGTCTCGACCTTGGTGTGGATCCTGGTGGTCCTGATCCTCCCCATCGTCGGCACGTTCGCGTACTTCATGGTGAACGCCCTGAACTCCGAGTTGGAGTAGGGCGCAGAACGCCACGGGCTACTCGGCGTCGCTTCGCGACCGTGCGTCGTCCAGGTCGGAGTGCAGCCCGTTGCGTAGGTCGAAGATCCCTTCGGGAAGGGCCGTGAAGCCCCCTGGCGTCCGCACCGACCACTGCTCGATCGCGAGGAGGAGCTCGGCCTTCTGCGGGAGCGTCAGCGTCACTGGCCGCGTCGCGCCGGCCGCCTCGAAAGCGTCCCTGGCGCCTTGGGTTGACTCGCGGTGCCCGAGTTCATCGAGCAGTGCCGTGCGCGTGGCCCACCTGAGGACGACGTCGATTCGGTCGAGGGCGATCGTGACGTAGTCGAGGCGCTCCGGCATCGGAGCGACTGTACGCGAGAGTTTCGGCTGGAAACGGCTAGCGCCCCCGGCTGCGTAACCGGGGGGCGCTGCTGTGGTGCGGGTTGGTTGCCTAGTTACCAACGCGGGACCGGGGTGACCACGGCTGACGGGCGTGTTCGGTAGCGTGAATGCCGTTGACGTCGCTGTGGCTCTGCGCGAAGGTCGGCGAAGGGGTTCGTCACGCTGCCGGGTCGGCGCAGATGGTGGCGTCCAGTCGGGAAGCGGCCCGACGGACGAGGTCGCCGTCACGTGTTGGACTCGGTGAGCACGCTCGCGCCCTGGCACCGCAGGTTCCAGCCGGTGACCTTGTCGGCCGAGCCGTTGTTGATCTCGGTGAGCATCGATCGGGCTGGGTGATGTGCGTGCTGCGGAAGTGGTTCTGGATGGTGCCGTCGAGCAGCCCACGCCGGTCGGTGGTCGTCGCGGTGAACACGTTGGAGCCGGTGAACGATCGCCGGGGGCCTGGACAATCGTCCTGAATGCCTTCTCGTTCATGCCGGGGAACGCGGTCATGATCTCGCCCTTGGCGACGGTGACGACGCCGTTGGCGTCGGTGATGGCGGCGCTGGCGAACGGGGTTGCGAGGGCCGCGAGCGCCACGAGAGAGGCGGCGGCGATGATGAACTTGCGCATAAGAAACCTTTCGGTGCAGGCAATCCGCTGTGACTGCGGTATCCCTTGGAGCGCGATCGCCTTATGCCTGGCAGCGTGCCCGGTGCGCACCTCGCCCGCTAGGACACGATTGGGTCAACGCTCTCGCGGCTGCTCGCGGCTCGACGCCGGCGCCACCTCACCGAGCGTCGGGACGGGGTTGCCACGTCACGTCGTTCTGCGCGGCCGGCTGCCGAACTCGCGCGCGGTGCAGGCGGCGCAGTAGACGCGAGCTCGAGCGTCGCGTCGCGTCGTCCGCGTCTTCGACGCGCCCGACGTGGGCAAACTCCGCCTCGAGCTCGTCGCCGGGCCCGCCATGCGGCGAGGCCGAGGGTTCCTTGTCGGTGCCGGTCGGCGAGCGACGCGATCGTCTCGAGGGAGAGCTGGGGGCGCGAAATCTTGGAGGCGCGCGACGGCACCGACCAGGAGGTTGAGGTCGTGGAGGCGGAGGGTCGACGTCTCGCTAGCGACGCGGCCGATGAACCGGACGGCGGCACGCTCGAACCGGTCGGGATCTTTCTACTCGCGATGGCGAGCCGGATCACGAAGGAAGAGCTACGGATTCCTGACGCTGGCGCCCGCGGGTGCCGCCCGCTCTGGCTCTTGACTGTCTTGACGACCAGGTGAGATCGTGGGCCGATCCGATACCGAGGTATGCGGCGCCTCCTAGTGAAAGGAGTGCGCGAACGACCAGTGAGATCGTGGGTCGGTTCGATACCGAGGTATGCGGCGCCTCCTAGTGAAAGGAGTGCGCGATGCGTAGATCCACATTTGGACGGGTCCGCTGGTTGCTTATCGGTGGGGTTGTGGGGGTCGTTCTCGCCGGGGGCGCCGCGCTCGCGGCGATTCCCGACTCGAGCGGAGTCATCCACGGCTGCTACCAGAAGAACGTCGGCAACCTGCGTGTGATCGACCTCAGCGCCGGCGACAGCTGCCGGCCGTCTGAGATTGCGCTCAACTGGAGCCAGACCGGACCGCAGGGGCCGCCAGGGCCGCAGGGACCCACTGGGCCGCAGGGGCCGAAGGGCGACACCGGCGCAACTGGGCCTGCCGGCCCCGCCGGTCCTCCCGGCCCGATCGGCCCGACCGGTGCGACCGGTGCGACCGGTGCGACCGGTGCGACCGGGCCTGCCGGCCCCGCCGGTCCTCCCGGCCCGACCGGTGCGACCGGTGCGACTGGGCCTGCCGGCCCCGCCGGTCCTCCCGGCCCGAAGGGTGATCCCGGAGAGCTCAACCTCGCGAATCAGACGTGCCCGGCTGGCGCGTTTGTAACGGGCTTCGACGCCGTTGGGCACATCGTCTGCAGCAACGTCACACCCCCGCCGACGTGCTCTCCCACCACGCTCACGACCACGATGACGAGCTTCTCGAACAACGATTTCATCCGCGTCGAGGAGTGGCCCGGCGGACAGAGGACCTTGGGAACGCCGACCTGCAACGTGACGATCCGGGTGCCGTCCGGGCGCATCGACGTCACCGGGTTGACGCTGCCCGGGTGGTCCGTGGTGAGCATGGTCGGCTTCGGGACCGCTGTCCTGAGCCCGGCGATGGCCAACTGCGCCACTCCCGGAGCGATCAGCCAGGCAATCGTCAACAACCGGCCGGCGTGCACCTCGGCGCTGAGCTTCGTGTTTGGCGCCGGCCCGTTCCACTCGTCCGCGGGTCTGTCCGTAGCCGCGTCTTAGAGTCAGTACGCGAGCACTCCGTCAGAGAGGGGCCCGGCTTCCGCCGGGCCCCAACGTCCGGCAGCGCTCACCCTGATGGATACTGGCCTGGCGGCGCACCGTCGAGACGTGCTCCGCATGGCTGCGTGATCCCGAATCCGGGCGTCTGGGGCATGAATGGGGCACGCGCGAGGGTGGGTCTGACATTTCGGGCGAACGCCTGCCGTGTTGCTACGCGAGTGCTCACCGGCGGCGTAGAATCGAGGCATGCGCGAGTTCATTGTCCTTCTCGTCCTCTATGTCCTCGCACTCGCAGGTTTTCGATGGCTGGGCGGGCTTCGAGCAGCCGCTGAGACGTTCTTTTCGTGGGGCCGCGCAAACTCACAGGTGCGAGCCAGGCCCGGATCGTCCAGCTGATCGGCGCTGACGCGCGACGCCCATTGCTGATTTGCGAACGGCCGGACTACGCCGCCGTTTTGCGCAGCGCGGTCCGGCGCCTATGGGCGGTGCAGGGCTCGAACCTGCGACCCCCTGCTTGTAAGGCAGGTGCTCTCCCAGCTGAGCTAACCGCCCGCGTGCCTGGAAGTCTGCCAGGCAGCTTCGACGTCTAGCGTTCCCGCCCGTGAAGGTCTCCGCAGAAGATGCGCGTCGCTTTCTCGTCGCGCGCCAGATGCTCGCGCCCGCGCGCTCGCTCCAGGGCGGCCAGGTTGGCGCGCTCGAGGTCTTCCGCCGCTGGGGGTCGGTGCAGTTCGATCCGATCTCCGTCGCCGGCCGGAGTCACGATCTCGTGCTCCACGCGCGCGTCGCCGGGTACGTGCCGTCGTGGTCGGACGAGCTGTACGAGCGGCGCGACGTGTTCGAGGCGTACAACAAGGGCCTCTCGCTCGTCCTGACCGACGAGTACCCCTGGTTCCGCGCGCCGTGGAGCCTGCGCACGCAGCCCCTCCTCGCCGACAATCGCGAGGTCGCCGAGCGCGTGCTCGAGCGGATCCGCGTGGACGGACCGTTGTCGGCGCTCGACTTCGAGCGCGAACGGGGGAACGAGGTCGACTGGTTCGGCGTGCCGACAAACGTCGTGCGCGCCGTGCTCGAGGCCTACGCGGTCGCCGGCGTGCTCGGGCTCGCTCGGCGCGAGGGCAACCGCCGGTACTACGACCTGCTCGAGCGGCTGCTACCCGCGGACGTGCTCGAACGCGACGTGCCGCTGGCGGATCAGCTCCGGCACAAGCTCCACTCGCGCTACCGCACGCACGGCCTGCTCGGCATCGGCGGCGGCGGCGACATCTTCGGCGGGCTGGGCCCCGCGCAGCCCGACCCGCGCTCGCCGGGCACGCCGGGCCGGACCGCGCTGCGAAACCAGCTCATCGCGGACGGCGCGCTCGTCCCCGTCGAGGTCGAGGGCGTGCGCGTGAAGCGCTTCGTCCTCCGCGAAGAGGTCGAGCTGCTCGGTGCGCCGCCGGAGCCGCCGCCGTCCGTCGCGTTCCTCTCGCCGTTCGACCCCCTGGTGTGGGACCGCGGGCTCCTCGGCTCCCTCTTCGGCTTCGACTACGTGTGGGATCTCTTCCACCCGCCGGAGAAGCGGAAGTTCGGCTGGTACGTGCTGCCGATCCTCTTCCGCGACCGCTTCGTCGGCCGCATCGAGCCGCGGATCGAGCGCGAGAACGGGCGCGTGCAGGTCATCGGCTTCTGGTGGGAGGACGGCTTCGCGCCGCGACGGGCCGACGGCTGCGTCGACGCGATGCGCGAGGCGCTGCGCGCCTATCTCCGGTTCGCGGGCGCCGACCGGCTCGAGTGGGCGCCGCACCTCACCGCGGAGAAGCGGCTATTGCTCACGCGGCCGTGATTTGCGCATATGTGGATCTACTCACCGCCACATCCGCTCGGTCACCGCAGTCGTAGTCTTGGCTCACGAGGAAAGGGTCTCCATGGAAGGCGAGTTGGGGTCGGGGCAGAGGCTGCTGACGCCGCGCGAGGCGGCGATCCTCGAGCTGGTCGAGGAAGGCTGGACGAACCGGGAGATCGCACACCACTTCTGGGTGACGGAGACCACGGTCAAGTTCCACCTGACGCGCATCTTCCGGAAGCTCGGCGTGACCAACCGGACGGCCGCGGCGAAGCGGTGGCGCGACGAGCCGACGCTGGTGCGCTAGTCGGCCCATTCGGCTGGCAACGCAGCCGAACGGTTGACCCAATCGTGTCCTAGCGGGCGATGTGCGCACGGGGCACGCTGCCAGGGACACGGCGATCATGCTCCCAGGGATCAAAGCGATCACAGGTGATGGCCTGCACATACCGGAGGAAGTAGATGCGCAAGCTCATCATCACCGCCGCCGCTCTCGTTGCGCTCGCAGTTCCGACCGCCGCCATGGCGTCCGTCTCCTACGACGCCACCAACGCCGGCGTCATCACCGGCTACGTCGGCAAGGGCGACGTCCAGCCGGTCCTCGGCTGGAACGAGCACATGGTGCAGGGCGACCAGGGCAAGGGGATCAAGTTCTCCACGACCTTCACCACAACGACGGACACGTCGTGGATGCGCGCCGACGGATCGATCGCCCACAACTTCAAGACCCTCACCTTCAAGCAGGGCCTCGCGAACACGCCCGTGCTCAAGAGCAACGGCAAGATCGACGGCTGGAACCTCACCGGCCTCGGTGGCCTGGAGTACGTCAAGACGGAGATCACCGGCCCTCCGCTCTACTCCGGTTTTGTGGGCGGCCTCCACGTTGAGCAGAGCCATGCCATCGGCGACGAGCTGCTCGTCAACGGCGTGCTCCTGCCGGAGACGCCGGTGGTTGTCCCGGCCGTCTGATCCGTCCCCGCACCACAGTGCCCCGCGTTTTATGCAGCCCGGGCGCTACCTAATCGCAAATCTTGGAGAGCCCGGGCTTCGGCCCGGGCTCTCCGGCGTTCCTAGACCCAGCCGTCCAAGCTCGCTGGCCGCGCGCCCGCCCCTACTCCCTCCCGCGTCGCGCAGGTCGTTGTGCAGCCCTTCCCGCAGGTCGAAGATCCCGTCGGGAAGCGCGATGAAGCCGCCCGGCGTCTGCTTCGCCCACTGCTCGATCGCGAGGAGGAGTTCGGCCTTCTGCGGGAGCGTCAGCGTCACGGGCCGGGTCGCGCCGACGGCCTCGAACGCGCTGCGGACTCCCTGGCCGGTCTCGAGCCGGTCGAGCAGCGCCGTGCGCGCCTTCCAGCTCAGGACGACGTCGAGCCGGTCGAGGGCGACCGTGATGCGGTCGAGGCGCTCCGGCATCAGCGTGAGAACCGCGATGCCGAACAGCCGCTCGCTGTCCGCTCGCGATTCCTCGTCGATCTTCGTCTGGTCCTCACTTCGTGAGCAGCCTGACCTACGGCCGCGGACAGAAGCAAACCCGATCCCGTCGGCGCACGCCTCGCAGAACCCGCACTCGGCGCATCTGGCGTTCGTGATATGCCTCTCCGACCCGACGAACCTGGTTGCTGCCTGTCGGCGATTCGCTGAGGGCCGAACGCGTGACAGGCCTGGCTCGCCGAGCGGCGAAGTGCAACAGGCCCGGTTCAACTGGAGGGGGTACACAGATGCAACGGTTTCCTCGGCCTCGGCGGCTTCGGCGGGTCGCGATTGCGAGACCCCTGGTGATCGCCACCATTGCCGCGGCGGCCGTGGCCGCGACGACCGGGGCGTGGAGCGGTGCCGCGCCGCTGGCGCCCGGCCCCAACGGCTGCCCGACCAACAAGAGCCTGAAGACCGCGCCGATCGCAGACCTCGCACCGCCCGCGCGGACACAGATCGTCGATTTCGACGTGCTGTCCGGAGCGATCAACGCGGGGACGCAGACCTTCACGCTGAAGGTACGCGTCGGGAGCACCTGCAGCGTCAACATCAAGGGCGCGAGCGTCTACGTGACCGCGGTGCCCTACAACCAGTTCAGCATTCCAGCGGAAGAGCTCACCGGGGACGACGGCACCGCGACCCTGGTCTTCCGCCGCGACGCGAACTTCCCGGCGAGCAGCCAACAGCAGCAGCTCACGCTCTTCATCCGAGCGACCAAGCCGGGTGAGCAGAACGGTGATCTCGCCGGCGTCTCGACACGGCGGCTCGTCGCCGTCAACTTCTCGGGCTAGCACGCTCTCTTGCGTACGGCCGCGCCCCGACACGTGTCGGGCGCGGCCGGGCGCTCGGCGGTGCCCAAGGCGCGCGGCAGGCCGAACCCCGCGCAGCGCACGCCTCGCAGAAGAATGACCGAGGAGCCCCGACCATCGTCGAGAACGGCAACCGGTGATCGCGCAGGTGACCTGATGCGACTCGACATCGCATAGCAATATTGCTATCAATGAGGAGTAGCCTGGTTCCCTCGTTCAGCCGCGTTCAAGGAGGCATGACATGGCCAGGATCAGCTATGACGAGCCGACCGCTGCGGCGTTCAAGGCGGTCCGCGAGGTCCCACGCGACGGACTCTCGGAGTGGCGCGAGGCGGTACGACGTCACCTGCGCCCGTCGCAGGGAATGACTCTGGTGGACATCGGCGCGGGGACAGGGGCGTTCGCCGCTGCCTTCAGCGACTGGTTCGACCTCAGCGTCCTCGCAGTCGAGCCGTCGGCCGCGATGCGGGATCAGATCCCGCGGACACCGTCCATCCAGGTGCTCGATGGAAGTGCGACCGCCCTACCGCTGCCAGACGAATCGGCAGACGCCGCCTGGCTCTCCCTCGTCATTCACCACATCCCAGACCTGGAAGTCGCCGCACACGAGATCCGCCGCGTTCTCCGCCCCGGTGCCCCCGTCCTCATCCGACAGGGCTTCCCGGACAGATACGAGCCCTCCGGGAACCTGCAGCAGGACAAGATCGAACTCGTCCGATGGTTCCCTGAGACCGCTCGGACGGCCAATACCTTCCCTTCCCTCACGGACACGCGGAAGGCGTTCGCCGCCGCAGGATTCCACCAGGACGCTCTCGAGCAGGTTCGTGAGACGTACCCGACCAGCCTCGCGGACCTCCTCGGCCAGGTGGACACTCTCCGCCAGGCCGACACCACGATGCGCAATCTCACTGAAGACGAGTTCCTCCGCGGCAAAGAACGTCTCCGCCGTGCCGTACGACACGCCGAGGACACGGCGAACCCGGAAATCAGAAGCAACTGGCTCGACCTCCTGGTCCTGCGCTGACCGGTTCGCACGCAAGGCGAACCTCCCAAGTGAGCGCCCGCGTCCTCGTCGTGGTGCTTGACCGGGCACCGATGACTTCCGGGCGGCAGTGGCGTCTGAGGCAAGAGCGACAGGCCACAGGGCGCCGCGCCACGCCGGGCGGTCCCCAGACGACTCGAGTCCAAGGAGCCCTGATCATGCGGAAGCTGATAGCGACGGTGTTCAACTACTCGCTCGACGGCCTTCTCGCCGACGAGGACACCGAGTTTTGGAAGTTCTGCTTCGACCTGCCCGAGAACCGTGAGCCTGACGACCCGGCGCAACTCGACTTTCTCCGGAGCGCCTACGCGCACGTCATGGGCCGCACCGCCTACGAAGGCATCGCCGGGTCCATGACAACGGCCACCGACCACCCCTTCTCCCCGATCCTGAACGCCGCCCGCAAGGTCGTCTTCTCCCGGACCCTGACGACGGCCGACTGGGCCAACACGACGATCGCCGCTGGTGACACGACAGAGGAGATCGACAAGCTCAGGCTGGGCGGCGACGGCCACATCGTGGTCTGGGGCGGCGTCAGCCTCTGGCGGTCGCTCATGCAGCTCGACCTGATCGACGAGCTCCAGGTGAGCATGTTCCCCTACGTTGCGGGTGAAGGCACCCGGCTGTTCGACGGCGTCCCCAGGTCCTACCGGCTCGACCTGGTCTCCAGCACCGCCTCCACCAACGGGATCGTCGAGCTGCAGTACCGGCGGCACCGCTAACCGGGCTGCCCAGCCCGCCGGGAGGCTCTGATGGCTCTGCCACCACCACGAGAGAAAGGACGAACCCGTGAAACTGACGACCATCACGCACGTCTCTGTCGACGGAGTGATGCAGGGACTCGGCGCGCCGGACGAGGACCGCAGGGGCGGATTCGAGCGCGGCGGATGGGCAATACCGCTCTTCGACGACGAGGCCGCGGCGTTTCTGGGCCAGGTCTTCCAGCGCGCCGACGCGTTCCTGTTCGGCCGGCGGACCTACGAAATCTTTGCCGGCTCCTGGGGAACCGGCTCCTGGGGGGCAGATCAGGGCGACAACCCGATCTCAGTGGCGTTGAACACGCGGCCCAAGTACGTGGCATCGAACACGCTCAGCGACCCGCAATGGGCGGACACGACCGTCCTCTCCGGTGACGTTGCGGCCGAGATCGGCGAGCTGAAAGCCACGCCGGCGGGTGAGCTGCAGGTGCACGGCAGCGGCGCGCTGGTCCGCTGGCTGCTCGACAACCGCCTGGCCGACGAGCTCACCCTGCTCACGTATCCCGTGATCCTCGGCCAGGGCACGCGGCTGTTCCCCGACGCCGGCCCGGACATTGCGCTCGACCTGGTCGAGTCGCGAGCCGACTCGAAGGGCGTAACGATCCAGGTTTACCGGCCCGCCGGGCGCCCGCGGTATGCACCCGCCACCGCCTGACCATTACCGCGGTCACTCACCGCGTGCCAGTTCTCCCAACCGCTCGTGGTCGATGGCATGCACAAGCGCGTCCGCATGACGATGGACGAGCTCCCAGTCCGATTCTGCGGTGCGTCGGAAGACCCACGTCACGCGCAGTGACCAGTCCTGCTCCGGCAGATCCCCGATCGTCCCGTGCTGTCGCTCGATGACGACGAGCACCGCCAAGTCGCCGGATGTGTAGGTCTCGACGAGCTCGACCTTTGCCTCGCCGCCGCGAAAGAACTGCGCTAGCGCATCCAATGCTCCGTCTGAGTCGTCGAATCCTCGCACGGGGTCGCCGCCATACGGCGACATGAGCGTGTAGTCGTGCGCATGCTTGATTCGGGCGACATAGCCCTCGATATCGCCCGAAATCAGGGCTTGCGCCGCCTGGGTTGTCCGTTGAACGAGTGCGGCCAGCTCCTGGTCGGTGACTGTGCGAGACAAGGGGCCCCCACCTCCCCGGCGTCGGAGGTGCGCATGCTACGAACACACGACGCCCAGCCGAGGGCCGTTGGGTCATGCATCGAGTCGGAGCACGACCTCGTCCGTTTCCTCGTTGCGCCCATGGGCGAACCCGCGCCCCTGGCTCACGATACGAAAGCCGCACTTCGTCAACACGCGAATCGACGCGGCGTTGTCGCTCGCAGCGCCAGCGTAAAGCGGACGGGTGGCCTCCATCTGCAAGAACGCTTGCAGGGCACGCGTGGCAATCCCGCGGCCCCAATTTTCACGGCCGATCCAATAGGTGACCTCGCGGTGACCCTCCAAGTCGAAGCTCGCAATGTGACCCACGACTCGACCGTCGATCTCGACGACCCTGTTCGTCGTAGACACGTCGCTCCTCAGCCGCGCCCACCGTCGCTCGAAGGCGGTTCGATCATTCTGTTCCGGCGACGTGAACGCGGCCATCCGGATCGCGTCGCGATCCGTCCAGTGCTCGAACAGCACGTCGAGATCGCGATCTTCGATCTCGCGAAGGACAAGCTGTCCCGAGCCCTCCTGCACGGCCGTTAACGCTACTCCAGCTGGTCGCGGCGGCGTCTCAGGTAGGCGGTCTCGGCGGTGTTGCCCGCCAGATCGATGGCGTTGTCGTACGCCGCGCGCGAGTTCTGACTCCGGCCCAGCCGGCGCAGCAGGTCGGCGCGAGTGGCATGGAAGGCGTGATAGCCGGCCAACGCGTCTTCGAGGCGGTCTACGCCCGCCAGTGCCGCCTCCGGGCCGTCGAGCTCGGCGACCGCGACGGCTCGGTTGAGGGCGATGATCGGCGAGGGGTCGAGGCGGACGAGCTGGTCGTAGAGGGCGACGACCTGCGACCAGTCGGTGTCGCGTCCGTCGCGGGCGGACGTGTGCACGGCGTTGATCGCAGCGAGGATCTGGTAGCGACCCGGAGCCACCCCGGCAGCGAGGCGCTCGCGCACCAGCCGATGACCCTCGGCGACCAGCGCCGCGTCCCAGGCCCCACGGTCCTGTTCGCCGAGGGGGACGAGTTCGCCGCTCGCCGACACGCGGGCGGTGCGGCGGGCCTCGGTGAGGAGCATCAGGGCCAGCAGCCCGGCCACCTCACCGTCCTGGGGCAGGAGGGCACGGACCAGGCGAGTCAGCCGGATCGCCTCGGCGGTCAGGTCGTGACGGACGGGATCGGTGTCGGGGCTCGTCGCCAGGTAGCCCTCGTTGAAGACCAGGAAGAGGACGGCCAGCACGCCGGAGACGCGTGCGGGCAGATCCTCCGCGGACGGCACCCGATACGGGATGCGAGCCGCCTTGATCTTGGCCTTCGCGCGCGTGATCCGCTGCCCCATGGTGCTCTCCTGCACCAGGAAGGCACGGGCGATCTCGGGCACGGTCAGCCCGCCGACCATGCGCAGCGTCAGCGCCACGCGGGTCTCCATCGCGAGCGCCGGGTGACAGCAGGTGAAGATCAACCGGAGCCGCTCGTCGTCGATGGCGCCGAGAGGATCGGGCCGGTCGTCGCCGTACGACATCTGAGCCTCCCGCTGCTTGTCGTCGCGCTTGTTCTCGCGCCGGATCCGGTCGATGGCCTTGCGTTTGGCGGTGGTGGTCAGCCAGGCGCCGGGGTTGGGAGGGACGCCGTCGGCCGGCCACCGCCCGACGGCAGTTGCGAACGCTTCGGCCGTCGCCTCCTCGGCGATGTCGAGGTCACCGAAACGCCTGGTCAGAGCGGCGACCACCCGCGCCCACTCCTCGTGGTGGACGCGGGTGATCGCCTCCCGGACGTCGATCACAGGAACGGCCGCACCTCGACCTTCCGATCGCAGGCCTTCGACCCCTCGGCGGCGAGCTTGAGCGCCACGTCGAGGTCGGAGGCCTCGATGACCCAGAAGCCGGCGAGGTACTCCTTCGACTCCACGAAGGGCCCGTCGGTGAACACCGCCTCCTCACCCCGGTTGTCGACGACGGTGGCCGTGCCGGGCGACCCGAGCCCGGCGGCGAAGACCCAGTGGCCGCCGGACTGGAGCCGGTCGTTGAACGCGTCGATGGCAGCCATCTCGGTCGGGGTGGCGGAGCCGGTCTCGTCGTCGATCACGGAAACGAAGTACTGCATCTCGGATCATCTCCTGTGGTTTGGGGCGCCCCCATGGGCGGCCCGCTCACCCCTACAACGCACACCTTTACGCCGATCCGACACCGCCTCCCGGATTTTTCTTAAGGACGTTCTGGTACCACGTCGACAAGCCGACCCGGAGGGCTCTGCAGGTGCTTGGCCCGCAGGGATTCCGCATCGACGGTGGCAAGAGAATCGCGACAGCTAGGATCGTCGGTGAGGTCTTTCCAGGGCGCGCGAAGTGCAATGGCAGTCTGCAGCCACCTCGACCAGATCCGGGTGACGCTTGATGATCGGCGGCTCGCTGGTGCAGTGCAGTCACGGGGCGTGAGTCCGTGAGCGCGACGAAGCGTGCGCAGCTGGTGCTTCCCGAGTTGAGCCTGGACGGCTGGGAGGAGACGAAGGAAACGCTGCACCGGTGGGTGCAGATCGTCGGCAAGGTGCGCATGGCCTCCACGGCACCGCGAAACCACTGGTGGCACGTCCCGCTGTACGTCGATGTGCGCGGCCTGACGACGCGCCGGATGCAGGCACGAGGTGGTGTCGCCTTCGAGATCGACTTCGACCTCGTCGATCACCGGCTGGTCGTTCGGACGAGCCGTGGGGAGGTGGAGTCGTTCGAGCTTGCGGACGGGCTCTCGGTCGCGGCGTTCGACGAGAAGCTGCACGCGACGCTCGCGGCGCTCGGGATCGACGTCGAGATCCGCGAGCAGCCGTATCGCCTGGCGGTGCCGACGCCGTTCCCCGACGACCGCGAACACGCCTCGTACGACCGGGACGCGGTCGAGCGCTTCTGGCACGTCCTCGGGTGGACGGACGACGTGTTCGAGGAGTTCGCGGGGTGGTACTGCGGGAAGACGAGTCCCGTTCATCTCTTCTGGCACTCGTTCGACCTGGCGCTCACCCGCTTCGGCGGCGGGCGCGCGCCGGCGCTGCCCGCCGCCGATCGGGTCAATCAGGAGGCGTACTCCCACGAGGTGGTTTCGTTCGGCTTCTGGGCGGGGGACGCGAACGTGCGGGAGCCGTCCTACTACTCGTACACGGCTCCCGAGCCCGCCGGACTTCGTCGACAGCCGTTGCGCCCTGCCGAGGCGCGTTGGTCCGAGCAAGGGAGCGGCTCGCTCGCTCTCCTTCCGTACGAAGCCGTGCGCAGGGCCGCGCACCCGAGAGGGGCCGTGCTTGCGTTCCTGGAGAGCGCCTACCGGGCGGGGGCAGGCCTGTCCGGATGGGATCAGGCGGCGCTTGCCTCGGCCTGGTGTCCGAGCCCGCCCGAGCTGAACCAGATCCTTGCGGGCTGATGGACGGCTCGAAGATCCGATCGATGATCGAGCCGCTGGTCGCCGAGGGGCGCGTGCTCTCGGGATCTTCGCGCAGACTGATGGCTACGCGGCAGCCCGCCGCGCCCTCAGCCGGGCGTGCGTCCGCTTCCGGCAGCGCTCGTCATGGAACCGCTGCTGCTGCGTGTTCACGCCCTTACTTGAGGCCGCCTCTCGGAGTGAACATGAAGTAGGCGGTGAACCACCCGTCGAAGTTCGGGAGCGTGAAGTCGCAGGCGGTGAGCTGCTGTTGATTCGTTCCAAAGAACCCGGGCTGGCGGAACGACGCTACCGGGGGCCCGGTTCGGTCGGCGTTGTCCCACAAGTCGTAGCCGAAGGTGCTACCGGCGCTGCCGGCTTCGATCGCCGGAGATTCCGAAGAGACGACAAGGAACGTCGGCGAGTGACTCTGGAGGATGCCCGTCGCGACCACGCTGTCCCCGCCACAGTCGAGATCGACGAAGATCGCGTTCTTGTTGTTACTCGGGTCGGGAGCACTCGATGCTGGACCGACACCAAGCAGCGCTAGTAGCGACAACGCACTAGCCAGGAATAGGAACGACTTCGTTCGCCGCATGCGTCTCTCCTTGTCCGTGTCCGAACGAGCTTCCTGTAAGAGCACAACTGCCGCGGCCAACGATGGGTGAGGAAAAGTCTCTCGACCGCAGCTCCTCTCCCCTGGCCGCAGCAGGAGTCTTCTCCGCCTTTCGAACGCTGTCAAGCTCGCGCGACGATCGAGGCAGCTGGTAGAGGCTAGAGCGCGGGGAATTCCACATCAGGCCTCGAGCAGCCGCACGCCAGATCAGTAGATCCACCCCGTCGGCGCCCGTGCTGCCGTCAGCGATTTCGCTTGTGAGTCGACCGCGCTGGCTTGCGCAGGACGTATCCGTAGTAGTTGCTGGCGCCGAAGAAGAGGCCCGACTCCGATGCCTGTGTCAAGCGATCGCCCCAAGCGTTCGCTTCGGCTGCGGTCATGGCGCCGGCGGTAGGCATCAGCCTGCGGAAGGACGCGATCGCTGGGAGCCAGAAGTCGGCGTTTCCAACCTCGGCGAGGACGTAGGGGAACGACGCAACGAGTTCCAGTCCAGCTTCCTGAACCAGGATCGGCATCTGGCGCATGACGCGTGGGTTGGTGACGATGGCGGCGATCAGAGCTTCGTCGTCACGTTTGCCCTGATCGGGATCGGGATGGCCGAAGGTCAGCGACGCGTAGTCGCCGTCGAAGATCCCGATCGAACTGCCCGGCTTGGCGATGCGGACGATTTCCTCGAGCACGGCTGCGGGGCGCTCGACGTGACTGATCAGCGTGTGCGCGATGACTGCATCGAACTCGCCCGCGCCAAGGTCGAGGCTGTGTGTATCACCGACGCGGAAGTCGATGCGACCGGCGAGGTTCTCATCGTCCCCGAACCGGGTGGCCGCGTCGATCAGAAAGGGGCTCTGGTCGATGCCGGTGACGTGGCCGGAAAAACCCGGCCGGCGGGCGACGCGACGCGACGCGATACCAGTTCCGCAGCCAAGGTCGATGACCGCCGTGGCGTCATCGATGCCCATCGCGTCGAGATACTCATCCATCATTCGCACGAAGACCGGGTGCCGGCCACGCACCTCGAGGCGCGTCACGATCGTGTCGAGGACGGCATCGTCCAGCTTGTCCGTCACGCGATAAGGGTCGATGCTCGCCACGGCTCCCTCCGTAGGAAGACGGCCGCCGAAATGCTATGCGGTCGCTCACGCCGCACGTGGGATTGCACAACTGAAGCCGCGCGAAGCGGCCCAGAAGACTTCCGCTTCAACCTGTTTGAAGGACGCCTAGCCGGGCCGCTCGGCGTACTCGACGCTGCGGAACGGCCACTCCGCGGCGATCCAGTCGCCGACGCTGCGCCACAACGGAACGTCCAGGTCGGCGCGACTGGCCCGCACCCACGAGAGCACGCGCGCGTCGTGCTCGCTGTCCCGAGCCGGATAGATGTAGACGCAGCCGACGACGTCCCCGCTCGGGCGGTCGAGCACGGTGTAGGTGAAGCCCGTGCGCTTTCGGAAGTCGTCGGCATGGCGCTCGAGGTCGGCGCGGTTCTCGTCCAGGGTCATCGCTCGCGGCCACGAGCTGTCGTGCCAGCCGGGGGTCGCGTGGATGTGCTCCTTCGAGGACGTCCAGGCGTCGTAGTCGCGCTCGTTGTGCTCTGGCCCGAGCGGCTGGAGCGTGAACAGCTCGGTCTCGAGCCGGGCCGGGACTGCGAAGTCGGGCGGTACGAAGTCTTCGTGGCTCATGTGCGCAGCGTTGAGGGCACTGCCTGCATCCGTTGGAGCGATGCGGGGTTGCAGCTTGATGCCCCCAGCGGGATTCGAACCCGCGCTACCACCTTGAAAGGGTGGCGACCTGGGCCGCTAGTCGATGGGGGCCCGGAGTGAGGATAGCCTTGACCCGTGGAGGGATACGAGCCTCCGACCTACGGCGACCGGATCGCCGACGTCTACGACGAGTGGTACGCGGAGCTCGATCCCGCGAGCGCGGTGGAGCTCCTCGCCGAGCTGGCCGGCGACGGCCGTGTGCTCGAGCTCGCGATCGGCAGCGGGCGGATCGCGCTCCCGCTCGCCGCCCGCGGCGTCGAGGTCCACGGCATCGACGCCTCCGAGCGCATGGTCGAGCGCCTGCGCGCGAAGCCCGGCGGGGAGGCGATCCCGGTCACGATGGGCGACTTCACCGACGTGCCGGTCGAGGGGACGTTCCGCGTCGTCTTCGTCGCGTTCAACACCCTGTTCGCGCTGCCCGATCAGGAGAGCCAGATCCGCTGCTTCGAGCGCGTGGCCGAGCACCTCGACGACGAGGGCGTGTTCCTCATCGAGGCGTTCGTTCCCGACCTCTCTCGCTACGACCGCGGTCAGCGTGTCTCCGCGGTCCGCACGAAGCTCGACCACCTCGTGCTCGACGTCTCGCAGCTCGACGCCGCCGCGCAGACCGTCTTCTCGCAGCACGTCCTCATCTCCGGCGAGGGGACGAGGCTCTTTCCCGTGCAGGTGCGCTACGCGTGGCCGACCGAGCTCGACCTGATGGCCCGACTCGCCGGCCTGCAGCTCCGTGCGCGCTATGCGGACTGGGCGGGGTCGCCGTTCACGGCCGCGGCGTCGGCGCACGTCTCGGTCTACGAGCGTGCTTGACATACATAGATAACCTAGGCATAGTCGGTCTATGGCTCGCGAGTCGCGACCGCAGCTCGACCTCCTGCTCCTCGCCACGCTCGGCCGCGGCCCGGCGCACGGCTATCGCGCCATCGAGCTCATGCGCGACCGCAGCGGCGGCTACTTCGACTACCCGGAGGGCACCGTCTATCCCGCCCTGCACCGGCTCGAGCGCGACGCGCTGGTCACGAGCGAGTGGTCGACCGGTTCGGCGCGGCGCCGGCGCGTCTATCAGCTGACCCCCGGCGGCCGCTCCCTCCTCGTACGCGAGCGGAAGGAATGGGCGCTGCTGGCCCGCGCGATCGAGGCCGTGGTCGGAACGTGACGATCGACGCCTACCTCGCGGAGCTCCGCCGACGCCTCCGCCACAGGCCGTTTGCCCGGAGGCGGATCCTCGACGAGGTCGAGGCGCACCTGCGGGAGTCGGCGGAGGCGGTCGGCGAGGACGAGGCGATTCGCCGCTTCGGCGCGGCGCGCGTCGTGGCGGCGGGCTACCCGCCTCCGTGGGGCCTGCTCGGCGGCGCGGTCGCCGCCGTCGGGCTCGTCGTCGCGTTCGGCGCGGCGGAGAACGTCCTCCCGCCGGCGCCCTGGCCGAGCGCGGCCGCCACGCCGGCATCCGTCCGGGTGCCGCAGCAACTCGCCCTGCTCTGCGGCGCGTTCGGGCTGTTCGCGCTGGTGCTCCGTCGCGTGGTACCGGGAGCGATCGCGCTGGGCCTCGCGGCGCTGCTCGCGCTCGCCTCCGGGCTTCGGCGCGCGTGGCTCTACGACGTGCTGGGCGTGCCCGGCCTCGCCTGGTGGGAGGTCGTCGCCGAGGCCGCGCTGCTCGGCGCGGTGGCGGCGGTCGCCCTCGTCGCCGCGGTGGCGGCTCGTGCCTCCACCTCGTAGGGGTTGCCGCGGTACGAGTGCACGAGCCAGCTCCAGACGACGTGGAGCGGGCGCCGCTGCATCTGCCAGACGTGACAGAGCTCGTGCGTGACGAGGTCGTCCGACGGGTCGGGGCGGCGCACGAGGATCGTCCGCACGAGCGCGTAGCCGTGGTAGCGGCGGAAGCCGGGGACCCGGAAGAACCAGGGCGCGACGACGATCTTGACCCGCCGCAGCGAGACCGGCTCGGGGTAGAGGTCGAGCGTGTCGAGCCGCGCCTTTGCCCGCGCCAGCGCGGCGCGGTGCGCGGCGGTCACCGACTCGCGGCGAGGGCGACCGGCGCGAGCAGCATGACCGCGCTGCCCTCCTGCGCCTGGCGGTACTCGTACGTGAACAGGTGCGGCCGCGTGAGCCGGTCGACCGTGAGGCTCTCGGTCGCGTCGAGCGCGACCGGCGTCGTCGTGTCGGGACGTGACAGCGTCATCTGCAGCGGCCGCGAGAGCTCGGCGTTGAAGTGGTCCTTCTGGAAGAAGAGCGTCGTCGCCTCGGTCGTCTCGCTCTCGGTATCGGTGCTCGGCGGCAGCAGCGCGATCACCGAGTCCGCGTCCGTGTACTTGAAGGAGTAGAGCGCGAGCTCGAGCGCCTCGCGGCGCAGCAGCCGGTAGCGGTCGGCCGAGGGCTCGCCCTCGTCGATGGCGCAGTTCTCGCCGGTGCCGCAGAGGACGTACATCACCGAGTCGGACGTCTCGACGACCTCGTCCTCCTCGCCCGCCGCCTCGTCGCCGCGGATCGCGACCCAGCGGATGGGCACGTCCGTCTCGGCCGTCTTGATCGACGGCTCGCTGGCGAAGACGAGGACGAGCGGCGAGCCGTTCGGGTGCGTGTAGCGCGTCGCGACGTAGTCGCCGATCTCCTTCGGGCGAGCCGCTTCGTTCTCCTCGGGCTGCCACGTCGACCAGGCTACGCTCGACTCCTTCCGCGAGTCGTCCATCGCGAGGACGGCCGCGCCGACGGCGATGCCCGCGAGCACGGCGAGCGAGAGGTATGCGATCGCGAAGCGGAGGCGGTGCACCCGCACCTCCTCGCGCGGGCGTCGGATGAGCGAGTCGCGCTCCTCCTGGGCCGGCTCGGTCACACCTTCGGCCATGACGCCTCGTTCGCGAAGTCGACGTCGGGCTTCCTGAGCTTCTGCCGGTCGAGGAGCGCGACGAGGTCGTCGCCGAAGATCTCCTTCCGCTCGATCAGCTCGTCGGCGATCGCCCTGACCCCTTCGCGGTTCTCCTGCACGAGGTTGTAGGCCTGCACGTAGGCCTGGCCGAGGATCTGCGCAGCCATGGCCTTCTTGGACGGGTCGGAGAGCACGCCGCCGATCGGGTTCTGCTCGAACGGGCCGCCGCCGGTGCCGGTGCGGTTCATGATCTGCATGCCGATCTTCTCGAAGCGCTTCATCACGCGCTCACGGGCCTCGTCCTCGTTCTCGTCGTCGAGCGCGACGACCGGGACGGACTCGGGGCCCATCGCGGAGGCGCCGACCATGAACGCGGCCTGGGTGGTGGCGCTCATCACGTCCCCGCCGACACCGCTCGAGTTCTCGCCGTAGAAGACGCGCTCCGCGGCCATCGCGCCGAGCGTCCAGACGAGACGCGCCATCTCCTCGCTGCGGAAGCGGCTGAAGCGCTCCTCCTTGTCGAGCGCCTGGTGGTGCCCGAGCGAGCCGCCGCGCATCTTGATCGAGAGTCGCGTCGACTCCGCCCCCTCCATGAAGACGTGGCCGGCGACCGCGTGGCCGGCTTCGTGGATGGCGACCGCCTCCGTCTCCTTCTGGATGTACTCGATCCCGATCGCCGTGCCGGACTCGATCGTCGTCATCGCCTCGACGAGGTCGTCCCAGGAGAAGCGCTCGCGCCCGGTGTGGTGCGCGATCGTCAGCGCCATCGAGCAGACCTGGTCGATCATCGCCGGCGAGTAGCCGTTGGTGATCCGGGCGAGCTCGTCGCGGCGCTGCTCGGTGTCGAGGTCGGGGTCGTGGTCGACCTTGTCGAGGTAGAGGTCGAAGACGTCGAGCCGGTCGTGCTTCGTCGGCGTCCGGAACCAGACGTGCCGGCCCATCCGGCCGGGACGGATGAGCGCCGGATCGAGCCGGTCGATCGGCACGTTCGTCGCACCGATGAAGTAGATCTGCTCTGCCCGCGGACGCGGCGGGCGCAGCCGGAGCGAGGTGCGGCCCATCCGGCGCGGGACGATGTACGTCGCGTCGAGGAACGTGTTCATCCGGTTCGTCATCACGCGCTTGCCGAAGGGCGGGTTGTCGATCCCGTCCATCACCACGAGCAGCTGGTTCAGCGCGAGGCCGCCGCCGCCCTGCATCCCGCCGGGGAACATGAAGCCGACGAGCCCGTTGACGCGCTGTGCAAAGGCCGCTCCGCGCACGTGCGGCGACTCCGCCCGCTCGGCGAACAGGCGCTCGCGCCAGGCGCGCGTCTCGAGGATGAGGTCGCCGCTGGGATTGAGCGCGCCGTTCGGGCCGTAGAAGAGCAGCTCCTGCAGGTCGACCGGGCCGAACGTCCCGGCGCCTCCCATGCCCGGGTTGAGCGAGTTGCGGCGCATGCCGACCGCGTCGATCTCGTCGATGAAGACGATGCACTGGCCGCCCCACTTGCGGGCGAGCCGCTTCGCCTTCCACGCGACGTAGCGGACGACGATCGCGTCGATGCCGATGAAGGTCGCCGCGAAGCCGGAGCCGGGGATGGAGACGAACGGCGAGTTGAAGCCGGTCGCGATCGCCTTCGCGAGCATCGTCTTGCCGGTGCCGGGCGCGCCGAGGAAGAGCAGCCCGCGCTCGCGCTTGCCGCCCGCCCGTTCGAAGGCCTCGCCCGACTGCCACAGCGCGACGACACGCCGGACCTCCTCCTTCGCCTCGGCCTGGCCGCGCACGTCCTCGAGCCGGACGCCCCACTCGGCGTCGCCGGGCTCGAAGCCGCGGATCTGCGACAGGTTCATCAGCAGCAGCGGCCCGAACAGGATGACGAAGTTGAAGACCAGGAACAGCGGCAGCATGATCAGGAGCGGCAGCACCTGGATGAGCAGATCCTGGCCGGCTCGCTGGAGCAGCAGCGAGATGGGGATGGCGATGATCGCGATCCAGATCGCCGCGCGGAGCCAGAAGCGCCAGAACCAGACGCGGCGCCGGTTGACGACGTCCTCCTCCCGCAGCTTCCGACTGTCGTCGCCGAACAGGCTCGGCCACGGGATCGCGCGCTTGAACGCGAGATCGATCATCCCGCGGAAGGCGATCACGATCAGGAAGGTGGCGAGCAGCGACGCGCCGAGTCCCCAGCCCTCGACCTCGTGGAGCCAGATGAACGCGGCTGGGCTCGTCAGCAGCGCGACCGCGGTGGCCGACCAGCGGAGGCGGCGCCACTGCTCGGCGAGGGCCCGCGAGGACTCGCCCATGGTCAGAGGCGCGGGCTCGGCAGTCGCCATCGCCAAAGGGTAGTGAAAGATGGGGCGAAATGCCGATGGGATTTGAGTTGCGTGTCGGTTAAGGAGCCGCTGTTTTCCGCCGAGGAGATCGAGCGCGGACGGCGCTATCACCGGCCGTTGTACGTCGCGATGGTCGTGGATCTCGTGCTCGCGCTGGCGGTGCTGGTCGCCTTCGTCCTGGCCCGGCCGGAGCTCGGGCTGCCGTGGTGGCTCGAGGCGCCGGCGATCGTCGCGCTCGTGTTGGCCGCGACCGCCGTTGTGCAGCTGCCCGTGTCGTGGTGGCGCGGGTACGTCCACGAGCATCGCTGGGGCCTCTCGACGCAGACGCCGCGGGGCTGGCTCGCCGACCGGGTGAAGGGCCTCGCGATCGGGATCGTGCTCGCGGCGACGGCGCTGACGGCACTCGTCGGCCTCGCGCGGTGGACGGCGTGGTGGCCGCTCGTTGCCGCCGTCGCGGCCGCGCTGCTCGTGCTCGTGCTCGGGTTCCTCGCGCCGGTGCTGCTCGAGCCGGTGTTCAACCGCTTCCGGCCGCTCGAGGACGCCGAGCTGCGCGCGTCGCTGCTGGCGCTGTCGGAGCGGGCCGGGGCGCCGGTGCAGGACGTGCTCGTCGCGGACGCGTCCCGGCGGACGCGGAAGGCGAACGCCTACGTGTCCGGGATCGGCCGGACGCGCCGGGTCGTCCTCTACGACACGTTCCTCGACGCGACCGACGGGCAGGCGATCGCGGTCGTCACCGCGCACGAGCTCGCGCACCGGCGCCAGCGGCACGTGGTGAAGCTGACGGCCCTGGCGATGGCAGGGGCTGCGGTCGGCGTCGTGGCCGTGTGGGCCGTGCTCGGCGACCGCGTCGCCGACCCGTCCTGGCTCCCGGCCGTGCTCCTCGTCCTCGGCGTCCTGCAGCTCCTCGCGACGCCCGGGCTCGCGTGGCTCTCGCGCCGCTACGAGCGCGAGGCCGACCGGATCGCGCTCGAGGTGACCGGGGACCCGGCGGCGTTCGAGCGGGCGTTCCGGACACTCGCGGAGGCGAACGTCGCCGACCTCGATCCGCCGCGCCTCGCCCGGGTGCTCCTGCTCACGCACCCGCCGCTGCCTGAGCGGATCGAGGCGGGGCGGCGGTTCGTTACGGTGCGCGCATGACCACAGCCACCATTCACACGAACCACGGCGCGATCGAGCTCGAGCTCTACCCGGACGAGGCGCCGAAGACCGTCGACAACTTCGTGAAGCTCGCGAAGGACGGCTTCTACGACGGCGTCGTCTTCCACCGGGTGATCCCGGACTTCATGATCCAGGGCGGCGACCCGACCGGCACCGGCGCGGGCGGCCCGGGCTACCAGTTCGAGGACGAGTTCAACGACCACAAGGTCGTCCGCGGCGCGCTCGCGATGGCGAACGCCGGCCCCAACACGAACGGCAGCCAGTTCTTCATCGTCACGAAGGAGTCGGCCGACTGGCTCGACGGCAAGCACACCGTCTTCGGTCGAGTCACCTCCGGGATGGAGGTCGTCGACGCGATCTCCGCACTCTCGACGGACGGCCGCGACCGTCCGCACGACGACGTGACGATGGACCGGATCGAGATCGCGGAGTAGCGCCGGGTTGCACGCCCACGGGCACGACCACGGCGCTGCCCGCGCGGCCGGGACGCGTGCGCTCGCGCTGTCGCTCGCGCTGATCGTCGCCTTCGGCGTCGTCGAGGTCGTCGCCGGCGCGCTCGCCGACTCGCTCGCGCTGCTCGCGGACGCAGGGCACATGGCCTCCGACGCGGGTGGGCTCGCGCTCGCGCTCCTCGCCGCGTGGGCGGCGGCGCGGCCGGCGACCTCGCAGCGGAGCTTCGGCTTCCACCGCGCGGAGATCCTCGCCGCGCTCGCGAACGGCGTCCTGCTCGCCGCGATCGCCGTCTGGATCTTCGTCGCGGCGATCGACCGCTTCCGCGACCCGGGCGACCCGCTCGGCGGCTGGATGCTGCTCGTCGGCGTGATCGGGCTCGGCGTGAACGTGCTCGCGGCCTGGCTCATGATCCGCTCCGGCGGAGACAGCCTCAACGTCAGGGCAGCGACGCGGCACGTGCTCGCCGACCTGCTCGGCTCCGCAGGCGTGATCCTGGCTGCGCTGATCGTGCTCACGACCGGCTGGGTCCAGGCCGACCCGGCCGTGTCCGTCCTGATCGGGATACTCGTGCTCGCGAGCTCGTGGAGTGTCCTGCGCGAGTCGGTCGGGATCCTGCTCGAGTCGACGCCGCCCGGGATCGACGCGGAGGAGGTGGGGCAAGCGATGGCGAGCATGGACGGCGTCCGGGAGGTGCACGACCTGCACATCTGGACGATCACGAGCGGCTTCCCGGCCCTCTCGGCGCACGTGCTCGTCGACCAGCGCGCGGACTGTCACGGGCTCCGCGCCGAGCTCGAGCGCCTCCTCCACGACCGCTACGGGCTCGACCACACCACCCTGCAGGTGGAGCACGCGACCGGCGGGCTGCTGGAGATCACGCGGTGAGGCTCGAGGGGAAGACCGCGATCGTCACGGGCGCATCGAGCGGGATCGGCGCCGCCATCGTCCGCGGGCTGCGCGCCGAGGGCGTGCGCGTGGCCGGCGGGGCGCGCCGCGCCGACCGGATCGACGCCGACGTCGCGCTCGAGCTCGACGTGACCGACCCGGCGAGCTGCGAGGCGTTCGTCGCCCAGGCCCTCGACGTGCTCGGCGGCATCGACCTGCTCGTCAACGGCGCCGGCCTCGCCCTCGGCCGCGACCCCTTCTCGGAGTCGTCGGAGGAGGACGAGCGAGTCGTGCTGGAGACGAACGTGAACGGCCTCATCCGGATGACGCGCCTCTGCCTGCCGCACATCCGAGACGGCGGGCACATCGTCAACATCGGCTCGATCGCGGGCCGGCAGGCGTACGCGAACGGGTCGCTCTACATCACGTCGAAGTACGCCGTGCGGGGCTTCACCTACGCCCTTCGCGAGGATCTGCTCGGCCGGCCGATCCGTCTCACCACGGTCGACCCGGGCCTCGTCGAGACGGACTTCTCGCGCGTCCGCTTCCGCGGCGACGAGGAGGCGGCAAAGGCCGTCTACGCGGGCGTCGAGGCGATGACCCCGGACGACGTGGCCGAGTGCGTCGTCTTCGCCGTGACGCGGCCCCCGCACGTGAACGTCGACGAGATCGTGGTGAAGGCGCTCGCGCAGTCCTCGGGCGCGAGGATCCTGCGGTCGGAGCCGTGACCCTCACGATCCTCGAGGGCTCGACCTTCTGCATCTGCGACGAGCGCGGCGACATCGGCGGTGGGACCACGGGCTTCTTCGCGGACGACACGCGCTTCCTCTCGGCGCTTCGGCTCAGCGTCAACGGCCACCGGCCGCTGCTGCTCTCGTCCGCCAAGGTCGAGTACTACTCGGCCGCGTTCTTCCTGCGGAACCCGCTCGCCGGCGGGCTGCCGCCGGACGCGCTCTCGATCGCGCGCGAGCGCTTCGTCGGCCAGGGGATGCGCGAGCGGCTGCGGATCCGCAACGAGTCGATGGAGGCCGCCGCGTTCGTCGTCCGACTCGAGCTCGAGGCGGACTTCGCGGACATCTTCACCGTGAAGGACCGCGACTTCTCGCTCGGCGACCCGCTCCATGCGGCGCCGCTCCCCGACCCGGCGCGCGTCGCGTGGGACCCGGAGCACGGGCAGTTCGTGATGGAGGACCTCGGCGCGGGGTGGCACGCGCAGACACAGGTGATCCTCTCGCGGCCCGGCGAGGTGGACGGCGACTCGGTCGCGTGGACGATCGAGCTCGAGCCGCGCGAGGAGTGGCACCTCGACGTCGACGTCTACGTCTCGTCGGACGGGACGCTGCTGAACCCGCGCCACGCCGAGCAGCACTTCGGCGGCGAACTCGACCACGTCCGCGACTCGCTCTCCGCCTGGCAGCTCCAGGTGCCGCAGCTGCGCGGGACGTGGGACCCGCTCGTCCGCTCGTTCGCGCGGTCGGTCGCGGACCTGGCCGCCCTGCGGATCCGCACCAAGCGCGGTCTCGACAAGCTCCCTGCCGCAGGGATGCCGTGGTTCATGACTGTGTTCGGCCGGGACACGCTCATCACCTCGTTCCAGACGCTGCTCTTCGGGCCCGAGCTCGCGATCGGGGCGCTCCGCGCGCTGGCGCGGCTGCAGGCGGACGTCGACGACCCGGAGATCGACGCCGAGCCGGGGAAGATCTGCCACGAGGTGCGGCACGGCAAGGCGGCGGAGCGCTGGTTCCCCGTCTACTACGGCTCCGCCGACGCGACACCGCTCTGGCTCGTCCTGCTCTCGGAGGTGATCCGCTGGACGGAGGACCTCGGCCTCGCGCGCGAGTTGCACGAGCCCGCGCTGCGCGCGCTCGCATGGATCGACCAGTGGGGCGACCGCGACGGTGATGGGTTCGTGGAGTACGAGCGGCGGACCCCGCGCGGGCTCCTCAACCAGTCGTGGAAGGACTCCGGCGACTCGCAGCGCTTCGCCGACGGGCGCATCGCGGAGGGCCCGATCGCGCCGTGCGAGGTCCAGGGGTACGTCTACGACGCGAAGCGGAGAATGGCCGAGCTGGCGCGCCTGGCGTGGCGCGACCGGCCGCTCGCCGAGCGCCTCGATGCGGAGGCCGACGCGCTCATGGAGCGGTTCAACGAGGCCTTCTGGGTCGACTCGCGCGGCGGCTACTACGCGCTCGCGCTCGACGGCGCGAAGCAGCAGGTCGACTCGCTCTCCTCGAACGTCGGCCACCTGCTGTGGAGCGGGATCGTCCCGGAGGAGCGCGTCGAGTGCATCGTGGACGCGCTCGCGGCCGACGCGCTTTTCTCCGGCTGGGGCGTGCGGACGATGTCGGCCGACGACGCCGGCTACAACCCGCTGAGCTACCACAACGGCACGGTCTGGCCCCACGACAACTCCCTCATCGCGGCGGGGCTCGCCCGCGCGGGCCGCTGGTTCGAGGCGTTCCGGATCGCGCGGCGGATGCTCGAGGCGTCGGAGTTCTTCGACTACCAGCTGCCGGAGGTCTTCGCCGGGCTGCCGCGCTCCGAGACGCCGTTCCCGATCGCGTACCCGACGGCGGCGCGGCCGCAGGCGTGGGCGGCGGGGACGCCCGTGCTGCTGCTCCAGCTGTTGCTCGGGCTGCGGCCGAACGGCGCGCGGCATGCGCTCGAGAGCGTCGCGCCCGACCTGCCGTCGTGGGTCGGGGACGTGCGCCTCGAGGGCGTTCGCGCCTTCGGCCGTCGCTGGGACGTGGTTACACGCGAAGGGCGGGTGGAGATCGAGCCTGCGTGAGGGTCGCGATCGTCAGCCCGGTCTGGTTCCCCGTCCCGCCGACGGGCTACGGCGGCATCGAATGGGTCGTCTCGCTGCTCGCCGACGGGCTCGTCGACGCGGGCCATGACGTCGCGCTCTACGCCTCCGGCGACTCGCAGACCCTGGCCGAGCTCCGCGCCGTCTACGAGACGGCCCCGAGCGAGTGGATCGGGCACACGTTCTGGGAGCTGCGGCACTTCATGTACGCGCTCGACGGTGCCGACGAGTTCGACATCCTCCACGACCATACGGGCCTGCTCGGGTTGACCCTGTCCGGGCTCTCACGCACGCCGGCGGTGCACACGGTCCACGGCCCGATGAACGGCGAGCCCGGAGAGCTCTATGCGACGGTCTGTCGTCTCAACCCGGCGGCGAAGCTCATCTCGCTCTCGCTGAACCAGCGCAAGCCGCGGCCGGACCTGCCGTGGCTCGCCAACTGCCCGAACGCGCTCGACTTCTCGCTCTACCCGGGGACCGCGCACCGCGGCGACTACCTCTGCTTCCTCGGCCGGATGAGCGTCGAGAAGGGGTGCCACCGCGCAATCGCCGTCGCCCGGGCCGCAGGGCTGCCGCTGAAGATCGCGGGCAAGAACCGCGAGCCGCTCGAGCGCCAGTACTTCGACGAGTTCGTCGCCCCGCACCTCGACGACCAGATCGAGTACCTCGGCGAGGTCAACCACGGCGAGAAGGTCGAGCTGCTCGGCAACGCGCGCGCGACGCTCTTCCCGATCCAGTGGGAGGAGCCGTTCGGGCTGGTGATGATCGAGTCGATGGCGTGCGGGACGCCGGTGATCGCCACCCGCTGGGGCGCGGTCGAGGAGGTCATCGACGACGGCGTCAACGGCGCGATCGTCGACCGCTACCAGGACATGCCCGCTGCCCTCGACGTCACCGACGCGCTCGACCCGACCGCGATTCGGATCTCGGTCGAGGAGCAGTTCGCTCCCGAGCGAATGGTGCAGGACTACCTCGCCGCCTACGAGGCGGCGGTCTCGGTCGCCGAGTCGGTCTGAGGGTGCGGCCGCGGCGGGAGGGCCGATGCCGGCTCCCCGACCTCCACGCGGCGGAGTGTGCGCACGTCGCGGCTCAGCAGCACGAGCGCGTTCGGGACGAGCACGACGGCGGTGAACAGGAGCAGCGCCTCGGTGACGCCGATGGCGGCGGCGATCGGGCCGACGATGGTGAGCCCGATCGGGATGACGACGAACGAGCCGAGCTGGTCCCAGGCGGCGACGCGCGAGAGGCGGTCGCGCGGGACGTGCTGCTGCAGGGCCGTGTCCCAGAGGACGCCGAACACCTCGATTCCGATGCCGGCCACCACGCCCGCGGCCATGATCAGCGGCAGCGGCGCCGCCACCGCGAGCAGGACGAACAGCGGCCCGCTCAGGAGGATGCCGAGCATGGCCACGACGAGCGGCCGCTCCGGCCGGATCCGGAGCGAGAGCAGGCCGCCGAGGAGGAAGCCGACGGCCTCGGACGAGACGATCGCGCCCCAGGCCGCGGCGCCGCCGAGGTCGCGGTCGGCGATCGTGGGCCCGAGCACGGTGATCGCGGCGCCGAAGCCCATGTTGCCGAGCGCCGCGGCGAGGACGATCGCCCACAGCCAGGTGCGGGAGCGGAACTCGTCCCAGCCCTCGCGCAGCTCGCGGACGAGGTTCTGCGCCTTCGCGTGCAGCGTGCGCGGGAGCCGCAGTCGGACGAGGAAGGCCGCGCTGACCAGGAACGTGGTGGCGTCGAAGGCGAGCGCCCAGCCCGAGCCGACGGCGGCGACGACCACGCCGGCGGCGGCGGCGCCGACGATCCTCGTCATGCTGTTGGACAGGCGGAGGAGCGCGTTCGCCTCCTGCAGCCGGGTCTCGCTGACGACGTGCGGCGTCAGCCCGGCGGCGGCGGGCCAGAAGAAGGCGTCCGCCGACCCGCGCACGGCCTGGAGCACGAGCAGGTGCCAGAGCTCGGCCGTCCCCGTGAGCAGCAACGTGGCGACGATCGCCTGGACGGCGAACATCGTCAGGTCCGTGCCGACCATCACGAGGTTGCGCGGCAGCCGGTCGGCCCAGACGCCGCCGACGAGCGTCAGCAGGATCTGCGGGACCCACTGGGCCGCGAGCACGACTCCGAGCTCGGTCGGGCTCCCGTCGAGGTCGTCGAGGACCGCGAAGGCGAGCGCGACCGGGGCGAAGCTGGTTCCCAGCAGCGAGGCGGTGCGGGCGAGGAAGAGGAGGCGGAAGTCGCGCTCGCGGAGCGCGGCCGATGCCTCACGCAGCACGTGTGCTCCAGTAGCGGGCGAGGCCGAGGTACGACTGCCAGAACGGGATCGCCGAGTCGAGCGCGCGCCGGGTCTCCTCGTCCACGTCCAGTCCGGCCTCGACCTCGGCGGCGAAGGCGTCGGCGTCGGGGACGCGGCGCGCGATCTCGGCCCACTCGTCCAGCCGCGCGCGCAGGTCGGCGAGGTGGCGCCCGACGTCGGTCGCGACGCCGAAGTGGATGAGCGCGAGCCGCTCCGGGCCGCGTCGCTCGATCTCGTCGAGCGTGCGGTGCCAGGCCTCGACGTCGACGTCCGGCGGCGGCGTCGGCGGCATCACGAACGTCGTCGGCTGGATGCGGACGCCTGCCGCGTCGCCGGCGAGGAGCGTCCCGTCGCGGTCGAGGTAGCAGACGTGGTGCTTCGCGTGGCCGGGGGACGGGAAGCAGTCGAGGCCGACGACGCGCGAGCCGACGACCCGGACGTTCGCCTCTGGTACCGGCGCGAGCTCGCCCCAGAGCGTGTCGAAGCGGTCGCCGTACAGCCGGCGTGCGCTCGCCTCGAGCCGCGACGGGTCGACGAGGTGCGGCGCGCCGACCTCCGACACGTGCACCTGCAGCCCCGGGTGCTCCCGCACGAGGACGCCCGCGGCGCCGGCGTGGTCGAGGTGGATGTGCGAGAGGAGCAGGTGCCGGACGTCCGTGAGCGCGAGGCCACGCGCGTCGAGGCCCGCCTTCAGGCCCGCGACCGCGGATGCAGGCCCGCAGTCGTGGAGCGCGAGCCCGTCCTCGGTCTCGACGAGGTAGACGCCGATGACCCGGTCGCGGCCCTGGTGGTGGAGGTCGATCGGCTCGAGGCCAGTCGACACGGGGCTACGAGGCGAGCGCGGCAGAGGCGACGAGCGCCTGCTCCAGGTCCTCGAGCAGGTCGTCGGCCGACTCGATCCCGACCGACAGCCGGATCAGCTCCGCCGGCGCCGCGAAGGGCGCCTCGGCCGTCGAGGCATGCGTCATCGCCGCGGGCAGCTCGATCAGCGACTCGACCCCGCCGAGCGACTCGGCGAGCCGGAACAGGTGCGTCGAGCGGCAGATCGCGAGCGCCTGCTCGTGCGAGTGCGCGAGGAACGAGACCATGCCGCCGAAGTCGCGCATCTGCCGGGCCGCGAGCTCGTGCATCGGGTGCGAGGCGAGGCCCGGGTAGAGCACCCTCGCGACGGCGTCGTGCTCCTCGAGGAACGCGGCGACGCGGCGCGCGTTCTCGGAGTGCCGCGCCATCCGCAGCGCGAGCGTCTTGATCCCGCGCAGGACGAGCCACGAGTCGAACGGCCCGGGCACGGCACCGAGCGACTTCTGCAGGAAGCGCAGGCGCTCCGCGATCGTGGGGTCGTTCGTGGCGAGGAAGCCGCCGATCACGTCCGAGTGCCCGCCGAGGTACTTCGTCGTCGAGTGGAGGACGACGTCGGCGCCGAGCGCGAGCGGGTTCTGGAGGTACGGCGTGGCGAAGGTGTTGTCGACGACGACGAGCGCGCCGGCGGCATGGGCCGCGTCGGAGATCGCGCGCAGGTCGAGGACGTTCAGCATCGGGTTGGACGGGGACTCGAGCCAGACCATCCGCGTGCGCTCGTCCAGGTGAGCGGCCGCGTCGGCGTTGAGGTCGGCGGCGGGCACGTACTCGAACGCGTAACCCTTCGGCTCGTACACCTGCGAGGTCATGCGGTAGACGCCGCCGTAGACGTCCGCGACGAGGACGCAGCGGTCGCCGGGGCTCAGCAGGTGCATGAGCGTCGAGCTCGCGCCGATCCCGGACGCGTACGCGAGCCCGAACTCGGCCTCCTCGAGCGAGGCGAGCGCGGTCTCGAGCGCCGTCCGCGTCGGGTTGGCGACGCGGGAGTAGTCGTAGCCCTTGTGCCGCCCGACCTCCTCCTGCACGTACGTCGCCGTCTGGTAGATCGGCGTGATCACGGCGCCGGTCGCCGGATCGGGCTCCTGACCCTCGTGGATCGCTCGCGTCTCGAAGTCCATCTCAGCGCTCGATGCTAGCGGCGCCGACCCAGGCGGCGAGGTCGTCGAGGACGCCGTCGAGCTCGTCCACCGGCTCGTCCTCCCACCAGACGCCGTTCACGCGCAGGACGTTCGCCTTCCGGTCGTGGACGACGTCGATCCGCCCCGCGACGCGGTCGCCGTGGAGGACCGGAAGGACGTAGTAGCCGTACTCCCGCTTGTCCGCGGGGACGTAGATCTCGAGCTTGTAGCGGAAGCCCCACAGCCGCTCGGCGCGCGTGCGGTCGTAGATCAGCGGGTCGAACGGCGACAGCACCGTCGTCCGCCCGCGGAAGGGGCGGCGGTCGGCGAGCAGGTCGCGGTGGACGTACCACGGCCCCTTCAGTCCCTGGACCTCGTGCGGGACGAGCACGTCGTCGCGGACGAGCCCGGCGAAGGCCTCCTCCAGTGGGAGCAGCCAGAAGTTGGGGATGCGCTTCCACCCCGACGCGGTCATCGGCCCGACCTGGCGGTAGCGCTGCTCGACGTGGTGCCGCGCGGCCGCGGCCGTGGGTAGCGCCTTCGCGGGCGGGACGACGCGGTCGGCGACGTCCCAGATCCGTTCCTGCCCCACGCGGCCGGCGACGAGCACGGCGCCCTGCGCCCAGAGGAACTCGAGCAGCTGGCTCACGTTCTTCCCGTGCGACCACCCGGTCGACTCCCACGGCCGCACCGACCGGTCCTCGAGCTCGCTCTGGCGCAGCGGGCCGCGGCGGCGCAGCGTCGAGAGCACGTATCGGCGGAACGACGCGTTGTCCTCGAGCCAGGGGCGGACCCGGCCGCCGCGGGCGTCGGCGGGCGGATAGTTGCGCCCCACCGCCTGGACGAGCGGCCAGGCGTCGACGGGGTACAGGAACGCGCGCCAGGTGAAGAGCGCCCGCTCCTCCCACAGCAGCCGGTCGAGCTCGGCGACGTCGTAGCGGCCGAGCCGGGAGAACAGGACGAGCTGCTCGGAGCGGGCGATCGAGCGTGTCGGGTCGAGCTGGAGCGCTCCGGTGTCGTGGACGACCTCGAGGATCGACCGCGGCTGCGGCCGGTCGAGTCGGGTCGCGCGCACCGCGAGGCGACGCGCCTGCCGGAGGGTCAGCGTGTCCACGGCGCCTCGCTCCCTCGCGGCCGCGTCGCGTACCTCTGCCACCCTATGACGTGCCGCCGCAGGGCGGCGACTCCCACCGTGGACATGCGCTCCCTCACCGACTTCGTGCTGGCCGAGCTGCCGCCGCCCCCGGCGCGCGTGCTCGAGGTCGGCTGCGGCGCCGGCGAGCTCGCCCGGACCATGGACGGCGCAGGATACGAGGTCGTCGCGATCGACCCGGCGGCACCCGAGGGCGAGATCTTCCGGCGGATCAAGCTCGACGAGCTCGACCCCGGGGAGCGCTTCGACGCCGTCGTCGCGGCCTTCTCGCTCCACCACGTCACCGACCTGAGCGTCGGGCTCGACCGGATCCGCGACGCGCTCCGGCCGGGCGGGCTCGTGCTCGTCGAGGAGCTCGGCTTCGACCGGCTCGACGAGCCGACCGCGGAGTGGTTCCACGGCCAGCGCCGCGCGCTCGTGGCGGCGGGGCGCCTGCCGGCCGGGCCGAAGACCGTGGCGGAGTGCCGCCGCGAGTGGGACGACGAGCACGTCGGGCTGCACAGCGCCGACGCGATGCGCAGCGAGCTCGCGGCCCGCTTCCGCCCGCTCTCCTTCTCGTGGCAGCCGGCCCTGTATCGCTACCTCAACGGTGTCGCCGCCGAGGCGCTCGAGCGCACGCTCGTCGAGGCGGACGCGATCCAGGCGCTCGGCTTCCGGTACGTCGGCGAGCGCACCGCGTGAGGAAGGCGCTTGCGGTCGGCCTGCCGCTCCTCGCGGCGTGGCTCGTCGTGGCCTCGGCGCTGTTCGTGTGGCCGCACGACGATGGTCCGATCGCCGGCCGGGCCGACGCGGTCGTGTCGCTGGCGGGCAGCGGGAGCCGGCTCCCGGTCGCCGAGCGCCTCGTCGCCGCCGGCGTCGCGCCGGTGCTCGCGGTGTCGCTCGACGGCTCGCCGAACAGCCGGGACTCGGAGGAGCTGTGCCGGGACCCGCGGCCGCGGCTTCGTCTGCTTCCGGGCCGACCCGATCTCGACCAGGGGCGAGGCCAGGGCACTCGACCGGCTCGCACGCGAGCGCGGCTGGGACGACGTGGTCGTCGTCACCTCCGACTTCCACGTGTTCCGCGCCCGGCTGATCCTCGAGCGCTGCTTCGGGGAGCGGCTGCGGCTCGAGGGCGCGGCGTCGAGCCCGTTCTGGCGGCCGTGGCACATGGCGACGGAGAGCGTGAAGCTCGCGTACGCCCTGACGCTGCGCCGCGGCTGCTGAGCTAGGACCGGCCTGCGTGGGCGATGAAGTCGAGCAGGTCGGCCCGCGTGAGCACGCCCACCGGGCGGCCGCCTCGGGCCACGACGACGGCGTTCGTGCGGCCGGTGAGCGTGGCGAAGACCTCGTCGAGCGACTGCGACGCGTCCACGGCCGCGAGCGGCGGCTGCATCGCGGCGGCGACGTCCTCGTGGAGCGCGTCCGGGTTCCTGAACACGCGCTCGAGCACGTCGCGGTCCTGGACGGAGCCGATCACGTCCGTGAGCGAGTCCGCGTCGCCGTTGCGGACGACGGGAAGCTGCGAGACGGAGTAGCGCTGCATCAGGTCGATCGCCTCGCCGACCTTCTGATGCGCGCCGACCGTGATCAGCGCCGGGAGGTCGACCTCCTCGACCCGCTTCGAGCGGAGCACCTCCTCGACGCTCGGCGCCGGCACGCGACGCTCGACGAAGCCGTGCTCGAGCATCCAGTTGTCGTCGTAGAACTTCGACATGTAGGAGCGGCCCGAGTCGGGGATCATCGTCAGGATCGTCGTGTCGGGCCGGAGCCGCTTCGCGAGGTCGAGCGCGGCCCACACGGTCGAGCCGCCGGAGCCGCCCGCGAGGATCCCCTCCTCCCGCGCGAGGCGGCGCGCGATGAGGAACGAGTCGCGGTCGGAGACGCGGATCCACTCGTCGACGACGTCGCGGTCCATCGTCGCCGGCCACGTGTCCTTGCCGATCCCTTCGACGAGGTACGGGTGCAGGTCGCTCTCGTCCTCCGCCGTGTAGACCGAGCCCTCCGGATCGGCGCCGACGACGAGGATGTCCGGGTTCCGCTCCTTCAGGTAGCGCCCGACGCCGGAGATCGTGCCGCCCGTGCCGACCGAGACGACGATCGCGTCGAGCTCGCCGCCGGTCTGCTCCCAGATCTCGGGGCCGGTCAGGCGGTAGTGGGCCTCCGGGTTGGCCATGTTCGAGTACTGGTCGGGCTTGAACCCGCCCGGGATCTCCTCGGCGAGGCGGGACGAGACGGAGTAGTACGACTCGGGCGAGTCGTGCTCGACCGAAGTCGGGGTGATCACGACCTCGGCGCCGTACGCGCGCAGCATCGCGATCTTCTCCTGGCTCATCTTGTCGGGCATCACGAAGATGCACCGGTAGCCCTTGATCGCCGCGGCGATCGCGAGGCCGACGCCGGTGTTCCCGGAGGTGGGCTCGACGATGGTGCCCCCGGGCTTCAGCCGTCCCTCGTGTTCCGCGGCCTCGATCATCGCGAGCCCGATCCGGTCCTTCACCGAGCCGCCCGGGTTCAGGTACTCGAGCTTCGCGAGGACGCGCGGCTGGACGTCGCGCGCGATCCGGTCGAGGCGGACGATCGGAGTGTCCCCGACGAGGTCGAGGACGGTCGGGTACTCGCGCGCCATCCCGGGCGAAGCTTAGTGATCCGCGCCGCGGGCAACGACTCGCGCATGAGCGTCGGTCTTCGCCCGGTCCTGTTCCTCGCGGCTGCGGTGCTGTTCGCGATCCAGGCCTTCGGACGGAACGACTCGGACGTCGACTTCCTCGCAGCGGGCCTGGCGCTGATGGCAATCGCGTTCGCGCTCGGCGGGGGCGGTCGCAAGCTGTTCTGAGTCGGCACGGTCCTGTCACACGCGCGTGCGCGGCGGCGTGCGACGATTCGGCAAGGGTGCTGCGAGCCCCCAAGGGGGGATGCGTTTCGCCTGCGGGCCCTAGTGGCGGAAGTGGCGACGGCCGGTGAAGACCATCGTGGCGCCCGCGCCCTCGATCGCGGCCACGACGTCGGCATCGCGCTTCGAGCCGCCGGGCTGGATCACGGACGTCACGCCCGCGGCGAGCGCGAGGCGCGGCCCGTCCGGGAAGGGGAAGAACGCGTCCGAGGCCATGGCTGCACCGGTCAGGTCGTGCCCGTGCGCCCCTGCCTTCTCGACCGCGATCCGCACCGCGTCGACGCGGCTCATCTGGCCGGCGCCGATGCCGACCGTCCCGAGCTCCTTCGCGAGCACGATCGCGTTCGACGACACGTGCTTGCACACGCGCCACGCGAACAGGAGGTCGCCCCACTGCCCCTCGCTCGGCGAGCCGCAGACGACCTCCATCGACGCCCGCTCGCCGACACCGGAATCGCCGTGCTGGACGAGCAGCCCGCCGGGAACGCGCCTGAGGTCGAGCTCGCCGGCGGCCCAGCCGCGGCGCTCGCGGTCGACGAGGATCCGCGTCGCCGGCTTGCGCCGCAGCGCCGCCAGCGCCCGCTCGGCGTACCCCGGCGCGATCAGCACCTCGACGAACTGCTCCGCGAGCCGCTCCCCGAGCTCCTCGTCCACCGGCCGGTTGCACGCGACGATGCCCCCGTAGGCCGAGGTCGGGTCGCCGGCGAGCGCCCGCTCGTACGCGGCGAGCGCGCTCGCGCCGACCGCGACCCCGCACGGGTTGGCGTGCTTCACGATCACGCACGCCGGGAGCGCGAACTCGTGCAGCAGCCGCACCGCTCCGGCGAGGTCGTTGAGGTTGTTGAACGAGAGCTCGCGCCCGTGCAGCTGCTCGACCCGCGAGAGAAGGTGTCGGCGCGCGGCGTTCTCGCGGTAGAAGGCGGCCCGCTGGTGCGGGTTCTCGCCGTACGCGAGGTCGAGCTCCTTCGTGAACGCGAGGGTGAGGCGCGTCGGGAACTCCTCGATCTCGGCGAACCAGGCCGCGATCGCCGCGTCGTAGGCGGCGGTGGTCGCGAACGCGTCCGCGGCGAGGCGGCGGCGGGTCTCGAGCGTCACCGCGCCGGCCTCGCGTAGCTCCGCGAGCACCGCCTCGTACTGCTCCGGCCGGCAGACCGCCGTCACGTGGGCGAAGTTCTTCGCCGCCCCGCGCAGCAGCGACGGCCCGCCGACGTCGATCAGCTCGACCGCCTCGGCCTCGGTCACGCCGCGCCGCGCCGTCGCCTGCTCGAACGGGTACAGGTTGACGCAGACGAGGTCGAACGGCGCGATCTCGTGCTGCGCGAGCGTCGCGACGTCGTCGTCGCGGTCGCGCCGGGCGAGGATCCCGGCGTGGATGCGCGGGTGGAGCGTCTTGACGCGGCCTCCGAGCAACTCCGGCACGTCGGTCAGCGACTCGACCCTCGTCACGTCGAGCCCGAGCTCCTCGAGGTGCGCGGCCGTCCCGCCGCTCGCGACGAGCTCCCATCCGAGCTCGACGAGGCCGCGCGCGAACGTGTCGAGCCCGGTCTTGTCCGAGGTCGAGATCAGCGCGCGCACAGCTCACCGACCACGCGCGGGAGCAGGACGTGCTCGGCGGCGTGGATCCGCGTCTCGAGTGTCTCGCGCGGCTCCACCGGGACCGGGACCTGCGCCAGGATCGGCCCCGAGTCGAGGCCCTCGTCCACGACGTGCACGGTCACGCCGGTCGTCTCCACGCCGGCCTCGAGCGCCTGCTCGATCGCGCCGAGGCCCGGGAAGTCGGGGAGGAGCGACGGGTGCACGTTCACGATCCGCTCCGGGAAGCGGTCGAGGAACGGCCCCGTCAGCAGGTGGAGGTACCCGGCGAGGACGACGAGGTCGACGCCGAGCTCCTCGAGCCATGTCGCCATCGCGAGGTCGCGCTCCTCGCGGCTCGCGTGGCAGTCGAGGGCGAAGGTCGCCGTCGCGATTCCGGCCTCGCGCGCGCGCACGAGTGCGTAGGCGTCGCGGCGGTTCGACGCGACCGCGGCGATCGGCAGGCCGGCGTCGACCAGCGCCTGCAGGTTCGTGCCGTTCCCCGAGACGAGGACGCCGACCGAGCGCCCCTGGCCGGCCGACGGCTCACGGCCGGCGGAGCCGGCCTCCGCCGTCGGCCTCCCGCCGCTGGCCGCCCTCCCGCCGCGAGGCCGTACGTCCGTACTGTCCATCGCGGCTTCCGGGACACCCAGCGGCGGGCCAGGAACGCTCGGACTCATGCGAGGACGCCGATCACGTGGCCCGCGTCGGCGTCGGCGGGCGGCACGACCGCGCAGAAGCCGATCCCGCAGTTGAAGACGCGCCGCAGCTCCGCTTCCTCGACGCCCTGCTCGGCGAGCCAGGCGAACACCGGGGGCCGCTCCCAGGAATGCCAGTCGATGCGCGCCTCGACGCCCTCGGGCAGAACCCGCGGCAGGTTGCCGAGGATGCCGCCGCCCGTGACGTGCGCGAGCGCCCTGACGTCGGCGCGGGCGCGGAGCTCGCGGACCTGGTCGAGGTAGAGCCGCGTGGGCGGGAGCAGCAGGTCGGCGTCGAAGTCGTCGTCGCCGACCAGGCGCCGCACGAGGGTGAAGCCGTTCGCGTGGATCCCCGCCGACGGGAAGCCGAGGACGACGTCGCCGGGGCGGCAGCGGGAGCCGTCGATCACGCGGTCGGCGTCGACGATCCCGACGCACGTCCCCGCGAAGTCGAGCTCCTCCTCGCGGTAGATGCCCGGCAGCTCGGCGGTCTCGCCGCCGATCAGCGCGCACCCGGCCTCGCGGCAGACCGCGGCGGCGCCGTCGACGAGCTCCGCGACCTGCTCGAGGTCGATCCGGTTCGCGGCGACGTAGTCGAGCAGCAGGAGCGGCTCGGCGCCCGTCGTGATGACGTCGTTGATGCAGTGTGCGGCGAGGTCGACGCCGCACCAGCGGAGCCGTCCGGCGCGGCGCGCGAGGACGAGCTTCGAGCCGACCCCGTCCGTGGAGGCGGCGAGGAAGCGGCCGTCGCCGAGGGGGTGGAGCCCGGCGAAGGCGCCGAAGCCGGTCGCGCCGGTCGACTCGACCGCGGTCCGCAGCCGGTCGACGACCGACTCGGCGACGGCCAACGAGACCCCGGCGGCCTCGTAGTTGAGGCGCTCCTCCGTCACGGGCCGAGTCTAGAACCGATCCCGGTCGTCCAGCGCACGCCCGAGGCGCACCTCGTCGATCCCGTGCGGGCTGCGCCGCCTCGTCCCGTCCGGCCAGAATCCGGCTCGCTCGTAGAAGGCGGCGGCGCGGTCGTTGCCGACGAACACCCAGAGGACGAGCGTGCGGTAGCCACGGGCGGCGAGGTCGGCGGCGGCATGCGTCAGGAGGGCGCGGCCGACCCCGGTCCCGATCCGCTCCGGTGCGGCGTAGAGGCCGTGCACCTCGCCGAGCTCCGGCGTCGCGTCGACGTCCTCGCAGGGACCGGAGCGCGCGTAGCCGACCAGGTCCGCGCCGTCGACCGCGAGCCAGAGTCGCTCCTCGGCCGGCGGCTCCTCGAGGTGCTCGCGCCACGCCTCCGCCTCGGCGTCCACGTCGAGCGCGTCCAGCCGCTCGGGCGGGAGGATCTCCGCGTACGCCGCCCGCCACGCACGGACCTTCAGCGCTGCGATCGCCGCCGCGTCCTGGGGCGTTGCCGGGCGTATCTGCATCGAAGCGAGTCTGCCGCAACCGGACTCGAAAACGACAAAGCAACAGACTGTCACTAAGTCGCTTTCGATCCATATTTGTTGCCCCCGTCCTGGTTGTGCCGTATCGGCCATGGCTGGTGTCAGACACTGAGGGACCTGTCCCGGATCACAACGGACAAGGCTCCGGACCACGACCGACTGGGCCCGGGAGCGATCGGACGGGCGGGATCGCCGCGTGCCCCGTCCAGGGGCACAGCGCATCCCGCCCGTCACGACACGCCACGTGCCGTTGAGACCAGGTTCCTGGCCGGAGCGCCCGCACCGCAGGTGCGCGCGCGCAGGCCACACGAACTGCCGGCCACTGCAACGAGACCAGGCCACTCGGCCGCAGGGCGGTTCATCCGCCCGGGAGGCCACGCCGATGTGACTCGAAGCCCTCAGGCAGAAGGAGGGGGCTCGTGGGGGAACCATGGGTTCCCCCACGCTCCTAGAGGAACTGCTCCGCAAACAGCTCGGGCCGGCCCTGCGGGCCACCGGAGACGAATCGCACCACCGTCTCCCCGACCAGCACCGCCCCGTCCTCGCGCGCGAGGTCGAGAAGCTCCGCGAGCACCCGCGCCTTCTCTTCCGGCTCGTCGGCCTTGAGCTGCAGCTCCCCGAGCCGGAACTCGTTGCTCTCGCCGATCAGGTCCTCGAGCCAGTCCCGCGGTGGATGGAGCTCGAGCCGGTAGCCGACGCCGGTCGAGACGAACGTGCGGCGGCCGCCGTGCTCCTGCACGCGCAGGTCGCGGGCCGCGGCGGTCTCGAGCGCCTGCTCGAACTCGTCGTCGTCGAGCGCCACGCCGACGTGGTCGACGCGCGGAAGCGGCCACTGGCCAGGCTGGACGACGACGTTGACCGCGCCGCGCTCGAGCTCCGACAGCCGGAGCTTGAATCCGCGTCGATCGAGGTCGTCCCAGGAGACGCCGGACTCGAACGACGTCTGCTCGTCCCCGATCCGCCCGTATCGCGCGACGAGGTCGAACCCGAGCTTCCCCACGTACCGCGCCTCGATCTCGCGCACGCGGCTCGTCACGAGGTGGTAGTGGAAGAGGAACACCCGCGCGCGAGGCTAGCGAACGGGTCGCACCCCCGCGATCCGAGCCGCGCCGTGCTCGTCGAGGACGACGTCGACGAGGAGTGGGCCTGCCGCCTCGAGCCGCCGCGCCTCGTCCTCGTCCGTGAAGTAGCGCCCGATCCCGAACTCGATCCGGCCCGAGGGCCCGACGTAGCCGCGGATGAACGTTCCCTCGTCCGGGCGTACGTCCGTCGGCGTGCCGCCGAGCCATGTCTCGCCGCCATCGGTGAGCGGGACATAGACCGTGGCGCCGGCGTCGTACGGTGTCGGCAGGGACGAGATCTCGTAGCTCAGCGTCACGTAACGGCCGCGGAACGGGTCGACGGGATCGACCGGCGCCGTCTTCAGTGTCACGTTCGTCCCGGAGGCCAGCGCCTGCTCGTTCCACGCGATCAGGGCGAGCGGCAGCAGCGCCTGCGCCGCGACGAGCGCAACGAACACGAGGCGGCGCCGTCCCGTCATCGCACGCTCCCGACGAGCCGCGAGCGCTGCCGCTCGAGGAGCCACGCGAGTCCGAGCAGCAGCACGCCGGCGCCGACGAAGCCGATCGAGCGCGGCAGGAAGTCCCAGAAGAGGTCGAAGTACCGCGCCAGCACGTCGACGCCGACGGCCACGACCCCGGCGGCGACCAGCGCCGGCTCGTCCTCGACGTAGCCCACCACGATCGTCCCCAGCGCAAGGGTCGCGAACAGCAGGTTGAAGAGGATGGGGTAGAAGACGGCGGCGCCTCCGTCCGGCGAGCCAAGCGGCGCGAGCACGGCGAGCAGAACCAGGAAGCCGACTGCGAGCAGCCCCGCCGCCTCCCACGGGGCGGTCCGTCGGCCTGCGGGGAGGAGCGCGAGCGCCGCGGCGCCGGCGCCTGCGGCGACGGCCAGCGCGACGAGCGCGAGCAGCGCGCGCCCGTCGACAGCCGCGTCGTCCACGGCGTCGTGCACCGGGGCGAACGTGAACACGAACGTCCCGAGAAGCAGCAGCGGGACTCCGAGTGCCCGCATCGGGGCACGGAAGCCGGCCCGGCCGAGCACGCCGCGGTCGCCCGTGCCGAGGCCGTACAGGCCGCAGCCGTACAGCGCCGCGGCGACGGGCGCGTACCGCCAGGCGTCGCCGTCGAGCTCGAGTACCTCCGTCAGCGGCCAGACCCCGAGCGCGACGAGCGAGAGCGCCGCGACCGCCTGCGCGCGGGCGACGGCCGCGACCGCGCCCGTGAGGAGCGCGATCGCGAGGAACGCGAGCGGCCAGTGGGCATCGACGTGGTACATCTGGCCGACGAGGAAGATCTCCGCCGCGAACGCGAGCCCGCCGAGGAGGTAGAGCGCCTCGCCGACGTGCGGATGCGTCCCGCGCCGCTCGCGGAGGACGTAGCCGGCGCCGTAGGCGGCGGCGACGAGCGCGAGGAGGAGGACGACGCGCGTCGGTCGCGGCATCCCGTCCCAGTTCGCGGCGACGAACAGCACGACGCCCAGCCCCGCCACGACGGCACCGACGGCCGAGACGACCCGAACGATGCGCCCGCGGGTCGCCGCCGGCGCCTCGCGCGCGTAGCGGCCGCGGATCGCCGCGGCCTGTTCCGGGGAGACGAGCCCCTCGGCCGTCCAGGCCTCCAGCTCGTGCTCGAGCTCGTGCAGCCTCATCGCCCTTACCATAGCGTGTTTGCTATAGAAGGCAACCCCGTTGTACGCTCGTTCCATGGCTGCGCTCGCCCTCCAGCTCGCTCCGGTGGCGCTCATCGGCTTCCTGTACGGGCGGCGTGCCCTGCGCCTCGCGCGACGCGGGACGCCGGTCCCTGCGCTGCGGCGACTCAGCTTCGCGCTCGGCCTGGTCCTGTACCTCGTGTCCGTGTCGCCGCCGCTCGAGCGGCTCGGCGAGGAGCGCCTCTTCTCGGCCCACATGCTCCAGCACGTCGTCCTCGGCGACCTCGCGGCGCTCGCGATCGTCCTCGGGCTCACCGGGCCGATGCTGCGGCCGCTGCTCGCGCTCCCGGTGGCTGGGCGCCTGCGCGTCCTCGCCCATCCGCTCGTGGCGCTGCCGCTCTGGGCCGCGAACCTCTACCTCTGGCACCTGCCCGTGCTCTACGAGGGCGCGATCCGCCACGACGCGCTCCACGCGCTCGAGCACGCGTGCTTCCTCGGCTTCGGGATGCTGATGTGGGCCGCAGTCGTCGAGGTCGTCCCCGGGCCCGCCTGGTTCGGCACCGGCTGGAAGCTCGCGTACGTCGTCGTCGTGCGCCTGCTGGAGACGGTGCTCGGCAACGTCTTCTTCTGGTCGGGCGAGCCCGTCTACGACACCTACGCGCGGGCCGAGCGGATCTGGGGGATCAGCCCGCTCGCCGACCAGGGCTACGCCGGCGGGATCATGATGGTCGAGGGGTCGCTCGTCACGATCGCCGCGCTCGCGTGGCTGTTCCTGCGGCTCGCGCAGGAGGGCGAGCTGCGGCAGGAGCTGCTCGAGCGCGGTCTGGATCGCCGCTCGGTCGATCGTGCCGTTCGGTACGGGCGCGGGCAGGAGTTGTCGCAGGGCCGCTGAATGGGCGGGCCTGGTGCCCGTCGATCACGTCGACCTCTGCGTCTCCTCGATCGAGCGCAGCCTCGCCTTCTACCGGGAGCTCCTCGCGCCGCTCGGCTACCACCGCGTCGCGGAGATCGAGGGCGAGCGCGGCGAGACGGTGTGGTACCTCGTCGGCGAGGACGATGCGGTCGGCCTGCGCGAGTCGCAGACCCGGGACGGCGTCGACCGCTACCGCGTCGGCCTGCACCACCTCGCGTTCCGCGCCGACTCGCGCGCCATGGTCGACGAGCGCGCTGCCTGGCTGCGCGAGCAGGAGGCGGAGATCGAGAGCGGGCCGGAGGAGTACCCGTACTCGCCCGGCTACTACGCCGTGTTCTTCGCCGACCCCGACGGGATCAAGCTCGAGATCGTCCACAACACCTAGGAGGCACGCATGTCCACCACGCCGGAGCCCGAGCGCACGCCCCGCAGCGAGTTCACGCCGCCGATCGGGATGGGGTTCTTCCCCGGCAACGCCGAGCTCGCGATCTGGATCCTGGCGCTCATCGTCGCGTCGCTCGTCTGCTGGATCTCGGACACGCTCGGCTCGTCCGACTGGCAGACCTTCTTCCTCTGGACGACGGCGGCGTACCTCATCAGCCGCGGCATCGCCAAGGCCTCTCGCGTCTACGAGGTGTAGGCGTGGGGGAACCCATGGTTCCCCCACGAGCCCCCTCCTTCTGCCTCGTGGCTTCGAGTCACGTCTGCGTGGCCTCCCGGGCGGATGAACCGCCCTTCGGCCAGGGCCGTCTCTCGTTGCAGGGGCCGGGCCTGGCGGTGTGGCCTGCGCGCGCGCACCTTCGGTGCGGGCGCTCCGGCCAGCAACCGGTTCTCATCGGCACGGGCGTGTCGTGACGGGCGGGATGCGCTGTGCCCCTGGACGGGGCACGCGGCGATCCCGTCCGTCCGAGTGATCCGGGACCCCGAAAATGAGTTAGTGGCTCAGAGCCACTAACGTCAGGCCCGCGCTGCTTCGAACCGAAGCTTCCCGAACTCGACCGGCACCGCGGTCGGGTAGTCGCCCGTGAGGCAGGCGCGGCAGAGGGCGCTCGCGGGTCGGCGCGTCGCGGCCTGCAGGCCCTCGAGCGAGAGGTACGCGAGCGAGGTCGCGCCGATCAGCTCCCGCACCTCCTCGACGGTGCGCGACGAGGCGACGAGCTCCTCCGGGTCGGCGAGGTCGATCCCGTAGAAGCACTGGCCCACGATCGGCGGCGACGAGACGCGCACGTGCACCTCGGCCGCGCCGGCGTCGAAGAGCATCGCCACGAGCTGCCGCGTCGTGTTTCCGCGCACGATCGAGTCGTCGACGATGACGATGCGCTGTCCGGCGATCTCTGCGACCGGGTTGAACTTCAGGTGCACGCCGAGCTGGCGCAGGCCCTGGTCGGGCTGGATGAACGTCCGCCCGACGTACCGGTTCTTGATCAGCCCGTCGGAGAACGGGATCCCGCTCGCTCGCGCGAAGCCGACGGCCGCGGGCGTGCCCGAGTCCGGTATCGGGAGGACAAGGTCGGCGGCGGCCGGCGCTTCGGCCGCGAGCCGCTCGCCCATGCGGATGCGTGCCCCATGGACCTCGACGTCCGACAGCCTGGAGTCAGGGCGGGCGAGGTAGAAGAACTCGAAGATGCAGAGCGCGCCGGCCGCCGGTGGGTCGAGCGCCTGCAGCGAGCGCAGCTCGCCGTCGGCCCCGACGACCACGACCTCGCCCGGCCGGACTTCCCGCTCGTAGGTCGCGCCGAGCAGGTCGAGCGCGCACGACTCGGAGGCCACGACCCAGTCGCCCTCCGGGAGCCGGCCGAGGCAGAGCGGCCGGAACCCGAGCGGGTCGCGGAAGGCCGTGAGCTCGCCGCCGGCGAGCGCGACGCACGAGTACGCGCCCTCGAGCCGCGCCATCGCCGCGGCGACGGCGTTCTCGAGCGGTCCCTCCTCCGAGCCCACGAGCGCGGCGATCGCCTCGGAGTCCGAGCTGGCGGCGCCGGCCAGCCCGAGCTCCGTCCGCAGCTCGGCGGCGTTGACGAGGTTGCCGTTGTGGCCGAGTGCCACGGTCCTCGTCCGGCCGTGGTGGACGAGCGGCTGCGCGTTCGCCCACTTGTTCCCGCCCGTCGTCGAATAGCGGACGTGGCCGATCGCGAGGTCGCCGCGGAGGCCCCGCAGCGTGCGCTCGTTGAACGCCTGCGTGACGAGCCCGAGCTCGCGCAGCGCGGTCAGCCGGCCGCGGTCCGAGAGGGCGATCCCGGCCGACTCCTGGCCGCGGTGCTGCAGCGCGTGGAGGCCGAAGTACGCGAGGCGGGCGACGTCCCGCGTCTGCGACCGGACACCGACGACGCCGCACATCAGTCGCGCGGTCCCCAGGCCGCGGCGAGCTCATCGAGCGCCAGGCCCATGATCGTGTCGCCGCCGACCGTCCCGACGCGTCGCAGCGGCACACCCTCGAGCGAGGCCACGTCGTTCGGTGCGCACGCGATCACCGCCTGGCCGCCGCCCTCGCCGAAGAGGCGCGGAGCGTCGTCCGGAAGCTCGAGCTCGGCGCCGACCCCGCTCCACAGCGCCGCCTCGGCGAGCGCGACGGCGAGCCCTCCCTCCGAGGCGTCGTGCGCGAGCGAGAGCCGCGCCGCGTTCCGCCAGAGGAAGGCGACGAGCGCCGCCTCGGCCTCGAGCTCGAGCGGCGCCGCGGAGCCGCCGACCTCGCCGAACCGCGCCTGGTACTCCGACCCGTTCAGCGTCACCGACCCGGCCCCGGCGAGCAGCACGACGTCGCCGTCGCGCCAGCCGCGCGGCACGGCGCGGACGTCCTCGACGAGCCCGACGCAGCCGACGACCGGGGTCGGGTCGATCGGGCGCCCGTCCGTCTCGTTGTAGAGCGACACGTTCCCGGACACGACGGGCGTTCCGAGCGCCTCGGCCGCGTGCGCCATCCCCTCGATCGCCTCGGCCAGCTCCCACGCGATCTCCGGCTTCTCCGGGTTGCCGAAATTGAGGCAGTCCGTGAGCGCGAGCGGCCGGCCGCCGGCGCACGCGACGTTCCGCGCGGCCTCGAGCACGGCGAGGGCGCCGCCGGTCCTCGGGTCGAGCCGTCCCGTGCGTGGGGCGGCGTCGAGCGAGACGGCGAGGCCGCGCAGCGAGGGACGCAGCCGCAGCACGGCCGCGTCGAGGCCCGGGCGCCGCAGCGTGCGCGCGCCGACGAGGTGGTCGTAGCGGCGGAAGACCCACGCGCGCGAGCGGACGTTCGGCGAGGCGAGCAGCTCCAGCAGCGCGTGCCCGTGCGGCGGCGCCTGGGGCGGAGGCGGCGCCGGGAGCGACGGCCGCGGCGCGTGCGGCACCTCGTAGCGCGGCGCCTCGTCGGTGAGGAAGGCGGCCGGGATCGCGCCGAGCTCGTCGCCGTCGTGGAACGCGCGCAGCTCGCGCGTCTCGGTCACCTCGCCGATGACGGTGCACGGCAGCTCCCAGCGCGCGCACACGGCGCGGACGGCGTCGAGCATCGTCGGCCGGACGACCGCGACCATCCGCTCCTGCGACTCCGAGATCATGATCTCCCACGGCTCGAGCTCCTCCCGCAGCGGCACGCGGTCGAGGTGGACGTCGATGCCGAGGTCGCGCGCCATCTCCGCGAGCGACGAGGCGAGCCCGGCGGCGCCGCAGTCCTGCAGCGATTCGACGAGCCCGCCCTCGACGAGCTCGAGCGAGACCTCGATCAGCCGCTTGCCGGTGAACGGGTCGCCGATCTGGACGCTCGGGCGCTTGTCCGCGTCGTCCTCGCCGAGCTCGGCGCTCGCGAGCACCGAGGCCCCGCCGATCCCGTCCCTTCCGGTCGTGGCGCCGAAGAGCACGATCGCGTTCCCGGGGCCGACCGCGCCGGCGCGCTTGACGCGGTCGACGGGGAGGACGCCGACGCACATCGCGTTCACGAGGCAGTTGTCCGCGTACGCCTCGTCGAAGGTGGTCGTGCCGCCGACGGTCGGGACGCCGACGCAGTTGCCGTAGTGGCCGATCCCGCCGACGGCGCGGTCGAAGGCCCAGTCCGGCTCGCCGAAGAAGAGGCCGTCGAGGAGCGCGATGGGCCGGGCGCCCATCGCGACGATGTCCCGGAGGATGCCGCCGACGCCGGTGGCCGCGCCCTGGAACGGCTCGACCGCGGTCGGGTGGTTGTGCGACTCGACCTTGAACGCGACCGCGAGCCCGTCCCCGACGTCGATCACGCCCGCGTTCTCGCCGGGGCCCTGGAGCACGGCGTCGCCGTGGGACGGCAGCCGGCGCAGGAGCGGGGCGGAATGCTTGTAGCCGCAGTGCTCCGACCAGAGGAGCGAGAAGACGGCGAGCTCGAAGTGGTTCGGATCGCGCTCCAGCAGCTCCCGGATACGGTCGAGCTCCCCGTCGGTCAGACCGAGCGCCCGGTGGAGCGGCTGTTCCTCGACCGTGCTCAGGTGTCCGACTCTAGCGGCGGCGCCGGAAGGCCTCCGACGCGCGCCGACCGGCTCATGTGATGGTGAAGACGCCCCTCATGCGCGGATTCCTCGCGTCCGCCCTCACGGCGCTGCGGTAGGGAAGCGCGCCGCGGAAGTCGAGGAAGACGAGGAGGATCTTCACCCTGCTTCTCGGCTTGATCACGGACGTGGACAGCCCGGTGCGGACCGCCGTCACGTTGCCCTTCCCCAGCTCGAAGCTGTGCGGCTTCCTGCCGAGGTTGTGGACGATGAAGCGGGCGACGGCGCCGCGCACGGCGTCCTTGCGGCTGAGCGTGATCCCGCTGTCGCGGAGGGTCACGTAGACGTCGACCTCCTCGACCGGCTCGGTCGTCCCCTGCGCCGCCGGCACGAGTGCGGCGAGTGATGCGAGTGCAACGACCGCGGCGATGCGAATCACGTGAGACGCTCCTCGTCGAGTCCCCGGAACCGGGATCAGAGTACCACCTCGGAAGCGGAGTTCCATCGGGGTGCAAAGCGCTCGGCGCGCGCTCGTTGCAAAACGCTTCAGCGACATGGATACTCGCAACATCCATCACATGGAGGGTCAGATGCGCAAACGCTTGTTGCTGTCCTTCACGCTGGTAGCCGCCGTCGCAATCGCGCTCGTCTCCGTGGCCCTCTCAGGGTCGGAGCGAGCCGAGATCACACCGGCGCCCGCGTGGACGGCAGCCCAGCTGGACGCCAATCCCGCGGAGAACTGGATCTCGGGGAACGGGAACCTCAAGAACCAGCGCTTCTCGGCGCTGACGCAGATCAACGCGTCCAACGTCGGGACGCTCCGGCAGGCGTGGAAGATCAGCCTCGGGATCTGTCCGGCCAGGGACGTCTCCTGCGGCTCGAACGAGGCCAATGCCGTCGTCTACGACGGGACCTACTACATCCCGACGGGCAAGGGCCACGTCTTCGCACTCGACGGGGCCACGGGCCAGACCCTGTGGCGCTACACGCCGACCTTCGACGCCGGCTACAACATCGGCACCGGCGGTCGCAACAGCGCCGTGGCGATCGGCGAGGGCAAGGTGTTCATGGGCCGGCGCGACGGCTACATGGTCGCCCTCGACATGCTGACGGGCGCCGAGGTCTGGAAGACCGAGGTCATCCCGTGGCGCAAGGGCGGTCGCCTCGTGGCGGCGCCGATCTACTACAACGGCATCGTCATCGTCGGCACGAGCGGCGGCGACAGCTATGTCCGCAACGACATGCAGGCGTTCGACGCCACCACCGGCACGCAGGTGTGGCACTGGAACATCCTCCCGTCGCCCGGTCAGCCCGGCGCCAACACGTGGGCGCCCGGCGAGTACCACTACGGCGGCGGCGCGATGTGGAACTCCGGCGCCATCGACACGAAGAACAACACCGTGATCGTCGGCACGGGCAACCCGGTGCCATGGAACTCGCGCGGGCCGGGCTCGAACCTGTGGACGAACGCGCTCGTCGCGCTCGACTACGGCACCGGCGCGTTCAAGTGGGGCTTCCAGACGGTGCACCACGACATCTGGGACTCCGACCTGCCGCAGTCGCCGATCCTGTACGAGAAGCCGTTCCGGACGACGACGACGAAGCAGGTGAAGCAGCGCGTCCGCGTCAAGGGCAAGCTCGTCACGCGCACGAGGACGGTGCGGACGACCACCACCCACAACGAGATCATGTCGATGATGTCGAAGTTCGGGTGGAACTTCATCTTCGACCGCAAGACGGGCAAGCCGGTCGTCCCGACGCCGGAGGTGAAGGTGCCGCAGAGCAACGCCCCGGACGTCAACAGCTGGCCGACCCAGCCGATCCCGCGCAGCGACAACGTGCTGGACTTCCCGGCGATGCCGAACGGCGGCGGCCGGCTCTGCGCGAAGCCCGCCGACACGTGGTCAGGCCCGGCGCCGGACGGCAAGCCGTTCAAGCTCGGGTGCATGTTCGACCCGTACGACACGTCGCAGTTCATCGTGACCCCGTTCGAGAACGTCGAGTGGGGCCCGACGGCGTACAACGCGAACCTGAACTCGATCGTGGTCTGCGCCGTCGACACGCGGGCCCGCGCGTGGGCGCAGGTGCCGAAGGCGTCGCAGACGCTCGTGCCGGGCGTGAGCGGCGTCGGCATCCTCGGGCGCACCAGCCCGACGACGACGCACACGGGCACACTGACGGCGCTCGACGTCCGTACGAACAAGCGCATCTGGCATCAGGTGTGGGCGGCCCCGTGCATCGGCGGCTCGACCAACACCGCCTCGAACCTGACGTTCATCGGCACGACCGGCGGCAAGTCGGGTAAGGGCACGCTCCAGGCGCTCGACACGGCCACGGGCCGGCTCCTCTGGGAGTCGCCGCCGATGGACGCGATGGCGACTGCTCCGCCGGTGACCTACTCGGTCGGCGGCAAGCAGTACGTCTCGATCCTCGTCGGCGGTCAGAACCGCGACGACCCGACCGGGGGCGTCTGCGATCCGAAGCCGTGCGGCCGTGGTGACTACATCTACACGTTCGCTCTGCCGTAGGGCATTGCGGGGGCGGCGGCCGACACCCGGCCGCCGCCCTTCGCAAAGCGCTTGGGGGACTGGTAGCGTGACCTCGATGACCACTCTTGGGGAGGAGCCTGGATGCGACGAGTTGTAGGAGTGCTGATGCTGGTGTCGCTCGCCGCGGCGGGCATCGGTGCCGGGGTCTTCGCGTCGAGCGGAGGTGCGAGCCCGGAGGGGGCTGACGCCGGGGATGCGACCACACGGGTCCGGGTGATCGCGACCGACTTCAAGTTCGCCCTGTCCCGGCGCACGGTACCGACGGGGACGGTGATCTTCACCGTCGTGAACCGGGGCAAGATCGCACACGACTTCCGGATCGCGGGCAAGAAGACGCGCATCCTCGCGCCCGGCAAGTCGCAGGTCCTGCGCGTCGTGATCAAGAGGCGGGGCCGCTACGCGTACATCTGCACGCTGACGGGGCACGCGGCCGCCGGCATGAAGGGGACGTTCTCGGTCGGGAGGCCCGCGACGCCCACGACCACGACGACCCCGACGACGACCACGACGCCGACCACGGTCACCGGGCCGGCGACGACGATCACCGTCGACATGTTCGAGTACCGGTTCGCGCTCTCGCAGAACACCGTGCCCTCGGGCACCGTGACCTTCGTGATCACGAACCGCGGCCAGGAGCCGCACAACTTCTCGATCACGTCCGTGAAGGTCGGCACGATCCTCAGTGCCGGGCAGACCGAGACGTACACGGTGGCGATGCCGCCACGAAGCTACGAGTACGTGTGCGACGTCCCGTTCCACATCGGGTTCGGGATGGTCGGCCAGCTGGCCGTCACCTAAGCGAAGCGATCGGCGCCGCCCGGGCTGCTTTACGGCCCGGGCGGCGCGATCTCCACGTCGCCGTCGAACTGCTCGTAGCGGTGCCGCATGAAGTGCGCGGCCGCGGTCATGCGCAGGCTCTCCGGCAGCGCGGTGCGGCGGTCGAACGTGCCGCTGAACCACGCCGGGACCCCCGGGTCGAGCCACGAGAGCGTGACGCTGTCCGGGGTGCTGCCGAGCACGCGCGCATCCTGGATTCGCGAGCCCCACGGTGGGAATGGCTGCGGCAGCAGGGTCGTCTGCGACTCCTCCCAGGCGGCACCGGGCGCCGGGCGGTCCCAGCGCTTCCGGCCGATCACGATCCCGCCGGCGCCGTCCCTGATCGCGTACTCGAGCCGGTCCGGCGCCTGGAGCTTCCATGTCGTGTCGAGCGTGGTGCCGCGACCCGATCCGAGCCGCTCCTCGAAGACGGCGGAGTCGAGCGAGCGGAACGCGCCGGTCGCGCGGCGGAGGAAGGCCGCGCCCGACGGCGGCGGCCACGACTTCGCGAGCGTGTAGGAGACGGTGCGCGGCTGCCCGGCGCCGGCGATGCGGACGGTCGCGCGCGTCGGCGCGGCCACCGGCAGCGTGGCCTCGTAGCAGCCGTGCCCGCAGGGCTCGGCCGGGCGCGACACCGGCGCGCTCCGGTTCCCGTCGGACGCGGCCAGGCTCACGTCGAGGCCGTCGACGCCGCGCCCTGTCGAGCCGATCACCGTGGCGGTCAGGCGCAGCGGGCTGCCCGGACGCACGGCGAGCCCGACGGCGAGCCGCCGCGACTGCTGCCCGAGCACGAGCCCGCCGCGGGGCGGGACGGTCGGCGGCGCCGCCTCCTGCGGTGCCGCGAGCGGCCCGGCGGCCACGGCGTCGCGGCCGGGCCGGAGCGCCGTGAGCACCGCCACCGCGCCGACGAGCGCGATCACGAGCGCGAGCTCTGCGGAGACACTCCGGAGCAGCCGCATCGCCGAGGCGAGCCGCTGCCGGCCGACGAAGCCGAGCACGAGCAGACAGGCGAAGAGCGCGGTCTTGACGAGGAGCGTCCGGCCGTAGCCCGTCGTCCAGAGCTGCGAGACGCCGTCGAGCTCGGTCAGCGCCCGCCCGCCGCCCGACAGCGCCAGCAGGGCGACGGCCGGCAGCGCGAGCGCCGAGAAGCGGCGCGCCGCGGCGGTCGCGGTCCCGCTCGGGAGCAGCAACGCGAGCTGCAGCAGGCCGCCGACCCAGAACGCGGCGGTGACGACGTGCGCGAGGTCGAGCGTGACCGTCAGTCCCCGCGGACGTCCGGGGTCGAGGGCGTGGCCCGAGAGTGACGGCGCCGGCAGCAGCGCCATCGAGGCGACGGCGACGAGAGGGAGCACGCGCGGGTGGATGAGCGCCAGCGGCACGGTCGCCGCGGCGACGCCCGCGAGCACGATTGCCGCCGCGGTGACGTCGCCGAAGCGCGTGCCGCCGGCCTGCGTCTCGTGGAGAAGCACGAGCCCGCCGACGACCACTGCCGAGAGCGCCACCGCGTACGTCGCCGAAGCGCGACGCGTCCCGGGCGACGTGACGAGGAACTGGAACAGGGCCGTCCCGCCCGCGACGAGGATCCCGGCGAGGTAGAGCCAGCGCGACGCGAGCTCGATCGCTCCCGGCTCGGTGGCCTCCGCTGCGAAGACGGAGCGCGGCGGGGCCGTGCCACCCGCCCCGACACGGAAGGCGAGCACCCCGGACTCGAGGTGGCCGTCGTCGGAGATCGCGCGCCAGCGCACGCTGTAGTCCCCGCTGCGGCGGCCCGCGCGGACGGGCAGGACGAGAGTGCGGCCGCCGTCCTCGACCCGGGCCGGGCCGCCGAGCGCCGAGCCGCCGTCGTTCCGGACGACCGCGTTCCCGGGGCCGACCTTGACCGCGTCGTCGAAGCGGATCCGCACCTCGGCCGGCAGCGCATCGAGCACCTCGCCGTCGCGCGGCGAGGTGTCGACGAGGTTGGCGTGCGCGAGCCCCGCCGGCGCGAGCACGGCGGCGGCGACCGCGGCCGCCGTCAGGGCGAGCAGGCGGCGCACGAGCCGCCCTGCAGGGCGACCCGCGGCCGCCGGAGCCGGACCGGTCAGGTGACCTTCAGCGTGCCCTTCATGCCGCCGGCGGCGTGGCCGGGCACGGTGCAGAGGTACGGCTTCGAGCCCTTCGCGAGCGTCACGCGGAACGTGCCCGTCTTGCCCTTGGCGATGAGCTTCGACTTCTTCCCGCCGATCTTGAGGTCGTGCGGGAGGACGCCCTTGTTGACGAGCTTGAACACGACGACGCCGTGCGGGACCGCGCGCTTGGAGAACGTGAACTTGAACTCCTTCATCGTCACGGTAACCGTCGTGACCTTCGCGGCCGTGGGCTGCGGTGTCGCGGCCGGCGCAAAGGCGAGGACGAGCACCGCGGCGAGCAGCGCGAGAACTGGGAGACGAACGGACATGAGGCGACCTCTCACTCGGAAAATGTGGTTGACGGACGGTTGGCAAAACGCTTGCCGCGCGTGTTGTATCGCACGGTAGCCCGGACTGCGAGCGGCCGGGCGGTCGTTAGGATCGCCTCGTGCGCGCGCGCCCGCTCGGTCCGCCGGCGAGGAGGCGTCTCGCGCTCCTCGGGCTCGTCCTCGCGACCGCCGGCTGCGGCGGTGACGACGGCGAGGCCGTCTGGGCACAGCCGAACGGCGACCTCGCCTCGACCCGCGTCGGACAGGCCGCGGAGATCGATGCGGGCAACGTCGCCACGCTCCGACCGGCCTGGCGCTACCGGCTCCCGGGCGAGCCCGGGATCACGGGCCTCTATGCGTCGACGCCGCTCGCGGCCGACGGCCGCGTCTACCTGCAGACGCTGCGGAGCGACGTCGCGGCGCTCGACCTCGAGACCGGCCGCGAGCTCTGGCTTCGCCGCTTCAACGCGCCGAACACGGGCCCGAACGGGATCGCCTACGCGGACGGCGTCGTCTACGGCGCGACCGACACGCGGGCCTTCGCGATCTCGGCCGAGACCGGCCGCGACCGCTGGCTCCACGTGCTGATCAACCGCTTCGAGCAGTTCGTGCAGATCGCGCCGGTCGTGTCGGAGGAGGTCGTGCTCACGAGCACGGTCGGCTTCCCGCCGGGGGGCAAGGGCACGCTGTACGCGCTCGACCGCGCCAATGGCCGCGAGCGCTGGCGTTTCGTCACGATCGCCGAGCCATGGCGCTTCCCCGACGAAGCGGGCGGCGGCGGCGCGTGGCAGCCGCTCACGGTCGACGGCGAGGGCCGTGTCTACGCCGGGGTCGCGAACGCGGCGCCGTGGGGCGGGACGCCCGAGCTGCCGGACGGCGGCGCGTTCCCGGGGCCGGTGCGCTGGACGTCCTCGCTGCTCGCGCTCGAGGAGGGCTCGGGGCGGCTCGCCTGGGCCGACCAGGTGACGCCGCACGACACCCGCGACTACGACTTCCAGAACTCGCCCGTGGTGGTCGACGACCTCGTCGTCGGCTCCGGGAAGGCGGGCGTCGTGATCGCGTGGGACCGGGAGTCGGGCGAGCGCGTGTGGGAGCGGAAGGTCGGGCTCCACGCGAACGACGAGGGGCCGCTCCCGGCCCGCCGCAGGCGGATCTGCCCCGGGCTGCTCGGCGGGGTCGAGACGCCGGTCGCCGTCGCCGACGGGCGCGTGTTCGTCCCCGTCGTCGACCTCTGCGTCTCGGGGAGCGCGACCGACTACGACCGCCTCGACGACGTCGACGCCGCGGCGGGCACGGGCAGGGTCGTCGCGCTCGACCTCGACTCCGGGGAGCCGCTGTGGGAGCGGCGGCTGCCGAGCCCGGTGTTCTCGTGCGCGACCGTCGCGAACGATGTCGTCCTCACCGCCGACTACGACGGCACCGTCTACGCGTTCGCCGCGGACGACGGCCGCGAGCTCTGGCGCACGCGTCTGCGCGCGCGGACGAACGCCTGCCCGGCCGTCGTCGGCGACACGCTGCTTGTCGGCGCCGGCGTCCCGCGCGGCCCCGGCTCGGTGCTCGAGCTCGTCGCGTACCGGCTGCCGGACTAGGCGGCTCTAGCGCCGGGGTGCGCGGACGGAGCCGAGGTTCTGCGGCACGCGTTGCGTGAGCCCGCTCGGCCACGACTGGAGGTCGACGTTGCGGCCCGGCGCCGCCTGCGTCCGCGAGAAGAACGTCCGCGCGTTCTGCCAGAGCCGGAGCGTCTGGCCCTGCGCCGAGCGCGGGAGGACGAGCGTGAACCGTCCCTGCGCGTCGGGCCAGCGGGCCAGGAGCGGCCGGATCACGCCGTTGCGGCCCGAGACGCCGACGAGCATCCCCTGGTAGACGGCCCCGGGGAAGGAGGTCGTGTCCGGGGTCGTGGCCGTCGTCCCGCTCGCCGGCAGCCGGATGTCGAGCTCGGCGCTGCGAAGGCGCTGGAAGCGGACGGGACGGGTGGCGGGGAAGACGTACGAGTTGTTGCCGACGGCGACCTGGACGTTCATCCCGAGCGGGTTCGCCTCGGAGCGGTCCGACGCGGCGAAGAAGGACGTGTAGCGGCCGGAGGCATCCGTCGGCGTCGACATCGTCCAGAAGTCGCGGTCGAGCGTACGGGTGATCACGACCGCGCCGCGGACGGGCTCGCCGGCGGCGTTGAGGACGCGGCCGCGCAGCTGGTACGTGTAGAGCACGACCGGCGGCGCCGCACTGCCGCCGGCTCGCCCGACGCGGCCGGTGACGACGACGTTGCCGTTGCGCTCGACCGTCGCCTTCAGATTCGAGACCCGGTAGGCGACGGTGAACGCTCCGCGGGCGCGCAGCACGGCCGCCCGCTGCGACGCGGTCAGGCGGCGCCCGCCGACGGTCGCGCGGTTGGCCGCGGCGACCCGGACGACGTACCGCCGTGGCTCGGTGATGTTGATCGGGTAGCGGAAGCGGCCTCGCGCGTCGGTCGCGACCGGGAGGACGTAGCCGCCGACGGCGACGCGTGCGCCGCGAACGGGCGAGCCGCGGAGGACGACGCGGCCGCTCACGAGCGGCGTATTCGAGCTGTTCGGGTTCCAGGCCTGCACGTACAGGCGGCTCTGGGTCTGGATCCGGGCGGGCGACGCCTGCGCCTGCGTCCGTCGCGCGCGTTGCGGCGCGGCGGGCGTGCGCAGGACGTTCACGACGCGCTCCGCCGAGAGCTGCTGCGGCTGCGCCGACCGCGACGCGAGCGTCCGCGGCGGCGGCGGGTCGGCGTTCTTCGAGCCGCCGAGTGCGAAGACGTGGAGCTCGGTCCCGGTGCCGCCGTTCGACGACGTCGGCGTGCCGCCGACGGTGATGGCGACGTACTGCCGCCCCGCGACCCGGTAGATGGTCGGCCCGGCAGCGATCGGATGGCTCGTCTGGAACGTCCAGAGGACACGTCCGTTGCGAAGGTCGAACGCGCGCACCATGCCGTCGCCGCCGCCGGCGAACCCGAGCCCGCTCGCGGTGGTCGTGACGCCGCCGCGCTCGGGCTCAGGCGTCTTGACCTTCCAGACGCGGCGGCCGGTGTTGACGTCGATCGCGGAGATCGAGCCGTAGTCCTTCCAGTTCGGGTTGACCGTGCCGAAGTTGCCGATCTCGAGCCCGAGGAAGACGTCGCCGAGGACGAGTTTGCGCCGTTTCTGCGTCGGCGTCAGACGCTGTTGGGTGAGGATCGCCGAGGTCTCCGCGGCGGCGTTCACGATGATGTTCCGGCCGGGGTGGAACGACGCGGGCGAGTAGTTGAGACCGCCGATCGAGGACGGGTAGACGACGACCGGCTGGCCCGGGCGCAGCGGCGGGTGCTCCGTCCGGTCGATGACGCGAACACGCGAGTAGATCGGCCGGCCGGTGCGCGCGTCGTAGGCGAACCAGACGCCTTCCATCGTGGCCACCGAGACGACGCGGCGCCGCTTGCCGCCCACGCGCGCGTTGTAGACGAGCGGCGGCTGAGCCGTGTCGTAGCTCCACTGGTTCCGGTTCATCTGCTGCTGCCACCACTTGAGCCGGCCGGAGCGGAGGTCGACGGCGATGAGCGCGTTCGTCCGCGGGTTGCGGCCGGGGCGGAGCTGCGGCCAGTAGAGCGGCGTCGGCGAGCCGGTGCCGAAGTAGAGCGTGTTCGTGGACGCGTCGATCGTCGTGGGCGTCCACACGACGCCGCCGCCGACGACGCGGCTGGGTCGCCGCCAGCTGTGGAGGTCGGGTGGGATCGTCCAGAACGGGTTGGCCCAGGCGGGCGAGAGGTCGGGCTTGTACGCCATGACGAAGCCGCGCACGCCGAACTCCGACCCGGCCGCGCCGATCACGACCCGGTTGTTCGCGCACATCGGCGCGCTCGTCTCCGAGTAGCCGAAGTTGATCGACGCGCCCGGGACCGCTGCGGCGATCGGCACCTCGCGGATCACGTTGCCGTTGCGCGGGTTCAACGCGACGATGTGCATGTCGAGCGTGAGCAGGAACAGTCGGCCGGCGCAGTAGGCGAGCCCGCGGTTCGCGACGATGCCGAAGTTCGAGTAGAGCGCGAGCTTGTTCGGGTCGTGGCGCCACAGGACGCGCCCCGTCGTCCCGTTCACGGCCCAGACGCTGTTGTCGTTCGTGGTCAGGTAGAGGACGCCGTTGATCGCCAGCGGGTAGCTCTGTTCGCCGCGGCGCACCGCTGCGTCGATCTGGCGGAAGTCGACCTTGAACACGCGGCCGAGGTTGTCGACGTTCGCCGGCGTGATCTGCGTCAGCGGCGAGTACCGGTTCTGGTCGACCGTGCGGCCGAAGGCGAGCCAGTTCCCGGCCGAAACGGCGGCAGCCGGGGCAGGTCCCGCAGAGCCCGAGACGACTGCGAGCGCCGCGACGACCGCGACGAGGAGGAGCCCGTAGCGCGGTCTCATCTACCGGCGATCGTAGAGTGCCGCCGGACGGTGGGCAAGCCCTTTGCGCCGGGGGCCGCGCGGCTCGAGCGCGACGACGAGCGGGACGAGCGCGAGGAGTGCGAGCCAGGGCGCGAGCGGGACGAGGCGTTGCTCGCCCCCCACGCTTCGCGTGGGCCCGTCGCCGAGCGCCGCGGAGGCGGCGCGGACGGCGGCGCCGGCGTCGTCCTCCTCCACGGCCGTACCGCCGGCGGTTGCCGCGAGGCCGCGAAGCGTGTCCCCGGCGCCATGGGTCGGGGCGGTAGAGCCGCTCCGCGATCCCCCCGTCGCGGTAGACGCGTTCCCGGTCGTCCCCGACGTGCACCGTGACGAGGTCGATCCTCGCCGCACGGAGCGCCCGCGCGACCTCGCCCTCCGCGAACGGGCGCGACTCGCCGTCGGTCAGCACGACGACCACGCGGCGCCGGTCGGACGGGAGGAACAGGTTCGCGCCGCCGGTATCGCCGATCGCGGCGAGGGTGCTGGCGACCGTGTTCACCTCGCGCGGCGGCGGCGACTCGGACGCGAGTGCCCGCCGCACGGTCTGCTCGAACGCGTTCGCGTCGGCGGAGGGGAGGAGGAGCGGGACGCTCCGGTCGGTCATGCTCGCGAGCCCGACCGGCACGTCGGAGAGGTCGTCGCGCACGCGGACGGCGAGGTCGCGCGCCCGGTCGAGCCGGGTCGGCGCGCCGGGCGCGGCCCGGGCCTGCATCGAGCGCGAGACGTCCACGAGCACCATCGCGGCCGCGTCCGTGCGGACCCGGCGCTCGTCCTCGCGGGTGAGCGCCGGCTGGGCGCAGGCGAGCGCGAGCAGGAGCGGAACCGCCGCCGCGGCTGCGGGCCGGACCCGCGGGGAACGCGCCGGAGGGTCGAGCCCGAGCGTCCTGCGGACCCGGGCCGCCCGCCGCTCGGCGAGGAGCCAGGCGCCGACCGGCAACACCGTGGCGAGCGCGAGCAGGAGCCCGAGCGGCGTCAGCAGCGTCATCAGTACCCGCGCCCCGGTGTGCCGCCGCCCGCGCCGCGGCGGCCGCCACCGCTCGCCCCGGCGCCGGGGTTCGTGCCCGGCCGCTCGCCGCGCGCCACCAGCAGCCGGAGGAGCAGCTCGAGGTCGTAGGCGGCCTCGGCGTTGCCGGGCTCGGCCGCGAGCGCGTTCTCGAACGCGCCGAGCGCGCGCTCCGCCGGGGTCGGGCCGTCCGGCGTGCCGGCGTCCTCGAACAGCAGCGTCCCCAGCAGCACCGACGCCTGCGCTGACCGGCTCCCGTCGGTGCCCTGTGCGACGTCGGCGAGCGCCGTCTCGGCCGCCGAGCGCACGCCCTGGCGCTCCTGGCCGCTGCCGAGGTCGGCTCCTCCGGCTTCAGCACGGCGGTGGAGCGCGATCGCGCGACGGGCGCCGAGGTCGTCGCCGAGGCCGACGAGGCGCTCGGCGGCTCCCGCGAGCGGCGTGTCCACCGTCCACGAGACCCGCTCCCCCGCGAGGAAGCGCGCGTCGTCCTCGCTCAGGCGCTCGTTCCAGGCTCCGGCCGCGTGGGCGAGCAGGCCGGTGACGACGGCGAGGGCGACGAGCGCAGCGGCGGCGAGGAGCGGCCCGGCCCTCATGCCATCCGCCACCGGAGTCGAGCGCCCCAGGCCAGCGCGGCCGCGAGCGCCGCGGTCGCCGCGAGCGAGGCGAGCGCGAGCGGCCACGGGAAGGGCGCCTCGCCGGTGCCGTCGCGACGCTCGGAGGGAAGCCGCGCGAACCGCAGCTCCTCCGGCTCGCGGAGCAGGCGCCGGAAGAAACGCTCGTCCTCGGGCGCCGGATTCAGCGCCACCACGGACAGCGGCGTCCCTGCGTCTTCGATCTCCGCCATCGTCCGCCGCAGCCGTGGCAGGTCGATCGGGTCGTCGTCGAGATCGCTGACGAGCAGGATCGCCGGCCGCTCCAGCCCCTCCCGGGCGATCACGTCGCGGGCGAGGTCGAGCCCGGTCGAGATACGCGTCCCGGCGGTGAACGTGTCCTGCCACGGGTTCGCCGGGAACTCCGGGAGGAAGCCGGGCTGATCCTGGCGGGGCAGTGCGAAGTAGCGCACGAACGGCCGCAGCTCCGTCGCCGGCGTGCCGGGCGGCAGCGCCTCGTACGCGGTCGTGGAGAAGATGACGAGCCCGTAGCGGCCCTCGCCGTCGGCGAGCTCGGCGAGCGTGTTCCCGATCCGCTCGTACGTGTCCGACGAGATGCTGGCCGAGAGGTCGAGCACGACGATCCCCGACGAGCCCTCCGGCACGAAGCCGTTCCGCTGCACGTCCGGGTCGCGGCCGAGGAGCGCCGCGGCGACGAGCGCTGCCACCGCGAGCAACGCGAGGCCGGCGAGGACGAGGGCGGTCCGCCGCGCGGCGCCGTCCAGTGACCGTGCGTCCGCGAGCGGGAGTGCGGGCCTCACGCGCGCACCTCCCGCTCGACCTCGTCCGCGAGCTCGAGCACGCGCCCGGGCTCCGGCCCGGGCTCCGACCATGCCAGCGTCTCGGCCGTGACGGCGTGGTCCCCGTCGGCGCGCTCGAGCACGCGGGCGAGGACGCCGACGGCGCGCCGCCGCTCGGGCTCAGGGGCCTCCGCTGCGGCCCGCACAGCGGCGAGCGCTGCAGCGAGCTCCGTCGTTCGCGCCTCGCGCGCCTTCGTCCGGGCACGCACGACCTCGCGCGCGACGAGCGCGGCGGCGCCGAGCGCGAGGGCCGCGGTGAGGAGCCACAGCAGCAGCGACAGCGTCCCGGGGTCGATCCGCGTCGTGAGCGCCGGCGGCCGCGCGTCCACCCGCCACTCGGGCTCGCCCGCCGCGGCGGCCGCGGGGACGCGCGGCGCGACGAGGAGCGGGGACCAGGCCGCGCTCACCGCCACCGGCCCCGACGGGCCGCTCGCCGAAACCTGCACGGGCGGGAGCCGCACGGGCCGCAGTCCGTCGCCGGGGCGGCACGCGTCGGACACGCAGGCGATCCGCGTCCGGCGCACGACGAGACGGCCGTCGCGGGCCACGGAGGTGCCGAGGCGGCGGAAGGGGGCGACGTCGGCCTCGATCCGCACCGTGCCCGGGTCGACGAGCGCCGGATCGGCCACCACCGTCACGGTCGCCGTCGCCGGCGCGCCGAAGAGCACGGTGCCGGGGTCGAGCGACGTGCGCACGACGAGCGGTGCCGCGTCCGCGGCCGGGGCGAGGACGAGCGCCGCGCACGCGGCGGCGAGAAGCCTCACCGTTGCGCCCTCCGCGCCAGGCGCCGGCGCTCGGCCCAGCGCAGGAACGCCTGCACCACCTCGAGCTCCCCGCCGCCGTCGAGCACGACCGGGTCGAGCCCGAGCCGCGCGAAGCGCGTCAGCAGCAGGCGGAACCGCTCCTCGTGCGCGAGCCGGCGCGCCCGAGCCTCGGAGCGCCGCAGCCGCACCTCCCGGACCGTCCCGTCCGCCGGGTCGAGCAGCGGTACGACGACGCCGCCGACGTCAGGGAACGAGCGCTCCCAGGTCGGGTCCTGCACGACGACCGGCACCGGGTCCCAGCGCGCGGACAGCGTGCGCTGCCACAGGCCCGTCGACGGAGGCACCAGGAAGTCCGAGACGACGAAGACGAACGTCCCGGGCCCGAGGTCGCGGCTGTGGCGCAGGAGGAAGTCGAGCGAGCGCGCGACCGAGTCCTCCGGTCCGGAGAAAGAGGTTCGCTCGCGCAGCCCGCGCGCGTGGGCCCGCGAGCCGGGCGGGCGCCAGAACGGCTGGCCGTCGCCGAGGTCGAGGTAGGCGAGCTCCGCCCGCGCCGCGAACGCGCTCGCGGTCACGACGCGCGTCGCCGCCTCGCTCGCCTCGGGCTTCGACAGCCAGGGCAGCTCCGCCGGGTACAGCGCCATCGCCGGGCGCCGGTCGACGACGAGCGCGACCCGCGGCGCCTCGTCGGCGTAGCGCGTGTGCACGACGAACTGGTCCGAGCCGCGCGCCGCCGACAGCCGGGCCGTCGCGTGCCAGTCGATCGTCGAGACGGGGTCGCCGGCCTGGTACGGACGGGAGCCCGCGAGGTCGGAGCCGACGCCGCGCCGCGCGCTCCGCTGCTCGCCGAACGGGACGCCGACGAGACGGCGCCTCGGGATGAGCGGGAAGGTGCGCCGTCGCGACGCGGCCACGGTCAGGACGCGGCCGCGGCGGTCGGCGCGCGGACGTCCGGCGGCGGCGCGAGCGCGAGGCAGCGCGCCTTCACGCGTGCGAGCCCCTCGTCGCGCTCGAGCTCCTCCGCCTCGACGAGGAACGACGGCTCGAGCAGCAGCCGGTGGCCGAGCACCGGCAGGAACAGCTCGTCCACGTCCGCCGGGACGACGTAGTGGCGGCCGTGGAGGAGCGCCCAGGCGCGGGCGGTGCGGTCGAGCGCGAGCGTGCCGCGCACCGAGGCGCCGACCGCGACCTCCGGCAGCGAGCGCGTCGCCTCGACGAGCGCGACGACCCAGCGCTCCACGAGCTCGTCCGCGTACACGTCCGGGACGGCGTCCTGCAGCAGCGTCAGCTCGTCGAGCCCGATCGCGGGCTCGAGCGCCTCGAGCGGGTGCTCGCGCCGCTGCGCGCGGAGGATCGCGAGCTCGTTCTCGGTGCCCGGGTAGCCGAGCGCCGTCCGCAGGAAGAAGCGGTCGAGCTGCGCCTCCGGGAGCGGGAAGGTGCCCTCGTACTCGAGCGGGTTCTCGGTCGCCAGGACGAGGAACGGCTCGGGCAGGCGGCGCGTCACGCCGTCGACGGTGACCTGCCCCTCCGCCATCGCCTCGAGCAGCGCCGACTGCGTCTTCGGCATCGCGCGGTTGATCTCGTCGACGAGCACGACGTTCGCGAACACGGGCCCCGGCCGGAACTCGAACTCGCGCGTGCGCTGGTCGTAGACGCTGAGGCCGGTGACGTCGGTCGGCTGCAGGTCCGGAGTGCACTGCACGCGGGAGTGGACGACGCCGTCGATCGATCCCGCCAGCGCGCGGGCGAGCACCGTCTTGGCGGTGCCGGGCACGTCCTCGAAGAGCACGTGGCCGCGGCAGGCGAGCGCGGCCAGCACGAGCCGGACCTGCTCCGTCTTGCCGAGGACGACCTGCTCGACGTTCGCGAGCAGGCGCTCGGCGACGGCGTGCGCGCGATCGAGTCCTGCCACGAGACGGATCCTACGCGGCGTCCCCGCCGCCGCTACAACTCCCGCCCGTGGGCGCAGATCGCGCAGCGCGGCGCGCCGAGGCGGAGCGGGCCCGGGAGGAGGCGGCCGGGCGCACGGCCCCGGCCGGCATGCGGCAGCGCCTCGTCCGCCGCGCCGTTCGCTCCTCCGTCGAGGACGTCGCCGCGCGCGAGCGTGCGCTGGCAGACGCGACGTTGAAGCTCGTCGACGCGCTCTCGGAGGACCTCGACGCCGCCGTGCGCGACCTCGAGGCCGAGCGACGACGCCTCGCCGAGCTGGAGGAGCGCCTGCTCCGGCTCGAGCGCCGCCCGGCCGGCGCGCCCGCCACGGTCGCCGCGCAGCCCCGGGCGGACGCGATCCCCGACTACTTCGCGTTCGAGAGCCGTATGCGCGCGCCCACCGCCGAGACGCGCGAGAAGCAGCGGCCCTACGTCGACCTCTTCGCCGGCGCGGCGCCCGTGCTCGACGTCGGCTGCGGCCGCGGCGAGTTCCTGACGCTGCTCCGCGACGCGGGCATCGAGGCGACGGGCGTCGACGCGGACGGGGACATGGTCGCGTTCGCCCGCGGCGAGGGACTCGACGTGACGCAGGCGGACGCGCTCGACCACCTCGAGGGCCTCGAGCCGGAGTCGCTCGGCGGCGATCTTCGCGGCGCAGCTCGTCGAGCACCTGCCGCCGGCCTCGCTCGTCCGCCTGCTCGAGCTGGCGCACGCGGCCCTGCGCGAGGACGGGGTGCTCGTGCTCGAGACGATCAACCCGCTCTCGCCGCTCGCGCTGCGGAACTTCTTCGCCGACCTGACCCACGCGCAGCCGCTCGTGCCCGAGACGCTGCAGCTGCTGGCGTCGGCCGCCGGCTTCCGCGAGCCCTCGCTCCGCTTCGCCAACGCGCCGGCCGAGCGCTTGACCGAGCCCGACGACCCGGTGCTCGCCGCGAACGTGCGGCGCCTGAACGAGCTCCTCTTCGCGCCGCTCGACTACGCGCTCGTCGCCCGGCGCTGAATCGCCGGGAACACGGGCTCGCCCGGGCTCGTTGCGAGACGCGTGGGGGGTCTCACGAACCGCCGTCGTCCCGCGTTTGACCGCAGGTGAGCCGGCTCCAGCTCGGGATGCTCGTCGCGCTCGCCGCCATCTGGGGCGCGGCCTTCATGCTCATCGAGATCGCGTTGCGCGACCTCGCTCCGGTCAGCGTGGCTGCCGGCCGGATCACGTTCGCCGCCGTCACGCTGGCGCTGATCGCGCTCGTCCGGCGCGCAGACGTGCTCCCGGGGCTGCGCGCGAACGTCGTCCCGCTCGGGATCGCGGCGGTGCTCAACACGACGGTGCCGTTCATCCTCATCCCGCTCGGGCAGACGAAGATCGACTCGGGCACGGCGGCGATCCTCAACGCGGCCGCGCCGCTCTTCACCGTGCTGTTCGCCGCGGTCGCGATGCACAGCGAGCGCGTCACCGGGATCAGGCTCGCCGGCTTCCTGCTCGGATTCACGGGCGTCGCCCTCGTCGTCGGGGCGGAGCCGGGCGCGGGCACCGGTGCGGTGCTCGGCGCGCTCGCGGTCGTGCTCGCCGCCGCCTTCTACGCCGTCGGCGCACTGTTCACGTCGTCGCGGCTGCGCGGGCTGTCGGCGCTCGAGATCGCGCTCGGGACGATGGCCTGGGCCACCGTCCTGACGTTGCCGCCCGGGCTCGTCGCGCTGCGCGGGCACGAGGTCGGCTGGGAGGCGGGCGCCTCCGTGCTCGCGCTCGGCGTGGTCGCGACGGGGATCGCGTACCTCCTCTACTTCGGCCTGATCGGCGGCGCGGGGCCGTCGACGGCGATCCTCGTCACCTACCTCGTGCCGGCGACGGCGCTCGTCTACGCGGCCACGCTCCTCGACGAGCCGGTCGGCGCGTCGCAGGTCGCCGGGCTCGCGCTCGTGCTCGGCGGCGTGGCCCTCGGGACCGGGGCGGTGCGGCGCAGACAGGCCGCTACGGTGCGGACGTGACCCGCTCGTACCCGGTCCTCATCGGCACGCTCGCGTTCGTCTGGGGCGCGTCGTACCTCTTCATCAAGGTCGCGGTGGAGGAGATCGAGCCGGCGCCGGCGATGTTCGTCCGGCTCGCGGTCGCCGCAGCGCTCCTCGTCCCGGTCGTGCTCTGGCGCGACGGCGTCCGGGAGGGCTTCGCGGAGCTGCGAGGCGCGTGGCGCGCCGGCCTCGTGCTCGGGCTCGTCAACGCGGCGCTGCCGTTCACGCTGATCGCCTGGGGCGAGACGCACATCGACTCGGGCGTGGCCGCGATCGCGAACGCGACCGTGCCGCTCTTCAACGCGCTGCTGGTGATCCGCTTCCTCCCCTCGGAGCGGCTCTCGACGGCGCGGTTCGCCGGCGTGGCGCTCGGCTTCCTCGGCGTCGCCGTGCTCGCTGGCGGGCACCCGGGCGGAGGCTGGTGGGGCGTCGCCGGGACGCTCGCGGTCGTCGCCGCCTCGCTCGCCTACGCGTCGGGCGGGATCTACGGGCAGAAGCGTGTCCACGGCACGTCGGGGCCCGTGCTCGCGGCGGCGGCGATGGTCGGCGGCACGCTCTGGCTGCTCCCGCTCGCGGTCGTGCAGGCCCCGGCCGACGCGCCGGGCTGGAAGGCCGTCGCCTCGGTCCTCGCCCTCGCCGTGCTCGGGACCGCGTTCGCGCAGCTCATCCTGTTCCGCGCGCTGCGGCTGCACGGCTCGGCCCGCCTCAGCCTCGTCACCTACCTCATGCCGCCGATCGCGCTCGTGTACGGCGCGCTGCTGCTGGACGAGCCGATCACCGCCGCCGCGATCGCCGGGCTCGCGCTGATCCTCGGCGGCGTGGCCGTCGGCTCGGGTGCGCTGCGACTGCCGCGGCGCGCGCCTGACACGGAGCCCGTGACCCCGAGCCCGTGACGGTCGCGATCCGCCGGGCCACCCGCGACGACCTCGACTTCCTCGTCGAGCTCCTGACCCACGAGGAGGTCGACCCGTTCCTCGCTGCGAGCCGTGACGCGGACCGTGAGACGCTCGCGGCCGAGATCGAGCGCTCCGAGAACGAGCCGGAGGCGTTCGGCCGCATGATCGTGGAGGTCGACGGCGAGCGCGCCGGCGCGATGCGGTACGAGCGCGCGAACGTCCGCAGCCGCATCGCCCGGCTCGGAGGTCTGGCGGTCCACCCGGCCTTCCGTGGCCGCCGCGCCGCCGACGAGGCCGCGCGGCAGCTGCAGCGGCTCCTCTTCGACGAGCTCGGCTACCACCGGCTCGAGCTCGAGATCTACGGCTTCAACGAGCGTGCGATCGCCCACGCCGAGCGGTCGGGCTTCGTCCGCGAGGGCGTCAAGCGCCGGGCCTACTGGCGCCACGGCGAGTGGGTCGACGGCATCCTCTTCGGACTCGTCAAGGCAGCGAAGACCGGAGATGGAGCTGATCCACACCTGCTACCGGATCACCGACGTCGACCGCTCGGTCGCGTTCTACGAGGCGCTCGGCTTCGAGGAGCGCCGCCGCATGCCGATCCGCGACGAGGCGATCAACGTCTTCATGGGCCTCCCGGGCGACGGCGACCGGCTCGAGCTGACGTACAACTTCGGCGTCGACTCCTACGAGCTCGGCACCGGCTACGGCCACATCGCGCTCACCGTCGACGACATGGAGGAGACGCTCGCACGGCTCGCCGGGCAGGGGATCGAGCCCGAGCGGCCGCCGTACCGGGTGCGCGAGGGCGGCTCGCTGCTCTGCTTCGTCCGCGACCCGGACGGCTACCGGATCGAGCTCATCGACCGTTCGGGCCGCTAGCCCGCTTGCGTCAGAGGAAGCGCGGCTCCTCGCCGCCGACGAGCACCATGACGCGACCGGTCAGCGAGTCGTCCTCGATCAGGCGGAGGACCGCAGCGCAGACGTCCTCGAGCGAGAGCAGCGTCGGCGGCGGCGGGGCGATCTCCTCGATCGGCCGGGTCTCGAGCGCCCGGAGGACTGCCTCCGTCGCGACGGTGTGCGGGCAGACGCAGTTCACGCGCACCCCGTCGACCTGGTGGAGCGCCGTCGTCAGGCGAATGACACCCGCCTTCGCGACGGCATATTCGACGCCGGCGTAGCGCTCGGCGCCGAGGCCTGCAGTGGAGGCGATGTTGACGACGCAGCCTCGTGTCTCGGCGAGCGCCGGCAGCGCGCTCTCGATCGCCTCCATCACGCTGCCGAGGTTCAGCTCGAGCGGCGCACGCCAGTCGTCGTTCGCCGGATAGACGGGATCCGAGAAGCCGCCTGCGTTGTTCACGAGCACGTCGAGTCGCCCGAGACGGCGGATCGCCTCCTCGACCATGCGCGCCGCGCCTCCCGGGCGACGGAGGTCGACGAGGATCGGCGCGTCCCTCAGATCGGCGACGACGACGTCCGCGTCCCGCGACTCCAACGCGCTCGCGATCGCCGCGCCGATGCCGGAGGCCCCGCCGGTGACGAGCGCGGCTCGTTTCATCAGATCCACCGGGGGCGCTAGTCGGGGAGCAGGCCGCCGGGGTACCGGGTCTGGCGCGGCGGCGCGAACCGCGCGTCGGCGACGTCGTTGTCCTGCGTGTCCTCCGGCGAGCTCGCGTTGTGGCGGGCCGCCGTCTTGTCGGCGCAGTAGTAGCCCCACGGGCCGTCCTTCTGGAACTGCCGCGAGCTCGCGCACAGGAGCACGCACGGCCCGGTCCCCGGCGCCCACGAAGGCGTGCTTCGTCTCGGGCGGGCAGTGGACGAAGTCCCACTGCTTCAGCGGGCGCTCCTGCCCCTCGACGATCAGTAGCCCCTCGCCGGCGAGGACGAGGAAGTCCTCCTGCTCCGTCTCCCAGTGGTACGTCCCGGTCGGCTCGCCCGGGCTCACGACCCGGATCGCCATGCCGAGCATCGGGAAGAACGTCTCGGCCTCGTATTCGTCGTAGCCCGTGAGCGGGACGCTGTGCCCCTGCCCCGGCTTGTCGAACCAGCGGGTGTCGCGCGCGTTGAGGACGAACCACCCCGGACTGCGCGGCAGGAGCCCGGCGTCCGTCTCCTCGAGCTCGGCTTCGGGGACCACGGCTCGAATGATACGAAGGCCGGGCGCCGCTGAGTTTCGGGTGCGGGCGCAGTCGTAGGAGGAGATGGCTGCGATCCTGAGTGGCAGGTGCGAGTGCCGGGCGGTCTCCTACCGCGTCCCGGACGAGTTCCGGTACGCCGCGAACTGCCACTGCTCGAACTGCCGCGCGTCGACCGGGTCGGCCTTCAAGCCCTTCGCCGGGATCGAGCGCGAGAAGCTCGAGGTCGTGGCCGGGGCCGACACGCTGCTCGTCTGGGGCGACGACGACGCCAACCACACGCGCTGCGGGATCTGCGGCTCGCTCCTGTACTCCGTCGTCCGCGACGGCGCGTGGGTGCACGTCGCCCTCGGGTCGCTCGTCGACGAGCCGAGCATCCGGCCGACCGAGCACATCTTCGTCGGCTCGAAGGCGCCGTGGTTCGAGATCACCGACGGCCTGCCGCAGGCCGAAGAGCTCTAGGACTCGGCCTCTCGGCCGATTGCGACGAGGGCGTCGACGACCTCGGCGAGCGGCCTCGTCGCGTCGAGCTCGTGGGTGCACGTCGCCCGCAGCAGCGGCTCGACCGCCTCGAGGTCGCCGAGGATGCGCTCGCGCTCGCCGGGTCCCTTGCCGAAATCGTTCGTCGTCCTGGCGGCGATGCGGTCGAGGATCACCGCGGCCGGAGCGCTGAGGAGCACGACGGCGTCGAACCGGTCGTAGAACCGGCCCTGGTTCGATCTGCAGCCCGAGACGAAGAGCGTGCCCCCGCCCTGCTCGGCGAGGAGCCGGGCGATCCGGTCCTCCCGCCACACCCACTCGTCCGTCGCGGCCGTCCACTCGCTCCAGGCGGGCGCATCGGTGTCGACGACCCGGAAGCCGCGCCGGCCGAGCTCGATCAGCGCGGTCGACTTCCCCGTCCCCGACATCCCGGTCACGAGTACGTTCGTCACGGCCCGGACCGTATCGCCGCTGCGGCATAGGCTTGGCCCGTGGGCGCGCAGCCGTCGCTCTACGGGCCCGAGCAGTCCCGCTTCGCCCGACTCCTCGAGCGGCGGGAGGCTCGCCGTCCCGATCCCGTCCAGCGCGAGCTTCGCGCACGCCTGCTCTCGGGCCTCCGCGGGCGCGTGCTCGAGGTCGGCTCCGGGGACGGGCGCTCCTTCGAGCACTACCCGCCCGAGGTCGAGCACGTCCTTGCCGTCGAGCCCGACCCGACCGCGCGCGCCGCTGCGGAGCCGCGGGCGCAGGCGGCCGCCGCGCCGATCGACGTCGTCGCCGGCGTGGCCGTCCCGCTCGACGCCGCGGACGAGTCGTTCGACGCGGCGGTCGTGATGGGTGTCCTCTGCTCGGTGCCCGACCCCGCAGCTGCGCTCGCCGAGCTGCGACGCGTGCTGCGACCCGGCGGCGAGCTTCGCTTCTGGGAGCACGTCCGCTCCCGCAACGTCGTCTTTCGCGGTGTGCAGCGAAGCGCCGATCGCCTCTTCTGGACGAAGTCGCTCGGCGGCTGCCGCACGACGCGCGACACCGAGGCGGCGGTCCGCGCCGGGGGCTTCCGCATCGAGACGATCGAGCGCGGCTTCCATTCGTCGTCGCTCCTGGCGGTCACGTCCGCGCCGTACATCCTGGGCGTCGCACGCCGGCCGTAGACGCGCCATCATCCCGGCCGTGGCGATCGCGTCCCGCGTCGAAACCGGCCCCGCGGTCGAGTGGCTGCTCGCGTCCGACGAGCCGGCGATCGCCGCCCTCGCTCGGCGCGACCTGCTCGACGAGGACGTCCGGCCGTCGCTCGACGAGCTGCGCCGCGGGTCGCTCGTCCGCGGGCTGCTCGCCGGCCAGCGGCACGACGGCGGCTTCGGCGTCCACGTCTACGGCAAGTGGGGCGGCGCGCACTGGCGCCTGGTCTCGCTCGTCGAGCTCGGCGTGCCGCCCGGCGAGCCGCCGCTCCTCGCGGCGCTGGAGACGGTGCTCGCCTGGCTGACGGGTCCGGGCCATCGCCAGCGGATCCGGACGATCGACGGCCTCACCCGCCGCTGCGGCTCGCAGGAGGGCAACGCACTCGCGGTGGCGTGCCGGCTCGGGCTGGCGGATGACGAGCGCGTCGAGCTGCTCGCCCGCTCGCTCGCGGAGTGGCAGTGGCCCGACGGCGGCTGGAACTGCGACAGGCGCGCGAGCGGCCGCCGCTCGTCGTTCCACGAGTCGCTGCCGCCGCTGTGGGGGCTGCACGAGTACGCCGAGGCGACCGGCGCCGTGTGGGCGCGCGACGCCGCCGATCGGACGGCGGAGCTCTTCCTCGCGCACGGGCTGTTCCGCTCGCTCCGCACCGGCGAGCCGATCCACCCGACCTGGCTCGTCGCGCACTACCCGCCGTTCTGGCACTACGACGTGCCGCAGGCGCTGCTGATCCTCGCCCGGACCGGCCATGTTCGCGACCCGCGCGCGGCGGACGCGCTGGACCTGCTCTCCGCCCTGCGCCGGCCGGACGGCCGCTGGCAGGCCGGCGGCCGCTGGTGGCGCCCCCCGGGCAGCGCCGGCGCGAACGTCGAGGTCGTGGACTGGGGCCGGGGGCCGAGCCCGATGCTGACGCTGAACGCGCTCCGGATCCTCCGCGCCGCGGGGCGGATCGAGCCCGCGTGAGGCTGGTCGTCCTCCTGCGCGGGGTCAACCTGGCACGTAACCGGCGCCTGGCGATGGCCGACCTCCGCTCGATCCTGCAGGGACTCGGGTACGAGGACGCCGTCACGCACTTGCAGAGCGGGAACGCCGTCGTCACCTCGAAGAAGCGGCCGGCGACGGTGAAGCGCGAGCTCGAGCGGGCGCTGGCCGACGAGCTCGGGCTCGAGACCGAGGTGTTCGTGCGGACGCGCGACGAGCTCGCCGGCGTCGTGAAGCGCGACCCGCTCGGCGACGTCGCGGCCAACCCGTCGCGCTACCTCGTGACGTTCCTCTCCGGAACGCCGTCCGCTGCGCTGAAGCGGGAACTGCAGGCGGCGGTGGCGGCGCCCGACCGGGCGGTCGTGCGCGGCGACACGCTCTACTCGTGGCACCCGAACGGGCTGCAGCGCTCGAAGCTGGTGACGCTGCTGGGACGGAAGGACCTCGGCGTGTCGGCGACGTCGCGCAACTGGAACACCGTGACGAGGTTGCTCGAGCTCGCGGACGGCTGAGGGCACCCGCCTATCATCGGCCCCATCGCCGGGGTCGCCCGTCTCCTCTGCTGTCTCTTCGCCGTCGTCGTGGCATCGGCCGCTGCGAGCACGCCCGCCCTCGCGGCGACGGTCGAGCGCGACGACGTCGACTCGGCCGACGTGTTCTTCACCGCCGCGCCCGGGGAGGCGAACGGCCTCGTCGTGAGCGTGGAGCCGGCAGGCGTCCGCTTCGTCGACGCCGGGGCCGAGATCCTGACGCGGACCTGCCGGCGGATCACGCCGCACGAGGTCCTGTGCGAGGGCCTCGTCGACACGCTGATCGTGGAGACGGGCGACGGCGACGACGTGATCGACGCGTCCGCGGCGCCCGTCGCGTTCGCGGTCGGCGAGGACGGCAACGACCGGATCGTCGCCGCGCGCGGGTCGGGCGGGCCGGGCAACGACGTGCTCCGAGGACTCGCCGCCGGCAGCGTGCTCCGCGGCGGGCCGGGGAACGACTCCGTCACCGGCGGCGCCGGGCCCGACACCCTCGCGGGCGGCGAGTCCGCCGTCGCAGCCGGGAGCGACGACGACGTCGTCCAGGGCGGCGCCGGGGCGGACGTGCTCGAGCTCGGCGCCGGAGCCGACCGCGTCGACGGCGGCGGCGGTGACGACACCTACGTCCTGGCGGGCGGCGCGCGGGGCGTGGACGCGACGATTGCGGACAGCGGCGGCGACGGCGGCGACACCATCCGCCTCGCGTGCGCCGGGACGCGCCTCGTGGTGACGGCGGGCGCGCGCCAGCGCAGCGGCCGCTACACGTTCGCCGGCGGCGTCGTCTCGTTCTCCGGGCTCGACGGCGCCCTCCCGTGCGCGGCGGCCGCGAGACGGGCGGTGCCGCGGGTCGTCGGGCTGCCGTTGGCGCGGGCGCGGCGCGTGCTCGCCGCGGCCGGCTTCCGCGTCGGGACGGTCCGCCACGTCCGCTCGCGGACGGTCCGTCGCGGCTCGGTCGTCTCGCAGCGGCCGGTTGCGAGGCGCGGTGCGACGGCGCCGGTGGGCGCGCGCGTGACGCTCGTGGTCAGTTCCGGTCGCTAGCGGCAGGCGAGCGAGCTGACCGGCGTCGGCGCGTGCCCGACGAGGGCGCGGATCCTCGCCGACTCCGCCTTCACGCGGCCCGGCGACACGTACGTGAAGCAGACCTCGACGAGCGAGAAGCCGGTCGTGTCGTGCGGGAGCGGCCCCGAGAAGTCCTCCTCGTGGTCGACGTCGCGGCCCATCACGAGCCGGCGGCGGAGCTTGAGGTGCGTGCGGCTCGTGAGCTGGCGCTGGGTCGGCATCGCCATGAGGTGGGAGGTCGCGCCGCCGATGTCGAGCCCGTCGAGTGGGCCGGTGCGGACGCCGTGTTGCGTCTCGTCACAGGCCTCGTCCGCCGCCACGCCGATGTCGGCGATCGCGCGCCCCGGCTCGACGAGGACGTAGGAGCGCCGCTGGGGGCTCCGGTAGTAGCGCGACATGAGGTTCGGCGCGTCCGTCCAGACTCGGCTCGAGTCCTCCTTGTCGCAGGCGCCGCGGGTGACGCGGCCGACGCCGAAGGAGATGCCGGGGCCGTCGCTCCGGGGCCACGGCCCGCCCTTCCGCGCCCATGCGCGCCGGATCCTCGGCCCGGAGCTCGTCATCGAGTACGTCACGAGCTCGCTGTTGCGGAACGTCCACGTCGCGTGCTGCGGCGCACTCAGGACGACGTCGTCGAACACCGTGTCGAGCCGTCCGGTCATCAGCGTGTCGATGCGGAAGCAGCAGCGATAGCTCGGCAGCTTCTCCTCGGCGGCCCGCGCCGCGTCGGTCCGCAGGCTGGCGGCGACCCCCGCGACGAGGACGGCCGAGAGGACGAGCGCGAGCAACGAGACGCGGGCCACGGTCCTGGATGCCGGTCTCACGGCGCAAATCCTAACCATGTTCGTGCCCCGACGGAAAGCGCTTTACCCGGCGTGGTAGAGCTACGGGCCGGGCTCGAGGCCCATCGCCTCGAGCACGCCGCGTCGCGGCGGGTGGAACACGTCGATCTCGACGCACGAGCTGTCGAGCGTCCGTGCGCCGTGCGGGACGTTCGGCGGGATCGCCACCGCGTCGCCACGGCGCATCGTCCGCGTCTCGCCGGCGACCGTGAACTCGAACTCGCCGTCCATCACGTAGGTGATCTGCTCCTCGTCGTGCCAGTGGAGCGGCGCCTCGGTGTGCGGCTCGAAGCTGACGAAGTTGACCATCAGCGCGTCGCCCAGCACGGGCTGGAAGGTGAGGCCCGGCACCATCTCGAGCGGGTCGAGCGCGTCCCAGCGCACCCAGGTCCCGGTGCGGCCGGACTGCGCCTCGGTGTCGCCCGCGAAGTAGCTCTCGGGATCGCTCACGACACTCCCTCGCGGACGAGGGCGGCCAGCCGCTCGACGCCGTCGTCGATCAGCTCGTCCTCGACCTTGCTGTACGAGAGCCGGAGGTTCGCGGTGCCGCGGCCGTCCGGGAAGAACGGGGCGCCGGGGACGACCGCCACGCCCGCGGCCGCGCTTCGGCGCGCGAACGCGACGGCATCCGTGCCGTCCGGCAGCGTCAGCCAGGAGAAGAAGCCGCCCTCGGGCCGCGTCCACGAGACCGTCTCGGGCATCGTCCGCTCGAGCGCCGCGAGCAGGCGCTCGCACCGGCGCCGGTACAGACCCCGCGAGCGGACGAGCTGCTCGTCCTGGGCACCGCGGCGCGCGTACTCCTCCCACAGCTTCTGGCCCAGCGGCGAGGCGCACTGGTCGGTGTTCTGCTTCGCGACGACGAGCTGCGCGATCACCTCGTCCGGCCCGGCCGCCCAGCCGAGCCGCACGCCAGGGAAGAAGGTCTTGGACGTCGTCCCGAGCTGGACGACCACGTCCGGGCCGAGGCTCCACAGACTCGGCAGCGCGTCGCCGTCGAATCCCAGCTCGCGGTAGGCGACGTCCTCGGCGACGAGGAACCCGTAGCGGCGCGCGAGGTCGACGAGGGCGGTACGCCGTTCGGCCGTGAGGCTGACCCCGGCGGGGTTCTGGTGGTCCGGGATCGTGTAGAGGAGCTTCGGCCGCAGCCCACCGACGAGGGCCGCAGCCAGCTCGTCCACGTCGAGCCCGTCGGCGTCCATCGGGACGGCCACGACCTGCGCCTCGAAGCTGCGGAAGGCCATGATCGCGCCGAGGTAGGTCGGCCCCTCGACCACCACCGCGTCGCCCCGGTCGAGGAACGACTTCGACACGAGCTCGAGGCCGTCGATGCCGCCGCTCGTGACCAGCAGCTCGTCGTCCGTGGGACGGCGGCCCTGGAGCACCTCCAGCCGTTGCTGCAGTGCGTCTCGCGTGCCGGGCAGGCCGCGCGTCGGGGCGTACTGGAAGGCGCCGAGGTCGCCGGTCGCGGCCAGCTCGTCGAGCAGGCCCGCCGCACGCGCCGCCGGAAACGTCTGCGGGTCGGGGAAGCCGCCGGCGAAGGGGATCAGCTCGGTGTCCGCGGCGAGGGCGAGGATCTCGACGATCCCGGCGCCGACGTCCTCGCGCGCCCGTGCCGCGAACAGGTCGCGCCACCGGCGTGCCTCGACGACGGTCATGCGCGGAACCTAGCGCGCCCGCCGGTCAGGCGCCGACGCCGACGGGGCAGGAGACGCCCGTGCCGCCGATCCCGCAGTACCCGTTCGGGTTCTTGTGGAGGTACTGCTGGTGGTACGCCTCGGCGTAGTAGAACGGCGGTGCCGTGCCGAGCTCGGTCGTGATCTCCCCGTACCCCGCCTCGGCCAGGCGCGCCTGGTACGCGTCGCGGGAGGCGAGCGCCGCCTCGCGCTGCGCGGGCGTCGTCCAGTACAGCGCCGAGCGGTACTGCGTGCCGACGTCGTTGCCCTGCCGGTTGCCCTGCGTCGGGTCGTGTTCCTCCCAGAACGTGCGCAGGATCTCCTCGTAGGGGACCTGAGCCGGGTCGAAGACGACGAGCACCGCTTCCGTGTGGCCGGTCAGGCCCGTGCACGTCTCCTGGTAGGTCGGGTTCGGCGTGAAGCCGCCGGCGTAGCCGACCGCGCTGGTGTAGACGCCCGGCAGCTGCCAGAACAGCCGCTCCGCGCCCCAGAAGCAGCCCATGCCGACGACCGCCTGCTCGAGCCCGTCCGGGAACGGCGGCTCGAGCGGCGTGCCCAGCACCTCGTGCCGGGCGGGGACGACCATCCGCTCGTCGCGCCCCGGCAGGGCCTCCGCGGCCGTCACCATCCGGGGCTCCTCGCGCGTGAAGAATCGCACGACGTCAGCGTACCGGGACGGCGAAAGGCGCCGCGTGGCGGCGCCCTTCGGGGAGGGGTGGAGCGGGTCGCGCTACGCGACCGTCGCCACCGTGGGCGTGACCTTCGCCGTCTCCGTCCCCTCGGCCCAGCGGCGCACGGCCAGGAAGGCGAGGAGGACGAAGCCGATGCCGGCCAGCAGGAGCGCGACGCCGACGACGACGCCGAAGAGCGCCAGCTGCTCCGCCATGAAGGACATGTTCAGCGCGGTCGTCAGCGCCGTCTCGGTCACCCAGGTGTTCCGGGCGGCGTTCGGGACCGGCTGGCCGTCGTCGCCCTTGAGGGCGGCGGCCTCGTCGCTCGTGCCCGCCGGGTCGTCCGGCTTGGCGGCCGAGACGAAGCGGCCCATCTGCGCGTAGGTCAGGCCCTCGGAGCCCTCGAGCGTGTGCTCGCGCATGACGAGCGCGAACGCGCGAGCCTGGTCGCCGGTGAGCGACCTGCTCCTCCGACCACTGCTTCGCGTGCTCGGCGACGGCCGGGTCCTCGGCCGCGTTGCCGAAGTAGATCTGCTCCTGCTTCAGGCTGTCGCGGACGGTGCTGCGCCCGTCGACGCCCATGTAGATGGCGGCGATGCCGAAGACGATCAGCAGAGCTCCGGAGATGTAGCCGCCGAACTCGAGAATCTTCCTGGGGGACATTTCCGCTCCTCTGGCTCGTGGTTCCCTGATGGCTCCCACGGTGCCGTGCCGCGCGCCGGACGCCATCAGGGCCGGGCCGACGACCGCTTGCGGGTTGGCCGCAGCCCTGGGTGGAGAGGTCCCGCCGCTCGAACAGCGGAATCGCGGCCCCGGCGAGCACGACGACCGACCCGAGGAGGAGGAGCGTGCCGCGCCAGTCCAGGCCGTTGCGGAGCTGGTCACCGCCGGCGTACCAGTCCCACGGCGTCAGCGATCCGACCGGTTCGAGCGCGTCGACGAGATTCGCGAGCCCGTACAGGAGATACGACGCGATTCAGCGCTCGGCGCTGCGGCGGGGGTCGAGGGAGTCGTCGAGCCCGTCGGCGACGATGTTCGCGGCGATCGCGAAGATCGCGATGGCGATGCTCGGGATCAGGACCTCCCACAGCCGCGCGTCCTCGATCCCCTCGAACGCCAGGTTCCCCCAGGTCGCGGCCGGCGGGTTGAGCCCGAGCCCGAGCGTCGAGACGAAGGCCTCGTAGAGGATCACCCCCGGCAACTCGAGCAGCGCCGCCACGATCAGCACCCCGAGCGCGTTCGGGACGAGATGGCGGACGAGCACGTGCCGCCGACCTGCGCCGACCGCGTGGGCCGCACGCACGAACTCCCGCTGCCGGAGCGAGATCAGCTCCGTGCGGACGAGTCGCGCGGTCACCATCCAACTCACGATCGACAGGGCGAGGATCAGCGTCAGCTCGTTCGTCCGCAGGCCCGCGATCACGAGGATGATCACGATCACCGGGAAGCGCGGGATCGCGAGCAGCGCGTCGAGGGCCCGCATCATGAACTCGTCCACCCGTCCGCCGAAGGTCGCGGAGATCGCGCCGTAGGTCGTGCCGAGGACGAGGATCACGCCGAGCGCCGACAGGGCGATCACGAGCGACTTCCTGCCGCCGAGCGCGAGGCGCTCGAGCAGGTCGCGGCCGAAGAAGTCCGTGCCGAGCGGGTGCTCCGCCGACGGCCCCTGCTGCTTCTGGGCGAAGTCGACGGCGTAGGGGTCGTGCGGCGAGAGCACCGGGACGAGCAGGCACGCCAGCACGAGCGCGAGGAGCACCGCGGCGGCGCCCATCCCGCGCCGGTGCCGGGCGAACCGGCCCGCCGTCCCGAGCCAGAAACCGCGGTGGCGCGGGACGTCCTCGTGCGCGAGCGCCGTCAGAACCGCCGCTCCCGCAGCCGTGGGTCGAGGAAGGCGGCGACGATGTCGGCGACGAGGTTCGCCATGATCACGACGAGCGCGAGCACGATCGTGAGGCCCATGACCATCGGGTAGTCGCGGAGCTGCGCGGCGCGGATGAAGAAGCCGGCGGCGCCGGGGATCCCGAACGCGAGCTCGACGAAGAACGCGGCGGTGATCAGCAGTGCCATCGTCGGCACCGCGGCCGCGAGGAAGGGGACGAGCGAGTTGCGCAGCACGTGGACGCCGATCACGCGGCCGGAGCGCAGGCCCTTCGCGCGCGCGGTGCGCACGAAGTCCTGGCCGAGCGTGTCCACCAGCCCGGCCCGGACGACGCGGGCGATGTAGCCCGCGGGCGCGAGCGCGAGCACGAACGACGCGGCGAGCCGCGTCTCCCACGTGTCCCAACCAGGTTCGATCACGTGCCAGCGGCGGATGAGGTACGTCGACCCGATCTCGGCGAAGAGGAAGACCGGGACGACGAGCATGAGGGTCGAGACCGAGGTCAGCAGCGTGTCGAGCCGCGAGCCGCGCTTCATCGCTGCCGCCACGCCGAGCGTCCCGCCGATCGGGACGGCCCAGAGGATCGCCAGCCCGGCGAGCGCGAGCGTGACCGGGATCTGCGTGTTGATCACGTGGTCGACGGTGAGGTCGCGCATCGTCAGCGACGGGCCGAAGTTCCACGTCGCGACGTGGCCGACGTAGTTCCAGAACTCGACGTACCAGGGCTTGTCGAGCTCGTAGAAGTTCGTGACCTGGATGACGAGGGGCTCGGGGAGCCCGCCGGACTCGAGCCGGAACGGGCTGCCGCCGATCCCGCGCATCAGCGCGAAGGTCACGAGCATGACGAACAGCAGCAGCGGCGGCGTCCAGAGCAGCCGGCGAGCGACGTAGCCGAGCATCCGGGGGAGGATGCCGACGCGCGTGCGGGCTTCGCGTTAAGGAAGCGCGAGGGCGGCGCCGACCTGCCCCGCGGCGATCACCAGCCGCTCACCCACGGATCGACGAAGAGGTCGTCGAGCTTCCAGCCGCCCGTCTTCGACTTCACGTCCTTGGCCTTGAACCTCACGGCGACCGCGGTGAAGCCGTCCTCGGACGCGGCGCCGAGCATGTTGACGTGGAGCGGGACGATCGTCGTCGGCGCCCAGTCCTGTCGGCCTCGCAGTTTCGCGACCTTGAGCTTCTTGACCTTCCCGTCGACGTTCTCGTAGAGGATCTCGACCTCGAGCTCCGACTCCTCGTCGGCGGTGTTCGCGGCGAACAGCCGGATCGTCGGGTGCGCCGTGCTGACGCAGAACGCGGGCGAGATCGCCTCGCCGTGGTCGGGGAGGAAGAGCGACGACCCACCGGAGCTGAAGGGCGAGTTCTCGGCGAGGCGCGCATGCTTGTTCAGCGTCCAGCGCGCGGTCGACTCGAGGCTGCCTTCCGGGGCCGGGAGATAGGCGGCACCGTCGCCCCAGGCCGAGAAGACCTGCACCGGCGCGTCGACGCCGCAGACCGCCGCGGCGGACAGCTCGCCCTCGCGCGCCCAACGGCCGCGCTCCCGGAGCTTGACGAGCTCCTTGTCGAGGTCCTCGACCGTCTTGCTGACGTCGACGAGCTCGCCTTCGTCCTCCGCTCCGAGAGCGGTGCCCGTGAACGCCGAGAAGGTCGCCAGTCCCAGCATCAGGCAGATCGCCACGCGGGCCGCACGCGTTGCCGTCATTCAGTACTCCTCCAAGGTCGCCGCAGATGCCCCCGCATCCTCTCCTTCCACCGCCGTGCTGCCTCCCCCGGAGGGGGGAAGCACGGCCCGTTCACTCGAACGAGGGTCGTCAGGCGACGGCGAGGAGCGCCTCGACGACCGCGGGGTCGAACTGGCTGCCCGCGCAACGTGCGAGCTCCGCCCTGGCGTCCTCGAGCGACAGCGCCTTGCGGTACGCGCGGTCCGTCGTCATCGCGTTGAACGCGTCGCAGGCGCAGACGATCCGTGCCTCGACCGGGATGTCCTCGCCGGCGAGCCCGTCGGGGTAACCGGCCCCGTCCCAGCGCTCGTGGCAGGAGCGGACGATCCCGCCGACCGCGGCGAGCAGACCGCCGACCTGCTCCAGCATCCGCTGCCCCTCGACCGTGTGCTGCTTCATCACGGCCCACTCGTCGTCGTCGAGCGGCCCGGCCTTGTTGATGATCTCGTTCGGGACGCGGATCTTGCCCACGTCGTGGAGGAGTGCGGCCAGCTCCACGCGGCGCTGCGCCTGCGCGTCGAGGCGGAGGTGCTTCGCCACCTCGAGCGAGAGCGAGACGACGTCGCGGCTGTGGCTCCCCGTGTACGCGTCGTCGGCCTCGATCACGTCGCCGAGCAGGAAGGCGGTGCCGCGGTACGCGGACGAGAGCTCGAGCGCCGCGTCGAGCCGCGCCTTGCGCTCGCGGGCGAAGACGGACAGCAGGCCGAGCAGCGGGAGCAGGAGCACGATCGCGCCGTCCACCTCGGTCGCGGCGATGGCCGCGAGCAGGCCGACGGGCGTGAGCGCGAGGTCGACGGCCCAGGCCCGCGCCACGAACGGCAGCTGCGGGCGAATCGGTGTCCCGCGCGCGATGCGGTCGCAGCCCGCGACACTGGCGAACTCGAGGGCGAACTGCGCCGGGAGCGCGACGGCGAGGACGAGCAGCGCCGAGAGCGACGGTGCCGGCTCGCCGGCGGCCCAGATGACGAGCGCGGGCCCGATCGCGTACCACGAGTTGGCGAGCCGCAGGAACACGCGCTCGACGTCGAGCTGGCGGTCGTGCACGAGCCACGCAGTCACGAAGCCGCCGGCCACCGCGAGCGGCACGAGCCCGGGCGGGAGCGCGAACAGCATCGGCACGAGCACGAGCTGCGTCGGCACCGCCCAGCCCGTGCTGATCTCGAAGGCGACCCGCGACGCGAGGGCGTACGCCGCGACGAACACGAGCAGCTGCGCCGCTCCGATCTCGCGGTCCGACGGCACGAATACCGCCATGGCCACGGCGGCGGCGAGGAACGACGCGCCGAACGCGACGACGGTGAGCAGCCGCCGGGCGCCGAGCCGCGCCAGGCGGCTCGCGCGCGTCTGCTCGATCAGCTCGGCGATCGCAGGGTCGACGTGTGTGGCCGCGGACGTCACAGACGAAGGATGGGTGCGGCGTGGCGCGGTGCGTCCCTCGAAGGAGGGAACTTGGGCCGACGCCGCAGGATTCACCCCGAATGGTGATTCGGAGTCGCCGCGGTCGCCTTTCACTGAGCGGACTTGCGGTCGAGTCGGGAAGGGGTTGCGGTGAAGAAGTGTTTGCGGGTTCTGGTGCTGGCGGCGTTGGCGGTCGGCTGCGCCACGGCGACGGGGGTGGCGGCGTCTCCCGCGAGCGCCGGTCTCCTCAGCTGCGACGGTCAGACGGCGGCGCCGGCGTTCCTGCGCTGGCTCGACCCGATCCCGTACTCGCCCGTGCCGGGCGGCGACTTCGAAGGCGCGCACGGCTGGAAGCTCTCGGGCGGCGCGACGGTCGTGTCCGGCAACGATCCCTACTACCTCCGTCCCGGGTCGTCGTCCCTCTACCTCCCGCCGGGTGCGTCCGCGACGAGCCCGCTGACCTGCGTCGGCACGCTCGCCCTGACGATGCGGATGATGGCCGCGAACTCCGGCTCGTTCCTCTCGCCGCTGAAGGTCGAGATCCTGTACTCGACCGCGTCCGGCGCGCGGCGCACCGCCATCGTTGGCCTGCGCGCGGGTGGGGCTGCCTGGAGCCCCGGCCTGCTCCCGGACGTGTACCTGCTGGCGAGCCTCGGGCCGCTGCTCTCGCAGCTCGGCCAGAACGGCGGCCTGATCACGCAGGTGCAATTCCGCCTGACCGCTCAGTCGGGTCTGCTCGGCTCGGGTCGCTGGCGGGTCGACGACGTGTTCGTCGATCCCTGGGTGAGCGGCTGGTAGATAGCCTCGGACGGTGGCCCTCGCGGACGCCGTCGCCGGACTCTCCGTCAAGATCGAGTCGGTCGAGCGCGACCGGCTCGCTCTCGACGTCTCGCCCCAGTTCCAGCGCGTCACCACGGTGGTGCGGCTGCGCGGCGACGAGGTCGAGGGCGTGGGCGAGGACGTCACCTACGACGCGGGCCTGCACGCCCCGGAGCGCTCGCCCGAGCCGCCGGTAACCGGCTTCCGCGGCACGCTCGGCGAGCTGTCGGAGCTGCTCGAGCCGTTCGACTTCTACGGCGGCCCGATCGGGATGGAGTCGCAGCGTCAGTACCGGCGCTGGGCCTGGGAGAGCGCGGCGCTCGACCTCGCGCTCCGGCAGTCGAACCTCGGCCTCGGCGACCTCGTCGAGCGCCGGGCGCGGCCGGTGAGCTTCGTCGCCTCCACCCGCATCGACGCCGCCACGCTCGAGCCGCTCGCCTCGTGGACGCGGCTCTACCCGTCGCTGCGGTTCAAGCTCGACCCGACGCCGGCGTGGGATCAGGCGCTCGTGGCGCGTGTGCAGGAGGTCGCCGGCGTCGACGTCGTCGACCTGAAAGGGCAGTACCGCGGGACGCCGGTCGACAACCCGGCGACCCCGGAGCTCTACCGGCTCGCTGCAGAAGGGTTCCCGGAGGCGTGGATCGAGGACCCGAACCTGGACGAGGATCCGGAGGCCGCGGCCGCGCTCGAGTCGCACCGCGAGCGGATCACCTGGGACGCGCCGATCCACTCCGTCGCGGACGTCGACGCCCTGCCGTTCCCGCCGCGGACGCTGAACGTGAAGCCGTCGCGGTTCGGGTCGCTGCGCGCGCTGTTCGAGTTCTACGAGACGTGCGAGGGGCGCGGGATCGCGCTCTACGGGGGCGGCCAGTTCGAGCTCGGGCCGGGCCGCGGGCACATCCAGCACCTCGCCTCGCTCTTCCACGCGGACGCGCCGAACGACGTGGCGCCCGGTGCGTACAACGGCTCGCCGCGCGACGGGCTGCCGGAGAGCCCGCTGCCGCCGTCACAGATCCCGCACGTTCTCGGCACACACGCGTGACGCGCGGCCGCCTACCGTTGGCGGTATGGCGAAGGCGGCGACACCCTGGGGCCCGGCGAGCCTCGTCGAGCGGCTGAGCGTCCCGCAGCGAGCCGGTGAGCGGCGGTTCGCGAGCGTGTTCGAGCTGCTCGAGACGGAGAAGGGCGAGCGGCTCGTCCGCATCGCGTACACGACCGACGGCACCGCGCGCCGCGGGCCGGTGACGCTCCGGCTGCGCGACCTGGAGAAGCTCCGCGCGGCGCTCGGCGAGCACCCGGCGCTGCAGGAGGCGCTGGGCTGGAACGGGAGCTGATCGAGGACGAGGCCGCGCTGACGGCGCTGAAGCTCCTGGCGGATATCCTCGACGTGGTCCGTCACATCGACTATCTGCTGGAGGACGACGATGGCGAGGAAGCGGAAGAGGCCTGACCCCGAGGGGGCGGCGATTCGCGACCGAGCGCGGCGGACGCTCGAGCAGGCGCACGCGCTCATCGCGGAGGGCGAGGCTCGCATCGCCGCGCGGCGCCGCGGAGAGGCGCGCGAGAAGCGGCCCGACTAGGCCGCGACGAGCAGTCGCGCCGTCGCCGCGTCCACGAGCCCGGCCAGCAGCAGCCCGCCGTCGCCGGAGCCGAGCATCGGGTCGACGGCGTGCTCCGGGTGGGGCATGAGCCCGACCACGTTCCCGCCGGCATTGCAGACCCCCGCGACCGCGCCGATCGCGCCCGTCGGGTTCTCGCCGGCGTAACGGAAGACGATCTGGCCCGCCCACTCGAGCGCCTCGACGAGAGCCTCGTCCGCGTACCACGCACCCTCGCCGCACTTGATCGGGATCGTCAGCACCTGCCCTTCGGCGCAGCGGCTCGTGATGGCGAGGTCGGCCCGCTCGACCTTCACGGCCACGTCCCGGCAGACGAACGACAGCGACGCGTTCGGGCGCAGGACGCCCGGCAGCAGCCCGGCCTCACAGAGGATCTGGAAGCCGTTGCAGATCCCGAGCACCGGCCCGCCCTCGTCCGCGAACCGCCGGACGTCGGCCATCACCGGTGCGAACCGCGCAATCGCGCCGCAGCGGAGGTAGTCGCCGTAGGAGAAGCCGCCGGGGAGCAGCACGCCCTCGACCTCCGGCAGCCGCTCGTCCGCGTGCCAGACCATGACGGCCTCCGCGCCGAGCGCGCCGAGTGCCCAGGCCGCGTCGCGGTCGTCGTTCGAGCCGGGGAAGACGAGCACCGCGACCCGCGGCCGCCGCTCGGGCTGCGGCGCGACCGTCACGCGTGCACCTCGATCTCGTAGCTCTCGATCAGCGGGTTCGCGAGCAGCTCCTCGCACATCCGCTCGAGCTCGCGGCGCGCGTCGTCCGCGCTGCGTCCGGGGAACTCGAGGTCGATCACGCGCCCGACGCGCGCCTCCGAGGCCTCGAACCCGAGGTGGTCGAGGGCCGTCCGCACCGCCTCCCCCTGCGGGTCGAGGATCCCGTCCTTCGGACGCACGAGCACCGTTGCCCTCACCGTGCGACCACCTCCGGGTCGGCGAGGTAGTCGTCGAACGCGATCCCGGTCAGGCGCTCGAACGCCTCGACGTAGCGCGCTCTGGTCCCGGCCACGACGTCGTCCGGCAACTCGGGCCCCGGCGCGGTCTTGTCCCAGCCGAGCGACTCGCAGTAGTCCCGCACGAACTGCTTGTCGAACGACGGCTGCCCGCGGCCCGCCTCGTAGCCGTCGGCCGGCCAGAAGCGCGACGAGTCCGGCGTCAGCGCCTCGTCGCCGAGGACGAGCGTGCCCTCCGGGCCGAGGCCGAGCTCGAACTTCGTATCGGCGAGGATGATCCCGCGCGTCGCCGCCCAGTCGGCGCCGTAGCGGTAGAGCGCGAGCGAGATGCGCTCCGCCTCGGCGAACAGGTCGGCGCCGACGAGCTCGGCGGCCTGCTCGCGCGTGATGTTCTCGTCGTGGCCCGTGTGCGCCTTCGTCGCCGGCGTGAAGATCGGCTCGGGCAGCTCCTGCGACTCGACGAGCCCCTGCGGCAGCCGGTGCCCGCAGACCTCGCCGGTCGCGAGGTAGTCCTTCCAGCCGGAGCCGGTGAGGTAGCCGCGCACGACGCACTCGATCGGGAGCATGTCGAGCCGCCGGCACTCCATCGAGCGGCCGTCCGCCCGCAGCTGCAGGAGGTGGTTCGGCACGAGCTCGCTCGTCCGCGCGAACCAGAACGCGGACAGGCCGGTGAGCACGCGCCCCTTGTCGGGGATGTCGGTCGGCAGGACGACGTCGAAGGTCGAGATCCGGTCGCTCGCGACGAGCAGGAGGCGTTCCTCGTCGAGTGCGTAGATCTCGCGGACCTTTCCCGAGGCGACGTGGGTCGCGGCTTCAGACATGGGCGGGCTCCTCCCGGCGGACGAGCGCGTCGAGGCGCTCGAACACCGTGTCGACGTGACGGGTGTAGGCGGTGAGGTCGAAGACGGCGACGAGGTCGACGCGGCCGGCGATTGCCGCGTCGGCGCGAACGAGGTCGGGGAAGCTCCGCTCCTCCTCCCACGCGTGCATGGCGTGCGCCTGCACGAGCCGGTACGCCTCGTCGCGCGCGAGCCCGCCTTCGACGAGCGCGAGCAGCAGGCGCTGCGAGAAGAAGAGGCCGTGCGAGGCGTCCAGGTTGCGGCGCATCCGCTCCGGGAACACGCGCAGACCCTCGACGAGCCAGGCAAAGCGGTCGAGCATGTAGTCGACGGCGAGGAACGCGTCGGGGATCGCGACACGCTCGGCCGACGAGTGCGAGATGTCGCGCTCGTGCCAGAGCGGCTGGTTCTCGAGCGCGACGAGGGCGTAGCCGCGCACGACGCGGGCGAGGCCGCAGATGCGCTCGGCGACGACCGGGTTGCGCTTGTGCGGCATCGCGGACGAGCCCTTCTGGCCGCGGCCGAACGGCTCCTCGACCTCGCGTACCTCCGTCCGCGCGAGGTGGCGCACCTCGAGCGCGAAGGCATCGAGCGAGGAGGCGAGGACGGCGAGGGCCGTCATGAGCTCCGCGTGCCGGTCGCGCTGGAGGATCTGGGTCGAGGTCGGCGCCGGCTCGAGCCCGAGGCGCTCGCAGGCCACCCGCTCGACCTCCGGGTCGATCGCGGCGTACTGGCCGACGGCGCCGGAGAGCTTTCCGACGCGGCAGGTCTCGAGCGCGGCGCGCAGCTGCGTCCGCCGCCGGTCGAGCTCGAACGCCCAGCCCGCGAGCTTGAGGCCGAAGGTCGTCGGCTCGGCGTGGACGCCGTGGGTGCGCCCGATGCAGAGCGTGTCCCGGTGCTCGCGGGCACGCGCCACGACGGCCGCGAAGGCGCGGTCGAGCCCGTCGAGCACGAGCTCGCCGGCGGCCTGGAGCTGGAGCGAGAGCGCGGTGTCGACCACGTCCGACGACGTGAGGCCGTAGTGGAACCAGCGCCCCTCCTCGCCGAGCTGCTCGGCGACTGCGTCGACGAAGGCGGCCGTGTCGTGGTGGAGCACGGCCTCGAGCTCGGCCACGCGCGCCGGGTCGGGCGGCACGGCCGTCGCGCGGATCCGCTCGACCGCTCCGGCCGGGACGACGCCGACCTCGGCCCAGCCGTCGAGCGCGGCGAGCTCCACGTCCAGCCAGCGCGCCAGCTTCCCCTCGTCCGACCAGACGCCGGCCATCTCGGGCCGCGAGTAGCGAGGGATCACGGGCCGATGGTATCCGCGCTCCCCGACGGCCTATCCTCGTCGCGTGGGCATCAGCCTCGAGGAGCTCCAGCTCGCGACGCGCAACCACGGGATGCCGCTCGAGGCGCTGCGCTGGCCGGTGACGCCGCTCGGGCTGCACTACCTGCTCGTCCACTACGACATCCCGCTCGTCGACGCCGACGCGTGGCGGCTCGAGCTCGGCGGGCGGGTCGAGCGGCCGTTGTCGCTGGCGCTCGACGAGCTGCGCGCGCGGCCGGCCGTCGAGCTGACGGTGACGATGGAGTGCGCCGGCAACGGCCGCGCCAAGCTCGACCCCCGGCCGTTCTCGCAGCCGTGGCTCGTCGAGGCGGTCGGGACGGCGCGCTGGCGCGGCGTCCCGCTCGCGGCGCTCCTCGACGAGGCGGAGCCGCTCGGCGACGCGGTCGACGTCGCGTTCACCGGCCTCGACGGCGGCGTCGAGGGCGGGGTCGAGCAGCGCTACGCGCGGGCGCTGCCGCTCGCCGAGGCGCTCGCCTCGGACGCGGTGCTCGCCTACGAGATGAACGGCGTCCCGCTCCTGCCGCAGCACGGCTTCCCGCTCCGGCTCGTCGTTCCCGGCTGGTACGGGATGACGAACGTGAAGTGGCTCGCGCGAATCGACGTGCTCGACCGTGCCTTCGACGGCTACCAGCAGGTGACCGGGTACCGGCTCCGCGCGAGCGAGGACGACGAGGGCGCGCCGGTGACGCGGATGGCGCCGCGCTCGCTGCTCGTCCCGCCGGGCGAGCCGGACTTCCACACGCGCGTGCGGCACCTCCCGGCCGGGACGGTGCCGCTCGAGGGCCGGGCCTGGTCCGGGCAGGGCACGGTCACGGCCGTCGAGGTGAGCGCGGACGGCGGCGCGTCGTGGTGGGACGCCTCGGTGGAGGACGACCTCGGCTCCCGCTGGGCGTGGCGTCGTTGGACGGCCGAGTGGGACGCGACGCCGGGCGAGCACGTCCTATGCTGCCGCGCGCGGGACGACGCCGGCAACGAGCAGCCGCTCGAGCCGCCGTGGAACGTGGGCGGCTATGCGAACAACGCGGTGCACCGCGTGCCCGTCGTCATCTCCTAGGATCCGGCTCGTGGCAGCGCGTGTCGCCCGCATCGACGAGCTCGAGCGCATCGACGTCGCCGGCGTCCACTGGCGGCCGATCCGGCGCGTGCTCGGCGTGCGTGCGTTCGGGATCAACGGCTACAGCGCCGACGCCGGCGAGGAGCTAATCGAGCGGCACGACGAGACCGGGTCGGGGGCAGGGGCGCATGAGGAGCTCTACGTCGTCATCGCAGGGCAGGCGCGCTTCACCGTTGCGGGCGAGGAGATCGACGCCCCCGCAGGAACGCTCGTGTTCGTACCGGAGCTCGGCGACAAGCGGGAGGCGGTCGCGGTCGAGGACGGCACCACCGCGCTCGTGATCGGCGCGCCGCCGGGGAACGCGTTCCCGACCTCGCCCTGGGAGTCGTGGTTCGCGACGCAGCCGGCGCGGGCGCGCGAGGACTGGGACGAGGCGATCCGGATCGCGTCGGCCGGCCTCGAAGAGCATCCCGACCACGGGCTCATTCACTACGAGCTCGCCTGCCTTCACGCACGTGCGGGCCGGCGCGACGAGGCGCTCGGCGCCCTCGAGCGCGCGGTCGCCGCCGATCCGAAGACTGCCGAGTACGCGCGGACGGACGAGGAGCTCGAGTCGCTCCGGGACGACCCGCGCTTCCCGGGCTAGGGGCTCATCAGCCCGCGGAGCTGCGCCTCGACCTGTGGTGGGCCGGCGTCGGTCGCCTCCGTGAGCAGCCCGGTCACGGCGACGGCGAGCGCGCGAACGAGCTCCGCCGGCTCGATCGAGCGCACGAGCGCATCGTCGAAGCGCCTGAGCACGTCTGCCGGGAGCCGGTCGAATCCCTTGCCGTAGGCGGTCGGCAGCCCGCGCCGGAGGCACGCCAGCGTGAGCGCATGGTCGCGAACGCCGCTTACGGAGTACTCGGCGTGCCATGGCTGCCCGCGTTCGATTGCGACGAGCGCGTGCCGGGCGTAGAGGACGGCCCAGCCGAAGAGCTGCTCGGCCGATTCCGGCGGGACGGCCCGCACGCGCGACGGGCCGAAGAGCGGGCGGAACGCGTCGCGTGCCCGGACGGTGCTCCCGACACCGAACGACAGATCGAGCTGTAGCCAGCCCGGGAGGAGGAAGACGCGATAGGTCAGCTCGCCCGCGTCCAGGTCGAGCAGCGGGACGGCGCCGAACGCGTCGGCGAGTTCCCGCGTCCAATCCGCGAGCACGTCCGGCTTCGAGGCGTCGTCGGCGAGCCCGAACGTGAAGTCGAGATCCGACCAGTCGTCGCCCTCGCCGAGGGCGAGCGAGCCGATCACCGCGGCCGCGACGACCCGCTCGTCGCGCTCCGCGAGCGCAAGCACGTGGTCGTGAACGCGGTCGCGGAGCGCCGTATCCGGCGTCGGCCTCAGGCGCCGAGGACGCGCGCGGCCAGGACGCCTGCGTTCTTCGCGTTGTCGACGCCGACCGCCGCGACGGGCACGCCGGGCGGCATCTGCGCGATCGCGAGCAGCGCGTCGAGGCCGTCCAGCACGGACAGCGACGAGCGCAGCGGGACGCCGATCACCGGCAGGTCGGTGTGCGCCGCGACCGCGCCGGGCAGCGCCGCCGCGAGCCCCGCTCCGCAGATGAGCACGCGCAGCCCGCGCTCCCGCGCCGTCCGCGCGTACTCGGCGACCGCATCCGGGGTCCGATGCGCGGAGCGGACGTCGAACTCCCACGCGATCCCGCGCGCGTCGAGCTCGTCCATCGCGCCCTGCATCCGCTCCCGGTCGGACTCCGAGCCGACGAGGATGCCGACGAGCGGCCCGTCAGGCTCGGACACGTGCGGCCTCCGCGGCGATGTCGGTGCGGAACCGCATCCCGGCGAACGATATGCGCCCGAGCGCCTCGTAGGCCCGTTCACGCGCGTCGCCGACCGTCGGGCCGAGGCCCGTGACCGTGAGCACGCGACCCCCGTTCGTGACCAGGGCGCCGTCGCGGCTCGCCGTCCCGGCGTGGAACACGAGTGCCCCGCCCGCCTCCGCCGCCTCGACGCCTTCGATCGGCGTGCCGGCGTCGCCGCGCTCCGGATAGGTCGCTGCCGCTGCCACGACCGTAACGGCCGCGTCGTCCCGTGCCGCAGGTGCGACTCCGGCGAGCTCGCCGCCGGCGGCCGCGGCGATCGCCTCGAGCAGGTCGGTGGCGAGGCGCGGCACGACCACCTGCGTCTCGGGATCGCCGAAGCGGCAGTTGAACTCGAGCACCCGCAGCCCATCCGCCGTGAGCATGAGCCCGGCGTAGAGGAGCCCGACGAACGGCGTTCCGCGCCGGGCCAGCTCGTCCACCACAGGACGGTGCACGGTCTCCGCGACCTCGGCCGCGAACTCGTCGGAGAGGGTGGGGACGGGTGAGTACGCGCCCATCCCGCCGGTGTTCGGGCCGCGGTCGCCGTCCTCGAGCCGCTTGAAGTCCTGCGCCGGCGCGAGCGGCACGACCGTGCTCCCGTCGACGAGCGCGAAGACGGAGACCTCCTCGCCCTCGAGCAGCTCCTCGATCACGGTCGGACCCTCGAATGCGGCCACGGCCTGCATCGCGCGCTCGAGCTCCTCACGCGTGTGGCACACGAACACGCCCTTCCCGGCGGCGAGCCCGTCGACCTTGAGGACGCAGGGCGCGCGGGCGACGGCGAGCGTGTCCGCGGTCGCGACGCCGGCCGCCGCCATCACGTCCTTCGCGAAGGACTTCGAGCCCTCGATCCGGGCGGCCGCGGAGCTCGGCCCGAACACGGCCAGGCCCGCGTGGCGGAGCTCGTCGCCGACGCCTGCCACCAGCGGCGCCTCGGGGCCGACCACGACGAGGTCGACGTCGAGGCTCCGCGCGAGCGCGAGCAGGCCCTCGCCGTCCTCCGCCCGAACGGGGTGGCAGTGGCCGAGCCGCGCGATCCCCGGGTTGCCCGGCGCCGCATGGAGCTCCGTCAGGCGCGGCGACCGCGCGATGCCCCAGGCGAGCGCGTGCTCGCGGCCTCCGGAGCCGACGAGGAGCACCTTCATGGCCCGGGACTGTAGAGCGCGCGTCGGCGTGAGCATGGGCCCGCGGCGCCGGTCGCGCCGCGGGCCCGTGCGGTCAGGGCTGGGGCCAGGGCGGCGGGACGAAGCTCGGGACGAACCCGAGCGCCGCCGGGAACGCCGTCGGCGACGGACGCACGCCGGTCCGCGCCCACGCGTCGAGCTGCGCGATCGCGAGCGGCACCTGCACCGGCGAGAAGCCGCAGTGCGAAGTGCCGGTCGTGTATGCCTGGAACAGCAGGTCGTCGCTGCCTGCCGCCGCCACCGTCGCGGCGTAGGCGGACTCGTGCTGCACCGGCACGAGCGTGTCCACGACCGTGTGCAGCGTCAGCACCGGCGCGTGGAGCTTGCCCGTGTAGGTCGCGTACCTCTCGATCCAGTTCCGCTGTGCGGGCGCCGCGGCGAAGCGCGTGCCGTTCATCGTCGCGAGCCACGCGTCGACCTGCGCGCCGGAGACCCCGAGCGTGCCGAGGTAGGCCCGGTCGGCGGCCGTCAGGCTGTACGTGTGGGTCAGGTTCTGCGCGACCGGCCCGCCGGCCCGCCGCTCCAGCTCACCGCGCGCCTCGGTGATGAAGAACACGTTGGTCGCGAGGCCGCCAGGGTAGTACCCCGGCGACAGCGGCACGCGCGTGACGAGGCGCATGAACTCGAACCGGCCGAGGTTCAGCGGGTTCAGCAACAGCCCGCCGAGGACCGGCAGCGCCTCGGTCTCGAAGTCGACGTCGTCGTCGCCGTCCGCGACGGTCCCCCACGCTGCAGGGAGCGGCCCGAACACGGCCTGCCAGGCGACGAGGCCCGCCGCGGCGCTGTCCCACGCGCGCGGGGAGCCGGCCGCGACCGCGCACGCGGCGAGGTAGCCGTCGAAGACGCCGTCGTGGCTCTCGGCAAGGTCGAGCGTCGGCACGCTGCCGAGCGAGAACCCGACGAGGAGCGTCCGCTCCGGCCTGCCGATTCGGCCGCGGGCGAACGCGGCGAGGTTGCCGAGGTCCTGGACGGCGTCCTTCACCGCCCAGCCGTTGGACGAGTAGGCGGACGACGCGACGGCGTAGCCGCTCGCCGTCAGCGCATCGATCATCGCCGTGAAGCCGCCGTCGGGCGAGACGTCGTCGACCTCCCCGGGATGGTCGGCGCGGTCGCGGTAGCCGTGGGCGAGGACGACCAGCGTCCCGTTCCACGCCTCGGGTGCCACGAGCCGGTACGGCGCGGCTCCCAGCGTCCCGGTGGTGTCGAGCGGTGCCGCCGCAGCGGTCGTCGCCCCCCAGGCGCAGGCCGCAACGAGGGCGGCGAGCGCGAGCACTCTCTCTCGCATGGTCTCCTCCTGTCCTGCGAGTCGCCAGTGGGCGGGAGGACGCTAGTGGCGCGGACCGTTCAGCGCAAGGCGACGATCGCCTCGCGCGCCTGCCCGGTGCCGACGAGCGAGACGGGCACGACGATCTGGTCCTCGACGAAGTCGACGTAGGCGCGCGCCCCGCGCGGGAGATGCTCGCCGAGCGGCTCGCCCCAGCCGTCGAGCACCTCGTAGACGGGCTCAGCGTGATGGAAGTCGCTCTGGTGCGCGGGGAACTCGCGGGTCTCCTCGCCGCCCGGCAGCCGGTAGCGGACGCAGACCGGGATGCGCTCGAAGTGGGAGAGGACGTCGAGCTTCGTCAGCGCCAGCGCCGTGAGGCCGTTGACCCGGGCGGCGTAGCGCAGGGCGACGAGGTCGAGCCAGCCGCAGCGGCGCTCGCGCCCCGTCGTCGTCCCGTACTCGCCGCCGAGCTCCCGCATCCGCTCCTGGTCGGGGCCTTCGATCTCGGTCGGGAACGGGCCCTCGCCGACGCGCGTGACGTATGCCTTCGAGACGCCGACGACCTCGTCGATCCGCGTCGGCCCGATCCCGACCCCGGTGGTCGCGGCACCCGCCAGCGGGTTCGACGAGGTGACGAAGGGATAGGTGCCGTGGTCGAGGTCCAGCAGCGTCCCTTGCGCACCCTCGAGCAGGACGCGCTTGCCCTGGCGCAGGGCGGTGTCGACGAGCAGCGAGGTGTCGGCGACGTACGGCCGCAGCCGCTGCGCCACCCGCTCCAGCCGCTCGGCGCACTCCTCGAGGTCGAGCGGCGGCGCGCCGTAGACGCGCTCGAGCCAGACGTTCTTCTCGGCGAGCGCCGTCTCGATCTTCTGCCGCAGGATCTTCGCGTCGAGGAGGTCCTGCACGCGGATCCCGAGCCTCGAGGCCTTGTCCGCGTAGGCCGGGCCGATTCCGCGCCGGGTCGTGCCGATCTGCAGCCGGCCGAGCCGCCGCTCGCTCGCGCCGTCGATCGCGACGTGCCACGGCATGATCAGGTGCGCGTTGCCGGAGACGTGGACGTCGGCGGTCGAGAGGCCGCGGGCCTCGAGCTCGTCCAGCTCCCGCACGAACGTCTCCGGGTCGATCACGCAGCCGGCGCCGATCACGCACGCCGTGCCCGGCGAGAGGATCCCCGACGGGATGTGGTGGAGCTTGTACGTCTCGCCGTCGGTGACGATCGTGTGGCCCGCGTTGGGCCCGCCCTGGTAGCGGCAGACCACGTCCGACTCGCGCGCGAGCAGGTCGACGATCTTCCCCTTGCCCTCGTCGCCCCACTGCGCGCCGACGATCACGGTTGCAGGCATGGACGCATCCTGCCCCATCGGGGCGACGGAGGAACCGTCTGCGCGTGCGGCGCTAGGCCAGCGCGCCGGCCGGCATGGCCGCGTTCATCCGCAGCACGCGGATCTCGTGCCCGCGCGCGCACGTCGCCCAGCCGTGGGACGCGTCGAGGCGCAGCGCGCCGCTGACGACGGCATGCGAGCACCCGGTGGCGACCGGGCTCTCCTCCTCGCAGGCCTCGCAGATCTCGGTGAAGGCGGTGGCTCGGGGCGGGAGCCAGATCGTCTGCTCGTGCATCGGACCCTCCAGGGCGTTCGTGCTGGTGTGCTTATGCGGCCAGGTCGGCGAACTTCGCGTAGCGCTTCAGGAAGGAGAGCTTCACCGCGTCCGTCGGGCCGTTGCGGTGCTTGGCCACGATCAGCTCGGCGAGCCCCTGCTGGTCGGACTCCTCGTTGTAGTACTCGTCCCGGTAGACGAAGGCGACGATGTCGGCGTCCTGCTCGATCGACCCCGACTCGCGCAGGTCGGAGAGGATCGGCCGCTTGTCGTGACGCTGCTCGACGGCGCGGGAGAGCTGGGACAGGGCGACGATGGGGAGCTCGAGGTCGCGGGCGAGCACCTTCAGCTGCCGCGAGATCTGCGAGACCTCCTGGACGCGGCTCTCGGCCGAGCTGCCCGAGGTCATGAGCTGCAGGTAGTCGACGACGATGAGCCCGAGGCTCGGGAGCTTCGACTTCAGCCGCCGGGCCTTCGAGCGGAGCTCCATCATCGTGATCGAGCCCGTGTCGTCGACGTAGATCGGCGCCTTCATCAGCTTGTCCCCGGCCGCCACGAGCCGGGGCCAGTCGTCGGCGGCGAGGCGACCCGACCGCAGGCGCTGCGACTCGACCTTCGCCTCCGAGCAGAGCAGGCGCTGGGTCACCTCCGCCTTCGACATCTCGAGCGTGAACAGCGCGACGGGCGTCTCGTGCCGCACCCCGAGGTTCGCCGCCATACAGAGGGCGAGCGCGGACTTCCCCATCGACGGCCGCGCCGCGACGATGATCAGGTTCCCCGGCTGGAACCCGGACGTGACCCGGTCGAGGTCGCGGTACCCCGACGGGACTCCCGTGATCTCGGCGCCGGCCTCGTACAGCGCCGTGATCCGCTCGAACGACTCCTTCAGGAGCGTCTCGATGTGGCTGAACTCGCTCGAGACGCGCTGCTGGGAGAGCTCGAACATGATCTGCTCGGCCCGGTCGACGAGGTCCGGCGTCTCCCCGGGCCGGTCCCAGCCGAGGCGGGCGATCTCGCCGCCGACCCGGATCAGGCCGCGCAGCGTCGCGGTCTCGCGGACGATGCGGGCGTAGTGGGCCGCGTTCGCCGTCGCCGGCACGAGGGCGGCGAGCTCGTGGACGCGGGAGCGGCCTCCCACGGCCTCGAGCTCGCCTCGCTCCTCGAGCCCGTCGATCAGCGTGATCGCGTCGACCGGCTCGCCCTTCCCGTACAGCGTCAAGGCCGTACGGAAGATGGCCCCGTGGCTGTCGCGGTAGAAGTCGCCCGCATCGACGATCTCGCTGACCGCCCCGATCGCACCGGGGGAGAGCAGCATGGCCCCGAGGACGGACTCCTCCGCCTCGAGGTTCTGCGGTGGGACCGGGGCGGTCATCGGCGAGATCTGGGCGAGCGGCTGGGCCATGGGCGCATCCATGCACGTCTGCGCGTGGATTGCTGTCCACACGTTCCACAGGCTGGGGACGAGCCTGTGCTCGTTCTCGACACGACGCACGGAAATACGAACATGCGTTCGCATGCTATCCACAGGCCGCCGCCGGTGCGAGGCGGCGAAACGGGACTTGTCCGCAAGGGAGGGAGCGGTATCCACAGCCCGTGGAACGGACCGTGGACAACGCCGAACTTGCAGGAATTTGCGAGTTTTTCGGACGGGTGCGCGAGGGCGCGGCGGCACGGCCGCCGCGCCGCTAGCGCTCCGCTTCGGGCAGCTCGTCCGCGCTGTCGGCGATGCGGTCGAACTCGTCGTCCGGGCGGTCGGCCTCGGCCGGCTCGGGCGTCTCGTCGAGCTCGTCCGCGATCTCGACCAACTCCTCGTCCGCGACACCTGCGGCTTCCTCGGCCGCAGCCTGCTCGGCCGCCTCGGCGGCTTCCATCGCGGCGAGCTCCTCCTCGGGCGGGAGCTCCCCGCCCTCGGGGATGACCAGCGTCTTGACCTCGACCTCGACGCCCTCGAACACCGTGATCGGGATCGCGTAGCGGCCGATGCGCTTGATCGAGTCGTCGAGCCCGATCTTGCGCCGGTCGACGCGGATCTTGCGGGTGCGCCAGATCTCATCGGCGATGTTCGTCGAAGTGACGGAGCCGAAGAGGGTGCCGGTCGGGCCGGCCTGCACCTCGAACGACAGCACGGTCTTGCGGAGCGTGTCGGCGATCGTCTCGGCCTGCTCGGCCGACGCGGCCTCGTGGCGCGCTCGCTGCGCCTCGCGCTTCTCGAGCTCGGCCACCTTCGCGCGCGTCGCTTTCTCGGCGAGCCGGCGGGGGAGGAGGAAGTTGCGGGCGTAGCCGTCGGCGACGTGCACGACCTCGCCGCGGAGCCCCAGCTTCTCGACGTCGTTCAGGAGGATGACGTCCATCGGCCTACCCCGAGACGTACGGCAGCAGCGCCATCTCGCGGGCCCGCTTCACCGCGGCCGCGACCTGCACCTGATGCCGCCGGCACGCGCCGGTGACGCGCCGCGAGCGGATCTTCCCCTTCTCGGAGATGTACCGACGCAGCTGGTTGACGTTCTTGTAGTCGATCTGGTCGACCTTGTCCTTGCAGAAGAAGCAGGACTTCCGCTTCCCCCCGCGGTCCTTGTCGCCAGGGCGCCTCGGGCGCCGTTCCTTCGTCGCTGCCATGCCTGCCTCTCTAGAAGGGAATGTCGTCGTCGGCCGCGGTGGGCGGGAAGTCCGCTTCGGCCGCCTGCGCGCTCGCGGGCACGAACTGCGGCGAGCCGGCGCCGCCGCCCTCCGCGTCGCCGCGGCTGCCGAGGAACTGGACGGAGTCGGCGACGATCTCGATCGCCTCGCGCTTCGTCCCGTCGTTCGCCTGGTATTCGCGCCAGTCGAGGCGCCCGTCGACGGCGACCGGACGGCCCTTCGACAGGTACTGCGCGCAGCTTTCGCCCTGGTTGCCCCAGACGGTGATCGAGAAGTAGTTCGGCTTCTCGCCCCACTGCCCGTCGGCCTGCTTCTGGCGCGAGTTCACCGCGATGCGCAGCGAGCACACCGCCATCCCGCTCGGCGTGTGCCGCAGCTCGGGATCGCGCGTGAGGTTCCCCACGAGCACGACGCGGTTGATGCTGGCGGCCATGCTTACTCCTCCTCTTCCTCGACCGAACGTCCGTTCGATCGAGCGTAGCTCTCGGCCCCGACGGCGGCGCGCTCGGGCGCGGCCGGCGCGGGGGACGGGGCGGTCGTGCGCGAGCCCTCGATCCGGTGCGTCGGCATGTGCCGCATCACCCCGTCGTCGATCTTGAGCACGCGGGAGATCTCGTCGAGCGTCTCCGGCTCGGCGTCGAAGTGGAGCAGGTGGTAGCTGCCGTCGGTCTTCTTCGCGATCTCGTACGCGAGCCGGCGCCGGCCCCACGGCTCATGGGCGACCCAGGTGCCGTCGCCGCGCTCCACGAGCTCGCGGACGCGGCCGACGATCTCCGACTGGCGCTCCTCGGCCAGCTCGGGATCGAGCATGAGCAGAATCTCGTACTTCGTCATGGTCATACCGACCCGATCACTCCTTCCCACGGTCTGAGTCGGCTCCGTCTGCGTGCGCCGTGTCGGGTGTGCGCGGCGCGATGACGGAGCAGGAAGCGGGGGCGAGTGTAGCATCGGCCCCGTGAGACGCCCCGTGGCCTGGGTGCTCGGAGGGCTCGCCGTCGCCGGCGCCTACACGTGGGGGCGCCTCCGCCGGCCGTATGCCGAGCCGCCTTCTCCCGCGATCCCGGAGCCGGCGCCCGAGGAGGGGCCGGACCCGCGCGCCGAGGAGCTGCGCCGCCGTCTCGAGGAGTCGAAGACGCTCGTCGAGGAGCGCGAGGCGTTCGAGGAGGGCGAGACCACGGTCGATCGCGCCGAGGCGCCCGACGAGCGCCGGCGCGAGCTGCACGAGCGCGCGCGGGCGACCGCGGACGAGATGCGCGCCCCGACCGACTAGCGCTCGAGCTCGAGCAGGACGCCCTCGCCCGGCTCGAGCGTGAGCGTCCCGTCGGCGCGCTCGCCGTCGCGCTCGCGGCGCGTGCCGACCAGGACCGTCCCGGAGAGCTCGACGTCCGCCGTGACCTCGCCGAGGTTGAGCGCGACGCCCGTCCGCTCGCCGCGACGCCAGGCCCAGGTCGCGGGTGGGGACGCGATCGTGGCGTAGTCGCCGCTCACGAGATCCTCGCGCGAGCGGCGGAGGGCGATCAGGTCGCGGGCCAGGCGCAGCGCCGAGCCCGGGTCGCCGCGCTGCTCCGCGACCGTCAGCCCGTCGCGGTCGCCGGTCGGGAGCCACGGCTCGCCCGTCGTGAACCCGTACGCCGGCCCCGGCTCCCACGGCATCGGCGTCCGCTCGCCGTCCCGGCCGTGCTCCGGCCCGACGGTGGCCGCCACCGGATCGCGCAGCGCCTCCTCGGGCACGTCGACGTTGGGGAGCAGGAGCTCGTCGCCGTAGTACAGGACCGGCGTTCCGCGGAGCGTCAGCAGCATCAGCAGAGCGCAGCGGGCTCGGCCCTCGTCGCCGTCGGCCCAGCGCGAGGGGAACCGCTCCACGTCGTGGTTCGACGACGTCCACACGGGCCACGCGCCGTCGGGCAGTGCCGCCTCGGTCCGCTCGACGCACTCGCTGAGCACGTCGGCGTCGAGATCGGCGTGGAGGAAGGTGAAGTTGAAGGCCAGGTGCAGCTCGTCGCGCCCGGTGCCGTAGAAGGAGGCGAGCCGCTCGAGCTCCATCACGTACGTCTCGCCGAGGAGCGCGCGGGACGGCTCGTACCCGTCGGCGAGCCGGCGCCACGCGCGGTAGACGTCGTGCACCTCCGGCTGGTTGAGGCTGCGGTCGAGCCGCTGGCCCATGCGCTGCAGCGTGGCCGAGTCGCCCGGCTCCACCGGCGAGTTGTCGCGCAGCTGCCGGTCGTGGACGAGGCCGTGCGCGACGTCGATCCGGAAGCCCGCGACGCCGCGGTCGAACCAGAAGCGGAGGATGTCCTCGAACTCGGCGCGGACGCCCTCGTTCCACCAGTCGAGGTCGGGCATCGACGGCAGGAAGTTGTGGAGGAGGAAGCGCCCGTCGGGCTCCGACCACTCCCAGGCCGAGCCGCCGAAGACCGAGCGCCAGTTGTTCGGTGGGCCGCCGTCCGGTGCCGGGTCGCCCCAGACGTACCAGTCGCGGTGCTCGCCCTGGAACCACGGGTGCTGGGCCGACGTGTGGTTGGGGACGAGGTCGAGGAGCACCCGGATCCCACGATCCTCGGCGTCGGCGAGCAGCGCGTCCATGTCGGCCAGCGTCCCGAGCTCCGGGTGGACGCCGCGGTAGTCGGCGACGTCGTAGCCCCAGTCGTCGTTCGGGGAGGGGAAGGTCGGGCTCAGCCAGAGCGCGTCGACGCCGAGCCACTCGAGGTAGTCGAGCCGTGAACGCAGGCCGCGGAGGTCGCCCACGCCGTCACCGTCGGAGTCCTGGTACGACCGCGGATAGATCTGGAGGACGACCGCGCGCTGCCACCATTCCATCGGCGCGCAGTCTCCCGGAATCGCCGGCGCCAAACCGCGCCCTAGCCCTTGCCCTTGCCCTTCTCCTTGTCGCGGCCGTTGCCGTTCCCGTGATCCTTGTCGTGGCCGTTGCCGTTGCCCTGCGGCGTCGTCGCCCTCCTGCGTGGCCGGCGCGGGGGAAGGCGCCGGGGTGGGCACCTCCCCCACGGCCGGCACGGGAACGGCGGGAGGCGTCGGGGAGTCCTCCCGGCCGCGGCCGATCCCGGGCGTGTCGCTCTTCGCGGGCTTCTCGTGCTTGGGCTTGTCCGGTTTGTCGGGTTTGGGCGGCTTGTCGGGCTTCGGCGGCTTGTCCGGCTTGCCCCGCGGCTTCGACGGCGGGGGCGTCGGCGCCGTCGGCGTCGGCTGCGGGGCGGTTGGCGTCGGCGTGGTCGTCGGTGTGCGCGGCGGCTCGGGCGCGGGCTCCGGGGCGGTGTCCGGATTGGAGGCGGCCGGTGGCGTCGGCGTCTGGCCGGGCGTCGGTGTGGGGGCGGGAGCGGGAGCCGGGCCCGGGACGGGCGTCGGGGCGGGCGCCGGGCCGGGACCGGGCGAGGGCGTCGGGGTCGGCCGGGACGGCGGCGGCGTCGGACGGCGCGGCGGGGTCGAGTCCCGCGGCGGGCGGTCGCGCATCGAGCCGCGCGCGGAGCGGCCTTCGGAGCCGCCGGCACCGGACGCGACGACGCCGAAGCCGGACGATCCGAACAGGACGCCGCCTCCGGCGGCTGCGCCGTTCGCCCCGCCGGAGCCGGAGCCGCCGTTGGCGGAGCCGCCGCCCGTGCCGCCTGCACCCGATCCCTGTCCGCCGGACGAGCCGGGACCGAGCGACCCGGCGCCGGATTCGGGCCCGGCCACGATCGACGAGTCGACCTCGTCCGCGGGGAGGTCGGGGACACGCGCGTCGGACAGGCCGTCCTCGAGCAGCATCCACGGCAGGACGAGTGCGCACGCGATCGCCGCGGCCGTCGCGCTGCCGGCCGCGAGCGCCTGCCACGGCACCGGGCTGGGCGCGCGGCGAAGGACCGCGGCGGCCGCAGCCGTGCGGGCGGGCAGCGGGCCCCGCGTGAGCGCCATCCGCATCGCGCGCGGCCAGATGGCCGGTGCAGCGGCCGCGGCTGCGAGCAGGATCTCGCGCGTCAGCGGGTCCTCGCCGGCGGTCTGCGCCCGTGCCGCGAGCACGGTGACCGCGCCGGCGGCGTCCCCGGCGAGCAGGTGGACGTGGGCCACGTCGACGGTGTGACGCATGGCGCCGTCGGGCGCGGCTGCACTGCCGAGGCCCAGCTCTGCCAGCGCCGAGTCGAGCCGCCCCTCGGCCGCCAGGGCGAGCGACAGGGCGCGGGCGCGGTCGTAGGTTTGGTCGGGCCCGAGCCCCTCGGCGAGGCGGCGCAGGCCGTCGACGTCGCGCACACGAGCGAGCTGCGTGACCGCGGCTTGGGTGTCGAGACCAGTCGTAGCCATCGGCGCTCGCCCGGGCGTCGCTTCCTCTCTCTCCCCGGGCGAGCCCGGGTCCTGGGTACGAAAGGTCAATCGAACCGTACTGCGTGCATCGGCTGTCGGGAAGGGATGCTCAAGCCCGTTCGGGCGCCGCTAGGCTCGCGGACGGAGCGGCAGGGCCCGGTGGCCCAGCCGGTCTTCAAAACCGGTGAGGTCGTGCAACCCACGGCTGGCTCGGTTCGACTCCGGGGCCGCTCCGTTACGTCTGCCGCCGCATCGGGTAACGACGCCGCGGCGCGCCGTCGAGCAACAGGGGGGATCTCCATGACCCGGTCGAGGTTGGTTCTGGCTCTGCCGCTGCTGCTGCTCGCGCTCGTGGGCGGCGGAGGTGCGAGCGCCGCGCCGACGGCCGGGCCGTTCGGCCCGAACGTGATCGTCTTCGACCCGAGCATGCCGGTGGCCCAGATCCAGGCGACCATCGACGCGCTCCACGCGCAGCAGGTCGACGCGGAGATGAGCACGAACCGGTATGCGCTCCTGTTCGAGCCGGGCGTGTACGGCAGCGCCGGGCAGCCGCTGCAGCTGAAGGTGGGCTACTACACCGAGCTCGCGGGCCTGGGCGCGTCCCCGCGGGACGTGACGATCAACGGCAAGATCGAGGTCTACAACCGCTGCCTCGACGGCGGCGGCACGAGCAACTGCGTCGCGCTCGTCAACTTCTGGCGCACGCTCTCGAACCTGTCGCTGCGGATCGACGCGGCCGGCCAGGACGGTTGCCGCGCGTCCGCGAACTTCTGGGCGGTCTCGCAGGCCGTGTCGATGCGCCGGCTCGACGTCAGCGGCGGGAACCTCTCGCTCATGGACTACTGCACCGCCGGGCCGCAGTTCGCGAGCGGCGGCTTCATCGCCGACTCGAACCTCCCGTTCGTGATCAACGGCTCGCAGCAGCAGTGGCTGATCCGCAACAGCCGCATCGGCGGCTGGTCGAACGCCGTCTGGAACCAGGTCTTCGCGGGCGTCGAGGGCGCGCCGTCGGACGCGACGTTCCCGAGCCCGCCGTACACGACGTTCGAGACGACGCCCGTCAGCCGCGAGAAGCCGTTCCTCTTCGTCGACGCCCGTGGCGCGTACCAGGTGCGCGTGCCCGCAGCGCGGACGAACACGCGCGGCATCTCGTGGGAAGCCGGCCCGACGCCGGGGCGCACGATCCCGCTCGACGACTTCTTCGTCGCGACGCCCGCCGACTCGGCGCAGCGCATCAACAGCCGGCTCGCGCGCGGCGAGAACCTGCTGCTCACGCCGGGCGTCTACGACGTCGACCGGAGCATCGACGTCAAGCGTGCGAACACGGTCGTGCTCGGCCTCGGCCACGCGACGCTCACCGCCGTCGGCGGCGCGACGCCGTTGACGGTCTCCGACGTCCCGGGCGTCGTCGTCGCGGGCGTCACGATCGACGCGGGCACCGTCGAGTCGCCGGTGCTCCTGCGGGTCGGCACGAAGAACGGCAACTCGAGCCCGAAGAAGACCGATTCGGCAAACCCGACCACGCTGTCGGACGTGTACTTCCGGGTCGGCGGGCCGCACGTCGGCAAGGCGGACGTGGCGCTCGAGGTCAACAGCGACCACGTCCTGATCGACCACACCTGGGTGTGGCGCGCCGACCACGGCGTCGAGGGCTTCACCGACACCGAGCGCTGGAACACGAACGTGGGACGCAACGGCGTCGTGGTGAACGGTGACGACGTGACCGCGACCGGCCTCTTCGTCGAGCACTTCCAGGAGTACAACACCGTCTGGAACGGCGAGCGCGGCCGGACGATCCTCTACCAGAACGAGCTGCCGTACGACCCGCCGACGCAGGCCGACTGGATGCACGACGGCGTCGAGGGCTGGGCGGGGTACAAGGTCGGCGACGGGGTGCGTGCCCACCGGCTCGACGGCGGCGGCGTCTACGTGTTCAACCGGAACGACCCGACGATCCATACCGAGAACGGGTTCGAGGTGCCCGTCTCGCCGGACGTGCGACTCCACCACGTGATGACCGTCAATCTCGACGCGGGGACGATCGACCACGTGGTCAACGGCGTGGGCGGCCCGGCCGACACGACCCGCGTCGGCCAGCCGGTCTTCGTCGTCGACTACCCGTAACCGCGGTCCGACCGCGCCGGGTTTGTGATCATGCGGGGATGGCGGCGCCCGTTCGCGTCCTGCTCGTCGACGACTCTGCCCCCTTCGTGGAGACCGCGCGGGAGCTCCTCGACGCCGACCCGCGCATGGAGGTGGTCGGCGTGGCGGCTGACGGCGCCGAGGCGGTCGAGCTCGCCGAGCAGCTCACGCCCGACCTGGTGCTGATGGACATCGAGATGCCGCGGCTGAACGGCGTCGAGGCGACGCGCGCGATCCGCGACCGCTGCCCGACCGCGCACGTGGTCATGCTCACCGGCCGCAACGAGCGGGCGGACGAGATCGGCTCGGGCGAGGCCGGGGCGATCGGCTTCCTGCGCAAGGAGCAGCTCGGGTCGCCGCGTCTCGCGGACGAACTCCTCGCCCTCGTAGAACTCGCGTAGCGTGGGGGAACCCATGGTTCCCCCACGAGCCCCCTCCTTCTGCCTGAGGGCTTCGAGTTGCCTGGGTGTGGCCTCTCGGGCGGATGAACCGCCCTTCGGCCTCGTGGCCGTCCGCCCGTTCGATCGTTCCGGGGCACTGACGGACGCTGAAGATGATTCGTGGCTCAGAGCCACAAGTCAGGCGCGCGCGGCTCGGCGGAGAACGCGCGCGTCGCCGGTTCGGCGCGTGATCCCGTCCGCGTCGAAGCGCTCGAGGAGCAGCTGCGTCGGGCGGCGCGAGGTGCCGAGCAGGTCGCGGAAGCGCGCGAGCGTGATCGAGCCCGCCGCCTCGCACTCGGCGACGAGGAGGCGGCGCGCCTCGTCGTAGGCGGCCCGCGAGAGCGCGAGCCCGTCGCCGACACGGATGGCCGAGCCGCGCTCCTCGAGGAAGGCGGCGAGCCTCGCGTCCCCGACCGGCACGGGCTCGTAGCCGGCAGCTGCGAGCGCCGCCTCGAGCCGGTCCGCCTCGGCAGCGCGGGCGCCGAGCTCCGGCGTCGCCCCGGGGAGCACGAGCTTCGCGCCGCGCCGCTCGAGGCCGACGAGCGGCACGACGGCGGCGCTCCACGGCTCGGGCGGCGGCGGGACGCCGGGGTCGAGCGGGTCGGACGCCGCGATCCGGCGGCGAAGGTCCTCGCCGAGCGCGTCGAGCCACGCCTGCGAGAAGGCCCAGCCGCCGGCGCGGACGAGTCCTGACGGGTCGAGTCCGCGCAGTGCGAGCTCCCGCTCGCGTACCGGCTCGTGGACGACGGCCCGGGCGTCGCCGCGCGCTGCCGCCTCGACGCGCGCCTCGTCCCGCGCGCGCGGCGGGTCGGGGTCGACGACGAGGCCGCCGCCGAGCGTCGTGTCGCCGCGGAGCACGACGCGGTCGCCGCGGGCGGTCACGAGCGGCCGATCGAGCCGGAGCTGCGCGTATCCCGTGCCGATGCGGGCGACCCTGGCCGGCACCGCGGTCGTGCCGTGGTGGACGAGCACCCGCGCGCCGTCCGCGACCGGCTCGAGCTCCCGCAGCGCCACGTCGAGCCGGAAGCTCGTCGGAAAGGCGCCGGCGGTGACCAGCGCGTCGCCGCGGCGGATCGCCGTCCGCTCGACGCCGACGAGCGCGACCGCGACGCGCTGCCCCGCCTCCGCGCGCGTGACCTCCTCGTCGTGGACCTCGACGCTGCGGACGCGCGCCTCGAGCCCGCGCGGCTCGACCCGGAGCACGTCGCCGGCCGCGATCGTCCCGCTCCAGAGCGTCCCTGTCGCGACCGTGCCGATCCCCGGCAGGCTGAAGACGCGGTCGACGTAGAGCCGGGTCGGGGTGACTTTGTGGCTCTGAGCCACTTGCTCCTCCTCCGCCACGCGACCGATCGCCGCCACGAGCTCCTCGAGGCCGGCTCCGGTCTTCGCGCTCACCGCCACCGCCTCCGCGCCGGGGACGAGCTCGCGGGCCTCCTCCAGCGCCAGCTCCAGCGTCTCCTCGTCGACGAGGTCGGCCTTCGTCACCGCGACCACGCCGCGCTCGATGCCGAGTAGCCGCAGGATCGCGAGGTGCTCGTGCGTCTGCGGGCGGGCGCCCTCGGCGGCGTCCACGACGAGCAGGAAGCGGTCGATGCCGGTGGCGCCGGCGACCATCGTCCGGACGAAGCGCTCGTGCCCGGGCACGTCCACGAGCGACAGGCGCCGGCCGTCGGGCAGGACGAGCGGCGCGTAGCCGAGCGCGATCGAGATCCCGCGCCGCCGTTCCTCCGGGAGGCGATCCGTGTTCTTGCCGGTGAGGGCCTCGACGAGGCGGGTCTTGCCGTGGTCGATGTGCCCGGCGGTGCCGATCGTCACCGGCATGCGAGGACCGCCGCGGCGACCTCGTCGGCCTCGGCGTCGGTGAGCGTGCGGCAGTCGAGCAGCGTCCGCCCGTCGCGCACGATCGCGACCACGGGCGGCTCGGCGGCCCGCAGCACGGCCCGCCAGCTCCTCCTCCACCGCACACGCCCAGCTCGGCACCTCGGCGAGCGGGAGCGCGCCGCCGCCCGCCCGTGCCACCGTCTCCTCGACCTCGCCGCCGACTGCCCCCGCCAGCCGCTCGGCCCGCGCGCGGACCTCCTCCGCCGGCTCGCGCAGCATCCGCACGACCGGGATCTCGTCAGGGGCGTCGAGGTAGAGAGCGAGCGTCCCCTCGAGCGCCGCGAGCGTGAGCTTGTCGGCGCGCAGGGCACGGTGGAGCGGGTGCCGCCGCAGCCGCTCGACGAGATCGGCGCGGCCGACGACGATGCCGGACTGCGGCCCGCCCAGCAGCTTGTCGCCGGAGAAGCACACGAGATCGGCCCCGGCACGCAGGCTGTCGCGCGCGTCCGGCTCGTCCCAGAGGTCGGCCAGTGCGCCCGAGCCGAGGTCGTCGAGGAGCGGCACGTCGTGGCGCCGGGCCACGGCCGCGAGCTCCTCCACGCGCGGCAGCTCGGCGAAGCCGACGACCCGGAAGTTCGACTGGTGCACGCGCAGGAGCAGCGCCGTCGCGTCGCCGATTGCCTGCTCGTAGTCCTCGGCCCGCGTGCGGTTCGTCGTCCCGACCTCGACGAGTCGCGCGCCCGACCGCGCGAGCACGTCCGGGATGCGGAAGCCGTCGCCGATCTCGAGCAGCTCGCCGCGCGAGACGACGACCTCCCGCCCCTCGGCGAGCGAGGCGAGTGCGAGGAGCATCGCCCCGGCGTTGTTGTTGACGACGAGCGCGCTCTCGGCGCCGGTGAGCCGGCGAAGCACGTCGGCGACATGATCCTGTCGCGACCCGCGCGTGCCCTCGGCGAGGTCGTACTCGAGGTTCGAGTAACCGCGGCCGACCTCGAGCACGCGCTCGAGCGCCGCCTCGGCCAGTGGCGCGCGGCCGAGGTTCGTGTGGACGACGACGCCCGTCGCGTTCAGGACGCGGCGCAGGCGCGGCGCGCGGGCCTGCTCGAGCTCGCCCAGCGTGCGCGCGACGAGGTCGCCGGGGTCGCCGCCCGCCCGTATCTCTTCACGCGCGCGCGTGAGCGCCGCCCGCGCGGCGGCGACCGCGAGCGGCCTGGGAGCGGCCACGAGCCGTTCGTCCCGGAGCAGCTCGTCGACCGAGGGAAGGTCACGCAGGCGCATGTCCGCAGAGTGTAAGGAGGCCCTCAGGCAGCCGGAATTCCGCCTACCATGGTCAACGGCCGTGGCCGTTCTCGAGGCGAGCACCCTGCGGCGCCCAGCGCGCCGCCTTCGCCGCACGCTCCGTGGAGCCGCGGCGCTGGTCCTGCTGCTCGGACTCGTCGCCGCCCTGCTCGTGAGCCGCGCCTCGCTGCATGCGAACGAGGCGATGCCCGGCGTCCACGTGCTCGGGACCGACCTCGCCGGCACGTCGGAGCCCGAGCTCGGGCCGGCGATCCGCTCTCTCGTCGCGCGTCGGCTCGCGGAGCCCGTGCCGCTGCAGGTCTCCGGCCGCACCGTGGAGATCCCGGCCGCGAAGCTCTTCCTCCTCGACCGGCAGGCCACGGTCGACGCCGCCATGGACGCGGGCCGCGGCTCGTGGGGCGGCCGCGCCGAGTCGCTCTTCACGCCGCTGACGGACGGGGTCGAGATCGAGCCGAGGCTGGTCGTGCGCCCGAACGCCGACGAGCGTCTCGTCGCGCTGCTGAAGCCGTTCGCGCGCCCGCCCGTGAACGCGACCGTGCGGATGGCCGGCCTCACGCCGGTGACGTCGCCGGCACGCACGGGCACCGAAGCGGACCTCGACTCGCTCCTGGCCGGGATCGAGGCGCGCGTCGCCTCGGGCGAGGGGGCGGTGCCGGTGGCCTTCGTCCCGGCGCGGCCCGCGATCGAGGACGACGCCGCGGCCGCAGCCGCGGAGGAGGCGAAGCTCGTCGTGTCGGCGCCCGTGGCCGTCAGCTGGGAGGGGGAGACCGTCGGGACGATCTCGCCGGAGCGCCTCGGCCGCCTCGTCGCCTTCGAGCCGCGCGGCGACCGCCTCCTCGTCCTCCTCGACCGCGAGCGCCTGGCGCGCGTGCTCGACCCCGCGATAGCGCCGCACAAGCAGCGCGCCCGCAACGCGCAGTTCGTGGTGAACGGGAGCGCCGTCTCGATCGCGCCGTCGCAGACCGGGACGTCGCTCGACGCGGACAACGCGGTCGTCTCCGTCCTGACCGCGGCCCACCGGACCGACGACCGCACGGCACCGCTCGCGCTCACTGCGATCGAGGCCGACCTCACCACGGCCGAGGCGCGCGGCCTGGGGATCACGGAGCGGATCTCGAGCTTCACCACCGAGATGGGCCCGTCGTCGTCGAACCGGATCCACAACGTGCACCTGATGGCCGACTACATCGACGGGACGGTCGTCGCGCCCGGGGAGACCTTCTCGTTCAACGAGTCGGTCGGCCCGCGGACGCCCGAGCGCGGCTTCCTCGAGGGCCAGATGATCGTCGGCTCGCTCCTGCTCCCGTCGATCGGCGGCGGTGTCTGCCAGACGGCGACGACGCTCTTCAACAACGCGTGGGAGCTCGGCCTGCCGATCGTCGAGCGCCACAACCACAGCTTCTTCATCTCGCACTACCCGACCGGGCGTGACGCCACCGTGTCGTGGGGCGGCCCCGACTTCAAGTTCGCGAACGACATGGAGCGGGCGATCCTGATCAAGACCTCGTACACCGACTCGACCCTGACGTTCTCGTTCTTCGGCACCTCCGAGGGCCGCTCGGTCGAGTCGCGCGAGGGCGAGAAGCTCAACTGGAAGCAGCCGTCGGTCTCCTACGCGCTCGACCCGGCCGCCCCACGCGGCTCGCGGCGTGTCGAGCGCGGCAGCCACCAGTCCGGCTTCGACGTGACGGTGTCCCGCACGGTGAAGCGACGCGACGGCAGCGTCCTCCGCGAGGACGCGGTCACGAGCAACTACATCCCGGTCGGCGACACCTGGGTCTACGGCCCCGGGTCGTCGATCCCCGGGAGCTACTTCGTCATCCCGTCGACGTAGCCCGGCTGCGACGCTGCTCGTACCAGCCGACGATCGTGTCGACGGCCTCGGCCGGGTCGTCGGTGAGGAAGAGCAGTCGCTCGTCCTCCGGCGAGATCATCCCCTCGGCGAGCGGGCGATCGCGGATCCACTCGAGCAGCCCGCCCCAGAACTCGGTGTCGAAGAGGACGACGGGGAAGTCCAGCACCTTGTCGGTCTGGATCAGGGTGAGCGCCTCGAACATCTCGTCGAGCGTCCCGAAGCCGCCGGGGAAGAGGACGAAGCCCTCCGACGCCTTCACGAGCATCACCTTGCGCGCGTAGAAGTGCTTGAAGGTGTGCACGAGGTCGAGGTAGGGGTTCGGGTCCTGCTCGTGCGGGAGATCGATGTTGAAGCCGACGGACTGGCCGCCTCCCTCGTGACAGCCGCGGTTGGCCGCCTCCATCACGCCGCCCCCGCCACCGGTGACGACCGCGAAGCCCGCCTCGCCGAGGAGCCGGCCGACGACGCGCGCCTGCGCGTACGACCGGTGGCCCTCGCGGATCCGGGCGGAGCCGAAGACGGTGACGGCGGGCGCGGCGACGGCGTCGACCGCCTCGAAGCCGGCGCGGAACTCCTCGGCGATGAGGTCGACGTGGGACTGCGAGCGCCCGTCGTGCGGCTGCTCGAGGATCTCGCGGTCGCGCGTCGCCACGAGGAGCGCTCTGCCTAGAGCTCGCGCTCGATGAACGTCACGCTCGTGAGCACGCCGAGCGCGACCACGAGCCCGAGGTAGATCACCCCGGCGAGCGTGCGCTTCCTCCGCGAGATCGCGTAATACCGCTGGTTCTCCGGCGCGCCCCGGTTGCGCCACCACCCGAATGCCTGCAGCGCGCCGAGGAAGACGACGATGATCAGGATCGGGCTCGGGAAGAACCAGAGCAGCACGGCGAGGCCGGCGAGGCCCGGGATCCAGAGGTATGGGTGGATCGCCGAGATCATCCGGCCGCCGTCGAGCTGCCAGACCGGCGCGAGGTTGAACAGGTTGAGGAAGAAGCCGACGAACGCGAGCGCGAGCCAGAAGTCGCGGTCGGTGAGGCCGTAGATCCCGAGCACGGCGAGCGCGCCGAGGCTGCCGAGGATCGGCCCGGCCGCGGCCACCTTGAACTCGCGCCAGACGTCCTGCGGCTGCTCCTTCAGCAGGATCGCGGCGCCGAGGAACGGGATGAAGATCGGCGCGCTCACGTTCAGCCCCTGCCGCCGCGCCTCGAGCGCGTGGCCGAGCTCGTGCACGAACAGGAGCAGGACGAAGCCCGCGGCGAAGGGGAGGCCCCAGAAGAGCGCGTACGCCGCGATCGAGACGAACATCGTCGCGGCGGTCGTGAACAGCTTCAGCTTGAAGACGGCCGCGAGCGCGAACTTGAACTTCCACAGCGCGAAGCCGATCGCCGCGATGGGTGCCCAGAGGCGGCGCAGGAGCACGCGCCAGGCGGGCTCGGGGTTGATCGGCCGGTAGCCGCGTGGATCGTCCTCGGACAGGGTCGACTCGTAGAGGCGCTCCCAGTCGCGGGCGGCGTACTCGTCGCGCTCCTCGACCTGCTCGCGGTCGCTCATGGTCTCACCGTAGCTGCGAACGCTTTCCGATCCACCCCTCGCCGCCCGCGTCAACCTCGGGCCGGCTGACGACGGCGTCGGCGAACGTCGACCACGCGATCGCGTTCACCCACATTCCCGTTGACCCACGGGCGTCGCCACAACTGGCGGTCCCCGTACGCGATCGGAACGACGGCCGCGTGCTCGCCGATCCAGCTGCGTTCGAACTCGCGATAAATGCGCAGGCGCTCGTCCTGGTCGCGGAGCGAGGCCGCGCGAGCCAGCAGCCGCTCGAGCCGCTCGGTCGCGGTAGAGCCACGGTTCCGAGCGGAGGATCGGCTCGAAGGAGCCGCCACCCGGATCGGGGAGGTCGGCGCTCCAGGCCCAGAGCCAGGCGTGGGCGGCGCGCTGGCGGATCGCGGCCAGCCCGTCGGGATCGGAGGCCGACGCTGAGAAGTCGAACTCGAACGCCGACCTGCCGCGAGCTGGGCGGCCACGTCGGACGCCGGCGTCCTCCCACATGGCTCGAGACGCAAGAGCACGATCTCGCCGAGGGCACCGGCCGTCTGCGTAGCCCGCCTCGCTCAGGAGGGCGCGGGCACGATCCGGGTCGAATCTCGGAGCGACGCGGTTCGAGTGTCCCGGCATCGTCGGTGGGAGCAGTCCGCCCGTTTCGGCCGCGGCTGCCCCGTAGCAGCTCGGCCGTCGCCGTGCCGGTCGATCGCGTGCGCGAAGGCACGGCGGACGCGGGCATCGTCGAACGGCGCCTGTCGCGGCGTCGAAGCCGAGATACCAGGTCATCATCCCCGGTGAGCGCTGCACGACGGTCTCGTGGTCGGCGACGGCCTCGCGCGGCGAGCACGTCGTCGAGGACGTCGTAGTCGCCGCTTCGCCATCGGTCGGCGGCGACCGCCGGCGAGGACTCGAGCTCGATCGTCACCTCGCCGACGTTTCCGCGAGCGCCCGTGCCAGCTCGGAGCGGCCTCGAGCACGAGGCGGTTCGTCGTCTCGGCTGGTGAGGACGAATGGGCCGTTCCCGACGAGCGGCAGCGCGCGATGCCAGTCACGTCCGTCCCGCTCGTAGACGTGCCGCGGCCAGGCGAAGAGCGGCGGCTGGGCGAGCAGGTAGCAGGAAGTGGTTTCGCGGCTCGTCGCAGCCGGATCTCGAGCGTGCGCTCGTCGACGTGCGCTCGCGCTCAGCCCGTCGAGCCAGAATGCGCTGGTCCACGCCGTCCTCGGCCATCCGGGCGAAGGTGAACGCGAAATCGTCCGCCGTCACGGGCGCGCCGTCGCTCCACCGGGCGTCGGGTCGAAGCGTGAACCGGTACGTCCGTCCGTCGTCGGAGACGGTGAAGCGCTCGGCGAGATCGGGCTCGATGTCGAAGGTCGTGTCCGATCGCGACGAGCCCGCGGAAGAGGTTGCGCGTGACCTGCGTCGCTTGCCCCGAGTCCGTGCCCCGGTGCGACCGCTCGTGTCCCAGGCCGTCGTCAGCCGCCCAGGTGATCCGCTCGCCCGGCTCCAGCTGCGCGGGCGCGGGCGCAGGTCTCGCGAAGGCCTCGCTGAACGCCTCGTTCGCGGCGTCGTACTCGAAGGCGAGGTGGTGGGTGAGCCCGATCTTGAGCAGCGTCTGCCGGGCCGCGCCTCGTCGCCGGTCCGTTCCATGAAGCCGAGCGCCCGCCGGTAGAGCTCGACCGCCTCGTCCTCGGCGTAGACCGCGCGGGCCGCGTCGCCCGCCTTCAGGAGGTACTCGACCGCGCGCTCTGGCTCGTCCGCCTCGGCGAAGTGGCGGGCGAGCAGCCCGTACGCCTCCGCCGGCGAGTCGCGGTGGAGCTCCACGAGCGCCTCGCCGACCCGCAGGTGGAGCTCCCGTCGGCGCGCCTCGACGAGCGTCCCGTAGGCGGCCTCCTGCACGAGCCCGTGCCGGAAGCGGTACTCGGGCGCGGCTCCGCTCCGCTCCTCGACCACGAGCTGGCGCCACTCGAGCTCGGCGAGCGTCGGCCGGAGCCGCGCCTGCGGGAGGAGCCGCTCGAGCAGCGGCAAGGCCGAAGGAGCGCCCGATCACGGCGGCGGTCGTGAGCAGCTCGCGCGCATCGGCGTCGAGCCGGTCGAGCCGCGCCTGCAGGGCCTCCTGGACCGCGGCCGGGATCGAGGCCTCGCCGACGAGCACGACGCGGCCGGTGCTCCCGCTCCAGGGCGCCGCGCTCGCGCAGATCTCGAATCGCCTCCCCGACGAAGTACGGGTTGCCGCCCGTCCGCTCGGCGAGCAGCTCGGCGAGCTCGTCCGGCAGCTCGCCCTCGGCGGCCGCTTCCGCGAGTGCGCGCACGTCTCTCGGCCGCAAGCGGCTCCAGCTCGAGCTCGAGGAACACGCGCCGGTACCGCCTGCGGGCGCGGTCGACGAGCTGCCAGGCGGGGTGGTCGGGGTCGCTGCGATGGATGAGCAGGAAGGCGACCGCGGAGTGCTCGGCCGCCGGAAGCAGCTCGTCGAGCAGCGAGAGCGTTGCTTCGTCCGACCAGTGGAGGTCCTCGAGCACGAGACATAGCGGGCGATCTCGTCCGAGCGCGCAGACGAGCTCGTAGAGCCAGCTCGAACGTCTGGTGCTGGACGGCGTCGCGCGCGAATTCGCCCAGGCGCTGTTCCTGCTCCGGCTCGAGCGTCAGCCCGAGCAGGGTGGCGAGGAAGGGATAGGCCTCCTCGGCGTCGTCGGCGAGCGTGCGGGCGAGCTCCGCGCGGAGCTCCAGACGGACGCGTGCCTCGGGATCGGACACTCCCAGACCGAGCCAGGCGCGGAGCAGCTCGCGCACCGGCCAGTACGGGATGGTCTCGGCGTAGGAGACGGCGTGACCGGCGAGGAAGCGGACGCGTCCGGCGAAGCGTCCCTCGAGCTCGGCGACGAGGCGCGACTTGCCGATCCCGGGCTCGCCGGTGATCGAGGCGATCGCTCCCCTTCCGTCGCAGACCCGGTCGAGCAGCGCGCTCAATGCGGTGAGCTCCTGCTCGCGGCCGACGAGCGGCAGCTCCATGCGTGTCGAGGGTCCAGCGCGGGCGCTCACGACGCGGAAGGCGCTCACGGGCTCGCTCGTCCCATTCAACTCGAGGTCGCCGAGGGCATCGAGCTCGAACAGCCCGCCGACCTGATGCGCCGTCGACGGCCCGACTACCAGCTCGCCCACCGCTTGCAGGCGCGCGGCGACGTTGCCGGTGTCGCCGAGCGCGGCGGCGAGGACGTCCGCCGGCGCGTCTCCCGCCGGGACCACGACCGGGCCCGTGTTGACGGCGACGCGCGCGGCGAGCTCGATTCCGTACGCAGCGGCGATCTGGGCGCCGTATTCGGCGAACGCTTCGTGGATCGCGAGGGCCGCGCGGACGGCGCGCTCGGAGTCGTCGTCGTGCGCCACGGGCGCGCCGAAGAGCGCCAGGATGCCGTCCCGGTCAGCTGCGCGACCGTTCCGCCGAAGCGCTCGACCTCCTCGCGCATCAGCCGTGTCACCTCGTCGAAGAGGAATTGCGACCGCTCGATGCCAAGCTTCCCGGCGATCGACGTCGAGCCGGCGACGTCTGCGACGAGGACCGAGACGATTCGCCGCTCGCCTGTCGCCTTGCCCGGCTCGGTCGCGCTGCCGCGGTCGGAAGGAATGGTCCGAGTCCGTCGCACATCACGCTGGACCGGATCGGCCGCCGGCGCGGCGCGAGGTCGTGGCTCCGGAAGCGAAGGCGCAAGGCTGGTTTCCTGCCGCAGGATCGCCGCCTCCAGATCACGCAGTGGCTTACCCGGTTCGATCGCGAGCTCGGAGACGAGCGTCTCCCTCGTCCTGCGGTAGACGTGGAGCGCGTCTGCCTGCCGTCCGGCGCGGTACAAGGCGAGCATCAGCTGCAGGCTCAAGCGCTCGTGCAGAGGGTGCTCGGCGACGAGCTGCTCGAGCTCGCCGATCACGCGGTCGTGCCGGCCGAGCGCGAGCTCGCAGTCGATCCGGTCCATCACGGCGGCGACGCGTAGCTCCTCGAGTCGTTCCACGTCGGTGCTCGCGTACGACTCGAAGCTGAGGCCGGCGAGGGCACGACCGCGCCAAAGCGCGAGCGCCTGCTCGAACAACCGGCATGCCTCGTCGGCTGCGCCCGCCGCAGCGCGGGCCCGTGCCGCGGCGACCATGCCTTCGAAGCGGATCGCGTCGAGCTCGTCGGGGAGCAGTTCGACGCGGTAACCGTCCCCGTGCGTCGTGATCGTGCTCCGGTCGCGAGGGAGTTGTTTGCGGAGCTGGGAGACGTAGACCTGGACGGACTTCACGGCGGTGGCGGGCGGCCGCTCGCCCCAGAGCTCGTCGATCAGCCGCTCGCGCGTGACCACCTCGTTCGCGTGGAGGAGCAGCACGGCGAGGATCGCCTGCTGCTTCGCCGAGCCCAGCTGCACGGTCAGTCCGTCGTCGAGCACATGCAACGGACCGAGGATGCGGTAGTCGATCAGCCGGTTTTACCGCTTGTCGAACGGCATTGAAAGGTCCGCGCCGCTCCGGCCGGGCCTCTGCCTTAACCGATCGGCGACCCGGACCTAACCGGCGGCTTCGAATCTGGCGGCCAGATCCACGACCGCCAGCCGGAAGGGAGAACGAGATGCTCTACCGCGACACCCACGGAAGCCGCCAGCTCGCCGGCGAGCGTCATGCAGAGCTCAAGCAGGACTGGCATACGCCCGACGACGCTGCGCCGGCGCCGGTCGAGAACCGCAGTCACCGTCATGCCCGCCTCGCGTGGGTGCGGGCGCAGCTTCGATCGGACGGAAGAACCCCGGCACGGCACGCCTCTTGAAGACCATGGACGCGCGGACGATCGCCGAGCGGTTGGGCCTTCCCGAGGACCTTGTCCGCGCCGTGCAGCGCCGCGGCGTCCTGCAGCGCCTCGACCTGGACGATGCCGAGATCCGCGAGCGGCTGTGGCGCGCCCACCTTCGCAGCAGTCTCTCGTCGCCACGCCCTCGGGGACAGGGATCACCCTCGCCGACGGAGCAAGCCTCCACGGAGCGCGATAGCCACGCGGGGCCTGGCCTACCTCAGGAGCCCCTCCCGATCCACTCCTCGCCGCCCTCGTAGACCTCCTTCTTCCAGAGCGGCACCGTCTGCTTGAGCGTGTCGATCGCCTCGCGGCAGGCCTCGAGCGCCGCGCCCGCGGTGGGCCGCCGAGATCGCGATGACGACGCTCGTCTCGCCGATCGCGACGACGCCGACGCGGTGGTGGATCGCGACCTGGTGGAGGTCGTGCGTCGCGCGGAGCTCCTCGGCGATGCGCGCCATCTCGGCCTCGGCCATGCCCTCGTAGGCCTCGTACTCGAGCCGGACGACGTCGCGGTCGCGCGAGCGCCGGCGCGTGGTGCCGACGAACGTCGCGATCGCGCCGGCGTCGGGCGAGGCGACCTCGTCGATCGCGGCCTGCACCGACAGCGGCTGCTCCGAGAGCCGGAACGCGCCGCCGGAGACGGGCGGGATCAGCGCCACCTCGTCGCCGTCGGCGAGCGGCGCCTCGCGGCCCGCGTACGCGCGGTTGACCGCGAAGAGGAGGCCCGGCGGCTCGTCTCCGAGTCCGAGCGCGGGCCAGACGTCGGCCGACGACGGCGCCGTCCACGAGCTCGAGCGGACGCGACGTCGCGCCGGCCCGCTCGCGCAGTCCCGCGAAGAGTCGAACCGTGACCTGCACGACCGGAGCGTACGATGCGGGCGATGGCGACGGCCGAGGATCGGCGCGAGACCGACTCGGGGATCGAGGTCAAGCCGGTCTACGGGGCGCAGGACGCAGGCGGGCGCGAGCTCGAGCCGCCGGGCGAGTTCCCGTTCACCCGCGGGCCCTACCCGGACATGTACCGCGGCCGCCCGTGGACGATCCGGCAGTACGCCGGCTTCGCCTCGGCGGAGGAGACGAACGCGCGCTTCCGCTACCTGCTCCAGCGCGGCCAGACGGGCCTCTCGGTCGCGTTCGACCTGCCGACGCAGCTCGGGCTCGACTCGGACGACCCGACCGCCGTGGGCGAGGTCGGGCGCACGGGCGTCGCGATCGACTCGCTCGACGACATGGAGCTCCTGTTCGCCGGGATCCCACTCGCCGAGGTCTCGACCTCGATGACGATCAACGCGCCCGCGTCGCTGCTCCTGCTCCTGTACGAGCTCGTCGCCGAGGAGCAGGGGACGCCGGCCGAAGCCCTCCGCGGCACCGTCCAGAACGACATCCTCAAGGAGTACGTCGCGCGCGGGAACTACATCTTCCCGCCGCGCCCGTCGATGCGGCTGACGACCGACCTGTTCGCGTACTGCCACGAGCGGCTGCCGCGCTGGAACACGATCTCGATCTCCGGGTACCACATCCGCGAGGCGGGGTCGACGGCCGTGCAGGAGGTCGCGTTCACGCTCGCCAACGGAATCGCCTACGGCGAGGCGGCGGTGGCGGCCGGCCTGTCGCCCGACGAGTTCGGCGCGCGGCTCTCGTTCTTCTTCAACGCGCACAACCACTTTCTGCAGGAGGTGGCGAAGTTTCGCGCCGCCCGCCGGCTGTGGGCGGAGATCATGCGCGACCGCTTCGGCGCCACGAACCCGAAGGCGCAGGCGCTGCGGTTCCATGCGCAGACGGGCGGCTCGACGCTGACCGCGCAGCAGCCGGAGAACAACGTCGTGCGGGTCGCCATCCAGGCCCTTTCGGCCGTGGCCGGCGGCGCCCAGTCGCTGCACACGAACGGCTTCGACGAGGCGCTCGCGCTACCGACCGAGCGCTCCGCCCGGATCGCGCTGCGCACGCAGCAGATCCTTGCCGACGAGGCCGGCGGGACCGACACGGCCGACCCGCTCGGCGGTGCCTACGCGGTCGAGTCGCTCACGGACGAGATCGAGGCGCGGGCGCGCGAGCTGATCGGCCGCATCGACGAGCTCGGCGGCGCCGTCGCGGCGATCGACGCCGGCTGGGTGCAGGAGCAGATCGAGGAGTCCGCGTTCCGTCACACGCGCGAGGTCGAGGCGGGCGAGCGCGTCATCGTCGGCGTCAACCGCTTCGAGGAGGAGGGCGCGGAGCCGATCGAGCTCCACCGGATCGACCCGGAGTCGGAGCGGCGTCAGCTCGAGCGGACGGCGCACGTCCGCGCCCAGCGCAACGCCGAGGACGCGGCGCGCGCGCTCGCGGCCGTGCGGGAGGCGGCCGAGAGCGACGCGAACCTGCTCCCGCCGCTGCGCGAGGCGCTCCGCGCACGGTGCACGATCGGCGAGCTCTGCGGCGAGCTGCGCGCGCTCTGGGGCACGTACGACGCCCAGCGGGCCTGACGTGGCCGAGCTCCTCGCCTTCCTCGGCGTCGCCGCGATCGTGATCTGCACGCCCGGCCCGGACACCGCGCTGACGATCAAGAACACGCTCGCCGGTGGTCGGCGCGGCGGCGTCGCGACCGCGCTCGGAGTCGCGCTCGGCCAGGCGACCTGGACGGTCGCCGCCAGCGTCGGCGTCGTCGCGCTGCTGCGCGCCTCGCAGCCGGCGTTCACGGCCCTGCGGCTCGCGGGCGCGGCCTACCTCGTCTACCTCGGCGTGCAGGCGCTGCGGCATGCGCTCGCGGGGAGCGGCGTGATCGAGCTCCGCGTGCCGGCGGCGGGGCCGTGCCCCCGGCCGTCGCGCTCCGGCAGGGCCTCGTCAGCAACCTCGCCAACCCGAAGATGGCCGCGTTCTTCACGAGCCTCCTGCCGCAGTTCGCTCCGGAGGGCGGCGGCGCGTTCGCGGTGCTCCTCGCCCTCGGCCTCCTCTTCAGCACGTTCACGTTCCTCTGGCTCGCCCTGTACAGCGTCGCGGTCGCCCGGGCGCGCGAGCTGCTCGAACGCACCGGCGTCCGTCGCGCCCTCGAGGCGTTGACCGGCGTCGTCCTCGTCGCGCTCGGGCTCCGGCTCGCCGCCGAGACGCGCTGACGCCCGTGGCGCGCGTCCTTCTCGCCTACTCGAATCTCCCGCGCTTCGTCCGGATCGACCGCGACCTGCTCGCGGAACGGCACGACGTCGAGGAGTACGGCCAGCCGGGCGTCGTCCCGCGGCCGCTCGAGGTCGTGCGCAAGGTGCGCCGGGCCGACGCGCTCGTCGTCTGGTTCGCGTCCTGGCACGCGTTCCTGCCGCTGCTCGTCGCGCGCCTCCTGCGGACGCCGTCGCTGCTGATCGTCGGCGGCTTCGACACCGCCTCGATGCCGGAGATCGGCTACGGCTTCCAGCAGGGCGGGAGCCGGCGCCGGCTCGCGCGCGCGTGCATGCGGCTCGCGACGCGGCTGATGACGAACTCGGAGTACAGCCGCGAGGAGCTCCGGCGGACGGCCGGCTTCGAGGCCACGGTCGTCCACCACGGGGTGCCGGACCCGTTCGGCGCGCTGCCCGAGGGGCCGCGGGAGCGGCTCGCCGTCACCGTCTCGAACGTCGCCCGCATCGCGCTCGAGCGGAAGGGGCTGCGACGCTTCGTCGAGGCGGGTGCCCACCTGCCCGACGTCGAGCTCCTGCTCGTGGGCGCGTGGACGGACGATGCCGCCGACGAGCTCCGCGCGCTCGCGCCGCCGAACGTGCGCCTCACGGGCCGGCTCTCCGACGAGGAGCTCGACGACGTGCTCCGCCGTGCGTCCGTGTACGTGCAGGCGTCGCGCCACGAGGGGTTCGGGATGGGCGTGGCCGAGGCGATGCTCGCGGGCTGCATCCCGGTCGTGACCGCGGCGGGCGCCCTGCCCGAGGTCGTCGGCGACGCCGGCGTCGTCGTCGGGCCGGAGCCGGAGGCGATCGCGGCGGGCGTGCTCGGTGCGCTCGAGCTGGGGCCGGAGGCGCGGGCCGCGGCGCGCGAGCGTGTCGTCTCGCGGTTCCCGCTGCAGGTGCGGCGCGACGGCCTGCTCGGCCTCGTCGACGTGCTGCTCCGCTAGCGGGCGAGGCGGTCGAGGTCCGCGAGCCGGACCTCCACGAGCGGCCGGACCTTGTCCTCGATCCCGGCCTCGCGCGCGACGGCGAGTGCCTGCTCGTAGCTCTCCCGGGCCTTCTCCGGCGCGACGCCCTGCTTCAGCCGGTTGTCGCCCGTCACGAGCAGCCGTTGGATCCTGGCCCGAACCTCGTCGCCGGCGGCCACCGCCGGAGCGTAACGGCCTCGGCTACCCTTCGGCCCCGATGCTCGCCGTCTCCGCCGTTCTCCAGGTGCTGCTCGCCTTTGGCCTCATGGGCCTCGTGCTCATGCATTCGGGGCGCGACACGGGCTTCGGCGGCATGGGGTTCTCGCCGGCGTCCCAGGGCGGAACGCACATCGTCGAGCGCAACCTCACGCGGCTGACGGTCGTCGTCGGCGTGCTGTTCTTCGTGAACACGATCGCGCTCTACCACCTGCTGGGCTGACGGCTACACTGGCTCCGCCCTTGCGCTGGTGGCGGAATTGGTAGACGCGCTAGGTTGAGGGCCTAGTGGCCCGTTGGGGCCGTGGAGGTTCAAGTCCTCTCCAGCGCACTGCAGCCCCCGCTCGCCGGGGGTTTTCCTTTTTCGGGTTGACGTCGTCCGGAGGACTCCGTACCCTGGTGGCGAACACACGTTCGCGGGTACGGGCGTTCGAGCGAAGGAGACGAGTGTGCTGACCGGCCGCCAGCAGGAGATCTGGGACTACGTCGTCGAGTACGTCGACCGTCACGGCTACCCGCCGACGGTCCGGGAGATCGGCGAGGCGGTCGGGCTCGCGTCGCCGTCCACGGTGCACGCGCACCTCGCGAACCTCGAGCGCGCGGGGCTGCTCAAGCGCGATCCGACCAAGCCTCGCGCCCTCGAGCTCATCGGCCGGAAGGCCGAACGCGCCGAGGCCGCGGACGTCGTCGAGTTGCCGCGCCTGCCGCTCGTCGGCCAGATCGCCGCCGGCGGGCCGCTCCTCGCGGAGCAGAACGTCGAGGACGAGATCGCCGTGCCGGAGCCGCTCGGCCGCGACGCCGACTTCCTCCTGCGCGTGCGCGGCGACTCGATGATCGAGGCGGGGATCCTCGACGGCGACATCGTCGTCGTGCGTCGCCAGGACACGGCACGCAACGGCGAGATCGTGGTCGCGCTGGCCGGCGACGACGAGTCGGCGGACGAGGCGACCGTCAAGACCTTCTACCGCGAGGCCGACCGGGTCCGGCTCCAGCCGGAGAACGCGGCGCTCGAGCCGATCTACGCGCGGCACGTCCGCATCCTCGGCAAGGTCGTCGGCGTCTTCCGCACCCTGCAATGACCGAGCTCCTCAGCCTCCACCGCACGCTCGAGCAGGAGCTCTTCGCGCTCCTTCGCGGCGCGTCGATGGAATGCCTCGTCTGCGGCGAGTTCGTGATGAAGAAGGGCGCGCACCTGCACTGCCCCGAATGTGGGTCGACGCTCCGGGAGCAGGCCGTGCGGCGGGAGCTTCAACGCGACACCGGGTGAGCCGGCGCTTCGACGCGGTGGTCGAAGACAACGCGCCCGGCGTCGTGATCGAGCTGCCGTTCGACCCGAAGCGTGAGTACGGGAAGGCGCGGGCGCCGGTGCGCGTCACGATCGGCGGCTTCACCTTTCAGACCACGGTGGCGGTCTACGGCGGCCGGGCGATCATCGGGGTCAACAGGGCGAACCGCGAGGCCGCGGGCGTCGAGGCCGGCGAGCGAGTCCCGGTGGAGGTCGAGCTCGACACCGAGCCGCGCGAGGTCGAGGTCCCGCCCGAGCTGGCCGAGGCGCTCGAGCCCGAGCCGGACCTGCGGGCGTTCTTCGACGGCCTCTCGTACACGCACCGCCGCGAGTACGCGGAATGGATCGCGGAGGCGAAGCGCGACGAGACGCGCCGGCGCCGCGTCGAGCGCGCGGTCGAGCTGCTGCGTGAAGGCGTCCGGACGCCCGGCTGAGCGGGGCCGGCGGGCACTCGCCCGCCGGCCCGCGATCGTGCGCTCAGTAGCTGATCGAGCCTTCCTCGCTGTACTGCGCGACGCCGTTCTCGACGACGCCTCGGATGCGGGTCGTTCCGGACGCGTTCGCAAAGCGACCGGTGCCGCCGGTGTAGTGCCCTGTGAGCTCGAACTCGATCCGCCCCGTCGCGAGGTCGACTCGCCCGGTGCCGGCGTAGGCGGAGCGGACCTCGTCGCCGTTCGGCGCGACGTGCGTGGCTCTGGCCGCCGACGACCGCGATCGGCAGCATCCCGCTCGCGTCCGGCGGGCCGGTCGGGACGACGTTGTGCTCGGCGAACAGGACGTCGCGCCCGAAATGCGTCGCCTGGCAGGAGCCGGTCGCCCGCACGTGCGGCGAGAGCGGGTCCTCCGGGATCGCCGTGCAGGTCGCCTTGTACGGCCGTGTCTCCTGGGCGGAGGACGAGGCCGCGGCCGGGACGAGCAGTGCCGCGAGCGAGGCCGTCGCGAGGAGTCGCAGAACCGTCATGCATCCTCCCTTCATCGTGGAGCAGCGTCCCTCGATGCTCCGACAGGACGCTAACCCGCCGGTAACCCGGCGACAACACGCACGCCCAGCGGGGCTACAATCCGTGCGCAGGCCGGGTGACCGCGGGCTCGAGGGCCCGAGGAAAGTCCGGACACCGCAGGGCAGGACGCTGGGGAAATCCCAGGCGGCGAAAGCCGACGGAAAGTGGCACAGAAAGGAAACCGCCTCCGGCGGATCTCCGGAGACGCCGGCGGTAAGGGTGAAACGGTGAGGTAAGAGCTCACCAGCGACCGTGGTGACACGGCGGCTCGCCAAACCCCGTCCGGTGCAAGGCGAAACAGGCTCCGCCGACGCGGCCCGCCGAGGAGCCGGGTACGCCGCTCGAGCCACCGGGAGACCGATGGCCAAGATGGATGGTCACCCTCGACAGAATCCGGCTTACAGGCCTGCTACGGAAACCCCCGCAAACGCGGGGGTTTCCTATCGTCGCGAAACGCACGCGCGCCGCGCTATCCTCGGGTCGATGCGCAGGCTGACCGCGACCGCCGCGGCGCTCGCTGCCGCAACGGGGCTCTCCGCCGGGCTCGCCGCAGGTGGATCCACGGCCAGGCCCCAGCTCCGAGTCGTCTCGCTGCAGCCGTTCACCGTCGCCGGCAGCAACTTCCGGGCCGGCGAGCACGTGCGGGTGACCGTCCGGGCCGAGGGCGCCGTCGGCGCGCGGGCCGACGACGCAGACGTCCGCGGCCGCATCGGCGTCCGCTTCCGGGGGATGACGCTCGGTGACTGCCCGACGTACCTGGTGGCCGCAAGGGGCGACAAGGGCAGCCGGGCCGGGCTGCGCAGCGTCCCGCGGCCCTGCGGCGCCGACCGCTAACACACCGAAACGACGAGGGGCCGCCCGCAGGCGGCCCCTCGAGTTCACGCGGCGTCGCGGGCTACGGCAGGTCGAGCGTCCAGGCGCCGAAGCCGTGCGTCGTCACGTACATGATGCGTTGCTTCTGGTCGATGACCAGGTTCGGGATGGTTGTGATCGGCGGTCCCTGCTTCACCGATTTCCAGCCCTTGCCCTTGTCGCGTACGGCGACGCCGAAGTCGGTGCCGATGTACAGCGCGCCCTTCCTCTCGTCCCGCTCGATCGTCCCGACCGGCAGGTCGCCGAGTGCGTTCGGGCCGGTCCCGTCCAGGCTGGTGAACGTCGCGTTCCCCGTCGCCGGGTCGAACACGACGTCGAACACGTGGCCCGGCGTGGCCGGCGTCACGTGGTTGTAGCCGCTGTACGTGATCAGCGCGTGGTTCGGGTTCGACGGGTCGACGTAGATGTCCGTCGGGTACCGCGGCGGGTCGACCGTCGACGTCTGGTCGATCCTGCGCCAGATGATCGTGGCCGGGTTCGCGGCTCCGGCGTTCGCGGTCACGAAGATGCGGCCCGCGCTGGTCGCCGCCCAGACGACGTTGGCGTCCGACGGCGACGGCGTGTTGATGGAGACGTGCCCGCCGGAGCGGTCGTCGCCCCACGGGTACGGCGCCGGGCACGCCACCGTCCACGCGTTGTTCGGAAGCCCCGCCGGCGGACAGGCCGCCGCCGGGCCGTAGGTGAGCCGGCCGGGATGGCCGGGATCGCCCATCGCCTTCCAGTCGTCGCAGACGTCGACCGCCGGCACGTACGTGCCGTTCTCGTCGATGTCGCCGTCGCCGGTCCAGAGGTTGCAGTGCTCCTTCACGTTGGCGTACGGGAACGCCGGGTTGACGCCGCCGTTCAACGAGCGGAACACGTGCTCGCGGTTCGTGAACATGAGCTTGCTCACGTTCGGGTGGAAGACGGTCGAGACGATGAACGCGGACAGCTCGCGGTTGTAGCGGAACGGTGCTGCCCCGGTAACGAGCAGCGTGTCGGCGATCCAGAAGGGAGCCTGCTGGTTCCGCGGCTCGTCGAGGATGCGCGAGCGAGCCGCCCTGCCACGAGAGCGACGAGTAGTCCGGGTCGCCGGCGTCGAAGCCGTTGTAGGCACCGTCCGCGACGAACGTCTCGACCCACGTCTTGCTCCCGGGAACGCTCATCCACGAGCCGTTGTCCTGCGCGCCGGCGGCCAGCTCGCCGGGCCGGTTCGGGTTGAAGGTCATCTGGTAGAAGTGGAGCGTGTTGAGCCCCTTGTTGATGCCCTCGAGGCGCTCCGGGATTCGGCTCGTCACCGCCTGACACACCGCCAGGTTCGCGCCCGTGAGACCGTGCACCGCGGTGCAGTCGCCCGAGTCGTCCACGAAGTTCCCGTTCGAGCGGATGATCCCGCCGTCGCCGGTCTCCAGGAACTGCTTCCAGTCGCTCGGGTTCGTGACGATCGAGTGCTGGTCGGGGTGCGCCCCGTGCGGCTGGAGGTTGTCCGTCGCGTCGTAGGTCATGTCGGTGAACGACGCGCCTGCGTTGGTCGACAGGAGGATCGCCCGGCCGTTCGAACGGCCGATGCCCGCTTCGCCGTATGCGTTCGACCCGAGCACGTACACGGTCGACGGGTCGTGCGCCGTCCCGTCGGCCTTCGTCGGGACGTAGACGTAGTTGTCGTAGCTGCATTGCGGGTCGCAGTAGGCCTGGCTCGACGTGTTCGTCAGGTTCGTGAACGTCGGCGTGCCGGTGCGCACGCTGTCGCTCCGGTACACGCGGGCGGAGAGGCTGCCGCCGCCGCCGACGCCGACGTACATCCGGGTGTCGCCGTTCGGGAGCGCGACCACGTCGAACTCCGAGCGCTCGACGCCCGCTCCGGTGGCGGGGTCGATGGGCGGGGCGAGCGGCGCGAAGATCTGCGTCCACGTGCCGGGGTCGCCGTTCGAGCTCGAGCGCCAGATGCCCTTCGCGTAGAAGGTCGCGTAGACGGTGTTCGGGTCGGTCGGGTCGACCTTGACGCGCCGCGCGCCGCGCGGCGAGCAGGCGGTCTGGCCGAGGAACACCTGGGTCGGCGTGCTGTCGGTGCAGTTCGTCGGGTTGCCCTGGTTCACGAGCGTGAACGTGTCGCCACCGTCGGTCGAGCGCCACAGCCCGAAGTGCGGGGCGCCCGCGATGGTGGCGCCGCGGTCGACGCCGGTGCAGCACGTGCTGCTGATCCCGCGCGAGCCGTGGCCGCCCGTCGCGACGAAGATCGTCTTCGAGTCGCCCGGCTTGACCTCGATCGCGCCGATGCCGCGGCCGCTGAAGTACTCGGCCCCGATCGGGCCCTTCCAGTGGTCGCCGCCGTCCTTCGAGCTGTACATGCCGACGCCGGCGATGCAGCCGCTGCGGCAGGTGTTCGGCTCGCCGGTGCCGGCGTAGAGCATCCTGCTGTTCTTGTCGTTCGGGTCGAGCTCGAGCGCGGCCGTGTTGTTGTGCCCGAAGCCGGGCGAGAGGAACTCCCACTCCGGCTGCGCGGCGAAGGCGTTCTCGGTCCGCCAGATGCCGCCGCCCGCGTTCGCGATCCAGTAGCGGCACTTCGTCGTCGAGCAGTTCGGGTCGATCACCGCATGCGCGGTGCGCCCGGCGGCGACGTACTCGTTCGGGACGTAGACGTACCGGTTGCGGAACGGGTTGAGCGGATACACCGCGTTGTCCGGCCCGAGGTTGGACCACCGGCCGTGGTCGCCGAGATCCCCGTTGCCGCGCGCCTTGACCCCGGCCCAGTCCTTGCGGCTGCCCGTGATCGCGGCGAGCGGGATGTCGTTGCCCGGGAGCGCGTGCTTCGCCCAGTCGTCGGCGCCGTCACTCAACTCCTCGGTGCCGGCTTCCCCGGCCTCGTACCGCGGCTCGGCCGGCGCGAACCGCTGCGCCCGGGCGAGTTTCTTCGTGATCGCGGCGGGCAGCTCGCGCTCCCCGAGCTGGGCCGTGCGCGGCGCCGCGGTGTTCGCGGAGTCGTCGCGTGTCAGCGCGCCGGCCACGAGCGCAGCCGAGAGCAGCCCGACCACGGCGACGACGCCGAGGACGAGCCTCCCCCGCCCGTGCCAGCGGCGGCTGTTCGTGCGCTTCGATGACATGCCTCTCCTCTCCCAAGCATCAAGCGCTGTGCGGAAACGGCGGTGCCGGGGGACGGCCTGCTCGTCGACGAGGCTCTGCTCCAGCCGGTGCACCAGCTCGGCGTTCAGACTCCGGCCGGACCGCGCAGCCGCCTGTCTCAGTTGCTCCCGCAGATGCGCCGGCATCCTCAGGAGGAAGCGATACACGTCCCCTGCCACGCGGCCGTGATATTCACCGATCGAGGGCCTGATATCAAGTTGGGAACCGTCGCGGCTGCTTAGGCTCCGCCCGTGGAGCTCCTGTGGCAGGTCGTCGTCAGCGGGCTCGCGGCCGGCGGTGTCTACGGCCTCGTCGCGATCGGGCAGACGCTCGTCTTCCGCCTGACGGGGACGGTCTACCTCGCGCTCGGCGACCTCGTCGGCCTCGGCGTGTTCACGACGCTGCTCGTCGCCGCCGGCACGGGGCCCGTGACGCAGACGAACGTCTCGGGCGCGCGGTACGCGCTCGCGCTCGCGGTCGGCGTCCTCGTCTGCGTCGCGGTCGGTGCGGGCGGCTACCTGCTCGTGATCCAGCCGTTCCTCGAGCGGCACTCGACGCTGGGGTGGGTCGGCGCGAACCTCGCGCTGGCCTTCGCGATCCACGCCGCGATCGAGTCGGTGTTCCCGCGCTCGGCGTACGTCTTCCCGGACCCGATCCCGTTCCGCCGCGTCGGCGAGGGTGGCTTCGTCGTCGTCGGGGGAGCGTCGCTGCAGGTCCGGGCGCTCTACGTCGCGGCGGTGGCGTGCGGCCTCGCGCTCCTCGTCGGGCTGGCGATCGACCGCACGCGCTCGGGCCGCGGCCTGCGCGCGATCGCGGAGGACCGCGTGGGTGCGCTCGTCGTCGGGGTGCCGGTGTCGCGCCTGCTCCCGCTCGCGTTCGGGCTGGCGGGCGCCGTCGCCGCGGTCGCGGCGGTCGCGGCGGCCCCGAGCGCGCCCGTCTCGGTGGAGACCGGGACGCTGCTCGGCGTCAAGGGGCTGGCGGCCGCGCTGCTCGTCCGGTTCGGGCCGCCGCTCTGGGCGTTCGCCGCCGGCCTGGGCCTCGGGCTCCTCGAGGCTGCGATCGCGAACGTGCACGTCGGCGACATCGAGCTCGGGCCGGAGTACAGCCAGGTCCTGCCGCTGCTGCTCGTCCTCGTGGCGCTGGCGCTCCGGCCGCCGCGCGAGGCCCTGGAGGAGGTCGAGTGACCCCGTTCGCGGCGACGGCAGGTGCGCTGCGCGACGCCGGGCGTGACGTGCGCGCGGCCTGGGGCCCGAGCGCCTGGCTCGCGCTGCTGGCCGTGGTCGTGGCCGCAGCAGTTCCGTTCCTGCCCGGGGCACCGCGCGTTGACGGCCTGGCCGCGACCGGCTACCTCGCGCTCGCGGCGATCGGGCTCGGGTTCGCGGCCGGTATCGGCGGCCTGCCCTCCCTCGCGCAGGGCGCGTTCGTCGGCGTCGGGGCGATCGCGGCCGCGCACCTCGTCTCCGACGGCTGGCCAGGGCCCGCGGCGGCCGTGGCCGGAGCGGCCGTCGCCACCGTCGCCGGGGTCGCCGTGGGTGCGGCGATCGTGCGCTTCCGCCCGGTCTACGTCGCCGCGGTCACGTGGATCGCCACCTGGCTGTTCGCGCTCGGCGCCGACGCGTTCCCCCGCCTCTCCGGCGGTACCCGAGGGCTGACCGTCCCGCCCGACTGGTCGCCGACGACGCACTACGAGCTCGCGCTCACGCTGGTCGTGCTCGCCGCCCTCGGCCACCGGGCGCTGTCGACGAGCACGTTCGGCCTGACGCTCCGGGCCGCGGCTCAGCGTCCCGCCGCCGCGGCCACGCTCGGGACCGAGGCCGGGCGGCTTCGGCTCCGGGCGTTCGCGGGCGCGGCGGCCGTCGGCGGCCTCGCCGGAGCGCTGGACGTCCAGCTCGCCGGGGTCGCGGACGCGAGCGCGTACGGGGCGCGGCTCTCGTTCCTGCTGCTCGTCGCCGTGCTCGTCGGCGGGGCGGTGAGCGCGCTCGGGCCCGTCGTGGGCGTCCTGCTCCTCGGCGCGCTGTCGCTCGCGGCCGAGACGGTCGGCGGGCTCAGCGGCAACGAGGCGACACGGTTCGCGCCGCTCCTCGCCGCGCTGCTCCTCGTCGCGGTGCTCACGTCCGGCGCGGACGGCCTCATGCCCGTGCTGACGTCGCGGCTGCGGCCGCGCGTGCGTCCCGGCACGCCTCCGTCGCCGCCGCGGCAGGTCACGGGAGCGGTGCTCGAGGCGCGCGGCTCGGCGAAGCGCTTCGGCGGCGTCGTCGCCCTCGACGGGCTCGACCTCGAGCTCGGGCCGGGCCGTGTCGTCGCACTCGTCGGCCCGAACGGCTCAGGGAAGACGACGGCGCTCCGCGTGCTCGCCGGGACCGTCCGCGCGGACGCCGGCCGCGTCGTGCTCGACGGGGTCGACGTGACGGCGGAGCCGCCGGCCCGCCGCGCGCGCCGCGGCCTCGTCCGCACGCTGCAGTCGAACGGCGTCTTCCCGGAGCTCACGGCGCTCGAGAACGCGGTCGTCGGCGCGTCGCTGCGCGGACGTCACGGCGGGGCGATGCGCGCGCTCCTCGCCACGCCGAAGGCCCGTCGGGACGCCGACGCCGTCCGCGCCCGCGCGCTCGGCGCGCTGCGGGCGGTGGGGCTCGAGGAGCGACGCGACGCGCGCGCCGAGACGCTGACGACCGCGGAGCAGCGGCTGCTGATGGTGGCCTCCGCGCTCGCGGCCGAGCCGACGGTGCTCCTGCTCGACGAGCCGTCGGCGGGCGCCGGCGCTGCGGACCTCGACCGGCTCGAGAGGATCCTCGGCGAGCTCCGCGCCCTGGGCCTCACCGTGCTCGTGGTCGAGCACAACCTCGGGCTCGTCCGCGCGATCGCGCAGGAGGTCGTCGTGCTCGACGCCGGGCGCCGGCTCGCCGCCGGATCCCCGGACGACGTGGCGCGGGACCCGGCCGTCCGCGAGGCGTATTTCGGACGACGTCCCGCCGAACCTCGGTAGATTCGCCCGCCTGCGCACGCTCGCCGCATTCGCGTTCCTCCTCCTGCTCCTCCCGGCCTGTGGGGGCGGCGGGGCCGATTCGGGCGAGGCCCGTACGGTCACCGTGGTCGTCAACGCGCCGTTCTCCAAGACGCCGTACGTCGGCGACTCGATCGCCCGCGGCGCCGAGTTGGGCGCGGCGGTCGCCGGCTCCTTCGACACGCCGGACGGCCGCGTCCGGATCCGCATCAAGCGCCTCGACAACGCGCTCTCGCCGCGCAAGGCGATCGCCAACGTCCGCTCCGCCGTCGCCGACGGCGCAGTCGCGGTCGTCGACGAGGGAACCGGCGTCGACGCCTCCTGGCTCGTCGCGCGCGACGCCGACATCCCGCTGGCCATCACCTACCAGGGCGGGATGGGGCTCGTCGACGTCGAGGAGCGGCCGAACGTGTTCCGCGTCGCGCCGACCGACCGGGGTGTCGCCTTCCGCTACGCGGAATACCTCATCCCGAAGGGCCTGCGCGTGGCGCTCCTGACGGACGACAGCGGCTACGGCGACGAGGGCCGCGAGGCGCTCGCCCAGTCGTTCGGCTCGAATCCCGAGGCCGTCGCCGCGGAGATCCGCCTGCCGGCCGACGCGACCGACCTCGCTCCGCAGGTGCTCCGCGCGCGCCGTGCGGGCGCCACCGCGCTGCTCGTCTGGGCACGGCCGGCGACGATCGCGAGCGTGCTGACGGCGGCCCGCAGCCGGGACTGGGACGTGCCCGTCTACACGCCGCCGAGCGGAGCGGATCCGCTCGTCCGCCAGCAGCTCGCGGACCGGCCGAGCTGGGTCGACGGGCTGACCTTCGCCTCCGGACGCATGACGGCCGAGCTCGGCCCGGGCGCCTGGAACGCGTTCGAGGCGCGGTTCGTCGCCCGCTACGGCGTCGACGAGGTGGGCGTGCAGACCGCGGCCGGCGAGGACGTCGTCCAGCCGCCCGAGCTCGCGATGTACTCGCACGACTTCGTCCTCGTGCTCGCGGCGGCGCTCACGCAGGCCGGCACGGACGACCGGGAGGCGCTGCTCGACGCGCTGAACGAGGTCACGGTCTCGGGCGCGAACGGCGACGAGCGCGGCTTCAACCTCCACAACCACGAGGGCGTCGTCGACGACGACGTCTACTTCGCGCGCTTCGAGGACATGACCTTCGCGCCCGTCGACGACGACCCGCTCTCGTCGACGCTGCCGGAGATCAACCAGGTGCGGTGAGCCGCGCCCTCGTCGCGCTCGTCGTCGCCGCGCTGGCCGCACCCGGAGCGGCGCTCGCCGCGCGGCCCACCGGCGCGCTGCTGCCGTCGCCGACCGCGCCGCTCGACACGCGCGTGCCGCTGACGGCCCGCGCCGCGGTCGCTGTCCTGCCGACCCGGATGCCGCCCGGCGTGCAGGTGACGAACGAGCAGGAGGTCCTCGTCGATCTCGCGCCCGACGGCCGCGTTGTGCGGGTCCGCGTCCGGCAGCGCCTGACGCTCTCCGGCGTCGGGGACTACTTCTTCCAGGTGCCCGCTCCCGTGCGCGACGTGCGCGCCCTGCCCGAGTCGCGGGCCGAGCCGGGCCTGCGCCGGGGCGCCGTGCTGTGGCAGGGCTTCTCGCCGGGCGAGCGCGTGCTGGCCGCGGAGCTCGAGCTGGACCCGCGGGCGGCGGCGCGCGCGCTCCCCCTCGTCGTCCGGCGCGAGTCGCGGCGGCTCGTGCTGCGCAACACGACGCGGGTGCAGGGTGTCGCCTTCGCGGCGGCCGCGCGGCGCAGCGTCCTGCTCCCGGTGCTCGGGAGGATCAGGAGCCAGGCGGTGCGCGGCGACCGGGTCGGCCAGCCGAGCGTCGTGGTCGACGGGCCGACCTCCGGGCGACGCCTCCCCGTCGAGGCGCCGCTCGACGTCCGGGGGAGCGCGCGGGCCGACGGCGGGGCCGTCCGCCGCTTCCGCCTCCTGCTCGGCGGCCCGGCCCCCGCGACGGCGGAGGTCGCGATCCCCGCCGGCGGCGGCTTCACGCTCGTCGTCACACCCGAGCGGCGCCTGCCCGAGCTCGAGCGCATCCCCGCGGACGCGACGGGCTCCGAGCTCCTGCAACTCGCCCAGGCGGCCCTGCTGCGCCTCGCGCGCGTGCACCAGTTCGACACGTTCGTCTCGCCGACGGCGGGCGAGGGGTTCACGCCGGAGAACGCCGAGGCGAGCGCCGTCTACCGGTACCGCACGGTCGCCGCGACCGCCGCCCCGACCGTCGTCGAGGAGGAGGGCGACGGCACCGACGCGGGGCTCGTGGTCCTGGTCGCGGGCGGCGCGCTCCTGCTGCTCGGCGGTTGCCTGGTTGCGTGGGCGCATCACTGATCTAGGATCCGCTGCCGTGCGCAAGCTGCTGCTCCTGACACTCGTGCTCCTCCCGCTCGCCCTGGCCGCCTGCGGCGGCGGCGACAGCGAGAGCGAGGAGGAGGAAGGGGGGGAGCGCGGCGAGGCGTTCGCCCCGATCTGCGAGATGAGCGCGCTGAGCGGCGACACGGGCCTCCCGGCCGACTTCCCGTCGATCGACCAGATCACCTACGTGAAGTCCGAGGAGGCCGGCCCGTCGCGGATCGTCGAGGGCTACGGCGAGGGCGAGCTCGAGGATCTCTACAACGACCTGCACGGCGCGTTCGAGGACAGCGACTACGACATCACCTTCGACGAGCGCGAGGATCACGACGCCGAGATCTCCTTCGACGGCGGCGGCGTGAGCGGCCAGGTGAAGTTCGCCGACGAGTGCGGCGAGGGCGACAAGGTCTACGTGCGCGTCACCAGTCGGCCCACGGGCTAGGTCCCGTCCCTTTTCACGTGCCGGGTAGCGCGCCGTGGGTTCGGTCGGCTTGACGTATGCTTATATCGGTATATAACATTCCGCCCATGGCCCGAGCAGCGACCACGACCGACGCGTTCAACGCGGTGGCAGAGCCCCGGCGGCGGCAGATCCTGGATCTCCTCGTCGGCGGCGAGCGGCCCGTGAACGACCTCGTGCGCGAGCTCGGGATGGCCCAGCCTCAGGTGTCCAAGCACCTGCGGGTGCTCCGTGAAGTGGGGGCGGTCGACGTGCGTGACGAGGGACGGCAGCGGCTCTACCGGCTCAACGGCCACGCGCTCAAGCCCATCCACGACTGGGTGAAGGCCTACGAGCGCTCGTGGTCGGAGCGGTTCGACCGGCTGGACGCCGTACTGGACGAGCTCAAGAAGGAGGAAGGACATGTCCGTGACGAGTAGCGGCAGCGCGAAGGTGACGCTCCCCGCCGACGATCAGATCCTGATCACGCGGGAGTTCGACGCGCCGAAGCACCTGGTCTACAAGGCGTTCACCACGCCGGAGCTGGTCAGGCGCTGGTGGCACGCGAACCGCGGCGAGATGACCGTGGCCGAGATCGACCTGCGCGTCGGCGGCAAGTGGCGGTACGTGATGATCGCCGACGGCGGCATGGAGGTCGGGTTCCACGGCGAGTACCTCGAGATCGTCCCGAACGAGCGGGTCGTCTCGACGGAGACCTTCGAGGGCCTGCCGGAGGGCGTGTCCGAGGAGGACGGGACGACGGTGAACACGGCGACGTTCACCGAGACGGACGGGCGGACGATGCTCGCTCTCCTCGTCCAGGCGCCGAGCAAGGAGACCCGGGACGCGATCATCGACTCGGGGATGGAGGCCGGGCTGCAGGACGCGCTCGACAACCTCGAGCAGGTCGCCGTCTCGCTCGGCTGACGGCGGTGCGACGGAGGTCGGGTCGCCCGTGACGGCGGCCCGACACCGTGGCGCCCGCGCAGGGCCGCTGCTAGGGTCGAGGACGTAGGGGAGTATCCCCGCGCGCTCCGTCGTCATCTCCCGGCCTCACGGCCCGGTGGAGCGGCCCGCTCGGGTGGGAGAGACCTACGAGGGATGGTCATCTGACTCCTTCGGAGGTGTCTCATGGAGCGCGCACCAACCGCCGGCACCGCGTCCTCGCCCCCTGCATCCGACCCGATCTTCGGCCGCGTCCTCGTCGGCGTCGACGACACGCCCGAGAGCGTCGTCGCCGCCGCCCAGGCACGGGCGCTGGCGCCCGCCGGAGCCCATCTGGCGATCGTCGCCGTGGCGGAGACCGCGTTCGCGGCCTGGGCGGGATCCGCCGCCACGTTCGCGACGGGCGGGGTCGAGCACGAGACCGAGGACCTGCTCGAGCAGGCATCCGAGTTGGCCGACCCCGACGAGCGGCGGCTCACGACGGGTCGCCTCGTCGACGTGCTGTGCGCCGAGTGCGAGCGCGCCGAGCGCGACGCTCATCGCCGTCGGCGCGCGCCCGCACCGCCGTCTCTCCGCCGCCGTCTTCGGCGGGCACGAGGTCGATCTCCTGCACAAGGCGTCGTGCACCCTGCTCGTCGCGCGGCCCGGCTGGGGCCCGTCGAAGCCGAGCCGGGTGGTCGTCGGCATCGACGGCTCCGACGCGTCGCAGGCGGCCGAGCAGGTTGCCCGGTCGCTCGCGATCCGACTCGGCTGCGCGATCGTGCCGGTCGTCGCGCTCGGGGCACATCCCGGGCGCGAGGTTCTGCGGGCCGAGCGCGAGGACGCCGTGCTCGCACCGGGCGAGCTCGTCGAGGCCGTTGCGCACGCAGCGGACGAGTCGTCGCTCGTCGTCGCGGGCAAGGGCCACGACGCCGAGCGAATCGTCTATGCGACCCGCTGCAGCGTCCTCGTCGTCCCGACGGGGGCCGACGATGCGTCACGTGCTGGCTGAGCGGGCGGTTCACGCGCCCGCCGCGGGGCCTGCGTGGCACACCCAGCCGGTCGAGCGCGTCGCCGCCACGCTCTCGACGTCGCTCGCAGACGGCCTCGCGCCCGACGAGGCAGCTCGCCGCCTCGCCGCGCACGGGGCGAACGAGATCGAGTCGGAGGGCGGGACGCCGGCCTGGCAGCTGCTGCTCGCCCAGTTCCGCAACGTCCTCGTCCTGATCCTGCTCGCCGCCGTCGCCCTCTCGGCGGTGCTCGGGCACACGACCGAGACGATCGTGATCGGCGTGATCGTCCTCTTCGCGGCGCTGCTCGGCTTCGTCCAGGAGTACCGGGCCGAGCGGGCGATCGACGCTCTGCGCGAGCTGGCGGCCCCGACGGCGACGGTCGTCCGCGGCGGCGACGTCGTCGACGTCCAGGCGCGCGAGCTCGTCCCGGGCGACCTCGTGCTCGTCGAGGCCGGGGACCGCGCCTCGGCCGACGCGCGCGTGGTCGAGGCCGCGGCGCTCCAGGTGGAGGAGTCGGCGCTCACCGGCGAGTCGGTCGCGGTGGCGAAGACCGTCGAGCCGCTCCCCGACCCAGGGCTACCGCTCGGGGACCGCCACAACGTGATCTTCGGCGGGACCGTCGTCGCGAGCGGCCGCGGTCGCGCGCTCGTCGTCGCCACCGGGATGGAGACCGAGCTCGGCGGCATCGCCGGGATGCTGCAGACGATCGAGCGCGGGAAGACGCCGCTCCAACGGAGCCTCGACCGCGTCGCTGTGCTCCTCGCGCGGGCGGCACTCGTCCTCGTCGCCGTGGTCGTCGGCCTCGGGCCTCCTCCGCGGCGAGCCGTTCCTCGACATGCTGCTCTTCGGCGTCGCGCTCGCCGTCGCCGTCGTGCCGGAGGCTCTGCCGGCCGTGATCACGATCTCGCTGACGCTCGCGGCGCAGCGGATGATCCGGCGCAACGTCCTCGTCCGCCGCCTGCCCGCGATCGAGACGCTCGGCAGCGTGACCGTGATCGCGAGCGACAAGACCGGGACGCTGACGAAGGACGAGATGACGGCGCGCACGGTCGTCGTCGCCGACGGGGCCTACGAGGTCTCCGGCACCGGCTACGAGCCGGACGGCGTCTTCCTGCGGGAGGGCGAGGAGGTCGATCCGTCGCCGGCGCTGCTCGAGACGCTGCGCGCGGCGACGCTCGCTTCCGACGCCACGCTCGCGCGAGACGGCGACGACGACCGCTGGCGCATCCGCGGCGACGCGACCGAGGGTGCGCTCGTCGTCGCCGCGGCGAAGGCGGGCCTGCGCCGCTCCGAGCTCGAGGCGGTCGCGCCGCGCGTCGGCGAGATCCCGTTCACGTCCGAGAGCAAGCAGATGGCCACCCTCCACGAGGGCCGCGACGGCACCGTCGCGTACGTGAAGGGTGCGCCGGAGGTCGTCCTCGACGCGTGCGTGCGGCAGCTCACGGACGACGGGCGAGCGGCCGCTCGGCGACGACACGCGCGAGGCGCTGCTCGCGACCGCCCGCACGCTCGCGGGCGACGCGCTCCGCGTGCTCGGCGGTCGCGCGGCGGACCGACGCGACGCTCGACGACGCCGAGCGGGACCTGACCTTCCTCGGCCTCGTCGGGATGATCGACCCGCCCCGCGACGAGGTGCGCGACGCGGTGCAGACGTGTCTGACCGCCGGGGTGCGGCCCGTGATGATCACCGGCGACCACCCGCTCACCGCGCAGGCGATCGCGCGTGAGCTCGGCATCCTCACGGACGGCCGCACGATCACCGGCGCCGAGCTCGAGGAGCTCGACGACGACGCGCTCGCCGGCGAGGTCGAGTCGATCCAGGTCTACGCCCGCGTCTCGCCCGCGCACAAGCTGCGCGTCGTCGAGGCGCTCCAGGCCAACGGCCACTCGGTCGCGATGACCGGCGACGGGGTCAACGACGCGCCGGCGCTGAAGCGGGCCGACATCGGCGTCGCGATGGGGATCACCGGCACCGACGTGACGAAGGAAGCGGCCGAGATGACCCTGACCGACGACAACTTCACGTCGATCGTGGCCGCGGTCGAGGAGGGCCGCGGCGTGTTCGGGAACATCAAGAAGTACCTCATGTACCTGCTCTCGGCGAACCTCGGCGAGATCGGGCTGCTCGTCGGCGCGGCGGTGCTCGGGAAGCCGCTGCCGCTGAGCGCGGTGCAGATTCTCTACGTCAATCTCGCGACCGACGGCCTGCCCGCGCTGGCGCTGTCCGTCGACCCGCCGGAGGAAGGCCTGATGCGCCGTCCGCCGCGGCGGAGGGGCGAGGGCATCTTCACGCGGCCGGTCGTGGCCCTGATCCTCACCGGCGGCGCCTGGTCGGCGGCTCGTGACGCTCACGCTCTTCTCCTGGGCGCTCACGACCGACCGGTCGACGGCGGAGGCGATGACGCTGGTCTTCGCGACGCTCGTCCTGATCGAGTTCTGCAAGGCGTTCAGCTACCGCTCCGACCGCCACTCGATCGTGCGGCACCCGTTCGCGAACCGGTGGCTCAACCTCGCCATCGCCTGGGAGGTCGTCCTGCTCGTGCTCGTCGTGAACGTGCCGTTCCTGCAGGACGCCTTCGGCACGACCGGTCTGTCCGGCGCGGAGTGGGCGCTCGCGGTCGCCGCCGGGCTGACGATCGTGCCGGTGCTCGAGGTGGCGAAGCGCGTCGTCAACCGACAGGCGTCGGAACGCGTATGAACGGGTACAGGAGAGAAACCGGACGGAGGCATTGCAGAGTGCCCGCTCAGAGGTCCATGATCATGGCGACACCGTGACCGAGGCCGACCCCCAGCTCGCAGTCGCTCTGCTCGGATCCATCTTTGCGGCCGCCTCCGCCATGGTCTGCCTCGCCCTCGCGAAGAAGCGCCTGACCTGGAGGGCGCCGTACTGCCGCGTGTGCCGGGCGCGCCACCGCGGCGCCTGCAAGATCCGCTTGACCCTCTAACCCGGCCGCCGCGACGCCGCCCACTCCGCAAACGCCTCCACGGCGTCGACGACCGCCTCGCAGCGGATCGAGTGGAAGAGGTCGAACGTGTGCTGCGCGTCGGGCAGCTCGCCGTACACGACCGGTCCCTCGGAGGCCGACCGCAGGCGCGCGACGAACGCTCGCGCGTCCTCGACGATCACGATCGTGTCGCGGTCGCCGTGGACGATGAAGCACGGCGGTGCGTCGCTCCGCAGGTGCGCGACCGGCGCCGACGACGGCTCGCGCGAGTCGCTCGGGCCGTAATAGCCGTAGAGGGAGATCGCCGCGAGCACCTTCGTGTCCACGTGCTCGAACCCCGGCTGGTAGGCGGGGTCGTTCGGCGTGAGCGCGGCGAAGACGGCGAGGTTGCCGCCCGCGGAGCCGCCGGCGACGAGGACGCGGGCCGGGTCGCCGCCGTACTCGGCCGCGTGGTCGCGCGCCCACGCGATCACGCGCTTCACGTCCACGTGCTGGTCGGGGAACCGCGCCGCGGGCCGCAGGCGGTAGTTCGCGCTGACGCAGACCCAGCCGCGGCGCGCGAGTCGGAAGAGGAGCGGACGCGTCTCCCGGCTCTTCTTGCCGCGGCGGAACGACCCGCCGTGGAGCTGGATCAACACCGGCCCACCGGTCGGGCGCGAGCGGTGGCGGTAGACGTCGAGGCGGTGCGCTGCCGCGTCGCCGTACGCGACGTCCGCGATGCGCTCGACGTCGCGTGGGCGCACGACGAACGGCCAGAGGACGCTCCGCGCCGAGGGCCTGCGACGTGGTGCCGGGTCGATGCCGAGCACGTCGTCCAGCGCCCGCGTCAGCGCGCCCCGGGCCGACAGCGCGCGTCGGGCGACGAGGCCGAGCCCGACGCTTGCGAGGACCGCTACGGCAAGGCCGACGAGCCCGACGGGGGTGATGAGGTCGCCCTGGACGAGCGCGAGGGCCGTCGACGCCGCGAGCCACGCGAACGCGACGAACGGCAGCTCGTTGACGAGGAAGCCGAACCAGTAGGCGGAGCTCGAGGGACTCGACCGCCGGGGCGTTGTCGGCCACAGCGCGAACGCGGTGCACCACGCGACGAGGGTCGTCGTGACGAGGTACCCGATCGGCATCGCCGGGCCGATCGTAGAGCCGCTGCTCCTAACCCCGCAGCGTCACGACGAGCAGCGTCCCGTGGCCGGGCCGCGAGCGCAGCGCGAGTGCGCCGCCGATCGCCGTCGCCCGCGACCGGATGTTCTTCAGCCCCTGGCCCGCCGCCCGCTCGAGCCCGTCGAAGCCGGCGCCGTCGTCGCGGACCGCGACGTACCGCCGTCCGCCGCGCTGGCCGATCCGCACCTCGGCGCGGCGGGCCGCCGCGTGCTTGCGGACGTTGGCGAGCCCTTCCTGGACGATGCGGAAGACCTCGATCTGCTCGTCGGGGGCGAGGCGGATCGCCTCGTCGACGTCGAGCTCGACGTCGAGCTCTCCGTCCGCCGTGAGGAACTCGACGTAGCGCCGGAGCGCCGCGTCGAAGGGCGCGGTCCCGCTCGCGGACGAGAGCGCCAGCACGGCGAACCGCGCCTCCTGCTGCGCCTGCGCCGCGGCCTCCTTCAGCCGCGGCAGCGTCTTCGCCGGGTCGGCCCCGTTCTCGAGCATCGACGCGCTCGTGGAGACGGCGAACAGGTACTGCGCGAGGCCGTCGTGGATCTCGCGGGCGACACGCGCCCGCTCCTCGGCGACGGCGCGCCCGAACTCCGCCGAGCGGATCGCCCGCCAGACGCCGACGAGCAGGATGCCGTACGCGAGCACGCGCAGGAACTCGCTCTGCGAGACCTGCTCGCTCGTCACGAGCGGCGTGAACACGCGGTGGAGCCCCGCGAACAGGAGCACGCTCATCCCGATCGCGAGCCAGAGGTCGAGATCCTGGCCCTCGGCCCGGTAGCGCCAGACGAAGCCCACGACCGCGACGAGGTTGCAGAGGGCGAGCAGCGCGAGCGTGCAGACGGCGGCGGCCGGCGGTCGTTCCCCCTGCGCCGCGGCGAGCGCGACGAGGTCGTCCTGGAACGTGTGGAGCACGCCCCAGAGCACGACGAGCGCGAGCGCCGTCGCAGCCACCGAGCGCCACAGCACCTTGTCGCGGAGCGCGACGCGACCGCGCGCGTACGCGGCCGCGCAGATGAGCGCCGCTCCGAGGAGCCGGCCGAGCATCTCGGCCCAGGCGTCGCGCGTTCCGACCATCCCGCCGCCGAACGTCGGGACGATCCCGAAGAGCAGCGTGGACGCGGCTGCGGCCACGAAGCCGCAGCTCAGGAGGAGGTCCTGCCGACGCCCCTCGACGGCGAAGCGGACGCCGGCCAGGATCGCGACGAGCGAGGCGGCGCACACGATCGCGGAGAGCAGCACGAGCCGCAGCTCCGGGAGCTCGTAGACGGTCCGGAGCCGGGGGTTCGAGGCGAAGAGCGCGAGGGAGGCGCCGAGCAGCCCGAAGAGGAGCACGAGGCTCCAGAGGAGGGACTGGTAGGCGTCGTCGCGGTCGCCGGCCTGCACGAACCCCTCATCGGCATGCGTCCCGCTGCCGATGAGGCTTGCGTGGAGCCCGGGCCGCGCGTTCTCGTCGTCGACGATCACCCGCTGACGCGGGAGGCGCTCGCCGCGCTGCTCGAGCAGGACGACTTCGCGGTCGTGGGCCAGGCCTCCGACGGCGCCGAGGCGATCGAGGCGGCGCGTCGGCTCACGCCCGACCTCGTGCTCCTCGACCTCTCCATGCCCGGGCTCGACGGGCTGACGGCTCTGCCTCGCCTGCGCGCCGCCGCCCCCGGCTGCGAGGTCGTCGTCCTCACCGCCTCGGGGACGGAGGAGAACCTCCTCGGCGCGATCATGGGCGGCGCGGCCGGCTACCTCCTGAAGAGCGAGCCGCCGGAACGGATCGTCGAGTTCCTCCGCGGCGTGGCGCAGGGCGAGGCGGCGCTCTCCGGCGCAGTCGCGCGGCGCCTCATGGAGCAGGTGCGCGGCGGCGGGCGCCGGCACGGCGTTCCGCCCGAGATCGCGCGCACGCTCTCGGCGCGCGAGGTGGAGGTGCTGCTCCTGCTCGACGAGCACCTCGGCACCGACGCGATCGCGAAGCGGCTCTACATCTCCGAGCACACTGTTCGCTCGCACGTGAAGTCGCTCCTGCGCAAGCTCGGCGCCTCTTCGCGCGGCGAGGCCCTGCAGGCGCTCTCCGCCGCCCGGGCCTGAACCCGTCGTCCCTCGTTCGAGGGACGACGATCACCCACCGTGGGCGATGAGGACGAGCAGGGGCCGGCCGATGCTCCCCCAGCGCGGTGGCAGACGGATCGGGAGACCGGCCTGGCGGGCCGGTCTCTCCTCACTCCGAGAACCCGTCGAGCGCGGCCGCCACGAGGCCCGGCAGCGTCGAGACGTTGTAGCCCCCTTCGAGCACGGCCGCGACGCGCGGGGCCATCGCTGCGCAGCGGCGCGCCATCTCGCGGAACCCGCGCTCGCTGACGGCCATGTCCGCGAGCGGGTCCTCGACGTGCGCGTCGAAGCCGGCCGAGACGAGCAGCAGCTCGGGCTCGAAGGCCGCCACCCGGGGCTCGATCAGCTCCGTGAACGCCTGCAGGTACTCCCGGTCGCCCGCGCCGGCCGACAGCGGCACGTTGAGCAGCGTCTCGCCCTGTTCGTCGGGGCCGCCGCTGCCGGGGTAGAAGGGCCACTGGTGCAGCGAGACGAAGAGGACGCTCGGGTCGTCGCCGACGAGCGCTTGCGTCCCGTTCCCGTGGTGGACGTCCCAGTCGACGATCGCGATCCGCTCGAGCCCGAGCGCCGCCTGCATGTGCCGCGCCGCGACGACGACGTTGTCGAACAGGCAGAAGCCCATCGGCCGGTCCCGCAGCGCGTGGTGGCCCGGGGGCCGGACGAGCGCGAACGCGCCGGTCTCGGCGGCCTCGATCGCCGCCCCCGCCGCGAGCACGGCTGCCTCCCAGCTCGTCCGCGAGCAGATCGTGTCGGAGTCGACCCACGTCGGCTGCGTGATCGCGCGGATCGCGGCGACGTGCTCCGGGGTATGGCAGCGCTCGAGCTCCGCGGCCGTGGCGACCCGCGTCGACTCCTTCCAGCCCGGGAGCGCGTCGAGGAGCACGGTCATCCGCTCCGGACGCTCGGGGTGGTGCCACGTCGGATGCAGGCGCGCGAACGCGCCGTGGCTCAGTGCCTCCACTACGCGAGCGCGGCGAGCCTGTCGGCGAGGCGACCGATGCCCCAGTCCCGCAGGAGAGAGGACGCCTCCGACCACGTGGGGGTCTGGTCTGTGAGGGGAGGAAGCGGGGCGGAGGCGTCCACGGTCGCGATTCGCCGGAAGAGCCGCAAGTCCTCCGCCTCGGACGCGAACCGGCCCGCCTCGAGGGCCGCCTCGAGCGTGCCGTACTGGCGGAGCACGTCGGCCGCCTTCTTCGGGCCGACGCCGCGCGCGCCCGGGAGCCGGTCGGACGGGTCGCCGCGGAGCGCGATGAAGTCCGGCACCTGCTCGGGCTCGACGTCGTAGCGCTCGCGCACCTCGGCCGGGCCGACGCGCGTCATCTCCGACACGCCCTTCGTCGGCTGGAGGACGGTCGTCCGCTCGCTGACCAGCTGGAACATGTCCCGGTCGGACGTGAGCACGATCGCCTCCCCGCCCGCGGCCTCCTCCGAGGCCACTGCCGCGCCGAGGAAGTCGTCGGCCTCGTAGCCCGGCGCCTTCCCCCAGGCGAAGCCCATCGCGCCGACGAGGTCCGGCAGGCGGTCGAGCTGCTCCGTCAGCTCCGGCGGGAACTCGCGGCCCGACTGATAGGCCGCGAACGCCTCGTGGCGGTAGGTCGGCACGGTGAGCGTGTCGAAGCCGACGACCGTCGCGCGCGGCTGCATCGACTCCCACACGGTCACGAGCATGTTCCCGAAGCCGACGATCATGTTCGCGGGCCGCCCGGCGCCGTCGCGGATGGACGAGGGCAGTGCGTGGAAGGCCCGGTGCGCGAGCGAGTCGCCGTCGACGACGAGCAGCGGAGGCGCGCTCAGAGCGTCGCCTCCAGGCGCTCGATCTCGGCGCGCAGCCGGTCGGTCGCCTCGGCCGCGGCGTCCTTCGCGGCCCGGTCGCGCAGATCGTCGAGTGCGATCGGCGTCCCGTAGACGACGCGCAGCGGCGCGAGCCGTGCGATCCGGTCCGTGCCGGCGATCGCCGCGGGCACGAGCGGCACCCCGGCCTCGAGCGCGATCCGGGCCGCGCCCGTGTGCCACCGCGCATCGTGCTTCTTGCGGAGGCCCTTCATCCGCCGCGTGCCCTCCGGGAACATCACCACGAGGTGGCCGTCCCGCACGAGGGACACGGCCGTGTCGATCGCCTCCGTGTCGGCCTCGCCGCGGCGCACCTTGAAGGCCCCGCCCGCGCGGATGAACACGCCGAGCGGGAACCAGAACAGCTCCGACTTGCCCATGAAGCGGAGGAAGCGCCGCGGGAAGAGCGGCAGCCCGAGCGGCCACGGGTCGAAGTTCGAGTTGTGGTTCGCGGCCAGCACGGCGCCGCCCTCGCGCGGCACGTGCTCGAGGCCGCGCCAGCGCAGCCGGAACAGGAGGCGCACGATCGGCCAGCTCAGGAGGGCGACGAGGAAGTAGACCGGCGACGGGCGCGGTGCGGCCACGGGTCGGCAGCCTACGAGAGGGAACGGCGCCGCGTGGCCGAACATCGGCTTCGCTACCGTCTGTCCATGGCCAAGACGCTGATCATCGCCGAGAAGCCCTCCGTCGGCCGCGACCTCGCCGAGGCGCTGCCGGGCACCTTCACGCGCCGCAAGCTCGAGGAGCTCACGAAGCGGAGCACGAAGAAGGCCGCCGAGGGCGACGGCGACACCGCGGCCCCCGAGGCGGAGGAGAAGCCCGCGCGCGGCCGCAAGATCGAGACCGTCTTCCTCGAGGGCGACGAGTACGTGATCACGTGGGCCGTCGGCCACCTCGTCGAGCTCGTCGAGCCCGAGGCGTACGACGAGCGCTTCAAGAAGTGGCGCATGGCCGACCTCCCGATCGTTCCGGAGACGTTCACGCTGCAGCCGCGCGACGCGAACGCGAAGAAGCAGCTGCGCCTGATCGAGAAGTTGCTCAAGCGGGACGACATCGACCACGTCGTGAACGCGTGCGACGCCGGGCGCGAGGGCGAGCTCATCTTCGCGTACGTCTACGAGGCGGTCTTCGGCACGTCGCCCACGAGCGACGACGCGCCCAAGCCCGTCGAACGGCTGTGGATCTCGTCGATGACGAAGCAGGCGATCCGCGAGGGCTTCGAGAAGCTGCGCCCCGGGACGCAGATGGCGCCGCTCGAGGCGGCCGCCCGCTCCCGCTCCGAGGCCGACTGGCTCGTCGGCATGAACGCGACGCGCGCAGCGACGATCCGCGGCCGCGCCTGGGTCGGCGGCGTCGTCTCGCTCGGCCGGGTGCAGACGCCGACGCTCGCCCTGATCGTGAAGCGCGAGCGCGAGATCCAGGCCTTCGTCCCGAAGCCGTACTGGCTCGTCCACGCGAGCTTCGACCCGCGCTACGCCGGCCTCTGGTTCCACGAGGACGAGACGCGCGTGTGGGACGGCGAGCAGGCGACCACGATCGCCGAGAAGGTCAAGGGGAAGGACGGCACCGTCGCCTCGGTCGAGCGCAAGCAGCAGAACGAGAGCGCGCCGCTCCTCTACGACCTGACCTCGCTCCAGCGCGACGCCAACCGCCGCTTCGGCTTCTCCGCGCGTCGCACGCTCCAGGCCGCGCAGTCGCTCTACGAGAGCAAGAAGGCGATCACCTACCCGCGCACGAGCTCCCGCTACCTCTCCGGCGACCTCGTCCCGCAGCTGAAGACGGTCGCCGCCTCGCTGAAGCCGATCCGCGAGTACGCGCAGGGCGCGCAGTACGTGATGCGGCTCGAGCGCCTCCCGCTCGGGCGCGTCGTCAACGACGCCAAGGTCGACGGATCACCACGCGATCATCCCGACGGAGATCGACCACCACGTCGACGCGTTCACGCCGGACGAGCGCCGCATCTTCGACCTGATCGCGCGCCGGTTCCTCGCCATCTTCCACCCGCCCGCCCGCTACGAGCGCACGACGATCGTCACCGAGGTCGAGGGCGAGCGCTTCCGCACGCGCGGGAAGGTCACGCTCGAGGCCGGCTGGCGTGCCGTCTACGAGCGCGACGAGCCCGAGGCCGCGAAGCAGGACGAGGAAGGCGAGGGCGAGGGCGTCGAGCTGCCGAAGGTCGAGCAGGGCGACACCGTGCGCTGCGTCACGGCCGAGACGGAGGCGAAGGAGACGAAGCCGCCGCCGCGCTACTCCGAGGCGACGCTCCTCTCCGCGATGGAGACCGCCGGCCGGCTGATCGACGACGACGAGCTCCGCGAGGCGATGAAGGAGTCGGGCCTCGGCACCCCGGCCACGCGCGCCGAGATCATCGAGACGCTGCTGCGCCGCGAGTACGTCGAGCGCGTCGGGCGCGAGCTGATCGCCACCCCGAAGGGGCTCCAGGTGATCACGATGCTCGAGGAGAACAAGCTCACCTCGCCCGAGCTGACCGGCGACTGGGAGAAGCGGCTCACCGACATCGAGCACGGCCGCGGCGACCGGAGCGCGTTCATCTCCGACATCGCCGCCTTCGCGAAGCAGACCGTGGAGGAGATCGCCGCGCTCGACAAGGAGAAGTTGCGCCCCGAGCGCGCCGAGCTCGGGCTGTGCCCGCGCTGCGGCCAGCAGACCGGCGAGATCATCCGCGAGAACTCCCGCGCGTTCGGCTGCACGAGCTGGAAGAGCCGCGAGGAGACGGGCTGCGGCTTCGTCATCTGGAAGCGCGTCGCGGGCCGCACGCTCACGCCCGAGCTCGCGCGCCAGCTGATCGAGGAGGGCAAGACGCGGGAGGTGCTGTCGGGCTTCCGCTCGCGCGCGGGCAAACCTTTCCGGGCGCGTCTCGTCCTAACGCCCGAGGGCAAGGTCGAGTTCGAGTTTCCGGCATCACGCGCGCAGGCCGCACAGGCTGCCGCCGCGGAATAACCCACGGCGGACGCTCGTTCGCCTTGGTACGACGCCGTCCGCCCACGGTGTGACGGTTCCCCCTGGCAACACCGGTTCCATCTGCCTAGAGTGCGAAAGTTTGTTTCCCGCCGACGTAGCACTGAAAGGACGTAGGGCTTCTTGACGCAGAACCAGTTGCAGGAGCTGTTGGAAACGGAGCACGTCCGAGCCCTCGTGGAGGCTTCCGAGGAGCGGGGGTTCGTGGAGGCGACCGTGCTCGAGGCCGTCGCGCTCGAGCACGAGCTGTCCGATGTCGAGCTCGAGGAGCTGAAGCACGAGCTGGAGCGGCTCGGGCTCGAGTTCCGCGAGGTCAAGGCGGGCGAAGCCGTCGCCCCCAAGGACGAGGAGGAGAAGCCGGCCGAGGTGCTCAACCTCGAGCCGAGCGCCGGGCCGAGCGGCGCGGGCGACAGCCTGCAGCTGTTCCTGGCCGACGTCGGGCGCCACAAGCTCCTCACCGCCGCACGAGGAAGTCGTGCTCGCGAAGGCGATCGAGCGCGGCGACGAGCGTGCCAAGCGGCGGATGATCGAGTCGAACCTCCGGCTCGTCGTCTCGATCGCGAAGGGCTACCGCGGCCTCGGCGTGCCGTTCCTCGACCTGATCCAGGAGGGCACGCTCGGCCTGAACCGCGCGGTCGAGAAGTTCGACTGGCGCCGCGGCTTCAAGTTCTCCACGTACGCCACGTGGTGGATCCGCCAGTCCGTGCAGCGCGCCGTCGCGAACCACGCGCGGACGATCCGCGTTCCCGTCCACGTCGTCGAGCGCCAGCAGAAGCTGTCGCGGGCGGCGCGGCGCCTCGAGGTCGAGCTCGGCCGCGAGGCGACGAAGCAGGAGCTCGCGGAGGCCACCGGCCTGCCGATCCAGCACGTCGAGGAGGCGATGGGCGCCGCCCACGCGTCGGTCTCGCTGAACCAGACGGTCGGCGCGGACGACGAGGGCGAGCTCGGCGACCTCTTCGCCGACCGCGAGGCAGCCGACCCGTTCGACGAGGCCGAGGAGTCGCTCCGCCGGCAGGGCGTCCGCAAGGCGCTCGACGCGCTCCCCGAGCGTGAGCGGCGGATCCTCGAGCTCCGCTTCGGGTTCGACGGCGAGCCGTGGACGCTCGAGGCGATCGGCAACGAGCTCGATCTGACCCGCGAGCGGGTCCGTCAGCTCGAGGGCCAGGCGCTCGCCAGGCTCGCCGCGCTGCGCGACATGATCTCGCTCTCGGCCGCGTAGCGCGCCGCGAAACCGGTTCCACGAAGGGCGGCCAGGTGCCGCCCTTCGTGTTCATTCCGCGTTACGGGGACACCTCCCGCTTGCCGCCCGCGCACCGGTCCTCGATACTTGCCCCCCTGCGCACGTTCCCCACGCCGCCGTTCGAAAGGAGACCCACGTGAGGGTAACGCCGTACCGCGTCCTTCTACTCATAGCCATGCTCGCGCTCGCGCTCGCTGCAGCCGGGTGCGGTGGTGACGATGACGAGGAGGGCTCCGGCGCCGCGACCGGCACGTCCGAGGAGGGTGCCAGCGGTGGCACGCTCGTCTTCGGCACCGCATCCGATCCCGTCGTGCTCGACGGAGCGCTCGTGTCGGATGGCGAGTCGCTGCGCGTCATCGACCAGATCTTCGAGACGCTCGTCTCGCTCAAGCCCGGCACGACCGAGCTCGAGCCCGGCCTTGCCAAGAGCTGGGAGATCAGCGACGACGGGCTGACGTACACCTTCGAGCTGCAGGAGGGCGTCACGTTCCACGACGGCGAGCCCTTCAACGCCGAGGCTGCCTGCGTCAACTTCGACCGCTGGTTCAACTTCGAGGGCTCGTTCCAGAACCCGAGCGCCTCGTACTACTGGCAGACCGTCTTCGGCGGCTTCGCCAAGACCGATCCCGAGAGCGGCGCACCCGCGGACAGCTACTACGAGAGCTGCACCGCCGTCGACGAGGGCACGGTCGAGCTCAAGCTGACGAAGCCGTCCTCGGCGATTCTCGGAGCCCTCTCGCTGACGGCGTTCGCGATGGCGAGCCCGAAGGCGCTCGAGGAGTTCGGCGCCAACGAGGGCACCGTCGACGACGAGGGCGTGTTCCGCCCGACCGGGTCGTTCGGCACCGAGCACCCGATCGGCACAGGGCCGTTCAAGTTCGAGTCGTGGACCCGCGGCGACCGCCTCACGATCGCCCGCAACGACGACTACTGGGGCGACAAGGCCAAGCTCGACAAGGTCATCTTCCGCCCGATCCCGGACAACGCGGCGCGTCTCCAGGCGCTCCAGACCGGCGAGATCCAGGGCTACGACCTCGTGGAGCCGCAGGACATCGAGGCGATCGAGGGTGACGACAACCTGCAGGTCCTCGACCGCCCGGCGTTCAACGTCGGCTACGTCGGGTTCAACCAGGCGAAGAAGCCGCTCGACAACCCGAAGGTCCGTCAGGCGATCGCCCACGGCCTGAACCGCCAGGAGGTCGTGGACAACTTCTACGGCGGCCGCGGTGAGGTGGCGAAGGAGTTCATGCCGCCGGAGGTCACCGGCTACGCCGACGACGTGACCGAGTACGAGTTCGACCCGGAGAAGTCGAAGCAGCTCCTCCAGGAGGCGGGGCTGACGCTGCCGGTGCCGATCGAGTTCTGGTACCCGAGCGACGTCTCCCGGCCGTACATGCCGGATCCGAAGCGCAACTTCGAGGCGTTCCGCCAGAGCCTGGAGCAGTCCGGGTTCAAGGTGACGCCGAAGACGGCGCCGTGGAGCCCGGACTACCTCGGCAACGTCGACGAGGGCAACGCCCAGGTCTACCTCCTGGGCTGGACGGGCGACTACGGTGACCCGGACAACTTCGTCGGCACGTTCTTCCAGAACCCGCAGAAGGCCTGGGGCTTCACGAACCAGGACATCCACACGTCGCTTGCGGATGCGGAGACCGAGACCGACCTCGAGGCCCGCGAGCAGGCCTACCAGGAGGCGAACCGGAAGATCATGGAGTTCCTTCCGGGCGTCCCCTACGTCCACACGAAGCCGGCGCTCGCCTTCGCGGCGAACGTGAGCGGCTACGAGCCGAGCCCCGTCTCGCTCGAGTCGTTCGCTCCGGTGACCATCCAGCAGTAGGAGTAGGAACGAGCTGAAGCAGGAACGCCGACGGACGAGAACCTGAATTGTTGCGGTTCATCGTCCGTCGGCTGCTCCTGCTCGTCCCGATCCTGCTCGGGCTGTCGCTGCTCGTCTTCTTCTGGATCCGGGCGCTGCCCGGCGGCCCCGCCGAGGCGCTCCTCGGTGAGCGGGCGACCCCGGAGGCGGTGGCGGCGATCGAGCGCCAGTACGGCCTCGACCAGCCCGTCTACGTCCAGTACTGGCACTTCCTGAAGAAGACCGCCAGCTTCGACTTCGGCGACTCGATCACGTCGCGCCAGCCCGTCCTCGAGGAGCTGAAGCTGCGGTTTCCCGCGACGGTCGAGCTCGCCGTCGCCGCGATGCTCTTCTCGACCTTCGTCGGCGTCCCGCTCGGGTTCTTCGCCGCAAAGAAACACGACACCTGGTTAGACCACGGCAGCCTGATCGCGTCCCTGCTCGGGATATCGATCCCGATCTTCTTTCTCGCGATCCTGCTGAAGTTCATCTTCGCGGTCGAGCTCGGCTGGCTCCCGACCGTGGGCCGGCTCTCGGTCCTCATCGACCTCGAGCACCCGACGAACTTCTACGTCCTCGACGCGATCCTGACGCGCAACTGGGAGGCGCTCTGGGACGCGATCAAGCATCTGATCCTTCCCGCGATCGCGCTCGGGACGATCCCGCTCGCGATCATCGCCCGCATCACCCGCGCCGCCGTGCTCGACGTCCAGAACGAGGACTACGTCCGTACAGCGCGCGCGAAGGGCGTCCATCCGCGGGCCGTCGACGCCCGGCACGTGCTCCGTAACGCGCTGCTGCCGGTGTCGACGATCATCGGCCTCCAGGTCGGGCTGCTGCTCTCCGGGGCGGTGCTCACCGAGACCGTGTTCGCGTGGCCGGGGATGGGCACGTGGCTCGTCCAGGCGATCGAGGACCGCAACTTCCCCGTGCTCCAGGGCGGGATCCTGTTCCTCGCGCTCGTCTTCGTGCTGGTCAACCTGATCGTCGACGTCTCCTACGGCTTCATCAACCCGCGGATCAGGCTCAGCTGATGTCGATTGCCGAACTCGAGTCGAGAGAAGTCCAGCTCGAGCGGCCGGGCGGCGGCCTCTGGGCCGATGCCTGGCGCCGGCTCAAGCGCGACCCGGGGTTCTGGGTGGGCGCCGGGATGGTCACGTTCTTCGTCTTCATCGCGGTGTTCGCGCCGCTCCTCGCCCAGTACGGGCCGCGCGAGGGCCTCGGCCTCGCGAACGCGTTCGACGGCCCCTCGCGCGAGCACTGGCTCGGCCTCGACGAGCTCGCTCGCGACGAGCTCTCCCGGATCATCTACGGGGCCCGCTACTCGCTCATCATCGGCGTCGTCTCCGTCGCGGTCGGCCTCTCCATCGGCATCGTGCTCGGCGCGGCCGCCGGCTACCTCGGCGGGTGGGTCGACACGGTGATCATGCGCTCGATGGACGTGATGCTCTCGATCCCCGGCTTTCTCATGGCCGTCGGGATCGTGGCGCTCCTCGGTCCCGGCCTCTGGCAGATCATGATCGCCGTCGGGGTGGTGAACGTCCCGATCTTCGCGCGGCTCCTGCGCGGCTCCGTGCTCGCGCAGCGCGAAAACGACTTCGTGCTCGCGGCTCGTGCGATCGGCGTGCCGCGCCGGACGATCCTCTCCTCGCACATCCTCCCGAACTCCGTCTCGCCCGTGATCGTCCAGGGGACGCTCGCGCTCGCGACCGCGATCATCGACGTCGCCGGTCTCGGCTTCCTCGGGCTCGGGCCGCAGGACCCGGCGACGCCCGAGTGGGGGACGATGCTCTCGGGCGTGAACCGCTACTTCCAGTCCGGGCCGCACCTCGCGCTCGCGCCGGGCTTCGCGATCGTGATGTCCGTGCTCGGCTTCAACCTCATCGGCGACGCGCTCCGCGAGGCCCTCGACCCGAAGCTCCGGGGCCGCGCGTGAGCGCGAACGGCGAGCCGCTCCTCAAGGTCGAGGACCTCCACGTGCGTTTCGGCACGGAGCGCGGCCTCGTCCATGCCGTCAACGGGATCTCCTTCGAGATCCGGCCCGGCGAGACGCTCGGGATCGTGGGCGAGTCGGGCTGCGGCAAGTCGGTGACCTCGCTCGCTGTGCTCGGGATCCTCGCCCGGAACGGCCGGGTGACGCAGGGACGTGCCCTGTTCGAGGGACAGGACCTCGTCCAGATGGACGACGCGGAGCTCCGCAAGATCAGGGGCAAGGAGATCGCGATGATCTTCCAGGACCCGATGACGTCCCTGAACCCGGTGCTGACGATCGGGCGGCAGATCCGCGAGGCGCTCGAGACGCACTTCGGCATGGACAAGAAGGCCGGCGACGCGCGCGCGGCGGAGCTCCTCGACCAGGTCGGGATCCCGAGCGCGAAGATGCGCCTCAAGGACTATCCGCACCAGTTCTCCGGCGGGATGCGGCAGCGCGCGATGATCGCGATGGCGCTCGCGTGCGAGCCGAAGGTCCTCATCGCCGACGAGCCCACGACGGCGCTCGACGTGACGATCCAGGCGCAGATCCTCGCCTTGCTCAAGGAGCTCGTGCGCGAGCACCGCACGGCGCTGGTGATGATCACCCACGACCTGGGCGTCGTCGCCGGCATGTGCGAGCGCGTGAACGTGATGTACGGCGGCCTGTTCATGGAGACCGGACCGGTGGAGGCGATCTTCGCCACCCCGAGGCACCCGTACACGCTCGGCCTGCTCCAGTCGGTGCCGCGCCTCGACGCCGGGCGCCGGGAGCGGCTCAAGCCGATCGAGGGCAACCCGCGCGACATGCTCACCGCGCCGCAGGAGTGTCCGTTCGCGCCGCGCTGCCGGTACGAGGTCGAGCAGTCGCGCCGCGAGGTACCGCCGCTCGTCGAGATCGAGCCGGGGCACTTCGTTGCGTGCTTCAACCCCGTTCCGGTCGACGAGTGGCAGCGCTCGCGCCAGGAGGCGGCGGCGTGAGTGCGAACGGCGGCCCCGGGCCGCTCGTTCAGACGGACGACCTTCGCGTCTGGTTCCCGATCAAGTCCGGGATCCTGCTCGACCGGCACGTTGGAGACGTGAAGGCGGTCGACGGCGTCTCGCTGAACATCGAGCAGGGCGAGACGCTCGGCCTCGTGGGCGAGTCCGGCTGCGGCAAGTCGACGGTCGGCCGCGCGATCCTGCGCCTGTACGAGCCCACGGGCGGCAAGGTCGTCTTCGACGGCCAGGACATCACCGAGCTCGGCGAGGCGGAGCTGCGGCCGCTGCGCCGGCGGATGCAGATGGTCTTCCAGGACCCGTTCGCGTCGCTCAACCCGCGGCACTCCGTCGGGCGGATGGTGGCCGAGCCCCTGCGCGTCCACGGCCTCGCCGGCCGCGGCCAGGCGCGCAGGCGCGTGCGTGAGCTGCTCGAGGTCGTCGGCCTCCCGGCGGACGCCGCGTCGCGCTACCCGCACGAGTTCTCGGGCGGCCAGCGCCAGCGTATCGGCGTCGCGCGCGCGCTCGCGGTGAACCCGGACTTCATGGTGCTCGACGAGCCCGTGTCGGCCCTCGACGTCTCGATCCAGGCGCAGATCATCAACCTGCTCGAGGAGCTCCAGCGCGAGTTCGACCTCACGTACCTCTTCATCGCGCACGACCTCGCCGTCGTCCGCCACATGAGCGACCGGATCGCGGTCATGTACCTCGGCGCGATCGTCGAGGTGTCGCCCGCGGACGACCTCTACGACAACCCGCTGCACCCGTACACGATCTCGCTGCTCTCCGCGGTGCCCCTGCCAGACCCCGTGGCGGAGCGCGAGCGCGAGACGATCCTGCTCCAGGGCGACCTCCCGAGCCCGGCGAATCCGCCGGCGGCGTGCCGTTTCCACACGCGCTGCCCGTTCGTGCAGCCGACCCGCTGCACCGACGAGCGGCCGGAGCTGCGGCCGTTCGGCGACTCCGGCCACCTCGTCGCGTGCCACTGGGCCGAGCGGATCCGGGCGGGCGAGATCACGCCGGTCGAGCGCGAAGTGGAGCTCTTCGCACAGGCGGGGGAGCCGGCCTACGTCCCGCCGGTGATCTGATGGACGAGGCGCGCCTTCGCGAGACGGAGCACGGGCTCGTCCCCGAGGGTGACGGCTGGTTCATCGTCAACGCGCGCGAGATCGCGTGGGAGACGATCCGCGGCAGCGGCACGTGGTGCGTGTTCGAGGCTCCGGACGAGACCAGCCGCCAGATCGGGATCGGCGTCCACGTCGTGCAGCCGGGCGAAGCGAGTGGGATGTACCACGCGGAGGATGCGCAGGAGGGGTTCTTCGTGCTCGAGGGGGAGTGCCTGCTGATCGTCGAGGGCGAGGAGCGGCGGCTGAACCAGTGGGACTACTTCCACTGCCCGAACGGGACGGCGCACATCACCGTCGGCGCCGGCGACGGGCCGTGCGCGATCCTGATGCTCGGCTCGCGGATCCCGGGCCGGGCGATCCGGTACCCGGTGAACGAGCTGGCTGCGCGCCAAGGCGCATCGGTGGCGCAGGAGACCGACTCGCCGCGCGAGGCCTATGCGGGGCAGCCGGATCCCGAGCCGGCGCGGGCGCCGTGGCCGAGCTGAGGAGCTGCGCCGTCGACGTGGCGGCGCTCCGGGCGGAGCCGGACGACGCGGCCGAGCAGGTGACGCAGGCCATCCTCGCCGAGCCGTTGTGGGTGGAAGAGGAGCGCGACGGCTGGGCCCGCGTGCGGACGCTGTACGACTATCCCGGCTGGATCCGCCTCGACGAGCTCCGCGGCGAACCGCTCGAGGAGGCGCGGCGGTTCCTCGGCGTCCCCTACGAGTGGGGCGGCCTGACGGAGCGCGGGATCGACTGCTCCGGCCTCGTCCACGTGGCCTACCGGCGCGCGGGGAGGGTCGTGCCGCGCGATGCAGACCAGCAGGAGGACGTCGGCGTCGAGGTCGCGGAGGCCGCGCTCCGGCCCGGCGACCTCGTCACGTACGGGCCTGCGGACGGGCCCGCCGACCACATCGCGTTCTGGCTCGGCGGGGGTCGCATCCTGCACGCGACGGGCCGCGACGGCGTCGGAGCGGTGGTGGACGAGCCCGAGCCGGAGGCGCTCGCGGCCCGACGGCGCCGACTATTTCGGATCTGATCCCTCAGTCGAGGTAGGACGCGGCGCTAAAGCGGCCCTTTTCGGCGGCCGATAGTCCGTCCGTGGACGCTGCAGAGCGCAAGGAGATCCTGAGCCGGTACATGGACCACAGTCGCCGGTTCGAGGAGGCGGCCTCGCGGCGGCGCAATGCCGCGCCCGCCGGCGAGGTGATCCCCTTCACCGGCCCGCTCCGCGAGCTCGGCCAGGAGCCGACCGCCCGCGAGGTCGAGGTGCTCCAGCTGATCTCGGACGGCCTCGTGAACCGCGAGATCGGACAGCGGCTCTTCCTCTCGGAGGAGACGGTGAAGAGCCACGTGCGTCACCTGCTGGCGAAGCTGCAGGCCCGCTCGCGCGCGCACGCGGTGGCCGTCGGCTTCCGCCGCGGCATCATCCTCTAGCGCCGCTGGCACGCGACCAGCGTGCATCTGGGCGGGGCCGAAGGGGTGGCTCCAGACCCGACGCCGGGTCGACTCTAGGAGCCGAACCCGCCCAGATGCAGCAGGTTTGTCAACGTATCCACACTTTTCTGTGGAAATCCCTCAACAGGGGGATGACCCGATGTGTGGAAAAGCGGCAGGCTGCGACGGCTTTGGGCTACCAGGTCTTGAGACCCGCGATAACGGCACCGCGTGAAGCGAATCGGAGCACCGAACGCATGGAGGATCTCCCTTCCGGGGGAACTGACGGCACGGGAAGCCTATAACCCTTTTGGGGGAGATTTCAATAGGACTCGCTAGCTTTGCGCGTAGTACTCCCAGCCCATTCGGAGCGGGTGCGGTCACGCTGTACGTGATTGGCGTTTCCATTTGTTCGATCGGGCTCTTTGGAGCGCTGCTCGGTACCGCTTCAGTCGGCGCGTGGTGGCTTGTCGTGGCGCTCGCGCTGCTCGCTGCCCTCTCGGAGCAGGCGAACATCAAGCTGACTAGTCGGACCGAGGAGTCAATATCGCTCCTCCCGACGATCTTCGCCGCCGTGCTTCTCGGGCCTCTAGCGGCGATGATCGTGGGCGCGGCATCGATGCTCGGCGATTTGATCCCGCGCGGCGGCGTTGCGAATCAGTACCAGCGGTGGCTTGTCTACACGGCGACGCGGTCGATCACGGGGGGGATCACCGGGGTCATCGCTTCCAGTGTCATGGACGGCGCGTCCGGCACGGGATTCAAACCTTTCGTTCTGGCGACCCTCGCCGCTGCGATCGTCGCGAACGCCCTCGACCTCCTGTTCGCCGTCGTCGCGCACATGATCCGCGGAGTCGGAAGCCCGACGGCGCTGATCGCAACCGTCACGCCGATGATTCTCGCTTCGATCATGCTGTCGACGCCGGTCCTCGCTGTCTTGGCGTTCGCGTTCGCAGAGGTGTCGCCGTGGACGCTTCCGCTGTTCGTCGTCCCAGCAGCGGCAGCGCAGCGTTCATTTACCCTTTATCACCGGCAGCGCCAGCTAACCGACAACCTCGTCATTGCCAACGAGAGGCTCGAACGCGCTGGTTGGTCATTCGCGTCAGCGCTCGTGGCGACCCTCGAAGCACGCGACCAGTACACAGCTGGACACTCGACCGCCGTCGCAGAGTATGCGCGCCTCATTGCGGCGCGGATGGGCTTGTCGGACGCGGACCAGCGCCTCGCCCATCTCGCGGGCCTCGTTCATGACATCGGCAAGATCGGCCTGCCCATTGGTCTCCTTGAGAAGAGCGGCCCTCTCAGCCTCGACGAGCGACGTCAGATGGAGGAGCACTCTGCGATCGGAGAGAAGATTCTTGCGAACGTCGAAGGTTATGAAGACGTCGCACGCATCGTGCGTCATCACCACGAGCGCGTGGACGGCAATGGCTATCCAGATCGTCTCGACCGTGACGAGATCCCAGTCGTCGCAAGGATCGTGGCGGTTGCCGACGCCTACGATGCAATGACGTCAGACCGCCCGTATCGTGAAGCGATGCCGAGCCGCGTAGCGCGCCTTCGGCTTGCCCAGGCGGTCGAGTCTCAGTTCGACACATCCGTCGTTGCGGCGTTTGAGGCACTGCTGGCTGGAGCCGAACACACACGACCTGCCCAAGTTCGGTATCTCGCTCCGGAAGCACTGCCTCAAGTCGCGGTCATTTAGTCCGATCCTCTTGATCGGCAGCCAGTGCGGCCTGTGTTCGTGTGTGCACGCCCAACTTCTCGAAGATATGCCGCAAATGGGCCTTGACGGTGACCTCTGATATGAAGAGCGTCGTCGCAATCTCCCTATTGCGAAGGCCTGCGCGCAAGAGGCCCAAGACCTCACGCTCGCGGGGCGTAAGAATAGAGAGCACACGTTTCTCAGGCCCCTCGGGTATTCGGAACGCGCCCGAACGAGCCGCGAGTGGGGCATCTTCAGCCCGTTGTACGACCTCCCTCAGATGGCCGACGAAGTCGCGGTCCTCCGCGAGTGCTAAGAGAAGCGCGGGTTCGGCGCGATATGCAGTGACGAGGGCGTTGGCAGCTCCGGTTCTGAGGAACCCTCCTCGTGCCGCGTCTAGGTGAGCCCTTCTCTCGCTGGTTGTACGACTAACGAGGGCGCGCGCGAGGGGCACAAGCACGACAACCTCCACGTACGAACTGATCGCTTCGGCATCTGCGGCGAGCGCTCTCGCGGATGCGCGCACGCCTTTCGCCGCCGCGACGAGCGCGGATACGGCCAGGTGCTCACCTCGCATGCCGGCGGCGAGTTCTTCGGAGGGTTGTTGCTGGATTACCGACCATGCAGCGTCGAGATCTTCCCGCGCGATCGCGAGTCGAGCCGCGATACAGCGATAGTTCGAGTTGAGCCACGGTGAAAGCAGGTCGAGGTTTGGCGCGGACCGGAGAGCGCGAGCTGCGTCATCTAGCCGCCTCATCCCTACGAACGCCGAGGCGCGATTCGTCGCGACATGCTCCCGGACAAAGTCGAGCGCGTACTGATCGGCATCGTTTGCTTGAATTCGGGCAACATCGAAAGCTTGGGCGTAGTAGCCAGCAACAATTAGGTTGTTGGCGAGGGCGTTGAGCGCCGCCGCGCGCTCGAGAGGGTCATCGAGCCTCTTCGCCAATCGCCGCGCCGCCGAGCCGGTGGCGAGACCTGTGCGAATGTCGTTGTAGCGCGCAATGTGCAGGTCGGCGCGAGCTCTCAGCGTGGCGTCTCCGAGGTCGACGACCTCGCGGTATGTGCCGTCAGTGTCAGCGGTCTCGCGCTCCGTGGAGACAATGAACTGCCCCCAAACCGCCGAGCGTATGTCTCGGTCTGTAGATGCGGCCGACTTCGCTTCACGAAAACAGCGCTCGGCCTCCTTGGACCGATCGCGGAGATGCGCCGAACGTCCAGCAACTGCGTACGCTCTCGATCGACGACGATGCTCAGGCCGAAATGCCTTGGCCGCTCGATTTGCGAACCGCTCGGCTGCGCCAAAGTCGCCGTTGCGGAACGCCAGCTCCGCTTGAGCAAGGTCGACGTACGGACTCGATGCGGACGATTCCGATACCCAAGAGGCGACTTGATCAAGGCGCCCGTTCTCTAGAGCCGAGTCCAGCCCTTGAGCGATGACGTCTGGAACAAACTCGCTAAGCCCAAAGTCGCGTACGACGTCGAACGCAACATCATGCGCCTCAGCACCTAACGCCGTGTCGACGGCAGCACGGGCGAGCGCGGTTGCCGTTCCCGGAGGCAATGTTTGGAGCAGATAGGCGCGGAGCAGCGGGTGAAACTCGACGCCCTCCCGTGTCGCAGTCCCAGCGAGCAAGCCATGCGAAACCGCCAAGGCGATGTCCTCGCGTTCGGTTCGCTTTGAGAGAGAGTCGAGGAGACGGCTGTCGAACCGGGGAAAGACAGCGAGCTCAGTTACTCCCTTTCGTCGCTCTTCGGGCACCTGGGCGACGAGTTCAGCCGCAAAGAACTCAAACAGTGACGTCGAAAGATCCTCGGAGGTTGCCGAACCCGCTAATGCCGCCAGGCCAATCACTGCTGGCCATCCGTGCGCCTGCGCGACGACAGCGTCGCGGGCGGCCGCCGAGAGCCGCCGCAGCGCACGTCGGCCTTCACCACCCGTCATACCGAGGACTTCCGCGTCCACGGTGGCCGTTTCGCCGTAGACCCGTCGTCGAGCGGTAGCAAACGCGGGTAACTCTCGAGCAGTCGCGATAATCCGCGCTCCCGCGTTCGATAATGCATCGACCACGACGCCCAGGTCCGGCGACCCGTCATCGGGCATGTCATCGATGAAGACCAGTAGTTCGCCAACGATCGGACGCAGGTCGTCAAGAAGGAGATGAGCCGCTGACGAAACCGTAAGCGCCGGTCCATCGACCTTCGCTCGGCTTCGTGTGCGGGAGCCACAGCGGTCGTCCAACGCTTCTGCGATCCCGGCAATCGCGTTCGCGAGGCTGACCGCCGTACGCGCGTCGCTGCGGCCGTCAATTGGGATTACTCTGCGGTTCTGACGGGTTAGCCACTGCCGTGCCAAGGTCGTCTTCCCGTACCCCGCCGGCGCGACGAGCAGGATGATCTTCGCCTCCGTCTCGTCGAGCAGCTTGAGCAGGCGCGGCCGCTCGATGATGTGCTTCTGGTCGACCGATGGGTCGAACTGCGGCACGTTCGCCAACCCCGACTCCCCTCCCGCGTCGCGGGCCGCAGGTCCGCGACGAACACCGTATCGCGCTCCTTTCGTCGTCGAGACGGGGAACTGCCGTGCCCCTCCCAGCCGGAGCGGGGAGGGGCACGGCGCCGTCAGTCCCCCGGAGCCGTTGCTTCTGCCCCGAGGCCTTGAGCGAGGGGATCCCGGCCCGTCAACACGCGGTACGCGGCCGGGATCTGACGCCGCCTCGACACGCCGAGCTTCTGCCTGAGGGCGTCGGCGTGTGCCTTGGCGGTGCGGGGAGAGATGCCGAGGCGGGCGCCGACCTCCTCGTTGGAGCATCCGGCCGCGATGAGCTCGACCACCTGGCGCTGCCGCTCGGTGATGCTCGGGAGGGCGCTAGGCGAGGTTTGCGTCATGCCGCGACGCTACTCCCGCCCCGGAGGGGCGAACCATTGACCGAAAGGCGTATTTCCGGCCGCTAGGCCCGGACGGCGCCGCCGCGGACGAAGCTCGCCTCGTGCCCGCGCCGGTTCGCCTCGCGGGCCTCGTCCTCGTCGAGCGCGCCGATGCGGGTGAGCAGCTCGAACTCGTCGCGGAGGTGCGTGCGCATCATCTCCGGGCCGTCGGTGGCGATCGTGAACTGGACGCCGCCGTCGACGAACGTCCGGAATGTCTCGCGCACCGCATCCTCGTCGGCGAGTGCCTTCGTCAGCAGGTTCGAGGTCGGGCAGATCTCGAGCACGATCCCGGTCTCGCGCAGCGCGGCCACGAGCTCGGGGTCGCCCGCGGCGAGGATGCCGTGGCCGATCCGGTCGGGACGCAGCGACTCGATGACCTCGCCGATCTCCTCGCGGGCGTTGTCGCCCCCCTCTTCGCCCACGTGAATCGTGACCCCGAGCCCCGCCTCGCGGGCGGCCTCGACCATCGGCGCCACCTGCGTGTAGTCGTAGCGGCCGCCGCCCGGGCGCGGCCCGGCGATGTCGATCCCGACGACCCCGCGCGGCGCCCACTTGATCGCCTTCTCGACGACGATCGCGTTGAGCTCCGCGTCGAACGTCCGGTCCATCATCAGGATCAGACCGCAACGCACATGTGGGTACTCGATCGCGGCCCGGTCGAGCCCGCGGATGGCTGCGAGGATGATGTGGTCGAGGTCGCGCTCACCGCCGCGGTTCCGCTTCATCGGGTTGAAGCGCAGCTCGAGCGTCGTGATCCCCTGCGAGCGGTAGGCGCCGCCGATCGCCGCGTGCACGGAGCGCTCGACCGCGAGCGGCGAGGACTGGATCAGCTCCGTCCAGTGGTAGATCGCGTCGAGCGCGTCGAGGTTCGGCACGCCGCGCGGGTCGGAGACCGTGACGAGGCGGTCGAAGTCCCAGTAGTCCTTGACCGGCAGCGCGATCCCCTGCTCGTGCGCGAGGCTCCAAAGGATCTCGGACGCGACCGACCCGCCGAGGTGCGTGTGGAGCTCCGCGAGGCCGTCGCGATCCATCCCTGCGATCGTAACGGCGCTCGCGGCTGGCGCGAATCCGGTTTGCAACCGGTATCGAAGCGGGGAACACCACACCCGATGCTCCGCGTGCTCCTCGCCGACGACCACGCGATCTTCCTCGACGCGCTCGCGCAGCTCGTCGACGCCGACCCACGCCTCGAGGTCGTGGGCCGTGCCGGTGACGGCGACGAGGCGATCGCACTCGCCGAGAAGCTCCACCCTGACGTGGTCATGCTCGACGCGGTCATGCCCGGGACCGACGGGCTGGAGGCTGCGCGGCGCATCCGGCGGCAGCTTCCGGACACGGGCGTCGTCCTCATCTCAGGCCTCGAGCAGGACGACTGGGAGCGGCGCGCGGCCGAAGTTGGCGCCTCCGTGTGGATGACGAAGGAGGACGCGATCTCGCGCCTTCCGGAGGAGCTCGCGCGGGCGGCTCGCTCCGCGGTCTAGCGGCCTCTTTATCCTCCCCGCGGTGAAGGTCGGGATCGTCGTCCCGTACTCGTGGTCCTTCTGGGGTGCCGTCGTCGAGCACGCGGAGCTCCAGGCCGAGGCGCTCGAGCGCCTCGGCTGCGACGTGCGCATCGTCATGGGGAACGACCCGCCCGGCAGCTTCACGCGCGTGCTGCACCCGCGGCTCGGCCGGCACGGGCAGCCCCCCGAACGCGTGATCCCCGTCGGCCGTTCGGTGATCGTGCCGGCGAACGGCTCGCTGCCGAACATCATCCTCAGCCCGCGGTCGGTCTGGCGCATGCGGCAGACGCTCGAGCGGGAACGCTTCGACGTGATCCACCTGCACGAGCCGCTGACGCCGACGCCGTGCGTGGCCGCCCTCGCGTTCGCGCGCTGCCCCGCCGTCGCCACCTTCCACGCGAGCGGCCGCCTCGCCTGGACGAAGCTCGCGATGCCGGCATGGGGCTTCCTCCTCGACCGCCTGGAGCACCGGATCGCCGTCTCGGAGCAGGCACGGGACACTGCCGCCTCGTACTCGCCCGCCGCGTACGAGATCGTCCCGAACGGCGTGCTCGTCCCCCCGCAGGCCGACGCCGGCGGCCGCGACCATCGCGTGACGTTCGCCGGCCGGCAGGAGCAGCGGAAGGGCCTCCACGTCCTCCTGCGCGCCTGGCCGGAGATCCACCGCGCGACCGGCGCCCGGTTGCACGTCGTCGGCGCCGACCCGCTCGCCGTCTCGCTCCTGCAGTCGCGGCTCGGCGCCGACCGCAGCGGGATCGTCGTGCGCGGATTCCTCTCGCAGGACGCGCTGACCGAGGAGCTCCTCGGCACGAAGGCGCTCGTGGCGCCGTCGCTCGGCGGCGAGAGCTTCGGCATGGTGCTCACGCGCGCGTTCGCATGCGCGACGCCCGCGATTGCCTCGGACATCCCCGGGTACCGCGCGGTGATGACACCCGAGACCGGCGTGTCCGTTCCGCCGGGCGACCCGGAGGCGCTCGCCCAGGCGGTGATCGGCCTGCTCGAGGACGAGGAACGGCGCCGGGCCCTCGGGACGGCCGCGCGTGAGCTCGCCGCGGGCGAGTACGGATGGGACCGGATCGCGGAGCGGCTGCTCGGGGTCTACGAGCTCGTCACCGGGAAGACGCGCGTGAGGGTTGTGACATGAGGATCCGCGTCCTGAACGCGGGCTGGGTGCGCGCGGTGCTCGCCGCTGCTTCCCTCGCCGCCGCGGTGCTCGCGTTCTGGTGGCGCGGGCCGCGCTGGGACGTGGTCGCCGATTCGTTCGAGTCCGTCTACTGGCGCTGGGCGCTCTTCGCCGTCGTCCTCAACCTTCTGTCCGTGCTCGTGCGCGCGGTCTCGTGGCGGGCCATCATCAACCAGGCGATGCCGCCGCCGCACCCGCGGTTCCGCGACGTCTTCTCCGCGTTCGGGGTCGGCCTCCTCGGCAACGCGGTGCTGCCCGCGCGCGCCGGCGAGGTTCTCCGGGTCAGCGTGCTCCAGCGTCGCCTTCCACCCCGTCGCGGCCTCTGGGCGACGCTCGCGGGGACGGTCTTCGCCCACCGCGTCTTCGACCTCGTCGCGGTGGCGCTCCTCGTCCTCTACGTGATGATGCAGGCGCGGATCCCGGCGTGGGCCGTGACGTCGCTCGTGATCGTGGTCGCACTCGGCGCGGTACTGCTCGGAATCGCGTTCATGGCGGCGCGGCGGCACACGATCCACGTCGGACGCGAGCTCGGCCGCATCCGCGAGCACGTGGTGATGGCGCGGAACGGCCTCGGCGTGCTGCGGGCGCCGCTCGCGTCCGGCACGGCGATCCTGGCGCAGTGCACCGGCTGGTTCCTGCAGCTGACGGCGGTCTGGGCGGCGATGCATGCCTTCCGGATCGAGGAGCCGTTCGCGGCCGCCGGCCTCGTCCTGCTGCTGATGAACGTCGCGACGATCTTCCCGCTCTGGCCCGGGAACGTCGGCCTCCTCCAGGCAGCCGTCGCGCTGCCGCTCGTGCCGTACGGCATCACGTACGCCCACGGGTTCGCCTTCGGGATCGGCCTGCAGGCGATCGAGATGTCGGTCGGGGTCGGGGTCGGGCTCGTCTTCCTCGCACGCGAGGGCATCTCCTTCGCGTCGCTGCGGCGGATCTCGGAGGAGGACGAGGCGGAGGCCGAGGCGGAGGAGGTGCCGCCGCGCGTGGAGGGTCGCGCGCGTGCGCGTGCTCGCGTGCCCGGCTAGCCTCAAAGGCGTCCTGGGCGCGTCCGCCGCCGCGGATGCGCTGCGCGAGGGGTTTCGGCTCGCCGGCGTCGGCTGCGACACGCTGCCGCTCGCCGACGGCGGGGAGGGGACGCTCGACGCGCTCTACGCGACGCGCGGCGGCGCCTGGCGCGAGGCGCGGGTCGAGGACGCGTTCGGCCGGCCCCGGACGGCGCGCTGGCTCCTCCTCGACGACGGGACGGCGGTCGTCGAGGCGGCGGAGGCGATCCCGCTCGACCCCGGGCGGCTCGACGTCCGGCATGCCTCCAGCCGCGGCCTCGGGCTGCTCCTTCGGCAGGTCGGCAGCCCGCGCGCGCTCGTCGTCGGGCTCGGCGGGACGGCGAACATGGACGCCGGCGCGGGGTTGCTCGAGGTGCTGGCCGCGCTGCCCGCGCCGACGGCGGTCGCCTGCGACGTCGACGCACGCCTCGTCGAGGCGCCGCGGCTGTTCGGCCCGCAGAAGGGCGCGTCGCCCGAGGACGTCGCGGCGCTGGAGGAGCGGTTCGCCGCGACCGGCCTTCCGGACGTGCCCGGCGGCGGCGCGGCCGGCGGCCTCGGCGCTGCGCTCGCCTCGCTCGGCGCCGAGCTCCGGCCCGGCGCGCCGTTCGTGCTCGACGAGCTCGGCTTCGATCCCCGGCCGTACGACCTCGTCGTCACCGGCGAGGGCACGGTCGACCGGACGACGGCCCGCGGGAAGGCGCCCTGGGAGGTCGCGCGTCGCTGCGCGGAGGCGGGCGTCCGCTGCGTCGTCTTCGGCGGCCGCGTCGAGGAGCCGCTGCCGAGCGTGGAGACCGTCGCGCTCTCGGGCGACCCGGCCCGCGCCGCCGACGACCTCGTCGAGCTAGGCCGGCGCCTTGGGAGCGGCCTCGATCGCGTGTAGCTGCTTCGCGAGCGACTGGAGCAGCGTCCACGCGATCGGGCCGTTCGACTCGACGATCGGCCGGAACTCCCAGAACGTCATCCCGAGGCAGCGGAGCTCCGTGAGCGCCGTCACGGTCGCCGTCCTGTCGGAGCCCGCGATCAGCGCGATCTCGCCGAAGTACTCGCCGCGGCGCAGGATCGTCCGCTGCTCTCCGCGGACGGTCACGGACGCCTCGCCGTCCTCGATCACGAAGAAGCCGACGCCGTGCTCGCCCTCGGTCGTGATCGTCTGGCCCTCCGCGAAGATGCGCTCCTTCATCGAGGCCGCGACGTGCTCGATCTCCTTGGCCCCGAGGCTGGAGAAGAGCGGAACCTGCCGCAGCATCGCACCACGGTCCACGTGCGGGATCCTACTCGGCCTGCTCGGCGGCCGTCCGACGCGCGAGCTCCTCGATCTTGCCGTGCGCCGCGTCGAGTTGCTCGCGGCAGAAGCGGTACAGCTCCTCGCCCCGCTCCCAGAGCCTGAGCGTCTCGTCGAGCCCGGCCTGGCCGCGCTCGAGCCGCTCGACGATCTGCTCCAGCTCCCGCTGGGCCTCCTCGAATGTCATTCGGTGACCTCGGCCGCGAACGAGCCGTGCGCGACGCGGACGTCGAGGCGGTCACCGGCCTCCACAACCTCCGGGTCGGTCACCACGGCATCGTGGGCGCGGACGATGGCGTACCCGCGCTCGAGCGTGGCGTGCGGAGACAGCGCCGCGAGCCTGCCGTGCGCGGCAGACAGGGCCGCACGCTTTCGCTCGACCGCGAGCGCCGGGGCTCGGCGCAGGCGCGCGTGCAGCCCGTCGACGCGCTCGGCCGTGCGCTCGAGGAGGAGGGCCGGCGCGCGGCGCAGACGCTCGTGGTCGCGCTCCACCCGCTCCCGTTCGCGCTCGAGCGTGCGGCGCGCGCAGCGGGCGAGCGAGGTGCGGGCGCGGTCGAGGCGCCCCGCGAGCTCCGCCGCGTCCGGGACGACGAGCTTCCCCGCCGCCGTGGGCGTCGATGCGCGGACGTCGGCGGCGAGGTCGCAGAGCGGCGTGTCCTGCTCGTGGCCGACGGCGGTGACGACCGGGACGGGGCACGACGCGATCGCGCGCACGAGCCGTTCGTCGCTGAACGGGAGCAGGTCCTCGAAGCTGCCGCCGCCGCGCGCGACCACGACGACGTCCACCTCCGGCTCGGCGCAAACCCGCGCGAGCGCGTCGACGACCGCGGCAGCCGCGCGCGGCCCCTGCACGTACGCCTCCGCGACGAGCACGCGAGCTGCCGGGAACCGGCCGGAGATCGTCGCGAGCACGTCGCGCTTCGCCGCGGCGTCGTTGCCGGTGACGAGCCCGATCCGGCGCGGGAGCACGGGGAGCGGCCGCTTCCGCTCCGGCGCGAACAGGCCCTCCGCGGCGAGCTTCCCCTTCAGGCGCTCCAGCCGGGCGAGATGGTCGCCGAGGCCGAACCGCTCGATCGAGAGGGCGCGGAGCCGGAAGTCGGCACGCTGCTCGAACAGCTCCGGGCGGCCGAAGACGTGCACGCGCTCGCCGTCCCGCAGGTCGAGCCGGAGCGCGTCGAAGCGCGACCGCGCGATCGTGACGGGCAGGCACGAGCCGTCGTCCGGGTCCTTCAGCGTGAGGAAGACGCTCTGCCACGCCTGCTGGCGCCGCAGCTCCGTGACCTCGCCCTCGACCCACACCGTCGGCAGCCGCCGGAGCCAGTCCGCGACGCCGCGGTTGAACGAGGCCACGCTGTAGACGCGCTTGTCGCCGTACTCGACCGCCTCGACCTTCACGGCCTCAGCGTAGAGGGTCGGGCTAGAGGAGGATCTCCGCGGCCGTCGTCGGCTCGCAGCCCTGGCGGATGAGCTCGACGGCTCGGTGCAGGTCGATCTCCGTCGCCGCGAGGCGTTCCGCGAGGTGCAGCGGATAGCCGGCCTCGATCAGGACGTGGAGGCGCCAGCTTTCGACCTTGCTGTGCTCGTCGGCTTCGAGGAGCTCGCTCATGGCGCGATCGTTCGGGTTCCCGGCGGGAATCCCTGCTTCAGCGGATGCGCAGCTCCTCGAGCCGGGCGAGCCGGTCGCGGGCGGAGGCGACGGCGTCGTCGATCCGGTGCGTGAGGTCGTGGAGCCGGGCCTCCAGCACGGCACGCTCCGCCTCGGCGTCGAGGGCGACGCCCTGCAGGCGGCTCCGCATCTCGGTCTCGACCGCTCCGAGCCGATCCTCCATGCCCGCGACGATCTCGGCGCGCTGCCGCTCGAGCGTCTCGTCGACCAGCGCGACCCGGCGCTCGAGCCGCTGCACGCCGGCGTCGCCGACCTGGGAGAGCCGGTCGGCGAGGACCGTCTGCGCCTCGCGCGCGAGGGTCTCGACGGCGCGGTCGAGCTCGCGCGCCAGGCGGCGGGCGGCGTCCTCGCGGGCGCTGCGGATCACGTCCGTGAACTGCTGGGAGGCGGCGTCGGCGAAGCTCGCGACGGCGCGCTCGTTCGAGCGCTCGAGCTGCTCGAGCGCACGGCGCTCGGCGTCGGCCAGGCCGGCGGTGACGCGCGCCGTCGCCTCGAGCTCCTCGCGCTCGATCCGCTCGCCCAGCTCGCGCTCCCGCCGCCGCAGCCGCTCGTTGAGCTCGTGCAGGGCCCGTCGTCGCTCGGTGGCGTGGGACTCGAGCTCCGCGGTCGACTGCGCGACGACCTGCTCGGCGGCGCGGCCGAGCTCCTCGCGCAGGCGCGCGATCGCGGCCCGCTCCTCCTCGCTGCCCGCGGCGAGCCGGGCCACCTCCGCGGAGATGCGCGCCTCGGTCTCGGCGACGACGGCCTTCTGCCGCTCCTCGAGCCGCTCGACCTCGCGCCCGAGGTTCTGCTGCGTCCGCTCGAGATCCTCGACCCAGCCCGCGAGCCGGCTCTCGACGCGACGCTGGACGGTCGCGAGCGTCTCGGCGAGCTCGCCGCTGGCGCGGCGCTCCTGCTCGGCGATGAAGCGCCTTCGCTCCTCGGCGATCCGGCGCTCCTCCTCGCCGACGAGCGAGATCGTGTCGGCCCGCGTCCGCGCGACGAGGCGCTCGAGCTCGGCGGCGTTCTCCTCCGCCAGCGCCTCCATCTTCAGCCGCATCTGCAGCTCCGGGCCGGCGGCGTTGGCCTCGAGCCGCCGGGTCCGGGCGAGCGCGCGGCGGAGCGGCACTGCGCCGAGGCCGGCGAGGAAGGCGGCGCTCGTCCCGCCCGCCGAGAGCGCGAGCTCCTCCGACGGGTCGAGCGCGAAGACCATCCAGGAGACGGCGGCGGCGCCTCCGAGCGCGACCACGCCGGCGACGAGGAGCGAGCGCGAGATGCGCATGAACGCGGCGCCGGCGAGCAGGGCCGCCGCGACGGCGACCGACAAGGCGAAGACGAGCTCGAGAGCCTGGACCGCGTCCACGGGTCAATCGTACGGGCCCTATCCTGGCGCCGTGGGGCTGGCGGAGGAGCTCGACCGGGTCGCCGCTGCTGCTGCTGCGCATGCCTCCGACGGCGAGGCGGTGGCGGCGGTGCTCGCGGCCGAGCCGGCGGGCGGCCGGCGCGTCTACCTGTGCGCGTACGAGGGCGGCGAGACGCGCGCGTGGCTCGCGCTCGGCGACGACGACCGGCCGATCGGCGACCGCGGGCTCGTGCGCGACGCGGCCTCGATCGCCGCGCTCTGCGAGGTCGCCGTCGAGGTGGCGGGCGGAGGCGACCTGGAGGAGCTGCGGGCGCGGCTCGTCGCCGTGCGCCTGCGGGAGGCTCCGCCGGGGATCGAGGAGGCGGAGGAGGCCGCGCTCGAGCTCGAGCGGGTGATCGGCGCCGCGCCGCGACTCGCCTCGCCGGCGTACCTCGACGCGGTCGGCGCGGCAACGCTGCGGCTGGAGCAGGCGCTCGGGCAGGACGGGCCGTCGCCGTTCGCCGAGTCGATGCGGCAGGCCGTCGGCGTCGTCAACGAGCTCACCGCCGAGGTCGAGCGGGGGTACAAGGTCCCGCTGGACGGACGCGGCATGGCACACTGAACTCGTGGAAGGCGGCTTCGGATTTCCTTTCGGCGGCGATCCCGAGGAGCTCATGCGCGGGCTCCGCGAATTCGCCGAGCAGCAGGCCGAGTCGGTCGCGGAGGCGCAGCGCGAGCAGTTCGCGACGCTGACGCTCAACACCGCGGTCGAGCTCACGGCCGCCGCGCTGCGGCGGCTCGACGTGGCCGGCTCGCCGGGCGAGCAGGCGGAGTCGCTGCGGAAGGCGATGCAGGTGCTCTTCCCCGAGGCGGTGGCGCTCGTGAGCGCCGCGCGCCAGGGCTTCATGCGCGAGCGGTAGCAATCGCCCGCGCCGGCCATGGCCGGTGTCAGGCACTGATGCACCAGGTCCCGGTCCAAGCCCACGGCGTCTCGGCCAGCTCGGGCGGGCGGGATCGCCGCGTGCCCCGTCCAGGGGCACAGCGCATCCCGCCCGTCACGACATGCAGGTGCCGATGAGAGCCGGTTCCTGGCCGGAGCGCCCGCACCGCAGGTGCGCGCGCGCAGGCCACACGACCAGGTCCGGCCACTGCAACGAGAGAGGCCCCTAGGCCGAAGGGCGGTTCATCCGCCCGGGAGGCCACGCCGAGGCGACTCGAAGCCCTCAGGTAGAAGGAGGGGGCTCGTGGGGGAACCATGGGTTCCCCCACGGCCGTTAGGATCGCGCCGCCCGTGGCGCTCTACGACAAGGCGATCGTCCGCGTGCTTCCGGCCGTGCCGCGTCCGCTCGTCAGGCGGCTCTCGAGCCGGTACATCGCGGGCGAGACCGTCGACGACGCCATGGCGGTCGTGCGCGACCTCAACGCGCAGGCGAAGACGGCGACGATCGACGTCCTCGGCGAGGAGATCAGCTCCGACGCCGAGGCAGAGGCGATCGTCGACGCGTACGTCGAGGTGCTCGAGGAGATCGAGCGGGGCGGGCTCGACGCGAACGTCAGCGTGAAGCTCACCGGGCTCGGGCTGAAGCTCTCCTACGACCTCTGCCGAGCGAATCTCGAGACCGTCGTGCGCGACGCGGCCGGGCGCGGGCGCTTCGTCCGGATCGACATGGAGGACTCGTCCACGACGGACGACACGCTGCGCCTCTACCGCGGCCTTCGCGAGGACGGGCACGACAACGTCGGGGTCGTGCTCCAGGCCGCGCTGCGGCGCACGCTCGACGACATCGAGGCGCTGGCCGACCTGCGTCCGTGGGTGCGCCTCTGCAAGGGCATCTACATCGAGCCCGAGCCGATCGCGTTCCGGGACTTCGACGCCGTGCGGGCGAACTTCGTCCGCGCCCTCGACGCGCTTCTCGGGATCGGTTCCCGCGTCGCGATCGCGACGCACGACGACTACCTCGTCGACGAGGGTCGGCGCGCCGTCGAGCGGCACGGCCTCGCGCCGTCGGACTACGAGTTCCAGATGCTGCTCGGCGTTCGGCCCGAGCTCGGCGACCGGCTGGTCGAGGAGGGCCGCCGGCTGCGGATCTACGTCCCCTTCGGCCGCTACTGGTACGAGTACTCGCTGCGGCGGCTGCAGGAGAACCCGCGGATCGCGGGCTACATCGCCGCCGACACGCTCGGGCGCCTGGTGCCGGGGCGCGGCTGAGCCGCTACGGCTTGCGCGCGACGACCAGCAGCTCGTGCGGGACGCCGCCCCGGGGGCGCGGCGGCGTCAGCTCCTCCACGCGTCGCACCACGAGCCCGGCGCGCGCGAGAGCCGTGACGACGGAGCCGACGGTCGGGCCGTCCTCGTAGCCGCTCCGCCAGCGCAGGAGCGGGTCGACGACGCGAAGCAGCGGATGGTCGTCGTGCAGCAGCAGGTAGCCGCCCGACCGCAGCGCCGCCTCGAGCCCGTGCGCCCAGGCGTGAAGGTCGCCGATCCGCCCGAGCGTGTGGTCGGCGAGGACGAGGTGGAAGCGGCCGCGCCCGAGCTCGAGCGGGAGCGCGTCGAGCGGGGACTCGAGCCATGCCGCCGCCGGCTCGCGCTCCCGCGCCGCCGCCACGAGGCGCGCGTCCGCCTCGACCGCGGTGACGAGCGCGCCGCCGGCGGTCAGCTCGGCCGTGCCCTCGCCGGTGCCCGCGCCGACGTGGAGGACGTGCCGCCCCTGGAGGTCCGGCAGCCGGTCGCGGACGACGCGCGCGAGGCCCTCGGGCAGCCCCTGCGGCGCGTGCCGCTGTTCGAACGCACGAACGTTTTCCTCGGTCGGCTCCATCACGCCACCCGCCGCGTCCGGCTCCCGCGCGGCGGAGCCGCGCTCCGCCGGGCGCTGACGGCGCTGCCGCCTCGATGCTCTCCGGCCCCGTGCGCGCCTGCACTGTGGCCTCCGGCCTCGCGGCGGCAGCGCCGCCCCGGTGACGTGATGGAAACCATCACGCCGGGAGGGAGAACCCGCCGTCGACGATGATCGTCTGGCCGCAGACCATCGCCGCGTCGTCGGAGCAGAGGAAGGCGACCGCGCCGGCGATGTCGTCCGGCTCGACCATGCGGCCCGCCGGCGTCCGTTCGCGGCCGGCGCGGAGCATCTCCTGGCGGTTCGGGAAGTGGTCGAGCGCGCCCGTCTCGACGACGCCGCCGGAGACGGCGTTGACGCGGATCCCGCGCGGCGCGAGCTCGACCCCGAGGTAGCGCACGATCGACTCGAGCGCCGCCTTCGAGGTGCCGACGAGCACGTAGTTCTCCATCGTGCGGAACGAGCCGAGGCTCGAGATCGCGACGATCGACGACCCGGACGGCATGGACGGCAGCGGTCACGCGGGCGAGGGAGAGGAGGGCGCGGGCATTCGCGTTCATGGTCCAGTCCCAGTGCTTGTCCTCCGTCTCGAGCGCGGGCCGGATCACGCCCGTGGCGGCGTTGTGGACGACCGCGTCGAGCGGACCGAGGGCCTCGACCTCGGCGAGCACGCGCTCGGAGGAGACGTTGCCGCGGACGAGCTTCACCTCGGGGCCGAGCGCCGCGACCTCGCCGGAGGCGTCCTCCGCGGCGGCGTCGTTGCGCAGGTAGCCGAGTGCGACGCGCCGGGCCCCGTCGCGGGCGAAGCGCTTCGCGATCGCGAGGCCGATGCCGCGCGTCCCGCCCGTCACGAGGACGGACGCCGGCGGCGTCACGGCCGGCGCGGGAGCGGCTCGTCCACGGGGGCCGAGCTCGGCAGCCGTTCCCAACCCTGGCGCGTCGGCGACTCCCGCTCGCCCTCGTCCGCCTTCGAGGAGGCGTACGCGAGGTGCTCGAGCAGGGCCATGCGTTCCTCACCGTGGCGGCGCACCTCGTGCTCGGGCGGCAGGTCGCGGATCAGCTCCTCGACCCGTGCGCGCAGCTGGAGCGCGAAGTGCGGCGTCGCCGGCCCGACGAGGGCCTCGATGTCGTCGATCGTCGGGTCGGCCATCGCGCAGAAGCGTAATCGAGGCGTCCGCGGCGCGAGCGCAGGGAGTCCCCGGTGCGGGCGCGGCACCTGCCCCGTTCGCGCCGGCGGAGCCGCCTAGGTCGGGCTCGCGACCCCCTCCAACTCGATCCTCCGCGTGGTTGCGCGGCCGTGCTCGTCGACCGCCAGCAGGTACCGCTCGTCGTTCCCTCGACGGAAGAACCGACGCCGGGTCGCCATCAACAGCACGGCCTGTATGCCGTCGTGCGACTCGATTCGATAGCCCTGCGCGCGTTTCCCCTCGAGCACCTGCTCGAGCGCTTGCTCTCTCGATCGAACTACTTCGGCCATGACGGCCTCCTCCTGGTCGACGTCTCGCTGATCACGCATGGGATGCGGCGGCGGTCTGGACGCCGGGAAGGCCCGCCATGCGGGCCTTCCCGTCTTGCAGTCAGGCGCGCTACGCGGGAACGAGGTCGTTCGTCCGCTGCACGAGCACCTCTCCGTCCGTGACCTTCGGAGGATTCGGAAGAGCGCTCTCCAGCTTCTCCTCGCGGATCCAGGTCGCGGCGATGCGCGTGGACTCGTCGGCGTGGGCGGACGTGTCGAAGAAGCCGATCGAGCTCATGACGCCGTCGCCGGCCTCGATCAGGTAGTACCCACTGAAGCCCGGCAGCTCGCTCAGGCGCGGCACGAGGCTCTCGTCGACCTTCTTGACCAGCTCGTCAGTGCGGTTCTTGTCGATTCCTTCGTAGCGCCGAAAAGTGACATGCATGTGCTGCTCCCAACTGTCTCTTCGTTCCAGGTGGAGAACCCGATTGGATCCCCCAGTGCACTCAGGCCCGGTGTGACAGTCGAAGAGCGTGTTCGGAGCCTCGACGGCTTCCGTATGGGTTTGCTGGCGCGAGCGGAGCATAGCACACTTCTTGATAACGTATCATTACGTAGCTACGTTCTTTAATATCCCCACGTAGGAGGTGGGAGTGTGCCCTTCTCGGTCACCGTGCAGCATGTTCCTGATCGCGAGCTCGGCCCGCTCCTGATCCGACTCGCGGAGGCTGGGTTTCGCAACCCCGTCATCGCGCCTGTCGCGGCCGACGGTGGACCCGAAGGAGCCCCCGGGCCTGCGCTCGGGCCGACAGCCGATCTCTCCGTCGACTGGCAGCTCGTGCGGGAGCGGGAAGGCGAGTCGTACCAGTGGCCGGAGGAGCGCGACTCGTATTCGCGCTACCGCGTATTCATCGGCACGACACGCGCCGAGGGTGCCGTCCACATCGGTCTCGGCGAGACCGTTCGCAAGAACAGATGGGGACGCGACCGGAAGTACGTCGTCGCGTTCCTCAGCAGTGGATCTCCGCAGCAGCCCCTCGCCGAATTCGTCGCTGCCGACGACTACGAGGAGACACGCGAGCTGGTCGCGGTCATCCGCGGGAGCGACGGAGGGCGCCGCATGTACGGCGCGGGGGATGCGCTGCCCGGCGTCTACAAGGAGCGCTTCCGCACCCAGCTGTACAGCGAGCGGGTCGTCTATCCCGGTGCCTGGAACAAGGCCGTGGTCGTCGCACGCGAGGACGACGACGAGACCATGCTCAACCACGCGCTGATCCGGGGCCGGCGCCGCTACCCGATCTGAGGATCGGCGTCGATCCGCGGTCGGTCCGCCGTCGCAGGCGGAGTAACATCGTCGCGATGGGGACTGACTTCATGCCGCTGGACGGGTGGGACCACGTCGAGCTCTACGTCGGCAACGCGAAGCAGGCGGCCTTCTACTACGAGCACGCGTTCGGCTTCCGGCGGACGGCCTACGCCGGCCCCGAGACCGGCGTCCGCGACCGCGCGAGCTACGTGCTCGAGCAGAACGAGATCCGCGTCGTCCTGACGAGCGGCCTGCGGCGCGACTCCCCGATCGGCGACTTCGCGGCCACCCACGGCGACGGGGTGAAGGACATCTCGCTGCGCGTGCCCGACGCGCGCGAGGCCTACCGCGAGGCGGTGCAGCGCGGCGCCCGCGGGATCGTCGAGCCGCGACTGGGAGGAGGACGAGTTCGGCCGCGTCCAGCTGGCGACGATCGGGACCTACGGAGACGTCGTCCACACCTTCGTGAACCGCGCCGAGTACGAGGGCGCGTACCTCCCCGGCTACGTCGCGCTGGACTCGCCGAACGGCAGCGGCGACGGCGTCGGCCTGCTCGCGATCGATCACATCGTCGGGAACGTCGAGCTCGGCCGCATGGACCACTGGGTCGGCTTCTACGAGCGCGTCTTCGGGATGACGGAGATGCTGCACTTCTCCGACGAGGACATCTCCACCGAGTACTCGGCGCTGATGTCGAAGGTGATGACGGACGGCCAGGGGAAGATCAAGTTCCCCATCAACGAGCCGGCCGAGGGGAAGCGCAAGAGCCAGATCGAGGAGTACCTCGAGTTCAACCACGGCCCCGGCTCGCAGCACGTCGCGATGACGAGCGCGAACATCGTCGACACCGTGGAGGCGCTCAAGGCGCGCGGCGTGAACTTCCTCTCCACCCCCGACACGTATTACGAGGAGACGCCCGACCGGGTCGGCGAGATCGACGAGAGCTGGGAGGACCTGCGGCGGCTGCGGATCCTCGCCGACCGCGACGACGACGGCTACCTGCTGCAGATCTTCACGAAGACGGCACAGGACCGGCCGACGCTCTTCTTCGAGGTGATCGAGCGCCACGGCGCCCGCGGCTTCGGCGACGGCAACTTCAAGGCGCTGTTCGAGGCGATCGAGCGCGAGCAGGCGCTGCGCGGGAACCTCTGAGGGCGCCAACCGGTTCTCCTGCGAGAGATCGGCACGACCTCGGCTCGATCCGGTGACGTCGTGTCAGGCACGGTAGAGGGGCCACGAGGTGAGAAGCGGCCCCTCCTCAGTGTCTGACACTGGACGTGGCTGTTCCGGCCGTGCGCATGGTTCGCCCCGCGCTCGCCGGTTCACAATGCACGCGTGAGCGAGCTGCTCGAGACGGCGCAGCGGCAGGCGGCCGTGACGGCGGACGCTGCGCACCGGCCGTGGCCGCTGCCGGACCGGCCGTGGGCGATGGCACAGACGTGGGCCGACCTGCTCTTCGTCCACTGGCCCGTCGACCCGGAACAGCTGCGGCCGCACGTGCCGGACGGCCTCGAGCTCGACGTCCGGGACGGGCAGGCGTGGCTCGGCGTCACGCCCTTCCGGCTCGAGGGGCTGCGCCTGCGCGGGACGGTGCCCCTGCCGTACGTGTCGCGCTTCCTCGAGATCAACGTGCGCACCTGCGTCACGCGCGACGGCAGGCCCGGGATCTGGTTCCTCTCGCTCGACGCCACGAGCCTCGCCGCCGTCGAGGTCGCGCGGCGCGCCTACCGGCTCCCCTACCACCACATGCGGGCGAGCTACGAGGAGCGCGGCCTCTTCCTCCGCTGGCGCTCGTCGCGCACCGACGCCGCCCGGCCGTACGTCTTCGAGGCGTCCTGCCGCGCCGTCGAGGCGCCCGCGCCGGCGGCGTCCGGCTCGCTCGAGGCGTTCCTCACCGAGCGCTACTGCCTCTATGCCGGGCACCGCGGCGAGCTGTACCGCGCCGAGATCCACCATCCGCCGTGGCCGCTCCAGCCGGCGGAGCTCGAGCTCGACCTCACCACGATGACGCCCGACGGGATCGACCTCCCCGAGGGCCCGCCGCTCGCCCTCTTCTCGGCGCGGCAGGACGTCGTCCTCTGGCGGCTCGAGCGCGCGTAGCCTGCCCCGATGCATCCGCAGCGGCGCACCGCACTCGTGTCCGTGTTCGCCGCGGCGCTGCTCGTCCTGCTGAAGCTCGCCACCGGCCTCGCGAGCGGCTCCCTCGGGCTCGTCTCGGAGGCGCTGCACTCGGGCACCGACCTCGTCGCCGCGCTGCTCACCTTCTTCGCGGTCGGCGTCGCCGTTCGTCCGGCCGACCCCGGGCACCAGTACGGCCACGGGAAGGCGGAGCACCTGGCCGCGCTCGCCGAGGGCTCGATCCTCGTCGTCGCGAGCCTCTTCATCGCCGCGCTCGCGTTCGCGCGCCTGGCCGGGATCCTCGAGCCGGACGTCGACGCCGCGTGGTGGACGTTCCTCGTGCTCGCGATCGTGATCCTGATCGACGCGGGTCGGACGACCGTCTCGCTGCGCTCGGCCAGGCGCTTCGGAAGCGCGGCGCTGCAGGCGAATGCGATCCACTTCGGCGGCGACCTGCTCGGCTCGGCGGCGGTCCTCGCCGGGCTCGCGGCGGCCGCGGGCGGCTACCCCAACGGCGACTCGCTGGCGGCGTTGTTCGTCGCGTGCCTCGTCCTCCTCGCCGCGATCCGGCTGATGCGCCGGAACGTCGACGTGCTCATGGACCGCGCGCCCGCCGAGGCGACCGAGGCGGCGATGGACGCGATCGGGCGGATCGAGCCACCCGTCGACGTCCGGCGCCTGCGCATGCGGCACGCGGCCGGCCGCCACTTCGCCGACGTGGTCGTCGCGCGTCGCGCCGGGCGCGGCGGTGGGCCAGGGGCACGCGGTCGCCGACGCGGTGGAGGAGGCCGTGCAGCGCGCGCTGCCGGAGAGCGACGTCGTCGTCCACGTCGAGCCGGGCGAGGACGAGGCCGGCATCCGCGACCGCGCGCACGGCGCCGCACTGACGGTGCGCGGGGTGCGCGAGGTGCACAACGTCACCGTCCTCCAGGTCGGCGACCGCACCGCCGTCTCGCTCCACCTCAAGCTGCCCGGCGAGCTGCCGCTGGAGCAGGCCCACGCGGTGGCGGAGGAGGTCGAGCGCGCGATCGCCGACGCGGTGCCCGAGGTCGGGACGGTGCAGACGCACCTCGAGCCGCTCACCGAGGCGGCGGTCGGGCAGCCGGCGCACCACGATCCGGAGCGCGTCGAGGTCGTCCGGGTCGTTCGCGAGGCCACCGGCGCGCCGCCGCGGTCGCTCCGCTTCCTCCGCACCGACGAGGGGCTCGTCGCCTACCTGACGCTCGCGGTCGAGCCCGACGCGACGCTGGCCGAGGCCCACGCCCGCGCCAGCGAGGTGGAGAACGCGATCCGGAACGCCTGCCCGCGGATCGCGGACGTGATCGTGCACACCGAGCCGTAAGGCTGAACTAGAGATCGCGCCGCGCGAAGAGCGCCACCGCCGCGGCGCCCGCGAGCGCGAGGTAGACGGCCGCCCAGAGGATGGTGCCGCCGCCGGCCTGATGCGCGCCGCCGAACGGGCCGAGCTGGACGATGAACTCCTCGACCCCGCCGGTGTCCGCGGTGATGCGGTGGAGCGCGTCCTGGTACAGCGCCTCGAACGGGAGCACCTTCGACGCCGTCGAGGAGACCGACTCGAGTGTGTCGGACCGCAGCGCCTCGCCCATCTGCCCGAGCAGGCCAGCGACGAGCCCGGCGCCGTAGACCATGAACACCGCGATCCCGTTCGCCGTCGGCGCCAGCACCACCGAGCCGAGCAGCGAGATCCCGGCGAGGATGACGACCGCGCCGGCGAGCTCGAGCCCCGGCGCCACGAATTCGTCGGGCCACCAGCCGCCCGCCTGCCGTGTCAGCAGCGCCGCCGCGGCGTAGACGACGAAGACGTAGACGCTGCAGACCGCCGCGGCCGCGAGGAACCGGCCCACGAGAAACCAGAGCCGGCCGAGCGGGCGGACGACGAGCGGCTGCAGCAGGCCGCGCTCGGCGTCGCCGCGCACAGCCCCGAGCGTGAGGAAGACGGCGAGCACGGCGCCGAGGAAGAGCGTCCCGAACATGGCGAGCCCGAGCAGCGTCGCGCCCACGATCGTCTCGCTCGTCGACGGCGCCGGGCGCGTTCCGCCCCGAGCTCGTCGACCTCCTCGAACACCTTCCCGGCGCCGAAGCGGTACAGCGCGAGGAAGGCGATCGTGAGCACGAGGACGACGACGAAGACGCGGCGCCGGAACGCCTCCTCGAGCGCGTGCGCGGCGACGACGAGCGCGCCCCTCATCCGTCGGCCACCGCCTCGAGGTACGCCTCCTCGAGCGTCGTCTCGACCACGCGCACGCCGTAGATCGACTCGCCGGCGGCGACGAGCTCGGCCACGAGGCGGGGTGCGTCCTCCCGCGTCGCCTCCGGGAACGAGTGCACGCCGGAGCCGGTCTCGATCTCGACGCCGCGCGCCTCCGAGAGCTCGTCCGGCGTCCCCGCTGCCGCCACCGAGCCGCGCGAGAGGATGACGACGCGGTCGCAGACGAGCTCGACCTCGCTGAGGAGGTGCGAGTTGAGGAGGACGCCGACGCCGTCGGCGGCGCAGCTCCTCGAGCAGCTCGCGCACGTCGCGGCGGCCGGCCGGGTCGAGCGCGCTCGTCGGCTCGTCGAGGAGCAGCAGCCGCGGGCTCCCGACGAGCGCCTGCGCCAGCCCGAGCCGCTGCTGCATCCCCTTCGACATCGCCTCGACCGGCCGGTCGGCGGCGTCGGCGAGGCCGACCAGCTCGAGCAGCTCGCCGCGCTCGCGCGCGCCGCCCTCCGAGCGCGTCAGCCGCTGGTGCAGCGCGAGCACCTCGCGTGCGCGCAACCAGCCGGGGAAGCGGAAGAGCTCGGCGAGGTAGCCGAGCGCCGCCTGCGCTGCGGGCGTGCCGGCGCGCGCGCCGCAGATCTCGGCCTCGCCGCCGGTCGCGCGGACGAGCCCGCAGGCGATCTTGACGAGCGTGGACTTGCCCGCGCCGTTCGGCCCGAGGAGCCCGACGAGCTCGCCGTCGGCGACGTCGAGGTCGACGCCCCGCAGCGCGTCGATCCGGCCGTACCGCTTCTCGAGGCCGCGGACGGCCAGCGCCGGGGGCATGGCGGGAGCGTATCGGCGCCGGGATTCCGCTCAGCGGCGGAGATCACGGATGACGACGAGCACCCACCAGACGACGAACAGCGCGACGAGCAGTGCGCCGAGCGTCGGAAGGCCCACCAGCACGAGCACCGCGCCGGTCAGGAGTACGACCGCGAACGCAACCTGCCGGCTTCGGCGCGTCATGACCGGACTGTCGCACTCCGGACGCGCGGACGCGAGCCGTACGGTCCACGCGCCGGCGGTATCCTCACGCCGATGCCCTTCTACGTCCGCATGGGGGACGTCCCGCGCAAGCGGCACATCCAGTTCCGCGAGAACGGGACGCTCCTGACCGAGGAGGTGATGGGCCTCGAGGGCTTCTCGGGGAACGAGGCGATCCTCTACCACCTCCAGTCCCCGTGTCGCATCAAGGAGCTCGGCGCGTTCCAGCCGATCGTCCGCGAGGAATGGGTGCCGGACGCGCACGCGCACCGCCACATGACGACCGCGCACGTCCCGGCGGAGGGCGACCCGATCACCGGCCGCCGGCTGCTGATGTGGAACAACGACGTCGAGATCTCGTTCTGCCGGCCGAACGAGCGGATGGAGGGCTTCTTCCGCAACGGCGAGGGCGACGAGGTCGTCTTCGTCCACGAGGGCAGCGGCACGCTCGAGACGATCTTCGGCGACCTCCCGTACAAGGACGGGGACTACGTCGTGATCCCGCGCGGGACGACGTACCGCTTCCTGCCCGACGAGGGCGAGCACCGGCTGCTCGTGTTCGAGACGCCGGGACTGATCGAGATCCCGAAGCGCTACCGCAACGCCTACGGGCAGCTGATGGAGCACGCGCCCTTCTACCACCGCGACATCCACCCGCCGACCGAGCTCCGGACGATCCGGGAGCAGGGCGAGTTCCTGCTGACGGTGCGCGTCCGCGACGGCTACCAGGACTACGTCATCGACTACCACCCGTTCGACGTCGTCGGCTGGGACGGCTACCTCTACCCGTGGACGTTCTCGATCCACGACTTCGAGCCGATCACGGGGCGGATCCACATGCCGCCGCCCTCGCACCAGACCTTCCAGGGCCCGAACTTCGTGATCTGCTCGTTCTGCCCGCGGAAGCTCGACTTCGACCCGCTGGCGGTGCCGATCCCGTACCACCACTCGAACCTGCAGTCGGAGGAGATGATCTATTACGTCGACGGGAACTTCTCGTCGCGGAAGGGGATCGAGGTCGGCTCGATCACGCTCCATCCCTCCGGCCTGCCGCACGGCCCGCAGCCGGGCCTCGCCGAGAAGTCGCTCGGGCTGGCCGAGACGCACGAGCTCGCGGTCATGTGCGACACCTTCCACCCGTTGCGCCTGACCACCTTCGCGCGCGACCTCGACGACGGCCGCTACGCCTACTCCTGGTACGAGAACGCGCAGGACGGCGAGACGCACACGGTCGACGAGGACCCGGCCGGCATCACCTCGCACCTCTAGACCGCAGCTCGCCCACGTTTGCGCGCCGATGGCGCGCGGGTACACCTCATCCGTCTGCGGCAATGGCTGTACCAGGCGAAAAAGGGGGATGAGGTGAAGCTTCGGAGAGGGCTCCGCGTGGCGGTTGCCGCCACCGCGGGCGTCGCGGTGCTGGTCCTCGGGACCGCTTCCGCAGGCGCCCGGTCGGACGCCGCGACAGCGCCGTCCGCGACGACAGCCGTGTCCGGGAACATCGTGCTCGCACACTGGTCGTCGTCGCCCGTCGAGACCGAGCTGCTCAAGCAGGTCGTCCGCTCGTTCGAGCGCAAGTACCCGCGCATCCACGTGACGCGCCGGGCGCTCGATCCCTACCCGGACTCGATGCTCGCGCAGTTCGCGGCGAGAAAGCCGCCGGACGTGTTCTACGTCGACTCGAACGTGGCGCCGGACTGGATCAGGCAGGGCGTGCTCCAGGACCTGACGCCGTACATCAAGCAGTACAGAGTTCCGGACGAAGCCGTTCTACCCGCGCCTGCTCTCGGCCTTCAAGTCCGAGGGGAAGACCTACGGGTTCCCGAAGGACTGGTCGCCGCTCGGGATGCAGACGAACACGGCGATGCTCCAGCGGGCGGGCGTCCGCGCCCCGCAGACGTGGGCGCAGCTGACGACGGCGGCCCAGCGCCTGGGGTCGACGATGCCGTCGGGGACGAAGCCGATCTGCCTCGGCGCCGACTGGGCCCGGGCGCTCGCGTTCGTCTACCAGAACGGCGGCTCGTTCCTGAACGCGAGCAAGACGCGGGCGACCGTCGCGACGCCGGCGGTGCGCCAGGCGATCGACTTCTACGTCGGGCTCAAGAACCGCGGCCTCGCGGGGACGCCGGCGGAGCTCGGGGTCGGCTGGTGCGGCGAGGCGCTCGGCAAGGAGAAGGCGGCGATCGTCTTCGAGGGCAACTGGGTCGTGCCGTTCATGACCGAGCAGTTCCCGACCGTCCGCTACGCGAACAACCGGATGGTCCGCGGCAGGCAGGGCGGCAACCTCGCCTTCACGGTCTCGTACTCGATGGCGAAGGACTCGAAGAACAAGAACGCCGCCTGGACGCTGCTGACCTACCTGACCGGGAAGCAGGGGATGGCGGTCTGGACGTCCAAGGGCCTGGCCCTGCCGTCCCGGAGCGACGTCAAGCCGGTCGCCGGCCGCGCGTCGTTCCTCGCGCAGGCGCCGGTCTCGCGGCCGTGGCAGTTCGCCCCGGGCTTCGCGAGGGTGATGACGGTGGCGAACAACGAGTTCACGGCGGTCTTCGAGGGCAAGCAGACCGTGCCGGGGATGCTCGCGAAGGTGCAGGCCGAGGCGACCGCGGCGCTGCGCCGCGGAGGCCGCTAGCCGGATCGACGGGCCCCCGCCCTCGGCGGGGGCCCGCCTCCAGATGGCGACCGCGACGACGACCCGACGAGTCGAGAGCCTCCGCAGCGCGAGGCTGAAAGAGGCGCTGACCGGCTACGGCTTCGTGCTCGTGCCGATGGGCTATTTCCTGGTCTTCTTCATCTTCCCGATCGGCTACGCCGTCTACATCTCGTTCTACGACTGGGGCATCCTCGGGAAGATCGAGCCCGTCGGCCTCGAGAACTACCGGCTGCTGCTCGACGACGAGCTGTTCCGGCGCGCGCTGAAGAACGTCGCCTACTACACCGTCGTCGTCGTCCCGTGCCAGATCGCGCTCGGCCTCTTCCTCGCCGTGATCGTGAACAACGCGCTCCGCTTCCGCGCGTTCTTCCGGGCGGCCTACTACTTCCCGGCACTCGCCTCGTCGGCCGCGATCACCGCGATCGCGATCTACCTGCTGAGCGCCGACGGGCTCGTCAACCAGGTCCTCGGCACCGACCAGCCCTGGCTCGGCGACTCGGACACCGCGCTCGAGTCGATCATGGCCCTGAACATCTGGACGACGTCGGGGACGATCATGCTGTTCTACCTCGCGGCGCTGCAGTCGATCCCCACGGACGTCTACGAGGCGGCCGCGATCGACGGCGCCAAGAACTGGCGCACGTTCTGGAAGATCACCTTCCCGCTGCTACGGCCCGCGCACTTCTTCGTGCTCGTGCTGTCGGTGATCGGCTGCCTGAAGGTGTTCGACCAGGCGTACATCGTCTCCGGCGGCTCAGGAGGCCCGAACTACTCGACGCTGACACCGGTGCTCTACCTCTACCAGGTGGCGATCCAGGACGTGGCCTTCGGCTATGCGGCCGCGCTCGGCGTCGCGCTGTTCCTCGTGATCTTCACCGCCACGCTGCTCCAGCGGCTGTTGTTCGGCAAGCCGGAGGTGGCCGGATGACGGCGATCGAGCAGGCCGAGCTCGCCCCTGCCCACGCGATCCCGCCGCGGACCGTCGCCGAACGGATTCGCGTCGTCGTCGTCTACACGCTGCTCGTCGGGGTGGCGCTGCTCTTCTTCACGCCCTTCTTCTGGAGCGTCTCGACGTCGCTGAAGACGCTGCCGGAGAGCGTCGCGGGCTTCGACCTGATCCCGGACGATCCCAGCCTCCGCGCGTACCGCGAGGTGTTGACCGAGTTCAACTTCGCGCGCTTCGCGGCGAACAGCGCCTTCCTCGCCGTCGACGCTCACGATCACGAACGTCCTGCTCGCGTCCATCGGCGGCTACGCGTTCGCGCGTCTGCGCTTCCCCGGGCGCGAGGCGCTCTTCATGCTCGTGCTCGCGACGCTGATGATCCCCGACCAGCTCCGGCTCGTCCCCGTGTTCCAGATGCTCACGAACTGGGGGCTGATCGGCACCTACCAGGGCTACGTCCTCGTGAAGCTCGTGCTCGCGGAGAGCCTGTTCCTGATGCGCCAGTACTTCCTCACCATCCCGCGCGACTTCGAGGAGGCGGCGAAGCTCGACGGCGCCGGCTACTTCAAGACGTACTGGCGGGTGATGCTGCCGCTCGCCACGCCCGCGATCGCGGCGGTCACGATCCTCACCTTCCAGGGGATCTGGAACGAGCTCTTCTGGCCGCTGATCATCCTCCAGGACGAGTCGAAGTACACGCTCACGATCGGGATCTCGCAGTTCGTCGGGATCTACAACACGCAGTGGCCCGAGCTGATGGCGGCCAGCGTGATCGCGATCCTGCCCGTGGCGATCATCTTCCTCGTCTTCCAGCGCTACTTCGTCAGCGGGATCGTGGCCGCCGGGGTGAAGGGATGACGCGCGCGCTGGGCGCGGCGCTCCGCGGCATGTGGGCGCAGTCGTGGCGCCTCTTCCTCGCGAACGCCGCGCTGTCGGCCGGCGTGCTGCCGTTCCTCGTCGCCGCCCTGTGGGCGCCGCTCGCGCTCGTCGGCGCCGCGCTCGTCGCCGGGCCGCTCGCGATGGCGCTCATGCACTGCGCCGTCGAGCTCGTGCGCGAGGACGAGCTCTCGCTCCGCTGCTGGGCCGCCGGGCTCCGGCTGCACTGGCGGCGCGGTCTCGCGCTCGGCGCCGCGTGCGCGCTCGTGGTCGGAGCCGGCGTGCTCGCGATCGACACGTACGCGGGCGCAGGCCAGACGGTCCTCGCCGCCGTCGTCCTCTACGTGCTCCTCGCCTTCGGGGTCTACCAGCTGGCGCTCTGGCCGCTGGCCGTCGCCGAGCGCGGTGCGCCGCTGCGGACGGTGGCGCGGGCAGCCGCCGGTGTCGTCCTCCGCGCGCCGCTTCCGGCGACGCTGCTCGCCGTGGCACTGCTGCTCCTCAACGCCGTCGGCGCGGCGGCCGCGCTGCTGCCGCTGCTGACGCTCACGCTCGCCTACTCGTCGCTCGCGGCCGCGCACTTCACGCTGCCGCGCGACCCACTCCGCCAGGCAGGAGGGAGCTGATGGCCAGGGTCGGCTTCGACCACGTGACGAAGCGCTTCGACGGCACGGTCGCCGTCGATGACCTCACGCTCGAGATCGCCGAGGGCGAGCTGCTCGTGCTCGTCGGCCCGTCCGGGTGCGGCAAGTCGACGGCGCTGCGGATGCTCGCGGGGCTCGAGGACGTGACCGAGGGGCGGATCCTGATCGGCGACAGGGTCGTGAACAACATCTCGCCGGCCTCGCGCGACGTGGCCATGGTCTTCCAGAGCTACGCGCTCTACCCGCACATGACCGTGTACGACAACCTCGCCTTCGGGCTGCGCAACTTCAAGGTGCCGAAGGGCGAGATCGAGGCGCGGGTGCGGAACGCGGCGGAGATCCTCGAGATGGGCGACCTGCTCAAGCGCAAGCCGAAGCAGCTCTCCGGCGGCCAGCGTCAGCGCGTCGCGCTGGGACGGGCGATCGTCCGCGAGCCGGTCGCGTTCCTGATGGACGAGCCGCTCTCGAACCTCGACGCGGCGCTGCGCGTGCAGACGCGGGCCGAGATCATGCGCCTCCAGGACCGGCTCGGGACGACGACGATCTACGTCACCCACGACCAGGTCGAGGCGATGACGATGGGCGACCGGATCGCCGTCATGCGGACCGGGGTGCTCCAGCAGATCGGGACGCCGGAGGATCTCTACACGCGTCCCGTCAACGTGTTCGTCGCGCGGTTCATCGGCTCCCCGGCGATGAACGTCGTGCCCGCGTCCCTCGTCGGCGGTCCGGGCACGTCCGGGCAGCTGGTCGGCTTCCGCCCGGAGCACATCGAGCGCGGGCAGGCTGGGGACGGGGCGAGCTTCGACGCGGAGGTCGAGGTGGTCGAGTACCTCGGCGACGAGCAGCTCGTCCACCTGCGGCTGGGCGACGTGCCGGTGCTCGCGAAGCTCGACGTCGACCAGCGCGTGCGGCAGGGAGATCGCGAGGCCTTCCGCGTGCGGGCCGACCGCCTGCACCGGTTCGACGCCGAGACCGAGCAGGCGCTGGCCTAGGAGGGCTAGCGCGCGGCGGGCGCCGTCGAGCCGCCGCGACGGAGCTGCGGCGGGAAGACGAAGTGCGGGAGCGGCCGGTTCGGCTCGTCGATCAGCCGGCGGAGGGCGTCGACGGCCGTGTGCGCGATCTCGTCGATCGGCTGCGCGATCGTCGTCAGGCGCGGCTCGGTCCAGTCGGAGGCGATGCCGTCGAAGCCGACCACCGAGAGGTCCTCCGGCACGCGCAGCCCGCGGCGAGCCGCCTCCTGGAGCACGCCGATCGCCATCACGTCGGACGAGCAGATCACCGCCGTCGGCGGCTCGGCGTACCGCAGCATCCGCCCGAGCGCCTGCCGGCCGCCCTCGACGCTGAACTCGCCGAAGGAGACGAGTCCGTTCGGAACGAGTCCGGCGGCGAGCATCGCGGCCTCGCGTCCCCCGGCCTTCAGCTGCGTCGGGAGGTAGTGCTCCGGCCCGGCGACGAAGCCGATGCGCTTGTGGCCGAGCTCGATCAGGTGCCGCGTCGCGAGCTCGCCCGCGGTGCGCTCGTCGACGCCGACCGACGGCACGTCGATCCCGGTGAGCGCGCCGTTGACGAACACGATGCGCGCGCCCTCGGCGATCAGCCGCGCGTAGTGGCCGTGCTCGCCCGAGAGGTTCGTCATCTCGCAGGAGATGAAGATCATCCCGTCGACGCCGCGGTCGAGCAGCATGTGCACGTAGTCGACCTCGCGGTAGGCGGCGCTCTGCGTATTGCAGAGGATCGAGGCGAGGCCCGACGGCGCCGCCCGCGTCTCGATCGCCTGGGCGAGCGCGGGGAAGATCGGGTTCGCGAGCTCCGGGACGAGCAGGCCGATGACGCCGGTCGCCGCGCGGCGACCGGGCGGGACATAGAGCAGCTCGCGCATCGCGCGCTCGACCCGCGACCGCGTGTCGGGGCGCACCTTCTCGCCGCCGCTCGCCACGCGCGAGGCGGTGGCGACGCTGACGCCGGCTTGCTTCGCTACGTCGCGGAGGGTGGACATCGCAACGCTATGTAACAGATTTCAGCGGAGGTTTCCAACACCTTGTGACAAGTCACATCTCTTCAGCACGCCATTTGCGGGTTTTTACGTGGCATCCTGCGTGAACCTTGACTTTCCCCACATTGCCCACGCTAGGCTGCCGCCGCGTTTCATGCCGGTTACGACGCGTTTCACGGATGTCCGCCGGGTCTGCCGGTGGAAAGCCCGTCCGACAGGGTCAGGCGGCCGGTCCGCATGGACCGGTTCGTCGGCAGACCGGCGCACACACCAAGGAGGCACCACATGAACCACAAGAGGCGTTTGCTCGCCTTCGCCGCCGGGCTCTCGGCCGTCGCTGTCGCGTCGGTCGCCGGCGCGTCGACGAGCTCCGCTGCTCCGACCGGCGCGACAACGCTCGCCGCGCCGGCCGGGAAGGTCACGATCTGGACGGACGCCGACCGCAAGGCTGCGGTCGACCGCGTCGCGTCCGCCTGGGGCGCCGCGCGCGGCATCGAGGTCAACGTCGTCCAGAAGGACTTCGGGAAGATTCGCGACGACCTCAAGACCGTCGACGCGTCGACGGCCCCCGACGTGATCGTCGGTGCGCACGACTGGACGGGCGAGCTCGCGGCCAGCGGCCTCGTGCTCCCGCTCTTCCCGTCGCGCGCGACGCGGGCGCAGTTCCCGCAGTACGCGCTCAACGCGTTCTCGTACGGCACGGCCGTCAAGCGCCTCTACGGCGCCCCGGTCGCGATCGAGAACATCGGCCTCGTCGTCAACACGCGGCTCGCGAAGGTGCCGAAGAGCTTCGCCGACCTGCAGAAGCAGGCCCTCGCGTTCAAGCGCAAGAAGTCGGGCAACCTCGCCATCGCCGTCCAGCAGGGCAACAACGGCGACGCGTACCACATGTACCCGTTCTTCTCGGGCCTCTGTGGCTACGTGTTCGGCACGAACCGCGCCGGCAACCTCGACCCGTCGGACATCGGGCTCGACGCGCCGCGGTTCCTCCGCAACGCCAAGCAGATCGACGCGTGGAACAAGACGGGCCTCGTCAACGCGAAGGTCGACGACAGCGCCGCCTCCACGGCGTTCCTGAACAAGCGGGCGGCCTTCTGGCTGACGGGCCCGTGGAACATCGACCGCGTGAAGAAGGCGGGCATCCGCTTCGCCGTCGTCCAGATGCCGAAGAACCAGTGCGCCTCGGTGCCCTTCCTCGGCGTCCAGGGCTTCATGGTCACGAAGTTCGCCTCGAACCACGGCGTCGAGAGCGCCGCGAAGGACCTCGTCGGCAACTACATGATGTCGCAGGCCTCGCAGACGGCCCTCGCCGCGGCGAACGGCCGCTACCCGGCGAACACGCGGGCGGGTGCGCGCGTGTCCGACGCCGACGCTGAAGGCGTTCGGCGTCGCCGGTCGCGGCGGCGTCGCCGATGCCGAACATCCCGCAGATGTCGGCCGTGTGGTCCGACCTCGGGTCGGCGTGGGTCAAGTCGACGAAGGGCTCCGGCGCCACCCCGGCGCGGGCGGCCTTCGCGACCGCGGCCCGCAACATCGCGAACAAGATCGGCTAGCACGATCGGGCGGGGCGCCTCCGGGCGCCCCGCCCGCTTTCCGACCCCGTGGCGACGACCTCCCCCAGCGCATCCGTCCCACCCGCAGGCGTCGGCGGCTCGGCGTGGTCGCTGCCGTCGCGCGCCGTCGCCGCCCTCTCGGGCACGGTCGGCCTCGCGATCAAGATCGCGCTGCTCGCGATCGTCAACGCGTTCGCGCTCTGGGCGGGGTACGTCCTCGCCACCGACGAGCACTGGGTCGCGCTCCTGATCCTCGTCGCGGCGACCCTTGCGATCGACGCGGTCTACCTCTCGTCGCGCGCGATCCCGCTGAAGTTCCTCGTCCCCGGCACGGTCTTCCTCATCGGCTTCCAGATCGCGCCGATCTTCTTCAACGTCAACGTCGCCTTCACGAACTGGTCGACCGGTCACATCCTGCAGAAGGACGAGGCGATCGAGGGCATCGAGCGCAACTCGCTCAGCGAGGCGCCCGGCGGCGCGATCTACGTGATGGCGCCGGCGCGCGACGAGAACGGCGACCTCGTCCTGCTGCTCGTCGACGACGCGAGCGGGAGGGGGTTCGTCGGGACGGAGGAGGGGCTCGAGCCGAATCCCGGGGTCGAGCTCACCCCCGAGGGGACGATCGCCGCGGCGCCGGAGGGCTACACGCTCGTCCCGCCGAACCAGCAGCTTGCGCTCGACCAGGAGCTCACCGCCTTCGCGGTCCCGGTCACCGCGAACCGGTACGTCCGCGCCGAGGGCTTCGAGACGGCGCTGACGGTCGCGCCGACCCTGCGCTACGTCCCGCAGCGCGACGTCTTCGTCCGCATCTCCGACGGCACCGTCTTCCGCGACAACGAGCACGGCTCGTTCGTCGCCGCGAACGGCGAGGAGCTCGAGCCCGGCTGGCGGACGCACATCGGCCGCGAGAACTTCTCCGCGCTCCTGCGCGACCCGCTCGTCCGCGACCCGTTCTTCCGCGTCTTCGTCTGGACGATCGTCTTCGCGACGCTGACCGTGTTCGGGTCGTTCGCGATCGGGCTCTTCCTCGCGATCGCGCTGAACCACCCGGAGATGCGGATGCAGCGCACGTACCGGACGCTGCTCGTGATCCCCTACGCGATTCCCGGGCTTCCTGTCGCTGCTCGTGTGGCAGGGGCTCCTCAACGACGACTTCGGCGTCGTCAACAACGTCCTCGCACCTGGACATCCCCTGGCTGTTCGACCCGACCTGGGCGAAGGTCTCGTGCATCCTCGTGAGCATCTGGCTCACCACGCCGTACTTCTTCCTCGTCTCCCTCGGCGCGCTGCAGTCGATCCCCGGCGAGCTCGTCGAGGCCGCGCGGGTCGACGGCGGCGGCCCGCTGGCGATCTTCCGGCGCATCACGCTGCCGCTCCTGCTCGTCGCGGTCGCGCCGCTCCTGATCGCGTCGTTCGCCTTCAACTTCAACAACTTCAACAACATCTACCTGCTGACCCGCGGCGGCCCGCCCGTCGGAGGACCAGTCCGTCGCGGGCGCGACCGACATCCTCATCTCGTACACGTACAAGCTCGCCTTCGAGTCGCGGCAAGGGCCAGGACTACGGGCTCGCGAGCGCCGTCTCGATCGCGATCTTCTTCGTCGTCGCCGCGATCTCGTGGATCTCCTTCTCGCGCACGAAGTCCCTGGAGAACCTCGCGTGAGCACGATCGAAGGCGCAGAGACCGCGGTCGCGGTCGAGCAGGCCGGCGACCGCGGTGCCCGCCGGCGGTCGCGCGCCGCGTCCGCTCCTGGCCGGCACCTGGTGGCGGCACCTGATCGCGATCGTGGCGATCGTCTTCGCCGTCTTCCCGGTCGCCTACATGGCCTCGGCCGCGTTCAGCGTCGACGGGACGCTGTCCGGCGCCGCGCTGATCCCGCGCGAGGTCACGCTCGACAACTTCCGCACGATCCTCTCGGGCGAGGTCACGGTCGCGGGCGACGTCAGCGACATCCCGTACCCGCGCTGGTACTTCAACACGGTCTTCATCGCGCTGACGACGGCCGTGCTCACGGTCATGCTCGGCGCGCTCGCGGCGTACGCCTTCAGCCGCTTCCGCTTCCGCGGCCGGCGCCTCGGGATGCTGACGCTGCTGCTGATCCAGATGTTCCCGCAGCTGCTGCTCGTCGTCGCGATCTACCTGATCGTGCTGAACACCGGCGACGTCTTCCCGTTCCTCGGGCTCAACACCTACAGCGCGCTGATCCTCGTCTACCTCGGCGGCGCGATGGGCGTGAACACGTGGCTGATGAAGGGCTTCTTCGACACGATCCCGGCCGAGCTCGACGAGTCGGCCCGGGTCGACGGCGCCACGCCCTCGCAGGTCTTCTGGGGCGTGATCCTGCCGCTCGCGGCGCCGGTCCTCGCCGTCGTCGGCCTCTTCTCGTTCGTGTTCACGATCAACGAGTTCGTGATCGTGTCGACGCTGATGCAGACGCGCGACCACTTCACGCTGCCCGTCGGGATGAACCAGTTCATCGACAAGCAGTACTCCGAGCAGTGGGGCGTCTTCTGCGCCGGCGTGCTCCTCGCTGCGATCCCGGTCGTCATCGTGTTCCAGTTCCTCCAGCGCTTCATCGTGTCCGGCCTCACGCAGGGCTCCGTCAAGGGATGACCACGTCCGAGCTGGCCGACGCGCCTCCGCTCACGGGTCTCGCGGAGCCGCACCACGACGGTTCCGAGGCCTACGTCCTCGACGCGCCGGACGAGCTCGGCGGCGAGGCCGTGCTCCGGGTCCGCGTGCCGCGCGGGACGGGCGTCGACCGGGTCGCGCTCCGCTACACCGACGACGGTGAGGCCCGGTTCGCGGTCGCCGAGCGCGACGGCGAGGACGGCGCCGACGAGTGGTGGACGGCGCGGTTCGCGGTGCAGAACCCGGTCGTGTCGTACCGCTGGCTCCTCGGCGGCGGCGAGGTCGGCTACGCGTGGGTGAACGGCCTCGGGGTCGTGACGCACGACGTGCCGGACGCCGACGACTTCGTCCTCTCCGTCCGCCGGCCCGCGCCCGACTGGCACCTCGAGTCGGTCGTCTACGAGATCTTCCCCGACCGCTTCGCGCGTGGCGGCGTCGACGCGGCCGCGCCCTCCTGGGCGATCGAGCGCGCATGGGACGAGCCGGTCGAGGCGGGCCGCGACACGGCCTCGCGCGAGTGGTACGGCGGCGACCTGCGCGGGATCGCGCAGCGGCTCGGCCACGTCGAGGCGCTCGGCGCGAACGTGATCTACCTCACGCCGGTCTTTCCGGCCGGGAGCACGCACCGCTACGACGCCCACGCGCTCGACCGGGTCGACCCGCTGCTCGGCGGCGACGCGGCGCTCGACGAGCTGGTGCGCGCGGCGCACGGGCGCGGCATGCGCGTCGTCGCCGACCTGACCACGAACCACGTCGGCATCGGCCACGAGTGGTTCCGCGCAGCACAGGCGGACGCGGGCGCGGCCGAGCGCGACTACTTCCTCTTCGACGACGCGATCCCGCACGGCTACGCGGCGTGGTGGGGGATCCCGACGCTGCCGAAGCTGAACTGGCTCTCGCCCGAGCTGCGCGAGCGGATGCTCGAGATCGTCCGCTCCTGGCTCGACCGCGGGCTCGACGGCTGGCGGATCGACGTCGCGAACATGACCGGCCGCCACGGCGCGACCGACCTCAACGTCGAGGTCGCGCGCGCGCTGCGCGAGGCCGCGGGCGACGCGCTCGTCGTCGCCGAGCACGCGCACGACTTCCGCGCCGACCTCGTCGCGGGCGGCTGGGACGGGACGATGAACTACTCCGGCTTCCTGCGCCCGGCCTGGTCGTGGCTGCGCGCGGAGACGCTCCCGGAGAAGCTGCGCGCGAGCTTCTGGTCGATGCCGATCGGGCTGCCGCGGTTCACCGGCGGCACGACCGTGGCGACCATGCGCGCGTTCCGCGCCGGCGTCCCGTGGCAGGCCGTCCTGCACTCCTGGGCGCTCCTCGACAGTCACGACGTCGCCCGGTTCCGCACGGTGTCGGGCTCGCGCGCGCGGCACCTCGTCGGGCTCGGCCTGCAGATGACGACTCCGGGCGTGCCGATGGTCTTCGCGGGCGACGAGCTCGGGCTCGAGGGCGCGTGGGGCGAGGACGCGCGCCGGACGATGCCGTGGGACCGTCCCGATGCCTGGGACCGGGTCCTGCTCGAGGACTACCGGCGGCTCGTCGCTCTCAGGCGCTCGAGCGACGCCCTCGCCCGCGGGGGCATCCGCTACGCGCACGTCTCCGATGACGCGATCGCGTACCTGCGCGAGACGCCGCGCGAGCGGCTGCTCTGCCTCGCGACCCGGGACGACGCGCCGCTGATCGCGCTGTCGCTCGAGGCGCTCGGGGCGACGGCGCTCGAGACTGTCGAGGGTGGCGACGCGGTCGTGAGCGGCGGAACCGCGCTGCTGCCGGGGGACGGCCCGGCCTTCCACGTCTGGAGACTGCTGTGACGAGAACGCGAGGAGGTGGCCCGCGGTGGCCGAGGTGAAGTTCGACGAGGTCGAGAAGGTTTACCCCAACGGGTACCACGCGGTCCACGACCTGAGCCTGGAGGCGCTCGACGGCGAGTTCCTCGTCCTCGTCGGCCCGTCCGGCTGCGGCAAGACGACCGCGCTGCGCATGGTCGCCGGACTCGAGGAGATCTCCGACGGCACGGTCACGATCGGCGGCCGCGTCGTCAACGACCTGTCGCCGAAGGAGCGCGACATCGCAATGGTGTTCCAGAACTACGCGCTCTACCCGCACCTGAACGTGGCCGAGAACATCGCCTTCGGGCTCCGGCTGCGGAAGGAGTCGAAGGACGTGATCAACGAGCGCGTGGCCTGGGCGGCGAAGCTCCTCGACCTGACGCCGTACCTCCCGCGCCGTCCGAAGGAGCTCTCCGGTGGCCAGCGCCAGCGGGTGGCCATGGGCCGCGCGATCGTGCGCCAGCCGCAAGCCTTCCTCATGGACGAGCCGCTCTCGAACCTCGACGCGAAGCTCCGCGTCCAGATGCGCGCGGACATCTCCAAGCTCCAGCGCGACCTCGAGACGACGACGATCTACGTCACGCACGACCAGGTCGAGGCGATGACGATGGGCGACCGCGTGGCAGTGATGAACTTCGGCGTCCTGCAGCAGGTGGACACGCCGCAGCGGCTCTTCGACAACCCCGCGAACCTGTTCGTGGCCGGGTTCATCGGCACGCCGCCGATGAACCTCATCGAGGCGACCGTGAGCGTCGACGGCGACGCCGTGACGCTGTCGATCGGGGCACAGGCGATCCCGCTGGCGCCCGAGGGGCTGCGGCGCTACCCGGGCCTGCGCGGCGCGAACGGGCGCCGCGTGGTCATGGGCGTTCGCCCGGCCGACTTCCACCTCGCCACCGACCGCCCCGACCTGCCGACGGTGACGGCGCACCTCGAGCTGATCGAGGCGCTTGGCACGGAGTCGATCGCGTACTTCCGCATCGACGCGCTGGCGATCAGCGCCGAGGTGACCGAGGACGACGAGGAGCGGATGGACGCCGAGGGCGTGACCGCGACCCGTCCGAACCTGGTGGTCGCGGTTCCGGCGCAGTCGGCGTTCGGCCTCCGGGTCGACACGGACGTCGTCCTCGCCGTCGACACGGCGAAGCTCCACGCGTTCGATGCGGAGTCCGGCGAGCCGCTGCGCTAGCGCGCTCGTCGCGGCGATCGCGCTCGGGGTCGCGGGCAGCGGGGCTGCGGCGACGCACGCCGTTCCGGCGCCGCCGACGGGCGCGACGCTCGCGGCGCTGGCCGCGCCGCCGGTCTACGGCCCGCTCGCCTCGCAGCGGATCTACTTCGTCATGCCGGACCGGTACGCGAACGGCGATCCGGCCAACGACCTCGGCGGGCTCTCCGGCACGCGCGGCGTCACCGGCTTCGACCCGACCGCGACCGGCTACTACCACGGGGGCGACCTGAAGGGCCTCGTCGGCGGCTGCGAGACCGGGAACGGGCTCGCGCGCATCCGCGATCTCGGCTTCACCGCCGTCTGGGTCACGCCGCCGGTGAAGCAGAAGCCGGTGCTCGCGGGCTCGGCCGGCTACCACGGCTACTGGGGGCTCGACTTCACCACCGTCGACCCGCACCTCGGCACCGAGGCCGACTTCGCGGCGCTCGTCGACTGCGCGCACCGGCTGGGGCTGAAGGTCTACCTCGACGTGGTCGTGAACCACACCGCCGACGTGATCCTCCCGCAGGGCGGCTCGTCCTGGGCCGGGACCACCCCGTACCGCGACTGCAACGGGCGGGTGTTCGACCCGGCCCGCTACGCCGGCGGCCGCACCTTCCCGTGCCTGAACCTGCGCAGCTTCCCGCGGACGCCGAGCCTCTTCCCCGGCGACCGCCAGCTGAAGCAGCCGGCCTGGCTGAACGACGTCACCGCGTACCACAACCGCGGCGACATCGACTTCACCTCGTGCTCCGAGCTGTGCAACGAGCAGGGCGACTTCTTCGGGCTCGACGACCTCTTCACCGAGCAGCCGCGCGTCGTCACCGGGCTGGCGGAGCTGTGGGCCTCGTGGATCGCCAAGTACAAGGTCGACGGGTTCCGGATCGACACGGCGCGGCACGTCGACGAGGCGTTCTTCCGCGTCTGGGTGCCGCGGATCATGGCCGCCGCGCGCGCCGCGGGCGTCCCGGACTTCCAGCTCTTCGGCGAGGTCTTCATCGCCAATGCGATCGACCTCGTTCCGTTCGTCCGCGACCGCGGGCTCCCGAATCTCCTCGACTTCCCGCTGCAGGAGGCGCTGGCCGGCTTCGCGGGCGGCGATGCGGGCGCGCGCGGGATCGCCACGCGGCTCGGCGACGACGACTACTTCCGGCTCGCCGACGGACGCGCGCCCGTGCCGCCGACCTTCCTCGGCAACCACGACATGGGCCGCGCCGCGCTGAAGATCCAGGAGCGCTCGCACGTGAGCGGCGACGCGCTGCTGCGGCGCACGCTGCTCGGGCACGACCTGCTCTACCTCCTGCGCGGCGCGCCGACGGTGCTCTACGGCGACGAGGTCGGGCTCGTCGGGCGCGGCGGCGACCAGCAGGCCCGGCAGGACCTCTTCCCGACGCAGGTGGACGAGTGGCGGACGCAGGAGCGGATCGGCTCGGGCCCGATCGGCGGCGGCTCGTCGTTCGACCAGTCGAGCCATCCCGTGGCGCAGCGGCTGCGCGCGCTCGCGGCGCTCCGTGCGGCCCATCCGGCGCTCTCGACGGGCGGAAGCGCGGTCCGGCTCGCGCAGGGGAGCGTGCTCGTCGTCAGCCGCTTCGACGCCGCGGCGCGGCGCGAGTACGTGGCGGCGTTCAACAGCGGCACGAGCCAGGCGCGCGTGACGGTCGCGACCTCGACGCCCGGGTCGACGTGGACGACCCTCCTCGGGACGGGGACGGCGACGGGCTCGCTGACGCTGACGATCCCGCCGCTCTCGAGCCTGCTGCTGCGCGCCGACGCGGCACTGCCCGCGCGCCGGGCCGCGCGGCCGGTGCTCCGCGTCGCGGGAGACAACCTCACCGATTTCTGGCAGCTGTCGGCGACGAGCGCCGGCGCCGCCTCCGTCACCTTCGCCGTGAAGCGGCGGACGGGCGGCTGGCGGCGCCTCGCGGTCGACGACTCGCCGGCGTTCCGCGCGTTCGTCGACGCGGCGCGCTACCGCCGCAACGAGCCCGTCCACCTCGTCGCGATCGCGCGCGGGTGGGACGGGAGCACGTCCACATCCAGGGTCGTGCCCTTCACGGTGAGAAGGCGGTAGGGCGCAACAACGTCGCACCTTGCGGCAATTGACTTTGGACACGGCCACGCACCGGCGACTAACGTCGGTGCGTGGCCGTGCTGCCGCTGCCGCAGCCGTATCGGTTCGACGTCTCCACCGAGCGCTACCGCGCCTTCGGGATCGACCTCGCCAACCTCTGGCTCGAGGGTGGGCTCCACCGCGTCTTCGACGGGACGGAGGTGCGGATCGAGGAAGTGCCGGAGGGCGTGGACGTCGACCCGCTCGACCGCGGCCTGCGCCCCGACGTCGAGCGCTACCTCGGAGTCTCGTTCGACCTCGACGGCTTCCGCGACTTCGCCGAGGGCGACCCCGTGCTCGCGCCGCTCGAGGAGCGCCTGCGCGGCTTCCGGCCGCCGCTCGTGCCCGACCCCTGGGAGGCGCTCATCACCTCGATCACGGCGCAGCAGGTCTCGCTCTTCTCCGCCTTCGCGATCCGGAACCGGCTGATCGAGCGCTTCGGCGAGCAGGTCGGCGACGCCTACGCGTTCCCCACCCGCATGCGGCTCGCGGCGGCAGCAAAGGACGAGATCGTGGCCGTCGGCTTCTCGCGTCGGAAAGCGGAGTACGTCGTCGAGCTCGCGCGGAGCGACCTCGACCTGGACGAGCTCGCCGACCTTCCGGACGAGGTGGTGACCGAGCGCATCACGGCCGAGCGCGGGCTCGGCGAATGGACCGCCGACTGGTTCCTCGCGCGCCACCTCGGCCGCGCGACCGCGTGGCCCGCGGGCGACCTCGGGCTGCGCAAGGCGGTGCAGCACTTCCTCGGGACGGTGGACGTGCGCGAGGTGGCCGCGCGCTTCCACCCGTTCCAGAACCTCTCGGCGCACTACCTGCTGGTAGGACTCCGGGTGCCGTGACCGATGTCCGCCGCGCCACCGACGCCGACCTCCCGACGCTGAACGAGCTGTGGCTCGCCTTCCACGGCGAGTCCGACGTTCCGCCGCACGAGGACGTCGACCCCGCGCAGGAGCTGCAGGAGGTGGCGGAGATCGTCCGCGACGACGTCGCGCTCCTCGCCGAGGAGGACGGCCGCGCCGTCGGGTTCGCTCTCGCGCGGGCGAAGAGCCCGCGCCTGGCGCGCCTCTCCGACATCTACGTCGTCCCCGACGCGCGCCGGCGGGGCGTCGCTGCCGCGCTGATGCGCGAGGTCCTGGATGCGTTTCCGGACGCGGAGTACGTGACGCTGGAGGTCGGCGCGAGCAATGCGCCGGCCCGCGCGACCTACGCGCGCTGGGGCTTCGCCGACGACCAGCTCGTGCTCGTCGCATCGCGTCCTGAGCTCGAGCAGCGTGTCCCGCTCGGGCCCGTTGCAGGGTCGTTCGGCTCCATCCATGTCCAGTCGGACGACGCATCTGCGGTCGAGCGTGCCGTGCGGCATTTCGCCCCGCGGCTCCCGGGCCGCTCGGGTGGCTCGGTGCTCACGGCGCCGCGGAACGGCTGGATCGGCGTCTACGACGACGCGGCCGACCGCGATCCGAGCCAGCTCGCCCGGCTCGCGCGGGAGCTCTCCGACCGCATGGGCGCGGTCGTGCTCGCGATCGGCGTCGAGGAGGGGGCCGTCGTGCGCTTCACGCTGCTCGACCGCGGGCGTGTGATGGACGAGTACCTCTCCGTGCAGGAGTACTACGGCCCGCTGCCGCCTGGCGACGTGATCGCGTTGGCCGCGAACCCGACGGTCGTCGCAAGGCTCACGGGCGCCGACCGGGCAGCGATTCGTGCCGCGGCGGTGCACGCGCCGATGCCGGCCGAGCTCCCGCCGCCGGTGGAGGTGCTGCGAGCGATCGCCGCCGCCATGCGGATCGAAGGCGCGGACGTCGGGTACGCCGACGCCGCCTCCCAGCCGGGGGCGCGCGTCCTCGATCGGCTGTGACGGTCGTCCTCCTCCACGCGCTTCCGCTCGACGAGCGCATGTGGGGGCCGACCCGGGAGGCGCTGCGCGACGTGGGGGCGGAGTCCGTGGCGCCGAGGCTCTACGGGCGCGGCCGCACGATGGACGAGTGGGCGGCGTCGATCCTGGCCGAGGTCGAGGGCGACGGGCTCGTCCTCGTCGGCGCGTCGATGGGCGGGTACTGCGCGCTGCGGATCGCGGCACAGGCGCCCGACCGCGTGGGCGCGATCGTCCTCGCCGGCTCGCGGGCCGACGCCGACTCCGACGAGCGGCGCGCCGGCCGCGCGGCCACGCTCGAGACGATCGCCCGCGACGGCGCGGCCGGGCTCTGGGAGCAGATGCGCCCGAAGCTCTTCCCCGAGGATGCGGACGCGGCCGTCGTCGAGCGCGGGCGGACGTTCGCGCTTGGAGCAGGGGCCCGACGAGCTCGCCGGCGCCGTCGAGGCGATCCGCGACCGGCCCGACTCCACCGACGTCGCGCGCGGCCTCCCGCTCGGCCTCGTCCTCGGCGACCGCGACCCCTTCGTCGACGACGCCTACGGCCGCGGGCTCGTCGCCGGTGCGCCCGCCGCGTGGCGCGTCGTCGTCCCGGACTGCGGGCACCTGCCCGTGCTGGAGCAGCCGTTCGCCTTCCATGCCGTCCTCCTCGGGGCCGTGGCGCAGTGGACGTGACGACCGAGGAGCTGACTTCTCGCCTGGGCGACGACCCGCGCCTCGTCGTCCTCGACGTGCGGACGCTGCAGGAGTTCGAGGGCGTCGCCGGCTACCCGTGCGACCCGCGCCAGGGGCACATCCCGGGCTCCGTCCACTTCGAGGTGAACGACGTCCTCGGCGTCGACGACGCGGAGCTGCGCGAGCGCCTCGGCGACCCGGCCGCGGTCGAGATCGTCGCGTACTGCCACTCCGGCTCGCGCTCGGCGATGGCCGTCGCGCGGCTGCGGGCGGCGGGCTACGACGCGCGGAACTACCCGGGCTCCTGGCACGAATGGAGCGCCGACCCGACGCTCCCGGCCGAGGCCTAGACGCCGGCAGGTGCAGCCGGCGGCGACCAGACGTACGGCGTCGTCGTCGTCACCGCGGTGAAGCCGAGCCGCTCCAGGATCGGCCGGCTGTCGTCGGAGGCGTCGACCTCGAGATAGCGGAAGCCGCGCTCCGCCGCCAGGTTCGCCCGATGTGCGACCGTCGCGCGGTAGATGCCCCGCCCGCGCCAGGCAGGGAGTGTCGCGCCGCCCCACAGCGTGGCGAACTCCGTCTCCCGCTCGAACCGCACCCAGCCTGCGCAAACGACCTCCCCGGCCACCTCCGCGACGACGATCGCGAGCCCGTCCGCATCGGCCTCGTGCTCCGCCTCGAGCATGTCCGCCAGCCCGTGGTGCTCCGTGGCCCAGACGGCGGCCTCCAGCGCTGCGATGCGGTCGAGATCGCCTCGGTCCGTCACCTCGCGCAACGACACGCCCTCGGGAACTTGCGGCGGGTCGGCGATCGCCGCAACCCGTGCGATCACGACGGTCTCCTCGTCCTCGGGCACGAAGCCCGCTGCGCGCAGCCGCGCCGGCAGATCGGCCGGGCGGTCGTGCCCGTGGAGCTTCCACTCGAAGCGCTCACTGCGCCGGGAGAACCGGGCGACCTGTCGCGCGATCAGCTCGTCCACGGCGGCGCCCTCGAGCCCTGCGAGATCGCGATAGAGGACGAAGCCGTGTGCCGGCCCGCCGAGGAGACGGACGACCGGCCCGTCGCGCTCGACCGTCACGCCGCCGGGCATTGGCTCCGTCACGTGGGCACGGAGCTGTGCGTCATAGGCGGTGAGCAGGTCGGCGACATCGTCCATGTCGGCACCCTAGTTCAGCCCCTCGGTTGGGACTCTTCGGGGACGAGCGCGCGGAGTGCCCGTGCCGTCTGCGGCCAGACGAGCGCAGCGGCTGCCTCGCGTGGGCCACACCATCGATGCGCGTCGTGCTCGTGGTCGAGGACGGGCTCCCAGTCGTCCGGCGCGCCCACGCGGTAACAGGTGATCGTGACGCCCACGGCGGGTTGTGACTCGGCATGCTCGACCACTTCGACGCTCGCGCCGAGCTCCGCGGCCAGACCCGTCTCCTCCCACAGCTCTCGCGCCGCCGCCTCGCGAGGCGACTCACCGGGCTCGATCCCGCCCGCGACGACGTGCCAGTAGCCACCGTCGGAGGGCACGCGGCGGAGCAGGAGCACCTCCAGGCCGCGCCGCCGTGTCACGAAGACGGCGACCTCGGCTACCGGAGCGGGCTCTCGCGCCGCGGGCATGCACTCACGGTATTCCGCCGCGGCGCCCTAGCGCTTGCAGAGCACCTCGTCGAGGTAGCGGCCCACCAGCGCCTCCATCGCGTACGGGTTGACGCCGTTGACGCTGAAGACGACCAGGTGCCGCGCGTCCCGGGAGGCGGCGGCGAACGTGACGTAGCCGGGCGTGCCGCCGGTGTGCCCGTAGAACCAGCGCCCGCACGGCGAGCCGAGCCGGTACAGGCCCATGCCCTCCCCGTGCGAGCCCGGGACGATCGTCGCCATCCGGTCGACGAGCCGCCGCGGGACGAGCCGGCCGCGCAGAAGCGCGCCGAAGAAGACGGCGAGGTCGCGCGCGTTCGACACGATCGCGCCGTCGGCCCACGGCCCGCCGAGCCCGTGGCGCGAGACGTCGGTCGGCGGCGACGAGGAGACGTCGTACCCGTGGATCTGGTCGCGGAGGTCGCGCCGCCCGCTCTCGTACGCCGTCGCCGTCAGTCCGAGCGGTCGGAAGATCCTGTCGCGGAGCAGGACGCCGAGGCGGCGCCCCGTCTTCCGCTCGAGGATCTCGGCGAGCACGAGGTAGTTCGTGTTCGAGTACGAGGCCCGGCTCCCCGGCCGGAACTCGAGCGGGAGCCGCGCGGCCGACGAGACGAGCCGGCGGGGCGAGATCACCGTGCGCGGGTTGCGCGCGACCGCGCTGCTCCACGGCTCGAGCCGCATGTAGTCCGGGATCCCGCTCGTGTGGCTGAGCAGGTGGCGCAGGCGGACGCGGCGCCCCTCGCGGATGCGGCCGGGCAGGAGTCCCTGCACCGTGTCGTCCAGCCCGAGCCGGCCCTCGGCGACGAGCTGCATCACCACGGTCGCGACGAAGCTCTTCGTGATGCTCCCGACCCAGAAGCGGTCGTCCGGTCGGGCCCTCCGCCGGCGCGCGACGTCGGCGAGGCCGGCGGCAACGGCCGTGCGACGTCCGTCGCGCTCGACGAGGACGATCACGGCGGGGACCTCGGTCCGGGCGACGAGCCGGTCGGCGTCGCGCTGCAGCTGCGAAACGGGCGGGGGCGCCGCGCCGGTGAGAACGGCGGCGGCGAGGAGGAGGGGAAGTGCGGCGAGGAGGCGCATGCCCTCGATACGCGGTGGGCCGTCGCCGCGTTACGGGGCGCTCGCTCGGCGTGTATGAAGGACAGATGGCCTCCGACCACACCGTCGAGCTCGCGGTCCCGCTCGCCGCCGACGAAGGTGAGGCCGCGCTCGCGGCGCGGGCCGTCGCGGGCGACCACGAGGCCTACGCCGCGCTGCTGCGTCCGCATGAACGTGTCGCCTACCGCGTCGCGGCCGCGATCACCGGCTGGAACGGCAACGCCGAGGAGGCGACGCAGAACGCATTCGTGAAGGCGTACCGCTCACTTCCGTCCTTCCGGATCGGTGCGGCCTTCCGGCCGTGGCTGCTCCGGATCGTCGTCAACGAGGCGCACAACGTGCGTCGGGCCGAGCGCCGGCACGAGCGGCTCGGCGTCCGCGCCGCCGAGCGCCACGAGGCGCCAGTCGCGGGCCCGGACGAGACGGTGCTCGCCCGCGAGGAGGCCGAGACCGTCCTCGGCGCGCTTGCCCGCCTGTCGGACACCGACCGGCTCGCGGTCGTCCTCCGCTACTTCGCCGAGCTGCCCGACCCCGAGGCCGCCGCGCTCGTGGGGACCTCGCAGGAGGCGTATCGCGTGCGTCTGCTCCGGGCGCGGCGCCGGCTCCAGACCCTGCTGGAGGAGGCCGATGTCTGAGCAGCAGCTCGAGCTGCGCCTGCGTGCCGTCGCCCGCACGCTCGACGCGCATGCGCCGGGGTTCGACCCCGGTCGCCTCCCCGCTGCGTCGCGCCCGGCCCGGCGGATGCGGGTCGTCGCCCTCGCGGCGGCCGTCGGCCTGCTCGCCGTCGCCGCCGCGCCGACCGCTGTCTCGGCGCTGCGCCACCTGTTCGACGTCGAGGAGGTCGGCGAGCTCGGGCCGATCCCGTCCGGTGTCGCCCCGCCGTTCGAGGGACGGCTCGTCGAGGTGGACCAGGTCCAGGCGGCTGCGCCGTTCCTCGTGCGGCGGCTCGCCTCGCTGGGCGCGCCCGACGCCGCGCACGTGCGGGACGACGTCGCGGGCGGGATGGTCTCGCTGACCTACGACGACGGCCGGGTCGTGCTGACCCAGTGGCGCGTCACCGACGTGCACGCGGGCATCGCCGTCGTCCCGGTGAGCGGGACGGCCGAGGACGTGACGGTCGGGGACGTGTCCGGGCTCTGGCTCGAGGGCGCCGCGCGGGGCACGTTCACGCTCGTCGGCGCCGACGGGACGATCCACCGCGAGGCGTTCGAGGTGAGCCCCGGCGCGCTCCTCTGGCGACGCGGCGACATGGCGTTCCTGCTCCAGGGCGCCGGGTCGAGAGACGACGCGCTCCGCCTCGCCGCCGGGACGTGAGCTACCGACCGGCGGCCGCGAGCAGCCCCGGCCCGAGGCGCGCGAAGGCGACCTCGTAGTCGACGACGTCCTCGATCTCGACGCCGGCGAGCGAGAGGATGCGCTCGCGGAACTCCGCGCGGAGCGGTGAGTACCGTTCGGCGGCTTCGCGGCTCGTCCAGAACGCGATCCCGATCCCCTTGGTCGCGCTGGCGAGGAGGAGGAATCCCTCGAAGCCGTCCAGGTCGCGAAGCCAGCGCTCCATCTCGTCCGCCACCATGCGGCCCTCCTCGATCGACACCTCGGGTGCCGACGTCGTTGTCATGGTGCAGTACACGGGCCTCCTTCGGTGGTTGTTCCGGTCAGCTTGCCGGGTTGCAGACGGCCGTGCGCCGGTCAGAACAGCGTCGCGGGCTCCGGCTCGGCGGCACCGGTCGCCGGTAGGCCCGCGTCGTCGAGGAGGCCCCGCAGCAGCGCGGCTCCGCGCGGCGCCTGCGCGCCCCGGTTGACGTTGAAGAGCGCGTAGACCTCGTCCGCCTCCCCGGCGAGGCCGCGCAGAGGCTCGACCCACTCTGCGAGCTCCTCGCGCGCGTAGTCCCAGTCGAAGCGCTGCCACGAGGCGCGGGCGCCCTTCACGTTCCAGGTCGCGGCGTTGCGGCCGTGGAAGCGAACGCAGGCGACCGGGTGCGTCGCGGCGGCGAGCCGCGGCATCACGTTCGCGGCGTCGAGCGCGGGGGCGTCGACCGACACGAACGCGAGCCCGTGCTCGCGCAGGAACGCGAGCGTCTCGCGCGCCACGTGCGGCTCGAGCCACGACCGGTGCCGGAACTCGACGAGCGGGACGAGCGGCGCGAGCAGGTCGGGCATCGCCGCGAGCGCGTCCATCGCCGCCGCCGTCCTCGTCACCGACGGGTGGTACTGCAGGAGGACGCCGCGGAGCTTCCCCGCGGCCTCGAGCGGCGCGACCGCGTCGCGGAAGCGCGCGACCTCGACCTCGAGGCCGGCTCCCTCCCGGTGTCCCGTCAGCTCGCCGCTCGCCTTCACGAGGAAGGCGAAGCCGGGCGGCGTGCGCTCCGCCCAGCGCGCGGTCGTCTCCGGGCTCGGCAGGCGGTAAAAGGTCGAGTCGGCCTCGACGACGTCGAAGCGCTCGGCGTAGTAGCGGAGGCGCGCCTCCGGCGAGGAGACGCCGCGCGGGTACCACTCGGTGACGAGCCCTTCGTCGGCCCAGCTGCACGTCCCGATGCGCACCGTCGCGGGCACGGGCGCCACGATACGGCGAGGGGCCGCCGGAGCGGCCCCTCGCGCGCGCGTGAAACAAAAGCAGCGGGCTAGCGGATGCGAACGGCCCTGACGGCGGAGGTCGCCGTGAACCCGCTCGTCGTGGCGCCGAGGCACGGGGCGGCCGAGACCGCGGTCACACAGCCCGCGACCCCGAGGTCCCGCTGCGGCACGACTGCGCGGGCCCGGAACGTGTACCGGCCCTTCTTGAGCGGCCCGCTCCGGTAGCTGAACGCGCCGGTCGCCGTCGTGCGGACGGTGCTCACGACCCGCGTGCCGCGGAGGATCCGCACCGACGCGTTCGCGACCGGGGCGCCGCCCGAGGTCAGCCGGCCGACGACGGTCACGCGCTTGCCCGTCACCCTCGTGGCGATCGACGCCGAGCCCGCTGGGACCCGGTCCAGGGCCTGGAGCTCACGAGTCCCCGGCACGTTCGGCGTTGCGGCGCCGACCGTCCACGGCGTCGCGATCGCGCGCCAGACGTACGTCCCGGCGGCCGTCGGGGCCGTGAGCTGACCCGGAATCGTCAGCTGGGCGTTGATCACCTTCGCGCCGAGCGCCGCGCCGCCCGCCGACTGCGGGATGTACGGCGACGGGAGGCAGAGCACGAGCTTCGCCGCGGCGAACGCCGACTCGGGCGCGGCCGTGACAGCGGTGACGTACACGGGCACCTCGAGCGGGCCGGTCGGCGACTGGAGCACCATGACCCAGACCGTGTTGACCGGAGCGGCACTGCCGCGGCAGGCCAGGTCGGACGGCTCGTTGTGCGTCGCGGCGGTCGGGCTGTCGACCCGGATCGTCCCGTTCAGGGGCACGATCGCGTCGGCGCTGATCGCATTGGCTTGCACCACGGCGGTCACGGCGCCGATCGTCGAGCCCGGAGCTGCCGTGAGCGCCGGGGTGTAGCCGAGCGGCACGTAGATCTGCAGCCGGAAGAGGGCGTCGTCTTCCCTCGTCTGCGTGTACCCGATCGTCACGGACCCGGCGGTCGGCTTGTTCACGGCCAGGCGCGGCGTGGTGAAGGCCGCGAAAGCCGACCCTGTGAGCGCCAGCGCGGTGCCGACCACTGCGGCGAGCGTGAGCGCGCGCAAGAGGTGCTTCATTCGGTGTTCCTTTCTGACAGGAGGCAGGGCGATGCTAGGCGATGAGACGTCGAGGACTGCTTTCAAGTTGTAAAGAGTTCAGCCCTTCGCCCCGAGCAGACCGCTGAACGGCTGCCAGCGACCGCCGCGGTAGCGGTAGAGCTGGGCCTTCGAGATCGGGAAGTGGCTCGTCGGCGTCGTCTGCACCGTGACGCCCGGGAGCAGGAACGGGTTGTTCGCCTCGCGCAGGTTCGTCGCGGCCCGGAGCAGCGACGCCCGCGTGAGGTTGCGGCCGGCACGTCGCAGCGCGTCGACCATCGTGAACGCGAACGCCATGCCGGCGTAGTGGTAGACGTCGCCGACGCGGCAGCCCTGGCAGTACCGCGCCATCAGCTGCTGGTAGAGGCGGACGCCGCGGTCGCTCGCCCAGCGCGGGTTCGTCGGGTCCTTGAGCCAGACCATCGAGATCGCGTCGCGGCACGGTCTGCGGCGCGCTCGGCGTGCCGCGATGCGCATCACGGTCGGCTCGATCGAGATCGAGTTGACGAAGACGCTGCGGCTTCCACCCGAGCTTGTTCACGGCGATCGCGCCGCGGATCGAAGAAGAGCGGGGTGGTGAAGAGCATCAGCGTGTCGGCGCGCGAGGCGCGGAGCGAGGCGATCTGCGAGGCGACGTCGACGGCGGTCGGGTCGTGCTTCTGCACGGCGACGACCTTCGCGCCGCCCCGCCGAGCCCGCGCCGCAGGCCGGCCAGGAGGTCGTTGCCGAGCGGGCTGTCCTCGGCGAGCACGGCGATCCTCGCCTTCGGTCGCGTCCGCTTGATGTTGCGGCCGTACATCGCGCCCTCGCCGACGTAGCTCGGCAGGTAGCCGATCGTCCACGGGTAGCGCTTCGGGTCGCCGGAGAGCGCCGACGAGCCGTCGCCGACGAAGAGCTGCGGCACCTTGAGCGCGTTCAGCAGCGGCCGCACGGCGAGGTTGTTCGCCGTCCCGACCGAGGCGAACATCGCGAAGACCTGGTCCTCCTGGACGAGCCGCCGCGTCTCGGTGACCGTGCGCGCCGGCTCGTAGGCGTCGTCGCGGATCACGAGCTCGATCTTCCGCCCGTTGACGCCGCCGCGTCGCGTTGACGTACTGGAAGTACGCGTTCGCGCCCGGCCCGAGCGCGCCGAAGAGGACGGCCGGCCCGCTGAGCGGCATCGTCGCGCCGAGCTTGACCGACGTTGCGGTCACGCCCGGGTCGGCCGCGGGGCCGTCGGGCCGCGCGCCCGCGGCGGGGACGGCGGCGAGCGCGACGAGGAGGACGAGCGCGAGCTGCCTCATCGCAGCGTCGGCACCGTGAGCGCGACCTTCCGCACGGTCAGCGTGCCGGCGTCCTTCGCGAGCAGGTAGACCGGCGTGTCCGGGCTCTGCGCGGTCGACGTCTGCGCGAGCGTGAGCGTCAGGCGGACGCCGCGCGGGACCGGCGCCGACCAGCGGACAGGCGGATCGTCACCGTCCTCGGCCGGGCGCCGAGCTGCGGCGTCGGCACGCCGCCGGTGGCGAGGACGCGCGAGCCCGTGGGAGAGCACGGCGACGAGCTGCGGCCACGAGCCGCGCGCCGTGGCGGTCACGGTCACCGTCGCGGAGCCGAAGAGCGTCGCCGCGCGCCGCAGCCGCACCGGCGTCGTCACGACCTTCGCGTTCGCCGCGATCGTGCGGCCGGCGCGGAACGTCGTCTGCGCGGCGATCCGCCTGGTGGCGGGGAGGCCCGCGTAGCGGCGCACGCCCGAGGCGACGTACGGGGTCGGAGCCACCTCGACCTTCGGCCCCGTCTCGATGCCGGTCGGCAGGCCCTTGAGGAAGCGGTCGTACCAGGCGACGCTGCGCTCGGCGTAGGCGGGGAAGTCGTCCGAGGGGAACGTCGACGGCGCGTGGCCGAGGTTCCCGAGCCAGAGCCGCTTCGGCCCCTGCAGGAGCGCATACGCCGACGTCGCCTGCGTCAGGTCGAAGGCGTAGTCGCGCTTCCCCTGCGCCCAGAACGTCGGCACGCGGACACGCGAGAGCAGGTGGCGTGACGAGCGGGCGGCCGACTCCTGGCGCAGCACGGCCAGGTTCGTGCCGGAGACGGCGGCGTCGCGCACCGCCGCGATCAGCGGCGACGGCCGCGCGATCGCCGACAGGAAGCCGAGGATGACCCCGCTCTTCGGCAGGTTCTGCGGGAACAGCGCCGAATAGAGGTCGCTCCAGGTCTCGAAGAGGGACAGCGCCGCCCACGGGACGCCCTCTCCCGCGGTGCGCAGCATCGCCCCGCCGCCGTACGAGATGCCCCAGCCACCGACGGCGTCGTCCTTCACGTCGGGGCGGGCGCGCAGGCGCTCGTAGAAGATCGTCAGGTCGGAGATCTCGGCGGGCCCGTCGACGTCGACGACACCGCCCGAGTCGCCGTGACCGCGCGCGTCGTAGGTGAGGACGACGTAGCCGCGCGGCACGTAGAGCTGCTCCGCGAGGGCATTGGTGCTCGACCGGTCCCCTCCGAGGCCGTGCGCCATCACGATCGCGGGCCAGCCGCCCGCGGGCGCAGCGCCGTCCGGGAGGTACAGCGTGGTCGCGACCGGGACGCCGTCCGGCATCGTCACGACCTCGTCGCTCTTCGTCCACGCCGACGCGCTCGCGGGCGAGGGCGAGCGCGAGCACGGCGACGACGAGGAGTTTCCGGGCCACGAGAGGGAAGGAGGGTAGCCGGGTGGACCGGCCCCTACAATCAGCCGCCATGGACCAGCGCCCCGTCGGCGTCTTCGACTCGGGCATGGGCGGGCTCACCGTCCTGCACGAGTGCCTCGTGACCATGCCGCACGAGGACTTCGTCTACCTCGGCGACGCCGCCCGGCTGCCGTACGGGCCGCGGCCGCTCGACGAGATCCGGCGCTACGCGCGGGAGATCGGCGCCTACCTCGAGGCCCGTCGGCGTGAAGCTCGTGGTCGTCGCGTGCAACTCGGCGACCTCCGCGGCGCTGCCGGAGCTGCAGACCGAGCTGCGACGTGCCCGTCGTCGGCGTGATCACGCCCGAGGCGCACGCGGCCGTGCAGGCGACGCGGAACCGGCGCGTCGGCCTTCTCGCCACGCAGGCGACGGTCGCGAGCCGGCGCTACGAGGAGCTGCTGCACGCGCTCGACGCCGGCGTCGAGGTCGTCCCGGTCGCGTGCCCGCGGCTCGTCCCGCTGATCGAGGGCGACGACCCCTTCGGCGAGGCGACGGTGGCCGCCGTGCGGGAGTACGCGGCGCCGCTGAAGGAGGCGGGCTGCGACACGGTCGTCCTCGGCTGCACGCACTACCCGCTGATCCGGCCGATCCTCCAGCGCGTCTTCGGGCGCGACGTGACGCTCGTCTTCTCCGCGGAGGAGACGGCCCGCGAGGTCGCGGAGACGCTGGCGCGGAAGGGGATCGAGCACGCAGCCGACCGCGAGGGGACGTACCGGTTCCTCACCACCGGCGACCGGGAGACGTTCCGGCAGATGGGCGCGCGCTTCCTCCAGCTCCCGATCGCCGAGGTCGAGCTGGTCGCGGTCGCCGAGCTCGAGAGGCTGGCCGCGTGACCCGGACCGACGGCCGGCGGCCGGACCACCTGCGCCCGACCACGTTCGACGTCGACTTCGTCGAGAACCCGGCCGGGCATGCGCTCATCCGGGCGGGGAAGACGATGGTGCTCTGCACCGCGTCCGTGCAGGAGTCGGTGCCGCGGTGGATGTACGGCAAGGGCCGCGGCTGGCTGACGGCGGAGTACTCGATGCTGCCGGCCTCGACCGGCGACCGCACCGACCGCGAAGCCGCGCGCGGGAAGCAGGGCGGCCGCACCGTCGAGATCCAGCGGCTGATCGGCCGCGCGTTGCGCGCCGTCGTCGACTACGAGGCGCTGGGCGAGCGCACGGTGTGGGTCGACTGCGACGTGCTCCAGGCCGACGGCGGCACGCGCTGCGCCTCCATCACGGGCGCCTACGTCGCCGTCCACCGGGCGCTCGACCGCGTGGGTCTCTCGCGCGCGCTCGCCGGCTCGGTGGCGGCCGTCTCGGTCGGCATCGTCGACGGCACGCCGGTGCTCGACCTCGACTACGTCGAGGACTCGTCCGCCGAGGTCGACATGAACGTGGTCATGACGGGGGACGGACGCCTCGTGGAGGTGCAGGCGACGGCCGAGGGCGAGCCCTTCTCGCGCGACGCCTTCGACGAGCTGCTCGCACTCGGCGAGCGCGGCGTGCGCCTGCTCGCGGCCAAACAGGAGGACGCCGTTGCAGCCTGAGCTGCCCGAGCTCAGCCTCTGGGAGGGGACGCTGCGGCTCGTGCTCGCGGGTGTGCTCGCCGGCGTGATCGGGCTCGAGCGCGAGCAGCGCGACCAGGAGGCCGGGCTCCGGACGCACATCCTCGTCGCCGGCGGCGCCTGCCTGTTCATGATCGTCGGCGTCTACGCCTGGTCCGACTTCACGCTGAGCCAGCGCGTCGGGGCGGTCGTCGACCCGTCGCGCGTCGCCTCGTACGTCGTCGCGGGGATCGGCTTCCTCGGCGGCGGGGCGATCATCAAGTACGGCGCGAACATCAAGGGGCTCACGACCGCGGCGTCCATCTGGATCACGGCCGCGATCGGCGTGGCGGTGGGCGTCGGCATGTACGGCCTCGCCGCCGTCACGACTGCACTCGTGCTCTTCAGCCTATGGCCGCTGCGGACGATGGCGGACCGGCTCGGCCTCCGCAGCGACGGCGAGCGGCGGATCGTCGTCGAGCTCGGCGGCGAGGGCACGGTGGCGGCGCTCGTCGCGGCGGCCGAGGGAGCCGGCGCGTCCGTGGAGTCGATCCGCAGCTCGGAGGATGCCGAGACGCGTACCGTCGAGCTCGTGCTGACGGAGGCCGACCACCGCCCGGAGATCGTCGACGCCCTCACCGCCGTCGAGCACGTCCAGACCGTCGAGTGGGCGCGCTGAGGGCGCGGCTCGCCTCGGGGAACCGCCACAAGCTCGACGAGCTACGCGCCGCGCTGCCGCGATGGGAGCTCGACCTGCTCGAGGCCGACTACCCGGACGAGACAGGCGCGACGTACCTCGACAACGCACGCTCGAAGGCGCTGCTCGGGCGGGCGCTCGCGCGCGACGGCTGGGTGCTCGGCGAGGACTCGGGCGTCGAGGTCGCCACGCTCGGCGGTGAGCCGGGGCTGCACTCGGCGCGGTGGGCCGGTTCGCAGGACCCGGTCGAGGCGCTGCTCGAGCGGCTCGGCGACGAGGAGGACCGCCGCGCGCGCTACGTCTGCCACCTCGTCGCGATCGGGCCGGGCGGGGAGGAGCACGTCGGCGTCGGGATCCTCGAGGGCCGGATCGCCGCGTCGCCGGCCGGGGACGAGGGCTTCGGCTACGACCCGATCTTCATCCCCGAGCAGGAGCACCGCACCGTGGCCGAGCTCGGCGACGCGTGGAAACGGCAGCACTCGCACCGCGCCCGCGCCGCGCAGGCGCTCGACGCGCAGCTGGACGAGCGCTAGGCCAGCCCGGCCGCCTCGGCGTCCTCGACGTCGTCGTCGTGCGTCATCCACCAGTTCACCTCGGCGCCGAGGACGATCACGTTCGACGCGACGTAGAGCCAGATCAGCAGCAGCACCGGGGTGCCGAGCGCGCGGAGCGAGAGGATCGCGTCCCCCGAGAGGCGGAAGAAGGTCGGCAGCACCTGGAACGTCGCCTGCAGGAGCACGGCGCCGCGAGGACGGCGCCGGGCAGCACGTCGCGGAAGCCGAGCTGGACGTTCGTGAGCCGCGAGTACACGACGAGGAGGAAGAGGAAGATCGCGCCCGTCGAGACGAGGAGCGAGAGGACGTACGCGACCCAGCCGCGCGACACGAAGCCGGGCGCGAAGTCGTGCAGGAGCGTGTAGCCGAACGTGCCGACGACGAGGCCGGCGAAGAGCACGACGAGCGATGCCACGAGCAGGGCGAGGGCGAGCGCCTTGCCGCGCAGGAACGGCCGGTTGGGGCGGTTGTAGACGATGTTGAACGCCGACTCGAGCACGCTGAAGAGCGAGAGCGAGCTCCAGAAGAGGAAGATCGCGCCGAGGATCCCGAGCGTGGCGGCGTTCCGCTGGATCGCGCGCACGACGCCCACGATGTCGTCGATCGACTGCGACGGGAAGAGCGCCTGGAGCTCGGTCACGAGGTAGCTCGACTCCTCCGCGCGGCCGAACGCGCCGAGGATCGCGAGCGAGAGGAAGATCAGCGGGACGAGGGAGAGGAGCGCGAAGTAGGCGATCATCGCCGCGAGGTGCGTCCCCCGGTCGCGGAAGAACTTGTCGATCGGCCCGTGCAGGTTGTCGATCACGCGGGGCGGAGTATCCCGGTCGGCTCAGACCGAGCCGTGACGGACTCGGCCCTGGATCGGTACGAAGGCGTGCGTCCGGAACCGGCAGTGTCAGACACGGAAACCCGGACTCGGTGGACATCCGGGACCTTGTATCCGTGTCTGACACTGGTTGTCGCGGCCCGTGCTAGCGTCGCCGCCCGTGAACCCGGAGCAGGCGATCGCCGATCTGATGGAGATCTCGTCGCAGGTCGAGGCGGCCGTGCTCGTCGGCTCCGGCGGGGAGGCGCTCGCCGCGTCCGTGCCTCCCGAGCGCGCGGCGCGGCTCGCCGGCGCCGCCGTGCGGCTCCTCGACGCCGCCTCCGCCGCGGCCGGCGGGAGCACGCCGGCGCAGCTCGAGGCCGCGACGCGCACCGGCAGCGTGTTCGTCGTCCGCGACGGCGGGCGCACCCTGGCCGCCACGACCGAGCCCGCCCCGACCGCGGGCCTCGTCCTCTACGACCTGCGCACGTGCCTGCGCCAGCTCGCCGACGGCACGCCGGAGCCGGCGCCGCCGAAGACCCGCCGCCGGACGAAGATGGACGTCGATGCGCCTGCGTAACGCTGCGCTCGGCCTTGCCGCCGCGGTTGCCGCGGCGGCGCTCGTCCGCCGCCGCCGCAGCGAGGCCCGCGGCGACCACGTCGACCTCTGGCTCGAGGACGGATCGGTCGTCTCGCTCGACGCCGGCCCGACGACCGAGCCGCTGCTCGCGGCTGCGCGCGAGGCGCTGGCCGCCGCCCGCGGATGACGCGCGACGAGCTCCGGGCCTCGCTGCGAGAGCACGCGCTCCTCGAGGGCGACTTCGTCCTCCGCTCGGGGAAGCGGTCGCGCTACTACCTCGACAAGTACCGATTCGAGACCCGGCCGGAGCTCCTCGGCCCGCTCGGCGAGCTGATCGCGCAGCAGGCGAGGGAGGCCGATCCGGAGGCCGAGCTCCTCGCCGGGCCCGAGCTCGGCGCCGTCGCGCTCGCGGCCGCGGCCTCGCTGGCGGGGCGGCTCCCGTTCCTGATCGTGCGCGGCGAGGCCAAGGCCTACGGCACCGCGAATCGGATCGAAGGAGCCTTCGAGCCGGGGCGCCGCGTCGTGCTCGTCGAGGACGTCGTGACCTCCGGCGGGGCGGCCTGCGAAGCCGTCGACGCGCTGCGCGAGGCGGGCCTCGAGGTGCGCGCGGCCGTGTGCGTGGTCGACCGCGAGGAGGGCGGCGCCGACGGCCTCGCGCGCCGCGCGGTGCGCCTCTGGCCGCTGTTCCGCGCAAGTGAGATCCTCGGTGCCTGAGAAAACCCCCGCACAACCGCATGGTTGAGCCACATCCGACGACCCTGGTAGGGTCTTCGCCGATCCGCTTGTGACAACGACAGGAGGAGAGGAATGACCAAGCAGGAGTTCGTCGGGAAGGTCTCCACGAAAAGTGGGCTCTCGGCGCGCGACGCCGCGAAGGCGGTCGACGCCTTCCTCGAATCGGTCACGGAGACGCTCAAGGCCGGCGACGCGGTGACGTTCACTGGGTTCGGCAAGTTCTCGACGTCGCACCGGGCCGCGCGCGAGGGCGTGAACCCGCGGAATCCCTCCGAGAAGGTGCATATCCCGGCCGCCCGCGTGCCCAAGTTCTCGGCGGGGAGCGCGCTGAAGAGCGCCGTCAAGGAGTAGCGCAGCACCGCCGACGAAGACCGGAGGCCGCTCCTACGGGCGGCCTTCTCTTCGGCCTTGCACACGAACGTACGTTCGCCTAGGCTTGGCGGCCATGCAGCTGGCGTTCGACTCTGCCGACCGGCTCGTCGAGCTCGTGGAGGAGGCCCGGGCGCCGGTGCCTGCCGAGGACGCGGCGCGGAAGCTGTTCGCGCTCGCCTCGGCGCCGGCCGCGCTCGCGCGCGAGCTGCTCGAGGACGTCGTCGGCGGCGACGCGCGCCTCGCCTGGCGCGCCGGCTGTGTCGCGCTCGCCCGGACACCGGGGGAGGACCTGCTGCTCGAGGAGGCGACCTTCGTCGTCGTCGACCTCGAGACCACGGGCCTCTCGCCCGTGCGGTCGCGGATCTGCGAGCTCGGGGCGGTGCGCATCCAGGCGCTCGAGCTCGACGGCGAGCTCGAGACGTTCGTGAACCCGGGCGAGCGCCTCCCCGTCGCGATCCAGTCGCTCACCGGGATCCGCGACTCCGACCTGCGCTCGGCGCCGCCCGCGCAGTGGGCCGTGCGACGGTTCCTCCAGTTCGCCGGCGACGCGGTGATCGTGGCCCACAATGCGCGCTTCGACCTCGCGTTCCTCGACCGCGAGGTCGGGCGCCTGACCGGCCGGCGCATCGCCGCGCCCGTGGTCGACACCGTCTCGCTCGCGAAGCGGCTGCTCGACGACCGCACGGCCCGGTTCGGGCTCGCCTCGCTCGCCTGGTTCTTCGGCACCTCGGTGCGGCCGTGCCACCGCGCGCTCGCCGACGCCCAGGCCACGGCCGAGGTACTGCTCGCGCTCCTCGGCCTGGCGCAGGAGCGTGGCGCGCGTACGGTCGCCGACCTCGTCGAGCTCTCGGCGCCGCGGACGCGGCGCGTCTATGCGAAGCGGTCGCTCGCCCACGGCGCGCCGCCGAAGCCCGGCGTCTACCTCTTCCGCGACGTGAACGACGTCGTGCTCTACGTGGGCAAGGCACGCGACCTCCGCGCCCGGCTGCGCTCGTACTTCCGCAGCGACCGGCAGCGGCCTGCGGTCGAGGCCGCGCTCGGCGCGGTCGAGCGGATCGAGTGGCGCGTCCTCGGCTCGGAGCTCGAGGCGTCGCTCGAGGAGCTGAAGCTGATCCGGGAGCTCCGTCCGCCCGCGAACGTCCGCGGCAAGCGCACCGGGGTCTACCTCCGCCGCCGCGGGACGAGCTGGGTCGTGAGCGAGCCGCACGTCGCGCTGAAGCAGGCCGGCGGTGTCGTGCTCGGGCCGCTGCCGTCGCGGAACCGGGCGCGGCTCGCGGCGCGGGCCCTCGGGGAGCACGCCTCGCCCGGGGAGGCGCTCGACGCGGCGCGGGCCCGCGTGCAGCGGTGCGCGCGGGAGCAGCGCTTCGAGGACGCGGCGCGGCACCGCGACCGGCTCGAGGCGCTCGAGGGGGCGCTGCGGCGGGCGCGGACGTTCGAGCGGCTGCGGCAGACGAGCGCGGTGCTGCTCGTCCCGGCCGTCCAGGACGGGTTCGCGCGCGCGTTCTTCGTCCGCGAGGGCAGGGTCGCGGCGGTGCGGACGCTACCGCCGGGCGCCGGCGCCCGGATCGAGCTGGAGGCCGGAGTAACCGAGGCGACGCGCGCGGAGCTGCCCCCCGAGGACCCGGACGAGCTCCTCCTGGTCGCGCACTTCCTGCGCCGCCCACCGCCGGAGCTTCGGGTCGTCCCGTTCGCGCAGGTGGTGCGGGCCGCCGCCTGACCGGGCGTTTACCCTTGCGCCGATGGCGCAGGAGCTCCAGGCCGTGGCGACCGCGACCTTCGCCGACCGCCTCGCCGAGGCCGTCGAGCGGAAGCGGTCCCAGATCGTGGTCGGTCTCGACCCGCGGGTCGAGCTGCTCCCCGTCGAGCTGCGCGGCGACCCCGACACGGCCGGCGCGATCTCGCGCTTCTGCTGCGGGCTCGTCGACGCGGTCGCGCCGCACGTCGTCGCGGTGAAGCCGCAGCTCGCGTTCTTCGAGGCGCACGGCGCCGAGGGCGTGCGCGCCTTCGAGGACGTCTGCGGCTACGCGCGACGCGCCGGCCTGCTCGTCATCGCCGACGGCAAGCGCGGGGACATCGGCTCGACCGCGCGCGCATACGCGAGCGCGTACCTCGAGTCGGGCACGGCCGACGCGCTGACCGTGAACCCCTACCTCGGCTCGGACTCGGTGGAGCCGTTCCTGCAGGCGTGCCGCCGCACCGGCGCCGGGATCTTCTGCCTCGTGAAGACGTCGAACGCGGGCGGTGCGGACATCCAGGACCTGACCCTCTCGGACGGGCGCCCGCTCTGGCAGCAGGTGGCGGCGCTCGTGAAGGAGTGGGGCGAGGAGCTCGTCGGCGAGCACGGCCTCTCGAACGTCGGCGCGGTCGTCGGCGCGACGCATCCGCGCGCGGTCGGCGAGGCGCGGCGGCTGATGCCGCAGGCGATCCTCCTGCTCCCGGGCGTCGGCGCGCAGGGCGCCACACCGGGGGACGTCGCGCGGGCGTTCACGAGCGGCCCGGCGAGCGCGCTCGTGACCGTCTCGCGCTCCGTCATGTTCGCGGCGAAAGAGGGCGACGACAACTGGCGCCGCGCCGCGGGGGCGGAGGCGCAGCGCCTCGCGCGCGAGGTCTGGGCCGTCGCCGGGTGGTGATCGACCGGCAGCAGGTCGCGCGGTTTGCCGCCCCGGCCGCGTTCCTGCTCGCGGTGACGATCCTCGTCCTCCTCGTCCGCTCCGCCACCGCGGACGACGAGCCGGCCACGGCGCCGCCGCCGGCGACGACCCAGGCGCCCACCACGACCGCGGCGCCCGCCGCGAATCCGCCGCCGCCCGAGACGGCGCCCACTGCGACCGCCGGCTCCACGTACACGATCGAGGCCGGCGACACGCTGCAGACCATCGCCGACCAGTACGGGACGACCGTGGAGCAGCTGCTCGCGCTGAACCCGGAAGTCGACCCGACGGCGCTCCAGATCGGGCAGACGATCCGAGTCCCCTGAGGACGACGCTAGGCTTCGCCCACGTGAGGCGCTGGCTCCTCGCCCCTCTCTGCGCCCTCGTCCTCGCCGCGCCCGCCGCCGCCGCCGCGCCCGAGGTCGACGCGCGCGCCTGGCTCGTCCAGAACGGGACGACCGGCGAGGTGCTGGTCCAGCACGGGGCGGACCAGCAGGTGCCGATCGCGTCGATCACGAAGCTGATGACCGTGCTCGTCGCGCTCGAGCGCACCGAACCGGACGACGTGGTCGTCGTCGACCGGCGCGCGGCCGCGGTCGGCGAGTCGACGATCCATCTCCGGGCCGGCGAGCGCGTGACCGTCCACGACCTCGTCGAGGCGGCGCTGATCCAGAGCGCGAACGACGCGGCGAACGCGCTCGCACTCCACGTCAGCGGCAGCGTCCCCGCCTTCGCGGAGCTGATGAACCGGAAGGCGGCGCAGCTCGGCCTGCGTGACACCCACTTCGTCCGTCCCGACGGGCTCGACGTCGCCGGCCACGTCTCGAGCGCACGCGACGTGACGAAGCTCGCGCGCGTCGCGATGAACGACCCGAGCGTGCGCTCGATCGTGCGCCTGCGCAGCGCCGAGGCGGCGGGCCGTCACCTCTTCACCTGGAACGACCTGCTCGGCCGCTTCCCCGGGCTCATCGGCGTGAAGACCGGCCACACCTCGGCCGCCGGCTGGTCGCAGGTCGCGGCCGCGCGTGGGCGCGGCCTCACCGTCTACGCGACGATCCTCGGCGCACCGACCCGCTCCTCGCGCAACGCCGACCTGAGCCAGCTGCTCGCCTGGGGCCTCTCCCGCTACCGCGTCGTCCCGCTCGTCCAGGAAGGACGCGTCTACGCGCGCGCGGCGCTGCCGTACGGGAAGGCGCCGGTCGCGCTCGTCGCCTCCCGTCCGGCCGTGAAGGTCGTCCGGATCGAGCGTCCGCTCGTGGAGCGAATCGTCGCCCCGATGTCCCTCGAGCTGCCGGTGCGGAAGGGGCAGCGCGTGGGCGTCGTCCGGGTCTACGACGGACGCAAGCTCCTCGCCACGCGGCCGCTCGTCGCGCGGCGCAGCGTCGATGCGCCGGGGAGAATGTCGAAGGTGGGCTGGTACGCCAAGGAGACGCTGAGAAACGTGGGAGGGTTGTTCTCGTGATCGTCACCGTGACGCTGAACGCCGCGATCGACCGCACGCTGACCGTGCCGAACGTCCAGCTCGGCCACCGGCATCGCGCCAGCCAGGGCATGACGCTCGCGGGCGGCAAGGGGATCAACGTCGCGCGCGCGCTCAAGCGGCTCGACGTGCCCGTGATCGCGACGGGCCTCGCCGGCGGCCGGACGGGCACGCGCATCGTCGAGGAGCTCACGACCGAGGCGATCCTCAACGACTTCGTCCGCATCGTCGACGACTCGCGGACGTCGACCGCGGTGGTCGACCCGACCACGGGGACGTACACCGAGATCAACGAATGGGGGCCGCACGTCTCGGAGGACGAGCTCGCGATCCTCGTCCAGAAGCTCCGGTACCTGTCGCGCGGGACCGACGCGGTCGTGTTCTCCGGGTCGCTGCCGCGCGGCGTCGACGACGGCTTCTACGGCGAGGTCATCCGCGAGCTGAACCGCCGTGGCGTTCAGACCGTCCTCGACTCGGAGGGGATGCCGCTGCGGCTCGGCGCGGAGGCGGAGCCGTTCCTCGTCACGCCCAACGTCGTCGAGGCCGAGGGGCTCGTCGGCCAGGAGTTCACGGAGGAAGAGGACTTCGCGATGGCGCTCGACGCGATCGCCGAGATGGGGCCGCGCAACGTGCTGATCACCCGAGACGACGGCTGCGTGGCGCTCCTCCGCGAGGAGCGCTCGGTGCGCCGGTTCCACGCCCAGGCGCCGCGGCTCGAGCCCATCTCGGCCGTGGGGACCGGCGACGTCCTGCTCGCCGGCTTCCTCGCGGCGCGGCTCGACGGGCGCTCGCCGGAGGAGGCGCTGCGCTCGGCCGTGGCGGCCGGGGCCGCTGCGACGCTGGAGGTCGGCGCCGGCCGCTTCGACCCGCGCGACCTCGGCCGGCTCATCGGTGGGGTGCGGGTCGAGGAGCTCGCAGCGGTCAAGGCCTAGGCCTAGCCGGGGCCGTTGTTACCCTGCGGTCCTTGACGGAGCTGCAGGTCGGACGCGCGGAGCTGGAACGCCTCCTTTCGCTCGAGCGGAAGTTCGCAAAGGAGGGCCTCACCTTCGACGACGTGCTCCTCGTTCCGGCCGAGTCGCACGTCCTCCCGAACGACGTCTCCACGCGCACGCGCGTGACGCGGAGCATCGAGCTCGCGATCCCGATCGTCTCGGCCGCGATGGACACGGTCACCGAGGCGCGCCTCGCGATCCAGCTCGCGCGTGCGGGAGGGCTCGGCATCGTCCACCGCAACCTCTCGATCGCCGACCAGGTCGCGCAGGTCGACAAGGTCAAGCGCTCGGAGGCGGGGATGATCTCCGAGCCGGTCACGCTGCCGCCCGACGCGCCCGTCGCGCGCGCGCTCGAGCTCATGCGCGAGTACCGCGTCTCCGGCGTGCCGATCGTGGACGCGGACGGGGTCCTCGTCGGGATCCTCACGAACCGTGACCTTCGCTTCGAGGACGACGCGACGCAGCCGGTGTCGGCGCTGATGACCTCGCGGAACCTCGTCACCGCGCCGGTCGGCACCACGATCGAGGAGGCCGAGGAGATCCTCCGCCGGCACAAGGTCGAGAAGCTCCCGGTCGTCGACGCCGACGGGCGCCTGCGCGGGCTCATCACCGTGAAGGACATCCAGAAGCGGATCGACTACCCCGAGGCCACGAAGGACGAGCACGGGCGCCTGAGGGTCGGCGCCGCCGTCGGCGTCGGGAGGGACGCGCTCGAGCGGGCCGCGGCGCTCGTCGGCGCCGAGGTCGACGTGCTCGTCGTCGACACCGCGCACGGGCACTCGCGCGGCGTCGTCGAGATGGTGCGACGCATCAAGGACGCGTTCGACGTCGACGTGATCGCCGGCAACATCGCCACGCCCGAGGCAGCCGAGGCGCTGATCGACGTGGGCGCGGACGGGGTGAAGGTCGGCATCGGCCCCGGCTCGATCTGCACCACGCGCGTCGTCGCCGGCGTCGGCGTCCCGCAGATCACGGCCGTCTACGACGTGGCCCAGGCGGCCACGCGACAGGAGATCCCGGTGATCGCGGACGGCGGCCTCAATTCGTCCGGCGACGTGGCGAAGGCACTCGCGGCCGGTGCCGACGCGGTGATGCTCGGCTCCATGCTGGCCGGGACGGACGAGTCGCCCGGCGACGTGATCGTCGTCCAGGGCGAGCGCTTCAAGGAGTACCGCGGCATGGGCTCGCTCGGGGCGATGAAGGCGCGCTCGTTCTCGAAGGACCGCTACTTCCAGGGCGACGTCGAGGACGTGGACAAGCTCGTGCCCGAGGGCATCGAGGGCCGCGTCGCCTACAAGGGCCCGGTCGAGCCGATCGTCTACCAGCTCGTCGGCGGCGTGCGCCAGGCGATGGGCTACTGCGGCGCGGCCACCCTCGCCGAGCTGAAGGAGGCGCAGTTCGTCCGCATCACGGGCGCCGGGCTCCGTGAGAGCCATCCCCACGACGTCACGATCACGAAGGAGGCCCCGAATTACCGAGCCGGCGGTTGAGAACGTCGTCCCGCTCCCGGCGCCGTCGCCGGAGGAGCGTCCCGTCCTCGTCGTCGACCTCGGAGGTCAGTACTCGCAGCTGATCGCCCGTCGCGTGCGCGAGGCCCGCGTGTACTCGGAGCTCGTCCCGCACACGCTCTCGGCGGAGCAGATCGCGCGTCGCCGCCCGCACGCGCTCGTCCTCTCGGGCGGCCCCGCGTCCGTCTACGCGGAGGGCGCGCCGCGCATCGACCCGGCGATCCTCGAGCTCGGCATCCCGACGCTCGGGATCTGCTACGGGATGCAGCTGATCGCGCTCGAAGGCGGCGGCCGCGTCGACCGCACCGGCGTGTCCGAGTTCGGCAAGACCGAGCTGACGTGCGTCCGCGTCCGAGCTCTTCCACAACCTGCCCGCCGAGCAGACGGTGTGGATGAGCCACCGCGACGCCGTCGTCGCCGCGCCCGAAGGCGCCGTCGTCACCGCGGGCTCGCCGTCGACTCCCGTGGCCGCGTTCGAGCACCGCGAGCGGCGCCTCTACGGTGTCCAGTTCCACCCCGAGGTGCAGCACACCCCGCACGGGCAGGACCTGCTGAAGAACTTCCTCCACGAGGTGGCCGGCGCCCCGCCTGCGTGGACGCCTGCGGCCGTGATCGAGGAGCAGGTCGAGCGGATCCGCGCCCAGGTCGGCTCGGAGCGCGTCCTCTGCGCGCTCTCCGGCGGCGTCGACTCGGCCGTCGCGGCGCTGCTCGTGCACAAGGCGGTCGGCGACCAGCTCACGTGCGTCTTCGTCGACCACGGCTTCATGCGCCAGGGCGAGGCCGAGCAGGTCGTCGGGACGTTCGCCGGGCACTTCCACGTCCCGCTCGTCCACGTGCAGGCGCAGGAGCGGTTCCTTGCGCGGCTCGCGGGCGTCGAGGACCCGGAGGAGAAGCGCACGCGGATCGGCGCCGAGTTCATCCGTGTCTTCGAGGAGGAGGCGCGGAAGCTGGGCGACGTCCGCCACCTCGTCCAGGGGACGCTCTACTCCGACGTGATCGAGTCGGGCGGCACGGACGGGGTCGCGGCGAAGATCAAGAGCCACCACAACGTCGGCGGGCTGCCGGCCGACATGCGGATGGAGCTCGTCGAGCCGCTGCGCCTGCTCTTCAAGGACGAGGTGCGGCGCGTGGGCGAGGAGCTGGGGATGCCCGAGCGGATGGTGTGGCGGCAGCCGTTCCCGGGGCCGGGGCTCGCGATCCGGATCATCGGCGAGGTGACCGAGGACCGGCTCGCCGTGCTGCGGGCGGCCGACGCGATCCTCCAGGACGAGGTGCGCCGCGCCGGGTGGTACCGGAAGCTGTGGCAGTCGTTCGCGGTGCTGCCGGCGATCCGCTCGGTCGGCGTCCAGGGCGACGAGCGCACCTACGCGTACCCGATCGTGATCCGCGCGGTGACGAGCGAGGACGCGATGACCGCAGACTGGGCTCGCCTGCCCTACGACCTGCTCGAGACGATCTCGAGTCGGATCATCAACGAGATCCCCGAGGTCAACCGCGTCGCCCTCGACATCAGCTCCAAGCCGCCGAGCACGATCGAGTGGGAGTAGGTCGTGGGGGAACCCATGGTTCCCCCACGAGCCCTCCTCCCTGAGGGCTTCGAGTTGCCTGGGTGGCCTCTCGGGCGGATGAACCGCCCTTCGGCCGAGGGGCCGTCTCTCGTTGCAGTGGCCGGCAGTGGTATGGCCTGCGCGCGCGCACCTGCGGTGCGGGCGCTCCGGCCAGGGACCGGTCTCATGGCACAGGCGTGTCGTGACGGGCGGGATGCGCTGTGCCCCTGGACGGGGCACGCGGCGATCCCGCCCGTCCGATTGCTCCGAGGCCCTGTTGGTCTTGATCCGGGACACATCAATCAGTGCCTGACACTGGACGTGGCGGATCTAGGCATGGTCCTCTAGCCGTCCGAACCCGGACCAGTGTCACGGAGCTGTCGCAACTTCCGCACGCCCGTTGCCCCGATCGGACATGACAGGGGTCAGACCCCGGCCGTGTCCCGAGCAGGCGCCCGGGTGTCGCGACTCCGTCACAGAAGCGTGACGCGCAGGTCCGCACCGGCCGTGGCTGGTCTCTGAGACCGAGACGTGCCTGTACCGGGCATGTCCTGCCGTGTCGATACGGGCTAGCGGATCTCGAACCCTCGCAGGCCCTCCGGCTCCTCGTCCGTCGCCTCGACCTCGTCCACGCGCGCGCCGCGCGGGCCTTCGCGCACGAACGCCTCGACCGCCGCGACCGCGTCCGGCTCACCCTCGAGCACGACCTCGACGCGTCCGTCGGGGAGGTTGCGCACCCAGCCCGCCACCCCGTGCGCGCGCCTTGCGACCGAGACCCGGAAGCCGACGCCCTGAACGATCCCGCGCACGACGAGCCGGCGGCGGACCACGACGCGATCGTAGAGACTCGGCCGCGTGGACGACCTCGTCTCGGCGCTCGCCCGCGCGCGGATCGGCGCGACGCACAACCAGTACGCCGACTCGGCCCTCCGGCGCGACCGGCTCCGGGCCTATCTCGGCGCGCGCCGGCGCGCGCCGGTGCTGCTCGTCGGCGAGGCCGCCGGCTACCGCGGCGCGCGCGTCTCCGGGCTCCCGTTCACCTCCGAGCGCCAGCTCACCGGCGCAGGCCCGGCAGAGGCGAGCGCGACCGTCGTCCACCGTGTCCTCGACGAGCTCGGCGCAGCCGAGGACGTCCTCCTCTGGAACGTCGTCCCGACGCACCCGGGGACCGAGCGCTCGAACCGACCGCCCACCCGGTCCGAGATCGGAGCGGCGCGACCGTTCCTCGCCGAGCTCGCACGCGGGCGGCACGTGATCGCCGTCGGCCGGGTTGCGGAGCGTGAGCTCGGAGCGCCATATGTCCGCCATCCGAGCCACGGCGGCGCTCCCGCGTTCCGCGCCGGCCTCGCGGCCGCGCTGGCGGTCGCCGGGCGTCGTCGTACGATGCGGCCATGAGGGCGATTCCGGGGTTGCCCGCGTCGCGCACGACGCGCGCGCTCTGGCTTGTCGTCGCGCTCGTCGCCGTCGCGCTCGTCGCGGTGGCACTCGTCTCGACCGTCCGCGCGGGAGACGAGGAGTCGAGCGAGACCGCGCAGTACATCACCGAGGTCAACGAGGCCCTGGTCACGACCGGGCCGCTGCTCGTGGAGGTGAACCGGAGCTATCGCCGCTTCCGCGAGGACCCGGCGTCCGTCGATGTCGCCGAGCTCGAGGGTGCGGAGCGGTCGCTGCGCGAGGTGCGCGGGCGGGTGGCCGCCGTGCCCACGCCCGCGATTGCCGCAGACCTCCGCCGGGCGGTCCTCCGCGCGCTCGACGGGCAGATCGACTTCGCCGGCGAGGTCGCGCTGCTCGCGGCCTACCTCCCCGCCGTCGCGGAGGTCTCGGCCGACCTCGGCGAGGCGACGAGCCGGCTCCGGCGTGACGTCAATGCCGCGAGGACAGTGCCGGCCCAGAGCGCCGCGTTCGACGCGTACGCCGTCCGTGCGGGGACGCTCGCGGACCGGCTGCGGGCGGTCGAGCCGCCGAGCTCGTTCGCCGGCGCGCGCGACGCCGAGGCCGGGCGCGTCGAGGAGCTCGGGAGCAGCGCGGCGTCCGTGGCCGACGGTCTCGAAGCCGGACAGGTCACCCGCGTCAACCGGTCCCTCGACCGCTTCGCGGCTGCGGCGACCGGCTCGCGGGTCGCCGAGGAACGGCGGGAGGCGGTGCTCCTGTACGGCCGCCGCCTGCGCGAGCTCGCGCGGCTGCAGACGCTTGCCGACCGGGAGCGGCAGGAGCTCGAGGCCGCCGGAGCCTGAACCTCGACCCGATGTCGAGCGTCAGCATCGGGTTTGACCAGCAAGAAACCATTGACAACGAGAATATGACTTGTGAACGCGGCTGGTCTGCCTTCAGGACAGGGCTGACCTGATTCCTGACGGTGGGCCGAACGGCCTATTGACTTCTGGCCAGTTTCGCAAGAGGCTCCGGACGGCTCGCCGCTTTGCGGCTCAGGCGGGCGCCTGAGCTAGGGGAGGATGGGAGAGCTGGTTACCGGGGGTCTAACAGGGGACTTCGAGACGATGGGCTTGGCCTCGCTCCGGTACCGGACGGTCCGGCTCTGGTTCGTGGCTGTGGGGCTCGTCGCGCTCGTCTTCACCTACGTCGCTCCGACGGTCGCTCCGCTCCTCCTCCTGCCCGCGCCGACGACGACGGTGACGTCGCTGCCGGAGCTGGCGTTCCCGTCGGTCGTCTTCCCCGAGCTCACGCTGCCCCCGCCGGCCCGGGCCGCCAAGCCCGCGCCGGTCGCGCACGTCCGCGTCGCTCCGGAGCCGCGCCGCGCGCCGGTTGCGCAGGCGCATGAGGCACGAACACCCGCACCCGCCACTGCGGCGCGCACGTCGCGTGAGAGGACGCGCGTCTCGGTCCCGGTGGTCACGAACCGGTACTCGGTTGTTCCCGCGCAGAAGCCGGCGACGCCGAAAGCCGACCCGTTCGCCGAGGTGCCCGTCGTCGACAACACGATCGGGCTCACCCCTGAGCTCCCGGCCGACGCCCTCGTCCCGGCCACGGCGGCGCCCGCCGTCGAGTCGGCCCCGACGGCGACCGAACCGGCCCCGGCAGTGACCGCGTCCGACCCGGCCGCGGCCGCGCAGTACCCGACCACCGAGGAAGAGGCGCCCCGCGGCTTCCTCGACGAGCCCGAGCCGGCCACGCCGCCCGCCGCCGAGGACGCCGCGGTGACCGGGACCGAGGGCACCGGCGAGGCGCCGCCCGCGCCGCCCGAGGCCCCCGCCGAGTCTGCGACACCCCCCGAGGCGGCCGAAGCCGCTGCGGCGCCGGCGGACGAGACGATCGCCGCCGAGCCTGCAGCCGAGGTGGCGCCGGCCGCCGCCGAAGCAGCGCCCGAGACGATCGCGTCGCCGGCCGGCGATGCCGCCACGTCGGCCGCCGCGGACGAGGTCGAGTCCTGGGTCGTCACGCTCGCGTCCGACCTCGACAACGCGATCGAGCTCGCCGCCACGGAGAGCGAGGCCGCGATCACCATCAACGGCTTCCTCGACCAACGGCAGTTCGGCACGTTTCGCGGGATCGAGATCAAGGGCGGCAACGGACGCGATCGCCTGCGGATCGACTCGACCGCGCGGTTCATCGAGAGCTCCGTCACCTTCGACGGCGGCGACGGCCTCGATGCGGTCGAGGGCCCGTCGACGGACACGACCTGGACGATCGACGGCAAGAACGCGGGCTCCGTCGCGGGCGTCGCGTTCTCGAGCGTCGAGGACCTGCAGGGCGCCGCCGACAACCAGGACACGTTCGTCTTCGAGGAGGGCGGCTCCGTCAGCGGTGTCGTCGACGGCGGGGCCGGCGGCTCCGACCGGCTCTTCCTCGCCGGCTCGTACGCGAGCGCGGAGGCGGCATCCACGGGCGAGGGCTCGGGCACCGTCACGGTCGACGGCGTCGTCATCCGCTTCGCCGGCCTGGAACAACCCGCCTTGAATGCCGACGGCGCGCCGATCTCGGCCGGCGCCGCCGGTGCGCTCGACGCTGCGACCCTGGCCGCGGTCGCCGGGCAGGCGGCCGAGCTCCGGGCCTCCAGAGCAGGCCCGGGCGACGCGGCTCCACCGGACGCGATCACGTTCGCGATCGCCGACCTGCCCGGGCAAACGCTCGTGCAGAGCTACGGGCGGGTGGTCACCGTCGACGCGGACGCCGCCGGTTGGGGCTGGTACGTCGAGGGCTCCCCGCTTCACACGGGCGGGATGGATCTCCTCACCGCGGTGCTGCGCGGGCTCGGACCCACCTCCGGGCTCGACCAGGGCGCCGCCGAGATCGCCGCGCCAGGCCTGACTGGGACGCTGGCGCCGCGTGGCGACGCGCCTGCCGGTGTCGCGGCGCCGGCGGCTGCGCCGGAGGCGTGGGAGGTCCATCTGAGCGACGCGGACAACCTGCTGCTGCTCACCTTCGCGCTCGGCCTGATCGGGCTGTCGCTCAACGGCCTGACCGAGTCCCGCTCGATCTCGACGGTGAGCGGCCTGACCATCCACGGCGGCAGCGGTAACGACTTTCTCGAGATCAGCTCCCTTCCGAACACTCTCGGGCTCCCGATCCTGTTCAACGGCCACGGCGGGACCGACACCATCCGCGGGCCTCCGCTGGATGTCGTGTGGTCAGTGACCGGGCCGGGGAGCGGCACGGTCGGTGGGGTCGCCTTCACGGGGGTCGACGAGTTCGAAGGCGCAGCGGCAAACGAGGACACCTTTGTATTCGAAGCGGGCGGATCGCTGAGCGGCACCGTCGACGGCGGTGCAGGCGGCTACGACACGCTCGTCCTGGGCAGCGGCTCCTTCGCGCTCACCGCGTTCACGGTGACGGGGCCGACATCGGGCACGATCTCGCGCGACGGCGACGTCATCACCTACATCGGCCTCGAGCCGACTGAGGACGCCACCGCCGGGGCGAAGACGTTCACGGGGACGAACGGCGCCGACACGATCACGATCCAGACCTCGGGCGCGAATCTGCTCGTCGACATCGGCATCGGCGAGGATCTCCTGCTCACCGCGCCAGGCACCGTCACGAGCCTGACGGTGAACGCAGGCGGCGGCGGCGACACGATCACGATCAGCTCCCTGCCGGCGGCCTTCACCGGCTCGCTCACGATCGACGGCGGCGACGGCGACGACACGCTGACGGTCGCCGACGTGGCCGCCGTCTGGAAGATCACCGGGGTCAACGCCGGCTCCTACACCGGCAGCGGGAGGACGGCGCAGTTCTCCGCGGTCGAGAGCCTGACGGGCGCGCCGACCGCCGACGACTCCTTCGACTTCGAGAGCGGTGCCGGGCTCACCGGCACGGTCACGGACGGCGCCGGGACGCTCACGGTCAGCGCCGTCGGCTTCGTGAAGGTCAGCGGCGACTTCGACTTCGCCCGCACGGCCCACACGGTCACGCCGACGAACGGCACGCCGGAGGCCGCGGTGTCCGCCAACGTGCTCACCGTCAGCGGCCCGGGCGGGCCCGGTCAGACGGGCTTCGTCGGCGTCGAGCCGCTCGACAACCCGATCGGGATCGAAGGCACCCTCGGCGTCTTCGCGCTGGCGATCTTCACGGCAGGGACGCGCGCGTGGCACGCCTTCGACGGCACGTTCTCGAACCCCGAGTTCGTCGCCTTCGGGGAGCTCGACCTCGGCCTCGACTCGATCACGGTCGTCCTCTACGACACGGCGGACGACGACAGCTGGCTCAACCACAGCGCCAACCCGCTGGCCGTCGGCACGAAGACGTTCAACTCGCCGAGCACGCTCGTCTCGGTGTCCGTCCCGGCCAGCATCACGGTCTCCGACGTCGTCCACCTGTCCGCGACCTTCACGTTCGCGCGCGGCGGGACGATGACCGTCGACGTCGCGACCGGCTGGGCCGGCTCGCCGCCGGCGGCACTGGCTGCCGCGGTTGCCGGGATCCCGGTGCTCGCCACCGACACGGGCGCCTTCGGCCGCAGCGCCGACTGGGCGACGATCTACAACCTGCCGGTCACCTCGTTCCAGATCGCCGCCACGAACCTGAACATCTTCTTCGGCGACGGGTTCGACTGGACGGACACCGACGGGGACGACGTCATCGACCTCGACGAGCTCGGCTCCGGCAGCAAGGGCTTCCTCCTCTCGGGCGGCGACATCGGCTTCCTGCTCCTCTCGGGCGGCAGGACCGGCGTGACGACCTTCGACGCGCTCGTCAAGCCGCGCTTCTACGCGCTGAGCGGGGCGATCGACAGCCTCGGCCTCGTCAACATCGACGAGTTCGCCCTCCAGGCGCTGTCCCTCGGCCTCGAGGTCAACCAGGGCAAGCAGTGGGATCCGACCGCGCCGGTCGGCTCGCCGGCTCCCGTGATCGACTGGGTCAAGTCGTTCGGGCCCGGCGGATTCATGCTGATCGTCCCCGGCGACGACCCCGTCTTCGACTTCGAGGGCAAGCCGGTGGTCGGCTTCTCCGCCGACCGCACGCTGCTCCGCATCTCCGACGCCGTGCACATCTCGGGCAGCTTCAGCTTCCGGGCCGGCCCCGTCGAGTACGTCGACATCGTCACCGGCCTGACCGCGGCGCCGACGTTCAACCCCGCGCTCGCCAGCGCGTTGGCACTGATCCCGGCGTCCGCCGACGACCCCGGCGGCCAGACGCTCGGCCGCTCGTCCGACTACTCGATCCTCTACAACGTCCCCGTCCGGACGATCCAGTTCGGCGCCTCCGGGGTCAGCGTCTTCCTCGGCTGGGCGCCCGGCATCTCCGACTGGAACTTCGTCACCGACGCCGACGGCATCCTGTCGCGGGCCGAGTTCAACGCGCTGACCGGCGACGATTCGAGCACGCCGGTGTACGACGGCGACGCGATCGGGTTCCTGATCGAGAACCTCGCGCTCGGGCTGCTGTCGATGAACCCGGCACCCTTTGCTGCCGGGTCGCCTCACGTCGGGCTCAACCTGCTCCTGCCTCGGCTGTTCGCGCTGAACTCGTCCGCCGCCTCGGCGTCCTGGGTCGGGTTCGAGGAGCACTTCGAGCTGCAGGCGCGCGGGATCGCGGTCGAGGTCAACCAGGGCTCGCCGTGGCTGGGCGCGCTGCCGGGCACGCCGAATCCGGCGGTCGACTGGGTCGCGTCCTTCCCCGACACGGACGGCTACGAGGTGCAGACCGGGACGACCACCGCTCCGGTGACGCTCGCCTTCGAGGGGACGCCTCTGGTCGGGGTGTCGGCGGACAAGGTGCTGCTGCAGATCTCGGACGCCGTCCTGGTGACGGGGTCGTTCAGCATCCGGGTGGGCCCGGTGCGGCTGGTCGACGTCGCGACGGGGCTGAACTCGTCGACCCCGCTCGTCGGCCCGCTGGCGCCGCTGAACACGATCCGCCTCCAGGGCGCGGTGGCGGATCCCGAGACCGACATGTGGCGCGCGGCTGACTTCTCGATGATCCACAACCTTCGGGTCAACACCCTCGAGTTCGGCGCCTCGGGCGTGTCGGTGTTCCTCGGCTGGGCGCCGGGCCTCGGCGACTACACGATCGACGGCGACGCGGACGGCATCCTCTCGCGGGACGAGTTCAACGCGCTGACCGGCGACGACGACACCACGCCGGTGTACGACGGCGACGCGATCGGGTTCTTCGTCGAGAGCCTCCGCCTGGGCCTGCTCGCGATGACCCCGGTGCCGTTGGGCGCGAGCCAGGCGACGCTGACGGCGATCCTGCCGAAGCTCTTCGCGCTCAACTCGCGCGCCGACTCGGCCTCGTGGGTCGGGTTCGAGGAGCACTTCGAGCTGCAGGCGCGGGGAATCGCCGTCGAGGTCAACCAGGGATCGCCGTGGCTGGGCGCGCTGCCGGGCACGCCGAACCCGGCAGTCGACTGGAAGGCGTCGTTCCCCGACACCGACGGTGCCAGCACCGACGATGCGGCGGGCTACGAGGTGCGGACGGGCACGACCACGGCTCCCGTGCTCCTCGACTTCGAGGGCACGCCCCTCGTCGGCGTGTCCGCCGACAACGTCATCTTCCAGATCTCCGACGCGGTGCTGGTGACGGGCAGCTTCAGCATCCGCGTCGGCCCGGTGCGGCTGGTCGACGTCGCCACCGGACTGAAGTCGACGATCCCGCTGGTCGGGCCGCTCACGCCGCTGAACACGATTCCGCTCGAGGGCGCGGTCGCGGATCCCGCGACGGACATGTGGCGCTCGGCGGACTACTCGATGATCCACAACCTGCGGGTCAACACGCTCGAGTTCGGCGCCAGCAGCGTGACCGTCTTCCTCGGCTGGGCCCCTGGCCTCGGCGAGTTCACGCTCGACGGGCCCGAGGCCGCGGACGGCGTGCTATCGCGGGACGAGTTCAACGCGCTGACCGGCGACGACGACACCACGCCGGTGTACGACGGCGACGCGATCGGGTTCTTCATCGAGAGCCTCCGCCTCGGGATGCTGGTCATGAATCCAGTGCCGCTGCTCAGCCCGTCGGCGGCGGCGCTGAACGCGATCCTGCCGCGGCTGTTCGCGCTCAACTCGCATGCCGCCTCCGCCTCGTGGGTGGGCTTCGAGGAGCACTTCGAGCTGCAGGGGCGCGGGATCGCGGTCGAGGTCAACCAGGGCTCGCCGTGGGTCGGTGCGCTCCCGGGGACGCCGAACCCGGCCGTGGACTGGGAAGCGTCGTTCCCCGATACCGACGGGGCCGGCACCGACGACGCGGCCGGCTACGAGGTGCGCACCGGCACCACGACCGCCCCGGTGCTCCTCGCCTTCGAGGGCACGCCCCTCGTCGGCGTGTCCGCCGACAACGTCATCCTCCAGATCTCCGACGCCGTGCTGGTGACGGGCAGCTTCAGTATCCGGGTCGGCCCCGTGCGGCTCGTCGACGTCGCGACCGGCCTGGATTCGACGGTCCCGCTCGTCGGCCCACTGGCGCCGCTCAACCTGATCCCGCTGCAGGGCGCGGTCGCGGATCCCGCGACGGACATGTGGCGCTCGGCGGACTACTCGATGATCCACAACCTCCGGGTCAACACGCTCGAGTTCGGGACGTCGGCCGTGACCGTGTTCCTCGGTTGGGCGCCCGGCCTGGGCGAGTACACGCTGGACGGGCCCGAGGCCGCGGACGGCGTGCTGTCGCGGGACGAGTTCAACGCGCTGACCGGCGACGACGACAGCACGCCCGTCTACGACGGCGACGCGATCGGGTTCTTCATCGAGAACCTGCGCCTCGGGATGCTGGTGATGAACCCGGTGCCGCTGATCCCGCCGGCGTTCGCGACGTTGAACCCGATCCTGCCGAGGCTCTTCGCGCTCAACTCTCGCGCCGACTCCGCCTCGTGGGTCGGGTTCGAGGAGCACTTCGAGCTGCAGGCGCGCGGCATCGCCGTCGAGGTCAACCAGGGCTCGCCGTGGATCGGCGCGCTGCCAGGCACGCCGAACCCGGCCGTGGACTGGGAAGCGTCGTTCCCCGACACCGACGGCGCCGGCACCGACGACGCGGCCGGCTACGAGGTGCGCACCGGCACCACCACTGCCCCGGTGCTCCTCGACTTCGAAGGGACCCCGCTCGTCGGCGTGTCGGCGGACAAGGTGCTGCTGCAGATCTCCGACGCGGTGCTCGTGACCGGATCGTTCAGCTTCCGCCTCGGCCCCGTGCGGCTCGTCGACGTGGCGACCGGCCTGCAGTCGTCCGTCCCACTGGTCGGCGCGCTCACGCCGCTCAACCTGATCCCGCTGCAGGGCGCGGTCGCCGATCCCGAGACGGACATGTGGCGCTCGGCCGACTACTCGATGATCCACAACCTCCGGGTGAACACGCTCGAGTTCGGCGCCTCCGCCGTGTCGGTGTTCCTCGGCTGGGCACCGGGGCTCGGTGCGTACACGATCGACGGCGACGCCGACGGGATCCTGTCGCGGGCCGAGTTCAACGCGTTCACCGGCGACGATTCGACGACCCCGGTCTACGACGGCGACGCGATCGGCTTCTTCGTCGAGAACCTGGCGCTCGGGATGCTCGTGATGAACCCGGTGCCGCTGCTCAACCCGGCGTTCGCGACGTTGAACGCGATCCTGCCGCGGCTGTTCGGGCTGAGCTCCCACGCCGACTCCGCCTCGTGGGTGGGCTTCGAGGAGCACTTCGAGCTGCAGGCGCGCGGGATCGCGGTCGAGGTCAACCAGGGCAGCCCGTGGGTGGGCGCGCTGCCGGGGACGCCGAACCCGGCCGTGGACTGGGAGGCATCGTTCCCCGACACCGACGGCGCCGGCACCGACGACGCGGCCGGCTACGAGGTGCGGACGGGGACGACCACCGACCCGGTGCTCCTGGCCTTCGAGGGCACGCCGCTGATCGGCGTCTCCGCCGACAAGGTGCTGCTCCAGATCTCGGACGCGGTGCTGGTGACGGGCAGCTTCAGCATCCGCATCGGCCCGGTGCGGATGGTCGACGTGGCCACCGGCCTGCAGTCGGCCGTGCCGCTGGTCGGCCCACTCGCGCCGCTGAACCTGATCCCGCTCGAGGGCGTCGTCGCGGATCCGGAGACGGACATGTGGCGCTCGGCCGACTTCTCGATGATCCACAACCTGCGGGTCAACACGCTCGAGTTCGGGGCGTCCGCCGTGACCATCTTCCTCGGCTGGGCGCCGGGCCTCGGCGCGTACACGATCGACGGCGACGAGGACGGCGTGCTGACGCGGGACGAGTTCAACGCGCTGACCGGCGACGACGACACCACGCCGGTCTACGACGGCGACGCCATCGGCTTCCTGATCGAGAACCTCGCGCTCGGGCTGCTGCTGATGAACCCGGTGCCGCTGATCGACCCGACGCAGGCGCTCCTGAATCCGCTGCTGCCGCGGCTGTTCGCGCTCAACTCGCACGCCGCCTCGGCGTCGTGGGTCGGCTTCGAGGAGCACTTCGAGCTGCAGGCACGGGAGATCGCGGTCGAGGTCAACCAGGGCAGCCCGTGGGTGGGCGCGCTGCCCGGCACGCCGAACCCGGCGGTCGACTGGGTCGCGTCCTTCCCGGACACGAGCGGCTACGAGGTGCGGACGGGGACGACCACCGATCCGGTGCTCCTGGCCTTCGAGGGCACACCGCTGATCGGCGTCTCCGCCGACAAGGTGCTGCTCCAGATCTCGGATGCCGTGCTCGTCACGGGCAGCTTCAGCGTCCGCATCGGCCCGGTCCGGCTGGTCGACGTGGCCACCGGCCTGCAGTCGGCCGTGCCGCTGGTCGGCCCGCTCGCGCCGCTCAACCTGATCCCGCTCGAGAGCGTCGTCGCAGATCCGGAGACGGATCGGTGGCGCTCCGCCGACTTCTCGATGATCCACAACCTCCGGGTCAACACGCTCGAGTTCGGCGCCGCCGGCGTGTCGGTGTTCCTCGGCTGGGCGCCGGGCCTCGGGGCGTACACGCTCGACGGGGACGAAGCCGAGGACGGCGTCCTCTCGCGCGACGAGTTCAACGCGCTGACCGGCGACGACGACACCACGCTCGAGTACGACGGCGACGCGATCGGCTTCTTCATCGAGAACCTCCGGATCGGGCTGCTGGCCATGAGCCCGGTGCCGTCGAGCGACCCGACGCAGGTCCTGCTCAACACGCTGCTCCCGAAGCTCTTCGCGCTCAAGGCCCGGGCCGACTCGATGGGGCTCGTCGGACTCGAGGACTTCCTCGAGGTGACGGCGCGGGGGATCGCCGTCGACATCAACCTCGGCACGTCGTGGGTCGGTGTGCCGCCGGGGACGCCGGTTCCGACGGTCGACTGGAAGGCCTCGTTCCCCGACACGAACGGGTACGAGGTGCGCACCGGCACGACGACGATGCCCGTCCTGATCGACTTCGACGGCACGCCGCTGATCGGCGTCTCCGCCGACAAGCTGCTCCTCCAGATCTCCGACTTCGTCCACATCTCGGGCGCGTTCTCGTTCCGGCTCGGCCCGGTGCTCCAGGTCGACATCGCCACCGGCCTGACCCCGTTGACCGCAGCGTCCGTCCCGCTGCTCGCGTCGATCACCAACGTGACCGACACGGACAACGGCTCGTTCGGCCGGTCCACCGACTTCCGGACGCTCTGGAACCTCGCGGTGAACACGCTCCAGGTCGGCACCTCGGGCGCGAGCGTCTTCGTCGGCTACGCGTCGGGCCTCTCCGGCTGGAGCCTCGAGACCGACGACGACGGGATCCTGTCCGAGGACGAGCTCCCCGACTCGGCGGTCGGCTTCTTCGTCGGGAACCTGACGCTCGGGTTCCTGCTGATGAACCCGGTGCCGTTCATCGACCCGCTGCTCCTCCCGCTCAACGCGATCCTGCCGAAGCTCTTCTCGCTCAAGGCCGAGGCGGACGACATCGGCCTGCTCGGCATCCCCGGGATCGAGCTCTCCGGGCACGGCGTCCGCGTCGAGGTGAACCTCGGCACGCGGTTCCCGACGGCCCCGCCGACGGCTCCCGCCCCGGCCGTGGACTACCTGAAGTCGTTCCCGGACTCGACGGGCCCCGACGGCGACGCCGACACGGATCCCGACGGCTACCCGATCCAGACCGGGACGACCACCGATCCCGTCGTCCTCACCTTCGACGGCTTCCTCATCGGCGGCGGCGCCGAGAACGTCCACATCGAGCTCGGCCAGTTCGTCTACATCGACGGCGCGATCTACTTCGAGATCGGGCGGGTGCACCACGTGCAGCTCGCCGACGCGATCCTCCCGATCGGCGAGATCGTCAGCCAGCTCGGACTGCCCGCCGAGCTCGAGAGCGTGCTCGGCGCGACCGAGAAGGATCTCGCGTTCCTCACCGTCGGCGGCAAGGACCTCCAGGCCTTCTTCGGCGTCAACGGCCCGTACTGGATCGACGCGAACGGCAACGGGCTGATCGACCGCGACCCGGTCACGCACCAGATCGTCGACGCCGAGACGAACGACGAGGCGATCGGCCTCGTGATCGACGACCTCACGTTCGGGCTCGCGTTCATGACGCCGATCAACCCGATCGACCCGTCGCGGTACATCGCCCTCAAGGGCGAGGCCAACTTCATCGGCCTCGTCGGGCTCGAGGAATACCTCGTGATGCGGGCGGAGGACATCACCGTCGAGCTGAACATCTCGACGCCGCTGCTGGCCGGCTTCCCGCTCCTGCCGGTGGTCGACTTCATCGCGACGTTCGGCGAGGGCGGGTTCGGCGTGAAGACGGGCGCGCGCGATTCCATCACCGGCGACGACATCACCGTCGACCTGACGATGGACGGCCTGCTCGTCAAGGCCGGGATCGGGTTCATGACCCTGGACGTGCTCGGCGTCGTCACGCTGAGCGGCAGCCTCGGCTTCGAGCTCGGCCCGACCACCGAGGTGACGCTCGCCGACGGGACGACCAAGGAGCTCAAGATCCTCACGATCGGCGCCGCCAACGTCTACGGCTTCATCGGCTTCAACGGGCCGTACATCCACGACTCGAACGGCAACGGCTTCATCGACCGCGGCGACTTCGCGATGAACCCGGACGGGTCGCTCGGCGCTCCGCTCGCGTTCAACGACGGCCTGGGCGGCCGCCCCAAGGCGATCGGGTTCGCGATCAACGACCTCGACCTCGGCCTCTTCGTCGGGATCGAGGTCGGGACCGGCTCGGGCGGCGGCCAGCCGCCGAGCCTCGGCGTCTACGTCGCCGGGCTCGTCGACATCGACCTCTTCGGCTTCGTGGGCATCCCCGGCTTCACCGCGGTCGGCAGCCTCGCAGCGGCGTTCAACGTCGGCGCGAGCACGAGCGGCGGCTTCAGCCCGATCGACTTCATCGCCAGCTTCCCCGACAGCGACGGCGAGGCCGGCGCCGACCAGGTCGGCTACGAGGTCTTCACCGGCGACAGGAACAACCCGATCCTCCTCGGCTACGACGACTTCATCTTCCAGTTACAGCTGGTCGGTGCAGTCGCGCTCCAGGACGTCTTTGCGCTCGTCGGCTTCTTCTACCTCGAGGTCGACAGCCAGGGACTGAAGCTCCTCACCGCCGGGCGCATGGTGATCGGGCCCGATCTCGGCTCGTACAACCCGACGACCGGCGTGATCTCCAGCTCGAACCCGCCGATGCTCTCGATCCAGGCGCTCGGCGCGCTCGTGATCAACGGCAGCGGCGTCGCCCTCGACATCGACGTCGACATCGACGTCTCCGTCCCGGGCCTCGACCTCTTCGTGTCGGCGCGGGTCCTGCTGAACACGACCGGCGTCACCCAGCAGATCGCCCTCCCGACGCGCCTGCTGGACTTCCTCGACACCATCGCGATCGACGGTCGGATCACCCCCGCCGACACGCCGAACCCGGTCCTCGCGGATCTCGCGAACGACCTGCTCAACCGGCTCGGCCCCTGCGCCGGCGGCACCGGCCGGTGCTACTCGATCGACGGCCGGGCGCCGAACATCCTCGTCGCGACGACCCTCTTCAACCTGCTGCACAACCCGGCCGGGCCGATCGTGCGGCTCAGCGCCGGGCCCTACGTCGTCGTCGTGATGTCCGGCGGCTTCGACTTCCTCGGCTTCGCCCGGGGCGAGGGCGTCGCCGGCATCGGCCTCAGCTCTGGCGCCGGCGGGACGACGTTCCAGTTCGTCTTCGACGTCCAGTTCGCCATCGGCGTGCCCGGGATCGAGCTCGTCTTCCAGGCAGACGGCGCGATCGAGCTGTCGCCGGCGGGCGTGTTCATCGACGTGCACGTCGAGCTCAACGCCGACATCACGTCGCTCTTCCACCTCGACGTCAGCGGCGACCTCACGATCGACACGCGCCCGGTGGGGACGGACAACGACTACTTCATCCTTCAGCTCAGCGGTCGCCTCGACGTGGCGGGCCTGATCAGCGTGAGCGGCGGGATCGAAGTGCGGGTCGGCGGGCCGTCGGGGGTCGTCGACGGCATCTTCTACCCCGGCGGCGCCGACGCGTGGCGCATCTCGATCCCGGAGAGCAACAAGCTGACCGGCGATTTCGGCCCGCTCTCGATCCACCTGTGGGGCTTCATCCAGTCCGACGGGCAGTTCAGCGTCCAGGCCGACGCCACCATCCGGCTCGGCATCGACGGGTTCGGCATCGAGGGCACCATCGCCGCCGGCGCGTCGCTGATCAAGATCGACTACGACCACGACGGGCTGTTCGAGAACGACGAGTACCAACTGACCTTCTTCGTGAGGGGCAGCGTCCGTGTCGAGGCCTTCGGGATCGGCATCGGCGCCAGCCTCCAGGTCTCGGCGAGCGGCCGGCTCGGCACCTCGGTCACGGTCAACATCGAGGCCTGCGTCGACCTGCTCTTCGGCGACGTGTGCACCGACTTCGACCTCTTCTCCATTCAGCTGCCCAACACGATCCTGCCGCAGGGGCCGCCGAAGCTCGCGCAGTTCCCGATCGCCGGCAGCACCACGCTCGAGCTCAACGTCGGCGCCAACTCGACGCGCCGCCGCGCCGATCTCCAGGGCATCACCGCCGAGTCGTACCGGCTGACCCAGCTCTCGCCGGGAACGGTCAAGATCGAACTCCTCAACGCGTCGGGTGCGACGACCGCGTGGGAGGTCTTCAGCGGCGTCGCGCAGATCACGGGCGACTTCGGCTCGGACAACGACACGCTCGTCGTACTGCCCGGCGCGACCATCCCGGTCAACGTCGGCGGCGGGCCCGGGAACGACCTCCTGAGCTACCTCGGGTCGGGCCCCGCCATCCTGAACGGCGCCGACGGCAACGACACCCTCGTCGGCGGCAGCGGCAACGACAGCCTGATCGGCGGCGCCAACGACGACTACCTCGACGGTCGCGGCGGAGTCGACTCGCTCAACGGCGGCACCGGCAACGACATCCTGTTCGGTCTGATCACCAACCTGTTCGGGGCGACGCCCGAGACGCTGGACGGCGGCGACGGCACCGACACGGTCGAGATCGTCGGCACGCCCGGCAACGACAGCTTCACGGTCGGGACGACGACGGTGTCCGGGTCGACGCGGCTGCAGATCCTCTACACGGGGTCGTCGCCCGGCTCGGTGCTGATCCAGTCGGCGGAGAGCATCCTGCTGAACCCGCAGGCGGGCGCCGACACCGTCGTGCTGACCGGTGAGCTCGAGGACTCCGGCCTCGCGAACTTCCGGATCATCATGGGCGACGGCACCACCGACGCGGCCGACCGCGTCACCTCGACGCTGCTGTCCACTGCCGATTCGGTCGACGTCACCGGCGGCCTGGCCGCCGCGCTCACGTCGAACGTCCGCGGCGACGGCGTCCTGCCCACGCCGACCTACACGAACACGACCAGCGCAAACGTGCCCCAGACGGTGGCCGTCTGGTCGGGCCACTACACGGTCACGTTGAACAACTCCGGGCGCGCGCAGTCCGACCTGTTCACGATCCAGACAGGCGACGGCGCGGACACCGTGCAGGTCAAGAGCCTCGCGACGAACACGCGGGTCGAGGGCGGCGACGGCGACGACCGCGTCGCTGTCGGCAGCAACGCCACGGCCACGACCAACACGGGCGGCGCGCTCGACAGCATCGACGCCGCGCTGACGGTCGTCGGCGGCGCGCCCACGTCGAGCGACGTGCTGCTCATCGACGACACGGGCGATCCGGACGGCGAGACCGGCCTGGTGACGGCGACGACGGTCAGCGGCTGGGGCCTCGATCCGTTCGGGATCACGTACTCCGAGATCGAGACCCTCTCGATCAACCTCGGCTCCGGCGGCGACACCGCCAACGTGCAGTCGAGCGCGGCCGGCGCCACGACGACGATCAACGCCGGCGGCGGCGCGGACACGTTCCGGCTGTCGAGCGACGCGCCGACGAACCTCGGCAGCCTCAACCTGATCTCCGGCGCGCTGACCATCGACGGCGGCTCGGCGGGCGACACCGCCTTCCTCAGCGACCGCGCCGACGGCGGCGTGAGCGACACCGGCACGCTCGCCTTCGACACGCTGACGGGCTACAGCCCCGCGGTCATCACCTACCTCAACCTCGAGACGCTCGACCTGGATCTCGGGGCCGGCGCGAACAACCTGACGATCGTCAGCCCCGGCGTCACGACCGTGAACGTCAACAGCGGCTCGACGTCGGACGTCGTCACGATCACGTCGGTCGCCGCCGGGACGACGGTGACGGTGAACGGCGAGGCCACCGCGGACGTCATCGTCGTCAACGGCAACGACGGCACGCTGATCATCAACGGCAACGCCGGCGACGACGACATCACGATCAACGCGACGACCGGGACCGTCACCGTGAACGGCGACGCCGGCGCCGACTTCGTGAAGATCGTCGGCCTGTCGGGCACCGGCACCGTGAACGGCGGCACCGAGAACGACGACGTCGTCGTCCGGGCGCTGACCGGCACGCTCACCGTGAACGGCGACGCCGGCGACGACTGGGTCGGCATCCTCACCACGGCCGTCGGCTCGACCCTCACGGTGAACGGCAACGACGGCGACGACGTCGTCGAGGTCGGGAGCAACGCAGAGCTGGGCGGCACGAGCGCGAGCCGGAGGTTGCTCGACGAGGGCGGAACGGTCGACGCCGTCGACGGCACCGTGACGATCAACGGCAACGCGCCGAGCGCCAGCGACTGGCTCTACGTCGACGACACCGGGGACGCCGCGCCGGGCTCGGGCGAGACCGGGTTCCTGACCGCGACGACGATCACGGGGCTCGGCATGGCCGTCGGCATCACCTACGGCACCGTCGAGCACCTCGAGATCAGCCTCGGGGACGACGGCACCCAGTTCAACGTGCTGAGCACGAACGCCGGCACCGACACGCTGCTCCAGACCGGCGGCGGCGACGACACGATCAACGTCTCGTCGAACGCGCCGACCAACACCGGCACCGTCGACCTGATCGCAGGTCACCTCACGATTCAGGGCGAGGCCGGGACGGACACCACGAACGTCAGCGACAGCGGCGACACCGGCGCGAACACGGGCACGCTGACCTCGACCGACCTGACCGGTCTCGACATGGGCCCGCTCGGCATCACCTACGCGACGCTCGAGCACCTCAACATCGACCTCGGCTCGGGCGGCGACACCTTCACGATCGTCTCCACGCACGCGACGCACACGACGCTCGACACGTGGAACGGCGCCGACACGGTCAACGTACGGACGATCGCCGGGCACACCGAGATCACCACCGGCGCGGATGCCGACGTGGTGAACGTCGGGTCGCTCGCGCCGGGGGTGGGCGGGACGGTCAACGGCATCGGCGCGCTGCTCGCGATCGCCGGCAACGACGGCGACGACCAGCTGAACGTCGACGACACCGGCGACACGCTCCAGAACGCCGGCGTGCTCACCGCCACCACGATCGAGGGCCTCGGCATGGTCATCGACGCGGGCCACGGACCGTCGGATGCCTTCCACGTCGTCACGATCACCAACGCCTTCGACGGCGCCTTCACGATCAGCATCGGCGCCGTCACCACGGTGGCGCTCGACTTCGACGCCTCGATCACGGCGGTCCGCGACGCGCTCATCGCCGCGCTCGGCATCACCGCGGCAGACCTCGACATCACGCGGACGCTGCACGGCCAGGAGCTCGTCTTCACGATCGGCTTCACCGGCGCCCTCGCCGGCACCGCCGGACGCGTCCTCGGCGTCATCACGGTCGACGGCAGCGCCCTCGTCGGCATCCCGGAGAACGGCGTGGTGGCGTCGTCCGGCTCGTCGATGAGCTCGGGCCGGATCGCGTACCTCGGGATCGAGGACCTGACGATCGGCCTCGGCTCCGGCGACGACGTCGTCCACGTGCGCTCGACCCACACCGAGACGTCGACGCTCAACGCGGGCGCCGGCAACGACACGCTGCTCATCGAGACGGTCACCGGGACCACCGCGATCAACGGCGAGACCGGCAACGACCGGCTCGTGCTCAACCCGCTCCCGCTGAAGCCGACGACGGCGAACGGGATCAACGACGACGTCCTGACCTTCGACGGCCAGACCGGGTCCGACCTCTACGTCGTCAACGTGTTCAGCGTCGGCGACAGCGAGCTCCTCGTCCACGACTCGGGCACCGACCTCACCGGGTTCGACCGCCTCGTCGTCAACGGCACCGCCGGCCCCGACCAGTTCCTGCTGCGGGCATACGACGACGCAGGTGTGCGCCGTGGCCTCGTCGCGCTCCTCTCCGACAAGGTCGGCGGCGTCTTCACCAAGGCCGAGCGCATCGTCTACGACCTCACGATCGACGCCGGCGTCACGGTCAACGGCCTCGGCGGCAACGACCACTTCGCGTTCGACGACACGAGCAGCGTGCTGACGGTCAACGGCGGGTCCGGCGAGGACACGTTCCAGGTCGGCCAGGTGTACGGCGACACGAACGACTTCGACGACGACTGGCCGGCCACGCTGACGGCGATCACCCGCGGTCAGCTGTCGAACGGCGTCAGCTACGACACCACGATCAACGGCGGCGACGGGCCGGATCACTTCTTCGTCTTCCACAACATCGGCACCCTCCAGCTCAACGGCGACGCGGGTGACGACGAGTTCGTCGTGCGCACGTTCCTCGGGCGCGACGAGGAGACGCGGATCCACGCCGGCACGTGGCCGCGACCTCATCCAGTACGTCGCGAACGCGCCCGTCGCCATCGACGGCGGCGACGGGTTCGACTCCGTGGTCGTGATCGGCACGGAGGCGGACGACGACTTCGTGATCAACGCCACCGGCATCTACGGCGCGGGCCGGTTCGTCTCGTTCATCGGCGTCGAGCGTGTCGACGTCGACGGCGCCGAGGGCGACGACACGTTCTCGGTGCTCAGCACGCCGCCCGGCGTCCACGTGCGCATCTTCGGCGGGCTCGGGAGCGACACGATCAACGTTGGCGCCGACGGGCCGACCGTCTTCGCCGACGACCTGCTCGGGCACAGCGGCGTCATCAGCAGCTCCGTCGAGAGCACGAACACCAACTGGAACGGCATCCATGCGGATGGTGTGGTCGCCGAGGTCGCCGACGACGACGAGGCCGGCGTGATCGTCACGCCGTCGGACGGGTCGACCCGCGTCTCCGAGAGCGGGGCCGGGGACTCGTACACGATCGTCCTCGCGGCCCAGCCGACCGCCAACGTCGTGATCACGGTGTCCGCGCCCTCGCGCTCGCCCGACGCCGAGTCTCAACCGCTCCTACTCGGTGCAGCTGAGCCTCGACGGCATCACCTGGACCGACGCGGTCACGCTCGTGTTCGGGGCCGGCAACTGGAGCCTTGCGCAGACCGTCCGCGTCCGTGCCTACGGCGACTTCTCGTCGGAGGGTGAGCGGTCGGCGGCACTCCAGCATCTGGTCGTGTCGGGCGACGACGGGTTCGACGGCATCCCGGTGTCCAGCCAGGTCGTCAAGGTCGGCGACGACGACCTCGCAGCGGTTGTGGTCGTCCAGTCCGGTGTCGACACCGTCGTCACCGAGTCGGGGACGACCGACGGGTACCTCGTCTCGCTGACGCGCGCGCCGCTCACGGCCGTGACGGTCACGCTGCACACCGACGGCCAGACGTGCGTGTCGACCGTGAGCAACGCCAACGCGGCGTGCGGCGACCTCACGCTCACGTTCACGCCGGGCAGCTGGTCGGCGCAGGCGATCACGGTGCGGGCGGCAACCGACACCGCCGTCGAGGGCTTCCACTTCAGCTACGTGACGCAGGCTGTCGCGAGCAGCGACGTGTTCCAGGGCGCGGTCACCGCGGTCAACGGGACGCGGCTGACGCTCGAGACGACGCAGCAGTTCGCGGGCACCTCGCTCCGCGGCTACCTGCTGCGGCTGACGAGCGGGAACGCCGCCGGCGACTCGTGGCGCGTCTGGGGCAACACCGCGTCGATCAGCCTCGGCGGCGGGCTCTGGAGCACCGTGGTCACGATCCAGGGCGAGGTCGAGACGTCGCCGGCCGCGGGCGACACCGCCTTCATCAACGGCTACACACCGCCGGTCGCGACGGGGATCCTGCAGGGCACGGTCGCCTCGGTCGTCGATCCCGCGACCGTCACGGTCGCCGGGGTGAGCCTGCCGACGGCGAACGGCGGCCTCTCGGGTGCGACCATCCGCATCTTCGTCGGCGACGAGACGGAGTTCCGCACCATCGCCTCGAACACGGCGACGACGATCACGTTCGACTCCGAGTGGACGGTCGCGGTCGGCACGGAGTTCTCCATCGTCGACGTCGTCGGCGTCGTCCCCGACTCGGTGTTCGCCCTCGTGGCGGACGACGATGCGCCCGGCGTGCTCGTCACGCAGACGGACGGCTCGACGCGCGTGTCGGAGAGCGGCATCGGCGACTCGTACACGGTCGTCCTGACCTCCGACCCCGGCGCCTCCGCGGTCACGGTGACGCTGCGGGCGCTCGCCACCGAGACGCTGAACGCGTCCGAGGGCCTCGCCGTGCTGCGCAACGTCCCGCAGGTGTGGCTGAGCCTGACGCCCGGCGGAGCGCCGCCGGCCTGCCTCGGCCTGCCCGGCTGCGACCTCTCGATCCAGCTCGTCTTCGATGCCGCCCACCCGTGGAACGCGCCGCAGACCGTGTACGTCCGGGCGATCGACGACGACTTCGTGGACGGCAGCGACCTGCAGTCGTTCGCCGACACCGCGCAGCGGGTGTACCTGCTGCAGGGCCCGCTGACCGTGAACGGCGGCATCGACACGCACGCCGATCGCACCATCCCGCCGCCGGTGCTGCTGCCCGGCGAGACGACGGCCGACTTCCACGTGCCGGAGTCGCCGTCGATCGACGTGATCGAGGACCGCCAGGTCGACACGCTCAACGTGCACAACGAGGACAGTGTCAGCGCCGATACAGGCCTCCTCACCGGCACGCGGCTTACCGGGCTCGGCCTGGCGCCCGACCAGTTCGCGGGCGGCCGCTTCCTGCTCGGCGGCATCGAGTACGGGGCCCTGGAGGCGCTCAACATCCACCTCGGCTCGGGCGCCGACACGTTCACCGTCGACAGCACGCACACGGGCACGACCGTGATCACCGGCGGCGCGGGCGGCGACGCGTTCGACATCCGCACCATCGACGGGCACACGAGCGTCAGCGGCGACGGTGGCAACGACACGTTCCGGATCGGCACGCAGGTGCCGACGCTCGGCGGCGTGCTCGACGAGCTCGACGCCCTGCTCGTCATCGACGGCGGCGCGGGCCTCGACACCGCGATCGTCGACGACAGCGGCGACCCGGTCGGCGACGACAACCTCGGGACGCTCACGCAGACGACGATCACCGGCCTGGACATGGTCTCGACGAGCGTCGACCGGCTCTACTCGCTGACGATCGGCGCGACCACGACGAAGGTGACGTTCACCGTCACGGTCGGCGGCGTCGCGAAGCAGCTCACGCTGGACGTCGGCTTCACCGCCGCGGAGCTCGAGGCCGCGCTGCAGTCGCTGCTGTTCCCGGTGCCGCCGGATGCGATCCCGCGGCCGTTCACGGGCTGCGGCACTGCCGACGGCGGCGCCGACGGGATCCTCAACACGCGGTGCTCGCGGAGCGTCTTCGTCTGGCAGCACGACGGCGACTTCCTCATCGGCTTCCGCGGCGAGCTCCACGGCGTCGACGTCGGGCTCGGCGTGACGCCCACGGACTCCCCGGTCGGCGCGACCGCCACCGACCTGGCGCGCATGGACGGGATCAACTACTACGGCTTCGACACCTCGGAGAGCCTCACGATCAACCTCGGGGCCGGGAACGACCGCTTCAACGTCCGCGGCACGCTGCCGCACACGGTGCTGAACGCGGCCAGCGGGGACGATCTCGTCTACGTCTCCGACGCCGCCGACCTCGGGGCCTTCGCGGCGGCCGCAGCCGCGGCCGGTCGCGACCTGCAGCTCCTGCACGACGCGATCCTCCACGGCACGGTCGTCGTCGACGATCTCACCTTCGTCGGCTCGCTCGACCACGTCCTCGGCCGGCTCGACGTGCACGCCGGGGCCGGGAGCAACACGCTGAGCGTGAGCGACCGGGACGACGTCGATGCCGACACCGGCGTCGTCGTCACCGACGCGCAGATCTCCGGCCTGGCGCCGGGCCTCGTCACGTACGACGCCGTCGGCGGCGATCTCGCCGGCCAGGGCGCCTGGACGCTGGTGGCCGACAGCGGGCTCTTCGGCAGGGGCATCAACATCTACGCCGGCCAGGCGGGCGACACGATCAGCGTCACGAGCGTGCACGCCAGCACGCAGGCGGCTCCCTACGACGCCACCGTCACCTCGCTCTTCGCCGGCGGCGGCGCGGACAACGTCACGGTCTCGGTGGCTGCGACCCTCGCGCAGGCCGCCAAGCGCCGGCTCGTGCTGCACGGGAACGACGGCGCCGACACGATCAACGCCGGCGGGTCGAGCCTGCCCGTCGTGGTGTTCGGCGACGCCGGCTCCGACGCGATCACCGGCGGCACCGGCAACGACCAGCTCTTCGGCGACGATGCCCGCGTCCACTACGTCAAGCCCGTGGGCGCTCCGGGCTACGACGTCGTCTTCGGCGGCGACCCCGACGGAAGCGCACTGCCCGCGACCCTCGACGCCGTGTTCCTCACGCCGGACCTGCTGCTCACGCGCGACACCGCGATCGGCGCCGGCGACACGATCGACGCCGGCCCCGGCAACGACATCGTCCTGGGCGGCCGCGGCAGCGACACCGTCCACGGCGGCACGGGCAACGACCTGATCCTCGGCGACTTCGCGCGGGTCGCGACGCGCCTCGCCGGCGGCTTCGTCGACGCGACCCTGCTGCCGCTGTCGCAGGCCGTGGCGACGCATCCCGTTCGAATGGCTCTCGACCGACTCCACCAACACCGCCGACGCCGCCGGCGACGTCCTCCACGGGGACGCGGGAGAGGACGTCATCCTCGGCCAGCAGGGCGCCGACACGATCACCGGCGGCGCCGACGACGACGACCTGACCGGTGGGCACAACGTCGTCGGCGGGCTCGACGCGGGCGACGTGATCGACGGCGGGGCCGACCACGACGTCATCCTCGGCGACAACGGGACGATCCATCGCACCGGCTCGGCCGTCTCGACGCTCGTGCGGCAGCTCGCCGGCGCGACGCTCGCGAGCGGCGTCACCGCCGCCGCGCAGCTCAACCCGACCGGCGTCGAGACGCGCCAGATCGTGCTCTTCGACCATCCGGGCGCTCCCGGAACGTCGGGCGGCGACACGATCGCCGGAGGCACCGGCAACGACGTGATCTTCGGTCAGATGGGTGACGACACGATCCAGGGCGACGGCGCGGCCACGTCCGGCGCAACCGCCTCGCTCGATCAGCTCGTGCTCGTGCCGTCGTTCGACTCGGCCGGCGACGGCGACGACTACGTCGAGGGCGGCGGCGGCAACGACGTCATCTTCGGCAACCTGGGCCAGGACGACCTGATCGGCGGCAGCTCGAGCCTCTTCGGCCTCGCCGACCCGTCGCGCCGGCCGGACGGCGTGGACACGATCTTCGGCGGTTCCGGGACGATGACGGCGCAGAACCACCTCGGGCTCACGGGCGAGGGCGGTCATGCGCGCGACGCCGACACGATCCTCGGCGACAACGGCAACGTCTTCCGGATCGTGAACGGCACCGGCTTCCGGACCTTCGCGTACGACACCTACGCTGGCCCGCTTCGGATCAACGTACGGTCCGTCCAGCTGCTCGACTACAGCCCGACCGGCGACACCGCGTACGTCTCCACCAACCCGGCCGACCAGGCGACCTCGACTGTCGTCGCCGGCTCGAACACGAACATCGGCGGCGGCGACTTCATCCGCGGCGAGTCCGGCGACGACGTCGTCCACGGGCAGACCGGCAGCGACCGGATCTGGGGCGACGGACAGGACGACGACCTCTACGGCGAGTCCGGCTACGACTGGATCTCGGGCGGCGCCGGCGACGACGGCATCCTCGGTGACGACGGGCTCCTGCTGACGAGCCGCAACGGCGTCGCGGAGCCGCTCTACGGGCTCGCGGCGACGACCCAGGCCGTGCTCTCGCTCTCGCGCGACAACCAGACGACGACGATCTATTCGAACCTCGCCCTGCGCAAGGAAGCGGATCTCGAGCCGTTCTACATCGGCCACAACGACGTGCTCTACGGCGGCCTCGGCGACGACTGGCTCCACGCGGGTGCCGGCGACGACGCGGTGTCCGGCGCCGAGGCGCTCGCCTTCTACTACGGCGGCGATCCGCTGGCGAAGCTGGCCTCGCTGTCCGCGTACTACGCCGTCGGCAACGTGCTCCAGCACGGGTTCCGCCCGGCACAGCCCGAGGAGTTCCGTTGGTTCAACGAAAACGACCCGTGGCGGAAGATCGTGGTCGCGCCGGGCATCGACTTCCTGCTCAACTTCGTCGCCGGTACGACCGCGAACCCGATCGACGACGGCCAGGACGTGCTCTTCGGCGACACCGGCCACGACTGGCTCGTCGGCGGGACGAACCACGACCGCCTCTGGGGCGGCTACGGCGACGACCTGCTCCAGGGCGACGACAATCTCGACTCGACGGCCGGGACCGCCGACCCGCTCAGGAACGACATCCCCGACGCGCGGACGACCGCGCCGCTCTTCGCGGACATCGGCTACGGCGGTGCGGGTCGCGACATCCTGATCATCAACACCGCGGCCGACCGCATGTTCGACTGGAACGGCGAGTTCAACAGCTTCTTCGCGACGTTCATGCCGTACGGCGAGCCGACGGTCAACCGACTGCTCCAGCCGGCGACGGCGCAGTTCCTCTACCAGGTCTCGCGCTCCGACGGCGCCGATCGCACGCGCCCCGGCGCTGCTGCCCGTAACGGCGAGCCGTTCGGAGAGCTCGGCCTGGTGCTCCAGTCGGACGCCGACTGGGGCGACCAGCAAGGCGGCCCCGCCGACCCGCAGCCGGGCGGCCGGCAGAACCCGCGCGACGCCGTCTCCGTCGGCAACGTCGGCGTCCGGACGCCCGGCCCGGCGCCCGGGTCGTCGCCGGCCAGCCTCTCGGCGCTCAGCTCCGGCGGGACGCTCGACGCGGACGGCGACCTCGTCAGCCCCTCCCTGACGCTTCTCGTGAATGGCGACGCGGACGCGACCCGCAAGCGCGCCGTCGTCTCCGAGCTGGTGCACAACGGTGCCGGCTCGCTCGCGTCTGTGCGGTACTCGAACGACGGCGGCCTGACGTGGACGGAGTGGGTCGACTACTACCGGTTCGGCGATCTCCAGCTCACCGAGGGCGACGGAGAGAAGACCGTCGTGGTGCAGGTCGCGGACACGGACGGCACGGTGTACGAGGCGTGGGACACGATCGTGCTCGACACGCAGGGCCCGACGGTCGCGCTCACCGGCCTGGCGAATGGCACCGTGCTCGACGTCACCGCGACCGTCCGCTTCGGCTACACGGGCACCGACGCGAGCGGCGTTACGGTGACCGCGACGCTCGACAACGCCGCGATCGCCAGCGGGGCGACGATCGACGCCGGCACGCTGCTCGCGGGCGCCCACACGATCGTCGTCCACGCCGTCGACGCCGCCGGGAACGTCGTGACCACGACGGTCACGTTCATCGTGCGCGCCTCGGCCGGTGGAATCACGTCCGAGGTCGAGGAGGCGATCGCGAGCGGCCTGATGCACCACTCGCTGCGGAACGGGCTGCTGGCGAAGCTGAACGCGGCGCAGACGAACATCGACGGGGTCAGAGACGCCCAGGCGATCCGGGAGCTCGAGCAGTTCATCTCGCAGGTGCAGGGGAACGCCGGGGGCAAGATCGACGGCGGCCTCGCAGCGCGCCTCGTGGGCTGGGCGCAGGACCTGATCGCCAAGCTCCGCTAGGCCTAGCCAGTCGGCTAGTGCCGATCTGCCCGTCCGGCGGAGGTCGCCGGGGCCTGAGTCGCCCAGGATGAGACCGGGGTCCAGAGCCGTCGAAGGGGGAGCATCAGGATGTGGGGGAAGCGTGGTCGGCGCCCGGCGTGGCGTCTGCTCGGGGCAACGCTCGCAGTCGCGGCCGTCGCGCTGCCGGCGGCGACGCCGGTCGGCGGCGGCACCGCGTGCCCGTGCTCGCTGTTCGGCGGCTCTCCCGAACCGGAGCTCACCGGCCAGACGGACCCCCACCCCGTCGAGCTCGGGCTCAAGTTCGCGGTCGACGCGCCGGTGCGCCTGACGAAGATCCGCTTCTACAAGGACGCCGCCGAAACGGGGTCGCACGTCGGACGGATCTGGGCGGCGGACGGGACCGAGCTCGCACAGGCGTCCTTCGGCTCGGAGAGTGCCGTCGGCTGGCAGGAGACCGCGCTCGCGACCCCGGTGCTCCTCGCCACCGGGAGCACCTACACCGTTTCGGTCGGGTTCAACGACGCCTTCGTCATCACGCAGAACGCGCTCGGCTCGGTGGTCTCGAACGGCCCGTTGCGGACGATCGCCGACGGTGCCAACGGCGTCTACAACGTGACGGCAGGCGCGCGCCCGGTCGATTCCTATCGCGACAGCAACTACTTCATCGACGTCGTCGTCGAGGAGCTCGAGCCGCCGACCGCGACGCTGTCGCCGGTCGACGCCTCGGTCGGAGTCGCGGTCGCCGCAGCTCCGTCGGCGGTCTTCTCCCGCGCCATGGACGGGGCGACGATCACCGATTCGTCGTTCACCCTCGAGGGGCCGGGCGGCGCGGTGCCGGCGTCGGTCGCCTACGACCCGGCCACCCGGACGGCGACGCTCACCCCGTCGGCGAGCCTTGCGCACGCGACGACGTACACGGCGCGTCTTGCGACGTCCATCACTGCCGGTGACGGGGTCGTCCTCGACTCGGCCGTCAGCTGGACGTTCACGACCGCGGCTGCGCCTGCGCCGCCGGCTCCGGCGCCGGCGCCCGTCTCACCTCCGACGGCGCCTGCTGCCGCTCCGGATCCTCACGCCGACGTCTCGCTCTCGATCGGATCCCTTCCGGGCGCCGCCACGGTCGGCACCGACGTCACGTACACGCTGACGGTGTCGAACCGCGGTCCTGCCTCGGCGACCGGGGTCACCGTCGCGAGCGATCTCCCGATCGGGCTCGCCCTCCGCTCCGCGAGGGGTGCGCAAGGCGGCTGCACGACCGGAGGGACCGTTCGCTGCTCGATCGGCACCCTCGCCCCCGGGCAGTCGACGCAGATCACGATCTCGGCCGCCGCGATCGCGCCCGGTGAGACGACGATCGCCTCGGTGGTTGGCGCGCAGCAGCCGGATCCGAACACGGTCAACAACCGGACGACGGTGACGCTCGCGGTCGCCGAGCGACTGGTCCCGCTGACCGAGGCGAGCGTCCGTGTGTCGGGCGTCCGGACCCGGCTCACCACAAGGAGCACCGCGGGTGCTGCGCGGACGTGGCTCACGATCGACGCCTCGACCATGCCGTTCCGACCGAGTCGCCTTCAGCTGGCGACGGATCCTGCGACGCCGTGGTCGTGGCGGAGCTTCGTCGAGCGCTTCAGCTTCCGCTCGCGCCTGCCGGAGATCTGGATCCGCCTCTCGGACGGAAACGGCACCGTCACGGAGTGGCAGCGGGTGCGGTTCCCGAGAAGCGTGCCGGTCGGGTCGCGGCGCTAGGGGATTCGGACAGCGGCAACGCAGCTGTCGCGGCATACGATCGGGGCGTGACCGAGCTCCCGATCCGGCGGAACACCGCGCTGCTCTCCGCCGGGATGGCGCTGAACTCGGCGACGTTCCAGCTCGTCGCCGCGGTCTCCTCGATCACGTTCGTCCTTGTCACCGGGATCACGGGGCTGCTCGGGCTCGGCCCGGCGATCTTCCTGGTCTCGTCGGCGATCGGCTCGCTTCTCGGAGGCCGCGCGATGGACCGGGTCGGCCGCGTCCCGGTGATCGCCTACGGGTTCTTCGTCGCCGCAGTCGGGAGCGCCCTGACCGCGGTCGGCGCCGCGCAGGAGGCGTGGTTCGCGGTCGTGCCCGGCTTCGCCCTGATCGGGATCGGCGCCGGCACCGTCACGCTCTCGCGCACCGCCGCCGGGGACATGTATCCGCCGGAGCGCCGTGCGCAGGGAATCGCCTGGGTGCTCTTCGGCTCCGTCTTCGGCGCGATCCTCGGCCCCTTCGTCTTCAGCCCGATCTTCGCGGGCCGCGAGCTCGACGCGGAGGCGCTGGTCGCACCCTGGCTCGTCTCGTCCGCGATCGCACTCGTCGGCGTCGTCGTCGTGCTCTTCGTCCGGCCGGACCCGAAGCGGATCGCGGAGCTGATCGCGCCGCCGCATCCGGAGGGCGTCCCCCAGCCGACCTCGGCGCCGCTGCGGGAGATCGTCACGCGACCCGGGGTCGTTCCGGCGCTCCTGGCCGGCTTCGCGAGCGTCGGCGTCATGGTCTCGGTGATGAACCTGACCGGCTACGTCGTGGTCGAGCACCACCACCATGCCCAGAACCTCGTGTTCCCGATCATCGGGGCGCACGTGGTCGGCATGTTCGGACTCGTCCCCGTCGTCGGCGCGCTGATCGACCGCATCGGTCGGGCGCCGGCGCTCGTCGGCGGGCTCGTCGTCATCGCCGTCTCGTGCGCGGGCCTCGCGTGGGGCGAGAGCGTGTGGTCGACGGGCGTCCTGCTGTTCGGCCTCGGGCTCGGCTGGAACTTCTCGTACGTCGCGGCCACGGCGCAGCTCGTCGACCTGTCGGCCCCGTCCGAGCGCGGCAAGCTCCTCGGCTTCGGCGACTTCGCGGGGAGCATGCTCGGGGCTGCATTCGTCCTCCTCGGCGGGTTCGCGCTCGACCAGTTCGGCGTCTACGCGCTCGCCTTCGGCGCGGCGGTCGCAGCGCTCGTCCCGGTGGCGATCCTGCTCGCTCGCCCGACCCCACCGCCGGTCACGACCGAAGCGGCGTAGCTGCTACGATCGGCGACCGGCGGACTCGGGTTCGCCTTCTTTTCGCATGACCGTGAAGACCTGGAACGCCAAGCCGGGCGACGTGACGCGCGAGTGGTACGTCGTCGACGCCGAGGGACAGACCCTCGGGCGTCTCGCCACGCGCATCGCCGACGTGCTCCGCGGCAAGCTGAAGCCGCAGTACACCCCGCACATCGACACCGGCGACTTCGTCGTGGTCGTCAACGCGGAGAAGATCCACGTCACCGGGAAGAAGCTCGACCAGAAGATGTACCACCGCCACTCCGGCTACCCCGGCGGGCTCCGGAGCCGCACGCTGCGCGAGCAGCTCGAGCGGCGCCCGACCGAGGTGATCCGCAAGGCGGTGAAGGGGATGCTCCCGCGGAACCGGCTCGCGAGCGCCCAGCTCACCAAACTGAAGATCTACGCGGGCCCCGAGCACCCGCACGCGGCGCAGGCGCCGAAGCCGCTGCCGCTGGACGACTAGGAGACGAGATGGCGGAGCAGGCCCAGTACCGCGGCACCGGCAAGCGCAAGACTTCCGTCGCGCGCGTGATCCTTCGCCCCGGCGACGGCAGCACCTGGTTCAACGGCCGCGACATCGCCACCTACTTCCCGCGCGCGACGCACCAGATGATGGTGCTCGCCCCGCTCAAGATCGCCGGCGTCGAGGGCCAGTACGACCTCCGCGTCCGCGTGCACGGCGGCGGCCCGTCCGGGCAGGCCGGGGCGGTGCGCCACGGGATCGCCCGGGCGCTCGTCGAGACGAACCCGGAGCTCCGCGTGGCGCTGAAGCGCGAGGGGTTCCTCACGCGCGACGCACGGATCGTCGAGCGCAAGAAGGCCGGCCTCCACAAGGCCCGCAAGGCGCCCCAGTTCTCGAAGCGCTAGCCGGGCGCGCATGGCGCGCAGGTACTTCGGCACGGACGGTGTCCGTGGCATCGTCGGCGAGTTCCTGACGGAGGAGCTCGTGGAGCAGCTCGGCCGCGCGGCGACGCGCTGGTCGGGACGCGGCCGGGTCTTCATCGGCCGCGACACCCGCGGCTCGGGGCCGGCGCTCGAGGCCGCCTTCGCCCGGGGCGTGGTCTCCGCGGGCGGGAACGCCGTCCTCGGGGGCGTGCTGCCGACCCCGGCGGTGGCGCTGCTTCGTCTCGACCTCGGCGTCGTCATCTCCGCCTCGCACAACCCGCCGGAGTACAACGGCGTGAAGTTCTTCGACGCGACGGCGCAGAAGCTCACGGACGCGGCGGAGGAGCAGATCGAGGCGCTGCTCGAGGCGCCTCCCGCGGCGCAGCCGGGCTCGGTCGACCGGGTCGAGATCGCGGTCGACTCGTATCTCGAGCACGTGCTCGAGCGCTTCGGCTCCGACCTCTCCGGCCTCCGCATCGCGGTCGACTGCGCGAACGGGGCGTATTCCGGGGTCGCGCCGCAGGCGTTCCGGACGCTCGGCGCCGAGGTCGTGGCGATGGGGGACGACCCGAACGGCAGCAACATCAACGACGGCTGTGGCGCGACCGACCTCGCACTCCTGCAGCGCACCGTCCGCGGCGGCGAGTTCGACCTCGGCATCGCGTTCGACGGGGACGGCGACCGTGTCCTCGCCGTCGACGCCGCCGGCGAGGTCGTGGACGGCGACGCGATCGTGGCGGTGCTGGCGCTTCATCTCGGCGTCGACACGGTCGCCGTCACCTCGATGACGAACCTCGGCTTCCACCGGCTCATGGAGGAGCGCGGCATCCGCGTCCTCACGACCGACGTGGGCGACCGCTACGTGCTCGAGGCGCTCCGCCGCGAAGGCGCGATCCTGGGCGGCGAGCAGTCGGGCCACGTGATCGTCCTGCGCGACCACGTCACCGGGGACGGGCTCGCCGCGGCGCTCCTCCTCTGTCGCGCCCTCGAGGGGCGCGCGCTCGCCGAGGCGGCCGCGGTCATGCCGCGGTTCCCGCAGGTGCTGGAGAACGTCCAGGTGCGGGCGCGAGCGCTGCCCGAGTCGATCCTCGCCGAGGCCGAGGCATTGAACGCGGAGCTGAACGGGAGCGGCCGTGTGCTCGTCCGTCCGTCGGGAACGGAGCCCGTCGTCCGCGTGCTCGCCGAGGCGAAAACGCATCGTGAAGCGGTGGATCTCTGTGGTACGATCGCCGCTCTCGTCCGACGAGAGCTCGGCTGACCGGCGCGACGCGGCGTCGGAGACTCGGTCGGGCTTTGTTGTTCCTGGGGGTGGGCATCCAGGTTGACGAAGGGAGGTCTGGATGTGCGGGATCATCGGATACGTCGGTCCGCGTGAAGCGAAGCCATTGCTCCTTCAGGGCCTCGAACGCCTGGAGTACCGCGGCTACGACTCGGCCGGGATCGCGCTCCACGAGGAGAAGGGCCTCGAGTACGTCCGCGCCGTTGGCCCGCTCGGGAACCTGAAGGAGGCGGCCGGGCCGAACGGGTCGACCTCGACGCACGGGCTCGGCCACACGCGCTGGGCCACGCACGGCGGCGTCACCGAGGGGAACGCGCATCCGCTCGCCGGCTGCGACACCGGCACCATCTCGATCGTCCTGAACGGCATCGTCGAGAACTACCGCGAGCTGCGCGGGGACCTGGAGGCGAAGGGCCATACGTACCGCTCCGAGACCGACGCCGAGACCGTCACGCACCTGATCGAGGAGCACTACGAGGGCGACCTCACCGAGGCGGTGCGGAAGACGTTCGCGCTCCTCGAGGGCCACTTCACCTTCGTCGTCATCCACCACGACCATCCCGACCTCCTGGTCGGCGCCCGCCACCAGACGCCGATGGTGGTCGGGATCGGCAAGGGCGAGATGTTCGTCGCCTCGAACGCGGCGGCGTTCCTGAAGGAGACGCGCCTCGTCCAGTTCCCCGACGACGGCGACATCGTCACCGTGACACCGGAAGGCGCCGTCTTCCAGCGGTACGACGGCACGCCGGTCGAGCACGAGGCGATCGAGCTCGACTGGGACGATGAGGGCGCCGAGAAGGGCGGCTACGAGACGTTCATGCTCAAGGAGATCTACGACCAGCCCGAGTCGGTGGCCGAGACGATCGGCGACCGCGTCCGCCACGGCACGCTCGTGCTCGAGGGGCTGGGCATGAACGAGCAGGAGCTGAAGAACCTCCGCCGGATCGTGATCCTTGCCGCCGGCACCGCATACCACGCGGCCGTGTGCGGCCGGTACGTGATCGAGGAGTGGGCGCGCGTGCCGGTGGAGCCGGACATCGCCTCGGAGTGGATCTACCGCAACCCGGTACTCGACCCGAATACGCTCGTGATCGGCATCTCCCAGTCCGGCGAGACGCGCGACACGATCCAGGCGATGAAGCTCGCGCGCGAGATGGGGGCCCGCACCGTCGCGATCACGAACATGGCGGGCTCGCAGATAACGCGCGAGGTCGACTCGGTGCTGCTCACGCGCTGCGGGATCGAGATCGGCGTCGCCGCGTCGAAGACGTTCACGGCGCAGGTGGCGCTGCTCTACCTGATCGGGCTCAAGCTGGCGCAGTGCCGCGGCACGCTGCCGGCCGAAGAGATCACGCTGATCCTCGACGAGGTCTACGCGCTGCCGGAGAAGATCGAGCGCTTCCTCGACGGCGACCACCCGATCGACGAGATCGCGCAGCGCTTCCACGACCAGCCGTTCTTCCTCTACCTCGGGCGGCACATCGGGCTCCCGGTGGCGCTCGAGGGCGCGCTGAAGCTGAAGGAGATCTCGTACATCCCGACGGAGGCCTACTCGGCGGGCGAGATGAAGCACGGGCCGATCGCCCTCCTCGACACCGACACGCCCGTGGTCGTCGTCGCGACCCGGATCCACGTCTACGACAAGATCATCTCCAACATCCAGGAGGTGCGAGCGCGAGGAGCGCACGTGATCGCGATCGCGACGGACGGCGATGAGGACATCCAGCACCATGCGGACGACGTCATCTACGTGCCTCGGACGCCCGCCTTCCTCCAGGCCGTGCTCGCCGTGCTCCCGCTCCAGCTGCTGGCCTACCGCATCGCGCGACTGCGCGGCCTGAACGTCGACCAACCGCGGAACCTGGCGAAGACGGTCACGGTCGAATAGCCGACGCCGCGGAGCTCTCGCGGCGCCTTATGGCCGCGTACGGCCGGGAGGACTACCGGGAGGCGCTGGGCTGGGCCGAGCAGCTTCTCGGGCTGGAGCCTGAGAACGGGCAGTTCGTGTTCTGGGCCGCCTGTGTCCAGGCGCGTGTCGGCGACGCCTCCGGCGCGCTCGCGCGCCTGCAGGCCGCGTCCGGCAAGGGCATGTGGTGGGCGCCCGAGCTGCTGCGGGAGGACGAGGACCTCGTGGCGGTGTTGCGCCTCGACGGCTTCGAGGAGCTCGCCGCGGAGTGGCAGCGGCGGATGGCCGTCCAACGCGCTGGCGCCGAGCCGGTGCTGCGTGTGCTCGAGCCCGAGGGTCCGCGCAGCGACCTCGTATTGCTCGCGCTACACGGTCGCGTGGCCTCGGCGCAGGAGGCGCTCGACGCCTGGGCACCCGCGGCGGCCACGGGCGCGGTCGTTGTCGCGCTCGGATCGAGCCAGCTCCTCGGGACGGAGGCCGCGTGCTGGGACGACCTCGCCGTCGCCCGGCGCGAGCTCGACTGGGCACAGGAGCGCCTGGTGTCGGGACGCCTCGTCCTGGCGGGCTTCTCCCAGGGCGGGATCCTCGCGATCGCTGAGGCGCTGCAGGGGCGCGCGGACGCCTTCGTCGCTCTGGCGCCGAGTGTCGGACGGGTGGGGATGCCCACGCTCAAGGAGCTGAGGCCGCTCCTCGGCCGGCCCGGCCTGCGGGGCGCGATCGTGATCGGCGCCGACGATTTCCGTCTCGAGCCCGCGCGTGAGCTTGCGGCCGCGGCCGACGAGGCAGGCACGCCGCTGCTCTTCGACGTCGTCGACGGGCTCGACCACGCGTATCCGCCGGATCTCCGGGAACGCCTGCCGCGCCTGCTCGAGTTCGTCGCGCCCTAGTCGTCGTCGGCACGCCTGAGGCGCTTCGTCGCACTGCGGCGGCGCTTGTCCTCCAGGCGGCGCTCGACAGCTGCGCGCGGCGGCTTCGTCGCGACGCGCCGACGCTCGACACGGAGCGCCTCCCGCAGGCGCTCCACCAGGCGCTCGAGCGCGAGCTCGCGGTTCCGCAGCTGGCTACGCTCGTCCTGCGCCACCGCTCGGATCGTCGCGCCCGCCTTCTCGAGCACACGCCGCTTCTGCGCCGCCGACAGCGCCTCCGACGCCTCGACGTCGAACACCGCCTCGACGCGCGTCTCCGATGTCTGCGCGTGCTGGCCGCCCGGCCCGCTCGAGCGCGAGGTGCGCAGCTCGATCTCCGCGAGCGGGACGGAGACGCTGCGCGTGACGCGAATAGACTCGCCCGCCATGGGCGCCATTGTCGTCGAGCCGGTGGAGGACGACGCGGCGCTCGAGGCCTGGGTCGAGGTTCGGAGCGCGGTGCTGCCGTGGTGGCCGATGGACCTCGAAAGCGCCCGGCACGCGCGCCACCGATCCCGGCAGCGAGTCGAGCTCCTGGCCCGGGAGGGCGGCGCGGTCGTCGCGGGCGGCGTCACCGCCGTCCCAGTGATCGTCGGCGAGTCGACCGTGGCCTTCGCGAACGTGTTCGTGCCCGCGGCCCGTCGCCGCAGGGGCATCGGCTCGGCCGTCCTCGCCGCGATCGGAGCGCGCGCCCGCGGCTGGGGGAAGACGCAGCTCGAGGTGGTCGTGAGCGAGACCGACCCGGACGGGCTCGCGTTCGCGCGCAACCGCCGCTTCGAGGAGGTCGCGCGCGCGTGGGACGCGATGCTCCCGCTCGCCGGCCTCACGCCGGCGCCGGTCGACGCGCCGCCCGGGGTCGAGATCCGAACGCTCGCCGAGCGCCCCGATCTGCTGCGGAGCCTCTACGAGGTCGAGGTCGAGGCGATCGCGGACATCCCGGCGCCCGAGCCCTATGTCGTCGGTAGCTTCGAGGACTGGCGCCGCCGCGAGGTCGAGGCGCCGCTCACCCGCACCGACTCCTGGTTCCTCGCGGTCGCCGGCGACGAGGTCGTCGGTCATGCGCTGCTCCTTCAGCAGCCGGGTCGGCCGGGCGCCGGCTGGCACGAGATGACCGGCGTCCGTCGCGGCTGGCGCGGGCGGGGCGTGGCCGCGGCACTGAAGCGCGCGCAGATCGCGTGGGCGAAGGCGCAGGGCCTCGATCGCCTCGAGACGGAGAACCACGAGGACAACGCGCCGATGCGCCGCCTGAACCAGCGCCTCGGCTACCAGGCGAAGCCGGCGACGATCACCCTCCGCGGCCCGCTGCCCGATTAGACTCGCCCGCGGTGGCCGCGATCCTCCTGGACGTCGACGGGGTCCTGCACGTATCGGGCGAGCCGATCCGGGGGGCGGCGGAGGCGGTGGCGCGGCTGCGCGAGAACGGCCACCGGCTGCGGTTCGTGACGAACTCGACGACGCGGGCGCGCGCAGCGCTCGCCGACGACATGCGCGGCCTCGGGATCGAGCTCGAGGACGACGAGCTGCAGACGACGGCGGCGGTCGCGGCGCGCGAGCTCGCGGGGAAGCGGGTGCTCGCGCTCACGATGCCTGGTCTCGCCGACGACCTCGCCGGCGAGATGGAGCTCGTCGGGTTCAACGTCGACGCCGTCCTCATCGGCGGCCTGGGCGAGGATCCCGAGCAGAACGCGCGCGTCTTCTCGTACCCGAACATCGCGCGCGCGTTCGGCGAGGTGGAGATGGGCGCCGACCTCTTCGCGCTGCACCGCAACCGCTGGTGGCAGACGAAGCATGGGCCGATGCTCGACTCCGGTGCCTTCGTCGCCGGCCTCGAGTTCGCGGCGCAGGTCGAGGCGACGATCCTGGGCAAGCCGACGCCGGCGTACTTCGACGCGGCGCTCGAGGCGCTCGACGCGGACGCGCGGATGACGTGGATGGTCGGCGACGACCTCGAGAGCGACATCGTCGGCGCCCAGGCCTGCGGGCTCCGCACCGTGCTCGTCCGGACGGGGAAGTTCCGCCCCGAGCAGGTCGAGCGCTCACACGTCCATCCCGACGGGATCGTCTCGTCCATCGCGCAGCTCCCGGTCTGGATCGAGGACCACCTATGAGGGTCGGCCTCGACCTGATCGAGATCGCGCGCGTGCGGCGGGCGCTCGACCGCTATCCGCGCTTCCGCGAGCGGGTCTTCACCGAGGCGGAGCGGGCGTACTGCGACTCGCGCCCCAACCCGGCCGAGAGCTACGCGGGCCGCTTCGCCGCGAAGGAGGCGGTCGGGAAGGCGCTCGGGTTCGGCGTCGCGCGCGCGTGGGCGTGGCAGGACGTCGAGGTCGTGGGCCGCCCCAAGCCGTCCGTGCAGCTCTCCGGCCGGGTCGCGGCGCGGGCGGCGAGCGTCGGCGTGGGGCAGATCGATCTGTCCATGACCCACTCACGCGAGCTGGCCGCCGCCGTCTGCGTCGTCGTCGAACCGTGACTTGGATCACGCCCCTCTACACCGCCGAGGAGATGCGGCAGGCGGAGGAGGGGCACGACGTCGACGCGATGATGGAGCGCGCGGCACGCGCGGTCGCCGACGCGGTGCTGCGGCGCCGGCCCGACGCGACAACGGTCGCGGTCGTGTGCGGCCGCGGCTCGAACGGGGGTGACGGGCGGATCGCCGCGCGCATGCTCGAGGCGGCCGGGCGGACGGTCTCCGTGATCGAGGCGGTGGCCGCCGCAGAGGTGCCGCCCGTGGACGTCGTCGTCGACGCGCTCTTCGGCACCGGGTTCAGCGGCGAGCCGCGCCCGGACGCCGCGGCGCTCATCGCGCAGATGACCGGGGACGTGGTCGCGGTCGACGTCCCGTCAGGCGTCGACGCCTCGACCGGCGAAGTCCGTGGCGCGGCCGTGCGGGCGGGGGCGACGGTGACGATGCACGGGCCGAAGGTCGGGCTCCACGTGAGCCCCGGCCGGGCGTATGCGGGCGAGGTCGAGGTGGCGGACATCGGCATCGAGCACGTCGACACCGCGCACGGGCTCGTGACCCCACGGATCCTCGCGGCGGTGCCGACCCGGCGCGCGACCGACAACAAGTACACCGCCGGCGCCGTGCTCGTCGTCGGCGGGGCGCCCGGGACGACCGGGGCGGTGCGCCTCGCCGCCACGGCGGCACTGCGGGCCGACGCCGGCTACGTCGCCGTCGCCGTCCCGCCGGAGTCGCTCCCGGCCGTCGAGACGACGCTGCTCGAGCCCGTGAAGGCGACGTGGGACCGGGTCGGCGAGCTCGCGCCGCGGTTCGGCGCCGTCGCCGTCGGTCCGGGTCTCGGCCGCAGCGAGGCGGCGCGGGCCCTCGTGCGCGAGGTGCTCGCGCTCGACCTCCCGGTCGTGGTCGACGCGGACGCGCTCGCGCTGCTCGAGCCGACCGAGCGAGCGGCGCCGACGGTGCTGACGCCGCACGAGGGCGAGCTCGCCGCGATGCTCGGCGAGGACTCGGAGTGGGTGCGGGCCCACCGGCTCGCGGCCGTGCGGCAGGCGTGCGCGTGGTATCCGGCGACCGTATTGCTCAAGGGCGCGGACACGATCGTCGACGGCACGTGGATCCATTCGGTCGACGCGCCGCAGCTCGCGACCGCCGGCACCGGCGACGTCCTGACGGGCGTGATCGCCGCGTTCCTCGCCAAGGGCCTCCCCGGCCGCGTCGCGGCCGCAGCCGGTGCCGCGGCGCAGGCGCAGGCGGCGCTGCTCGGGCCGGAGCGCGGCCTGGTCGCGTCCGATCTCGTCGAGGCGCTGCCGGACGTGCTGGCGGGTATGGGCGCGACGTACCAGTAGGTATTGTCCGTCCATACCGGACGGTATGCTGGCGACACACCATGCAGACCGACCTGAACCCCTTCGTCTACTCGCGCCCGATCGCCCCCGACGACGTCATCGACCGCGACGAGGAGACGCGGAAGCTGCTCGCGCTGGCGGCGGGCGGCCACTACGTGCGGCTCTATGCGCCGCGGAAGTACGGGAAGACCAGCCTTCTCCGACGTGTCCTCCGCGATGCCGAGCGCGACGAGGGGATGGTGCCGGTGCTCGTCGACCTCTACGGCGTCCTCTCGCTCGCGGACGTGGCCGTCCGGGTCGAGCGCGCGTACGCCGGCCAGCTCAAGGGGCGGATCCGCGCGCGGATCGACGAGTTCCTCCAGAGCACCGGCCTCGGCCTCTCGCTCAGCGCGATGGGGATCGGCGCCCGCCTCCAGCTCGACCCGCGCGCCGACCCGCTGCCGGCGCTCCACGCGCTGCTCGACCTGCCGCTCCGGCTCGAGGGCGAGGGCCGCCGCGCACTGGTCGTCCTCGACGAGTTTCAGGATCTCGCGAAGGTGCGCGAGATGGACGCCGTCCTCCGCAGCCATATCCAGTTCCACGGCGAGGTCGCGAGCTACGTCTTCTCGGGCTCGGAGGCGGGCCTCATGGCACAGCTCTTCGAGGCGACGCACGCGCCGCTCTACGGGCAGGCCGCGCCGCTCCGGCTCGGCCGCCTGGCCGCCCCGGACCTGGCTGCGTATGTCGCCGATCGGTTCCGCGGGTCCGAGCGCGAGGTCGGCGACGCGCTCGGGCCGCTGCTCGAGGTCGCGGACGGGCACCCGCAGCGGGCGATGCTCCTCGCGCACCATCTGTGGGAGGCGGTGCCGCCCGGCGAGGCGGCGACGCATGCGTCCTGGCACCGTGCGTTCGCCACCGCCCTGGCGCAGCTCGAGCCGGAGCTCGACGCCCACTGGCAGCGACTCACGACCGTCGAGCAGAAGACGCTCCGCGCCGTCGTCGGCGGGGGCGGCTCGCCCTATCGGACCGCGCTGCTGGAGCGGCTCGACCTGCAGAAGGCGAGCGCGCAGCAGGCGCTCCGCAACCTCTCCGCGCGGGGCGAGGTCGAGCGCGACGAGCGCCGCTACCGCCTCGTCGACCCGCTCTTCGCCGTATGGATCGAGCGGCTCGCCTCGCCGCCGGAGTAGCCTCGGGAACGTGCATCGCTCGGAGCTCACGATCGACCTCGGCGCCGTCCGCCGGAACGCGGAACGTCTGCTCGCCGCGCTGGAGGGGGCGGAGCTGTGGGCGGTGGTCAAGGCCGACGGCTACGGCCACGGCGCCGTCGACGTCGCCGGGGCGGCGCTCGGTGCCGGCGCCACCGCCGTCTGCACGGCGACCGTCCCCGAGGCGCTCGTCCTCCGCCGGGAGTATCCGACCGCGCGGCTGCTCGTCCTCGGCCCGTCGGCCCAGCGCGAGGTCGCACAGGCGCGCGAGGCGCGGCTCGAGCTGGCGGCGGTGGCGGGGGAGGCACCGGTGGGGCTTCCGGTGCACCTGAAGCTCGACACCGGCATGGGCCGCTGGGGCGTCTCGGAGCTGCAGGCGGGCGGCGCGGACGTCGTCGGGGTCATGAGCCACCTCGCGAGCGCCGACTGCGACGCGGCGTACACGCGCTGGCAGGTCGACCGCTTCCGCGACGCGACCGCGGAGCTCCGGGGCGTGACGCGCCACCTCGCCAACAGCGCCGGCGCGCTCCGCTACCCGGAGTCGCGGTTCGACGCCGCTCGCTGCGGGATCGCCCTGTACGGGCTGTCCCCGTTCGGCGAGGATCCCGCCGTGGACGGGCTCCAGCCGGCGCTGCGATGGGACAGCCACCTCGCGCACGTGAAGCTGCTGCAACCCGGTGAGAGCACGGGATACGGGCGCCGCTGGGTCGCCGAGCGGGACACGTGGATCGGGATCGTCCCGATCGGGTACGCCGACGGCTTCCGGCGCGACCTCACGGGGACGGAGGTGCGCGTCGCCGGGGAGCCGCGCCGCGTGGTCGGGACGATCTCGATGGACGCGCTCGCGGTCGAGCTCGACGGGCAACTTCCCGTGGGGACGCCGGTCGTCCTCGTCGGGCCCCGCGTCCCGCTCGAGTCCCACGCGAAGGTGGCGGGGACGATCACCTACGAGCTCGCGTGCGGGATCGGCTCGTCGCCGCTGCGCTCGCGGCGGACGGTGCTGCATGGCTGACGAGCGGACCCGCGCGGAGCGGGCGGCCGAGCTCCAGGCGGAGCGTGCCGGGGAGCTGCGGGCCAGGCTCGACCGGCTCGTCGTGCTCACCGGCGACGAGCGCGTGCTCGACGTCGGCACCGGCACGGGAGCGGTCGCCCTCGCGCTCGCGCCGCTCGTCCGGGAGGTGATCGGCCTCGACGACTCCGAGGAGCGGCTCGCCCTCGCGCGCGACGGCGCCCCGGAGAACGCCACGTTCGTGGCGGGCGACGCGTCGAGCCTCCCGTTCGAGCTCGGCGCGTTCGACCTCGTCACCTGTGCCAGGACGCTCCACCACGTCCGCCGGCCGGAGGTCGTGATCGCGGAGCTCGTCCGCGTCACGCGGCTCGGTGGCCGACTCCTCGTCGTCGACCAGCTCGCGCCCGTGGAGCCGCACGAGGCGGCCGAGCTCGACCGCTTCGAACGCGCGCGCGACCCGTCGCACACGCGGCTGCTGCCGGACGGCGACCTGCGCGCGATGTTCGAGATGAACGGTCTCGTCACGCTGGCGAACGAGATCGTGCGCGAGCGCCGCGACCTCGACCGCTACCTCGACCTCGCCGCCTGCGAGGGGGACGCCCGCTCACACGCAGAGTCGCTCGCGCCGTCCGAGACGACCGAGGTCGAGGTCGGCTGGTACCTCCTGAGCCGCTAGGTGCGCTCGAGGTTCACGAGCGACGAGAGCAGGCTCCGGCGCTCGGCTTCGAGGCCGGTGAACGCGGACGCCAGCAGCTCCTCGCCGCGCTCGGTCAGCCCGAGGTGCGCGACCCGCCCGTCGGCGCGCGACGGCTCGCGCGTGAGCAGGCCCGCGTCCTCCGCCCGGCCGACGAGCTCGGTCACGGTGCTCTGCGCGAGCTGGAGGCGCTCGGCGAGGGTCGTCACGGTCGACCGCTCGGAGCCGTCGGCGGCGCCCTTGATCATCAGCAGCAGCAGGTAGCGCTGCGGCGTCAGCCCGGAGTCGCGCGCGATCCGCTCCGTCCGGCGCAGGAAGCGGCGGAGGGCGGCGCGGAACTCGGCGACGCGGACGTACTCGTCGAGCGGGTGCGGATCCGTCATGGCTCCATTCTCCGCCGGGCGGCGTGGGCGAGCAACCGTGCCGTCGTCCCGGGTGCGAGCGCCTGCACGACCGCGGCCGCCCGGTACCACCGCGGCACGAACGTCTCGACCGTGCCGCGGTCGAGCGCGTCGAGGATGTGAGCGGCGACCCGGTCCGGGTCGATCGTCGCCCGTCGCAGGAGCGGGTTGCGGAGCCGCTCGCGGTTCGGGAACCCCTCCGTGTGGACGAAGCCCGGGTTCACCGTGAGGACGCCGATCCCGCGCGGGGCCAGCTGCGCCGCGGCCGCGCGCGAGAACGCGAGCTGGGCGTGCTTCGACGGGGCGTAGGGGCCCATCGGCGGTACCGACACCATGCCGGAGACGGAGACGACGTTCACGAGCCGCGACGGGCGGCCCGCCTCGAGCAGCGGCAGGAACGCGCGCGTCGTCCAGACCGTCCCGAGGAAGTTCGTCGCGAGCACCTGCTCCATCCGCTCGGGGTCGAGGCCGAGCGACTGCGACCGGCCGGGGATCCCGGCGTTGTTGACGAGGAGCGAGACCGCAGGATGCCGCTCGGCCACGCGCCGTGGCGACCCGGTCGACCGCCTCCCGGTCGGAGACGTCGCAGACCTCGGCCTCGCCGCCGACCTCCTCGGCGAGCGGCTCGAGGCGCTCCCGGCCGCGGGCGAGCAGCACGCACCGCCACCCGCGCTCGGCGAGCATGCGCACGAGCGCAGCGCCGATCCCGGAGGACGCGCCGGTGACGACGGCGACCCGGCTCACGCCATGCTCAGCGGCAAATGCGGACGATGCGCTCGGCCGTGGCCGTCCGCCCCGCGGCGTCCCGGACGACGGCGCGCAGGACGTGCCGGCCCTTCTTCGCGCCGGCCGTGCGCCACGTCGTGCCGTACACGCCGGCAGGCCCCTGGCGCACGGTCGCGATCGTCCGGCGCCCGTCGAGGAACCGGACCGAGCGGATCGTGCGCGTCGAGCCGGCGACCGCGACGAGCTGCGTCTGCGCCGTGGCGCACTCGCGGCGCTCCGGGTAGAGCCACTGGATCGTCGGCCCGTTCACGGCCTGGAACCGGGCGGCGGCGAAGTTCGTGTTCGGCATGATGTTCTCGCCGCTCGTGTTCACGTTCTTCGCCTCCTGGAAGTCGGAGGCGACGATCGTCGCGGTCGTGCGTCCGAGCGGAATCCGTGGCGCGGCGGCCGGGAGAGGGAAGAGCGCGAGCCCCGCCACGGGGTCGTAGAGCGCGGCGCCGACGACCGAGCCGCGATACGCGATCACGAGCGAGAGCGGGTCGACGCCGGCGCCGGGCGCGAGGAAGTCGTCGACGACCCGGGCCACGAGCGTCGGCCGTCCCGCAGAGACGCGGGTCGTCACCGGGACGATCAGCGGGGGCGAGACGTCGTCGACCCAGGCCTTCAGCACGTACGGCCCGGCGTAGAGCCGTCCGGTGAACTCGTCGCGCGGCGAGTCGACCGAGACGTAGTAGTCGCCGGGCCGCGGGAGGGACGCGCCGGCCGTGCCGGCGTCGAGGAGGAAGCCGATCGTCAGCGGGTTGACGTTGACGGGCGTGCCCGCGGCGCCCTGCACGTCGTTCTCGTCCTTCGAGCCGAGCACCCACGGGTCGGCGACCGTCCCCTCCCCGGAGGCGATGACGGCGACGCCGAAGTTCGCCGCCGGCAGGTCGAGGTCGAACCTGTAGAGCCGCTCCGCGCCGCCCTCCGCCATCGTCGGCCCGGTGTACGTCGGCGGCGGGCCGAACGCCGCGCCGGGGTAGCGGTAGACCTCGACCGCCGAGGCGCCGCGGGTGTCGCCCTGCTGCAGGAGCTGCAGCGGCGTGGCCGTGAGCCCCGCGAGCGCGGGCCGCTCGACGAGGAAGAAGTACGGGATCCGCCGCGTGTCGGTGCCGCGGCGGAGGACGACGAAGCCGTAGTTCTCGCCCTCGGCCGCATCGGCCGCGGCGCGCGCAGTCGCGACGACCTGGGCCTCGCCGCCCGGGGCGAGCGTGACGCTCGCCGGCAGCTCGATCGTCGCGCCGGCCGAGGCGGACTGCGGGCGGAGCTCGACCTGCCACGTGCCGGCGCCGTCACCTGCGTCGCGGATCGTCGTCAGCAGGCTCCGCGACCGCGCTCCGCCGCGCACGTCGAGGTCGCCGTACGAGAACGAGGACGGCTCGGCGAACACGAGCGGCCGGTCGGCGCGGGTGAGGTCGACGAGCCCGCCGCCCTCGAGCGTGACCGGCGCCTCCTGCGTGCGGGCGCTGTCGCCCCACGCGGGGCCGCCGGTCTGCATGAGCGCCGACTTCACCTGGCGCGGCGTCCAGCCCGGGTGCCGCTGGCGGAGGAGCGCGGCTGCGCCGGCCACGTGCGGCGCCGCCATGCTCGTTCCGTCGAACACCGCGAACGGCCCGCCGGACTGCGGCAGCGTCGCGGAGAGAATCTGCCCACCCGGTGCGGCCACGTCCGGCTTGAGCAGGTGCCCGAACGCGGTGGGGCCGCCCGAGGAGAAGCTCGTGACGATCCCGCTCCGGCCCGTCTGGATCGCGAGCGGCGCCTCGCGGTAGCGGAATCGCACGTTCGGCTGCTGCGCGAGCGCGGTCTCGAGAGCTGCGCCGTCGGCGTCGGCGATCATCCCGCTCGGCAGCGCGAGCTGCGTCGGGACGGTGTTGGCCTCGCCGGCCCGGTTGTCCACGAACACGATCCCGACCGCGCCGGCACGTTGCGCGCGCTCGACCTTGGAGGTGAACGTGCAGATGCCGCGCTGCACGAGCGCGACCGAGCCGTTCAGCGACCCGGCAGGGAGGAGGCCGCCCGCGTTCGGGTTCCCCTCGGGCCCGCACAGGTACGGGTCGCCGATCGTCCCCACGTCGCGGAGCGGCACGCCGGCCGTCCACGAGTCCGGGAAGCGCGCGCCCGGAGTGGGGCGGAACGGCATCGGCCGGGCGAGCGCGACCGGGTCGACCAGCTCGAGCGACGAGGCGAAGACCTGGTCGCTCGAGACGGCCGCGACGGAGATCGCCTCGGGAGCGGTGCCCGGCGAGCCGGCCGTGCCCGTGCCGAAGTCGTCGCGGTCGTTGCCGGCGGAGATGACCGGGACGACGCCCGCCGCGACCACGTTCGCGACGGTCTCGATCATCGCGTCGTTCACCGGCTCGGTCTCGGAGCCGCCCCCGGAGAAGTTGATGACGTCCATCCCGTCCGCGACCGCCGACTCGAACGCGGCCACGATCTCGGGCGTGTTCGCCACGTGCCCGATCGGCGTCGGGACGGTGAAGACCCGGTAGTTGCCGAGCCACGCGCGCGGCGCGACCCCGGAGAGCCCGGTGGTACGCGGGTGGTCGGGACCGGCGGGGGCGGTGGTGCCCGCGTTGCCGGCTGCGATCCCGGCCACGTGCGTGCCGTGGAACGACGCGCGCGGGTCGACCGCGAGTCGGCCCGGCTCGCCCGAGCCTGGCCCGGGGAACACGCGCGCGACGATCACCTTCGGCGTCGTCCATTTCGTCCCGCCCTTCGGGAAGCCCGCGGGATACGTGTAGCCGGTCGGGTCGAAGAACACGTTCGCCTGGTCGATCCCGTCGTCGACGACGCCGATCTTGATCCCCTCGCCGCGTGCGCCCCCACCGCCGGCCGACCAGAGCGCGTCGGCCTCGATCAGCTGCGGGCTGTGGTCGAGCGCGAGCCGGTAGCGGACGCTCGGGTAGATCTTCGTCGCGAAGCCCTGGCGGACGAGTGCAGGGAGTTTTGCCGCGGGCAGATCGACGGCGAGGCCGTTCAGGACGACCCGGAAGCGGCGGTAGACGCGCGCTTCCGGGATGGCGCGGCGGAGTTGCGCGACCGCGGCCTGCTGGGAGCGCGCGAGGCGGGCGAGGTAGGCACGCGACCCGGCTCCGGCGACGTCGAGCTTGCGCGTGCCGCCGCGGGCCTGCAGCGAGCGTCCGGTCCACTGCGCGAGCGGGGGCGCACCGAGGCGGACGACCACGGTGATCCGCCCGCGCGCGTGTCCCTTCGGGACGACAACCGTCCCGGTGCGGACACGCGGGATTTCGATCTCGCCGGCGCGCCGGTCGATCGGGCGGAGGTCGGCCGCAGCAGGGACGGCGACGACGAGCGCCGCGGCGACGAGGAGCGGAGCGACCAAGCGGCGCAAGGGCGCCAACAGTAACCGAAAGGCAACCGGACTTCCGCCCGATTAGACTCGCCGCCGTGCCGGGTCGCTTCGAGGGGAAGTCCGCCCTGATCTTGGGCGTCGCGAACAAGCGCTCGATCGCCTGGGCGATCGCGCGCCGCCTCGCCGACGAGGGCGCGCGCCTCGCCTTCACCTTCCAGGGCGAGCGGATCGAGAAGAACGTGCGCGAGCTGGCCGAGTCGGTGTCGAGCCCGCTCGTGACGGGGTGTGACGTCCGCTCCGACGACGACCTCGAGCGCGTCTTCCGGGAGACCGGCGAGACCTTCGACGGCGGCCTCGACCTGCTCGTCCACTCGGTCGCCTTCGCGGACGCGGCCGACCTCGAAGGGCGCTTCGTCGACACGCCGCGCGACCGCTTCTGGCTCGCCGTCGACATCTCCGCGTACTCGCTCGTCCACGCCTCGCGGCTCGCCGAGCCGCTGATGGCGGCGCGCGGCGGCGGCTCGATCGTGACGATGACGTACCTCGGCGGCGAGCGGGCGGTGCCGCACTACAACGTCATGGGCGTGGCCAAGGCGACGCTCGACGCCTCGGTGCGTTACCTCGCCTGGGATCTCGGGCGGAAGGACATCCGCGTCAACGCCGTCTCGGCCGGCCCGGTGCGCACGCTCGCGGCCCGGTCGATCGCCGGGTTCCCGACGATGGAGGCGATCGTCGAGGAGCGCGCGCCGCTCCACCGCCACGTCGAGTCGCGGACGACGTCGGCGCGGCGGCGGCGTACCTGCTGAGCGACGAGGCGCGGAACGTGACCGGGACGACGCTGTACGTCGACTCCGGCTACCACGCAATGGGGATGTAGCCGGCCTCGCGCCTAGTGCTCTCCGGGCGCCGGCGGGATGCTCGGGTCGAAGAGGATCAGGTGCGGTCCGGCGGGCCCGGTCGTGGTCTTCTTCCGAACGTCGGTGAAGCTCACCCATGGGCCTGCGCCGGGCCTGGAAGGCGTGACACCTCCGGTGTTGCCGACCCGGAAGAGCCAGATCCCGTACTCGTCGTTCCGCGCAGGCCCGAAGTCGGGATCGTTGTCCCACGGCGTGAGGAGTGAGTTCGTGACGTAGAGGCGGCGGTTGTCGCGGCTCAGCCGCAGCATGTTCGGATGCGGCACCGTGACGGCGGTCTTGAAGACGGGGTTGAAGGGATCGCTGATGTCGAACTGCTGCACCGTGTTTCCAAACCAGTTGCTCGTGTACAGGTACCTGCCGTCGCCCGAGAGGGTGATGTCGGGCGGCAGCTTGAGCCCGTCGTCCGGCCCGAGCACCTGCTGGAAGTCGTAGACGCCGTCATGGTCGTCGTCGTCCGCCAGCCAGATTGCGCTGGTGCCGGGCGCGTTGATGAACGCCCGCCGAACCCCCGGCTTGCGGACGAAGTGCACCATGAGCGCCCCGCTCGCCTTCCCGAGATCGGCGGTCTGGATCACCTTGCGACGGCCCAGGTCCCACACATAGACCTCGCTGCCGAGGCAGTTCGGCTCGATCCCTGCAGCGCACGTTGCCGGCGAGCCGAACGTCGTGCTGATGCCGCGGTTCGCGCCGGGCAGCGACTCGAAGTCGTACATGTACTTCGGGGCGGACTCGCCTGGCTCACGCACTGGTCCCGGGCCGAAGTGCCCAACGAACGCGCCGGTCTTGTCGTCGATCTCGACCATGCCTCCGGGGAGCGTCGTGTCGGTCGCTGCGCCGATCATCGTGACGAGGGCACGGCCGTGGGACACGCCGTGACCCATCACGCCGTGCGGGACGACATAGCCGCTCTTCGCGGCGAGCTTGTCGTTGACCGTCCTCAAGCTCAATCGCCGGCCGTCGCCCTTGACGTCGAAGACGTGGATCCGGCTGGAGAACAGGCCCGGCACCAGTAGCCGCTTCTGGTCGTGCGAGTAGCCGTAGTGGTGGATCTCGTCGCCGACGTTCGGCATGTCGACTCGGTTCACGATCTTGCCGAAGTCGGGCCGCCTCGGGTCCGCCCCGATCACGGCGATGAAATCTGGGTCGGTCGCGCTCTGCGCGACGGTGCTCACGTAGAGATATCGCTCTTGCTTCCCGCCTTGCTTCAGGCCGTGACTGTGTCCGGTCGCCACAGCTTCGGACCCGGACGCGGTGGCGACCACGGCAACCAACGCCGCCACGGCGCAGGCGAGTGCGGTGAACCCGACTGCGATTCGCGTTCTCATTGTTCTCCTCCTGATGTTGTTGCCGCGCCGTCAGCGCGTGTTTCGTCGTTTCGATTGCGCGGCCGGCGACGGAATCGCCAGCCGAGCCGGGAGAGCTCGACCCGGAACAGGGCGAGCACGATCGGCACGGAGCCCGCGGCCGCAAGCACCGCCTGGAGCAGCGTGGTCTCGCCGCCGTGGTGCCCGAGGATCATTGGAAGATCTCCGTGGTGCAGTCGCCGTTTTGGAGGCGTACTTCGTGGGCGCGGGCCGGCCCTGCGGGGCGGTTGTGGAAGTCGACGAAGAAGTCCGGGTCGATCGTCATGCCGCCGTTGGGGTCGCAGTCGATCTTCAGCAGCCAGGACTGCAGCTGGGGGTAGAACTGGTTGTCCCAGGTGGAGTAGAGCGAGTTGGTGACGTAGAGGCGGCGGCCGTCGTAGGAGAGTTGGAGCATGTTGGGGCCGCCGCTGAGTTCGCGGCCGGCGTCGCTGGCGGCTGCCGATGACGCCGCCGAGGAACAGCTGCCCGGTCAGCTTCGGGCTGCGTCGGGTCGGTGACGTCGTATTGGCGGATGTCGCCGTGGAGCCAGTTGGCGAAGTAGAGGTAGCGGTCGTCCATGGAGAGGACGAGGTCGGTGATCAGGCCGGGTACGGGGAAGGGCCAGCCTTCGAGCGGGACGCTGTCGACCTCGATCACCGGCCGCGCGGCCCAGGACCCGTTTTTGTCGAAGTGCCACATGACGCTCGAGAGCGCCGCCCCGACGAAGCCCTGCTCGGCGTCGGGGTCGTGGAGCCAGCGCACCTCGAGCGGGACGAGGCCCTTGTCGCCGAGGTCGACGGTCTGCTGCAGTTCGCGCTTCTCGAGGTCCCAGAAGTGGATGCGGTGGCCGTAGCGTCCGGCCTCGACGTCGGCGAGGTCGAAACCTTTCTCGTAGGCGTTGGGCTCGCCGAACTCGCTCGAGACGAGGACGTTCTTGCGCGGCTGGTACCAGAAGTCGTAGTTCAGCGGCGGCTTGGCGCCGCCGTTTTCCCAGCGGCCCTTCACCTCGAAGGTCTGTGCGTCGAGCACGGCGAAGCCGCCCGAGCCGTTGCCGTCGGCGTCGCCGAGCATCGCCAGGACGACGTTGTCGCCGGGCATGCAGTGCACCGTGTGCGGCCGCGTGTAGCCGGTCTGCGCGGATGATCTCCTCCGGCTCGATCACCTTCTCGATCCACGGGCGGCGCGGGTCGTCGGCGACGTTCACGACGTGGACGCGCGACGAGCGGAAGCCGGGGACGATCAGGTGCGAGCGGTCGGGGCCGTGGCAGGCCGACGAGCAACGGTTCCAGCCGAAGTGGTGCAGCTCGTCGCCGACGTTGGGCATCGGCAGCTCGTGCACGATCCGGCCGTCGGCGGCGTCGACGACGGCGAGGAAGTCGGGCGCCTCGACGCCGGTGCCCTCGTGCAGACAGCTGACATAGAGAAACTCCTCCGACGGTGCCTGCATCGCCTCCTGTGGTGAACGGTGGAAGGAGGCGGGCTTGTTGTCGTGCGTATGCATCAGGGCTCCTTTCACGTGGCGGCGCAAGTGCGTCGCCGCTGCGGAGGAACACGATCGCGCGACCGGCTTACGCGCCTGTGACACGTGACTAACGCCGGGCTAACGCGTGCGACAATCCGAGGGCGTGGAGTTCGAATTGCTTGGGCCGCTGAGGGTTGTCGAGGGTGGCCGCGATGTGACACCCGCGCGTCCCAAACAGCGGGCGTTGCTCGCGATGCTGCTCTTGCATCGCGAGGAGGTGGTGCCCGGCGTCCGGCTGATCGAGGCGCTGTGGGGGGAGGAGCCGCCGGAAACCGCCCAGACCGCGCTGCACGGCCACGTCTCCGTCTTGCGCAAGCTGATCGGTACCGATCGGATCAAGACGCGGCCTCCCGGTTATCTGCTGCAGGCCTCGGTCGACGAGGTTGACTTGGCCCGGTTCGAGTCGTTGGTCGCGCAAGCGCGAGAGCGGGCCGATCCGGGCGAGCGATCGGACTGCCTGCGCGAGGCGCTTGCGCTCTGGCACGGAACGCCGCTGGCGGAGCTCCGAGACCGGGAGCTCGCAGAGCGCGAGATCGCCCGGCTGGAGGAGGTACGCCTCGCGGCGATCGAGGATCGGGTCGAAGCCGACTTGGCGCTCGGTAGCCACGCCGAGCTCGTGCCCGAGCTCGAGACGCTCGTCGCGGAGCATCCGTTTCGCGAGCGACTATGCGGCCAGCTGATGCTCGCGCTCTATCGCTGCGGCCGCCAGGCCGAAGCGCTGGCGGCGTATCAGGAGACGAGGCGCGCCCTCATCGACCAGCTCGGGATCGAGCCCGCGCCGACGCTTCGCGAGCTCGAGCGGCAGATCCTGAATCAGGATCCTTCGCTCGAGGTCCACACGCGTCGGGAGGCAACGCTCGTGGAGCCGAGGCGGGAGCGGGCTCAGCCCCGAGCGAGCGCCGACACGGAGCGGAAGCTCGCGACGATCGTCTTCGCTGACGTGGTTGGCTCGACGGCGTTCGGCGTGCCGCTCGACCCCGAGCGCCTGGACGCGCTCGTCGGCGTCTACCTCGAGCCGGTGTCCGAGGTCATCGCCTCGTGGGGCGGGACGGTGGAGAAGTACATCGGAGACGTGATCGTCGCCATCTTCGGCGTTCCGGCGGCGCACGAGAACGACGCCGACCGCGCACTTCGGGCCTCGCTCGAGATGATCGACCGGCTCGAGGAGCTGAACGAAGGCTTCCGCGAGCGGCATGGCATCACACTGGCGATGCGGATCGGAGTCAACACGGGCGAGGTGATCGCCTCGGTCGCACCGGAGCGCGACCAGCGGCTCGTCGCCGGCGAGGCAGTCAACGTCGCGGCTCGCCTGGAGCAGGCGGCCGAGCCGGGCACCGTGCTCGTCGGCGATCGGACCTTCGCAGCGACACGCCACGCGTTCCACTTCGAAGATGCGCTCACCCTCGAGCTCAAGGGCATGAGCACCGCGATCCTCGCGCACCGGCTGCGCGGAACGCACCTCGCGGCGGAGCTGCCTGCTGCACGCCGATCGCCGCTCGTCGGGCGCCGGCGCGAGCTTGCGCAGCTGCAGGAGCTCCTCGACGAGTCGGTGGAGGCGGCAGCGCCGCGGTTCGGCCTCGTGTTCGGGTCGGCGGGGATCGGCAAGAGCAGACTCGTCGCGGAGCTCCTCGCTTCGGCACGCGAGGCGCGACCCGAGCTCGCGGTGCACACGGGCCGTTGCTTGGCGGCCGGACGCGGAATCACATTCTGGGCGCTCGCCGAGATCCTCCGGGATGCGTTCGGCGTCTCGCTCGACGTGGCCGCCGGCCGCGCCGGCGAGACGCTGCTCGCCGGCGCGCGTGTCCTGCTCGCGCCGCTGGGTCTCGCCGACACCGAGCTCGAGCACACGGCGTATGCGCTGGCGACGACTGCCGGCCTCGCACCTCCGGACAATCCGCTCGACCGCCTCGAGCCGCGCGCCGTCGCCGACGAGCTCGGGCGAGCGTGGCCGCGCTTCGCCACGGCGCTTGCCTCGCGACGACCGACGATCCTCGTCGTCGAGGATCTTCATTGGGCGGGTGAGCCGCTGGTCGAGATGCTGGACCGCCTCGTGGCCCGCGCGGCAGGGCCGCTGCTGGTCATCGCCACGGCCCGACCCGAGTTCGTGGACGCTCACCCCGGCTTCGGCACCGGGCGCGAAGGCATGACGTCGATCACGCTCCAGTCCCTGACGCAGGCAGAGGCAGCCGCGCTCGTGAGCGGGCTGCTTCCCGCGGCGGACGTACCCGACGTTCTCCGACGCACCATCGTCGAGACGGCCGAGGGAAATCCGTTCTTCCTCGAGGAGATCGTCCTGCGGCTCGTGGACACGGGTGCGATCGTGGTCGCCGGCGACGGCTGGCGCGCTACCGCGGCGGCCGCGCAGATCACCATTCCGGACACCGTGCATGGCGTGCTCGCTGCGCGGATCGACGCTCTGTCGCCGGACGAGAAGCGGGTGCTCCAGGAGGCGGCAGTGATCGGACGCGTTTTCTGGCTGGAACCGCTCGCGCGCGCTCTCGCGGGCGTCGACGTCGAGGCGGTGCTACCCCGCCTCGAGGAACGGGCGCTCGTCGTGGAACGGCCGAGCTCGTCGCTCCGTGGCCACGCGGAGTACCAGTTCAAGCACGCTCTCGTTCGCGACGTCGCCTACGCCGCCATACCGAAGACGCGCCGCGCGCGTGCCCACGCCGAGCAGGCGGCGTGGATCGAGCAGCTCGGCCGCCCGCGACGAGCTCGTCGAGCTGATCGCGCATCATTACCGCTGCGCCGCCCTCGGCGACGACGCCGACCTCGCGTGGGCCGACAGCGCGGCCGAGCAAGCGGGAGTCCGGAAGCGCGCGTTCGAAGCGCTCCTCGAGGCCGGGGAAAGCGTTCGGCGCCGGTTCGCGATCGACAAGGCGCTCGAGCTCCACGACGAGGCGCTCGCGCTCGCTGCCGACGACGTCCAGCGCGCGCGGGCGCTCGCGGCGATCGGCGACGACCACGAGGCTGCGTATCACGGCGACGAGGCTTGGGCGGCCTACCAGCCCGCGCTCGACCTTCTCCGCGACCGACCCGGCACCGAGTCGCTACGCACGCGGATCTACCTCGCGGCCAGTCGAATGGCGGCCGTCAAGTGGGGCGGCTTTCGCTCGAAGCCGGCGCCGGCCCAGATGGAGCGTTTCCTCGACGAGGGGCTGGCGGTCGCCACCGACGAGGAGGCGCGGAACTGGCTGACGGTGCTCAAGGGCAACGCCGGGCTCCGCTGGGTGTGGTTGGGCCTCGAGGATCCGCTGCCGCTCGCGGAGCGGATCGCCGTCGCCGAGAAGGCGGTCGAGATCGCGGAAGGCCTTGGCGTCCCCGAGCTCCTGAGTCAGGCCTACCGAACGTACGGGCTGCTGCAGTCTTTCGGAGGCCGGTGGGACGTCACAGTCGCCACGGCCCGCCGAGATCTCGCCCTCGCCGAGGATCTTCAGCCCACGGAGCAGGCGTTCGCGCTTTTCTGGAACGCCCTCTTCCTCATGGAGATCGCCGGCGAGTTCGCCGAGAACCTGCCTCACGCTGCGCGCTCGCTCGATGTCGCTGGGGCGTTGACACCGCACGAGCGCATGCACGGCACGTACACGGTGATGAACGCGAACTACCACCTCGGCCGCTGGTCGGACGTCGAGGCTGTCGCCTCAGTCCACCTGGAGGAGCTCGCGAAGGAACCGGGCATCGGCTGCGCGTACGTTCGGAGCGGCACTCCTCTCGCCGCCTTGGTCCTCGCGCACCAGGGTCGGCTCGACCGTGCGGCCGAGCTCGCCGCCACCTTCGAGCCCGATCCCGACAAGCTCGGCCTCGCCGACGCGTGGCTCGCGCGCTACCACGTTGCCCGGGGCGACCCGCTCGCGGGACGCGAGCTCGCCGAGCAGATCATCGGCCGGTCGGTCTACGCGGAGGAGAACGCCTTCGAGATCCTCGCCATGCTCGAGGCGCTCGTCGCGCTCGAGGACTGGGAAGGGCTCGCAGGCTTCGTCCGGCGAGCACGAGCCTTCGCCGACGCGCTGGCGCTTGTCGAGCCCGCCATCGCCCGTGCGGAAGCCGTCGCGCTGGCGGCTGCGGGAGACAACGCGGAGGCTGAAGAGCTGCTCCGAAGCGCAGCGGCGGAGTTCGAGCGGATGGGAGTCGTCTTCGAGGCGGCGCTGACGAAAGAGCGGCTCGCTGCCGTGACGTCGAGAGACAACGCGTCACGGCTCCGGGCCGAGGCGCTCGCCGTGTACGAGCAGTTGGGAGCGAATCCGCATGCGGACCGGCTGAGAGCGTCGGGACACGCGCCGACGAGCGGTCAGTAGCAAGCGCCTCCCTTTGCGCGGAGACTGTCAGCCGCGGTGTCCACGGCGGCGTCGCTGCGCTTCCGCGAGCCGCGTGACGATCCGCAGCTACGCGGTCGTGAGCGCGCTCGCGGCCGCGACGAGCTCGTCGAAGTCCGGGACCTCCTCCGACGCGTAGCGCCACGCGCCGCGGATCGTGCCGCCCGCGTCGATCAGGAACGCCGTCCGCTCGGCGACGTCGCGCATGCCGCGGTACTCGTGGCCGACGCCGAACGCGCGCACGACGTCGCCGTTCCAGTCGGAGAGCAGCGGCACGTCGATGTCGAGCGCCTGCGCCCACGCGATGTGGCAGTACGGCGAGTCGCGCGAGATCCCGTACGCGGTCGTCCCGGCGAGCTCGAAATCCGCTCTCCTGTCACGCAGGAGCGTCAGCTCGTCCGTTCAGGTGCCCGTCCAGTCGAAGAGGTAGAAGAGGAGCAGCGTCGCCCCGCCGCCGCCGAGGTCGCGGAGCGAGACCGCCTCCCGCGGCGCGCGCCAGACGGTCAGGTCGGGGCAGGGTTCGCCGGGAGCGAGCACGGGCCGAGCCTACTCGGCGGCGATTCGGACGTGCAGGTGGTTGTCATGCCGGGGGAGCCGCGCGACCACGTCCGCGGGCCCTCGGAGCGCCAGGCTCGGCCCGACGAACACGCGCACGGCCCCGGCGGCGACGAACCGGTCGACGAGCCACTGCGCGAGTCGAAGCTCGACCTGCTCCGGGCGCACCGGTGGCCGCTCGAGGCGGTCACGGCGCGGGTAGTAGATGTCGACGTCGAGCCCGTTCTGGTGCGAGACGTGGCCGAGCCCGCCGAAGCGCGGGCCGAAGTCGCCGCCACGCGGACGGCTGAGGTCGCCCACGAGCAGCCGGGGCGCATCCGGGTGCTCGCGCCGGAACGTGCCCGCGACCGCGAGCACGAGGCGGACGAGGCGGTCGGAGCCGACGCGGCGCCACACCCGGCCGGGGGAGCGTCGTAGCACCGGGTCCCACGTCGCGTGATCGGCGCCCCACGACGGGAGGACGACGCCGCGCTCCAGCCGTCCGGCCGACGCCGTGCCGAGCGTTCTCGAGCGGTGCCAGCTCACGCGGGGCGGGTGCCGCGCGACCGCTCCTTCTCCCCGCACCGGAACGGACGCGCTGCGACTCTCGTCGCGTACCGACGGGGAGCGGGCGATTGCACGCCGGAGGCCGAGGATCGCGTTCACGTGACGTACGGTGGCGGCTCGGACAGCTGCCCGGCCGGCAGCTCGACGACGAAGGCCGTATCGCCCGGGAAGCGGTGGTTCTGCCAGTTCGGTCCCGTCCCGTGCGGCCAACGCAGCGACCGGTACGGCACTCCCGCGAGCCGCGCGTAGACGCGGGCGACGCCGACGCTCGGGCCCCACGCGCGCACGAGTGCCTGCGGCTGGTGGAACCAGATCGTCACGTTCGGGCGGAGCCGCTCGACGAGCTTGCGTGCGAGCCGCGTCTCAGGCTCCGACCAGGGGCGGCGGCCGGAGCGAGCGCCGGGCCGCCACTCGGCGCCGAAGTTCCGGTTGAGATCGACGCCGTGCGCGTTCCAGCGACTGCCGCGGACGAATCCGTCCGGGTTCAGGTCCTGGACGACGAACAGTCGCATGCCGACCGGTGCGGCGGCCGTCCGGAGCAGCCGGCGGGTGACGGCCGTGCCGGCGCACTCGTCCCCGTGGATGCAGCCGACAACGAGGATCCGGAAGCGCGCGTCGACCGAGCCGAAGCCGTAGAGCTGGATTGGGCGGCCTTCGACCGAACGGCCGGCGAACTCCCGATCGACGGGGCCGCCGCCGAACGGCAGTGCGACCGCCGCTAGGAGGACGGGGAGCAGCACCAGCCGGCGACGGTCGGGAACCTGGACGAGCGGAACTGCTCCGAGATGCGCGACGCGGCGCGGACGGCGCGCGTCCCCGGACGGACGAAGAGCCACTGGTCGGCGGCCCGCCAACCGAGGAGCAGCCACCGGCCGTCGGGAGACCACGCGAGCTCGTCGATGCGACCGGGCCCGGAGAAGACGAGACCGCCGGGTTCGCCGTCGACGAGCACCTGTGTCCGCCCGCGAAGCTCGTGGGCGTACGCGACGGCGTGGCTCCCCGGCCGGAACGCGGCGGCGAGGATCCGCCCCTCCTCCGGCACGAAGCCGGTGAACGGACGGCCGGCGCGCGTGAGCACGTCCGCGAAGTCGCCCCCGTGCACGAGCAGCCGCCTTCCGTCCGACGACCACTCGAGCCCGGCGACGCGACCCGACGCGCGCCGCCGCCAGAGCGTGCGACCGGAGCCCGTGTCGACGGTGACGATCTCGCCGTCGCGCGCCGCGTAGGTCAGGACGTGCCCCCCGACCGGCCGCCACGCGGGCGTGACGTCGGCGACATCGCCTGCGAGCGCCCGGTCGGCGGTGCCGTCGCCCGCGACCACGCGGAGGCCACCGCGCGACCGATACGCGATCCGCGTGTCCGTCGCCGTTCCGCCCCAGGCCGCACGGGACACGTCCGGCCGCGCGAGCGTCCAGCGGACGTCGCCGTCCGGCTCGAGCGCGACGAGCTCGTTCCCGCGCGCGGCGGCGACGAAGCGGCCGAAGGGCGACCACGCAACGTCGCGGTAGAGGCCGAGCAGCCGCTTCGAGCCGTCCTCGTGGGCGATCCACGCCCCGTTCTCGGATGTGACGAGCACCTGTCCGGGTGCCGGGAGCGAGAACAGCGCCGGCGCCGCCTCCTCGATCCCGATGACCTCGCGGACGTCGTCGATGACGGCCCGGCCGGGCGGGCTCGCCGCCGCGGCCACGACGGCCAGGACTGCGGCGGCAACGAGGGCGGGCACCACGAGCGAGCGCCGTCGCTGCACCGGCTCCCGCTCGGCGTACGAGGCGCGCACGACCGCCCACGTGCGAACGCGGGCGTCGTGCTCGCCCGGGATCTCGAGCCGCTCGAGCTCGCGCCTCACACGTGCTCCTTCAGTGCGTCGAGCCCGCGGCGCAGCCGCGAGTTGACCGTCCCGCGCGGGAGCTCGAGCAGTGCCGCGATCTCGCCGGGCGTGTAACCGAGGAGGTGGCGGAGCACGATCACGGCCCGCTGCTCCGGCGGGAGCGCCGCGATCGCGCCGGCGAGCCCGGCCGCGTCGCCGGGCTCGGGGTCGGCATCGCCGGGGTCGCCGAGCTCCTGCTCGGCCCGCAGGCGACGTGCGCGCGACCAGTCGATCGCGCGGTTGACCACGATCCGGTGCAGCCACGGCCCGAACGGGCGGCGCCGGTCGAAGCGGTCGAGGGCGCGGACGGCGGCGAGGAAGGCCTCCTGCGCCACGTCCTCGGCCGCGGCGGCATCGCCCACGACGAGGTAGGCGGCGCGGAAGGCGCGGGGCCAATGGGCGCGGAACAGCGCCTCGAGGTCGGCCTCGGACCCCGCCTGCGCACCCCGCACCCAGGCGCGCTCGTCGCGGCCCGTGGGCGCCATCGCAGGAGGATACGAACGGGTCCCGCCACGAGGTCCATACGGATCCGGGACGCGTCGAGGTCCCGCGGGACCCGAACGGCCGCTGCCGGCGTATCAGCGTCATGAAGACGCTCTCCGCACTCATCCTCCTCGCCGTTCTCGCCGCTCGCGCCCGGTCCGCGCCGCCGCCGACGGCTGCCCCCTCCCGTGCAGCGGGCCGAGCGCCAGCCCGCCCGACGCGAAGCTCCTGTTCGCCCAGCCGCTCGGCGAGGCCGGGCCGCTCCAGGCCTACGACACGTCGAACGGCCGGCTCCGATTCGCGCTCCCGGCCGGCCGCGCGTCCGCCGACGGCCGCTCGTTCGCGTCCGCCCGGATCGACGGCGCGACGACCTTCGTCGAGCGCCGCGAGACCGGGTCAGGCGCCGTCCTCCGCGTCGACCGGGTCCCGGGTCACTGGAACGTCGCCGCGGTCTCGCCCGACGGGCGCTTCGTCGCGCTGTCCCGTGGCGCCAATGCCGCGACCGACATCCGCCTCGTCGGCGGCACGGGCCGCGTCCTGCACCGCCTCCGGCTCCCCGGCGACGTCGAGGTCGAGGCGGTCTCGAAGGACGGTGCGCGGCTGTTCCTGATCGAGCACATCGACGACGCCCGCTACCGCGTCCGCACGCTCGACCTGCGCAGCGCGCTCCAGCAGACGATCCGCAAGCGCGGCGTGCTCGCGCCGATGACCGGCTACGCCTGGACCGCCGTGGCCTCGCGCGACGGGCGCTGGCTGCTGACCCTCTATGTCGACACGACGCGCCGCTCGGCCTTCGTCCACGCGCTCGACCTCGTGCACGCGCGGCCGCTCTGCATCGCCGTGCCGTCGCAGGGGAGCGAGACCGCACTCCGGCGCTACTCGCTGAAGCTCTCGCCGTCCGGGACGACGCTGTTCGCCGCGAACCCGGCGCTCGGCGCCGTCGCGGAGCTCGACCTCGCGCGGCTCGCGGTGACGCGGGTGACGCGCTTCCGGCCGCCGCGGATCGCCGACCCGCCGTGGCGGCGCGGCGCGACGGCCACGATCTCGCGGAACGGTCGGACGCTGTACTTCACCGCGGGTCGGAGCCTGCTGGCGCTCGACCGCTCGCGCGGGATCGTCCGCGGCCCGTACCGCACGTGGGGCCGGGTCGTCGGCCTCGGCTTCGGCACGGGCGACCGCCGTGTCCACGTGCTCCGCGCGGACGGGCGTCTGGTGGCGTTCGACGCAGCGAGCGGGAGGATGCTGGCGCGCTAGGAGGGCTTGGCGGAATGCCGTTCGTCGTTGGCGTGCGCTGCTTGTTCTGTGGCAAGGACGCAGGGAGCGCCGATAGCAGCGCTATCGACGCGACCGAGGACGCCGTCCGCAGGGCGAGCAGCGTGCGCCGGCGGCACAACGCGTACTTCGCCAAGCCCTCCTTTAGCCCGCCTGCTCGGCGGCCGCGGCCGGCTCGGGCTGCGTCGCTCCCGCGACGGTGGCGGCCGCGATCTCCGACGCGACCTCGACGATGTCGCGGTTCGCGTTGAAGACGCGGAGCTGGCGGTCGGAGCCGTTGCCGCGGCCGAGGATGTCCTTGATCCCCTCGAGCTCGCGCTCGCAGCCGAGCTCGCGCGCGTGCGGCTCGATCGCGCGCAGCGTCCGCCGCACGAGCTGCGCCACGGGGATGCGGTTCCGGCGGCCGGTGACGAGGTCCATGATCGGCGCCTCGAGCCCGTAGCGGGCGGCGAGCCACTTGTTCTCGGTGGTGAGGATGCGGTGGTAGGACGGGATCTCCTCGCCCGCGTCGTGCTGCTCGGAGAGGAGCTTCACGAGCGACTGACAGTAGGCCGTCAGCGCCACCGCGTCCTCCACGCGCGTGACGCCGTCGCAGATCCGGATCTCGACCGTGCCGTAGCGCGGGTGCAGCCGGATGTCCCACCAGATGTGCGTGTAGTCGGCGATGCAGCCGGTCTTCTCGAGCTGGCCGATCACCTCGGCGTAGTCCTGGTAGTTCCGGAAGCGCGGGGGCGGCCCGGAGCGCGGGAACGCGGCGAACACCATCTGCCGCGAGGAGGCGAGGCCGGTCGCCTCGCCGCGCCAGAACGGGGACGAGGCCGACAGCGCGAGCAGCGACGCGAGCTGCGGCAGGAGGCCGTTCACGACCTGGATCGCCTTCTCCGGGTCGTCGACCGCGACGTGGATGTGGAGCCCGAAGATGAGCTCCCGCCGCGCGATGTACTGCATCTGGTCGACGAGGTTGCGGTAGCGGTCGCGCGCCGTGATCCGCTGGCGCTCGAACAGCGAGAACGGGTGCGTCCCGGCCGAGCCGACCTTCATTCCCCGCTGCGCCGCCGTCGCGGCCACGTAGCCGCGGAGCGTGCGCAGCTGCGACTCGACCTCGGCGGCGTCGCGGCAGACCGGCGTCGCGATCTCCAGGACCGACTGCATCAGCTCGGGGTTGATCCGCGGCTCGAGCTCGTGCCCGGACATGTCCGCAAGCACGGTGTCGATGTGCTGGACGAGGTCGAGCGTGTCGCCGTCGAGGAGCATGTACTCCTCCTCGACGCCGAGCGTGTACGGGTCTCCCTGGCCGAACTTGTGGTCGAGCACGCTGCCGCCGGCCGCGAAGCCCTTGCCGGTGATCGACGCGGGGTAGATCTGCTTCATCGCTGCTCCAACGGGGTCGGGCCGCCGTTCGGTTCCGGCAGGATCGCGTCGGCCTCGAGCTCGACGAGCCAGCGCGGGTCGAGGAGCGCGTGGACGACGAGACCGGCGGTCGCGGGTCGGATGTCGCCGAAGGCCTCGCCGTGAGCCCGCGCGACCTCGTCGAAGTCGACGCCCGGCACGACGTAGATCCGCGTCCTGACGACGTCGTCGAGCGACGCCCCGGCCTGCTGGAGCGCGCCGGCGATGATCTCGATGCAGAGCCGCGCCTGGTCGTATGCGCCCTCGGGCGGGGCGGAGCCGTCGGCCGGGATCGGCGCGGTGCCGGAGACGAACACCTGGCGCCCGGCGACGACCGCCCGCGAGTATCCGACGCGCGGCTCCATCGGGGCATGGCCGGAGATCCGGCGGTGCGGCACCGGTCTAGTATCGCCGCCGTGCGCGCCCTGAGCCAGATCGAGGCGTGGCCCGGGGCGGCCGCCGCGGCGGTGGTCGTCGGTCCCGACGGGGCGGTCGCCAGCTACGGCGACACGGGGCGCGTCCATCCGTGGGCGTCCGTGACGAAGCTGCTGACGGCGCTCGCGTCGCTCGTCGCGGTCGAGGAGGGGACGATCGACCTCGACGAGCCGGCCGGGCCCGAAGGATCGACGGTGCGGCACCTGCTCGCCCACGCCTCCGGCCTCGCGCCCGACGACGACGCCGTGCTCGCCGAGCCGGGACGGCGGCGCATCTACTCGAACACGGGCTTCGAGCGGCTGGGTGACCTCGTGGCCGCGCGGGCCGAGATGCCGTTCGCCGGCTACCTCTCCGCCGCTGTCCTCGGGCCGCTCGGGATCGCGGGCGAGCTCCAGGGGTCGCCGGCGCATGCGTTCGCCGGGTCGCTCTCCGACCTCGCGCTCCTCGGCCACGAGCTGCTCGCGCCGTCGGTCGTCGCGGCAGAGACCCTCGCCGAGGCGACGAGCGTCCAGTTCCCCGGTCTCGTCGGCGTCCTGCCCGGCTTCGGCCGGATGGAGCCGAACGACTGGGGACTCGGGCTCGAGCTGCGTGACGGGAAGCACCCGCACTGGACCGGCGCGCACAACTCGCCCGCGACGTTCGGCCACTTCGGGCGCAGCGGCACCTTCCTCTGGGTCGACCCCGAGCGCCGGCTCGCGCTCGGCGTCCTCACCGAGGAGCCGTTCGGCGAGTGGGCGACGACGGCGTGGCCGGCGCTCTCGGACGCCGTCCTCGCCGAGCGGGACTAGTCGTCCTCCTCCATCGCGAAGAGCGGGCGCAGGAACTCGTCGAAGGTCTCGCGGTCGCAGCTCGCGACCACGACCGGCGTGATCGCGTGCACCGACGCCGTTCGCGGCATGTCCATCGCCAGCGCGACCTCGCCGAACGTGTCGCCGGGCTGGAGCACGCGCCGCTGGCCGAGCGTCCGCTGGACGACCTGCGCCATGCCGGAGAGCAGGACGTAGAAGCGGTCGCCCGGCTCGCCCTCGCGCACCACCGGCGTCCCCGGGGCGAGCTCCTCGCGGCGCATGCGCGTCGCGAGCTCGGTCAGCCGCGTCCCGGGCAGCTCCGCGAGCAGCGGGACGCTCGACAGCTCCGTCACGGTCGCGGGAACATGACGCGGGCTCACGACGCGGCCTCCGCGGGGACGAGGACGCGCAACGAGCCGGGCTCGACGCGGAACTCGACCGGCGTCGCGAGCACGTCGGGCTCCCCGTCGACCGCCGCGCGGAGCCGGTGGCCCTCCGCATCGACGACGAAGCGCTCGGCGCAGCGCTCCTCCCAGCTCCCGTTCCGGAACGGGCCCGACGAGGTGTAGAGGTGGAGCTGCCCCTCGTCGAGCCGCTCCCGCTCGCCCGGGGTGAGCGTGCCGAGCCGGTACGCGTTGTTCGCCACGAGGAGGATTCTGGCGGTTACGGGCTCGTCGTCGACGGTGAACCGCACCGGACGCGGATGGCGGACGAGGATCCCGAGCGCGCGGAGCCGTGCGAGCGCCTCGCGCCGGCGTCGGTGGCGCTCGCGCCGGTGGACGAGGCGGGCGTAGAGGCCGAGCGAGACGTTGTTGAGGAAGCGGCGCTCGCCGGCCAGGCCGGTGTCCACGCGGCGCTCGACGCCGTCGAACGCGGCCACGGCGGCGAGCGGGTCGTCGCGGTCGAGGCCGAGGTCGCGGGCGAAGTGGTTCCGCGTCCCGAACGGCACCACCACGAAGGGAAGGTCGCGCTCGATCGCCACGCCCGCGACGGCGCCGAGCGAGCCGTCGCCGCCGGCCATCCCCAGTGCGTCGGCGTCGGCGCCGCGGGCGAGCGAGACGAGGTCGTCGCCCCGCTCCAGCACGCGCACCTCGACGCCGCGGCCGCGCGCCGCCGCCGTGAGCTCCTCGACGGTGGGGCGGCCCGAGCCGGAGCGCGGGTTGACGAACAGCACCCCCGCCATTTCGCGGCCACCCTAGCGGCGTAGGTCCGAGGCCGAGCAAGATGAGCCGATCGGCCCATGGTGCTCGTCCGGTTCGTTACCGATCATCAATCCATGAGCGAGCACGGTCTGCACTACGTCGAGGACGACCTCCGCGAGGGCTGGGTCGAGGAGTGGGCGACGGCCGGCGTGGCCGAGCTCGAGGACTACCTCGCCAAGCACGGCGCGTTCCTCGACTTCCTCGGCGGCGAGGAGTAGCACCCGCAGGTTCCACGCCGCCCGGCGTGGGAAGATCCTGTGCGACCCCGACCTGGGAGGGACGCACCGTGAACTTCGGCTTCCTGCTCCGCGGCCTGCCCGGCCACCCGCTGCACCCGCCCCTGACTGACGCGACGATCGGGACGTACACGTTCGCGGTGGTCGCGGCGCTCCTCGACGTCCTCGGCGTCACCGAGACCGCCGCGGCACAGGCGTGGTGGCTCGCCCTCCTCGTCGGCATCGTCATCTCCCTCGCAACGGCGGCGACGGGACTCGCGGACTGGGTGCGGATCGAGAGCCGGACGCCGCTGTGGCGCACGGCGACGACGCACATGGTCGTGATGCTGCTCGCGACGGGGGTCTTCCTCGCCACGATCATCGTGGGCAAGGCGAGCTACGACGACGGCGACCTGACCACCGGCGCGTTCGTGCTGACGCTCATCGCGTACGGCCTGCTCGCGTTCGGCGGCTGGGCCGGCGGCGCAATCGTGTTCGTCCACGGCATGCGCGTGCTCCAGCTCGTCGACGAGCCGGCGAAGCGGGCGGTGGCGCCCACCGGGGAGGAGAAGGCGGAGGCGGAACGGGGGTAGCCCGCCCGCCTCGACGCCGATCTTTCGCTACGCCAGGCCGAGCGAGCGCTCGAGCGAGCTCTTCGGCTGCGCCCCGATCGCGGCTGCGGCCGGCTCGCCGTCCTTGAACAGGATCATGGTCGGGATCGACGCGACCCCGAACTTGCCCGCGAGCTCCGGCTGCTCGTCGATGTTCACCTTGACGAGCTTCAGCTCGCCCTGGCGCTCCTCGACGATCTTGTCCAGCACGGGCGCGACGGCGTGGCACGGGCCACACCACTCGGCCCAGAAATCCACCAGGACGGGCGTCTCGCTCGACGCGACCTCGCTCTCCCAGGTGTCGTTCGTCACTTCGGTAGCCATTCGTTCCTTTCGTGAGTACGGGCCGATTTCCGCGGCCCTCGTTCCCTGAAACGCCCGAGGGTTCCGCCGGATTCCCCCGGTACGATCGGCTGCATGTTCGAGCCCCTGCCGGACGTCCCCGACCACCCCGCGCTCGAGCTCGAGCTGCTCGACACGTGGGAGCGCGAGCAGACGTTCGAGCGCCTGCGCGAGCAGAACGCCGGCAACGAGCCCTGGAGCTTCGTCGACGGGCCCGTGACGGCGAACAAGAAGCTCGCGATCCACACCGCCTGGGGCCGGACGCTGAAGGACGTGTTCCAGCGCTACAAGGCCCTGCGCGGCTACGACCAGCGCTACCAGAACGGCTTCGACTGCCAGGGCCTCTGGATCGAGGTCGGCGTCGAGCGCGACCTCGGGCTCAACTCGAAGCGCGAGATCGAGGAGTACGGGCTCGACCGCTTCGCGGCGAAGTGCCGCGAGGTCGTCGTCCGGTCGTCGGCGGACATCACGCGCGGGTCGAAGCGTCTCGGCATGTGGATGGACTGGGGCAAGGACTACTTCACCTTCAGCGACACGAACATCGAGTACATCTGGCGGTTCCTGAAGATCGTCCACGAGCGCGGCTGGCTCTACCTCGGGCACCGCTCGACGGAGTGGTGCCCGCGGTGCGGGACGTCGATCTCGGCGCACGAGCTGCACGGGAGCTACGTCGACAGGGCCGACCCGTCGCTCTTCGTCCGGTTCCCGCTCGTCGACCGGCCGGGTGAGTCGCTGGTGATCTGGACGACGACGCCGTGGACACTGCCGGCGAACGTCGCCGCGGCCGTGAACCCGGACGCCGACTACGGGCGCCGCGTCACCGGCGAATGGGTTGCCGCGCCTCGCTATCCGGACGAGCGCTTCGACGAGGTGCTGAAGGGCTCGGAGCTCCTCGGCTGGCGCTACGAGGGGCCGTTCGACGATCTCGCCCCGGGCGCGGGCGTCGAGCACCGCGTGATCCCGTGGGACGAGGTCTCGCTCGAGGAGGGCACGGGGATCGTCCACATCGCGCCCGGCGCCGGCTCCGAGGACTTCGAGCTCTCGCGCGTGCACGACCTGCCGGTCCTGACGCCGGTGGACGAGTCCGGGCGCTTCTACGACGACTACGGCTGGCTGCACGGCCTCTCGACCGTCGAGGCCGCGGAGCAGATCATCGGCCGGCTCGAGGAACGCGGGCGGCTCGTCGAGTCGGGCCTCTACGAGCACCGCTACCCCGAGTGCTGGCGCTGCCACACGCCGCTCATCTTCCGCATCTCGGACGACTGGTTCATCTCCGTCCGCGACCTGCGCGAGCCGATGCGCGAGGCCAACGCGGCCGTGGCACTGGACGCCCGCGTACATGGGCAAGCGCATGGACGACTGGCTCGTGAACATGGGCGACTGGAACATCTCCCGCCGCCGCTACTACGGGCTGCCGCTGCCGTTCTACCCCTGCGACTGCGGCCACCTGAACGTGATCGGCTCACGCGTCGAGCTCGAGGAACGGGCGGTGCGCGGGCTCGACGGGCTGCAGGAGCTGCGGCGGCCGTGGATCGACGACGTGCCCGTTCGGTGCGAGTCCTGCGGGGAGGAGGTGCGGCGCATCCCCGAGGTCGGCGACGTCTGGCTCGACGCCGGGATCGTCCCGTTCTCGACGCTCGGCTGGCAGAACCCGGAGTGGGTGCCCGAGTGGCTACGGCACCGGCGCGGCGAAGGGGCTGACGACCGCCGACCTGCCCGACCACGCCTACTGGGAGACGTGGTTCCCCGCCGATTGGGTCTCCGAGATGCGCGAGCAGATCCGGCTCTGGTTCTACTCGCAGCTCTTCATGTCGGTCGTGCTCGTCGGGCGGGCGCCGTTCGAGCAGGTGCTCGGCTACGAGAAGATGCTCGACGAGACGGGCCGGGAGATGCACGGCTCGTGGGGGAACATGATCGAGGCGGAGGACGCGTTCGCACAGATGGGCGCGGACGTGATGCGCTGGCAGTTCTGCGCGCAGCCGCCCGACCGGAACCTCCTCTTCGGCTTCGGCCCGGCGCGCGAGATCAAGCGCAAGCTGCTGACGCTCTGGAACTCGGCGCGGTTCCTCGTCGACTACGCCACGATCGAGGGGTTCCGGCCGACGTACGCGGATCTCGCGGACGGCCCCGGCGGTGAGCTGCAGCCGCTCGACCGCTGGCTCGTCGCGCGCACGCGGCAGCTCGTCCGGGAGGCGACCGACGGCTACGAGGAGCAGCTCACGTTCCGCGTCGTGCAGGCGTTCGAGGCATACCTCGACGACCTCTCGAACTGGTACATCCGCCGCTCGCGCCGGCGCTTCTACGGGCTCGACGAGGCCGCGTTCCGGACGCTCTGGTACGGCCTCGCGCAGTCGCTCCGCGTGGTCGCGCCGCTGATGCCGTTCCTCACCGACCACCTGTGGCGGAACCTCGTCCCGGACGACGCGCCGGGCTCGGTTCACCTCGCCGGCTGGCCCGAGCTCGAGGAGGCGGACGAGACGCTGCTCGCCGAGATGGCACAGGCGCGAGTCGTGGCCGAGCTCGGGCGGCGGGCGCGCGACGCGTCCGGGCTGAAGCTGCGCCAGCCGGTCCGGCGGATCGTCGTCGAGGGCGCGTCGCTGCCCGGCGAGCTCGCGGCGATCGTGCGCGACGAGCTCCGCGTGAAGGAGCTCGAGTTCGGCCGCGTCGAGGCAGAGCTACGGGTGAAGCCGAACCTGCCGGTGCTCGGGCCGCGGCTCGGGAATGAGCTCGGCCCTGTCCGCGAGGCGCTCGGCCGCGGCGAGCTCGAGCAGCTCGACGGCGGGCGCTTCCGCGTCCTCGGCCACGAGTTCGGGCCCGAGGAGGTGCTGGTCGAGCGGACGGGCCGCGAGGGCTGGGCAGTCGCGTCCGAGTCGGGCGTCACCGTCGCGCTCGAGACGGCGCTCGACGCGGAGCTCGAGCGCGAGGGCCGGATGCTCGACCTGGTGCGGCTGCTGAACTCGATGCGCAAGGACGCGGGCCTCGAGCTGACCGACCGGATCCGCGTGACGCTGCCGGAGTCGGCGCGCGAGCTGCTCGCCTACGAGGAGCAGATCAAGGCCGAGGTGCTCGCGGTCGAGATCCGCGTCGACGGCGTCGAGGCGCCGGTCATCGAGAAGGTCTAGTCGCCGGCGACGAAGAAGATCCAGGTGCCGTCGGGCGCGATCCCGACGCGGTACCCGAGGTAGGTCGGGCCGGCGAAGTCGTCGGCGAACTCGCCGAGGAGTTGCTTCTCGTAGTCCGTGAGGTCCGTGGCCGGCACGGTGTAGACCCACGGCCACACGTAGTTCCCCTGCGCGAGCGTGTACGGCAGCTGGAGCAGCTTCGCGAGCGTTCCGAGCGGGTCCTGGCCCTGGGCCTCGAGCTGCTTGAAGTACGCGATCGCGCCGCCCTCGACCGGCTCGCCGAAGGTGTAGCTGAGCCGGTCGGTGACGAACGGCTCGAGCGCCTCGACGTCTCCCGACTGTGCGGCCTCGAGCAACCCTCGCCGCGTCTCCTCGACCGCGTCGGGAAGCGCGGAGGCGTCGCCGGGCGCGGTCTCCGTGACCGTCTGCGTGACGGTCGTCGTGACCGTGACCGTCTCCGCGGAGCTCCCGCAGCCGGCGAGCAGGACGGCCGCGAGGATCGCGAGGAGCGCCCTCACGCCTGCGTTTCGGCGAGCGCCAGCTCGCGGCGCAGCTCGACGGGGAGCCGGAAGGTCACGTCCTCGTCGACCATCTGGTACGGCTCGATGCGGTCGACGCCGCGGGCGCGGAACCAGTCGCAGACGCGCGCGACGAGCTTCTCCGGCGCCGACGCCCCCGAGGTCACGCCGACGGTGCCCACTCCCTCGAGCCATGCCGGGTCGATGTCGGTCTCGTCGTCGATGAGGTACGAGGCGACGCCGTTCGCGCGCGAGACGTCCACGAGCCGGTTCGAGTTGGACGAGTTGCGCGACCCGATCACCAGCAGCAGGTCGATCTGCTCGAGCATCTCCTTCACCGCCCACTGCCGGTTGGAGGTCGCGTAGCAGATGTCCTCCTTCTTCGGCGCGTAGATGTCCGGGAAGCGCGCTCGGAGCGCGGTGATGACCTCGCGCGTCTCGTCGACCGACAGCGTCGTCTGCGTGATGTAGGCGAGCCTGGTCCCGGGCGTGAACTCGAGGCGCGCGACGTCCTCGACCGACTCGACGAGGACGGTCGACTCCGGCGCCTCGCCCATCGTCCCCACGACCTCCTCGTGACCCGCGTGGCCGATCAGGACGACCGTGTAGCCGGCGGCGGCGTAGCGCTTCGCCTGGACGTGGACCTTCGTGACGAGCGGGCAGGTCGCGTCGATGACGTTGTGCCGCAACTCGGCGGAGCGACGGTGCACCGCCGGTGCGACCCCGTGGGCGGAGTAGACGATCGTCGCCCCCTCCGGCACCTCCGCCTCGTCGTCGACGAAGACCGCGCCGCGCGCCTCGAGGTCGCGGACGACGTGCGCGTTGTGGACGATCTGCTTGCGCACGTAGATCGGGGCCCCGTAGTGGGCGAGCGCGAGCTCGACCGTCTCGACGGCGCGCTCGACGCCGGCGCAGTACCCGCGGGGCGAGGCGAGCAGGACGCGCGTAACGGAGGACGCCTCCACGCGGGTCATCGTAGCCGGGTCTCTCGGAGGCTCCTGACGCCGCCCGTCAGGACCCTCCGAGAACGGAAAGAGCGCCGGACCGCTCGGGGGGGTCGGTGCGGCCCGACGCTCTTTCCAGTGCTCCCCGTGGCATGCAAGGCCAGGTACGCGCAACCACGGTTCGCATCGCCCAGTGCGATGGAAGGTACGACACCCTCGAACGAGCGACAATGGGCCGAGCGGCCTATCTTTGCAAGCGGGAAAGCGCCCGACCTCGGAGAATGCGCGAGTTCTCCATATGATCAGCCCAGGGGTGCTGTTGACGAGCGAGACGCAGGCGATCCTCCTGAATGCGGTGCCCCTGCTCGTCGTGGGCGGCCTCTACCTGCTCGCGGCCGCGACGCTCGCCCCGAGCGCCTGGCGGGAGCGGGGCCGGATCCGCACGCTCGAGGTCACGCTCGCGCTGATCTTTCCCGCGGTCGGCGTCGCCGCCGTGCTTCTGGGCGTCGCCGTGCTCGTCGACGGCGAGGCGATCGGCGGCAGCGGCTGGCTCGCGCTCGCCGCGACGATCGTCGGCGCGCTCCCGCCCGTCGTCTACTTCGCGCGCTTCGGCGAGCGTGAGCTTCTGCTGACGGGCCCGCGTCGCGTCCTCGAGGCGGAGGAGGGGCGAACGCAGTCGGAGCGTCGGCGTGACCCGATCGTGCAGTTCGCGCTCGAGCTGCCCGCCGCACGCACCGTCGGCGAGCTCGGACGCAGCCTGGTCGCGCGCGCGTGTGAGCTGCTGGACGTCGATTTCGCCTCGCTCGTCCTCGTCGACGGGCGCATCGCCCGGGGCGTCGCGGCGTCGAAGGACGGGCTCGAGCTGCCCTGGGACGACGTCGTCTTCGACCTCGACGGCGAGCCCTCGGGCATCGCGAGCGCTGTCTTCGAGGCCGCCCCCGTGAGCATCTTCGACGTCGCGTCCTCTCCGGGGACGAGCCGGCGCCTCGCCGAGCGGATCGGCGGCGCCCGGAGCGCGCTGCTCGTCCCGCTGGTCGTCCAGGAGACGGTGATCGGCGTCCTGAGTTTCGCGACGACGACCACGCCGCGGGCGTTCAGCCGGGAGGAGATCGCGCTGGCCCGCGAGCTCGTCGCAGACGCGGCGATCGCGCTCGAACGGCTCCGCTCGGGCACGGCGCTCTCGGATGCGCTGGAGCGGGAGCGGTTGCTGACGACCCTCTCGAAGCGCCTGCGCTCGGACCTCGACGTCGCCTCGGTGCTCGACATCGCGACGGCGGAGACCGCAGCGGGGCTCGGCGCCGATCGGTGCTTCGTGCGACTCGTCGACGACGGCGGCGTGGCCGAGGTGCTGCGCGAGTGGAGGCGCGAGGGGCTCGACCCGGCGGCGTCCGTGGAGCGCCTGCCGGTCTCCGAGCTCGCCGCCTCCGAGCGGCGCACGGTGGCGATCGACGATCTCGACGCGGAGCAGGCGCTCGAAGGCCGCGAGCACCTGCTCGCACTCGGCTCGCGGGCCGCAGTGGCGACGCCGGTGATCGTCGGCGACCGGATGATCGGCGTGTTCACGGCCCATCGCGCCGAGGCGCGCCGTTGGTCGTCGGACGAGATCGCGCTGCTCGAGGCCGTCGCGCAGGAGATCGGCCTGGCGATCCACACCGGCCGGCTGCTCGCGGAGAACCACGACCGCCTGAACGAGCAGACGGCGCTGCTCGACGCCGCCCAGGTGCTCACCGAGGATCTCGACCCGAGCCGCGTTCTCGAACGGCTCGTCTCCGAGGCCGTCCGCCTCGTCGGAGCCGACGCCGCCGACTGCTGGATCCTCGACGCCGACGACCGCACCCTCCGCTGCCGCGCCGTTCACGGGCTCCCCTCCTCCGAGGTCGGCCGCCGGATCGCGCCCGAGGGGACGATGGGCGAGGCGCTCGCGGGAGGACGGCCACTGCTGCGGCGGCGGTTCGCCGAGACGGAGCGGCCGCCGCCGAGCGCGTCGTATGCGCGGTTCGCGGAGGTGATGGACGCGCCGATCAGCGTCGGCGGACGCGTGCGGGGCGTGCTCGGCGTCTGCGCGGAGCGGGCCGGCACCTTCCAGGAGCGCCAGCTCGCGCTGCTGGAGACGGTCGCGCACCTGGCCTCGCTCGCCCTCCGCAACGCGGAGGTGTTTGCGGAGCGCGCCAGGCAGGCGCGGGTGCAGCGCGCCTTCTCACAGGTGGCGTCGCTGCTCGCGCAGCCGCTCTCGCGGGAGCAGACGCTGGGGGCGGTCGCGCACGCCGCCGGGGAGGCGCTCGGCGGCGCGTTCTCTGCCGTCGTCGCGCCCGGGCGCGACGGCTTCACGCTCGCCGGCGGACGCGACCTGCCGGAATCCCTCGCCGGCGAGCTCTCGCGGGGCCTCGCCCTGGAGGGTGTGCTGGCCGAGTCGGTTGCGAGCGGGCGGCTCCTCGCCTCGCCGGCGCTCGGCGACGACGAGCGCTTCCCCGAGTCGTTCCGGCTCGCGTCGGCGGTCGCGGGTGCGAGCTCGATGCTGACCATCCCGGTGCTCCACGGCGAGAACGCGGTCGCCGTCGTGCTCGTGTTCTTCGCGGACGAGCGGGTGATCGCGGACGACGACCTCGAGCTCGCGCAGCACCTCGCCGGTGCGGCGCGCGGGTCGCTCGAGCGGAGCCTCGTGTTCGAGGAGGAGCGCCGCGCCCGCGCGCTCGCGCAGCAGCTCGCCCGCACCGCCTCGCTCCTCGCGACCGAGCTCGACCCGACGGCGGTGCTCGACGAGGTCGTGCGCCAGGGCGTGGCGCTCGTCGGCGTCGACGCGGCGGCGATCCGGCTGGTGGAGGACGACGAGCTGGTCGTTTCCGCGCTCGAGGGTCTCTCCGACGAGGACATGCCGCTCGGCGAGCGCTCGCCGCTGACGGGCTGGCTGGTCGGGGACGTGGCCCAGTCGCGCTCGCCGCTCGCGCTCGAGGACGCCGGGTCGGACGAGCGCCACGCCGCCGCCGACCCGATCCTGCAGCGGGGCATGCGGGCGTATGCGGCGGTGCCGCTCGTCGGCGCCGAGGGCGCGGTGCTCGGCGTGCTGTCGCTCTACGACGCCGAGCCGCGGGCCTGGCGCGTGGACGAGGTCGAGGCGCTCACCGCGCTCGCCGCGGGCGCGTCCGCGGCCCTACAGAACGCCGAGCTCTACCAACGTGTGGCGATCGAGAAGGAGCGCAGCTTCGCGATCCTCGCGAACATCGCGGACGGGATCGTGGCCGTCGACCGCGACGGCAGGGTCGTGCTCTGGAACCGCGCAGCGGAGGAGATCACGGACGTCCCGGCCGCCGAGGCGCTCTCGCGCACGCCCGAGCAGGTGCTCGGCCGCCGCCTCGAGGGCGAGGGCGAGGCCACCGCGCGCGACCGCCTCGTCTCGATCGTCCGCGGCGGCGACGAGATCTGGCTGGCGGTGACCGAGGCCGTCATGCGCGACCCGGCAGGCGCGGTCGCGGGGCGGATCTATGCCCTCCGCGACATCTCCTCCGACCGGCTCGTGGAGGAGATGAAGACCGAGTTCGTCACGACCGTGTCGCAGGAGCTCCGCCGGCCGCTCACGTCGATCTACGGCTTCGCCGAGACGCTCCTGCGGCGCGACATCAACTTCGGCGAGGAGGAGCGCCGCACGTTCCTCGGCTACATCGCCTCGGAGTCGGAGCGGCTCACCGCGATCGTCGACACGCTGCTGAACGTCGCCCGTCTCGACGCCGGCGACCTCCAGATCAGCCTCGCCCCGACGGACGTGGGCGCGACCGTCGCGGACGTCGTCGCCGACCTGGAGGCCGCGAGCAACGGCCACCGGTTCGTCCTCGAGCTCCCGCGGGAGCCGCTCGCGGCCGAGGCCGACCCCGACAAGCTCCGCCAGGTGCTCGCGAACCTCGTCGACAACGCCGTGAAGTACTCGCCGGAGGGCGGGACGGTCACGGTCGCCGTCCGCAGGCAGGACGACCGGGTCGAGATCTCGGTCGCCGACGAGGGCATCGGCATCCCCGAGGCCGAGCACGAACGGATCTTCCGCAAGTTCTACCGCGCCGACTACGCGGGCGTCCGCGCCGGCCCGGGCAGCACCGGCCTCGGCCTGTTCATCGTCCGCGGCTTGATCATGGCGATGGGCGGCCGGATCTGGGTCCAGTCGCGCGAGGGGCAGGGCTCGAGCTTCACGTTCGAGCTCCCGGCCTCGGCCACGAGGACTGAAGCGACTGCTGAACCGGTATAACCGCTCATCGGGATTTCGAATGGCATGAAGACGAGCGTGCTGGTCATCGACGACGAGGCGCCGATCCGCCTCCTCTGCCGCGTGAATCTCGAGGCGGAGGGGATGCTCGTGCTCGAGGCGGCCGACGGCCCGAGCGGGCTCGATACTGCGAAGCGCGAGGCACCGGACGTGATCCTGCTCGACGTGATGATGCCGGGGCTCGACGGCTGGCGCGTGGCCGAGCGCCTGCTCGAGGACGAGCGCACGCGCGACATCCCGATCATCTTCCTCACCGCGCGGGCGGAGTTCCGCGACCGGGCGCGAGGGCTCGACATCGGCGGCGTCGACTACATCACGAAGCCGTTCAACCCCGTGGAGCTCGCGCCGGTCGTCCGGGACCTCCTCGACCGGATCGAGCAGGGCGACCGCGACGAGTTGCGGCGCGAGAAGCTCGCCGACCTCCGCGCCGTGATGAACGGCGAATAGCTAGGAGTTCTCGGCGGAATGCCGTTCGTCGACGGCGTCGCTGCTCGGTCTGCGGCAAGACGCAGGGAGGGTCGATAGCGGCGCTATCGACGCGACCGAGGACGCCGTCCGCAGGGCGAGCAGTGTGCGCCGGCGGCATGGTATTTCGCCGAGGGCTCCTACTAACTGCCGGCGAAGTCGGCGGTGACGACGCGGGCGCCGCTCGCACCGCTGAACGTGCCCATCAGCGCCCCGACCCCGACGCGCCGGAAGCCCGCGCGGAGGAGGTTCTTGCGGTGGGGCGGGCTGTTCAGCCACATCTGCACGATCGCGCGGGGGCTCGACGCTGAACCGCTGCCCCAGGCGAGGTTCTCGGCGAGGTAGGGAGCGCGGACGCCGAAGCGGCGCATCCGCGTGGCGAAGTCGCCGTGCGCGAAGACGTTGCGGGCGACCATCGAGCGCGTGTGGGCGCGCGCGGCGCGCTGCAGCGTCGCGTCGAAGCGGAGCAGCGCGAGGCCGTGCTGCGCGCGCACGCGATTCATCTCCGCGAGGACGGAACGCTCGCCCGAGCTCATGGGCGCAGCCCCCGCCGGCGCGGCCACGAGCAGCATGGCGAGCACGACGACGACAGCGCAGATGTGGGGAATTCTGGGCATCGCTGTCAGTGAACGGGACGGAACCCTAGCGTGCCTCCCCTTTCGGGGGGAGATCTACGGGTTCCTTCACCGCGCCGTCTGTGCCAATGCGATCCCGGCGAGGACGATCGCCCCCCCGATCAGCTGGGCCGTCCCGAGCATCTCGCCGAGCCACGCCCAGGCCACCGCGGCGGCCGCGACGGGCTCGAGCATGGCGACGATCCCGACGCGCGTCGCCGAGAGATGGCGGAGCGCCGAGACGACGAGCGCGAACGTCGCCATCGTCCCGACGAGCACCACGAAGGCGACGAGGAGCCAGAGCGGGGCCGTCCGGTGGTCGAGATTCCCCAGCAGGGAGACGCTGTCGTCCATGGTGGCGAACGGAAACTTCCAGAGCGGTTGGACGGCGAGCCAGAACAGCGCCGCGAACGCGAAGCCGTAGGCCGTGAGCGAGATCGGGTCCCGCCGGGTGACGCCGCGCTCGGCCATGAGGATGTAGACCGCGTATGCGATGCAGGCGGCGAGCGAGGCCGCGATCCCGACGCTGTCGAGCGCGCTCTCGCCCGCGCCCCAGAGCTCGACGATCAGCGACAGCCCGACGAGCGCCAGCGCGAGCGCGGCCCAGATCCGGCGGCGGACGTCCTCGTGCAGGACGTAGCGCGCCCAGAGCGCGACGAGCAGTGGCGCGAGGTACTCGATCAGGAGCGCGATCCCGACCGGCAGCCGGTGGATCGAGATGAAGTAGAACCACTGCACGAACGCCACGCCGGTGATCCCGAAGACGAGCAGGAACGGCAGCTCCCGCCAGGTGACCTTCAGGCGGCCGGGGTTCGTCAGGGCGAGAATGAGCGCGAAACCGAGCGCGGCACCGATCGAGCGCGCCTGGGTCAGCTGGACCGAGGTCAGCCCGGACTCGAGCACGACCTTCGACACGCTCCCGTTGATCCCGAAGAGGACCGCCGCGCCCGCGACCATCGCCACGCCGAGCCCGGCCCGCCGGTCGGTCGGCTGCCCGACGAGATGGATGATCGGCTCGCCCACCGGCGGGCGACGCTATCGGCAGCGCGCCCTCGTCCGCCTACACTCCGATGGCTACGGGGCGTAGCTCAGCCTGGTCAGAGCGCGCGCTTTGGGGGCGCGAAGTCGCCGGTTCGAATCCGGCCGCCCCGACCTCCGCGGTGACGGCGGCTCCCACTCGGGCCGCCGCGCCGTTCGCACGTTCTGGCTCACGTGCAGGGGTTTCGTTCCGCACGCCGCGGAAATGTGGCGAGGACGGACGTGAACACAGAGGAAGGGGTCACAGCATGGGACGGATCCAGAGCTTCTCCGAACAGGTGACCGACTACGCGGAGCGCCTGTCCAACATGGCGGACGCCGCCGAGGGCAAGCGTCCTCGCGGGGGCGCGCCGCGCTGGCTGCTCCTGCCGGCGGCGGGTGCCGCCGTGTACGCCCTCGTGCGGAGCGACGCGTTCTCGCGTCAGGCCAAGGGCGTCATGGATGAGGCGAAGACTCGCGCCTCGGAGTTGCCCGACGACCTCGTCGCGCGCGTGCGCCAGACGCAGAGCTCGCAGTCGAGCGGGAACGGCGGCGGACAGCGCCGGCGCTCGACCTCCCGGAAGACGAGCACGTCGCGGAAGCCGAAGGCCGCTTCGCGTTGAGTGCGCTCAGGCGCTGAGCGCCGCCGCGCCTGACGCGGCCGCCGCCTCGGCCGCGGCGACGGCGCGCGCGAGTGTGCGCGCCTCCGACGAGATGAGGCGGAGGGCGCCGCCGAGCGACGGCGTGAAGCCGACGAAGTGGAGGCCGGGCGCGTCGGTGTGCTCGGCCTCCACGTGCACGAGCGGCCGGCCGGAGGCGTCGAGCACGCCGAGGTGGCCGACGAGCAGCTCGAGTGCCGGGCGGAAGCCGGTCGCCGCGACGACCGCGTCCGGCCGCAGCCGGCGACCGCCGGCGAGCACGACCTCGGCGCCGTCGAAGGCCTCGACCGCGGGCACGACCTCGACGTCGCCGCGCTCCACGGCCGCCACGATCCCCACGTCGACGATCGGGATACGCGGATGGGCCGCGAAGCTCGAGAGCGGATGCTCCTTCGGCGGCAGCCCCTTCGCGCTGAGGTCGGGGAGGCTGATGCGGCGCAGCGTCCGCGAGATCGGGTCGATCGTGCGCCGCGGTAGCTTCCCGAGCGCGATTCCGAGGGCCTGGGTCGGGATCCCGGCCGTATCCCGGCGGACGATGTGGGGGATCGTCCGGACCGAGAGCCAGACGGGCGCCGCGCCGCCGCCGTGGAGGTCGACCGCGATCTCGGCGCCGGAGTTCCCCGAGCCGACGACGAGCACCGAACGGCCGGCGTAGGGCCCGGGCTCGCGGTAGTCGCGGGCGTGGACGACCTCGCCCGGGAAGCGGTCGCGGCCGGGCCAGTCGGGCAGGAGCGGCTCCCGGTTCATCCCGGTCGCGACGACCACCCGCGACGCGGCCACGTCGCCGTCGGGCGTCCGCAGCACCCAGCCCTCGCCGTCGCGGTCGATCCGCTCGACCGGCGTTCGCGTGCGGACGTCGAGCTCGTGCGCGCCGCGCGTAGTCGCGCGAGGTAGGCCTGGACGTCGTCGCGCGCCACCCACGGCCCGTACGCGCGCGGAATGGCGTGGCCGGGAAGCCCCGAGAGGCGGCGGTGCGTGTGCAGCCGCAGCCGGTCGTAGCGCCAGGCCCACGCGGCGCCCGGCTCGTCGCCGGCCTCGAGGACGACCGCGGCGATCCCCTCGCGCCGCAGCATCGCGGCGACGGCGAGGCCCGCCGGGCCCGCGCCCACGACGGCCACCGCGCTCATGGCCGATCTGTATCACGCTCCTCCTCGGCGAGGAAGCGGAAGAAGAACACGGCGAAGACGGCGAAGAAGACGAGCGCCTGCTCGCCCGCCATCGTCACGCCCGCGATCTGCTGATCCTCGATCGCGGACAGATCCCAGCGGTCGAAGCCGCCCTCGTAGTAGTCGTAGATCGGGTTCGGAAGGAGCGCGAGCAGGAGGCCGAGCGGGCTCGCGAGCACGAACGCGCCGAAGAGGAACGCGGCGCGCACCTGCGGCCGGAGCGCATGCGGCCGGTTCTGGAGGAGCGGCCACCAGAAGAGGACGCCCGCGGTCAGGTAACAGGCGTGCTCGAGGTGGAGCAGCGTGTGCGGATGGCGCAGCGCCGCGTCGTAGGCCGGCGGGAGGTGCCAGAGGAAGTACGTCGCGAGCCAGAGCGGAAGCCCGAAGGCGGGATGGAGGAGCACGCGGGCGCCCGGCAGGCGGTCCGCGATCGCGGCTGCGAGCGCGGGCGGCACGCCGAGGACGAGCAGCGCCGGCGCCCATTCGGCGAGAACGACGTTCTGCAGCAGATGCGCGGTGAGGAGGTGGAACGAGAGCGACTCGAGCGGGCTGACGGCCACGATCAGGAGAAGCAGGACGCCGCTCCCGAAGGCCGCCACGCGCCACGTCGGGGCGGGGTGTCGACGGACGCCGAGCGCGTACGCGGCCGTGAGCGCGGCCAGCCCGAGCACGGCCTCCGGATGGCTCGTCCACGCGAACGCGTCGGGCCGCACCCGGCTACGCTAGCGACGCCTTGCGGGTGTAGCTCAATGGTAGAGCTCCAGCCTTCCAAGCTGGCCACGCGGGTTCGATTCCCGCCACCCGCTCCTCCTCCCGTCGGTTCGTTCGAGACGCGTCGCCCCGCGCGTCGGGCCGTACGAGGCTTGTGCCACCCGAGATACTCCAGTGAATCGAAGCGGAGGCCGTGACGATGTTTGCGCGAGTCGCGAGGTACGAGGTTCCAGCCGAACGGATCGGCGAGGCCGAAACGGCCTTCCAGCAGGCGATCGACGAGATTCGGACGATGAGCGGGGTCAGCGGCGCGTATCTCCTCGTCAGCGCCGACAGCGGTCGAGTGCTGACGATGACGCTGTGGGAGGACCAGGCCGCGATGGAGGCCAGCCGGGTGACGGCCTCGCAGCTCCGGAGCAGAGCAGCCGGGGCGCTCGACGGGAGCGTCGTCAGCGCCGAGGAGTACGAGGTGACGGCTCGCGACCTCAGCTGAGCCTCGTCCGGTCAGCTGCCTCGGGCGCGGATCTCGGCAGGGGCCGCCGCCGCCCGCGTCGAAGTGGTTGACTCTTCGGTTCCCGCCAGCCCAGCCAGGGAGCTGCCGTTGTCACTCGCAGAGCCGCGCACCCGCTCCGCCCTCGTCGCGATCGTCGCCGTGGCGGCCGAGGTCGCACTCCATGTGCCCGTCAGGGACTGGCCGGAGAGCCAGCCGGTCGTCGCGACCGCCGCCGGCGTCGCGATCGCCATCCTCGCGGCCGTGCTCGGCGGCCTCCCGGCAGGGCTCGTCGCCGCGGTGGTCGGCTGGGCGCTGAGCTTCTTCCTCGTCGCCGACCAGTCGCTCGAGGCGCTCATCGCGCTGCCGGCGTGGCTCGCGGCAGCCGGGCTCGTCGGCTGGCTGTCCGACCGCGCGCGATCGGCCGCGCACGAGCGCGACCGTGCGGGGCGCGTACTCGCCGCCGTGCGCGAGGTCGCCGCCGAGGCGGTGGTGCCGCTCGACGCGGCGGGCGCCGTCGCCGGCTGGAGCCCGGGCGCGACCGCGATGTACGGCTACGCCGAGGACGAGATCGTCGGCCGGCCGCTCGCCGACCTGTTCGTCGACGGCGAGGACGCCGAGCGCCTCCTCGCCGCGGTGGAGGAGGGTGAGACGGTCGCCGCGCAGGAGTCCGTGCACCGGCGCAGCGACGGCACCGAGCTCACGGTCGCAGTGTCCGCCGTGCCCACGGGCGCGGATCGCGCGGCCCTGCTCGTCGCACACGATGTCGGCGAGGTGGGGCGGATCGGCGAGCGGCTCGGCGAGGTCGAGGCGAAGTACCGCTCCCTCACGTCGCACCTGCCCGTCGTCACGTACGTCCGCGCCGCGGATGCGGACGGAGCGCCGACGTTCGTCAGCCCGCAGGTCGACCGCCTGCTCGGGTACACGGCCGAGGAGTGGCTCGCCGATCCCGGGCTCTTCGCGCGGCTCGTCCATCCCGACGACCGCGATCGCGTGGTCGAGCGGCTCTCGGCCGCGCGCGAGCGCACGCCGACCGGCGTGCTCGAGTACCGGCTCGTCTCCCGCGACGGCCGCACCGTCTGGGTGCGGGACGAGGCCGCGGTCGTGTTCGACGCTCGCGGCCGGCCGCTGTGCGTCCAGGGCTCCCTGCTCGACGTCACCGACCGGAAGACGGCCGACGAGGACCGCAAGGGGCTGCGTGCTGCGGAGGCCACGGCCACGGCCGACGCGCACGACCGGCAGCGCAGGGTGGACTTCGTCGCCGCCGCCGCGGCCGTGCTGTCGTCGTCGCTGGACTACCGCAAGACGCTCGAGGAGGCCGCCTCGCTCGCAGTTCGCGAACTCGCGGACTCGTGCGTCGTGGACGTGCGCGAGGAGGACGGCCGCGTCGTCCGCCTCGTCGCCCAGCGGGCCGAGCCGCCGCCGTCGTCGCCCGAGCCGGGCCCGGAGCCAGAGGCCGACGTCCTCGGCGTGGTTCGCGATGGGCAGCCGCTCGTGACCGCGGAGCGAATCATCGCGCCGCTGCTCACCCGCGGAGGGCGCGTCGTCGGTGCGCTCACGCTCGTGATCGGCGAGCCGGGACGCCGCTATACGTCCGACGACCTGTCGTGGGTGCGCGCCGTCGCGGCCATGGCGGCGGTCGTGATCGACAACGCGCGGCTCTACGACGAGGTCGAGGCCCGGGCCGACGCCACGCGTGTGCTCACCTACGTCGGCGACGGCGTCTTCCTCCTCGACCGCGCCGGCGTCGTCCGCCTGTGGAACCCGAGCGCCGAGACGATCACGGGCCTGCCCGCGGCGACGGTCGCGGGCCAACCCGCCGCCGACGTGATCCGCGGTTGGGACCAGATCTCGAAGCGCGTCCCGATCGCGCTCACCCGCGACGCCGCGCGCGCGGAGGCGCTGCCGCTCGAGACGGAGCGCGGCGAGCGGTGGATCTCGATCTCCGGCGTCGAGTTCTTCGGCGGCACGGTCTATGCGTTCCGCGACATCACGGAGTCGCACCGGCTCGCAGAGCTCCAGGCCGAGTTCATCGCGACCGCCTCGCACGAGCTCCGGACGCCGCTCGCGGCCGTGTACGGAGCGGCGCAGACCCTGCGCCGGCACGACTTCGCGCTCGACGAGGCGGGCCGCGAGCGGTTCATCTCGCTCATCGTCGAGGAGTCGGACCGTCTCGGCCGGGTCGTCAACCAGATCCTGCTCGCGAACCAGCTCGACGTCGGGCGCGTCGACCTCGAGACCGAGCCGTTCGACCCGAGCGAGCTCCTCGAGCGGGTGGCGGAGGCGACGAGGACGCATGCCCCCGCCCACATCAGCGTCGACGTGGTCGCGGACGACGTGCCGCTCGTCGCGGCCGACAAGGACCGGACCCGTCAGATCGTCGTCAACCTCGTCGAGAACGCCATCAAGTACTCGCCGGACGGCGGCCGGATCGAGCTCGGCGTGCGCGAGACCGACGGGATGATCGCCTTCCGCGTGCTCGACGAGGGCATGGGCATCCCCGTCAACGAGCGCCCGCGGATCTTCGAGAAGTTCTACCGGCTCGATCCGGACATGACGCGCGGGATCGGCGGCACCGGCCTCGGGCTCTACATCTGCAGTGAGCTGGTCGAGCGGATGGGCGGCCGCATCTGGGTCGAGTCGCGGGAACCGAAGGGGAGCGCCTTTCTGTTCGAGCTGCCGAGCGTCGCAGGGCAGCGTCCCGTGGCGAAGCTGCGCGACGCATCGGCCAAGCCCGCCTCCGCATAGGCTGCGGCCGTGCTCCGGCTCGCCGCCGCGCTCGCGCTCGTCCTGGCCGTGCCGGCGCCGGCTGTGGCCGCACCGGCGTTCCCGCTCGGCGTCGCGGCCGGCGAGGTGCGGGCGGACGGCGCCGTCCTCTGGACCTCGGTCTCGCGCCCGGGGACGGTCTGGGCCGACGTGTCCGCCGACCGCCGCTTCCGCGGGATGCCCGTGGCGCGGCTGCGCGTCCCGACGGCGCGCATCGGCGTGCTTGTCGGGCAGCGCCGCGTCGTCGCGCTCTCGCCGGCGCGCCGCTACTGGTACCGATTCCGCCAGGGGCGCGCGCTGAGCCCCGTCGGCTCGTTCCGCACCGCGCCGCGGCCCGGCGCGGCGGTGCGCGTCCGCTTCGCCTACACGGGCGACGCCGACGGCACGCGCGACCCGCGGACCGGGCGCCCGGCGTACAACGGCTTCGAGGTCTACGGCCGCATGGCCGCCGAGGGCAACGACTTCAACGTCAACCTCGGCGACACGATCTACTCCGACAGCGAGGTCGGAGGCGTCCCGCCGGCGCTCACGGTCCCGGCCAAGGCGGCGAAGTACCGGGAGAACCTCGGCTTCCCGCCGCTGCGTCGCCTCCGCGCGTCGACGGGCCTCTACAGCCACTGGGACGACCACGAGTTCGTCAACGACTTCTCCGTCGCCGAGCACGGTGCGGCGGTGTTCGCGGCGGGACGGACGGCGTTCGCGGCATACGCGCCGGTCGCGGCGTGGACACCTGCGCTCGGGCTCTACCGCAGCATCCGCTGGGGACGGACGCTCGAGCTGTTCTTCCTCGACGAGCGCTCGTTCCGCAGCGCGAAGGCGCGCGCGGCGTGCAAGGACGACCTCGCGCCGACGGCGCCGCAGGCGGTGCGCAACGCCTTCGTCGCGATCGTCCCGGGGCTGGCGCAGCCGGTCGACCCGGCCTGCCTGGCCGCGATCACCGACCCGGGCCGGACGATGCTCGGCGCGCGCCAGTACGCGGCCTTCACGCGCGCGATCGCGGCCTCCACCGCCGTCTGGAAGGTCGTCGTCAACGAGGTGCCGATCCAGCAGTTCTACGCGCTGCCCTACGACCGCTGGGAGGGCTACGCGGCGGAGCGGGAGCGTCTGCTCGCGTTCCTGCAGCAGCGGGTGCGGAACGTCGTCTTCCTCACGACCGACTCGCACGCGAACTTCGTCAACGAGATCCGGCTGCGCTCACTCGACCCTGCCGGGCCGGGCGGGACCGGGATCTGGGAGGTCGTCACCGGGCCCGTCGCGACGAACTCGTACTCGCGCGAGGTGGACGAGGCGATCGGCGTCCCGGGCGCAGGGGCCGCGATCACGGGCCTCTTCCTCAAGGTGCCGCCGCCGCGCGGGCCGGGGATGGCCTGTGCGGCGCCCGACGTCTACAGCTACGCGCAGGTGGCGGCGACGAGCACGACGCTGACGGTGACGCCGAAGGACGCGCAGGGCCGGCTCGTGCGCGAGCCGACGGGCGGCCCCTGCGGCCCGTTCGTCTTCCGCGCCGCCCGCTAGGCCTCGGCGCGGCGGGCGCCGTCGGACCGGCCCGTTACCGTCACCCCGTGGTCGAGGAGCGAATCGTCCGGTTCAAGCCGCGGACCGTGTTCGTCGTCCTCGGGATCGTCGTCGCCTCGTTCGTCATCCTGAGCCTCCTCTGGAAGGCCCGCGAGGTGCTGACGTGGATCGTGATCGCGGTCTTCCTCTCGCTGGCCCTCAACCCGCTCGTCGAGTGGCTGCAGGCCCGCGGCATCCGTCGGCGCGGCCTCGCGGTCGCGATCACGATGCTCGGCGTCGTCGGTCTCCTTGCCGCGATCGGCGCCGCCTTCGTGCCGATCCTCGTCGGCCAGGTCGGCGACTTCGCGGACGCGGTCCCGGACTACGTCGAGGACCTCACGAAGGGCCGCGGTCCGCTCGGCTTCCTCGAGACGGACTACCACATCGTCGAGCGCGTGCGAGAGGCGATCGCGCAGGGCGGCCCCGGCCGGATCGTCGGCTATTCGGGCACGGCCGTCGGTGTCGCGCGCGGCGTGGTCACGGTCGTCGTCGGGGCGATCACGATCTTCGTCCTCGTCGTGTTCATGCTGCTCGAGGGGCCGAAGTGGGTCGAACGGATCTTCGACCAGCTCCCGCCGGAGTCGGAGCAGCGCTGGCGGCGGATCGGCAATCGGGTCAACACGACCGTCGGCGGCTACGTCAGCGGCGCGCTGCTGATCGCGCTCATCGCAGGGATCACGGCCGGGGTCGTCCTCTCGGTGTTGGGCATCTCCTACGCGATCGCGCTCGCGCTGCTCGTCGCGCTGCTCGATCTCATCCCGCTCGCCGGCGCCACGCTCGGGACGATCGTGGTCACGCTCGTCGCGTTCGTCGACCGCGGCTGGGTGATCGGCGTCACGGTCCTCGTCATCTTCATCGTCTACCAGCAGGTCGAGAACCACGTGCTCTACCCGCTCGTCTACTCGCGCACGGTCGAGCTTTCGCCGCTCGCGATCCTTGTCGCCGTCCTCATCGGGGCGTCGCTCGCAGGGATCATCGGCGCCCTCGCGGCGATCCCCGTCGCCGGCTCGATCCAGGTGCTCCTGCAGGAGTGGCTCGAATACCGGCGCGAGCGGCTGACGGTCGTCCACCCGGCCGATCCGCCACCGGGGCTCGAGACGATCTAGCCGTCGGGCCAGTAGCTCGCGTCCGGCACCCGTCCTAGGATCGCGCGGCCGCGTCGCAGGGACGCGGCTTCTCAACGAGAGGAGCGATCTGTGGACGTGAACGAAGGGGCTCCACGGCGAGCCGGATGGCTGGAGCGGTTCTCCCCGCTGGGCGGGATCGTCTTCGCCGTCTGGCTGCTCGTCGGGTTCTTCACGAGCAACGACTACGACGAGACGGCGCAGTCGATCGTGGCGCATGCGGAGTCGAACGAGACGAACCTGATCTTCATGCAGATCCTCGCGATCGCGACGCCGATCCTCATCGGCTGGACGCTCGCGGGGCTCGTGGCGCGGATGCGGCCGACGGACACCGTGCTACGCGCGCTCACGCTGGTGGGCGGCGGTGTCTTCATCGCGCTGTTCGCGACCGCGATCACGATCTGGAACGCGCCCCTCCTCGACGAGAGCCTCACCGTCGAGAACGCGTCGACGTACCTCCTGCTCGACGACTTCGGCTGGATCCTCATGGGGATCGGCGGCGTCGGCGTCGGGGTGGCGATCGTGGCCGTGTCGATCGCCGCGCTGCGCGACCGGTGGGTGCCGGCGTGGGTCGCCTGGGTCAGCCTCGTGCTCGGGTTGCTCGCGTTCCTCTCGGTGATGGGCGTCGGGCTGTTCGCCTACGTCGCCTGGCTGCTCGTCGCCGGGCTGCTCCTCCTCGTCCGCGGCCGCCGCGACCTCGCCGTCGCCTGAGCCGCCGTTCGCTGCGGGGCCTCGGTGCGCCGAGGCCCCGGCTCAGGAGGCCGCTGCGGCCTCCTTCGGCTCGTCGTGCCAGATCCACCACTCGTACGGCGGCGTCTGCGGATAGCCCGCCGGCGAGTCCTCCCACGTCTCCTGGCGCCCGAGCGCGGTCATGTCGAGGTAGCTCCAGGTGGTCCCGAGCGCCTCGTCGCCGCGGGCGTCGATGAAGTAGGTGCGGAACACGTTGTCGCCGTCGTGGCGGATGAACGCGTTCGTGCCATGCCACTCGTCCACTCCGAAGTCGGCGTCGAAGTCGTCCGTCAGCGTGTACCACGGCATCTCCCAGCCCATCCGCGCCTTCACGCGCTCGATGTCCGTCTGCGGCGCCCGCGAGACGAACGCGAGTGTCGTGTCGCGGACGTTCAGGTGGGCGACGGGGGCGACCTGGTCCGCCACCATCGAGCAGCCGATGCACGCGTGCTCGGGCCAGCCGTTCACGCCGGGCTCGAGGAAGGCGCGATAGACGATCAGCTGACGGCGGCCCTCGAACAGGTCGAGCAGGCTTCTCTTGCCCTCCGGCCCCTCGAACTCATACGTCTTCTCCACCGCGAGCCACGGCATTCGCCGCCGCTCCGCGGCGACCGCGTCACGGGCGCGGGTCAGTGCCTTCTCCTTCACCAGCAGGTGCCGGCGCGCAGCCGCCCATTCCTCGGGCGACACGATCTCGGGCGTGTTCATGGGGATAGCTCCCTTCTCCGCTGCCTCGTCCCGCGTTCCCGGGCTCGCGCCCGTTGAATCTCGGTCGGGCGTACGCGCCCGGGAGGATTCGAACCTCCGACCAACGGCTTAGAAGGCCGCTGCTCTGTCCACTGAGCTACGGGCGCCCGCGCCGGAGGGTACTCCAGCGGCGCGAGGTTTCCCGGCGGCGGCGAAGAGGGTGGCGGAGGGGACTCGAACCCCCGACCACCGGGACCACAACCCGGGGCTCTACCAACTGAGCTACCGCCACCGCGCGCGGGCCAAGTGTAGCCGCCGAACCGCGCGCGTCCCGGGCGCGTATCCTCGGGGAACGGAGGCGGGTTCACTCGGAGACCGAGGGGGAGGTACCGAATGACACGGATCCTGATCGCACTCGCCGCCGCGCTCGCGGTCGCCGTCGGAGGCGCCGGCGCGGCAGGCACGGTCTGGCCGGAGACGATCCGGCTGCCCAACGGCTTCCAGCCCGAGGGCATCGCCACCTCGGGGGAGACGTTCTACGTCGGCTCGATCCCGACAGGTGCGGTCTACCGCGGCAGCCTGCGCACCGGTCGCGGGGCCGTCCTCGTCCGCGGCGGCGAGGGACGCGCGGCGATCGGCGTCGAGGTGCGGCGCGGGCTGATCTTCGTGGCCGGCGGGGAGACGGGGAAGGCGTTCGTCTACAACGCGCGCACCGGCGCGCCCGTCGTGACGTACACGCTGACCACCGGGAACACGTTCGTGAACGACGTCGTGGTCGCCGGCAACGCGGCCTGGTTCACCGACTCGTGAACCCCGTCCTGTACCGCGTCCAGCTCGCCGCGACCGGGCGGCCCGGGCCCGAGGTGGAGACGATCCGCCTGACGGGCGACCTCCGCTACGTCGCCGGGTTCAACGTCAACGGGATCGACGCCACCGTGAGCCGGCTGATCCTCGTCCAGAGCAACACCGGCAAGCTCTTCACGTCGACGTTCGCCGGGGTGACCCGTGAGATCGCGCTCGGCGGGACGACGCTCGTGAACGGCGACGGCATCCTCCTGAGCGGGCAGACGCTCTACGTCGTCCAGAACCGGAACAACCGCATCGCCCGCGTCTTGTTGAACGGGCCGCTGACGGCGGGGCGCGTGACGGGGTTCATCACCGACAAGGACTTCGACGTCCCGACCACGGTCGACGACTACGGGCGGAGGCTCTACGCCGTGAACGCACGCTTCGGCACGACGGGCGCGACGGCGCGGTACGACGTCGTACAGGTCCGTAAGCGCTAGCGGCACGCGTTCGGGTCGCGCGCTGCGAGACTGGCGCGCGGCCCGTGCACTTCGCCGCGCTCCTCTTCCATGTCCTCGCCGCCGCCGTCTGGGTGGGCGGGACGATCGCGCTCGTCTTCGCCGGCGTGCCGACGATCCGCAAGGCCCCGGTGGAGCTGCGGCCGGACCTCTTTCGCACGCTCGGTCGCCGCTGGCGCCCACTCGGGTGGGGGAGCCTCGCGGTCGCGGGCGTGACCGGACTCGTCCTCGCGCGCGAGCACTTCGCCTTCAGCGGCGGCACGCTCCTCGACACGTCGTTCGGCCGGGTCGTGCTCGCGAAGATCGTCCTGCTCGTGTACCTCCTCGTCGGCTCGTACCTGCACGACTACGTCCTCGGGCCGCGGCTGCAGGACCAGGTGCGGGCCGGCGCGCCTCAGACCGTACGCCCGTGGCTCGTGCGAGTGGGGTGGCTGAACTTCGCCGTCACGCTCGCGCTGCCGGCGCTCGGCGTCTGGCTGACAGCCAAGGCGCACGACGGGTTCTAGGGCACACTGTGGCCTCGGCCCCGTAGCTCAGCGGATAGAGCGGCAGACTTCGAATCTGCGCGCGGAGGTTCGATTCCTCCCGGGGCCATAAAGGTACTCGCAACCATGCGCAAACCGCGTGGTTGAGCCAAATCGCTTGTCGCAGTTGGTGCGATCTCTGCGGTTCTTGCGAAAGCGTGCTGTCCCCGGTGCTGCCCTCAGCGCGAGGTCGTCGACCGCTCGGCGCTTGGCGTCGGCTCGGCACGCGAGGTGAGGTCCGTCTGGACGGGCTTTCTGGCAGCGCCTAGGGCTGCGGCTCGTCGGCGATGTGGGTGAGGTCGAGGAGGGCCCGGATTTCGATGTCCTCCTGGGCCGGGTGGCGCATGTGCAACTCCTCGTTGATGCGGTAGCTGTTGCGGCGACCGTGGCGCTTGCGCTCGACGTATCCCGCCTCGACCAGGTCGGCGAGGATGCGTTGTGCGGCTCGCTCGGTGATCCCGACCTGCTCGGCAACGTCGCGAAGCCTGACGTCGGGCGCGCGGGCGATGCAGATGAGCACCTGCGTGTGGTTGGTGAGGAAGCGCCAGGGGCGCTCGTCAGGACTTGACATAGACGCTATAGATGTCGTATTTTATCTGTCGTGATTGTTTTGATGTGCTTTGAGTATCGCGGACTGGTCGTCGTACGTTAGCAGGGAGGAAGGATGGCGGAGCCACTGCGGATCAGGTTTCTCGAGGAACGCCACGCGGTCGCTCTTGCGGACGAGCTCGCAGGGCGGGCGCCAGTCGAGGTCAGCCAGGACGGTCATTCGTGGGAAATCTCGATCGACGACCTTCAGACCAAAGACTTCCTTGTCAGCACGCTCGACGCGGTCCGTCATACCCTGAGCGGTCAGCCGTCGGCCACTGCGGAGGTCGTCGTCAACGGGGACACGTACCAGATGCTCGGGGAATGAGCCCGACCCCAACGACTGGCGAGAGCAACTTGAGTAGGTCGCCCGACATAAAAGACACGCTGCAGGTCGGTTTCGTCCGTGGGGAACGAAACCGTAACGCCGGGGCGTCACCAAGCCTCCGCGCACCTGACCTTCAACTGGTCCCGTTTGGACCACTGGTACCCCGTCCCAGGCTCCGATGACAGACACGCACAACACCAAGGTGATCCGTGTGGCCGTGCTCGTCACCGCCGACACCCGGCTGAAGGTGCTCCACCGCATCCTGGACGATGCGTTCGAGTATCACCCCGAGATCCTCCAGTTCGCCGTCGAAGGTTACGGCTGGTCGGGCGACGGCGATCCCACGGAGGAGTCGCTCTGGGACGCGCTCGTCGACAGAACGGCAGAGGCTGCGCGAGGATCCGGGACGAGCCTGACGACGTGACATAGAGGTCGTGCGGGGACCAAGCCAGTCAGCGAAATGACCCGCGAGGAGCTGATCCGGGAGATCGAGGTGTACGCCGCGAGCGCGCGACGGACATTCGACGCCGGCAAGAATCCCTGGGGTCGCTAAGGGCGAGCCTTCGCGTAGCCACGTAGCGCCTACACCAGTTTTGGGTTGCCGGGTTCCGTCGGACGGGAGCCGGGCCGCAATGCGCAGCGACGCGGCCGTGGCTAGCGGGCCGGCGCCGGAGCCGGAGCCAGCAGTCGCTCCTTGACGGCGTCCGACACCTCGACGCTGCGGCCCTGCTCGTAGTCGTACGCGACGAGGACGCTCCGGGCCTCCGCGACGACGCGGCCGTCGGTCCGGAGCTCGTGCTCGAGGTCGAAGCTCTTCGTCCCCACGCGACCGCAGCGGGTGCGCACCTCGATCTCCTCCCCCGCCCGCAGCTCGGCGCGGAAGTCGATCTCCACGCGTGCGAGGATGAACTCCGAGAGGCCGCCGAGGACGCCGATCCGCGCCTGCTCGAGGTAGGTCGAGTAGACGGCGTTGTTCACGTGGCCCATCGGGTCGCAGTCCCGGAACCGCACCCGCTCGCGGTGGACGAAGCGGAACTCGCTCACCGGCGCATCGTATGCGGGCGAGAGGAGTCGAACCTCCAAGGGCTTGCGCCCAACGGGACCTAAACCCGTCGCGTCTGCCAGTTCCGCCACGCCCGCGAGGATTGGAGGATAGAGCGGCGGGGAAGCGGGCGGCCATGACCGACCAGCACGATCGACACCAGGAGTCGTTCGCCACCGAGCAGACGCGGTACGAGGAGCTCGCCGCGGAGGAGGAGCAGAGAAGGGAAGCGGCCGCGGCCCGGCTCGCCGCGCACCCGCTGCCCGATCCGGACGACGCCTAGCCCGAGGGGCGCACCGCCCGACGCGGCCGGAACCGGGGTGCCTGCGGGCTCATTCCTCGAGGCTGGCCGCGGCCTCCGGGTGGAGGACGTCCCAGACGCGGAGGTAGATCGCGAGCTCGCCGGGGTCGACGTCCTCGCCGACCGCGAGCAGGTCGGGGGCGGGCTCGGTGGTCTCGATTCCGAGGCTGCGCAAGAACGCCGCGAGACGGCGGGCGGAGGAGGGGTCGGGTAGCCGCAGACGCACAGGGTTGTCGGGTCGTGGCCTCTGATCGTCCCGCCGCGCAGGCCCGCCGGGGATCCCTCGAACGGGGCATCTTCGCCCGGCGCGTCACGAACGTTGGGTCTGGTACAACGGGCAAGTGCAGACGCCCGCGATCGAGGAGGTCGGCGACAACCGTGTCCGCCTGACGGTCGACGTTCCCGGCCACGACGTGAAGCACGCGGTCGAGCACGCGACATCCGACCTGTCCCAGACGGTCAAGATCCCAGGCTTCCGGCAGGGCAAGGTGCCGAAGCAGGTGCTGCTCCAGCGCGTCGGCTCGGACCGCGTGATGACGGAGGCCGTCGAGAGCCACATCGGCGGCTGGTTCTGGAACGCCGCCGCCCGGACGCGGCTGCGGCCCGTCTCGCAGCCGAGCTACGACTACGAGCTGCCCGCCTCGGACGACGGGGACTGGCGCTTCACCGCGGAGTTCGACGTGCAGCCGAAGCCGGACCTCCCGGACTGGTCGCAGCTCGAGGTGGGCAAGCCGGACGCGACGGTGCCGCAGGAGCTCGTCGACGCGGAGCTCGACGTCCTCCGCAGCGCGGTCGCGGAGCTCGCGCCGGTCGAGGGTCGGCCGGTGCAGGCCGGCGACACGGTGGTCGTCGACCTCGTCAACGAGCAGGGCGAGACGCAGCGCGACTACGTCGTCGAGCTCGGCGGCAACCGCCTCGTCGAGGAGGTCGAGCAGGGGCTCGTCGGGATGAGCGTCGGCGAGTCGAGGTCGATCGCGTTCGAGCTCGCCGACGACGCGAGCTCGAGCGTCGACGTGACCGTCCGGGAGATCAAGGAGAAGGTGCTGCCGGAGCTCGACGACGAGCTCGCGCGCTCCGCCTCCGAGTTCGACACGCTCGCCGACCTGCGCGGCGACATCGAGGGGCGCCTGCTCGGGCAGATCGAGGACGAGATCGAGGCGCAGTTCCGCGGCTCCGTCGCCGATGCGCTCGTCGCCGCGTCGAACCTGAGCCCGGCCGGACCGCTCGTGGAGGCACGGACCCGGGAGCTCGTCAACGGGCTCGTCCGCTCGGTCGAGCGGCGTGGCGTGCCGTTCGACACCTATCTCGCGATGACCAACACCGAGCCCGAGGCGCTCGTGGCGCGGATGCGCGAGGAGGCGCGGCAGTCGGTCGCGCGCGAGCTCGTGCTCGAGGCCGCGGCCGAGCGGCTCGGCATCGACGTGACCGACGAGCAGGTCGAGGAGCTCGTGCGCGAGCAGGCCGAAGCGGCCGACGAGGACGTCGACGCCGTGCTCTCCGAGCTCCGCCATACGGGCGGCTTCGAGCGTCTCCGCGAGGACCTGCGCCTGCGGGACACGCTCGACCGGCTTGCAACCGAGGTCAAGCCGATTCCGATGGAGGTCGCCGAGGCACGCGAGGCGATCTGGACGCCGGACAAGGAAAAGCCCCAGACCGAGACGAAACTGTGGACCCCCGGAGGCAAGGAGAGTTGATGGAAGCCCGCTTCACCCCTCGTAACAGCCCGCTGATCCCGATGGTGATCGAGCAGACCTCGCGCGGCGAGCGCTCGTTCGACATCTACTCGCGGCTGCTCAACGAGCGCATCGTGTTCCTGGGGACGCCCGTCGACGACCAGATCGCGAACCTGATCATCGCGCAGCTGCTGCACCTCGAGTCCGAGGACCCCGACAAGGACATCTCGATCTACATCAACTCGCCGGGCGGTTCGGTCTACGCGGGCCTGGCTATCTACGACACCATGCAGTACATCCGTCCGGACGTGCAGACGATCTGCGTCGGGATCGCGATGTCGATGGGCGCGCTGCTGCTCGCGGCGGGCGCGGCGGGAAAGCGGATGGCGACGCCGAACTCGAAGATCCTCATCCACCAGGTCTCCGGCGGCTTCCAGGGTCAGGCGACCGACATCGAGATCGCCGCGCGTGAGACACTGAACCTGAAGCGCCGACTGGAGGAGATCATCGCCAACCACAGCGGCAAGCCGGTCGAGGAAGTGGCGAAGGACATGGAGCGCGACTACTTCATGACGGCGCAGGAGGCCCGCGACTACGGGATCATCGACAACGTCATCGAGCACCGCCAAGGGGTAGGCGGCGCAGCGATTTCGGGGTAAAAGGAGAGACGTGGCGCGCGCGAGTGACGGCAACGAGCAGCTTCTCTGCTCCTTTTGTGGAAAGAGCCAACGGCAGGTCAAGAAGCTGATCGCCGGCCCCGGCGTCTACATCTGCGACGAGTGCATCGATCTCTGCAACGAGATCATCGACGAGGAGCTCACCGCTCCCGCGACGCTCGACCTCGACTCGCTACCGCGCCCGAGGGACATCTACGCCGTCCTCAACGACTACGTCGTCTCCCAGGAGGAGGCGAAGCGCACGCTGTCGGTGGCGGTCTACAACCACTACAAGCGCGTGCAGATGGGGCAGGACGACGAGGAGGTCGAGCTCCAGAAGTCCAACATCCTCCTGCTCGGGCCGACAGGCTGCGGCAAGACATTGCTCGCGCAGACGCTCGCGCGGATCCTCAACGTCCCGTTCGCGATCGCCGACGCCACCGCGCTGACCGAGGCCGGCTACGTCGGCGAGGACGTCGAGAACATCCTCCTGAAGCTCATCCAGGCCGCCGACTTCGACATCAAGAAGGCCGAGACCGGGATCATCTACATCGACGAGGTCGACAAGATCGCGCGGAAGGCGGACAACCCGTCGATCACGCGCGACGTCTCGGGCGAGGGCGTGCAGCAGGCGCTGCTGAAGATCCTCGAGGGGACGGTGGCATCGGTGCCGCCGCAGGGCGGGCGGAAGCACCCGCACCAGGAGTTCCTCTCGATCGACACGACGAACATCCTGTTCATCTGCGGCGGTGCGTTCGCAGGGCTCGACAAGATCATCGCGAAGCGGATCGGGAAGAACTCCGTCGGCTTCGGCGCCGACGTGCGCTCCAAGCACTCGGTCGAGTCGTCCGAGATGCTCGCGCAGGTGATGCCGGAGGATCTCCTCCACTTCGGCCTCATCCCGGAGTTCATCGGCCGCCTGCCGGTCGTCTCCGCGGTCCACCAGCTCTCGAAGGAGGACCTCGTCCAGATCCTCGTCGAGCCGAAGAACGCGCTCACGAAGCAGTACCAGCGCTTCTTCGGCTACGACTCGATCGAGCTCGTCTTCACCGAGGACGGGCTGTGGGAGATCGCCGACAAGGCGCTCGAGCGCGAGACCGGCGCACGCGGCCTGCGGTCGATCATCGAGGCCGCCCTCCTCGACGTGATGTTCGAGCTGCCCTCGCGCAAGGACGTCTCGAAGTGCGTGATCACGCGCGAGACGATCTCCAAGGGCATGCGGCCGACGCTCGTGACGAGCGCCGGCAACGAGCTCGAGTTCGAGCAGCCCGCCGCCGAGTCGGCGTAGCGGCCTAGAGCGCCTCGACGACGAACTTGCCGGCCTTAATGCCGGCGGCGACGAGCGCGAGCCCGATCGACGAGCCGAGCAGCAGTGCGAGCCTGAGACGCACGGAACCTCCTGCGGGTGGACGGGTGTGAGTATCCACGAGGCGCGGGTCGGAAACAACGCCGCCGTAGAATGGCCGTCCCATGGATGCACGGTACGAGCCGAGAGGCGTGGAGGAGCGCTGGCAGCGCACGTGGGAGGAGGAGGGCCTCTACCGCGCCGGCGCCGGGGCAAGGCGCGACGGCACGTTCGTGATCGCGGTCCCGCCGCCGAACGTCACCGGCGCGCTCCACATGGGCCACGCGCTCAACGGCTCGATCCAGGACGTGCTCATCCGCTGGCACCGGATGCGGGGCTTCGACACGCTCTGGCAGCCCGGCTACGACCACGCGGGGATCTCGACGCAGAACGTCATGGAGAAGGAGCTCGCGCGCGAGGGGACGTCGCGCAAGGAGCTCGGCCGCGAAGCGTTCGTCGCGCGGGTCTGGGAGCACCTCGAGCGCACCGGCCGCACGATCATGGGCCAGTACCGCCGCCTCGGCGCGTCGCTCGCGTACGACCGCGAGCGGTTCACGATGGACGACGCCTACATCGAGGCCGTGATGCGGTTCTTCGTCCACCTGTGGGACCGCGGCTGGGTCTACCGCGCGAACCGGATCGTCAACTGGTGCCCCTTCCACGAGACCGCGATCTCCGACCTCGAGGTCGTCCACGAGGAGATGGACGACACGCTCACGTACGCGCGCTACCCGTTCACGGACGGCTCCGGCCACGTCACGATCGCGACCGTGCGGCCGGCGACGATCCTCGCCGACGTCGCCGTGGCAGTGCACCCCGGCGACGAGCGCTACCGGGACGCGATCGGGAAGCAGGTCGTCGTCCCGTACACCGAGCGCGCCGTGCCGGTCATCGCCGACGAGCGCGTCGACCCCGCGTTCGGGACGGGCGCGCTGAAGATCACGCCCGGCCATGACCCGACGGACTTCGAGATCGGGCGCGACCACGGGCTGCCGACGCTCACCGTGATCGGCCTCGACGGGCGCATGAACGAGGGGGCCGGCGACCTCGTGGGCACGACGCAGCAGGAGGCCGACGAGGCCGTGGTCGCGTGGCTGAAGGAGCACGACCGCCTGGAGAAGCGCGAGCACTACCGGCACGCGGTCGGCACGTGCGAGCGCTGCCACACGCGGATCGAGCCGCTCGTCTCGCTCCAGTGGTGGGTCGCCATGGACGAGCCGCGCAAGCCGGCGCTCGCAGCCCTGCGGGAGCGCCGCGTCCGCTTCCACCCCGAGTCGCAGCACCAGTTCGCGATCCGCTCGTTCGAGGAGATCCCGGACTGGAACGTCTCGCGCCAGCTCTGGTGGGGCCACCAGCTCCCGCTCTGGTACTGCCCGGACGGCCACGTCACCTGCGCCTGGCCGCCGCCCGATGCCTGCGCCGAGTGCGGCTCGACCGAGATCGAGCGCGACCCGGACGTGCTCGACACCTGGTTCTCCTCGGCGCTCTGGCCGTTCGCGACGCTCGGCTGGCCCGAGGACACGCCGGAGCTCGGCCGCTACTACCCGGGCGACGTCAACGTCACCGCGCGCGAGATCATCCGCCTCTGGGAGAACCGCATGATCTGGTCGGGGCTCGAGCTCATGGGCGACCTCCCGTTCCACGACGTGATCATCACGTCGACCATCCTCGCGCCGGACGGGCGGCGGATGTCGAAGAGCCTCGGCACCGGCATCGACCCGCTCGACGTGATCGACGCGCACGGCGCCGACGCGACGCGCTACGGCCTGCTGAAGATCTCGTCGACGCAGGACGTGCGCTTCTCCGAGGGCGCGATCGAGGAGGGGCGCAAGCTCGCGAACAAGCTGTGGAACGTGGCGCGGCTCGTGCTCTCGCACGCGGAGGGCGCCACCCCCGAGCTGCGGCCGCGCGACCTCGAGGAGCGGTGGATCCTCGCCCGCATCGACGCCGTCCGCGCCGAGGTGGAGCAGCACTGGGCGGCGTTCGAGTTCTCGCCGGCCGTGCAGGCGCTCTACCACCTGACCTTCGACGACTTCTGCGACTGGTACGCCGAGGCGATCAAGCCGCGGCTGCGCGAGGACGACGCCGACGCCGTCGCGACCGCGCTCGTCGCGCTCGAGCGCCTGCTGGCGCTTCTCCACCCGGTGATGCCGCACGTGACCGAGGAGCTCTGGAGCAACCTCCCGGCCCGCAGGGAGCGCCTGATCGTCTCGCCGTGGCCCGAGCCGGATGACCGATTCGCGGGCGACGCGGACGCGCTCGTGCGCGCGCAGGAGGCGGCCGCCACCTTCCGCCGCAGCGGCGTCCTCGTCGACCTCGACGGCGACGACCGCCGGATCTTCGACGCGGTCGTCCGTCCCGACCGGGTGAAGGTGAACGGCAACGTCGACGCCGAGCGCGACCGCCTCCGCAACGAGATCGCCCGCGCCGAGAAGATGCTCGCGAACGACCGCTTCGTCGCCAACGCGCCCGCGGAGGTCGTCGAGGCGGAGCGCGGGAAGCTCGAGCGCTACCGGCGCGAGCTCGACGCGCTTGGCTGAGACCGCGGGGGCGACGGCGACCGCGTGGGTCGCGGCGCTCTCCCCCTGGCCGGAGGAGTTCGGGCTCGACCGGATGCACGCGCTGCTGGCGGCGCTCGACGACCCGCAGCGCACCTTCCGGGCCGTCCACGTCGTCGGCACGAACGGGAAGTCCACGGCGACGCGGACGATCGAGGCCCACCTGCTCGCCGACGGCCTTCGCACCGGGGCGTACCTCTCGCCGCACGTCCGTGGGTGGAGCGAGCGGATCCGCATCGACGGAGACGAGGCCGACTTCGAGCGAGCCGTGGCCCGAGTGCAGACGGCGGCCGTCGAGGTCGGGGCGACGCAGTTCGAGGTGCTGACGGCGGCCGCGTTCGCCGCGTTCGCGGAGGCCGGGGTGGAGGCCGCCGCCGTCGAGGCGGGGCTCGGGGGCCGGCTCGACGCGACGAACGTCCTCGACGCCGAGGTCGTCCTCCTGACCAACGTGTCCCTCGAGCACACCGAGGTGCTCGGGGACACCGAGGAGCAGATCGCGCGCGAGAAGCTCGCAGTCGCGCAGGCGGCGGGGACGGTCGTGCTCCCGGACGACCGGCATCGCGCGCTCGTCCCATCCGGCGCCGACGTCCTCATCGGCGGCGCCCGCGAGGCCGCGGCCGCCTTCCTCGGCCACGAGCCGCCGTCCGTCGCGGCGCCGATGCTCGCCGGCCGGCTCGAGCGGCGCGGCGACGAGGTGCGCGACGGCGCGCACAACCCCGCCGGCGCCCGCTGGCTCGCCGACCGGCTCGAGCCGGACGGCCCCTACGTCGTGGTCGCGTCGATCCTTCGCGACAAGGACGCCGACGCGATCCTCCACGAGCTGGCTCGGCTCGGTGACACGTTCGTCGCGACCGCGTCGGAGAACCCGCGCGCGCTCGCCGCCGACGAGCTCGCCGAGGCCGCGCGCCGCCACTTCCCCAGGGTCGAGGCCGTGCCCGGCCCGGCCGCCGCGCTCGCCCGCGCACGCGTCCTCGACCGCCGCGTGCTCGTCACCGGCTCGCTCTACCTCCTCGCGGACCTCGCCCGAGAGGAGTCGGCAGTACCATGACGAAGGTCGGTGAACGCCTCAGCGTCTTCGCATTCGCAACGTTCCTGGTCCTGGCGATCGTCGCCGTGTCCTTCGCCGCGGGTTACCTGATCGGAAAACTGCTGCTATGAGCCCCCTCCTCGCGGCCGACGACTCCCTCTTCGGCGACGTGAACGACTTCTTCGACTCGGGCACGTGGCTGCTCGTCCGGAACCTGACGCTGTTCTTCGTCGTCGTGTTCTGGGCCGCGACCGCCTACTGGGTCTACAAGGACGCGCGCCGCCGGATCGAGGACCCGTGGATGATCGCGATGGCGGTCGTGCTCGGGATCGTGCCGCCGTTCCTCGGGCCGGTCATCTACATGTTCTTCCGCCCGCCGGAGTACCTCGAGGAGGTGCGCGAGCGCGAGCTCGAGATCAAGGCGATGGAGGAGCGGCTCGCGCGGCGCGACCTGCACTGCCCGGTCTGCCGCGCCGAGGTCGAGGCGACGTACCTCGTGTGCCCCGTCTGCACGACGAAGCTGAAGCAGGCCTGCGTCACCTGCAAGGCGCCGCTCGAGGCGCTGTGGCAGGTGTGCCCGTACTGCGAGACGCCCGTCGACACACCCACGGCGATCCGCGTCGACGCGTGGGAGCCGGAGGCCCAGCGGCCGCCGGCGGCTCAGGCTCAGCGCCCGCAACGGCGGGACCGCCGCGCCGCTCAGTGATGCCGGTACGATCGGCGGCCGCATGGCCACCGAGCGCACCCTCGTCCTGCTGAAGCCCGACGCCGTCCGCCGCGGGATCTGCGGCGAGCTCATCGCGCGCTTCGAGCGCCGCGGCCTCACCCTCCGGGGTGCGAGGTTGCTGAAGATCTCGCGTCAGCTCGCCGGCCAGCACTACGCCGAGCACAAGGGGAAGCCCTTCTACGGCGACCTCGTCTCGTTCATCACCTCGGGCCCGACGATGGCGCTCGCGATCGAGGGCGAGTCGGCGATCTCGGTCGTCCGCACGATGATGGGCGCGACGAACCCGCTCGACTCGGCGCCCGGGACGATCCGCGGCGACTACGCCACCGAGCTCTCGTTCAACGTGGTGCACGGCTCGGACTCGAAGGCCAGCGCGAAGCGCGAGCTCGCGCTGTTCTTCCCCGATGGGCTCGTCTGAGCTCAGCAGCCACGCGGAGCGCAACCGCGAGCTCTGGACGCGCGAGGCCGCGGACTACGTCGCCTCCGGCGAGCGCGCCTGGGCCAGCGACGAGATCGACTGGGGCATCTACGGCGTCAAGGAGGCCGATCTCGGGGCGCTCGCCGACGTCGAGCTGGACGGCGCGGACGTCGTCGAGCTCGGGTGCGGCACGGCCTACTTCTCCGCCTGGTTCGCGCGCCGCGGCGCCCGGCCGGTCGGGATCGACGTCACTCCGGCCCAGCTCGAGACGGCGCGGCGGCTTCAGCGCGAGCACGGGCTCGAGTTCCCGCTCGTCGAGGCGAGCGCCGAGGACGTGCCGCTCCCCGACGCGGCCTTCGACCTCGCGTTCTCGGAGTACGGCGCCTCGATCTGGTGCGATCCGTACCGCTGGATCCCGGAGGCGGCGCGGCTGCTGCGCCCGGGCGGGCGGCTGATCTTCCTCGCCAACTCGAGCCTCTCGATCCTCTGCTCTCCGGACGAGGAGCGGATCGACGTCACGCTGGCCCGTCCGTACCGCGGGCTCCATCGGATCGACTGGCCCGCCGAGGACGAGGGCGTGAGCTTCCATCTCGGGTTCGGCGACATGGTCCGGCTGCTCCGCGCCAACGGCTTCGAGGTCGAGGACTACGTCGAGGTCTACCGCCCCGAGGGCGCGACGTCGCGGTACCCGTGGGCGAACGACGAGTGGGCGACGAAGTGGCCGATCGAGGAGATCTGGAAGGCGCGGAAGCGGGCCTGACCGTGTCCGCGCCGCCCGCGCCTCCGCTGCTCCTCGCCTCGACCTCGCCGCAGCGCCGCGCGATCCTCGAGCAACTGGGGATCCCGTTCGACGTGGTCGCGCCCTTCTACGAGGAGCACGACCCGCCCGGCGCCGACGCACACGAGCTCGTGCAGCTCCACGCGCGCGGCAAGGCGCGCTCCGTCGCATCGGAGGCGGGCGACCGGCCGGTTCTCGGCGTCGACACGGCCGTGGCACTCGACGGCGACGTCTTCGGCAAGCCGGAGGGCGAGGGCGACGCGGAGCGGATGCTCGAGCGGCTCGCGGGCCGGACCCACCTCGTGGTCTCGGGCCTCTGCCTGCTCACGCCCGGGTGGGAGCACGTGGAGCCGGAGGTGACGCGCGTGACCTTCCGTCCGCTCACGCCGCGCGACCTCGCCGCCTACCTCGCGACGCGGGAGTGGGAGGGCCGGGCCGGCGCGTACGCGATCCAGGGCGTCGGCGCGAGCCTCGTCGAGCGCGTCGACGGCGACTACCTGAACGTCGTCGGGCTCCCGGCCGCGCTCCTCGTCCGCCTGCTGGCCGAGCGCTTCGGCGGCACCTACGGTTTCGGCTAGGCGCAGGCTAGACTCGACCAGCCCGTGGGCGTCTTCTCCTCTCTGACCGGCTTCGGCGGCCGCGACATGGCCGTGGACCTCGGCACCGCCAACACGCTCGTCTACGTGCGCGGGCGCGGCATCGTCCTGTCCGAGCCCAGTGTCGTCGCGATCGACCAGCGCACGGGTGAGGTGCACGCGGTCGGGGTCGAGGCGAAGCGGATGCTCGGCCGCACCCCGGGGACGATCCAGGCGATTCGCCCGCTGAAGGACGGCGTCATCGCCGACTTCGACGTCACCGAGCAGATGCTCCGGCACTTCATCCAGAAGGTCCACCAGCACCGCTTCGCGCACCCGCGCGTCGTCGTCTGCGTCCCCTCGGGCGTGACGGGCGTGGAGAAGCGCGCGGTCGAGGAGGCGACGCTCTCCGCCGGGGCGCGCCAGGCGTACCTCATCGAAGAGCCGATGGCCGCCGCGATCGGCGCCGGTCTGCCCGTGGCCGAGCCGACCGGGAACATGATCGTGGACATCGGCGGCGGCACCACCGAGGTCGCCGTGATCTCGCTCGGCGGGATCGTCGTCTCGCAGTCGCTGCGCGTCGGCGGCGACGAGATGGACGAGGCGATCGTCAACCACATCAAGCGCGAGTACAAGCTCCTGATCGGCCAGCAGACGGCCGAGGAGGTCAAGCTCGAGATCGGCAGCGCCTACGACATGAAGGAGGAGGTGCACGCCGAGGTGCGCGGCCGGGACATGCTCACCGGCCTCCCGAAGACGGTCATCCTCTCCTCCGAGGAGATCCGCCGCGCGCTCGACGAGCCCGTCTCGCAGATCGTCGACGCGATCAAGTCGACGCTCGACAAGACCCCGCCCGAGCTGGCCGCGGACATCATGGACCGCGGCATCGTGCTCGCCGGCGGCGGCGCCCTCCTCTCGAGCCTCGACGAGCGCCTCCGGCGCGAGACGCAGATGCCGGTGCACCTCGCCGAGTCGCCGCTCACATGCGTCGCGGTCGGGTCCGGCCGGAGTCTCGAGGAGTTCGAGGCGATCCACCGCTCGGCCCGTGCGCGGCCCCGCTCGCGCAACGGGCGCCGGTACTAGCGCCTTCACGGTTACGCGCGCCGCCGGCGTGACGCTGCCGGTGGTGCGCGCGTTCCGTCCCCGCCGGAATCTCGTCTACCCTGTGCCAGTCTCGTGCCTCGGAACCGCACTGCCCGTCTGGCGGTGCTGGGCTCATTCCAGCGTCCCGCCGGATCCAGGTACCCCTCGCGCAGCGCCACCGCTTTGAAGCGGCGCATCGTCGTGGGGCTGCTCGTGCTGCTCTCGCTGACGATGATCACCATCTCGTTCCGCGAGGCGCCGGGCGGCCCGCTCCACGACGTGCAGAGCGCCGGCGCGACCGCGCTGCGGCCCCTCCAGGTCGGCGCCGAGCGCGTCGTGCGCCCGTTCCGGGACGCGTACGGCTGGTTCGCCGACCTCTTCTCGGCCAAGGGCGAGGTCGAGCGGCTCCGCCTCGAGAACGAGCGGCTGCGCCAGGAGGCGGTGCAGTTCCGCAACGCGTACGCGGAGAACCGGACGCTGCGGGAGTTCCTCGACTACAAGGCGCCCCCGACCTATCCGGGCGACTTCGACCCCGTGTTCGCCGCGGTGATCGGCCATCCCTCGACGCTGTTCGTGCAGCAGGTCGTGATCGCCGCCGGCCGCGACGACGGCGTCCGCGTCGACGACCCGGTCGTGAACGCGGACGGGCTCGTCGGCCGCGTCACGGCGGTCACGCCGGACACCGCACAGGTGACGCTCCTCACCGACGAGTCGACGAGCGTCTCCGCCCGTGACCTGCAGACCGAGGCGACGGGCCTCGTCGAGAACGGCCGCGCCGGCAGCGGCTCGCTCGTGCTCTCCCGCGTCGAGAAGCGGTACGAGGTGCACCAGGGCGACGAGATCGTCACGGCGGGCTCGCAGCGCGGCCAGTTGCCGTCGCTGTTCCCGCGCGGGATCTCCGTCGGCCGCGTCACCTTCGTCGGCCGCACCGACACCGACCTGTACCTGCGGATCCAGATCCGGCCCTCGGTCGACTTCGGCTCGCTCGACGCCGTCGTCGTGCTCGTCCCGAAGGACCGGGCGCGATGAGCGAGACGATCGACGCGCTGAAGCTCGGCGCGATCGTCCTCGTGGCGGCCGTGCTGCAGGTGACGGTGCTCGGCGGCTTCGAGATTCGCGGCGGCTCGCCCGACCTGCTCCTCGTGGTCGTCGTCGCCGTCGCGCTGCTCCGCGGCGCGCTGACCGGCGCTACCGTCGGCTTCCTCGGCGGCCTGCTCGCCGACACCGCGACGCTGCAGATGCTCGGCGTGACCTCGCTGCTGCTGACCGTCGCGGGCTACTGGGCGGGGCGCTACGGCGAGACCACCGGCCGCGACCGCTCGCACGCGCCGCTCCTCGCCGTGGGCGTCGTGACCGTCCTGTACGCCGTGTGCGCGCTCGTCCTTCACTTCGTGCTCGGGCACGAGGTCGGGATCGGCCGCGTCCTCGGCTGGAGCCTGCTCTGGGCTGTCGCCTCCAACGTGCTGCTGACGATCCCGGTGTACGCGCTCTGCCGGCGCGTGCTCGGGCCGCCGCCGTCGACGGAACGCGCGCGGGAGGTGCAGCTCCTTGCCTGAGCAGCGCTCTCCGTCGCGTCGGTTCCTCCCGCCGGACCCGCGCGTCGCGCAGCCGTATCGGCTCACGCCGGGCCTGGCGCTGCGCATCGGGATCCTCGGGACGATCGTCCTCGCCGTCTTCGCGGTGCTGTTCCTGCGCCTGTGGGCGCTACAGGTGCTCTCCGGCGACCGCTACCTCAACGCGGCGCAGAACAACCAGCTGCGCACGATCCGCGTCCAGGCGCCCCGCGGCCCGATCATCGACCGCAACGGGCTCGTGATCGTCGACAACGCGGCGGGCAACTCCGTGCAGCTGTGGCCCGCCGACCTCCCGGACGACGAGGCGCAGCGCGCGGCCGTGCTGCGGCGCCTGTCACAGGTCCTCGACGTGCCGGTGCGGTGGCTGGAGCGCCAGATCGCGAAGCGCGGCAGCGACCCGCTGACGCCGATCGTGGTCAAGCGCGGCGTCCACGACGACCACGTCTTCTACATCGCCGAGCGGCCCGAGCAGTTCCCGGGCGTGCAGGTCGCGACGAGCTTCCTCCGCCGCTATCCGTACAAGGCCCTCGGCGCGCAGACGCTCGGTCACGTCGGCGAGGTCTCGCCCGACCAGCTCGAGGCGTCGGACGACCCGGGGCTCGCGCCGGGCGACGAGGTCGGCCAGGCGGGCGTCGAGTCGGTCTACGACGAGTTCCTGCGCGGCCGCACGGGTTCCCAGCGCCTGCGCGTCGACTCGCTCGGGCGGCCGCTCGGCGAGCGCACGCTCGCCCAGGAGGCGCAGCCCGGCTACGCGCTCCGACTCACCGTCGACGTGCGCCTCCAGCAGGCGGCCGAGCGCGCCCTGCGGTACGGGATCCAGCAGGCGCATGCGACGGACGAGTGGTGGGCGAACGGCGGCGCGATCGTCGCGATGGATCCGCGCAACGGCGAGATCCTCGCGCTCGCCTCGAACCCGACCTTCAAGCCGAACGTCTTCGTCGGCCGCGTCGAGCAGCGGAAGCTCGCGGCGGCCGGGCTGACCCAGGCGACGGCGGAGGAGAACAACTACCCGGCCCTCAACCGCGCGCTCGCCGGCGCCTACCCGCCCGGTTCGACATGGAAGCCGGTGACGGCGCTTGCGGGGATGGAGGAGCACCTGGTCACGCCCTACTCGACGCTCCCGTGCACGCCGTCGTACATCTACGAAGGCGAGAACGGCGTCGAGTACCCGTTCGACAACTGGACGACCGCGTTCAACATCGGGATGACGCTGCCGCAGGCGCTCGAGGCGTCGTGCAACACGTACTTCTACGAGGTCGGGCGCCAGTTCTACGAGCTGCCGCCGGAGCGCGGCCACCCGTTCCAGAACTGGGCGCGCCGCTTCGGGTTCGGCGAACCGACCGGGATCGAGCTCGGCGGCGAGACGACCGGGCTGCTCCCGACGCCCGAGTGGCGCAAGCGGGCCTACGCGAAGTCGAAGGACCCGCTCGACCGCGTGTGGAAGCCCGGCGACTCGATCCAGCTCGCGATCGGGCAGAAGGACCTGCTCGTCACGCCGCTGCAGATGGCGCGCTTCTACTCGCTGATCGCGAACGGCGGCAAGCTCGTCACGCCGCGCATCGCGATTCAGGCCGAGCGCCCCGGCCATCCCGGCGGCGCGCCCGACCCCGTGCAGCGGTTCACGGCGCCCGTGCCGCAGCCGATCAACGTCGACGCCGCCGCGCTCGACGTCGTTCGCGAGGGCCTCTACCTCGCCACCCACGGCGTGAACGGGACCGCGACCGGCGTCTTCGGGAGCTACCCGATCAAGATCGCCGGGAAGACCGGCACAGCGCAGAAGGTCGTCGACGGCGTCATCCGCGACCAGTCGTGGTGGTGCGGCTTCGCGCCATACGACAACCCGACGATCACGGTCTGCGCGCTGATCGAGAACGGCGGCCACGGCGGCTCGGCGGCGGCCCCCGCGGCGCTGAAGGTGTTCGAGCAGTACTTCCACCGGGCGGCCGGCGCGATCGCGCCGTCGGAGAGCGACTGATGGATCTCGTCACCACGCCCCGCCCGCTGCCGGCGCGCTACCGCCGCGCCGAGCGAACCGCCGCGGCCGCCTCCTTCGTCCGGAACATCGACTGGATCCTCGTCGTAGCGGTCGCCGCGCTCGTGGGCTACGGCCTGTGGGCGATCGGCGGGATCACGCGCCACGACATCCTCGGGAACGAGGGCTACTACCTCGTGCGGCAGGGCGTCTACGCCGCGATGGGCGCGCTCGCGCTCGTCGCCGGGATGCTGGCCCCTCCGCAGCGCCTCCGCGAGAGCCGCCGGATCGTCCTCGCCCTGCTCGTCGGGCTGCTGCTCCTCGTGCTGCTCGCGGCCGAGTTCACGCGCGGCTCGAAGCGCTGGATCGACGTCGGCTTCTTCCAGTTCCAGCCGTCGGAGTTCGGGAAGGTGCTCTTCGTGCTCGTCCTCGCCGCGCTCGTCGCGGACGCGGGCCCCGCGATCGGCGGGTGGAAGACGGTGCTGCGGATCCTCGGCATCGCGCTCGTCCCGATCGCGCTCGTGTTCGTGCAGCCCGACCTCGGCACGTCGCTCGTGTACTGCGCGGCCGCGGCGGCGATCCTCTTCCTCGGCGGCACGCGCTGGCCGCACCTGTTGGTCCTCGGGAGCCTCGCCGCGCTCGTGCTCGTCGCGCTTCTCTGGGCGCTGCCCGCGGCCGGGATCGAGGTGCTCAAGCCGTACCAGACCGAGCGCCTGACCGCGTTCGCCGACCCCGAGCACGACCCGAGCGGGGCGACCTACAACGTCAACCAGTCGATCACCGCGATCGGGGCGGGCGGGCTGCGGGGCCGCGGCGTCGACGGCGCCACGCAGACGAACCTCGACTACCTGCCCGAGCACGCGACGGACTTCGTCTTCGCCTCGCTCGCCGAGCAGCGCGGCTTCCTCGGCGCGGCCGGGCTGCTGCTGCTCTACCTGCTGCTGCTCTGGCGCGGGATCCGCATCCTCTCGCTCGCGCCCGATGCGTTCTCGATGCTCGTCGCCGGCGGGATCGTGTTCGCGTTCCTCTTCCAGGTGTTCATCAACGTCGGCATGACGATGGGCATCGCGCCGGTGACGGGGATCCCGCTGCCGTTCGTCTCGGTCGGAGGGTCGTCGATGATCACGAACCTCCTGGCGATGGGGCTGCTGCTCGGCATCCACGCGCGCGGACGCATGGCGCAGCGCCGGTAGCCAGGTAGCGTCCCGGCGACATGGCCAAGCTCAGCCCCGGCGCGGTGGTCGGCCTCGTGCGCGAGTTGTCTGCTTCGCGCGATCCGGGGCACCTCGCGATCGCGGGGCCGGCGGCGCTGACCGAGTCGCTGCGGCGCGACCTCGCGCGCGACGCCGACCCGGGTGCCGTGCGGGTCGGGACGCATGACGGCGCGGCGGTGCTCGTCTACGTCCTGGCGGCGGCGCCGACGGAGGACGACCTCGCGGCGCTCAAGGCGGCGGACAAGGCCCGGATCCCGATCGTCGCCGTGCTCGCGGGCCCGGAGCTCGACGACCGCGTGCCGTACGTCCTCGCCACGGACGTCGTGCGGACCGAGGCCGGTGCGGGCTTCGACGTCGCCGAGATCGCGCGCGTCGTCGCGGGGAAGCTCGCCGAAGGCGGGACGCCGCTCGCCGCCCGCGTGCCGGCGCTCCGGGACGCGGTCGTCGCCAACCTCGTGGACCGGTTCTCCCGCGTGAACGGGACCGTGGGCGCGCTCGTGTTCGTGCCGGGCGCCGACATGCCCGTGATCACGTTGAACCAGATCCGCCTGGTGCTGCGGATCGCACACGCGCACGGGATCGGCGTGGGCCAGGAGCGGGCGCCGGAGGTGCTCGCGGTCCTCGGCTCGGGCTTCGCGCTGCGCACGCTCGCGCGCCAGGCCGTGGGCCTCGTCCCGTTCGCCGGCTGGGCGGTGAAGGCCGGTGTCGCCTACGGCGGCACGAGGGCGATCGGCGAGGCTGCCAAGCGCTACTACGAGGCGCAGGCGGGCGGCAAGGCATCGGCATAGGTCGTAGGATCGACCGATGAGGCTTCCCGCTTTCGTTCACGAGCCGCGGCGAGGTCACCGGTCGTGACCCACCACCGAGTCGAACTGCAGATCCCCCCCGAGGTCGCATGGGAGCGGCTGCAGGCGGCCGCCGTGAGCGTCGGGACGATCGAGGTTGCCGACCAGGCCGCGAGGTCCCTCGTCGTGAGGAAGAGGCGCGGGCTCGGCCCGGTGCGCCTGCGGGCCACCGTGCTGCCGGCCGCTTCGGGCGCTGGATCCATCGTCGACATCGAGGGGGGCGGCGTCCTGAGTCGGCGGTCGATCGCTCGCCTGGTCGCTCGGCTCACCCACCAGTAGGGGATCGCCGGCACGCCGTCCGGTGGGGGTCCTGAAGGTTCCACCGTCACCCCACGGAGGTTGCCGAGATGCGGGACGCGCGCGAGGCCGAGGAGCTACTGCTGATCGAGGAGGCGGATGCGTGGTTCGAGTACCTCGAAGCGACGCGCGGCCAGTCCGAGACGCGGTACGCGGAGCTCGAGCCGTGGGCCTGGAGCCGGCTGAACCAGCGGCTCCGCGCCATCCGCGCGCGCCGCTCGCGTCTGCGGCCGGCAGCCGCGTAACCCGGAGGACGCCGAGACCGCTGCTACGCTGCGCGTCGAGGCACATGACAGTCCTCGATCACATCATCTGCAGCGCGCCGACCTGCCCGCCCCTCGGGCCCGTCGTCGTGCGCGCGCACGACAAGGAGTTTTCCTTTGCGTTGGTTTCGACGGAAGCAAGAGCACACGCAGGAGCAGGCGCCGGTTGCGGCAGCCGCTCCCGTACCCACAGAAGCACCCGCGCCGGAGGCGGCCCCACGGCCGTCTGACGGCGCCCCGGCGTCCGACGGCGATGCCGCCAAGAAGCGCCGCCGCCGCGGGAGCCGCGGCGGGCGCAATCGCAAGAAGAGCACCGCAGGCACGAGCGCCGAGAGCGCGGCGGGCGCCGCGGCGAACGCCGAGAAGCCCGAGAAGCCAAAGCCCGACAAGGCGGCCGGCGAGCGCAAGAGCTCGCGCGGCGGCGGCGGCGCGGAACGCAGCCAGGGCGCCGAGCGCCGCAGTTCCCGCAGCAGCAGCCGCCAGACGCGGCGCCGGGTCCCCCCGCGGCGTGCGCCGCTCCCGCAGGCGAAACGCGAGCTGCTCGTCTCGGTCGACGTCTCCGAGCAGCGTGTCGCCGTGCTCGAGGACGGCGTCGTCGCCGAGGTCTACCTCGAGCGGCCCGAGAAGCGGTCGATCGCCGGGAACATCTACCTCGGCACGGTCGACAACGTCCTGCCCGGGATGGAGGCCGCGTTCATCGAGATCGGACTCGAGAAGAACGGCTTCCTCTACGTCGACGAGATCGTCGTCCCCGAGCTCGAGGGCAAGGCCCGGCAGGGCAAGCGCATCCAGGACCTGATCCAGCGCGGGCAGACGATCCTCGTCCAGGCCGTGAAGGATCCGATGAAGACGAAGGGCGCGCGGCTCACCACCGAGATCTCGCTCCCGGGCCGCTTCGTCGTCTACGTCCCGTCCGGCGAGGGCCTCGGCGTCTCGCGCCGCCTGCCCGACGAGGAGCGCGCGCGGCTGAAGGACATCCTCCGGCGCCTCGACGTGAAGGAGGGCGGCGTCATCGTCCGCACCGCCGCCGAGGGCGCGGCCGCCGAGGACATCGAGCGCGACCTCGACTTCCTCCAGCGCCTCTGGGCGACGATCCAGGAGCAGGCGAAGAAGGCCAACGCACCCGAGCTCGTCTACCAGGAGGCCGAGCTGCCGCTGCGGGTCGTCCGCGACCTGTTCACGGGCGACTTCGAGCGCGCGGTCATCGACCACGAGCGCGCGTACAAGCGCATCGTCGGCTACCTCAAGAAGACCTCGCCGCACATGGTCGAGCGGGTCGAGCGGTACAAGGAGAAGGAGCGGCTGTTCGAGGCCTTCGGCGTCGACAAGGAGATCCGCTCGACGCTCTCGCGCCGCGTCGACCTCCCCTCGGGGGGCTATCTGATCTTCGACTACGCCGAGGCGTTCACCGTCATCGACGTGAACACCGGCCGGTTCGTCGGCTCGCGCTCGAAGAGCTCCGGCGGACGGCTCGAGGACACGATCACGAAGAACAACCTCGAGGCGGTCAAGGAGGTCGTCCGCCAGCTGCGGCTCCGCGACATCGGCGGGATCATCGTCATCGACTTCATCGACATGGCGAACCCGAAGAACCGGGCCCAGGTCGAGGAGGCGCTGCGGAACGAGCTCGAGCGCGACCGGACGAAGACGTACGTCGTCGAGATCTCGCCGCTCGGCCTCGTCGAGATGACGCGCCAGAACGTCACCGACGGCCCGCGCGAGATCATCACGAAGAAGTGCCCGACCTGCGAGGGCGACGGCGTCGTCATGTCGGAGATCTCCCACGCGGTCGAGGTCGAGCGGAAGCTGCGGCAGCTCGTCGCGCCGGGCTCCCGTGTCCAGGCGTACGCGGTCGAGCTCCATCCGCGGATCGCGTCGATCCTCGCGGGCGCCGGGGGCACGCGGCTCGCGACGCTCGAGGAGCAGACGCGCCGGCGGTTCTTCCTCCGCGCCGCGGACGGGAACGGCCACGTCCATCTCGACCACTTCGCCGTCGTCGGCGAGGGCAAGCTCGAGGAGCTGAAGCCGGCAGCGCCCGTCGAGGACGGGCAGGAGCTGGAGCTGAAGCTCGGCGAGGTCGGGCGCTGGGACCCGGCGAGCGCGACCGGCAAGGTCGACGGCTACGAGATCTCCGTCGCCGGCGCCGCGAAGCTCGTCGGCAAGAAGGTCAAGGTCCGCGTCGGCCGCGTCCTCGAGGGCGTCGCCTACGCGCTGCCGGTCGAGGCAGGGCCGCCGCACGCGGCGCCGGTCACGGCCGAGACCGAGGCCGAGAAGCCGACCCGGGCGCGCCGCTCGAAGCTCTCCGAGGACACGGCCGAGCCCTCGGCCGAGGCCGAGGCCGAGCCCGAGGTCGGGGAGGCCGAGGAGGCCGCCGAGGAGGCGGAGGAGCTCGATCCGGAAGCGGCTGCGACCGCTGCCCGTCAGGCGCGCAAGCGGACGCGCCGCGGCTCGCGCGGCGGCCGGCGCCGGAAGAAGAAGCCGGCCGAGGGCGCCGTCGTCGAAGGCGAGGAGGCCGCCGAGGCCGCGCCTGTGGCGGAGGCCGAGGAGGCCGCGCCGGTGGCGGAGGCCGAGGTCGAGGTCGAGGCGCCGTCCGACGGCGCAGCCCCGCCCGCCCGTCCCCGCAAGGCGCGCATCCATGTGCCGGCCGCGGACGAGGAGCCGGAGGCCGAAGCGGTCGAGGCCGAGGCGGAGGTCACCGCGGAGGACGCCGAGGCCGAGGCCACCGACGGCGAGGCGCCGAAGAAGAAGCGCACCCGTCGGGGCTCGCGTGGCGGCAAGCGCCGGAAGAAGCCCGCCGCGGGTGCGAACGGCGGCGACCCGACGGACGAGGGCGACGCGGAGCCGAGCCCGAGCCCGCGCCCGAGGCCGTCGCCGAGCCGGAGCCGGAGCCCGAGGAGGAGCCGGAGCCCGTCGCCGCGTCGGACGGCGATCCGAGCGAGGAGTGGGGCTACGTGCCCATGTCCGAATGGCGCGACCACGAGCGGGACGACTAGCCCGTCCCGGACGCGAACCGCGCTACACTGGGCATCCCGCGGGCGCGTGCCCGCGTTTCCACGCTCTGAGATGCCTTACGCGATCATCACCGTCGGCGGCAAGCAGTACCGGGTCCAGGAGGGCCAGACACTGCTCGTGGACCGGGTCAAGGGCGACGAGGGCGCGACCTTCGAGCCGCCCGTCCTGTTCGTCGGCGGCGACGGCGAGGCGCAGCTCAACCCGACGAGCACGGTGACGGCGCGCGTCGTCGGCCACGTCCTCGGCGAGAAGATCCGCATCGGCAAGTACAAGCCGAAGTCCGGGTACAAGAAGCACACGGGCTACCGCAGCCGGCTCTCGCGCATCGCGATCGACTCGATCGGGACGGAGACCAAGCGCGCGGGCAAGAAGGCCGCGCCGCCCGCGCCGAAGGCCGATGCCCCGGCACCGAAGGCCGAGACTCCGGCGCCGCAGGCCGAGGCGGCCGAGCAGGCGCCGACGGACTACGAGGGGCTCAAGGTCGCCGAGGTGGCCGACTGGACGAAGGGCCGGCACCTGCCGACGCTCGAGGCGGCCCTCGCCTATGAGCGCGCGCACGGCAACCGCAAGGGCGCGATCGCGGCGCTCGAGGCGGCCATCGCGAAGCGGACGGAGGGAGACTCCTAATGGCGCACAAGAAGGGCCTCGGCTCCTCGCGCAACGGTCGCGACTCGAACCCGAAGATGCTCGGCGTCAAGATCTTCGACGGCCAGGAGGTCAAGGCCGGGATGATCATCGTCCGCCAGCGCGGGACGCGGTTCCGCCCGGGCGACGGCACGAGCCTCGGCCGCGACGACACGATCTTCGCCACGCGCGAGGGCAAGGTCGCGTTCCGCACGAGCGGCGACAGGCGCTACGTCGACATCGCTTAGAGCGTGGGGGAACCATGGTTCCCCCACGAGCCCCCTCCTTCTGCCTGAGGGCTTCGAGTGGCCTGGGTGTGGCCTCTCGGGCGGATGAACCGCCCTTCGGCCTCGAGGTGCCGTCTCTCGTTGCAGTGGCCGAGCAGTTCGAACGGCCTGCGCGCGCGCACCTGGCGGTGCGGGCGCTCCGGCCAGGAACCGCGCACTCATCGGCACGTGCATGTCGTGACGGGCGGGATGCGCTGTGCCCCTGGACGGGGCACGCGGCGATCCCGCCCGCCCGATCGCTCCGAAACCGTGACGGGCGTGATCCGGGACCTATCCCTCAGTGCCTGACACCAGCCGTGGCCGAAGCGGCTCGGGCAGGATGCGCCGGTGTTCCATGACCGTGCGAGCATCAGCGTCGTCGCCGGGCGCGGCGGCGACGGCGCGCTGAGCTTCCGTCGCGAGAAGTTCGTCCCCAGGGGCGGGCCCGACGGCGGCGACGGTGGGCGCGGGGGCGACGTCGTGATCGTCGCCGACCCGGACCTGCGCGATCTCTCGGTGTTCCGGACGAAGGCCACGTTCCGCGGAGGGCGCGGTGGGAACGGCGGCGGCAACCGTCGCCACGGCGCCAACGGCGACGACGTGGTCCTGGCCGTCCCCGTCGGGACGCAGGTCTGGAGCGCCGGCGAGGACGAGCTGCTGGTCGACCTCGCAGCGCCCGGCCGGCGGGAAGTGCTCGCAAAGGGCGGCGTGGCCGGCCGTGGAAACGCCCGCTTCGCGACCGCGACGCGCCAGACGCCGCGCTTCGCCGAGACGGGCCTTCCCGGCGAGGAGGCCGAGCTCGAGCTGCGACTGAAGCTCGTCGCCGACGCCGCGCTCGTCGGGCTCCCGAACGCCGGCAAGTCGTCGCTCCTGCGCCGGCATCTCGAACGCGCGGCCGAAGGTCGCGGCGTACCCGTTCACGACGCTCCAGCCCGTGCTCGGCACCGTCGACGCGCCGGGTCGCGACCGCCAGCTCACGGTCGCGGACGTCCCCGGCCTCATCGAGGGCGCGAGCGAGGGCGTCGGCCTCGGCCACGAGTTCCTCGCCCACCTCGAGCGTGCCCGTCTCCTCGTGCACGTGATCGACGCGTCCGAGGGCGACGGGGACGAGCGCTTCCGGCTCGTCGACCGCGAGCTCGAGCTGTATGGCGCCGGGCTCGAGCGGCGCAGCCAGATCGTGGTGCTCAACAAGCTCGACCTCACGCCCGAGCCGCCGCCGTTCGGTGTCGCCGACGAGCGGATCGTCGCGGTCCTGCGTACGTCGACGGCGACCGGGGAGGGGATCGACGCGCTGAAGACGGCGCTGTTCGAGCTCTGCCCCGAGGCGCTGCCGGCGCCGGAGGAGCCGACGGAGGAGCTCGCCGACTTCCTCGTCTACCGGCCGCAGCCGCCGGCGCGGCGCGCGTACCGCGTCCTGCGGACCGAGCGCGGCTTCCGCGTCGCAGGCACGCCCCCCTCCGACCCCGACGAGCTCGAGGCGGCACTGCGCAACGCCGGCGTGCGCACGGGCCAGGAGGTCGAGATCGGGGACGAGGTGCTCGAGTGGGAGTGACCGGGCTCTTCGGCGGCGCCTTCGACCCGCCGCACCACGGGCACGTCGCCCTCGCGCGCCGTGCGCAGGAGCGGTTCGCGCTCGAGCGGCTCGTCGTGATCCCGACGGGCGTGGCGCCGCACAAGCGCATCGAGACGCCGGCGGCGACGCGCCTGCGGCTCGCCGAGGCGGCGTTCGCGGACGTGCCAGGGACGGAGGTGTCCCGCTGGGAGATCGACCGCGGCGAGCCGTCGTACACGCTCGAGACGACCCGCTGGGCGCGCGAGCGCTACGGCGAGCTGCTCTTCCTCGTCGGCGCCGACCAGTTCGCGCGGCTCGACACGTGGTATCGCCCGGATGACGTGCTCGAGCTCGCGGGTCTCGCGGTCGCGACCCGGCCCGGCTACCCGCAGGAGGAGCTCGAGCGCGTCTGCGGGACGTTGCGCGACCCGGGTCGGGTCGAGTTCTTCGAGATCGAGCCCTGGCCGGTGTCGTCCACCGAGATCCGCGACCGCGTGCGCCGCGGCGAGCCGATCGACGACGTCGTGCCTCCCGCCGTGGCGCGGCTGATCGCCGAGCTCGGCCTGTACGGCGCCGACTGACGTCCGCCGGACCGCGGTACACTGAGAGCGACGAATGGAGTCGATCCGCCTCTGAGCACCGTCGAACAGGCCCGCCGCGTCGCAGCTCTCGCACAGGAGAAGCTCGCGGAGGACGTCGTCATTCTCGACATGCGGCCCGTGTGCTCGTACACGGACTTCTTCGTGGTCGCCACCGGCCGCAACCCGCGGCAGACGAAGGCGATCTACGACGAGGTGCGGGAGAAGCTGAAGGCCCAGGACCGCCTGATCCCGCAGCACGTCGACGGCGAGCGCGAGGCGACGTGGATCGTCGCGGACTACCTCGACCTCGTCCTGCACGTCTTCACGCCCGAGGCGCGCCGCTTCTACCGCCTCGAGGAGCTCTGGGGCGACGTTCCGGCGATCGAGCTGGACACCGCCGCGGCGGGCTAGCCCGACCGGAGCTACAATCCGCACGACCCTGGGGCCATAGCTCAGCTGGGAGAGCGTCGCGCTGGCAGCGCGAAGGTCGCCGGTTCGAGCCCGGCTGGCTCCACCTCGGAACCCCCGTCACGTGCGGGGGTTTCTTCGTCTCGTGGTCTCATCCCGTTGGGGCGATGCAGGACGTCGGCCCGGCGGCTCGACTGCCCTCGACCACATCCCCCCGGGGGAAGGAGGCGACGTGACCGAGGAGCCGAGCGGCGACATCCTCGCCCGTGGACCCGTCCACAAGCTCACCATCGAGTTCGAGCTGAACCGCTTCCGCGGCGAGCTCCTGCCCGAGCTCGACCGCCTCAAGGAGCTCGGCATCATCAGGGTCATCGACCTGCTCGCGGTGCGGAAGGACCGCACGGGCGCGTTCATGGTGATGATGGCGAGCGATCTGCGTCCCGACGAGGCGGTCGACTTCGGGACGTCCGTCGGGAAGCTGATCGGGCTGGGGATCGGCGGCCGCGAGGGCGCGGAGATCGGCGCGAAGCTCGGGGCCGAGATGCTCGCCGACGGTCACGTCTTCGAGGCAGACGAGGCGCCGGCGATCGCGGAGCGGATGCGGCCCGACACGACCTACGTGATCGCGCTGCTCGAGCACACCTGGTCGATCCCGCTGCGGGCGAAGATCGACCGCGCGGGCGGCTCGCTGATCGAGGACGAGTGGATCGGGATCGCCGACCTCATCTCGATCGGCTACTCCGCCGACCAGGGCGGCGTGGAGTCGGTGGGGGAGGGCGGCGACGAGTCGCTCGAGGAGGAGTCGGCCGGCTAGGGCGGCGCTTCGTCCTCGAACCCTGGGTCCGCGGGCGGCGCCACGAGCAGGACGCCGTCCTCGACGTCGACCACCTCGATCTCGTCCCCCTGGGCGAGCGGGGTGCCGTCGAGGCTCCTGGCCGGGTAGAGCGAGCCGCGAACCTCGGCCTCCCCGTCCGCGTCGGCCGTGATCGCGAGCGTGACGGTGCCGAGCTCGCCCACGAGCGCGCGGGTCGGGCGCGTCGACGCGGGTGCCGGCGCCGGAGGCGGAGGCGGAGGGGTGGCGGTCGTCGTCGTTGGGGTCGCGGGGGTCGGTGCCGGCTCGTCGAGCTCGGGCCGTCCGCCCGCGACGACCGGCCGCTTCCGCGGGCACCCGTTCTGCGCCTTCGCGTCGGCCGCCGAGGGCGCGAACTGGTACCGGCCGCACCAGCGCTTCCACGCGATCGTCGCAGCCGGGACCTCCCAGTCCGCCGCTGGAAGCTGCTCGAGCGCGGGCGCCATGAACCGCTGCCAGATCGTCGCCGGGAAGGTCCCGCCGGTGACCCGGATCCCGTGCACGCTCGTCATCGGCGCCGGCTTGCCCGGATAGCCGACCCAGACGACGGTCGCGAGCTGCGGCGTGTAGCCCGCGAACCACGCGTCGCCGTGGTTCTCGGTCGTCCCGGTCTTGCCGGCCGCGGGCCGGCCGATCGCGGCACCCGTGCCGGTGCCCGCCTCGATGTTCCGCTCGAGCACCCGCGTCACCTCGTACGCCGTGCGCGCGGGCAGGACACGCTCCACCTCGGGCCGCCCCCACTGCCGGTCGACCGAGCCGTCGGCGAGGACGACCCTGCCGATGACATGCGGCTCGGCCCGGCGCCCCGCCGCAGCGAGCGTCGCGTACGCCGTGGCCAGGTCGAGCGGCGAGACGGCGCCCGCGCCGAGGCCGAGCGACGGCACCTGCGGCAGGTCGGCGCGGATCCCCATCCTGCGGGCCAGCTCCGCGACCCGGCCGGGCCCGAGGTCGAGCGTGAGCCGGGCGTAGACGCTGTTGTCGGACGCGAGGGTGGCGCCGACGATGGGCGTCCGCCCGAGGTACGTCCCGTCGTAGGTCTCCACGTGCCAGGGCTTCCCCTGCGACTCGGGGCCGTCGAACGGGGCGGAGAGGTACTGCGTCGACCACGGGTTGATCCCCCGCCGGACGGCCTCGGTGAGCACGAAGGTCTTGAACGTGGAGCCCGGCTGCCGTTTGCCGTCGACGGCGAGGTTGAACGCGGTGCGCCGCCCCGGGACGACGGACGCGAGCGCGCGCACGGAGCCGTCCTTCGGGTCGATCGCAACGACCGCTGCACCGGGGTCGCCGCGCCGGTTCAGCGTCCGGAGCACGGCCTGGCGCGCCAGGCGCTGCATCCGGGCGTCGATGGTCGTATGCACCTCGAGCCCGCCGGCGCGGAGCACGTCCTCGCCGTACTCCTCGGCCAGCTGCTCGGCGACGAAGCTCGCGAGGTAGGGGTCGCGCTGCCGGCCGTAGGCGGGCGACGGCGCGAGCCCGAGCCGGCTGCGCGCGGTCTCCTGTGCCTGCGACGCCGTGATCGCACCGATGTCCGCCATCGCGTCGAGGACGTCGGCGCGCCGTGTGCGGGCGCCGTCGGGATTCGAGAGCGGGTCGAGCCGGGACGGCGACTGCGGCAGCCCGGCGAGGAGCGCCGCCTCGGCGAGGGTCAGCTTCGCCGCCGGCTTGGAGAAGTACGTACGCGCGGCGGCCTCGGCGCCGTAGGCGCGGTTCCCGAACGGGACGCGGTTGAGGTAGCCGGCCAGGATCCGCTCCTTCGACCAATCGCGGTCGAGCTCCACCGCCAGACAGCCCTCCGTCAGCTTCCGCGAGTACGACTGCTCGTTGCCGAGGTAGAGAGCCCGGGCCAGCTGCTGCGTGATCGTCGAGCCGCCCTGGACGACGTCCCCCTCCCCCGTGTTCGCGACGAGCGCGCGGAGGGTGCCTCGGTAGTCGATGCCCTCGTGCTCGTAGAACCGCCGGTCCTCGATCGCGACGATCGCCTTCTGCAGCCACGGCGACATCTGGTCGAGCCGGACGGGCCGGTTCTCCTGGTCCGGGGCGATGGTCGCGATCACGGTGCCGTCGCGCGCGCGGACGACCGTGCTCCTCCCGAGCTCGCGCGCCAGCAGCGCCTCGGGATCGCACGACACGAAGAAGAACGGGCCGCGGGCGGCCACCAGCGCGGCGAGCGTCCCCGTGACGAGGAGGAGCGCCGCGAGCGTGCCCGTCAACCACGGCCGGCGCCGTGCCCAGGCGAATCGCTGTGGCTTCGCGTCCACACGGCGACAACGCCGAGACGCGGCGTCCAGGTGCGCGAATCCCCCGAACGGGGGAGCAAGTTCGGGCCGACGGCGGTGTCCTCGTTGGTAGATGGCAGGACACGGCCACCTCACACCGGGCGGCGGGCAGCGCTGGAGCGCCCTCTGGGGCGCTTCCGGCTCGAAGCGCACGGGGCGCTAGTCCGTCGACGACCGCCTAGGCTGCGACGTGCAGCGCGCCGATCTCGCGCCGCATCGCGAGCCGCTCGAGCCCGGCCGACTCGAGCTGGCGGACGCGCTCGCGGGTGATCCCCATCTCGCGCCCGATCGACTCGAGCGACATCGGGTCGCGGTCGCCGTCGAGGCCGTACCGGAGCTTGAGCACGATCTGCTCGCGCTCCGGCAGGTCGGCGAGCGCCTTGTGGAGCACCTCGTGCTCGAAGCTGACCGTGACCTCCTCCTCGGGCGAGGCGTCCTCGCCGGCGAAGAGGTCGCCGAGAGCGGCATCGCCGTTGTCGCCGACCGGCCGGTCGAGGCTCGTCACCGCCCGGGCCGCGGCCCGGACCTCGTTCACGTGCTTCGGCGAGATCTTCGAGCGTTGCGAGACTTCCGAGTCGGTCGGCGCCCGTCCGAGCTCGGCCGTCAGCTCACGCTCGGCGCGCGCGATCTTCGTCTCTCGCTCGGCGATGTGCACGGGGATGCGGATCGTCCGCGACTTGTTGGCCACGCCGCGCTGCACGGCCTGGCGGATCCACCACGTCGCGTAGGTCGAGAACTTGAAGCCCTTGCGCCAGTCGAACTTCTCGGTCGCGCGGATGAGCCCGATGATCCCCTCCTGGATCAGGTCGAGCAGCGACAGGCCGTGGCCCTGGTACTTCTTCGCGATCGAGACGACGAGCCGGAGGTTCGAGTTGATCATCCGGTCCTTCGCCTCCTTGTCGCCGCGCTCGATCCGCTTCGCGAGCTCGACCTCCTCGGCGGCCGTGAGCAGCGGCCAGCGCGCCGCCTCGTTCAGGAAGAGCTGGAGCGCGTCGGTCGTGGCCACCGCGAGGTCGTGGTTGACATAGGTCGGGGTGTCGGTGACCTCCACGCGGCTGCAGTCGTCGGTGAGGTCGACGCCGCGCTCGTCGAGCTGGGCGTAGAGGACCTCGACCTCCTCGTCCTCGAGCTCCGCCTCGTTCAGCAGCTCGACGAACTGCGACAGGTTGAGGCAGCCCTGGTCCTCGCCGTGGCTGAGAAGTGTGGTGAGATCGACAGTGGTCATCCGGTTCGCGTTTCCCGACGGCTCCGGAGGGCTAACCTCGGAACTGGACGCCGTGGTCTACACTCGACTCCCTTGAACGAGACGCTTTTCGAGGTCCTGTTCATGATGGTGATCCTCAAGATCCCCATCGTCTACCTTTGCGCGGTCGTGTGGTGGGCCTGGCGTGCCGAGCCCGATCCGCCCGAGGGCGTGCAGACGCTGGCGGTGCCGCTGGAGCCGGAGCCGCCGACGCCCTGGTTCGCGCGCCGCCTGCTCGGTCGCGGCCCGCGCCGGCCCGGCCCACGTGGCGGCCCGCCGCGGCGATATCGCCGGCGCGAGGCGGTCGCGCGCGGTAGGGTCGGCTCGTGAGCACGCCCGCCGTTCCCGCCCGGCGCGAGGGCCAAGGAGAGACCGTCGCCGGGATCCTCGCGGCGCTCGCGATCTTCATGTCGCTCATCGCCGTCGCCCGCACGCCGGTGCGGATCGCGCCCGTCGCGATCCTCGTGGCGCTCGTCGCCGTCGGCATGGCGCAGGGCCGCTCGCGGAAGCTCGCGGCGTGGGCGCTGGTCGCAGCCGGCGCCGGCTGGCTGCTCGGGATGACGATCGCGGTCGCAACGGACAGCCCCCTCTACTAGACGCCCTGCTACAAAGAGGGGCATGAGCCGGCCAGAGGTCGACGGCCCCAACGCGGGATTCGCCCAGGCGATCCTCGACGAGTACCTCGTGAATCCGGACGCGGTGCCGGCTGAGTGGCGCGCACTCTTCGAGTCGGGCGACTCCGAGCTCCTGACCGCGCTGCCCGGGTTGGCGCGGCTGCTCGAGGGGCGGAACGGCGGCAACGGCGCCGTCGCGGCTCCCGTTGCAGCGGCACCCGAGGCGACGCCGGTCGCGCCCGCACCCGAGCCACCGGCGGTGCCGGCGGAGCCCGCCCCGGCGCCGGCGGTCGACGAGCAGCTGCTCGGCGGCGTCGCCGCGGCGATGGCGCTCGTGAAGGCGTTCCGCACGCACGGTCACCTCGCCGCCCGCCTCGACCCGCTCGGCTCCGAGCCGCCCGGCGACCCGGCGCTCGAGCCGCAGCGGCTCGTCCCGCCGCTCACGCCCGAGCTGCAGGCCCGGATCCCGGCCAGGCTTCTCCGCGTCGCGTGCGAGGGCGAGACGCTCGCCGACGTCCTGCCGAAGCTTCAGGAGATCTACTGCGGGACGATCGCGTACGAGGTCGAGCACATCTCCGACCACGAGCAGCGCGTCTGGCTGCGGAAGGCGATCGAGTCAGGCCGCTACCGGCAGCCGCTGAGCGCCGACGACCGCGTCCGGCTCCTCGGCCGCCTCAGCGAGGTCGAGGCGCTCGAGACCTACCTCTACAAGACCTTCCTCGGGCAGAAGCAGTTCTCGATCGAGGGCCTCGACGTGCTCGTGCCGGTGCTCGACGAGGCGATCGAGCTCGCCTCGCGCGACGGCGCGCACGAGGTCGTGATGGGGATGGCCCACCGCGGCCGCCTCAACGTGATCGCCCACACGCTCGGGCGCCCGTACGAGGTCGTCCTGCGCGAGTTCGAGGGCGAGCGGACGATCGACGCCGTCAGCTCCGACCCCGAGGGCGGCACCGGCGACGTGAAGTACCACCTCGGCGCGCGGGCCACGCGGCGCACGAGCGCCGGGGGAGATCGCGCGTCACGCTCGTGTCGAACCCGAGCCACCTCGAGGCTGTCGACCCGGTCGTCGAGGGCTGGGCGCGCGCGCAGCAGACCGATCGCGCGAGCCGCGACGGGACGCACCGGCCCGAGGTGTCGCTCCCGATCCTCCTCCACGGCGACGCGGCGTTCTCCGGCCAGGGCGTCGTGGCCGAGACGCTCAACCTCGAGGGGCTCGTCGGCTACACGACCGGCGGGACGCTCCACCTCATCACCAACAACCAGGTCGGCTTCACCACCGACCCCGTGGAGGGCCGCTCGACCCGCTACGCCTCCGACCTCGCGAAGGGCTACGACGTGCCGATCGTCCACGTCAACGCCGACGATCCCGAGGCGGCGATCGCCGCCGTGCGGCTCGCGCTCGGGTTCCGGCGCCGCTTCGGCGCCGACGTCGTGATCGACCTCGTCGGCTACCGCCGCCACGGCCACAACGAGCAGGACGAGCCCGCGTACACCCAGCCGCTGATGGCGCAGCGGATCAAGGCGCACCCACCCGTCCGGCAGCAGTTCGCCGCGCGCCTCGCCGCGGAGGGCGCCGTCTCCGACGAGGACGCAGCAGCAGCTCCTGCGCCGCGCGTGGGACGCGATGAAGGCCTCGCACGAGCAGCTGAAGCAGCGCATCGGCGCGCGCACCGCGGAGGTGCGAACCGACCGCACGCCCGATGCGCAGGGCGGCGCCGTCCACACCGCCGTCCCGGCCGAGCGGCTGCGCGACCTCGACGAGCAGCTCCTGCGTGTCCCGGACGGGTTCACGGTGCACCCGAAGCTCGTCCGCCAGCTCGAGCGTCGCCGGGTGGCTCTCGACGAGGGCGGGATCGACTGGGGCCAGGCCGAGGCGCTCGCGTTCGCGACGCTGCTGACGGACGGGATCCCCGTGCGCCTCACCGGCCAGGACTCCGAGCGCGGGACGTTCTCGAACCGGCATCTCGTCCTCCACGACGCCGAGACGGACGAGGTCGCCGTCCCGATGCAGCGGCTCGATGGCGCGCAGGCGTCCTTCGAGGTGCACAACTCGCCGCTCTCGGAGTACGGCGTGCTCGGCTTCGAGTACGGCTACTCGATCGCGGCGCCCGAGTCGCTCGTCCTCTGGGAGGCCCAGTACGGGGACTTCGTCAACGGCGCGCAGGTCGTGATCGACCAGTTCATCGTGGCCGGCCTCTCGAAGTGGAAGCAGACGTCGCGCCTGACGCTGCTCCTGCCGCACGGGTACGAGGGGAACGGCCCGGAGCACTCGAGTGCCCGGCTGGAGCGCTTCCTCTCGCTCGCGGCCCAGGAGAACGTCCGCATCGCCAACGTGACCACCGCGGCGCAGTACTTCCACCTGCTGCGGCGCCAGGCCCTCGATGCCGCTGCGCGGCCCCTGATCGTGATGACGCCGAAGGGGCTGCTGCGGCTGAAGGCCGCCGGGTCGACGCTGGCCGACCTCGCCGAGGGCGAGTTCCAGCCGGTGCTTCGTGACGACACGGTCGATCCGCACGCCGTCCGCCGGCTCGTGCTCGTCTCCGGGAAGCTCTACTACGACCTCGTCGGGCACGAGGCGCGCGCCGAGGCGCAGACCACGGCGGTCGCGCGGGTGGAGCAGCTCTACCCGTTCCCGGTCGGGGCCGGTCGCCGAGCTCGTCCGCTCGTACCGCTCGCTGGAGGAGGTCGTGTGGGCGCAGGAGGAGCCGCAGAACATGGGCGCCTTCCGCGCGATCCGGCACCGGCTCGAGGACGCCGCCGGCGATCTTCCGCTGCGGTACGTCGGCCGGCCCTGGCGTGCGAGCCCGAGCGAGGGCTACCCCACGGCCCACCTGGTCGCGCAGGACACGATCATCCGCGAGTCGCTCGGCGCTGTCGCCGGACTCGCCAGCCTCCTGACTACGGCTCGCGGTGGCGGCGGCGCTGGGCCGCCTCGCGCGCCTGCGTGGCGAGGCGCGGCCCGTGCTTGCGCGCGGCGGCGTATGCCTGCCGGCGCTGCGCCTCGGGCAGCCGCTGCCACAGCTTCCACGCAGTCAGCGCGATCCCGAAGAGTCCGGCACGGGGGATGAGACGCGGCACGGCCCTATCGTGCCACGCGGCGGCGCGAACTAATCGCGCGGACCGCGATCGTGCTTCGGACCGCCGCGCTGGTCGTCGTTGTGCTCGTGGCCGTTGCGCTGAGGCTCGTTCTTCTCGTGTCCGTTCTTCTCGCCCTCGTTCTTCGGCGGCTCGGGGTCGTCCACGACGGGCTTGCCCTGCGGAGGCGTCACCGGCTCCGGCTCGGTGACGAGGATCTCGCGCTCCGGCGGCACCGGGGCCGGCGCAGGCTGTGGTGCCGGGGTTGGGGCCGGGGCGGGAACGGGCGCGGCGGGAGGCGCAGGCGCCTCGGGCTTCGGCTTCGCGGCCGGTGCCGCCGCCGGGCGGCTGACCGGCCTCGGGGCGGGGGCGTCGACGGCGACGCGTCGCACCGGTCGGGCGGAGGCGATGCGTGGGTGCTCGCGCTGCGGCGCCGCTGCCCGGGGCGGGCTCGGCGTCTGCCGGTCGCGCGGCAGGGCGGCCGCCGCTGCGCGCACGACGGACAGGCCGTGCTCCGGCGGGACAGCGACCGGCACCTCGGGAAACTCGGCTCCGGGCCGGGCGATCAGCGACGGGACGACGAGCGCGCACGCGACCGCGATCGTGACCACGACTCCTCCGATGACCCCACGTACGATTCCCCTCAACTTCATCCCCGTTCACGCCGACAGATCCCCTACGGGGCTGTATCGGCCCACCGGCCTCCGACCTTGAATCCATGAGCGTCATTCGATGAGCTTCAAGCTCAAACTCGTCGTCTACTTCGTCCTCCTGGCGTTGCTGCCGCTTGCGGCTGCGTTCGTCGGCTTCGGCGCAGTCGCCCAGCGCAGCGAGACGCGCCTCGCGGACGCGCGCCTCGAGGCCGGCCTGCGCGCCGCGGTGGCCGCGTATCGGACGGAGCTCGGGTCGTCCCAGCGCGAGGCTCGTGGCCTCGCCCGCAGCCGCCCGCTCCAGCAGGCGCTCGTCGAGCGCGACCGCGAGACGATCGGCCGGCTCCTCGAGGACTCGCCGCGGCTGCGTGTCGAGACGGGCGACGGCTTCTCCGTGGGGCCTGTCTTCCCGCACGCGGCGGAGCGGACGGTGGTCGTCGTCGGGCCGGCGGGCGTGGATGCGGAGCTCGGCCACGTCACGGCCTCGCTTCCCCTCGACGAGCCGCTGGCCGCGCGCCTGCGCGACGCCTCCGGGCTGCCCGAGGGCGGGCGCGTGGTGGTCGTCGAGGAGTCGATGATCGTGGCAGGGCCGCGCGAGATCGGCGGCGCGCTCGACCTTCCGACCGGCCGTCCTAGCCGTGTCCGCATCGGAGGAACCGACTATCGCGGACTCGCGGCGGGGGCCGCCGGCGGCGTCCGCGGTGTCGGCGTCGCCGTGCTGCTGCCGCAGAGCGGGATCGAGAGCGCGTCGCGCACGGCGCAGCTGCGGCTCCTGCTCGCGCTCAGCGTGTCCCTCGTCCTCGTCGCGCTCGTCGCGTATCTGCTCGGACGCTCGATCGTCCGGACGCTACGCCGGCTCGTCGACGCGGCCAACCGCGTCGCCCAGGGACGCTTCGACGAACGGGTCGAGGTGCCGGGCCGGGACGAGTTCGCCGAGCTCGGCCGCTCGTTCAACCAGATGGCGGCGCAGCTCGAGGCCCGCGTCGAGGAGCTCGACGCCGAGCGACGGCGGTTCCGCGAGGCGACGCTGCGCTTCGGCGAGGCGCTCTCGGCGTCGCACGACGAGGAGCAGCTCCTGCGCAAGGTCGTCGAGACGGCGGTCGACTCGACCCGGGCCTCCGGCGGCGAGATCGTCGGTCGCAACGGGCCTGTCGTTCGCGCGGGCGTGGTCGGCGAGGACGACGGCGCAGTTCGAGCTCCCGCTCGTGACCGGCCGCGAGAGCTTCGGCACGCTCGTCCTGCACGGGCCGCAGTTCTCGATCCAGGACCTCGAGACGGCCGCGCTGCTCGTCGGCCACGCGGTCGTCGCGCTCGAGAACGCGCGCCTGCACCGCCTCGTCGAGCAGCAGGCGCTCGTGGACGGGCTCACCGGCCTCGCCAACCGCCGGCAGGCGGAGGACACGCTCGCGGCGCAGCTCGCGCGCGTCAGCCGCGGCGGCGGCTCCGTCGCGCTCGTCTTCGCCGACCTCGACGACTTCAAGAACGTGAACGACCGGTGGGGTCACCCCGCCGGCGACGCCGTCCTCTGCGAGTTCGCGGCCGTGCTCCGCGAGTCGGCCCGCGAGATGGACCTCGCGGCCCGCTGGGGCGGCGAGGAGTTCGCGGTGATCCTCCCCGACACCGACGCCGACGGTGCCGTGGCCTACGCCGAGCGCGCCCGCGAGGCACTGCTGGCGCGCACGCTGCTCACCCCGACCGGGGGCCCGCTGCACCTGACCGCGAGCTTCGGCGTCGCCACCTTCCCGCCCGCGTCGAACCAGCGGGAGCTCGTCGCGCAGGCCGACGGCGCGCTCTACGAGGCCAAGCGCGGAGGCAAGAACCGCGTCGCCCGCGCGGCCGGCGTGGTGCAGCCCGGCTAGCCGGGTCGAGGATTCCCGCCACGAAGAGGGCTACAATGCCCCGTCAGCTCGCCCCACGGAGGTATCGATGCCGGTTGAGACGTCTTCCTTGTTCGCACAGGTCATCCAGGAGCACCTCGCCCTGAAGGAGCGCAACGCCGCGCTCGAGCAGGATCTCCCCCTCGAGCGCTACCGGAACGAGGATCCGTTCGAGAACCACCCGCTCTTCAAGACCGAGGAGCAGGCCCGGCTCGAGGAGACGATGGACGGCGAGGTGACCGCCGCCGAGCTGGAGGAGACGTCGCTGGGCTGGCCCGCCCCGCCCGAGGAGCCTGCGGTCGGCGAGGACACCGATTCGGGCCTCTGGTCGCGCTCGCGCGACTTCGACTGGGGCGACTGACACCCCGTTCAGGCCAGGTGGCCGGCCGCGACGCGGAGGTCGGCCACGAACGCCGCGTGCTCGGCCTCACGCTCGGCGGCGTCCATCCGCAGGATCGCGGACGGGTGGATCGTGGCGAGGACGACCGGCGCGAGGTCGCTGGCCAACGGCTCGCCGCGCTGCTTCGTCACACGGAACTGGCGGCCGAGGAGCGCCTGCGCAGCGGTTGCGCCGAGGCAGACGAGCACCGCCGGTCGCACGACCGCGAGCTCCGCGTCGAGCCAGGGCCTGCAGGCCGCGACCTCGCCCCAGCTCGGCTTCTGGTGGATGCGCCGCCTGCCGCGCGGCGTCCACTTGAAGTGCTTCACCACGTTCGTGACATAGGCCTGTGAGCGGTCGATCCCGGCTTCCTCGAGCGCGGTGTCGAGGAGGCGTCCGGCCGGCCCCACGAACGGGCGTCCCTCGCGGTCCTCGCGGTCGCCCGGCTGCTCGCCGACGAGCATCACCCGCGCGGCGACACGACCCTCGCCGAAGACGGTCTGCGTCCCGGTTCGCCACAGCGGGCAGGCCCGGCAGTCGGCCGCAGCGTCGCGGAGCGAGCGGAGGCTCGGTCGCGCCGGGACGAGCGGCGCTGCAGTGTCGGTGCTCACACCGGTGGGTATGGCTCGTGCCGACCGGCGCAAACCGTACAGTGGCCCGGTTCGATCGCCGAAAGAAGGTGCGGTGGAGACGATCGTCGACGTCCTGGGCTGGCTGAACCTCGCCCTGCTCACTCTCGCGGCGGCGATCTCGCTCCGGCTGTGGCGGGCGCAGAGCGGACGGGCGGGGCTCTGGGCGGCGCTCGCATTCGGCTCGCTGGCGGCGGTCGTCGACCTCGGCGCGCTGCTCCCGGAGGATCCGAGCGGCTTCCTCGAGGTGGCGGCGCAGCGCCTGCTGATCGCGGTGCTCGTGCTCTTCCCGTACCTGCTCTTCCGCTTCACGACGGCGTTCGAGCGGCCGACGCGCCGGGTGGAGGAGCTGCTCGGGCTCTCGACCGTGTTCGTGCTCGCGTGGACGTTCCTCGTGCCCGAGTTCCCCGGCCCGGACGAGCCGCGATCCTTCGGCGTGACCGCCTACGTCGTCGCCTTCGTCGCGCACTGGACGCTGCTCGCGTCCGTGTCCACCTGGCGCCTCTGGCGCGCCGGCCGGCAGCAGCCCGGAGTGGCGCGGCGGCGGATGCGCGTGCTGGCGCTCGCGGTCGTCGCGGTCACCGTCGCGCTGGTCCTCGCGGCAGCCGGGCCGGACGAGGGCTCGGGGCTCGGCCTCGCGACCGCGCTGCTCGTGACCGCGTCGGCGATCCTCTTCCTCCTCGGTCTGTCGCCACCCGCCTGGGTGCGCTTCCTCTGGCGGCGCCCGGAGCAGCGCCGCGTCCAGGCCGTGACGGCCGAGCTGATGGGCGCGACGAGCGAGCAGGAGGTCGCGGACGAGGTGCTCGAGCCGATGGCGAACCTCGTCGCCGCGCGCGCGGTGGCGCTGTACAGCGCGGACGGACGCCTCGTCGGCTCGCACGGGCCGCTGCAGGAGCTCGGAGACGTCGAGCCGCTGCGGTTCCCGATCCCGGCCGGTTCGCTCGTCGTGTGGCCCTCCCCGTACGCGCCGTACTTCGGCGGGGACGAGCTGCGGCTCCTGCGGGCACTCGCGGGGCTCACGGGCCTCGCGCTCGACCGCTCGCGCCTGTTCGAGCAGGAGCGGGAGACGCGACTCGTCCTGGAGCGCGCCGACGAGCTGAAGTCCGAGTTCGTGGCGCTGGCCGCGCACGAGCTCCGGAACCCGGTCTCGAGCATCTACGGCCTCGCGGAGACGCTCTACCGCCGCGGCCCCGATCTGCCGGATGACCGGCGGGTCCAGCTGCGGGCGGCGATCCGCGACCAGGCGCGGCGCCTGACGATCCTCGTCGAGCAGCTGCTCGACCTGTCGCGTCTCGAGGCGCATGCCGTGACGCTCGAGCCGCGGGCCTTCCTGGTGCGCGAGCGGATCGAGGAGCTCGTGGACGCGGTCGCCGGACGGGACGGCGAGCTGGTCGAGATCGCGGTCGACGACGGGCTCGAGGCCGTCGCCGACACGCACGCGTTCGACCGTGTCGTCTCGAACCTCGTGGCCAATGCGCTGAAGTACGGCGCGCCACCGGTGCGCGTCGCGGCCGAGCGGAGCAACGGCCACTTCAGCGTCGCGGTCGAGGATGACGGCCCCGGGGTCGCGCCGGAGTTCGTGCCGCGGCTGTTCGAGCGCTTCGCGCGGAGCGACCACGCCAAGGCGACCGTGGTCGGCACGGGCCTCGGGCTCGCGATCGCGCGCTCGTACGCCCGCGCGAGCGGCGGCGAGCTGCGCTACGTGCCGCTCGAGCCGCGGGGCGCCCGCTTCGAGCTCGTGCTTCCGGTGCACGAGACCGCGGGCCGGCACGTCGTCAGGTGACGCGCGATCGCGCGACCGGGAAGTCCCGGTGCTCGCCCGCCGCGACGAGGCGCTCGATCCGATCGACCGCGTCCCAGACGTCGACGAAGCGCGTGTAGAGAGGCGGCAGGCCGAGCCGGACCGAGTCGGGGCCGCGGAAGTCCGGGACGACGTTCGCGCGGGCGATGAGGGCCTGGCACACCTGCCATGCCTCCTCGTGCCGCAGCGACACGTGCGCGCCTCGTTCAGCCGCCGCCCGGGGCGTCCCGACGGTGAACCCGAGCGCGGCCAGGCGCTCGTCCGCGAGCGCGATCGCGAGCTCCGTGAGGGCGGCCGACTTCGCCTCGATCGCCTCGGCGCCCGCCTCGGCGACGAGCTCCACGCCGGCCTCCACGGCGGCGATTCCCAGGATCGACGGTGTGCCTGAGGCGAAGCGTCCGATCCCGGGCTCCGGGTCGTAGTCGGGGCCCATCGCGAACTGCTCCCGCTGGCCGAACCAGCCCTGGATCGGGGAGCGCAGCTCCTGCTGGAGCTCGCGGCGGACGTAGAGGTACGCCGGCGAGCCCGGGCCGCCGTTGAGGTACTTGTAGGTACAGCCGACCGCGAGGTCGACGCCGGCCGCGTCGAGGCCGACCGCGACGGCGCCCGCGGCGTGGGAGAGGTCCCAGAGGACGAGGGCGCCGGCCTCGTGGGCCGCGGCCGTGACCGCGTCGAGGTCGGCCCGCGCGCCGGAGCGGTACGAGACGAGCGAGAGGCAGACGAGCGCGACGTCGCCCGGCGCGCACGCGGCTCCCACGTCGTCCGCCGTCGGCCCCGCGACCGGGTCGCTCCGCAGCAGGCGCACCTCGCCGAGCCCCTGGAGTACGTAGCGGTCGGTGGGGAACTCGGCCTCGTCGGTGACGAGGACGCCGCCGCCGCGCGCCGTGCGCGCCGCCGCGGCGAGCTTGTAGAGGTTGACGGTGGTCGAGTCGGTGACGAGCACGGTCCCGGGCGCTGCGCCGAGGCATGCACGCCCGAGCAGGTCCCCGACGCGCTCCGGTAGCTCGATCCACTGCGGCCAGGCCGTCACGAGCCGCGCGCCCCACTCGTCCACGACCGCCGCGACGCGCTCCCGCGCCGTGAGCGGCGGCCGCCCGAGCGAGTTGCCGTCGACGTAGAGGCGGTCGCCGTCGTCGACGATGAAGCGGTCGCGGAAGCCGGCGAGCGGATCGGCGGCGTCGAGCGCCTCGGCCTGGGAGCGGCTCGTCACCCGCCGGACCGTACCCCTCAAGGCCGCGGCTCCCGCGGTCGATACCGCCCTTGTGACGGTGCGGCTGGGCCTCGCTTCGCTGTGCGCGCTGCTCGTGGACGAGCTCCGCGCGGACGCCTGTGCGATCTCTCGCGCCCTCGGCGACGTCCTGATCCAGGTCGGGGAGCACGTGCCCGACGGCGGGACGCTGAACACGGGACAGGGCTACCTCGCGTCGGACTTCCCCCTCACCGTCGAAGTGCTGCGCGACGCGGTGGCGCGGCGGGTGTGGACGCAGGACCGGCAGGCCGACCCCGACGAGGTGCGCCTGCTGCGCGACCTCGGGTACGAGGGCCTGCTCATGCTCCCGCTCGTCATGCAGGGGGGCGTGTGGGCGCTCGTCGAGGTGTACCGCCGCAGCTCCGGGTTCTCGGACGAGGAGGCCCTGGCCGGCGAGCGGATCCTCGGCGAGGCTCTGGCCGAGGCGGCTGCGTAGTCGAGCACGCCCGAGCGGAATGCACGCCCGAGCCAGACTGAAGTCTGGCACGGGATCCAGAGCTGGCACGGGAGTTCAGAGGTGTTTCTCAGCAAGGACGACTACCGTGGCCGTCATGAGCGATCACGAACCCCGCCTCACCCGCCGCAGCACGCTCCTCAAGGCCGGCGGCGTCCTCGGCGCCGCGCTGGGGGCCGGTGCCTGGCGCCACGCGGACGACGACGCGAGCGCAGGCGGCCTGGCCGCCGTCGAGCGCGGCGCCGTCTCGTGCGTGCTCGCGCCCGAGCTGACGGAGGGCCCGTACTACGTCGACGACGCGGCCCTGCGCCGCAACATCAAGGGCGGCAAGACGGGCGTCCCGCTGCGCCTGCGCCTGCGCGTGCTCGACGTCGCCTCGTGCCGGCCCATCAGGGGCGCAGCCGTCGACATCTGGCACTGCGACGCCCTGGGCGTCTACTCGGGCGTGGCCGGGAACAGCGGCAGCTTCCTCCGCGGCGTGCAGCGCACCGACGCGAACGGCTGGGCCACGTTCGACACGGTCTACCCCGGCTGGTACCCGGGGCGCGCCGTCCACGTCCACGTGAAGGTGCACGTCGGCGGCGACGTCGTCCACACTGGCCAGTTCTTCTTCCCGGCCGCCGTCTCCAACGCGGTCGGGCGGCGCTCGCCGTACAACCGCCACGGCCGCCCCGACACGCCGAACGCGACGGACGCGATCTTCCGCAACGGCGGCAGCCGCTCGATGCTCGCCCTGACGCGGCGCGGCACGGGCTACGTCGGGTCGCTGGCGATGGGCGTGCGCCGCTAGGGAAGGCACGGGACGAGGTGGAGGTGCGGCTGTCCGCACCCTCCTCAGCCGGGCGGCCGCACGGACGGGGCCACCCGCACACGATTGACTCTGCGGCACGGGCGCAACGCCCGGATCGACCGAGAGGAGCCGCCGCCGTGCACGCCACCGACCCGACCGCCGAGCTGGCCTCGATCCTCCTCGAGCGCAAGCGCCTCGTCCGCCTCGTCCTCTGGACGGCAGTGGCGACGTTCGCGACCGCGCTCGCGGGCCTCATGGCGGTGATCGTCTGAGCCGCGTCGCGCCGGGCATCGTCCTCCGCGCGGGCGAGGGCGACGCGCTCTTCGGCGGCCGGATCACGCTCAAGTCGGACCTCGAGCCGCTGACGATCACGGAGTCGCGGTTCCCGGACGCCCGGCCGGGCGCGTCCCCGCACTACCACCGCCTGCATGCGGACGCGTTCTACGTGCTCGAGGGCGAGCTCGGGGTGCTCGTCCACGACCAGGAGCACCTGCTCGGCCCCGGCGCGTTCGCGCTGGCGCCGCCCGAGGTCGTCCACGGCTTCCGCAGCACGACTGCGACCCGCTTCCTCAACTTCCACACGCCCGACGGCGACTTCGCCGAGCACCTCCGCGCGCGCGACCGAGGCGAGCCGGGCGGCTTCGACAGCATCGACGTCGAGCCCGGCGCCGGGCGCCTCCCCACGGAGGCGATCCTGCTCCAGGCCGGCGAGGGCGAGCGGCTCGAGGGTGAGACGCGCGTGGCGACGATCAAGGCCGGACGCGAAGAGTTGGCGCTGATCGAGTTCGAGCTCGAGCCCAGCTTCGAGGGCCCGCCCCCGCACACGCACGACGACCACGTCGACTCGTTCTACGTCCTCGAGGGCGAGGTCGAGTTCCGGATGGACAGCGAGACGCTGCGGCTCGGGCCGGGGTCGTTCGTCGCGGCGCCGCCCGGCGTCGAGCACACCTTCACGTCCGGCCCGGGCCGCAGCCGGCTGCTGAACGTCCATGCGCCGAGCGTGGGCTTCCACGACTGGCTCCGCGGGCTCGGTTAGCCCCGGACACAGGACCCGTCGGCGCCGTGCCGAACTGGCATGGCGTGTACGACCGCCTCGAGCGACGGATCGTCGCGATCCTGACCGGGCTCAACCTGCGGCGGGCCGTCGGCCTGATCGTGGCCACGGCGACGGCCCTCGCCATCACGGCCGCGGTGCTCGTGCGCATCGTCGATCCCGCGATCGGCACCTTCGGCGACGCGCTCTGGTGGGCCGTCACCACCGTGACCACGGTCGGGTACGGCGACGTCGTGCCCGAGTCGACGACGGGCCGAATCGTCGGCACCGCGCTCATGCTGACCGGCCTGGCGCTCATTCCCATGATCACGAGCGTGGTCGTCTCGATCCTCGTCTCGCAGCGGACACGCGAGTCCCGCGAGGCAGAGCAAGAGAACCTGGACAAGATCCTGGAGCGCCTCGACGAGCTCGAGCAGCGCCTCCTGGCACAGCGCGCGAGCTAGATCACGCCGATCGGACGATGCGTCCGCGCCCCGCCGGCCCGATACTGCGTCGGTCGAAAGGAGCGGATATGGGGCTGTTCGGACGACGGGACAAGCAGGAGACGAAGCGCTTCCGCATGCGCGAGAAGCTGTTCTCGATCGGCGACGACTACTGGATCGAGGACGACGACGGGAACCGCGCCTACAAGGTCGACGGCAAGGCGCTGCGGTTCCGCGAGACGATCGTGCTCGAGGACACGTCGGGTCGCGAGGTGGCGAAGATCCAGGAGCGCAAGCTCAGCATCCGCGACAAGGTCGCGATCGAGCGCGACGGCGAGACCATCGCGACGGTGCACAAGGCGCTGGTCGGTATCCGCGACCGCTTCGCGATCGACGTCGAGGGCGGCGACGACCTGAAGGCGAAGGGGAACATCGTCGACCACGAGTACGAGATCGAGCGGGACGGCGACACGATCGCGCAGATCTCGAAGCGGTGGTTCCGCATGCGCGAGACGTACGGCGTCGAGATCAACGTGGGGGAGGACGAGGCCCTGCTGCTCGCCGGCGTCGTCGCGATCGAGACCCTGACGGACTGATCGCCCGAAACCGAACCTCCGCGGCGGGCGTACGGACCCGCGAGCCACGGTCAGGTCGACGAGGGAGGGGGTTCCCCATGCTGAGGAGGCTCAGGGACACGGTCGCCGTCGGCGCGGTCGCGCTGCTCGTCGTGTCGGTGGCGCAGGCGGCGCCGATCGGCACGCTGAAGCAGTTCCGCATCCCGACGGACAACGGCAACCCGCTGGACATCACGCAGGGCTCGGACGGGAACTTCTGGTTCACGGAGAGCCACGTCAATCCGCCGCAGGGGCAGAACCACCACGTCGGGCGGATCACGCCGTCCGGCCAGATCACGGAGTTCCTCGTCTGCGACTTCTGCTTCCCGAGCGACATCGCCCAGGGCTCGGGCGGCGTCCTCTACTTCACGCGGTCCGATCCCGGGCTGGGGCGCATCACGACCTCGGGCACGGTGCTCCCGGACGTGGTGCCGCCGAACACCAACGCGAACGGCAACGGCGTCGCGGCGCGCGGAGACGACGTCTACTACGCCGCGTTCAACACGAACAGCATCTGGCACTACCACGCCGCGACCAACGCGTTCACCGAGTTCCCGATCCCGACGCCTGCGGCGGTCCCGTTCGACGTCGCGATCGCGGAGGACGGGACGGTGTGGTTCAGCGAGTTCGGCGCGGACCGGATCGGTCGGCTGAATCCGACCACGGGCGTGATCACCGAGTTCCCCGTCGGGAGCGGGCCGAACGGGCCGCGTGGCATCGCGATCGCCACCGACGGGAAGATCTGGTTCACCAAGCGCTTCGAGCACACGGTCGGGTTCCTCGAGCCCGCGACGGGCGTGGTCACCACGTTTCCGCTCGCAGGAAGCCCCGGCCCGGAGGGCATCGCCGTTGCGCCCGACGGCTCGGTCTGGTTCACGCAGTCGGTCGCCGGCAACGTCGCCCGGATCACGGCGGACGGCGTGATCACGGAGGCCAAGCGAATCAAGGGGAGCGAGCCGTTCGGGATCACGGTCGCGCCCAACGGGGACCCGTGGTACGCGGAGTTGAGCGCGAACAAGATCGCCGTCCTGCAGCTTCGCTAGCCACCGGTCGCTCTGCGTAGAGTGGCCGCGTGCGCGCGGTCACCTACGCCGAGCGGCCGGACCTCGCGGCACGGACCGGCGAGGTCGAGGACACGTTCGCGACGTTCCTCGGGCACGGCGAGGTCGCCCTGCGGCACTGGCACAAGCTCCGGCCCGAGTTCCCGGAGCTGCAGCTCGTCCTCTGGGACGACGAGCACGACGTGGTGGTGGGCCATGCCCGGACGCTGCCGACGCGCGCCGCAGAGGGGCTGCCGGACGGCGTGGACGGCGTGCTCGAGGCGTGGTTCGAGGGCGAGCGGCCCGAGCCGGACGTCCTCTCGGCGCTCGTGGCGGTCGTCGACCGCGGCAGGCAGGGGCAGGGGCTCTCCACGCTGCTCGTCCGCGCGATGGCCGACCTCGCGCGGCAGCACGGGTTCCCGGCGCTCGTGGCGCCCGTCCGCCCGACGTGGAAGGACCGGTACCCGCTCATCCCGATGGAGCGCTACATCACCTGGCGGCGCGACGACGGCCTCCCGTTCGACCCCTGGCTCCGTGTCCACGAGCGCCTCGGCGCGGAGCTGCTCGAGGTCTGTCCGGCCTCGATGCGGATCGCGGGGACGACGGCGGAGTGGCAGGAGTGGACCGGCCTCGTCTTCCCCGACGACGGCGACTACCTCGTCCCGGGTGGGCTCGTGCCCGTCCGGTTCGCGGGCGGGCACGGCGTCTACGTCGAGCCGAACGTCTGGATGCGCCACCCCGTCGGGTAGCGCGGCTCAGGTCGAGTCGGTGCTGTGCGTGCCTCCGAGCCAGCGGTCGGGCCGGTTGGGCGGCATCAGGCTGACGAGGATCAGGATGATCGCCGTCGAGCCGAAGTAGGTGTAGAGCGACGCGGTGCCCTCGTGCTGGCCCGTGGCCGTCTGGCCGAACGCCATGATCCCGAACACGAGCAGCGCGACGGCGAGGCCGACCTGCAGCAGGCCCTTGTCTCGGTGCGGGAGGAACTCCAGCCGGGCCAGGCTTCCGAGCAGCAGCACGAACACGGCGAACTCGAGGATCCCGAGGATGACCCAGGCGGCGTCCGTCCCCGGGAACGTGTCGATGAAGGTCCCCGAGAACTGCTCCTGGATCCCCTGCGGGGCGTCGCCGTCGTCGTCGAACAGCTTGCCCTTGCCGGAGTAGAACATGAGCCCGCCGACCATGAGGTAGACGCCGACGAGGGTGGCCCAGTAGGCGATGCCGTCGAAGATCGTCCCCTGGCCGACGATCGCGAACGGGCGGCCGGGCTTGGTGCTCTCCATGCGGTCTCCTTTCCGCTCGGCACTTCGGCGCCGTGGTGCCGTCTCCTCGGCGCCGTCGGCCCCGGCAGCTAGAACCCGTGCCGTGGACGGGAGCGAGTACCTCCTCTGGCGCCACGCGCTGCCCGACGGCGAGGTGACGACCGTCTACGCCGTCCGGCACCCGCGCCACGCGACGCGCGTCCGCGCCGTCTACTTCCCCGAGCCGGAGCACCTCGACGTCTGGTGCCGTGAGCACGGCGTCGACGAGGCGGTCGTCGGCGGGTTCTTCCTGCGCGACCCGTACCGGCCGCTCGGCGAGCTGTGGCTCGGCGGGCGCGCCGAGCGCCACGAGCCGATCGCCGAACCGTACGGGCCGCGACGAGGCTGCGTCGTGACGGTCCCCGACGGCGGGGTGCGTCTGCTCGAGCGTGCGGCGGCGCCGGCCGAGCCGGAGGGCGACCTGCTCCAGGCCGGGCCGCTGCTCGTCGACGAGGGCCGCGTGTGCTTCGACGCCGAGACCGACCGCGAGGGGTTCTCCGGCGGGGCCGGCCAGTTCGACTCGGACATCACGGACGGCCGCTACCCGCGCGCCGCCCTCGGGATCTCGGACGAGTGGCTGGTCGCGGTCGCGTGCGACGGGCGCCGCTCGAACGTCGACGGCGGGCTGTCGATGATCGAGCTCGCCGAGGTGCTGATCGAGCTCGGCGCCGAGAGCGCGATCAACCTCGACGGCGGCGGCTCGACGACGCTCGTCCACCGCGGCCATCTCCTCAACCGGCCGTACTCGTCGCAGGACCAGCCCGCACCGGCGTCCCGTCGGATCGTGAGCGCGCTCGCCTTCTATCCCGAGGCCGGGTCGGGCCGCGCCCGGAGCGCGGCCAGCTCAGCCCCGGCGAGTAGGACGATCGCGAGCGCGTAGATCATCGCCAGGAAGGCGAAGGCGGCCCCGAGCGAGCCGTAGACGGCGTTGAAGTCCGCGAAGCGCGCGACGTAGAGCCCGAACCCGGCGGCGACGAGTTCGAACGCGACGGCCCCGAGCAGCGCGGCCGGCCAGACGTCTGCCACCCTGGGCCGGATCGGCGGCGCGAGCAGGTAGAGCAGGAGCAGCGCAACGAAGGTGATCGCGAGCGACGAGACGAGCTCGACGCCGCCGGCCGCGACCCGCCCGCCGCCGTCCCAGCCAAGCGCGTCGGCGAGGTCGCTCCCGGCCTGCACCGCGGTCTGCGCAACGAACGACAGGGCGAACGCGCCGACCACGAGGGCGCCGGCCACGCCGACGAAGAGCACGTCGCGCAGCTTCCCGCGGACGTAGGGCGTGCCCCGGTCGACGTCCCAGACGATCCGGGTGGCCGTCCGCAGGCTCGTCATCATCCCGGTCGCGCCCCACAGCAGCGCGAGCAGCGAGACGGCCCAGACGATCGGGGCCGCGTCGGTCGAGCGGGAGATCGCGCGGTCGACGCTCGCTTCGACCTCGTCGCCGGGCAACTCGCCGAGGATCCAGCTCACGAGCTGCGTGCGCTGGTCGTCGGGGAGGACGACGTCGAGGACGGAGACGAGGAGCGCGAAGAACGGGACGAGCGAGAACAGGAAGCGGTACGCGATCGCCGCGGCGAGCTGCGATGTGGCGTGGCGGCTGTAGGCGTCGAGGCCTTCGGCCACGATCGCGGGGAGTCGGCGGATGCCCGTCTGCTGCACCGGGCAAGCCTCTCCCGACGAGGCGGTCCCGTCTAGGCCGGAGTGCTCCAGCCGCGGTCGCCGACAGCCGCGCGGATCTGGAGCGAGAACGGCGGCACCTCGGCCTCGAGCCGCCGGAACTCCCGGTCGAAGATCGCGACGAGACGCGTGGGACGGCTCGCGATGACGGTGGCGGTGCGCCGCCCGGTGAAGAGCATCCCGATCTCGCCGAAGAAGTCGCCCGCGCCGAGCGTGGCGAGCGTCTGGCCATTCTTGAGGACCTCTGCCTCGCCGTCGACGATCGCGTAGAAGTGGTACGCGAAGTCGCGCCCGTGGATGATCTCCGTCCCCTCGGGCACGGAGACCTCGTCGGTGACCTCGGCCACCCGCGCGCGGTCCTCCTCGCGGAGTCCGGCGAAGAGCGGGATCGACTCGAGGATTGCGGGCTCGACGCTCACGGCGTCCGATCGTCCCATGCGTCCAGCGCCGAGGGGAAGCCGACTCACCGGATCGATACATTCGGCGCCGCGATCGCTGCGACCCACTCGGCGCGGCGCTCGTCGGCCGGCGCGGCGTCGAGCGCCGCCTGCAGGCCCTGCAGCTCGCCCCGCCCGCGCTCGATCAGCCGGCGGTCGAGTTGCAGGAGGAGGGCGCCGTCGGTGGCCAGGCGGGTGGCCGCGTCGTCGACGAGGCGCCGGTAGCCGTCGAGGCCGTCGCCCGCGGCGAAGACGGCGTCGAACGGCTCGGCCGCGAGGTCGGGATGGGCCGCGGCCGCCGACGCGGGGACGTAGGGGAGGTTCGCGACCACGAGGTCGAACCGCCCGGGCAGCGGCGCGAGCAGGTCGCCCCGGCGGACATGCACGCGGTCGGCGACCCCGTGGCGGTGGGCATTGATGCACGCGAGCAGGGTCGCGGCCGCGCTCGTGTCGCTCGCCCAGATCTCGGCCTGCGGGCACGCGAGCGCGATCGCCACGGCCAGCGCTCCGCTGCCGGTGCCGACGTCCGCGATGCGAGCGGGCCGGTCGCCCACGCGTGCGCGGGCCGCGTCGACGAGCGGCTCGCTCGTCGCGCGCGGCGTCATCACGCGCCCGGGCAGGCCGAGCAGCGTCAGGCCGTCGAAGGTCACCTCGTGCACACGACGTCTGTGTCGCGCCGACGGCGGGCCTTACCTCGTCGCCTAGGCGAACGCCCGCTGCCAGCGGCGCACGACCAGGTACTGGACGATGACGACGCTCACGGTTGCGAGGAACATGATCAGCACCGCCGCCGAGGCGTAGCCGTAGCGCAGGTACTCGAAGGCATTGCGGTACACGAAGAACGGGAGGTACGTCGTCGCGTACGGCGGCGGGCCCCCCTCCGTGACGAGGAGCGCGGGCACGAAGCTGATCTGCAGCGAGTAGAGCGCGTCCCGGAGCGCCAGGAGGACGAGCGCCGGCAGCATCAGCGGCAGGGTGACGCGGGCGAACGTGTACAGCGTGCCGGCGCGCTCGACCCGGGCCAGCTCGTACAGCTCGTTGGGGAGCGACTGGCGCACCGCGAGCGCGATCACGAACCCTTCGCCCAGCACGAAGAGGCTCATCAGCACGATTGCCGCCTGGGCGTCACGCGGGTCGCTGAGCCACTGGGGCGTAGGCGCCCCGACGGCGTCGAGCGCGAGGTTGATCGGCCCGTAGAGCGGGTTCAGGAGCCAGAGCCAGAGCAGGGCGTAGGCCACGTCGGGCACGACGGTCGGGAGGAACGCCGCCGTGCGGTACGTCCCGACGCCCCGGAAGCTCGGGTGCAGCAGCAGGGCGAGGAGAAGCGCGCCCGCGAGCCTGAGCGGCACCGCGAACGCCGCGAAGAGCAGCGAGTTGCGGACTGCGGCGGCGAAGATCTCGTCCGACCACAGCTCGCGGAAGTTCCCGAGCCCGAGCCACTCCGGGCGGCGCACGAGGTCCCACTCGAAGAACGCCGCGCCGAACGTCGCCAGCGCGGGCACGGCGACGAGCGCCACGAGGCCGAGGACGTACGGCGCGAGCATGAGCGCGAGCACACGGCGCTCGCGGTCGCCCGTCACAGCGCGTCGCCCGAGTGCCCGTCGAAGAGGTGGATGTGCTCGCGGCGGAGCGAGAGGCCGACCGTGTCGCCCTGCTCGACGCGGGTCTCGGGGCCCACGCGGGCGACCACACGGTGCCCGTCCGAGAGGAGATGGATGACCGTCTCGCTCCCGGCCTCCTCCACGACCTCCACCCGCGCCGGGATCTCCCCGCCGAGCGCGACGTGTTCCGGCCGGATCCCGGCGTCGAGCGGGACGCTCGCCGACCCCACGTCCAACGGGAACGGGCCCGCGTGTCCGTCGACGACGCGCCAGACGTTCATCGCCGGCGTGCCGACGAAGGTCGCGACGAAGCGGTTCGCGGGCCGGCGGTAGACCTCGAGCGGCGTCCCGACCTGCTGGAGCCTGCCGTGGCCCAGCACCGCGACGCGCGTCCCGAGCGTCAGCGCCTCGACCTGGTCGTGCGTGACGTAGAGCATGGTCGCGCTGAGCCGCTGGTGGAGCCGCTTCAGCTCTGCGCGCATCTCCACGCGCAGCTGTGCGTCGAGATTCGAGAGCGGCTCGTCGAGCAGGAAGGCGACGGGCTCGCGGACGAGGGCCCGCGCGAGCGCGACGCGCTGCCGCTCTCCTCCGGACAGCTCGCGTGGTCTGCGCGCCAGCAGCGACGCGCACGACACGGCGGCGGCCGCCTCGTCGACGCGCCGTCGCACCTCGTCGCGCGGCACGCGGCGCGCCCGCAGCCCGAAGCCGATGTTCTCCGCCACGGTCAGGTGCGGGAACAGCGCGTAGCTCTGGAAGACCATCGCCACGTCGCGGAGTCCCGGCGCCAGCTCGGTGACGTCGCGACCCGCGAGCAGCACGCGTCCCGCCGTCGGGCTCTCGAGCCCGGCCGCGATGCGCAGCGCCGTCGACTTCCCCGACCCGGACGGGCCCACGAGCACGACCAGCTCGCCCGGCTCGACCTCGATCGAGAGGTCGCGCAGCGCCTCGACGTCGTCGTAGCGCTTCGAGACGCCGTCGAAGACGAGGCGGGCTGCTACCGCTCCGCTCGGGCGAACGGCCCCTGCGCCTTCTGATCGAGCTGCCGCGCGATCTCGCTCGGGAGCTCGCCCTCCTCGTACATCGCCTCTTCCAGGAAGACCCCGGCGACGTCCTCGATCTCCGGCCACGTCGAGATGCTAGGCACTGCGCGAACGTGGTCGAGGTTGTCGAGGAAGACCTGCGACCGGCTCGGCTTCGCGTCCGGGTCGAGGAAGGCATCCGTGCTCGCGACGGCCTTGAGCGACGGGACCGTGCGGCCGGCTTCGGCGGTGATCCGCTGGCCGTCCGGGCCGAGCGCGAACTCGACGAAGCGCCAGGCCGCGTCCTTGTTCTCCGCGCCGCGCGGCATGCAGTACGCGTCGGAGTGAAGGATCGACGACGGCTCGTCGAATCTCGGCAGCGGCGCGACGTCCCAGTCGAAGTCTGTGATCGTCCGGAAGCCCGGCGTGGCGCGGCGTGAGTCGAAGTACATCGCCATCCGGCCGTTGTGGAAGCGGGCCTCGCTGTTCTCCGACTCCTCTTCCTCCTCGCCCGGGATGGCGCGGTAGTTGACGTGGAGCGTGAAGAACTGTTCGAGCACCTCGGCCGCCTCGGGTGTCTCGAGGTCGAACCCCGAGAGGTCCTCCTTCACCAGTTCCGCGCCGTTCGACCACAGGAAGGGCGCGAGCCGGATGAGGCTCGGCTCGATCCCCGCCCCGTAGACGTCGGTCGTGCCGTCGCCGTTCGTGTCCTTCGTCAGCGCGACCGCGCGGTCGGTGAAGTCCTTCCAGGTCCAGTCGTCCTCGGGCTCCGGCACGCCCGCAGCCTGGAACAGATCGCGGTTGTAGTAGAGGACGAGGCTCGAGGCGTTCTGCGGCAGGCAGGTGATCGTGCGGTCCTCTCCGAACCGGAAGGCGTCGAGCGGCCCGGGGTAGAAGTCGTCCTCCTCGAACACGTCCGACTGCTCGAGCCGGGGCTCCAGCGGCTCGAGCACGTCCCGCGCCGCGAACTGGCCGAAAAAGCGGTAGTTGATGAGGAACAGCTCCGGCGGCTTCCCGCCGGCGATCGACGTCGAGACACGCGCGATCAGGTCGTCGCGGTCGCTCGTCTCGACCAGCTGCACGTCGACGTCGGGCTCCTCCTGCTCGAACGCGGTGATGACGTTCTTGAACGCCTGCAGCTCCTCCGGGTCGCCGAACGCGAACAGCCGGACGGTTCCCGACACGTCGCCGCTGGGTGCGGCGTCGTCGTCGTCGCCGCCGCCGCACCCCGCCGCGAGGACGGCGAGCACGACGACGAACAGGGTGAGAATCGAGATGCGTCGGCGAATGGCAGGCGGCGTTTTACTGTGCGCTTTTCAGCGTGTCAAGCTGGATGCGCACCGAAAACACGAGGCGCGATTACCAAGTGCGTGATATCACGGCAGCGTTCCCAGGTCGCGGGCGCGCTCTGCCAGGAAGAACCGCTGGAGATAGAGGAAGGCGCCGAGCACCGGCAGCGTCGCCGCCACCGCCCCGGCGAGGAAGACCGGATAGTCCTGCTGGCCGAGCGTGGCCAGCGAGCGCAGCCCGAGCGGGAGCGTGAAGAGCTCGTCGTCGACCAGATAGACGAGCGGATCGAGGAAGTTGCTCCAGCTGAACACGAACGCGAGCACTGCGACCGCGACCGTCAGCGGCCGGACGAGCGGCATCGCGACTCGCCACCAGACCTGGAGGGGGCCGAGCCCCTCGAGTCGCGCCGCGTCGACGACGTCCGCGGGCAGGCGCCGGAAGCCCCAGTAGTAGAGGAGGACGTAGAACGGCGAGGTCGCGACGAGCGACGACGCCACGACCGGGGCGTACGTGTTGATGAGCCCGAGCTCCCGGAACAGGATGAACCGCGGGACGAGCAGGGCGGTCAGCGGCACCATCAGCGCCACGAGCGAGACGGCGATCAGCACCCTCGCCGTGCGCGGCGACAGCCTCGTCATCGCAAACCCCGCCCAGGACGCGACCAGGAGCGTCAGTGGCACCGTCACCGCCGCGACGACGATCGAGTTCACGACGTAGCGGCCGAGATCCACGAGCTCGAAGGCGCGCTCGTAGGCCGCGGTCGTCGGAGGCCACGGCACGAGTTCGGCGGTCCTCGGCGGCGACGTGCCGGGCGCGCGCAGCGACCCGGTGATCATGTACACGATCGGGAGCAGGAAGCCGGCCGCGATGAGGGTGGCCGGGAGATGCCGCCAGCCGCCGCGCGTCCGCGTTCGCGTCACGGGCGAACTCTACGACGTGACACCGGGATGCTGCGCAGGCGGCCACGGCAGTGCGCCAGGCCCTGAAGTACACAGGTGCGATCCGCGCGCGGCCAGTGCAAGCTTCGGCACGAGAACGCCAGGCACTGCACCGATACGAAAGGGAGACTTCACGCTGTGCGGCCCTTCGAGTCCTCGAACCACCGCGTCGTCGTCGTCGGCGGAGGCTTCGGCGGCGTCAACGCGGTGTCGAAGCTGCGGCGCGCGCCGGTCGAGGTCACGCTCGTCGACCGCCGCAACTTCCATCTCTTTCAGCCGCTCACGTACCAGGTCGCGACCGGAGCGCTCTCGCCGGGCGAGATCGCCTATCCGCTCCGCGCGATCTTCAAGCGCGACCGCAACGTGCGCGTGCTGCTGGCCGAGGTCGCGGACTTCGACCTCGACGCGCGTGAGCTGCGCCTGAGCTCCGTCTCGGCCGTGCCGGCGCCTGAACGGCTCGGCTACGACACGCTGATCGTCTCCGGCGGCTCGTACTACTCGTACTTCGGTCACGAGGACTGGCGGATGCACGCCGCCGAGGTCAAGTCGCTCGAGAGTGCACTCGCCGTTCGCAGCCGCCTCCTGGCCGCCTTCGAAGCGGCAGAAGTCGAGTCGAACGCAGAGGCACGCGATGCGTGGCTCACGTTCGTCGTCGTCGGCGCCGGCCCCACCGGCGTCGAGATGGCCGGGCAGATCGCGGAGCTGGCGCGGGACACCCTGCGGCGCGACTTCCGCACGATCGATCCGCGCGGCGCCCGCATCCTGCTCGTCGAGGCCGCCGATCGTGTCCTGACGAGCTTCCCACCCTCGTTGTCGGCGAAGGCGGAGCGATCGCTCGAGCGCCTCGGCGTCACCGTCGTCACCGGCCGCAGCGTCGTCGAAGTCGACGCCGCCGGCGTGACGCTCGACGGCGGGGACGCCGGCGCGGAGCGCATCGCGAGCCACGCGGTCGTCTGGGCCGCGGGCATCGCCGCGTCCGGGCTCGCCGGCCGGCTCGCCGAGCTGACGGGAGCCGAACGCGACCGCGCCGGCCGCGTCACCGTCGAGCCCGATCTGACCCTTCCCGGGCACCCCGAGGTGTTCGCGATCGGCGACATGGTCCGCGTGCGCGACGGCAGCGGCGAGTCCGTCCTCCTTCCGGGCGTCGCGCCCGTCGCAATGCAGCAAGGGCGGTACGCGGCCCGCATCGTCCGCGCGCGGCTGCGGGGACGTGACCACGACGCGTTCCGCTACCGCGACAAGGGCAACCTGGCCACGATCGGCCGAGCCGCAGCGGTCGCCGACATCAAGGGCGTTCGCCTCAGCGGCTTCCCCGCCTGGGTGATCTGGCTCGTCGTCCACCTCTGGTACCTCATCGGCTTCCAGAATCGGCTACTCGTCCTCATCCGCTGGTCGGTCAGCTTCACGACACGCGGTCGCGGCGCCCGACTCATCACCGCGGCACAGACCAGGGACTTCCACGGGGGCGACGACGGAGCGGACGCGCAACCCTGGTCAAGTCAGCCCCACGAGAGGAGCGAGCATGTCTGAGACAGGATCGGCCGCAATCGACGCCAGTGGCGGATGCCGTCCTCGTGGTCGGTGGGCTGACATGAGCTGGTTGAGCGGCCGCAAGACCGGGCTGGCGGCACTCCCGGTCGAGGGACGTCTGCCCGGCTTCGACGGTGCGACCGGCTGGCTCAACTCCGCGCCGCTCAGCGCTGCGGATGTGCGCGGGAAGGTCGTCCTGGTCGACTTCTGGACGTACACGTGCATCAACTGGCTGCGGACGCTCGGCTACCTCCGCGCCTGGGCCGAGAAGTACCGGGAGCACGGCCTCGTCGTGGTCGGCGTTCACACGCCGGAGTTCCCGTTCGAGCGGGACGCCGACAACGTTCGCCAGGCCGCGACGGAGATGCGGATCGAGTACCCGATCGCGCTCGATCCCGACTACGAGGTCTGGAGTGCGTTCAGCAACCGATACTGGCCGGCCGCCTACTTCGCCGACGCCGAGGGGCGAATCCGACACCACCAGTTCGGGGAAGGCGAGTACGAGATGTGCGAGCGGGTCATCCAGCAGCTGCTGCGTGAGGCCGGGCGGGAGGACGTCGCGGGTGACGTCGTGTCCCCTCCGGACGACGGTGTCGAAGCCCAGGCCGACTGGTCGAACCTCGAATCCCCGGAGACCTACGTCGGCCATCAGCAGGGCCACAACTTCGCCTCCCCCGGCGGTGTGAGCATTCACGAGCCTCGCGCCTACTCGCTGCCCGAGCGGTTGAAGCTGAACTCCTGGGGGCTCTCGGGGACGTGGACCGTGGAGTCGCGCGCCGCCGTCCTCGACGAGGTCGGGGGCGCGATCGCGTTCCGCTTCCACGCTCGCGACGTCAACCTCGTGCTTCGATCGCGGACCGGGGAGGCGGTGCCGTTCCGCGTCCGCATCGACGGAGCACCGCCCGGCACGGCCCACGGACTGGACGTCGACGCTGAAGGCACCGGAACGCTGGTTCAGCCGCGGCTCTATCAGCTCGTCAGGCAACCGGGAGCCATTGCCGACCGCACCTTCGACATCACGTTCCTCGAGCCCGGCGTCGAGGCCTACGTGTTCACCTTCGGATAGATGGGGTTCCGGTGACGGCGTCGGGGTACCCGGTGGTGGGCGCGGCGGAGCGGCGCCGTCGTCGAGTCGCCGTTGCGGTGGCGGCTGGGATCGGCGTCGCGCTTGTCGCGGGTGTCCTTCTGCTGGCGCTGACCGACGTCGGGGCGCGGCTCCCCGACGGGGCGCGGGTGGACGGTGTCGCTGTGGGCGGGATGTCGCCTGCCGACGCCGAGCGGGCGGTCGCGAGACATGCGCAGACGGTCGCCGCCGGGCCGGTGCTCGTCTTCGGGCCGCGCCGGAACGTCCGCACCACCGGGACGGCTCTCGGTGCGCGGGCACGCGTGGTCGATGCGGTGGACGCAGCCGGCGTGAATCGCTTCGGTGTCCTCCTCAACGCCGTCGGCCTGGGCGACGGGCGGGACGTCGCCCTGTCGTGGGCGGTCGATCGAGCTGCCGTCGCGACGCTCGCGCGAAGGCTCGGGCCGCCGGTACCGGCACGCGACGCCGAGGTGATCGTCGGCGGTGACGGCATCACCGTCCGCGCCGCGCGAACCGGTCTCGCGATCGACGGGGACGCGCTCGCCTCCCGCCTGGCGTCGCTGCCGGCGGCGTTGCGCGTGCCGGGGAGGTTGCTCGAGCCTCGAATCACGTCGTCAGAGGCGCGCGCGGTTGCAGCTCGGATCGATCGCGTCACCGGCCGGGCGCGCACCATCGTCGTCGGGTCGACAGCCACGACGCTGCAGCCGCCGGCGCTCCGCTCACTCGTCGACGCGCGCGCCGCGGCCGGCGAGCTCCGGTTCACGTTCGACGCCGGCCGCCTCGCGAAGCTCCTGCCTGCCTCGACGCCGGCCCGCGACGCCGAGCTCGAGGTTCGCGGCGACGCCGTCGTCGTCGTCCCGTCGGTTCCGGGCCGGACGCTCGACGCCGCGTCGACCGCCCGAGCGCTCGCGGCGTCCGACCGGACGACCGTGGTGGCGGCCGGCAGCACCGCCGTGCCGTCGGTGACCACGGCCCAACTGACGGCCCTCGGCATCCGCGAACGGGTGTCGCAGTTCACGACCTACTACCCGCCGGGGCAACCGCGCGTCGTCAACATCCAGCGCGCCTCATCCGTCATCGACGGAACGATCCTGCGTGCCGGTGAGACGTTCTCGATGAACGAGGTGCTCGGGGAGCGCACGATCGAGAAGGGATACGTGGCAGCGCCGCAGATCATCCGGGAACGGGTTCTCCGACTCCGTCGGGGGCGGCATCAGCCAGGTCGCGACGATGCTCTACAACGGCGCCTTCTTCGCCGGGCTCGAGCTCGTCGAGCACCAGCCCCACTCGCTCTACATCGACCGCTACCCACTCGGCCGCGAAGCCACGATCTCGTGGGGCGGGCCGGAGCTGATCTTCCGCAACGACTGGCCGGCCGCGGTCCTGATCAAGCTCGACGCCACCAGCACGTCGATCACCGTCCGCCTCTTCTCCTCGCGGCTCGGACGCCGCGTCGAGACCACCACGAGTCCTCCCGACGCGCACGGCGGCGGCGGTTTCAGCGTCCGCTACACCCGACGCGTCTACCGAGACGGGCGCCTCATCCGCGACGAGGTCTTCAACGTCCGATACGGCATCGCCTCGAGCCATACGACGCGCGCGGGCGGAACGTGACCGACAGGGCACGCCTGGGGTCCCGACCCACAGCTGCGGACGCTCGTCGCGTCATTCCCGCGCCGGATCTGCGCGCAGACTGACGCAATCGGCTCAGACGAGCCCGTGCGCCGGTCCCTAGCGTGGTGCATGCGAGTTTGGTTGCCTGAGCCGGGGGAGAGCGGCGAGGGTGCCCACCCCTGCGGTCAGCGGGGCTGACCTGGACTCGCCTGTGCCGCGCGGAAGGCTTGCTTCACCTTGGAGCCTTCCGCGGCGGCCTCTTCGTGTGCGACCGGCCCCGGGCGTTCTTGTGCGGCCTTGGCCGGGGGTCAGCCAACGTTCGAAAGGGTTCGTGTACGGTCGCACTGGATGGCGCTCGACGAGGTCATGGCGCTCACGAACCGGCTGTTGACGAGCGCCGACGCACTCGCGGCGATGACCGCGCGGCTGCGGCTCAGCGAGCTCGGTGACGAGGGCGACGCCGGTGTCCGCGCGCAGCTCGACCGCGTCGCGGACGTCCTCGACGCGCGTCAGCTCTACGACGGCCTCGACGAGCGCGAACGCGCGCTCGTTGTCGCATTCGCCCGCTCGTACCTCAACCAGGCGCTCGACCTCGTCGAGAACCCGCTCCGCGAGCCCGGCTGGAGCTACACCGATCCCGTGCTGCTCCAGGCCCAGGGCTCCGCGTCGGCCGCGGTCGCGAAGCTCTTCGAGGCCGCGGGACTCGGAGCGCCCGGCGTGCGCATCCTCGACGTCGGTACCGGGGTCGCTGGGCTCGCGATCGCGTTCTGTCGGACCTACCCGGGGAGCACCGTCGTCGGCATCGACCCCTGGGAGCCCGCGCTCGAGATCGCCCGGCGAAACGTCGAAGCCGCCGACCTCGGCTCGCGAGTCACCCTTGTCGTGTCCCCGATAGAGGACTTCCGCGACGAGGACGGGTTCGATCTGGCCTGGCTGCCGTCGTTCTTCGTTCCCGAGGCGGTGCTGGACGACGCGATCGGGCGGATTCACGGGCTGCTCCGTCGCGGTGGGGCGCTCGTCGTCGGCGGCATGCTGGGCGAGGAGGGCTCGCTCGAGACTGCGGTCGACCAGCTCCGGATCCTCCGCTCGGGCGGCTCCGTCACGACCGTGGCGGACGCGCTCACGCGGCTCGAGCGGGCCGGGTTCACAGACGTCCGTGAGCCTGATCTCGGGCCCGATGTGCCGCTCCGGCTCGCCGTCGGCACGCGCGCCTAACGCGCCACGGCTACTCGGCCGTTTCCCGGAATCGCTCGCCGCGCAATGTACGGCGAGTCATCTCGTCCCTCCCTCGTTGTGAGGGGCCGGGGTCCCAGCCCGGCCCCTCCGCATCCCTGATCCGGCTCACGCACTCGCCGGCATGAGCCGGAGCTCTCCGGTCCACACCGTCGTGGTCGCGTTGCCGCCCACGAGGTTGCTTCGCTGGTGGATCCGGGCACCGGCCAACGGGCCCGTCGTGACTGTGCCGTTCAGCACGATGAACCCGGCTGGGCTGACAGTTCCACTCATCTCGGCTGTGAACGAGATGTCGCCGGCCGTGATCCACTCGGTCAGCGTCAACTGGGCGGCGTTGCCGGTGGCCTGGAAGCTCGTGATCCGCATCTCGATCGTGCCGCCGTCCCCGGCGGTACCCAAGCAGTGACCGGCGGCGCACGTCTTCGCGTACGAGATCACGATCGGGGCGCTGGACGCGGACGCCTGCACCGCCCCGTAAGCGACGACCCCGACGACCGTCGCGATGAGCACGAGAAGCCTCTTCATGACTTCCTCCCTGGTTTGACGCCTGCTGCGGGTGGCTGCAGGCCAACGGCCCCAGCGTGGCACTGAGGCCGAGCTGCGTCTGCAGTGCCAGCCCCCGTTCGACGCGGATGCCAGCACGGTGACGCTGCGTCAGGCGCAGAACCGGCGTACCTGGTCCGGAAAGCTCTCGACGTCGATCGGCTTCTCCAGGCAGCCGGCGAACCCGGCGCGTGTGAGCCAGGCGGTGTCTCCTTCGAACTCGACCGCGCTCAACGCGACCACGGGGATCGCCGCTGTCCGCACCCCGTCCGCGAGGACCCTGGCAGCTTCCGTTCCGTCCATGTCCGGCAGGCGAAGGTCCATCAGGATGACGTCAGGAAGCTGATCGACGCCGAGCGCGACCGCCTCCGCGCCGCTCCGGGCGACGAGCGTCCGGAATCCCGCGGCGCGCAGCACGTCTCGAGCGAGCTTCAGGTTCCTCGCGTCGTCGTCGACGATCAGGACCAGCGGGGATTCCAGGCCCCGCCCGTCTTGAGGCGGCTCGGGCACCGGCATATTCTCTCCCTGTGATTCGGGTCGTGCTCGCGGACGATCACTACCTCGTCCGCGAAGGCGTGCAGCGCGTGCTCGAGCCGGTATCCGACATTGAGGTCGCCGCCGTCTGCACCGATCTCGATTCCCTTCTCGACGCGGTCGACGCGAAGCGACCGGACGTCGTTGTCACCGACGTTCGAATGCCGCCCGGGAATGCCGACGAGGGGATCCAGGCTGCCGAGCGGTTGCGCGACACGCACCCCGACGTCGGCGTGGTCGTGCTCAGCCAGTACGCGAATCCGAGCTATGCGCTCGCACTCCTCGATCGCGGTAGTGCGGGTCGCGCCTACCTCCTCAAGGAGCGGGTGGAGGACGTCGATCAGTTCGTCGGCGCAATCCGCGCGGTCGCAGGGGGCGGCTCCGTCGTCGACGCAAAGGTCGTCGAAGCCCTCGTCGCGGAGAGCGGTCGGAGCGACGAGTCCCCGCTCAATGAGCTGACGCCGCGCGAGCGCGACGTGCTTCGCGAGATGGCCGAAGGGAAGAACAACGCGGCCATCGCCGAGACGCTCTTCCTGACCGAACGTTCGGTCGAGAAGGTGATTCACTCGATCTTCCTCAAGTTCGGGCTGACGTGGGAGCCGGCGGTTCACAGGCGGGTCAAGGCCGTGATTCTCTACCTCGCGGAGAACGGCTAGGCCCGTCCCGGGCTGGGCAGCCAGCCGGTGATGCCGGTGTGCCCCGGCTCCGACTCGACCGTCAACCGGCCGCCGAGCGCCTCGAGGCGGTCGCGCATCGGCGTGAGGTCGGCGTCGCCCGTGGCTGAGTCGGAGCCTTCCGCGACGATCTCGAACACGACCGCCCCCTCCTCCTGGCGGACGGTGATCGCGATCTTCGCGCTCTCGCCGAATTGCTCGAGTGCGTCGGCGCAGGAGAAGTACACGGCCCCGGCAAGCTCGGACGGAAGAGTCACTCCCTCCGGAACCTGCACGTGCGTCGGCACGCCGAGCATCGCCGCCGTGGTGCGCAGTGCAGCGCGGAGCCCGCCCGCTTGGAGCAGGGGAGGATGGATCCGGTGCGCCAAGGCCCGCAGCGCCTCCAGGGCCTCCGCTATCTCGCCTGCCATCTCGTCGATCAGGGCACTCGCCGCGGCGGGATGGACGTCGACGAGCCTCCGAGCCTGTTGCAGCTCGACCGCGAGTGCGGCCAGGCGCTGCTGGGTGCCGTCGTGCAGCTCGCGCTCGATACTGCCGCGATCGGCCGCGGCGGCCCGCACCAGCCGCTCGCGCGACGCACGCAGCTCCTCGATCTGCCGGCCGTTCTGCGCGCGCGACTCCAGTGTGCGGTTGAGCTCTGCGAGCTCGGCCGCCTGCGCCTTAATCGTGTCGTGGTAGCGCTTGATCCGGAGCAGCGACCGCACGCGCGTGAGCAGCTCGTCGTGGTTGAACGGCTTCGGGATGAAGTCGTCCGCGCCGGCTTCGATCGCCTTCGTCTTCTCCTGGCCGATGCTCGACGTGACCATGATCACCGGGAGCGCCGCGGTGGCGTCGTTCGCACGGAGGTGGCGACACACGGCGTAGCCGTCGAGGCCGGGCATCATCACGTCGAGGAGGATCAGGTCGGGTTCCTCCGTCTCGACGAGGTCGAGCGCCGCCAGGCCGTCGGTCGCGGTCACGACCTCGTAGCCCCGGGGGACGAGCACCGCCTCCAGCAAGCGCACGTTCTCCGGTCCGTCGTCGACGACGAGGATCTTTGCGGGCCGATCACTTGCGATCGCACTGCTCTCGACGACCCGGATCAGCTCCTCGACGTCGACGGGCTTGGAGAGGTAGCCGTCGAACCCGACGTCGAGGAAACGCTCGCGGTCGCCTGTCATCGCTTGCGCGGTCAGCGCGACCACGGGGATCGCGGAGGTTCGCTCGTCCCCACGGAGTTGCGCAAGGGCTTCGACGCCGTCGATCCCGGGCAGCTGCACGTCCATCAGCACGAGCGCCGGGTCGAGCGTCCGCGCGAGCTCGACCGCAGCCTCGCCCGTGGTCGCTTCGAGCGTGCTGTACCCCCTTGCCTGCAGCACGTCGCGAAAAAGCTTCATGCTCGTCTCGTTGTCCTCGACGACGAGGATGCGCTCACCCGCCATTGCGGCCCGTCTTCTCGATCGGAAGCGTGAAGACGAACCGGCTGCCGTGTCCAGGCCGGCTTTCGACCCAGATGCGGCCTCGGTGCAGTTCGACGAGGCGCTTCGAGAGTGCGAGTCCGAGGCCGGTGCCCTCGCGCTGCTGCACGCCGAGGTCCGTCTGCTGGAACTCCTCGAAGATCCGTTCTTGGTCGTCTACGGCGATACCCGGCCCGGTGTCCGTCACCGACACGAGCACCTCTCCGTCCTCTCGCGCCGACGCGACGACGACGCTCCCGTCTCTCGGGGTGAACGTGACCGCGTTCGAGAGCAGGTTGAAGACGACCTGCCGGACGCGGCGCTCGTCACCGTCGACGAGATCGATGTCGGCCGCGAGCTCGAGCGAGAGGCGGACGCCGTTCTTCGTCGCCCGCTCCCTCACCATCACCACGCCGCGCTCCAGAGCCTCGCGGAGCGAAAAGGTCGCGACGTCGAGCTCGATCTGTCCGGCCTCGACCTTGGACAGGTCGAGCACGTCGTTGATCAGGTCCAGGAGGTGGTTTCCCGACGCCAGGATGTCGTCGAGGTACTCCTCCTGCTTGGCGTTGATCTCCCCGAACAACCGCTGCCGAAGCACCTGCGAAAAGCCGATGATCGCGTTCAGCGGCGTCCGCAGCTCATGCGACATGTTGGCCAGGAATTCGCTCTTGTGCCGATTCGCGACCTCGAGCTGACTGCCCTTCAGCGAAAGCTCTGCCAGCGCCCGTTGCAGCTCGCGCGTGCGTTCCTCGACCTTTTGCTCCAGGCCTTGAACCGATGCCCGCAGGCTCGCGGCCATCCCGTTCAGCTCGTCTGCCAGCCCACCCAGCTCGTCGCGGCGGCGGAGCTCGATCCGTTCGTCGTAGGCGCCTGCCCCGATGCGGGCTGCTGCCGTCCGAATCTGCTTCACAGGGCGGACGAGACGGCGGGCGAGCAACACGCTGAGGCCGACCCCGACGGCGAGAAACGCCGCAAGGAGCAGCGCCGTCCGCCAGATCTTTCCGCGGACCGGCGCGAACGCCGCGCTCTCGGGCTGCTCGACGAACACCTTCCAGCCGACCGGCCCGACCGTCGCCCAGGTGCTCAGCACCTTTTGTCCGCGGAAGTTGCGGCCGACCGTCGATCCGGTCTGCGACGCGAGCGCCCTGGTCACCTGGGGAAGAGCCAAGGAACGATTCGTGAAAGCAGCGCTGTTCGGGTGCGCGATGGGTACGCCTCTGGCGTCGATCGCGTAGACGTATCCGGACGTCCCGAGCCGCGTCTGCCTGACAAGGTCCTGAATCACCCGGAGATCGAGTATCTCGCCAATCACTCCGCTTCCTGGAGTGTGTCTTCCTTCCGGAGAGCCGACGGGACGGGCCGTTTCGCTCACCACGACCTCCATCGATCGTGCTCCGGGGTGGGACAAGAGCCGTGGCGCGTACACGGGACCGAAGTAGACCCCGGCCGCGAGCGCCTGCTTCACGGAGCGATCGTGTAGGAAGTTCCCCTTGACCAGGGTGAGCCCGCCGCCCACGCTTGCGAGTGTCTTGCGCCCCATATGGTCGACGTAGAACGCATCGGTCGCGTGATCTGCGAGCAGGGGTTGAAGCGCCGCGCCCCGTGCGGTGAAGGACAAGAACCGGCCCTGGATCAGCTTCGTTCGCTTGGTCCGGTCTGTGAAGTACCGGTCGATCGTGACCGCGACCGAGCTCGCCTTCTCCTGCTGCAGCCGGACCAACGCGCGCTTGTTGTCCCGATAGGACGAAGAGAGCAAGTACACGCTCGTACAGATCACCGGGACGGCGACCAGCAGCGCGCATACGGCGATGTACTTGGCCGAGAGAGACGAAAGCCACCGGGCGACCCGCTCAGTCACCGGCCGTTCCCCCACTCGAGCTAGCCCCGGCTGAAGCTGTACGTCCCGTCCCAGTGGAAGAGCCCCGGGATCGACGCATCGGCCGTGACACGCACACGGAGACGGAACCCGGCGAGCGTTCCCGTGCCGTCCGACATCGTGCACAGTCCGACCCCGGTCGCGTGACGAAGGAAGCAATGGCCGGTTGCGACGCTGCCCCGCTTCACGTAGATGACGGTGTCGCTGTCAAGCGCGGTCTGACCCGCCACCTGGACGTAGAAGATCTTGGAGCCCACCTTGAGCGCCTTGACGTTCGAGGACCTGATCGTGCAGTAGGCGCCGACGAGCCCGGTGAACCCCGAGCAATCCTTCGTCGCATGGAATGCCTTCGTCGCTTGCGGCGAGCGATTCTGCGAGGAGGCAGCGGACGCGGAGAAGGCGAGAGCCGCGAGCGAGAAGACCGCCGCCGCAACGACGAGAACGCCCCCCGGCCATCCCGTTCGGCTGACCATCGAGGCCTCCTTTGCTCGGGGAGCGAGCGTACCAGGCATTTGTGCGAGATGTAGCTTGTTCGCCGCGAAGCTGGATTCCTTCCCGACGCGTGGCTTCCACATCTTCTGACCTCCTTGGGCTGCCTCGCTATCGATCTCGGAAGGAGATGATCGTGGTCAGAGGACGCAATCACCAGGGTGCCAGCATCCCGAAATGACTCCGTACGAGCTCGAGCCCTGCGGAGCGAGAGCTTCCTCCCGCGCACACCCGATCGCCAGCAAGCCAGCGGTCTTCAGTTCAAGACAGACCTTGGACGGCAGGCCCGCACCCCTTGCCGGTTGCCGTCACATCAACCACGGAAGGGCGCGAGCCGAATGCTCAGGTCGCTCATGGCGAAGCGGTGCAGGTACCAGGCGCGGCCACGAGGGACTTGCTTGGCCTCAGCTCGGAGAAGCCCGGCGAACTCCCGCTTGAAGCCCAACCGCGGGTACTCCTGGATGACGCTCTGGCGGACTGCATCGGGTATCTCGTTGGTGCGTAGGCCGAACACATCGACGGATGCGCCGGCAGATAGGAGGTAGGCCTCGGCACCGGATTCGAGGCCAACGCCGGGGGTGTGGTGCATGGCGATCGCGTTTGCAACGAGCTCGCGGATATCGGCAGGCACGTGGTGGCTGTCGGTGAACTCGCGTGCCAACGAGGCGCTGCGAACCGTGAAGTCGACGTCGGGCACCGGGCTCGGGATCCCGGTGTCGTGGAACATTGCAGCCAGGTACAGGAGCTCACGGTCGAACGCGATCCCGTGAAGTGCGGCGATGGCCGCGCCCCACGTGTAGGCACGCCTGGAATGGTTGAGGAGTGCCGGTGTCAAGCGGTCCTGCGCGGCGACCTCGGCATCTCTTGCGAGAGGGGAGTCGGGGGGCACCAGGCTCGTCGGATCGATGGAACTCCGGCGTCCCGAGTGCATTCGGAGCACCATCGCCAGACGGCCGGCAAGAATGCTGAGCTCCCCCCGCAGCAGGGGCCGGGCAAGTGTTAGGCATTCTCGAGCGGTCAGCACTCCCCCGGTGCGTTCGGTCCATCCAATGGATCCAATCGGATCGGTGGGTCGTGGCCGGCTCATGGGGTCTTTCAGGTCGGTGGTCTCGCGGTCAGGTGGCGGGGACTCCACAGCAGGCTGAGGTATGTGGCGGGCGGCGACTGGGAGCGCCTCGCGGAGCAGATCACTCCACGTTGAAGCTGAACATCATCCCGCTCTCGTGGTGCTCGGCGATGTGGCAGTGCGCCATCCAGGTTCCCGGATTCGTGACGTCGAGCAGGATGTCCACGGTCTCGCCGGTCCGCACGAGCACGGTGTCCTTCCAGACGAGATTCGGCTCATCCTCGCCGTCGCGCGCGAGGATCAGAAAGCGGCCCGCTCCGTGCACGTGGAACGGGTGGGGCATCGGGTGGTCGGAGTCCATCTCGTTGACGAGCCGGATCTTCACGCGGTCGCCGACGCTGAAGCGCCAGTCGATCGCGGCGTTCTCTGCGCCGGTGTCCTTGTCCACGAGCTTCCAGCGCGTGTTCGCGGGCGTCGTGATCCGGTTCACCTCGACCATGTCGTCTTCCCACTCGATCCCCTGCGCGCTGTCGTGACCAGGCTCGTGCTCGTGGTGCGCGTGCTCGTGCTCATGTTCATGGTGGTGACTCTCGCCGCTTGAGCCCGCGAGGCCAGCCGGGACGAGCTTCATGCCGCATTTCGGGCAGCGGTCGGGTGACTCGCTGACGACCTCGGGATGCATCGGGCAGACGAATGTCTTGGGCGCGGCGGTGGCGAGCAGCTTCATGCCGCAGTTCGGGCAGCTTCCCGGCTCCTCGCTGACGACCTCAGGGTGCATCGGACAGGCATAGACGACGTCGCCTTCGGGGGTGCCCAGGTCCATCTCGGCCACGAATGCCAGCGTCTTGTCGGGCGGCGCGTTGAGGAATCGGGCGAGCCGTTTCCGCTCGACGGTGAGGTCCGCATTCGTGCGCAACTGGTCGAACTCCGACGCCAGGTCGGGCTCCGCCTGCGCGTCACCGACGGCGACCGTCGCGAGCCGGTAGGTGCGCTCAGGTGTGCGGTGCTCGAGCGCGAAGTCGCCGGCCTCCGGGAAGTGGACGTCGACGACGACGCGCTCCGATGGCGCGATCAACACCTCGTCGACGAGTTGCTCGTGCTCGTAGTGTCCGCTGTCGGCGCCGACGAGCTTCATGCGTGCGCCTGGCAGGGTGACGTTGAAGATGCGCGTGTTCGCGGTGTTGGTCAGGTAGAACCGGACGATCTCGCCGCGGCTCGCAGTCAGCTCGAGCTCGGGGTCGCCGGCGACGAGCATGACGTTGCCGAACCGGCCCATCGCGACGTGCGTCGTCTCGGCGCCGAAGGGGGCGATTTGCCCGTCCTCGATCAGGATGTCGTCCAGCGTGAGGCACTCCTCGCGGTGGACGGCCGCCCAGTAGTCAGGCTCCGTTGGGGTGACGAGGATGTTCCCGTACAGGCCCAGCTCCTGGCCGTAGTCCTCGCGGATGTGAGGGTGGTACCAGTACGCGCCGGGGTCGGGGACGGTGATCTCGTAGCGGAACGTCTCTCCCACCGGGATCGGCGCCTGGGTGTCGTGCGTTCCGTCGAAGCGGTTCTCGAGCCGTAGGCCGTGCCAGTGCACCGTGGCCTCGAGATCGCCGCGGTTCGTGACCTGGACGGTCACGGTCGATCCCTGAGGGATCCTGAGCGTCGGGCCGGGGATCGAGCCGTTGTAGGCGAGCATCCGCACGGTCGCGTCGCCGATCCGCTTCGTGACCGGGGCGATCTCGAGGTCGAACTCGTCACCGTCGGCGAGGTCGACCAACTCTGGTCGCGTCGCGTCGGGCAAGCCCTTCGTGTCCGTCGGCAACTGCCCGAGTGCGTCGGCGCCGTGTCCGTGATGATCGTGCATTCTCAGACCCTCGCTTCCGGCGTGGTGGCCGCATGCTCGCGTTGTCGTCGCGTGGGCGGCGATCTGTTCGGCGATGAATTCGGCGTCGTCTTTGACCCATCCAATCAGTGCCGAGCCTCGGGTGTGCTGCCAGGTGAGCCCAAGGAAGTAGAGCCCCGGCACGTCCGTGATCCCGCGTCGGTGGCGGAGCCGTCGGTCCTGATCGAAGACGGGAAGCTGGATCCAGGAGTAGTCCGGGCGGTACCCGGTCGCCCAGAGCACAGCGTCGACCTCGAGCTTGCTCCCGTCCTCGAAGCGAACCGTGCGCTCGCCCGCATCGACCGCACGCGGCTTCAACTCGACGCTGTAGCGGCGCCTGAGCTCGCGGGGGCTCGAGCCGATCAGGGTGTCGCGCGTCCGCAACCGGCGTCCGAGCCGAGACTCGACGGTCGCGTTGAAGAGTCGCGACTTCGTCAGCCACCAGAAGAGATCGCGGCCGAGGAGGCGCTGCGGTAGCGGTTTCTGGCGTGAGCCGACGGCGAGTACGACCTGATGCGTCGACGAGAGCTCCTTTGCGATCTGAAAACCCGTGTTGCCACCGCCGACTACGAGCACCGTCCCCTCGGGGATGTCAGCCGGCTTGCGATAGCCGGTCGCATGGGCCTGGAAGACGTCCGAGGCGAGCCTTTCCGCGACGTCGGGTATGTACGGCGTCTGAAAGGGACCCGTTGCGACGACGACCTGGTCGGCGGTGATCGTCTTGCCGTCGACATCGAGCACGAACCGCTCGTCGTCTGTGGTGAGGCGCCGGACTGGCGCTCGCTGCTCGACGGGTAACTCGAACCGGTCCGTGTACGCCTCCAGATATGCGACGACCTCGTCACGTGTCGGATAGCTGTCCGGAGATCGCCGGGGAAGGGAAGGCCGGGGAGACCGCTGTAGCGGCGCGGCGTGAACAGGGTGAGCGACTCCCAGCGCTCCCGCCAAGCCGAGGCGATGGAGCCGGCTTCGGCGATCAGGAAATGCCGTCCCTGCCGCTTCAGGAAGTAACCCGCGGCCAAGCCGGCCTGTCCTGCGCCCACGACAACGACGTCAAAGCTCGATTCGGTCTCGTGATTCCCGGAGCGGTTCTCCGGAGTGTTCATGCCGTTCGGGTTCCCCGCCAGATCGGGTCAAAACCGGCATCGGGAGCCCACGAGCGACAGCTCACGACACGCTAATTTGGAGGCACCCCAAAGCTGAGGAGAGCCCCGTGGGCAAGGTGGTCATGTACAGCTCGGTGTCGGTGGACGGCTTCGTCGCGGACGAGAATGATCAGCCCGGACCGCTGTTCGATTGGTTGTCCAGCGGTGACGTCCCGTTGGACGAGAGCGGCGACGTGAAGGTGTCGCAGATCTCCTACGATTACACCCGGGAGTACTGGGACCAGATCGGGGTGACAATCGCCGGCCGCCACGTCTTCGACATGACGGACGGCTGGGACGGGAAGCCGCCGAGCGGTATCGACCACGTGGTCGTCGTGACACACCGGCCGGAGCCCGAGGGCTGGGACCCCGAAGCGCCGTTTCACTTCGTCGACGGCGTCGAGGCAGCCGTGGCCAAGGCGCAGGAGCTTGCGGGTGACCGCTTGGTCGAGGTCGCCGCTGGCGACGTCGGTGGCCAGCTGCTTGCCGCGGGTCTGGTCGACGAGGTGCGCATGGACGTCGTACCCGTGGTGTTCGGATCCGGCAAGCGCTACTTCGGGTCGGTCCACGCGCAGCATCTGTTGGAGGATCCTGACGTGGTGATTCAGGGCAACCGGGTGCTTCACCTGCGCTATCGGGTGCGCCGCCGCTCCTGATCGACGAGCTGCCGCAACGCCTGACGTGTGGTGGCGTCCACGCTGCGGCAGCATCGTGTCGCGATGCGAGCGGCACAAGTACCCAAAGATCCCGCTGTTGAATGGCGAGAACGGCACGACGTTGTACGCGGTCGATCCAGACGCCATCCACGTCAGCGACGACGGACGATGGGCTCTCCTTGAGATTGAGGGCGGCGGCGCGTTGACGAACATCCGCTCGATGAAGGACATCGTCGAGACGCTCCTTATCCCGCAAGCGGACTACTTGGCATTGGCGGTCCCGCATCAGGTGCATGGGCGCTCGCCCTACGACGTCGTAATCAATCTGGTCCAGGCGATGTACGGGCGCGGGATCCCTCAGCAGCACGTGCGCGGGATCATGATCACCGGTTACTGATTTCCAAGGCGCGGAGGTGGCGCCCGTCGCGGGTAGCGCAGCACACGGCGATTCGAACCGCCGACGAGTGCAGCTCCCCCCGGCACGGGCAGGCTAGGCCGACTCGTGTTGCCGCGCTAGACGCTCGTTCGGCCATGTCCTGAGCTGCGGCACTAGAGGCCGATCAGGATGGCGATGATGCCGTTGGAGCCGCCCGGCTGCGGCGTGGCCGTCACGAACTGCAACGTGTTCGACGTGCCGTCCGTGATGGCCGTCAGCCGCATCGCGGCCGGGGCCTTCGGCCGCTTGGTCGCGATGTTGAGTTCGAACACCTCGCCTGCTCCGATGAAGCCGCGTGGCGGCGGCTTCTTCGAGGTAGCGGCCGAGGCGACGGGCGCTGCCGTGACGGCGAGCGCGGCGATGGCGGCGATGGTGGTGAGTGCGCGGGTCATTGAGAGTTCTCCTTGTGTCGGTGTTGATTCGCCCCGCCCGACCGGAAGCCGAGCGGGGCGCATGCTCAAACACTCGGGCTGGACTTGTCGTAGTCCTTAGTCAGCGAGATGTCTTCCAGGTGCATCTTCCCGCCGACCCGCTTGGTCGCGATGTTGAGTTCGAACACCTCGCTTGCTCCGATTGAGCCGCGCGGCGGCGCCTTCTTCGAGGTAGCGGCCGAGGCGACGGGCGCTGCCGTGACGGCGAGCGCGGCGATGGCGGCGATGGTGGTGAGTGCGCGGGTCATGATGTCCTCCTTGTGTCGGTGTTGATTCGCCCCGCTCGACCGGAGCCGAGCGGGGCGTCGCGCGTCATCGACGCGGTCGAGTCGCCTTCTTGTTCGGGGCCGAGGTGACCGTGTCCGCTATCTCGATGTCGTCCAGGATCGCGTTGTCGCTGGACTTGATCCCCTGGCTCATTGAGAAGCTGAACCCCTTCGGTTGGGGCGCTGCGAGCTTGGTCTGCTTCTTGCCGGTCACGGTGTCCTCCTTGCGTTGATGTCCTCGCTCTAAGAGACACCGGAGGGGAGACGCATCTTCCATCGTGTCCCGATGCGACCGGCACGTCCACGAGACGTCCGAGCTTCTCGGCCTGACACGGCAGGCGCTCCTCCGGCGCCTCGCCTCGCCCGACTTCCCGTGGCGTCACGAGGCGTCAACCTCAAGAGCGCCCAGCGTCGGTCGATGCGTGACCACCGCGTGGCCACGGACGCCTCGTCGTTGCCACTGTCGAGAACGAAGCGCCGCGCGACGCCGCTCCGGAAACGGCCCCTGCGAATGGAGCGTGCCGGGATCGAACCGGCGACCTCCGGCTTGCAAAGCCGGCGCTCTCCCAGCTGAGCTAACGCCCCGAGCGCCCTCAGTGTAGACACCCCTTCGCGCGGACGGGTCCGGCGCTTAGACTCCCCGGCATGTCTGCTCCTGCGGCCGAGCTGCTCGCGAAGGTGCCTCTCTTCGAGGACCTGTCCGACCGCGAGCTCACGATGATCGCGGCCTCGATGAAGGAACGCACGTTCCCGGCCGGGCACGAGATCGCCAAGGAGGGGCAGCACGGCGTCGGGTTCTTCGTGATCGAGTCGGGCGACGTGCAGGTGCTCGTCGGCGGGCAGCCGGTCGGGCGCCTCGGCCCCGGCGACCACTTCGGCGAGATCGCGCTGATCGCCGACGGCGAGCGGACGGCCACGATCCGGGCCGAGACCGAGCTCCGCTGCTACGGCATGACCTCGTGGGACTTCCGCCCGCTCGTCGAGGACCACGCCGACATCGCGTGGAAGCTCCTCCAGGCCGTCGCGCGCAAGATCCGCGACGCCGAGCGCCGCTAGCCGGCGCGGATCAGCGGAACGAGAAGTCGGCGAACGGCTTCGTGCCGTCGTCGAGCTCGACCGTCAGCCGGCGGCAGCTGCCCGCCCACGAGCGCTGGGTGACCCAGCTGAACTGGTACTGCTCCCCGGCGGTGTCGTAACTCAGACCCGACCCCGGCCCGGGCGGCGTGTCCGGGAGCGGGTCGGCGGGCCGGTTGGCGCAGTCGATCACGGTGACGGTGATCTTCTTCACGGCCGCCAGCGAGCGGATGAAGCCGCCGCTCGCGTTGCGCAGCTGCCACTTCACCGGGATCGTCCGGCCCGCGTTGGTGACGTTCAGGGTCGGCGGGTTGTCGATCGGCGGGCGGAACCCGGAGAACGCGTAGCGGATGACGTAGTGCCGGGTCTCGGTGCTGATGCGGCCGCCGGTGTCGGTCGCCCGCACCGTGAACTCCTTCGTCCCGACGCTGCTCGTGTCGAGCAGGCCGTTGTTCGGCACGGTGCCGACGCAGGAGACGACGCCCAACGGATCCGAGCAGGCGTACGACGCACGCGCTTCGCTGCCGAGGGTGAAGATCTGCCCCTCGCCCGGCGACTCGATCAGGATCTCGGGCCCGCCGGTGTCCGCCACCGAGGTGAAGTTGAAGCCCTTGTTGAAGCTGTAGCCGACGTTGCCGGCCGTGTCCTGGGCCATGGCGCCGACCTCGACGGGGCTCGCCGCGGGCACGGTCGCCGTCCAGCGGTTCGTCCCGGCGACGTTCGCGAGCTCGACGAACCGCCACGACGTCGTGTCGTTGACGATCGTCGCGACGCGACGCACGGGCTCCGCCGTCTCGACCACGATCGTCGCGACCGAGCCGTCGAGGCTCGAGTTGACGAGCCTGATCCCCGGCGGCGAGAAGTCCGAGCTCGTCGAGTAGAGGACGTCGAACGTGGCCGAGAGCACGAGGCGCTCGATCCCGGTCGGGCCGGGCGGCGTCGCCGGCCGGTACTGGCCGGCCGTCAGTACGAGCGACTGGCGCTGGATCCCGCCCAGCGTGCGGGCGCGGGTGAGGTTGACGAGGCTCGCCGGGAACACGGTGTCGCGGAAGTTCCGCTCCGGCTCGTGCGAGGACAGGTCGATCGTCGGGAGCGAGGTCACCGGGTCGACGCCGGCGACGTCGTTCGTCGCGAGCGCCTTGATGATCACGCCGTGCGCCGTCTGGCCCGACACGGTCACGTCGCGGTCGAACCGCGGCTGGATCGGACGGTAGTGGACGTCGACAGTGCCACTCGGGCCCTGCCAGAAGCGGCCGCGCGGAGGCCGCACCTGCTCGGCCACGGTCGGGGCCATCGTGATCGACGCCACGTTCAGTCCGCTGACCAGCTCGGGCGCCGGCGTCGGCGGCGTCGGCGTGGTCGGCGGCGTCCCGCCCGAGAAGCGCCAGAACGGCAGCCCGTACAGCGTCGCCTCCTGCAGCACCTTCTCGTCGTAGACGCCGTAGGCGCCCGCGCCGAGGAAGTAGTCGTCGAGCGCCGTGACCCAGCTCTCGCCGATCGGCCGGTTCTCGCGCAGCCGCGTCGCGAAGAGGCTCATCAGCCGCTCGGAGAGCGCGTTCGACTCGGTGTCGCCGTAGCCGAAGCCGGTGTTCGCGACGTAGACGGCGGCCCGCTGCGCGCCGTACGACTGCGCCCAGTCGCGCAGACGCTGCGACGTCGATCCGGGCAGGAGCGTGTCGGCGACGTTGAGGCCGCTGTGGCAGCCCATGACGAAGATGACGCGCCGCGCGAAGGCGGGCTCGACGAGCGGGTCCGCCGGCAGCGCGGGCAGCTCCGCGGTCGAGACGAGCGCCGAGCCGGCCGCTGGCTGCAGCAGCCAGTGGCTGTAGTGGGCGTTGACCGAGAGGACCGAGTCCGGGATCGGCTTGTCCACGAACAGCGGCTTCAGCGTCGTCGCCGTCCACGTGTCGTCCAGGAGCCGCGTCGCGTTGCCGCCGGCGAGCGCGGTGAGCTGTGTGTCGACCTCGGACGCGCCGTCCGTCAGGAAGTCGTAGCCGGTCGTGAGCGCCGAGCCCGCGGTCAGCGTCCCGTTCGCGTCCACGTAGACCTTGAGCTGGCGCTGAATCTCGAGCGGCGTCTCGACGAGGCGGCCGACGGCGAGCTCCGGCAGGTAGAGCTGGCGCCCGAGCCACGGGATCTGCGCCAGCGTCCCGTAGGGAGCGTCGCTGAGGAACTTCGCCCGGGCGGCCGCCGTGTGGAGCGCGTTCCCCTTGGTGAGGCCTGACGTCGTGAACTCGAGGTCGGCGGCCTCGTCCGTCTCGTTCGAGATCGTCGTCGGGTCGCTGATCCGCGCCATCGGCAGCGCCTCGTCCGTGCCGAGGATCACGACGTAACGCAGCTGCGGCGTCCCGGCGCGGTACGTCGCCACGACGTCGTTGATCGCGCGCACGACCGCATTCGCCGCCTCGGTGTTGCACGGAGACGCGTCCCAGGCGGTGTACGCGGCGCGCACGGCGGCGCTCCCGTCGATCTCGAGGAGCGCGCCCGCGATCTCGGGCCGGCCGAGCATGGCCAGCGCCTGCGTGCGCATGTTGTCGGTGGCGGCCTGTCCGTAGAGGCGGTTGAGCCGCTCGCGGTTCAGCAGGAACAGCGTTTTCGTCGAGCCGGGCAGTGAGGCGGGGAGGACGCCCTGGGTGCCGGCGCCGTTCGGGAACGTGCGCGCGGGGCACGGCGGCAGGGTCGCCGGCGGCGTCGTCTTGACGCGGAGGACGGCCGGCAGGTCGCTGTGCGAGCCGTTGTAGCCGCGGATCGTGACCGTGTAGAAGCCCGTCTCGCCCGTGGCCACGACCTCGGCGATCTCGTTGGCGCGGCCGCGGTTCGCCGAGACGCTCGCGATCGGCACGGAGCCGATCGGCACCGAGCCGATCGGGATGTCCTGGAGCGTCTCGGGCGGGAGCACCGTGTCGTCGTTCGAGAAGTCGCTGCCGTGGTCCTCGATCGGCACCGACGCGATCGGGACGGACGCGATCGGGCTCGACTGCAGCGTCGTCGTCGCCGGCTGCTGGACGACGAGGTCGAAGTCGGCCCCGGCCTCGATGTGGCTGAGGTAGAAGGTCGTCCGCGTCCCGGGCGTCGGCGGGATCGCGACCCGGAACACCTCCTCGTCGCCGCTCGACGCGATGTGGACGATTCCGAGCCGGTCGGGCGCGATGGTGGGCGCCGTCGCCGGGTCGTCGTTCGACTCCCAGTTCTGGCGGGTGGTGATGGGCGCGTCGTCGGTCGCGCTTCGCGTCTCACCGCCCTCGGTCACGGTCGCGTCGGACGTGTGGACGCCGAGCGTGTAGCCGCCGACGGCGCGGAAGTCGATGTGCACGCGGCGGACCCCGCCCGCGGCGACGCCCGCGCACGGCGTACCGGGGAGCGACGTCCAGCGGGCGCCCGTCTTCGCGTTCGTCGCCGGGTCTGGCCCGTCCACGGCCGTCCCGGAGCCGTAGCGCACGCGCGTGGTGCCGCGCTTGATGATGTACCCGGTCGGGAGCCGGACGTTGGCCGCGAACGTCCCGAGCGGGCACGTCAGGTCGAACGAGAGGGTGAAGACCGCCTCGTCGCCGGTGCCGGCGTAGAGCTGCAGGCCGTCGAGCGGGAACGACTCCCAGGCGAGCGCGGAGCGCGGGAGGATCCCGATGATGATGTCGTTGATCGTGACGTTGCCGAACGTGCCGACGAGCGCCGAGAGCGTCGCAGCCGGCCGGATCGCCGACGGCGTCAGCGCGGCCGCGCCGCCGAGCGTCCCGGTCGTGCACGAGATCCGCGCGCAGTCCACGACCGAGTTCACGTTCGTGATCGCGCTGAGGCGGATGCCCGACAGGCGCGCGGCCTCGAGGTCGACGCTCGCGATCGGCACGGAGCCGATCGGCACGCTGGCGATCGGCACGCTGGCGATCGGCACGGAGCCGATGGGTACGGAGGCGATCGGGACCCCGGCGATGCCGATGCCGGCGACCGTGTTCGTCGCCGTGTTCACGCCGGCGCACGAGCCGCCGGCGTTCTGGATCGCCGCGCACCAGCTCGACGCGCCCGGCGGCGGGATCTGCGAGAGCGTGGCGTCGCCGAGCAGGATCGCGGGGAAGGTGAGGCCGCCGAAGACCGACGGCATGAGGTTCGAGAGTTTCAGCTCCTCGAACTTCTGCCGCCACGTCGCGTTCGCGTAGACGTCCGCGAGCGTCAGGCTCTGGATCGGGACGTTCGTCCCGAGCAGCGCCGCCCAGTCGACCGGTAGCGCCGAGAGCTGGATCCCGTCCAGGCCGACCGAGCCGATCGGGACGCCCTCCAGCCCGACGGAGCCGATCGGGACGCTCCCGATCGGGACCGAGGCGATCGGCACCGAGGCGATCGGGACGGAGCCGATCGGGACGGAGCCGATCGGCACGCTGCCGATCGGGACGCTGCCGATCGGGACGGAGCCGATCGGGACCGAGCCGACGGGCCCGATGCCGGGAACGCCGGAGAACGCCGGCAGCTGCGAGCCCGGCACGGCCGAGAGCGGCACCAGTTGCGCGGCCACGGGCAGCACGCGCCGGTCGCTCGTGAGCTCGATCGTCGGATCGGCCTCGCCCTCCTCGCCTTCGTCCTCGGTCGCGACGAAGCAGAGGTCGTCGAGCTCCTCGCTGCGCGCCGCAGCGCCGTAGTCGAGCCGGATCCGCCGGATCGTCGCCTCCGCCGCGCGGGCGCCGAAGAACCGCGTCCGAGTGTCGAGGCTCGTCGTCGTCGTGAGGACGCCGATCTCGCCGCCATCGGCGTTGAAGGCCCGGATCGTCGCCGTCAGCGACGGCTCGGCCAGGCCTACGAGGTAGAAGCCCACGGTCCGCTGCGCCCGATCGAAGGTGATGTCGAGCGGGATGCCTTGACTGCCGGCCTCGGGCGCGTCCGTCTGGTTGAAGAGCGAGTTCGGCGGCGACGGCGTCGGCCGCAGCTCGTCGCTCCGGATCACGGGCGACTGCGCCGCGGTGTCGGCGAAGTGGACGCCGAGGGACGCGTAGCGCTCGGCGACCGGTACGCCGGCAGTGCCGTCGCCCTCGAAGTGGATCACGGCGCCGCCGTCGACGGTCGGCGGGCATTCCGACGCCGAGGTCAGCGGCTCGAGCGCGGCGCCGCCGCCCACGGTCTGGCAGGCGGAGAACTCCGAGGTGCTCCCGTCCGCGGCCGTCGCGGTCGCAGTGATCGCCTCGCCGCTCGCGACCGGGGCGGTGAGAGTCGAGCCGGTGTCGATCTGGCCGATGCCGTGGCCGTCGGTCGTCGTGCTCACGGAGCCGAGCCAGCGCGCGCCCTCGCCGCTCCCGCTGGCGTCGCACGTGGCGTTCGCGTAGAGGTCGATCCGGTAGGTGGCCGTGAACGCGCTGGTGAGCGTCCCGGCGACCCGCACCGAGGCACCGGCCGGGAGCGCGCTCGTGAGCTCGGGCCTGTTCTGCAGCCCGTTCGGCCCCGTGTCGGCGTCGGGTGCGGCGTCGTTCGGGGTGACGCCGTCGGCCCCGAGTTCGATTCCGAGGCCGGCGTTGTCGTGGATCTGGTTCGGGCCGATCGTGTTGCCGCTCGCGTCACCCTCCACGTGGACGCCGTGCGAGCCGTTGAACGCGATCCGGTTCTGGGCTGTGCCCGCGCCGCCGACCGTGTTCCCCGTGCCCGACATCTGGATCCCGCGGCTCGCGTTCGCGATCGCGGAGACGCCGTCGTCGTCGGTGCCGATGAGGTTGCCCGTGATCGTGTTCCGGTCGCTGGTCTGACCCGTGCCGGTGGAGAACACCGTGAGGCCGCGGCCGTTCCCCGAGATGACGTTGTTGCGGATCGTGTTGTCGTCCGCGTTGGCGAGCTGGAGCCCGTCGAGCCCGTTGCCGAAGTCGATCTCGCCCGTCGGGTCGACGCCGAGGAAGTTGCCCTCGACCGTGTTGCCGTTCGAGTTCAGCAGGATCCCGGCGCCGTTCCAACGGCTGAGTACGAACCCGCGGATCGTGGTCTGGCCGCCGGAGACGAAGAAGCCCGTCGCGTTCGCCCCGGCGTTGATGCCGTCGACGAACACGATCGGCCGGCCGGCGTAGCCCGGCTGCGTCGTCCCGTCGAGGACGGTCGGGCCCGCTGATGATCGGCAGCGGCAGCGCGGGCTGGATCGTGATCGGCCCGGTGCCGACGGCGAACCGGATCGTGTTCGGCCCGGCCGCGGCGTTCGCCGCGTTGATCGCCTCGTTCAGCGAGCAGTGCGTCGCGTCGCAGGTGCCGTCGACGACGTTGTTCGCGGAGGTGACCGTGAACGTCCCCGAGGGCGCGCCGCCCGAGAGGGTGACGCAGGCGGAGAACTCGGACGTGCTGCCGTCGGGCGCGGTCGCCGTCGTGGTGATTGCTTGGTCGGAGGTGACGCTGACCGTCGCGTCGATCGCCGCGAAACCGTCGACGTTCGTGGCGACGCTGGTCGCCCCGAGCCACCGGGCGCCCTCGCCGTTGCCCGACGCGTCGCAGGTCGCGCTGGCGTAGACGTCGATCCGGTAGTCCGCGGACGGCCCGGTGAGGATCTCGCCCACCACCTGTGTTCCTCCCGGGAGCGCGGTCGCGGAGGCGAGCACCGGGAAGTTCTGGAGGCCGTTCGGGCCCGTGTCGGGGTCGCCGGTCCCGTCGTTCGGCGTGACGCCGGCCGGCAGGAGGTCGATCCCGAGACCCGTGTTCTCGTGGATCGTGTTCTCCTGCAGCTGGTTGCCGGAGCCGCTCTCGACGACGATGCCGCCCCCGGCGTTGCCCGAGATCTCGTTGGCGGGGCTGATGATGTTTCCGCCGGCCAGGAGGTAGACGCCGGCGCCGCCGTTGCCCTCGGCGAGGCCCTCGGTGTCGAGGCCGATCGTGTTGCTGTCGACCTCGGTGTCGGTGGCGGCGAAGAGCAGGACGCCGTGGAGCCTGTTCCCGGCGATGACGTTGGACTCGACGGCGCCGTCGGGCGTGCCGTTGAACACGACTCCCGCGGCCTCGTTCCCGACCGGCGACGTGCCGTTCGCGGCGAGGCCGATCCAGTTGCCGGTGACGCTGTTCCCGGTCGCACCCTCGTTGAACACGCCGACGCCCGAGAACCCGCCGCCGGTGCCGTTGCCCGAGATGACGTTCCGCTGGGCCGGCCCGCCGCCGATGAGCGTGTCGTCCGCGCCCTCCCACACGAGCACGCCGTAGCCCCGGTTCGGGGCGGCGATCGTGCCGCTCGCGTCGAGGCCGAGCCAGTTGCCCTCGACGCGGGTCCGGGCCGCGCCCGAGCCGATCCGGATCGCGTCGAACCCGAAGCGGTTGATGACGAGCCCGCGGATCGTGACGTCGGTCGTGGGGACGTCCGGGTTGCCGACGAGCAGGCCGACGGCGTCGACGGGGACGAGCTCGCCGCTGAGCTCGATCACGGGCGTGCCGGCGAACCCGGGCTGCGTGGTGCCGTCGATCGTCGTGCCGGCGCCGGTGATGTTCGGCAGCTGGCTCGTCGGGCGGATCGTCCGCGCCCCGGTGCCGATCGCGAACGCGATCAGGTCGTTCTGGGGAGACGTGTTCGCGGCGAGGATCGCCTCGCGGAGCGTGCATTGCTCGATGTCGCAAGCGCCTGCGGGGCCGTCGACCACCGTGTTGACGGTGAACGTCGCCGCACCGGCGGCGGGCGCGAGCGCGAGCGCGGCCCCCACTACGACGGTGGCAGACGCCAGCCTTGTCCGCATCCCCTGCAAGCAGCCCACTCCTCCCACTCGTCCACGGCCCCCCGTGGACCACCTTGGAGTAACGAGGTTTTTGGCTTCGTTGTCAATGGCGTCAGAATCGGGCGGTGGTCGTCACGGAGGGGGGATTGACCGATTCGTCGGGCGCTGCGGCACAGCTCAGCGCCTACGTGCCGCGCTTGACGCTGGAGTGGATGCGCGACGCACCGGCCGAGCGCAGCCGGCGGATCGAGGGAACGCTCGTCTTCGTCGACGTCTCCGGCTTCACGCGGATGTCGGAGCGCCTCTCGACCCTGGGGCGCGCAGGGGCCGAGGAGGTGAACGGCGTGATGAACGCGACGTTCGCCGGGCTCCTCGACGTCGCGTACCGGTACGGCGGCGGGCTCCTGAAGTTCGGCGGCGACGCGCTCCTCCTCTTCTACGAGGGCGACGACCACGCGGCGCGGGCCGCGACGGCGGCGTTCCGGATGCGCGCGCTCCTGAAGCAGATCGGGCGTCCGGTGACGCTGGGCGGGCGGGTCACGCTGCGGATGCACGTCGGCATCCACAGCGGGCCGTTCGAGTTCTTCCTCGTGGGCTCCTCGCACCGCGAGTTGGTGGTCGCAGGCCCAGGCGCGACACGAACGGTCGAGATGGAGGGCCTGGCCGCCGCGGACGAGATCCTCCTCAGCGACGAGGCGGCGGCGCTCGTCTCGGCGCGCCTGCTCGGCGACGCACGGCCCGAGGGCGGCCGCCTGCTCCGGGGCGACCCCAAGGCCTCGCCGCTCGAGGCGCCGCTCCCCGACGTGAACCCGCGCGACCTCGCGCTGCTGGTGCCCCCGATGGTGCGCGACGTCGTGACCGCGGGCAGCGTCGAGGCCGAGCACCGCCACGCTTGCGTCGCGTTCGTGCACTTCGGCGGCACGGATGCCGCAGTCGTCGAGGATCCGGCTTCGGCCGTCATCGCCGTCGAGGCGGTCGTCCGGGCGGTGCAGGGCGCTGCCGACCGCTTCGGCGTCTGCTTCCTCGAGACGGACATCGACGCCGACGGCGGCAGGATCGTCCTCGTCGCCGGCGCCCCGGAGGCGTCGGAGAACGACGAGGAGCGGATGCTCCGGACACTGCGCGCCGCGTTCGACGAGTCCGTGCCGCTCCCGCTGCGAGCCGGCGTGAACCGGGGCCGCGTGTTCGCCGGCGAGGTCGGCGCCCCGTTCCGCCGGACGTACACCATCCTCGGCGACACCGCGGCCCTCGCCGCGCGGCTGATGGCGCGGGCGCGGCCCTCGCAGGTGCTTGCGACCGCGGCCGTCCTCGAGCGCTCGCGCACCACCTTCGCCGTGAAGAAGCAGCCCGGGTTCGTGCCGAAGGGCAAGTCCGACGAGATCGTGCCGCTGGCCGTAGGCGCCGTCGCGGGCACGCAGATCGCCCAGGCTCCCCGCGCGCCCCTCGTCGGACGGACGCGTGAGCTGGCACTGCTCGTCGCGGCGCTCGGGCCGGTCCGGATGGGCTTCGGCACGCTCGTCGAGCTCGTGGGCGACGCGGGGATCGGGAAGTCGCGGCTACTCGGGGAGCTGCGCGCCCACACGGACGGGATGACCGTCCTGCGCGGGGCATGCGTGCAGTACGAGGCGGGGACGCCCTACTTCGCTTTCCGCGAGGTGCTGCGCGAGGTGATCGGCGTCCCGCTCGACGGCTCGCCGGCCAACGTCGCGCGCGCGCTCCGCCGCCGCCTAGCCGGGGTCGCGCCCGAGCTGCTGCCCTGGATCCCGCTGCTGGCTATCCCACTCGACGTCGCGGTCTCCTCGACGCGGGAGGTGGACGAGCTCCAGCCTGCGTTCCGTCGCGCCCGACTCCACGGTGCCGTCGAGACCCTCCTCGAGCGTCTGCTTCCGGGACCTGCCGCGCTCCTCTTCGAGGACGCCCACTGGATGGACGAGGCTTCGTCCGAGCTCCTCCGCCACCTTGGCGGGCACCTGTCGACGCACCCCTGGTTCGTCTGCGCGACTCGGCGGCCCGTCGCGGGAGGGTTCTCCGCCGCCGACGGAACGCCGCACGTGCCCGCGTTGACCATGCGGCTCGAGCCCCTCTCGCCCGACGACGCCAAGGCGCTCGTTCGTGCGACCGGCGCGGAGGTCGCCGTCGAGGAGGCCGACGCGATCGCCGCCCGTGCCGGCGGCAACCCGCTGTTCCTCCAGGAGCTCGTCGCCGCGCGCACCGCAGGTCACGGCGCGGGGGACGAGCTCCCGGAGACGGTCGAAGCGGTTCTGACAAGTCGGATCGACCGGTTGAACAGCGCCGACCGGGCGCTTCTCCGCTGGGCCTCGGTTCTGGGCCAGGCGTTTCCCGGCGACCTCGTCGCCGCCCTCGTCGACGAGGCGGGTGCGGTGAGCGACCCCACCGCGTGGAGCAGGCTCGCCGAGTTCGTCGAGCGCGATCCGGAGGTCCCGGGAGGCTTCCACTTCCGGCACGCGCTCGTCCGCGACGCGGCGTACTCGGGCCTCTCCTTCCGCCGGCGGACCACCCTTCACGCGCGCGCGGCCGTCGAGTTCGAACGCCAGGGCGGCGAGCAGCTCGAGGTCATGTCGCTGCACTACTTTTTCGGCGAGCGCTGGGCCGACGCCTGGCGGACTTCGATCGCCGCCGGCGAGCGTGCGCAGGCGAAGTTCGCGAACATCGAGGCGGCGGAGTTCTTCGCCCGTGCGCTGGACGCGGCGCGGCAGCTCCGTGACGTCTCGGCGGACGAGCGCGCCCGGGTGTGGGAGGCGCGCGGCGACGTCTGCGAGCTCGCGGGCCTCTACGGCGACGCGACTGACGCCTACCGGAACGCGCGTCGAGCCGCGACCTCGCCACGCCTGCTGCTCAAAGAGGGGACGATCCGCGAGCGGGCCGGCGACTACAAGGGCGCGCTGCGGTGGTACCTGCGTGGTCTTGCGGCCGCGGACGCTACGGACGACCGGGAGCTCGTCGTCGATATGCGCGTCGGCATAGCGGCGACGCGCTACCGCCAGGGGAAATTCCGCGACGCGATCCGGTGGGCCCTGGATGGCGTCGAGCTCGCACACGAGATCGATCACCTGCCCGGGCTGGCGCACGGCTACTTCCTCCTCCACATCGCCCACACCGCGACCGGGCATCCGGATCGCGCTGCGTTCCGCGGGCTCGCCCTGCCGATCTACGAGGAGCTCGGCGACCTGCTCGGGCAGGCGCACGTCCTCAACAACCTCGGCATCGAGGCGTACTACGAGGGCCGGTGGGACGAGGCGCTCGACCTCTACGGTCGCAGCAAGGAGGCCCGGACGCGCATCGGGGACGTCGTCAACGCTGCGCTCGTCGCGAACAACATCGGGGAGATCCACAGCGACCAGGGCAGGCTGGCCGAGGCACGCGCGCTGTTCGAGGAAGCGCGGGAGGTCGCGGCCCGCGCCGGCGGACAGCTCACCGTCGCCGTCTCGATGCTGAACCTCGGCCGCGTTGCTGCGCGCGAAGGGCGCTTCGACGAGTCGCTGGCGCTCGTCGCCGAGGCCCTCGTGGCGCTGCAGGCACTCGACTCCCGCAACTTCGTGCTCGAGGCCCAGGCGCGGCTCGCCGAGGTCACCGCGGCCGCGGGCAAGGCGCAGGAGGGCTTGCGGCTGGCGAACGAGGCGCTCGCTCATGCCTCGGACGTCGACGCTCCCGTCCTCGTCGGCGCAATCCTCCACCGGGCGCGCGGGCTGGCGCTCAAGGCCGCTGGCGACGACGCCGAGGCGCTCGTGTCGTTCGAGGCGAGTCTCGCGGCCGCGCGCGACGTGGGCGCGGACTACGAGGCCGCGCTCGCGCTCACGGCGCTCGGACGCGACGACGAAGCAGCGCCGATCCTCGCCCGCCTCGGCGTCCATCGGCTCGGTCCGGTTTGATGCCGGGACATGGCCGCGACTTCGCTCACGGACGGCCAGCTCGTGGCACGGTGCCGTCGCGGCGACCAGGACGCCTGGCGCCTGCTCGTCGAGCGCTTCTCGCGCTATGTCCACGCGATCTCGATCCAGGGCTTCCGGCTGTCCGAGCACGACGCCGAGGACGTGTTCCAGGAGGTGTTCGCGCGCGCGTACCAGCGCCTCGCCCAGCTGCGCGACGACGACGCCGTTCGGCCGTGGCTCGCGCAGCTGACACGCCGCGCGTGCCTCGACCGGCTGCGCGCCGGCTCGCGGGTCGACCCGGTCGCCGAGATCGACGTGGCGGAGGTCGACGAGACCCTCGAGCTGCTCGAGGACGCGTGGTTCGTGCGGGAGCTGCTCGAGCAGCTGACGGAGAACTGCCGCGAGATCCTCGACCGCTTCTTCGCGCAGGACCAGGCCTATGCCACCATCGGGGAGGAGCTCGGCCTCCCGCCGGGCACGATCGCGAGCCGCATCTCCCGCTGCCTCGCGAAACTTCGTTCCATGGCCGAGGGAAGATCCGAGGCCGCCGACGCGTCAGGTGGACAGAGCGCATGAGCGGATACGACGAAGAGCGGTTGGGACGGCTGTTGGCGGCATTGCCGCCGGCGCCAGAGGCGTGGGTCAAGGCCGCGCAGGACCTGCCGCTCCTTCGTGCCCAGGTCGACGAGATCATCGCCCGCGCCGAGGCCGATGCAACGTTCCGGGAGCGGCTCGTCGCCGACCTGAACGCCGCACTCGAGACCGAGGGCTACGAGCCGGAGCGCCGTCTCGTCGATCAGGTTCGCTCGCGCCTGGAGCACGAGTGAGCCGACCACCACTCTGCGAGACCCGGCTCGACGAGCTCCTCGACGCGATCGCCGACGATTCGCCTGCGCCGGCGAGCGGGTTCGTCTCGGGCGTCGTCGTGGCGATGGCGGCCGCGCTGACCGGGATGGCGGCGCGTCGGTCGCGCGACGGCTGGCCGGAGGCGGACGGCGCGATCGCGCAGGCCGAGCATCTCCGTCGCCGGGCGGCGCCGCTCGCCCAGGAGAACGCCGACGCCTTCAACGCGGCCTTCGCGCTGCTCGACGCCCCTGCACAGGGCCGCGACGCCGATCTCGGGCGGGCGTTGTCCCGCGCCGCCGAGGTGCCGCTGCTGATCGCGCAGATCGCGGCCGATGTAGCCGCGCTCGCGAAGGAGGTCGCGGAGTGCGGCGACCCGTCCGTGCGCGGCGACGCGACCGGCGCGGCGCTGCTCGCGCAGGCGGCCGCCCGCTCGGCCGCGCACCTCGTCGAGATCAACCTCGGCACGGGCGCGGGCGACCTTCGCGTGCTCTCGGCCCAGTCCCTCGCCTCGGCCGCCTCCGCCTGGGCGGACGCCGCGGTCTCGGTGGGGCGCTAGTCGTCCGAACGGCCGGACGCCCCGCGAGTGCGGGGCGTCCAGAGGGGAGAGGAGGTCAGGCGGCGCGCTCGAGCCGCTCTTCGGCGCGCGCCCGCGCGACGATGCGCGTGCGGTCGCCGAACCGCAGTGCGGCCCGGGTGGCCCGGTATTCGTCCCAGAGCCCTACGAGGACTCCGTCGAGACGCTTGATTTCGGCCGCAGTCTCCGAGTTGTGGCCCGCGGACAGGCGGTGCCAGAGCTCGGCGCGTTCCTCGCTCAGCTGCTCGATCTCTGCGTGGATCGTGTCGAGTGTGCGCATGTACCGATGAGAACGCGGATTCATGAGGGATATTCCGGTCCCTCGTTAACGCTCGGTTCACGCGTACCCGAGCTCGTCGAGGCGGTCCTCGTCGATGCCGAAGTAGTGGGCCAGCTCGTGCAGGACGGTGATCCGGATCTCGTCCTCCAGCTCCTCGGGATCGGGGAACTCCTCCTCGAGCGGCCGCCGGTAGATCGTGATCCGGTCGGGCAGCGTGCCGGCGTCCCAGGAGGAGCGCTCGGTGAGCGGGATGCCCTCGTAGAGGCCGAACAGGTCGGGATCCTCGGGATGCTCGTCCTCGACGACGACCGCGAGGTTCTCGAGCGCCTGCGCCAGGTGGGGCGGGAGCTCGTCGAGGGCTGCGCGAACGTGGTCGTCGAAGCTCAATACCGTGGCCTCAGCGGACGGCGGGACTGGAAGACGCGGACGGCGAGGACGCCGAAGGCGATCCCGCCGATGTGGGCGAAGACCGCCGTGCCGCCGCCCTCGGGCGGGTGCTGGAGCTGGAAGCCGGCCTCCCACGCCTGCAGCACGAAGTAGACGGCGAGAAAGATCCAGGCCGGCAGCTCCTGCAGGAAGAAGATGATCACGAAGAAGAACAGCGTGAGGACCCGCGCGTTCGGCAGCAACACGAAGTAGGCGCCGAGGACGGCCGAGACGGCACCGCTCGCGCCGAGGTTCGGGATCTGCGCCGCGGTCTCGCTCGCGGTCTCGAGCGTGATGGTGGTCTGCAGCGCCGTCGCCGCCAGGCCGCCGAGGAGGTAGAAGGCGAGGAAGCGCACCGGGCCCATGGCGTCCTCCACGTTGTTCCCGAAGATCCAGAGGAACAGCATGTTCCCGCCGAGGTGGACGATGCCGCCGTGCATGAACATCGACGTGATCGCGGTGAGCGGCCAGTCGGCGCCGACGACGGCGCAGGAGTCGTTCACCTCGCACGGGTGGAACGCGAACTCGTCGATCGGCCCCCGCGGTGCGGTCAGGCCGCCGTCCTGGACGAGGACGTAGAAGGCGACGTTCGCGACGATCAGGGCCAGGGTGACGACGGGAAAGCGCCGTGTCGGGACGTTGTCGCGGAGCGGGAGCACGGCGGTCGATGCTAGAGCGTGGGGGAACCCATGGTTCCCCCACGTGCCCCCTCCTTCCCCTAGTGGCTTCGAGTGGCCTGGGTGTGGCCTCTCGGGCGGATGAACCGCCCTTCGGCCGAGGGGCCGTCTCTCGTTGCAGTGGCCGGGCGGGTTCGTGCGGCCTGCGCGCGCGCACCTGCGGTGCGGGCGCTCCGGCCAGGAACCTGGTCTCAAAGGACATGGCGTGTCGTGACGGGCGGGATGCGCTGTGCCCCTGGACGGGGCACGCGGCGATCCCGCCCGTCCGATCGCTCCGGCGCCCTGAATACGGCTTTCGAATCGTCAGCCGTTTGAAAGGAGCCAGAGACCGCCCACGGTGTAGGCGATCATCAGCACGAGCATCGCGTACTGCGTCCGCAGCGCCGAGCCGCGGGTCGCGGTAGAGCGCGACGGCGCGGTCGTGCGCGAGGACGAGGCCGAGCACGTGGCCGGCCACGAGCGCGACCACCTGGACGTACCAGACCTGGTTCGGCGTGATGGCCTGCAGGTTGGGCTCGAACGCGGCGGTGCCGAACAGGTCCCAGCCGAAGCCGAACGGGTCGGAGGCCATGAACCACACCGACTGGCCCTGCAACACGAGCGACGAGAAGTAGTGCGCCACCGCATAGGCGAGCGCGATCGGCACAAGGCTGAGCGCGAACTCGTAGCGGAGTCCGGTCTTCCGGTGCGCGGCCGCGCGCGCGCCGGCCACCGCGAGCAGGTAGATGCCCGCGACGACCGCGATCACGGAGATCAGCCCGGCGAGGTTGACCGCAGTGGTGATGAGGTCGGACAGGAGGATCGACTGGGTCGTGACGCGGTTCTCGACGTCGAAGACGCGGTCGACCCACCACGTCGTCCGGCTGAAGCCGTCGAACGCGACCGAGCCCAGCATCACGCAGAGGGCCGCGACCGTCCCCGGGATGTAATCGGCGCCGGCGAGGCCCGTCAGCGGAGGCCGCACGATCACGGTGCGGCGCCCGTCGCGATCCACGGCCGCAAAGGGCGCGATCCGCCCGAGGAAGCCGAAGTAGACGTTGAAGGCCTCCCCGCGGCGGTGCCAGTCCTCGCGCCCGAACGTGGCCATGCCGACCCACGTCACCCAGCTGTAGACCGCGACGGCGAGCGCCACCGCGCGCGGGCTCGCCGAGTTCGGGTAGCAGAGCTCGAGCGTGGCGAAGGCGAAGAGCCCGAGCGCGGCCGGCCAACGCCCGAGTCGCTCGGGGTAGGACGCCGCCGCCGGGAACGAGACCCCGAGCCGGTCGCCGAGCCATGCCGCCCCGTCCGCTGCGGCCTTCCAGGGGCTCAGGACGTTCCAGACGTTGCCGAAGATCACGACGATCGGGACGAGACCGAGCCAGAAGACGACGTAGACGAACGTCGGCGCGATGTTCGTCGCCGACGAGTATTCGCCGAAGGCGCCCGCCAGCAGCACGAGCACGAGGAGCCCGACCGAGATCGCCCCGAGGATCACGCGCGGCACCGGCGACAGCACCACGCGCTGCACCCACGGGCCGAGCGGACGCCCGACCGACAGCCGCTCGAGCACGGGGCGCTTCCACAGCGCCCCGAGCGCGATGAACGACACGATCAGCGCCGCGCCGGCGCCGTAGTAGAAGAGCCACAGCGGCACCGGCAGGTCGCGGACCGCGCCGATGCCGTGGGCGAGGGGGAGCGTCGGGATCACGGCTGGACGTCGAGTTGCGCGATCTGGCCGCCGGCCTCGTGCGACTCGAGCTCGAAGCGTCCCGGGATCGTTGCGCCAAAGGCGAAGATCGCGGGCCGACCCGGGCCGACCGGCTTCTCGATGTCGTAGCCGTGCAGATGGATCTCGTCGTCCACGTCGGAGCGGACGACGATCCGGACGTCGTCGCCCTGCGCGACCTCCCAGCGCTGGAGCCCACCGACGACCGTCCCGCCCTCGACCCTGGCGGTGAAGCGCTGCGCGTCGGGCTCGGCGGGCGCCGTCTCGGCCGGCTGTTCCTCGGTCACCGTCACGCCCGGCGCCGTCTCCGTCAGCGTCTCGGTCACGGTCGTGGTCTCGGACGGCGCGGTCGTGGTCCCTTCCGTGGTCGTTGCGGCCGTGGTCGTCGCGGCCTCGTCGTCATCGGACGGGCGCAGCAGGAAGAACAGGACGATCACCGCGGCCACGGCGGCGACGATCACCCAGAGTCGTCTGTCACGCATGTTCATGAACTGCCTCCTCTCGGCGGGCACGGGCCCGCGCTCGAACCGGTCTCAGGACGCGGTCGAGAGGGGCGGCCCACGGCCGTGGCGCGCGAGCAGGAGGGCAGCCCTGGGCGCTGCGAACGACGGCCTCGCGTGCACCGGCCGGGCAGGGCGGACCCGAGGGCGAGGCGCGGGGGCGAGCGCGGCCGCGGCACGGAGCAGGAGCCGCGCCGCGAGGTAGGCGAGCGCCGCGAACGGGAGCTGCAACGCGAGGCCGAGCAGCACTACTGGCTCGAGCGGCAGCGCGAAGCTGCGCTCGGCCGTCTCCTGCAGGAGGAACGCGAGCGGGGGCGCGAGCGCGAAGGCGAGCGCTTGGGGCCGCGCCGGCGCTCCGGCCCTCGCCGCGAGCGCCGCCGCGACGAGCCCGAGCGCGAGCAGCGCGCAGACCGAGGCCTCGGCGAGCGGCAGATAGCCGTGCGCGGCATCGGCGTCGCCGCCGATGAGCCCGTACGCCGCGGCGTGGGCGGCGAGAACGCCCCCCGCCGCCGCCGGGAGCGCGACGAGCCACGCCGCGAGCGTCCGCTGCACGGGCGTATCGTGCCATGGAGTCCAATAGAGTCCGCGCGATGAGCCGGTTCGGGGACGCCGTCAACGAGCAGGTCGCGCACGAGTTCGCGGCCTCGCAGCAGTACATCGCGATCGCCGTCCACTACGACGTGCAGACCCTGCCGAACCTGGCGGCGCACTTCTACCGCCAGGCGCTCGAGGAGCGGAACCACGCGATGATGCTCGTCCAGTACCTCCTCGACGCGGACGAGGACGTGGTGATCCCGGGCGTCGAGGCGCCCCGGACCGAGTTCACCGACATCGTCGCGCCCGTCGAGCTCGCGCTCGCGCAGGAGCGGGAGGTGACCGAGCAGATCAAGGGCCTCGTCCGCATCGCGCGGGACGACGGCGAGCTCGTCGGCGAGCAGTTCCTGCACTGGTTCCTGGAGGAGCAGCGCGAGGAGGTGTCGTCGATGAGCGCCCTGCTCGCCACGGTGCAGCGCGCGGGGGAGACGAACGTCCTCCTCGTCGAGGAGGCGCTCGCGCGCGGCACGGCGACGAACGAGGCCGGCCCGGAGGCGAGCGCCCCGCCCGCCGCCGGCGGCGCGCTCTAGCCCCGCCCGGCGCCCACGAGCGCCTCGAGCAGCGCCTCGGTGGCGGGCGGCCGCGGCCGCTCGTCGAGCGCGACCGCCTCGACGACGCGGACGGGCCCTCCGCCGCGCACCGGCCGTGCGATCACGTCGGGGCGGAGTGTCGGCAGCGCCAGTCCGGGGACGAGCGTCACGCCCACCCCGGCGGCGACGAGCCCGTGCGAGATGGGGGCGTGGTCGGTCTGCGCGACGACGCGCGGCTCGAACCCGGCGTCACGGCAGGCGCGCAGGATCAGGCCCGACACGGCGTGCTGCGTCCCGTGGATCCAGCGCTCGTCCCGCAGCTCCTCGAGCGCGACGCTCCGGCGCGACGCCAGCCGGTGCGAGGCGGGGAGCGCGACGAGCATCGGGTCGTCGAGGAGGTGCGTCCGCACGAGCCCGTCCGCCGGGACGGCGTCGAGGCGGCCGCGGAAGACCACGGCGACGTCGAGTTCGCCGGCCGCGACGAGGCGGAGTCCCTCGGCCGAGGAGACGTCGCGGAACGTGACCTGCACGCCGGGGTGGCGCTGCGTGAGCGCCGCCGCCGCGGGCACGACGAGCGACGCGCCGGCGTGCGGGAACGCCCCGACGCGGACGCTCCCCGCTCGGAGTCCTCGGACGGCCTCGAGGTCGCGGTCCGCCGCGGTCAGGTGGCCCGCGATCGCCGCGGCTCGTGCGACCACGAGCTCGCCGGCCTCCGTGAGGCGGATGCCGCGTGACGTCCGCTCCAGCAGGCGCGTTCCCGCCTCTCGCTCGAGCTTCGCGACTGCGCGGGAGACCGCGGGCTGAGTGAGGTGGAGCGCGCGCGCTGCGGCCGAGAACGAGCCGCGCTCGGCGACCTCGCGGAGCACCTGCATGCGGCGCGGATCGAGCATGAGCGAAATGTAGAGGACGGCTGAGTAATCGTCATTGCGGTTATGGCTCGCGGCGGGCATCGTCGCCCCGGTGACCGCGCGCAGGCTCTTCGGCGACGACATCGACCCGGTCCTCCGGCCGGTGCTGCTCGCGATCGGGGCGAACTTCCTCGCGCAGGCAGCCTTCTTCGCCTTCGTCGCGGTGTGGGCGATCGACGCGCTCGGCGCGGCGCCGCAGCAGGTCGGCCTCGCGCTCGGCGCCTCGGGCGCCTCGGCGGTGATCGGCGCGCTCGTCGGCGGCCCCGCCTCGGACCGTGTGGGGCGGCGGCCCGTGATCGTCGCCGCCGCGCTGCTGCAGCTCGCCGGCGCGTCTGTCCTGCTCGTGCCGTCCCCGCCCGTCGCCGCCGCCTACTCGGCCGCGTGCGTCATCGCGTTCGCCCAGCCTCTGCGCGGAGCGACGCAGCGCGCGCTCCTCGTCGACCTCTCGCCGCCCGAGCGCGTCGAGCAGGCCTTCGGCGCGTTCCGCGTCGTCCAGAACGTCGGCTTCGCGGTCGGGCCGATCGCCGCCGCCGGCCTCGTGGCCGTCTCGTGGCGCGCCTTCGGCCTCGGCATCTGGGCGCTGTTCGCCTGCTCGCTGTGGGCGTCGCTGCGGCTCCGGCGCGCGCCGCGGCCGGACGGGGAGGCCGCGGCGCGCGCCGGGCTCGGCCTCGTCCTCCGCGACCGCCCGTTCCTCGCCGCGGCGACCGCGGCCGTCGGCGCGTACTTCGTCGTCAGCGCGTTCGTGACGCTCCTGCCGGTGGCGCTGACGCAGACGCACGGGCTCTCGCCCGCGTTGTGGGGCCCGATCTTCGCGCTGAACCCGGTCCTCGTCGTGTTCCTGCAGCTGCGGATCACACGCTGGTCGAGCCGGATCCCGCTCGCGCCGAAGCTCGCGCTCGCGATGCTGCTCGCAGGCCTGCCGTTCCTCGTGCTGTCGGTCTCGGCGGCGCTGCCGGTCGTGGCGGCGATCGTCGCCGTCAGCGTCGTCGGCGAGATGCTGTGGGCGCCGGCGTCGGAGGTGATCGTGTCGCGGCTGGCCCCACCGGGTGCGCTCGGCCTCTACGTCGGCGTCGCGACCGCGGCGGCCTGGGTCGGCAACGCGCTCGCGCCGGCGGTCGGTCTCACCGTCCGCGAGGCCTGGGGCGACATGGCGATGTGGGCGCTCGTCGCGGGCGTCGCCGTCGCCGCGGCGCTTCTGTACTGGCACGCGGCGCGCGCGCACGTCGGCGCCGTCGCGGAGCCCGCGCTGGCGAGATCCTAGGCCCGCAGCGTCTCGCGGATCCGGTCCGCGACGGCTTCCATCTCGAGGGTCGCGCCGGTCACGTCCTCGAGCAGCTCCTCCGCAGTCGGCTTCTGGCCGAGCGACCACAGCTCGCGGAGGAGCGAGCCGGCCTCGCGCTGCGCGAACCAGGCGTTGCCGTACTCCTGACGCAGGTGCTCGCGGAGCTGCGACTCGAACGCCCACGAGCGCAGGTACGAGGAGACGTAGAAGCCGGCGTCGATGTCGCCGAGGTAGTCCGTCGGCGACGGGTTGATCTTGAGCGCGTCCCCGAGGATCTCGACGTAGCGGCTGCCGCATCGTCGTCGGGTCGTCGGCCGCGTGGAACTCGAGCTCGTAGAGGATCTTCCCGCAGTAGCGGCGGACGAAGTAGAGGAGCCCGACGGCGCCCTCCTTCGCGAACTCGTCCGGGCGCGGGAAGTCGAGGCGGCGCGTGAGCCAGGCCGGCTCGTCGGTGAGGTGCTGGAGCAGCATCGCCCAGCCTTCGGTGACGGCGTTGTCGCCGAGCCGGCGCTCCTCGACCGACAGGTCGCGCGAGGTGAAGGCGAAGTGCTCCGTGTGCCCGGCCTCGTGGAAGAGCGCGCGCCAGTCGTCGGGCCCGCCCTGCGGCTGGATCACCAGCATCACCTTGTCGGGGATCTCGATCGGCGCGCAGAAGGCCCGCGGCGTCTTCAGCGGGCGCTGCTCGACGTCGAGGTGGACGTTCTCCTGGGCCTCGAGGTCGATGCCGAGGTCGGCGAGCGTGCCCTCCAGCGCGGGGAGCATCCGGTCGGCGGGGAACTGCGGGTCCCAGACCGGGGCGCGGAACAGGCGCGGGACGTCGAAGCGCTGGGCCTCGGCGAGGCCGACGCCGACGCGCTCGCGGAAGAGCCGGTCGCCCCACGTCTCCCAGATCTGCTCGGTCGAGGCGAGGACGCCGCGGCACTGCTCCGCGAGCTCCTCGAGCGTCATCCCGAACTTGTCCCGGTAGAGCTCGAGGTAGCTGCTCGCGCCGAGCTCGTGGACGGCGCGACGCGTCTCGGTCGAGGCCTCGAGCAGCACCGGGTTGAGGTGCTCCTCGGTCAGCTCGTTCCGGATCCGCTCGAGCTGCTCCCGCTTCTCGCGCTCGGCGGTCGTTCGCGATCGTCGGGCGGAGCATCCGGAACGGGATCTCCTCGCCGTCGACGGTCGCCTTCAGCTCGGCCTCCACGCGCGCCTGCTTCTCCTCGTACTCGCGCGTGACGTTGCCCATGTAGCCCTCGCACGTGAACTTCCACAGCTCGCGCGCGCGGCGGTCGCCGTTCACCGCCACCCGACCTTCTGCGCCGTCTCGAGCGTCGTCAGCTCCGCGTGGCGCTCGTAGATCGGGACGAGGTCGAAGCCCTCCTTCAGCCCGGCGTAGTGGTCGTAGTACTCCTGGTCGAGCTCCGCGATGAAGCGGTCCGCGGCGAGGCGGATGCCGTCGAGCTCGCGGTCGGAGGGCGGCGTGGGCTGCGACACGGGCGCGTAGGATACCCCGCCGTGCCGAGGAAGCTGACCGTCACGACCGAGCGCCGCACGCAGCTCGTCGACATCACGGAGCAGGTGCGCGACGCGGTCGAGGGGGACGGCGCCGCGGGCTCCGCCGTGCTCGTCTACGTGCCGCACACGACCGCGGGCGTGACGATCAACGAGCACGCCGATCCGGCCGTGGCGCGCGACTTCGAGGCTGCGCTCGAGCGCATGGTCGGCGACGCGTGGGGCTGGGAGCACGTCGAGGAGGGTGAGGAGAACGCGCCGTCGCACATCCGCGCCGCGCTGATGGGGCCGCAGGTGCTCGTCCCGCTCGACGGCGGCCGGCTCGCGCTCGGAACGTGGCAGGGGATCTTCTTCTGCGAGCTCGACGGGCCGCGGCAGCGGACCGTGCTGGTGTCCGTGCTGCGCTAGCGTGCGCAGATGGCCGCGCCCGTCAAGGTGGACGACGAGCTCGACCTGCGGATCGAGTCACTGGCGTACGGCGGCAACGGGGTCGCCCGCACGGACGGCTTCGTCGTCTTCGTCCGCCGTGGGCTCCCCGGCGACGTCGTCCGCGCCCGCGTCACGAAGGTCAAGCGCAACCACGCCGAGGCGCTCGCCACCGAGGTGGTCGAGCCGGGGCCGCAGCGCGTCGAGGCGCCGTGCGCGCACTACCCGGCCTGCGGCGGCTGCCGCTTCCAGGATCTCGCCTACGAGGCCCAGGTCGAGATCAAGCACGGCCAGGTCGCGGACGCGCTTCGCCGCCTCGGCGACCTCCCGGACTTCCCGCTCGAGCCGATCGTCCCGGCGGAATCGGCGTTCGCCTACCGGAACAAGATGGAGTACTCGTTCACGCAGCTCGAGGACGGGCCGACGCTCGGCCTCCACCAGGCCGGGCGCTGGGACGAGGTGCTCGAGGTCGAGAAGTGCTGGCTGACGACCGACCTCGGCAACGCGATCCGCAACGCCGTGCGCGACTGGGCGCGCGAGGAGGGGCTGCGGGCGTACGACCAGGAGACGGGCCAGGGCTACCTCCGGCACCTCGTCGTGCGCGAGGGCCGGAACACCGGGCAGGTGCTCGTCCAGCTCGTGACCGCGCGCGCCGAGCGCTTCGAGCGCGGCTACCTCGTCGAGGTCCTGCGCCGCTTCCCGGAGGTGCGCTCGATCCACTGGTCGGTGAACGACCGGCCGGCGGAGGTGACGAACCTCCCGAGCGAGCTTCTCTGGGGCGAGGAGGCGATCGAGGAGGAGCTCGGCGGCCTGCGCTTCCGTCTCTCGCCCGAACGCGTTCCTGCAGACGAACACGGCCATGGCCGAGCGGCTGTACGGGCTCGCGGGCGAGTACGCCGCGCTGACCGGTGTGGAGACGGTCTGGGACCTCTACTGCGGGATCGGCACGATCGGCCTCTCGCTCGCGTCGCAGGCGCTCACGGTGTGGGGGATCGAGGTCTCGGAGGAGTCCGTCGCGCGGCGCGATCGAGAACGCCGACCTGAACGGGATCACGAACACCGCGTTCTTCGCCGGCAACGTCGGCGAGGTGGCTGGAGGAGCTGCTCGAGCGCTCGGGGCCGCCGGACGTGGTCGTCGTCGACCCGCCGCGCGCCGGGCTCGCCGGGAGGGCGCTCCGCCGCCTCGGCCGGATCGGCGCGCCGCGGATCGTCTACGTGTCGTGCAACCCCACCACGCTCGCCTCCGACGTGAAGCAGCTGCGGGGCGACTGGGGCTACGAGTTGGCGCGGGCGCGGCCGGTCGACATGTTCCCGCACACGCCGCACGTCGAGACGGTGGCGCTTGCTGGAGCGGGATCCGGCGTTCGAGCCACCGGAGCCGGACCCCCGTTCGAAACGGCACACGTAACGGACTGTCACTTTGTCGGTTCGGCGTCGGGTTCCCGGTCGCGGCGGCGCTCGTCGCGGACCCGGCGCCAGATCAGGTCGGCGTTCGGCGCGAGGAAGGCGATGCAGAGGAGCGGCAGCGCCGGCAGGCCGCCGATCCCGAACGGGTCGACGTAGATCGCGAGGGCCATCGTCACGCCGAAGGAGGCGACGAGGCAGACCCAGGTCGGGAGCAGGCGCAGGCCCCAGCGCGCGGCCGCGCCGAGGAAGATCGCGAAGAAGAGCAGGTCGGGGAGGCCGAGCTGGAACGCGCCCTCGCCGGGGACGGGGAAGGCGAACGACAGCGCCCCGAACACCTCCGGCCGCTCCTCGACGATGTGCCGCGTCGGCCCGCGCCAGACGGAGATCGCGTCGACGACCGGGATCACGCACGCGACGATCACGACCCACGAGAGCTCCTCGAAGAAGTCGAGGAACCAGAACGCGAGCAGCGTGACCGCGGTGAGCTTCGCGAAGTTCGCGAGCACGTCGACCTCGACCTCGACGAGGACGTACGCGAGCAGCGCCGTGGCGAGGCCGATCGGGAGCAGGCGGCGCGCGTGCATGAGCGGCAGAGCGAGGAGCACGAGCAGGAACACCGCCGGCGTGAGCACGACCGCGGTGAAGACGACGTCCGCCCAGGTCGGGATCGTCGGCAGCGAGTCGACGACGCGGTAGTAGACGAGGAGCGCGACCAGGACCGCCGCGCCCGCGACGATCCTCGGCTGGCTCAGTACGGCGGGAGCTCGGCCCACCACGACCCGACGATCTTGAAGGCCTTCCAGAAGCGCGTCTTCGCGGCCTGCTCGTCGAGCGAGGCGTCGACGTCGGGCGTCACGACCGCCTGGATCGTCGGCGTGAACCGCTGCAGCGCGCCTTCCGCCTCGCCCAGCTCGTCTGCGAGCGGGAACGCGAGCGAGTCGACGAACGCGCGCGCCTCGGCGCCCATCACGACGAGCAGCTTCGGCTGGACGATGTGGAGCTCGCGCGCGAGCCACGGCCGCGCCTCGTCCTCGTCCTGGACGGCGAACTTGAGGCAGTTCGTCCCGTAGACGGCCATCGGGTCGACGCGCAGCCGCTGCAGCGACTTCAGGATCGCCTGCCCGGTGCGGCCGTAGAAGGCGACGCCCTCCTGGAGCTCGGCGCCGGAGGGGCGGTACTTCAGCAGGAAGACGTCCGCGAGCGGATGCCCGGAGCCGACGACCGGGACTCGCTCGGCGCCTGCGGCTCCGGCGACCTCGTGCCCGAGGTCGTTGATCTCGGTGATCGCCTTTTGCAGGTACTTCTCGTAGATCTCGTCGGTGGCCACAGGCATCAGGGAGGCCTCCCCACGTTCGCCTCTACCGGACCCTTTCCTTGGCCTGGGCAATCCACTTGAGGCCCTGCAGGTACGCGAGGGACTTCGGGCGGGGCAGCAGCTGCGCGGTGCGGAGCGCGAGGAGGAACTCGTCCCGGTCCTCGAAGCGGCGCAGACGGACGACGCCAGTCCCGACGCCCTGGAGCACGTGCGCGTCAGAGCCGGCGCCGACGGTCAGGTTGTACTTCGCCGCGAAGCGGGCGGCCTCGTCGTTGTAGGCGTCGAACAGGAGCCGGGCGTTGTACGCCTCGAACACGTCGATGTCGGCCAGGTGGCGGCGCAGGGTCGCGGCGTCGGGGATCGCATGGAGCCGGTCGAACGGATGTGGGAGGTAGACGACGCCGTTCTGCTCCTTGATCGCCGCGATCGTGTCGGCGAAGGACATGCCCCGCGGGATCTCGCGCTCGAGGAAGAGGCCGATCACCTCGCCCTGGCCGTCCGTCTTCACCTCCTCGCCGGGGATCACGATCAGGTCGCGGCCGCGGGCGAGCTCGACCGCCTCGAGTGCGCCGCCGAAGACGTTGTGGTCGGTGACGGCGATCGCGCCGAGCCCTTCCGCCTCGGCGTGGTCGAGCAGCTCCGGGACCTCGATCGAGCAGTCGTGCGACCAGTGTGTGTGCATGTGGAGGTCGGCGAGGATCCAGGGCCGGTCGGCGAGCGGGTCGCCGTCACGGCGCGCGGCGCGCCGACGCGTGCCGAGGCTGCCGTACAGCGCGTCGAGGCGCGCGGCCACCTCTGCGAACGATCCGGCTTCGGCCTCGGCGCGCGCCCGCTTCGGCACGTCGCGCCGCGGTAGGCGTCGTCCTCCGCCAACCGGGCCATCGCCGCGGCCGCCAGCTCGGGCTGCGTCTCGACGCCGTCGGGGTCGGCGATCGACGCGCCCGCCGCGGCGGCCTCGAGCCGCAGGCGCTCGCGGCCGAAGGCGGCCGGGACGAAGATCGCGGCCCGCGCCAGCTGCGGCGCGCGCGCCTCGCCGCCGCGGAGCGTCCGCACCGACACGCGGCGGCATGAGCTCCCGAGGGACGTAGGGGCGCCCTGCGAGCGGCCGCGTGCGCAGGACGAGCATCCGCCAGTCCGGCAGCTCGCGCAGCGTCCGGATCGCGGCCTTGACGAGCTGTCGCTCCGGCGGCGCCCACTCGACCACGATCAGCCGTTCCTTCTCCTCCGGCCGGAACAGCTCGAGATCGACGCCGACGGGGACGATCTCGTAGTCGCCGGGGAAGCGCACGGCGGCGGCGGCGGCGACCCGGTCGGAGGCCGCGACGAGTGCGTCGACGCGCCCGAGCAGGCGCTCGCGCTGGGCCTTGCCGGGCGGGTAGCCGAGCCGCCGCGCGGAGAGGAAGCTCGCGACCGCGAGGGCCTTCCCGTCGCGCAGGGCGAGGTACGAGAGGCTCGGCATCCCCGGCTCGAAGCCGTGGACGACCTCGAAGTCGGCGCCGGCGAGCGCGAGCTCGAGGGTGGTGCGAGCGCCGAGCGGCATCCCGACCCGGCTGCGGCGCGACACCGGCACCGCCGGCCCGATCGCGACGACCTCGCGCGCGATGCCCGCGTCGAGCGCGCGGCGGCTCTCGAGCAGGTCGCGCGCCCGGCTCGACGGGGCGAGCACCGTGACCTCGTGCCCGAGCCCGCGGAGCTCTGCCGCCACGCCGGCGACGTGCTCGTTGACGTCGTGGGGCTGCGACCAGTCGAACGGCGTGACGAGGCAGATGCGCATGGCGGTGCGGGCCACTCTAGTGCGACTTGATCGCGCGCCGTCCGAGGCGTTAGCGTCCGTGCGTCCAACGAGCCGAAGGGGGACCTTATGTGCGCGCCGGGGACGATCGAGGCCGTTCGCGAACGGTTCGAGGAGGACGACAGCTTCGTCCGCATCGACCGCCGCAAGGCGCTGCTGGCGGGGGCCGGCGCAGCCGTGGCTGCTGCGTTCCCGGCCCGTGCGCTCGCCGGGCCGGCCAAGGGGGCCGCCGGCCGCGCGCAGGACCTCACGCACGTCTTCGCCGAGAGCCTGCCGCTGTTCGCCGACATCTTCCCGCGCCCGACGCGCGACACCTTCGTGACCATCCCGACCGACGGCTTCTACGGCCAGGTGTGGCGGTTCTGGGAGCACACCGGGACTCATCTCGACGTCCCGGCCCACTTCATCGTGAACGGCCGCACCACGCCGGAGCTGACCCTCGACGAGCTGATGTCGCCGCTCGCCGTCGTGGACATCTCCCGGCGTGCGGCGTCGAACCCGGACACGGTCGTGACGGTGAACGACCTGCGCGCCCACGAGCGCGGCCACGGTCGGATCAAGCGCGGCTCCGTCGTCGCGATGAACTCGGGCTGGGACGCGCGGGCAGGGAGCGAGGCTGCGTACCGGAACGCGGACGCCTCCGGCGTGTCGCATTTCCCCGGCTTCAGCGGCGACGCCGTCGAGTGGCTGGTCGAGGAGCGCGAGATCGCGGGCATCGGCGTCGACACGCTCAGCCTCGACCCGGGCAACGCGACCGTGTTCGCGGCTCACCTGACGCTGCTCGGCGCAAACCGGTTCGGGATCGAGAACCTCGCGAACCTCGGGCGGATCCCGGCGAAGGGCGCGACGGCGTTCGTGGGCGTGATCCCGTGGGAGGAGGGCTCGGGCGGGCCGGCCCGCGTGATCGCGACCTGGTGACGCCTCAGCGGAGCGCAGGGGCGGGATCGACCGCGGCCCCGCGGAGGCGAACCTCGAGGTGGAGGTGGGGGCCGGTCGAGTTCCCGGTCGAGCCCACGGCCCCGACCTCCTCGCCCTGGTCGACGCCCTGCCCGAGCACCACGTCCACGCGGGACAGGTGCGCGAGCAGCGTGCGGACACCTGAGCCGGTCGCGATCGTGACGACGTAGCCCCAGCCGCCCTCGAGCCAGCCGGCGTACGTGACGGTGCCGGCGGCGGGCGCCGCGACGGGCGTGCCTGCCGGCGCGGGGTAGTCGACGCCGGTGTGGAACTTGTTGCCGCGCGGGCCGAAGCCGTCGGTGATGGCGCCGGCGACCGGGTGGACGAGCGCGACCGGCGCCGTCGGCGCGGGCTGCCGGAGCCCGGTGAGCGTCGCCGGGCCGAGCACCCCGTCGACGGCGAGCCCGGCCCACGCCTGGAACTTCCGCAGCGCGGCGTCGGTGCGAGGGCCGAACCGGCCGTCGAGCGGGCCGGAAGGGAACCCGTGCCACGCCAGCGAGAACTGGAGCTCGGCGACGTCCCACCCGATCGCGCCGTCGGCGAGCTCGCGGCGCCCGAGCATCCCGCGCCCGTATCGGCCGAGCGCCTTGCGCGTGGCCGGCCCGACGACGCCGTCGACCGTCAGCCCCGCCCGGCGCTGCAGCTTTCGCACGCCTGCGGTCGTGGCCGGGCCGGCGACGCCGTCGACCGAGCCGGCGTAGACGCCGTGCGCTCGCAGACCGACCTGGAGGGCGGCGATCTTCGCGCTTCCGGCCCCGGCCCCGGCCGCGGGAGCGGCGAGGACGAGAGCGACGGTGAGTGTGAGGAATGTCCGGCGCATCGGTACGGGCGACGCAGGAACCGATATATCGACGCCATCAGCATGGTCCTTGAGCGGCGATCCCGCAAGGTGCAGGGCTTTTCACCGCCGGAGCCTGACGGGGAAGCTCCGTTGCGGCCCCTCGCGGATCACGACGACCGCCGTGACCGCGCCGCGGACACGGCGCGGGGAGCCGAACGAGACCACTGCGCGCGCGTGCGGGAGGAGCTCCCGGCGCGGCGCGTGGAGGCGCGCGAGCAGTCGTCCGCCGCGACGCAACTCGACGCGGAGGCGTCCGCGGGCGAGCTCCTCGGTCACGTTGCCGGCGTTCGCGAGGGTCACGTCGAACCGCCGGCCGCGGAGGACGCGCAACCGGTCGATCCGCAGCCGCCGAACGATCGCGCCCGGTACGCGGATGACGACGCGGACGCCGACGCGCATGCGGACGCTCACGCCGCCCCGCGCCAGCGGCCGCGTCGTCAGCAGGAGCACGGCGTGGTGGTCGCCGGGCTCCGCCGTCGACGGCGCGGACGACCGCACCGTCAGTGCCGACGATCTGCCGGGGAGGAGGGAGAGCCCACGCGGAGCGACGTGCACCCAGCGTGCGGCGGTCGCGCGTCGGAGGGTCGGTCGGCCGCGAAGGTCGAGCGCGAGCCCCTCCGGCGCCGCCATGACGCGGATCGCGCTGCGTCCGCGGTTGGCCACCTCGATCCGAGTCGTCCCGCGGGCGTCGACGAGTACGCGGGACGGCGTCGCCGAGAGCGAGACGACGGGCGGCGCGCCGCCCGCGCCCGCCGGAGCGGGCGCGAGCAGCGCGAGGGAGACGAGCGCCGCGATCACCGACCGATGACCGTGAACGTGAGCGTCGCGGTGTAGCGGCCGGAGGCCGCGTTCGGGAACGGGCTGAGGAAGCCCACGTTCGTCGGCCAGTGGTCCCCTCCCGCGGGGCTGGCGGCGGACGTCGACCCGACCGCGATCGCTGCTGCGGGCGCCGCCGGGATGCCCACGAAGGCGCCTCCGGCGAACGGCGGCGCGAGCACCCCGCCGACCGGAGCGGTCGCCTGCAGTGCCAGTGGCAGATCGGACGGGGCGAACACGCTGCGCCCGACGGACAGCGTGTACCCGGCCGGGTTGTTGTTGACGACCGAGACGCGCTCGCCGATCGGCGCGGGCGCCGTGCCGGCGGCCGTGCGGCCGAAGTCGAGCGACGTCCGCTCGAGCGAGATCGAGATCGCCGATTCGATCTCGACCGCGACAGACGCGTCGGCGGACACGCCTCCGCCCGGCGGCGGCTCGACGATCGTGCACGGACGCAGCGCGCTGGCACTGTTTCGCGGGGCGGCGGCGGCCGTGGCGAGGTCGGAGTCGTTCTGGTCGGCGTCCGTGCAGCCGTTGGCGGCGCGGAAGAGCGCCGTCGTGGCGCCTGGAGCGGGGGCCGCGCCGCTGCCCTCGTAGTCGCCTGCCGGGCCGTAGCCGACGAGGTCCTCGAGCGCGGCGACGCCCGAGCAGCTGCCGGCCGAGGCGCCGCACGTGAGCGCGACGGCGGCGCGGACGACCGCGACCTTCCCGCCGGTGGCGGCCAGGTTGGCGGTTCCAGTCGCGTCCGCGGCGGGCGGAGCGGAGCCGTTCGCGCCGGACGCGAGGTGCACGAGGTACGACCCGCCGGCGGGAATCGACCCGGACAGTGCGGTGACGGACCACGACGTCCCGGCGGCCGTCGCGTACTGGAGCGACCAGCCGGTCAGGCTGACGGCGGACCCGCCGCGGTTGAAGAGCTCGACGTAGTCGTGGGTGAAGGCGGCGCCGGCGTTGCCGCCGGAGGCGTAGAGCTGGCCGATGACGATCGCGCCTGTGCCGCTGCCGGCGGCGGACGGGACGATCAGGGCGCTCGCGAGCAGCAGGAGCGCGAGGGGACGGCGAAGGGACATGGGCGGCTCCGATTCGGTCGGGGACGGTTCCCACCCGTGGTACCGCGGCCCGCCGCCGCGCGACAGTGTCCGTCACAGGGCCGGCGCGGTTCCGGCACGGACCTGTGACAGAGAGCGCCGGAGGGACGGCAGCGCGCCGCGCACGCCGCCGCCCCTCCGCGCAGTGCCCTAGACCGCTGTCGCTGCCTTGGCGCCCTTGCGGGCGTGCTGGGCGATGAAGTGCTCGGTGGCCTCGTAGGCCTCGTCGTCGACGATCTGCTTCGGCGGCGACTTCATCAGGTAGCTCGACGGGCCCTCGAGTGCGCCCGCGACGCCGTTGTTGAGTGCCAGCTTCGCCATGCGCACGGCGTCGATGACGATGCCGGCCGAGTTCGGCGAGTCCCAGACCTCGAGCTTCATCTCGAGGTTGAGCGGCACGTCTCCGAAGGACGAGCCCTCGAGGCGGATGAACGCCCACTTGCGGTCGGTGAGCCACGGCACGTAGTCCGACGGCCCGACGTGGACGTTGTCGGCGCCCATGTCGTAGTCGAGCATGGACGTGACCGCGTTCGTCTTCGAGATCTTCTTCGACTCGAGGCGCTCGCGCTCGAGCATGTTGAGGAAGTCGGAGTTGCCGCCGACGTTCAGCTGCATCGTCCGGTCGAGGTGGACGCCGCGCTCGCGGAAGAGCGAGGTGAGCACGCGGTGCGTGATCGTCGCGCCGACCTGCGACTTGATGTCGTCGCCGATGATCGGCAGGCCCCGCTCCTCGAACCGCCGCTGCCAGTAGGCCTCGCGTGCGAGGAAGACCGGCATGCAGTTCACCATCGCGCAGCCGGCCTCGAGGATCTGCTCGGCGTACCACTTCGTCGCCATCTCCGAGCCGACCGGGAGGTAGTTGACGACGACGTCCGTCTTCGTCTCCTTGAGGATCCCGATCACGTCGTCGGTCTCGCCGGGCGCCTTGGTGACGACCTGCGAGATGTACTTGCCGATCCCGTCGTGCGTCATCCCGCGGGAGACCGTGATCCCGGTCTCGGGGACGTCGGCGAACTTGATCGTGTCGTTGGGCGGCGCCCAGATCGCCTCGGACAGGTCCTTGCCGACCTTGCCCTCGACGACGTCGAACGCGGCGGTGAACTCGACGTCGCGGACGTGGTAGCCGCCGAGGTTCACGTGCATGAGGCCGGGGACGAACTGGTCGTCCGGCGCGTCCTTGTAGTACTCGACTCCCTGCAGGAGCGAGTTGGCACAGTTGCCGACGCCGATGAGGGCGACGCGAACCTTGCCGTCGTCCTTGACGCGGCCGTTCGCCGTTGGTGGAGGCCATCGTGTCCTTTCCAGTCGTGACGCCGAGCCGCTCCGAGAGCGTCTCGACGATCAGCTCGTTGAGGGTGCGCTTGCGCTCCGAGGCGCGTCGCGCCAGCCGGTCCTTCAGCGCCGGCGGCATCCGGAGGAGGACGTCGCCGCGCCCGCTGCGCGGCGGCGCGCCCTTGCGCCCGGAGGGCTCGAAGGCGACGGCGAACGCGGCGGCAAGCAGGCCCACGGCCACGTCGTTCAGGGAGGAGCCGCGGGCCGCCGCCTCGGCGGTCAGGCGCTCCTTGAGGCTCGCCGGCAGCCGGACGAGCACGTCGCGTCGTTCACGAGCCATCGCGCCGAGATTGATAGCACGTAGGTGCTATCTATCGCAACCGTGCTATGGCTGCGACTCGCGCAGCCGCAGCTCGCGACGGACGTGCAGCACGCGCTGCACGACCGTCACCCACGCGGTCACCGCCAGCAGGTCGATGGCCCACGGAAGCACGCCCCACGGGGCCAGGATGAGGCCCGCGGAGATCACGACGACCCGTTCCGCCCGCGAGCCGATCCCGACGTCGCCCCGAAGCCCGAGTGCCTCCGCCTTCGCGCGCGCGTAGGGAACGAGGAACGAGCCGGCGATCGCCGCGGCGGTGAGGACGACCGCGACGAGGTTCTCGTCGCGTGCGAAGACGAGCGCGACCGCCGCGAGCATGAATCCCTCGCCGACGCGGTCCACGAGCGAGTCGAGGAAGGCGCCGAACGCCGACTGCTTGCCGCCGACGCGAGCGAGCGCTCCGTCGAGGATGTCGAGGATCGAGCCGACGATGAACGCCACCGCGCCGAGCCAGAAGAAGAGCAGCTCGTTGCGGTTCTCGAACGCGACGAGCACGGCGCCGACGCCGCACAGCGTCACCCCGAGGGCGGTGAGCTGGTTCGGCGTGACCCGCGTGCGCGCGAGGCCGCCGATCGAGCGCGCGGCCACCTTCCGCACGCCCTGCTGGTAGCTCTCCTGGAAGCTCACGCGGGAACGCGCCGGTACCGCGTGACGACGAAGGCGGCGATCCCGGCGACCGCGACGCCGGCGGCGATGTCGAGCCAGAAGTGGTTGGCCGTCGCCATCACGGTGAACCAGACCCACACGGGCCACGCGAGCCAGAGCACCTTCGCGGGGCGCCAGCGCACGACCGACGCCATCACGACGCCCACGATGAGCGCGTCGGCGGCGTGGAGCGCACGGCATCGCCGCGTACGGGTTCGCCGCGACCGCGATCGCGGCGCTCGAGTGGTTGACCGACGAGAACAGCGCGAGCGTGTCCACGAAGCCTGACGTCGGGGAACATCCGCGGCGGCGCGGTCGGGAGCAGGACGTAGCCGACGAGCCCGATCAGGTTCGCGACGAGCACCGTGTCGCGGAAGCGGAGGAAATGCTCGTTGCGCCGGAGGTAGACCCAGAGCAGCGCGAGCCCCAGGACCGCGAACTGCGAGAGCCAGTACGTCCACGACGTGAGCTCGATCAGCACCTCGGACGAGCCGCAGCGCGCCCTGCAGCGACAGCTCCCAGAGCGCGCCCATGCGCCGCTCGAGGTCGATGAGCTTGAGCCCGTTGTCGAACGCGGCCGCGGCGTCGCGATCGGCGGCGCCGCGGGCCAGCTGGTAGAGCACGTAGAAGCCGAACCAGATGGCGAGCTGGCGGGCGAAGTCGAGGTAGCCGAGCGGGAGCGCGCGGCGGCCGGCGGCGACGAGGCTCGTCATGACCGCGTGATTCTACGCAGCGTCCGGGCGTGGCCCGGCCGGGACGACATCGGTGCGCAGCTCGTGGCTCCCGTCGGCGCGCCGCGCCTCCCAGAAGAGCCGTGTGCCTCCGTCCGGGAGCGGAAGTGCCTCGAGGTAGCGCCCCTCGAGCACCGGGCCCTCGCTCGTCGCCTCGATCTGCTCCGACCCGTCGCGCGCCGCGAGCCCGGTCCGCTCGAACCAGTTCTCCTCCTTCGTCGCGCGCCCGTCGTAGGCGACGCCGCCGTCCGGGAGCACCGCGGACAGCCGCGCGCCGCGGGCGTCCCAGCGGCCGGGCCGCCCCGCGAGGACGGTGCCGTGCCAGTGCCACGCGAGCCCGTCGTCGCTCGTCGCGTAGGCGGTCGTCATCCGGTCCTCCTCGTCGGGGACGTCCAGCGGGTGGCAGCAGAGCCACGCGTGCCAGCGCCCGTCCGAGCCGCGCTGGACGATCGGGTCCTTGACGCCGGTGTCCGCGTCGCCGGGGAACACGGAGACGAGCTCGGCCTCGGCCAGCCCCTCGAGCGTGTCGGCCTCGACCGCGCCGATCCACCAGTGCTTCGACGCGGGCGTCGCGCCGCAGACGTAGAGCCGCCAGCGGCCCGAGTCGAGCCGGACGAGCGCGGGCCGCTCCACCATCGTCGCGCCCCACGGCCCCTTGTCGAGCGTCACGACCGTCTCGTAGTGCTCGCCGTCGGTCGAGCGGGCGATCACGTTCGTGTCGTCGGGCCCGGCCCAGCGCACGCGGTAGGCGAGCAGGATCGAGCCGTCGCCGTCGAGCGCGGCGCTCGGCGCGCCGGCCCAGTTCTGGGGCCCGGGAGCCGGTGGCGCGACCGCGACCGTCCCTGGGCCCTGCGGGAGCGGGAAGCCCATGGGCTAGCCGCCGATGTAGCTCATCTCGACCTTCGGCAGCGTCGCGGTCTCGGCTGTGCGGAGCTCGGAGTAGCGGTCGTCGCGCAGGCGCCAGAGCGTGCGACAGGTGCCCGAGGAGCTCCTCGTCGGTCGCGTCGCCGCGGAGGAGCGGGCGCAGGTCGCGCCCGGTCGTCGCGAAGAGACAGGTGTAGAGCTTGCCGTCGGCCGAGAGGCGCGCCCGGGTGCAGTCGCCGCAGAACGGCTCCGTCACCGAGGCGATGACGCCGATCTCGCCGCTCCCGTCCGCGTAGCGCCAGCGCCGCGCCGTCCTCGCCGCGGTAGTTCGGCTCGAGCGGCTCGAGCGGGAAGACGTCGTCGATCCGCGCCACGATCTCCGCGGCGGGGACGACGTCGTCGAGGCGCCAGCCGTTCGTCGAGCCGACGTCCATGAACTCGATGAAGCGCAGGACGTGGCCGGTGCCGCGGAACCGGGCGGCGAGGTCGACGATCCCGTCGTCGTTGAGGCCGCGCTTGACGACCGTGTTGACCTTGACCGGCAGGCCCGCGGCCGCGGCGGCGTCGATCCCCTCGAGCACCTGCGCGAGCGGGACGTCGACGTCGTTCATCGCCCGGAAGACGTCCTCGTCGAGCGAGTCGAGGCTCACCGTGACGCGCGCGAGCCCGGCGTCGGCGAGCGCCGCGCCTTGCGGCGCGAGCAGGGCGCCGTTCGTCGTCAGCGTCACCTCGACGTCCGGGAGCGCCGCGAGCACGCGCCACGAGGCGCTCGAGCTCGCGGCGCAGCAGCGGCTCGCCGCCGGTCAGGCGGAGCTTCCGCACGCCGAGCCCGTGCGAACGCGCCGGCGACGCGCGCGATCTCCTCGAAGCTCAGCACCTGCGCGCGCGGGAGGAAGCGCGTAGTCGCGGCCGTACACCTCGCGCGGCATGCAGTAGACGCAGCGGAAGTTGCAGCGGTCGGTGACCGAGATCCGCAGGTCGCGCACGGGGCGGCCGAGTGTGTCGAGCGTGGCGCCCATCTCGAAGGAGCCTAGCCCAACGTTTGCCGCGTCCCCGGACGCGGAAACCCATCCGCAAGTCGATCCGAGGAGGGGTCCGATGGCCAACAAGGATCAGGTGGAAGGCACGGTCAAGGAGCACGCGGGTCGTCTGACGGACGACGAGAAGCTCGAGGGCGAGGGCAAGGCCCAGGGCGCCTGGGGCGACACCAAGGACGCCGCCGACGACCTGAAGGACGACCTGAAGGACGCCGTCGACGAGGCGAAGAACAAGGACGACTGAGACGCGAGGAAGGGGCGGGGAGACCTAGTGGCTCTGAGCCACTAACTCTCCGCCCGCTCCGCCCACACCTGGCGAGGTGCACGACGACGGCGGCCGCGGCGCCCATGTCGTGCACGCAGACCCACTCGCGGCGCGAGTGGTAGTCGTGCCCGCCCGTGAAGACGTTCGGCGTGGGCAGGCCCTCTCGGACAGGCGTGACCCGTCCGTGCCGCCCCGGATCGCGGGGAACGTCGCCTCGTAGCCCTCCCGGCGATAGGCCTCGACGGCCGCGTCGAGCACGCGCGGGTCGCGGTCGATGAACTCCTTCATGTTCCGGTACTGCACCTTCCAGGCGATCTCGACCTGCGCCCCGGGTCGCCGCGCCGCGGCCTCCTCGGCGAGCCGCTCGAGCAGCGCCTTGTGGCCCTGGAGCTTCTCCCAGTCGTGGTCGCGCAGGATGAGGACGCAGCGCGCTTGCTCCGGGTCCGCCTGCGCCTCGTGCGGATGGATGAAGCCCTCGTAGCCCTCGGTCGTCTCCGGCGCCAGCTCGGGCGGCAGGCTCGCGACGAAGTCGGCGAGCAGTCGCACCGGGTTCACGAGCTTCCCCTTCGCCGTGCCCGTGTGGCGTCGAGACGCCGCGGAAGGTCACGATCGCCTGCAGCGCGTTGAAGCTCTCGCTCCTCGAGCTCGCCCGCGGTCGAGCCGTCGAGCGTGTAGGCCGCGACGCACGCCGAAGCGCTCGAGGTCGAGGTGATCGGTGCCCGCGCCGATCTCCTCGTCCGGGTTGAAGCAGACCCGGACCCGCCCGTGCGGGAGCTCCGGGTGCTCCTTCAGGTAGGCGACGGCGGTGACGATCTCGGCGATGCCCGCCTTGTCGTCGGCGCCGAGCAGCGTGGTGCCGTCGGAGGTGACGAGCTCGTGGCCGACGTGGTCGGCGAGCGCGGGGCTCTCCTCGGGGTCGAGCGCGACGTCCGGATCGCCCGGCAGCGGCAGCCGCCCGCCCTCGTAGCGTGACGACCTGCGGCTGCACGTTCGTCGCCGGGCACGTCCGGGAACGTGTCGACGTGGGCGAGGAAGCCGATCGTCGGCACCTCGTGCTCGACCGTCGCGGGCAGCGTCGCCGTCACGTAGCCGTGCTCGTCGAGGTCGACGTCATCGAGCCCCAGCTCGCGCAGCTCCTGCTCGAGCAGGCGGCAGGAGGTCCCACTGCTGCGGGGTGCGAGGGGAAGACGTCCTGGTGCTCGAGGCTCGAGGTGTGGACGCGCGCGTAGCGGACGAAGCGGTCGCGGGCCTGCGGCGCGAGCTCGTGCGCGAGGTCGGAGCTGTAGCCCTCGGGCGGCATCGGGGCGTGAGGCTAGCGTCCGCGGCGTGCTACGCGCTCGCGCTGCTCGTCCTCGTCACCGCGGTCTGGGGCATCACCTTCGTCCAGGTCAAGGACGCGCTGGCGCTCTACCCGCTGTTCGCGTTCCTCGCCGTGCGGTTCGCGATCGCGAGCGCGACGCTCGCCGTGCCGGGCCGGCGGACGCTCGGCTCGCTCGGCCGCGACGGCTGGCGCGCCGGGGTCGTGCTCGGGCTCCTGCTCGCGGCCGGGCTACGCGCTCCAGACCGCCGGGCTCGAGCGCACGACCGTCTCCAGCACCGGCTTCATCACCGGCCTCTACGTCGTCTTCACGCCGATCCTCGCCGTGCTCCTCTTCGGTGCGCGGATCGGCGCGGCCGCGTGGGTCGGCGTCGCGCTCTCGACGGTCGGCCTCGCGCTCCTCACCGGGATCGACACCGGGCGCCTCGTCGGCGACCTGCTCGTCCTCGCCGCGTCGCTCGTCTACTCGCTCCAGATCGTGCTGATGGAGCGCGTCGCGCCGCGCTTCGACGTCGTCGCGCTGACGCTCGCGGAGATGCTCGCGGCCTGCGCGGGCTTCACGGTCGTGGCCGTCGCGGCCGGTCAGCTCGAGGTGCCGCGCGGGTGGACGGTCTGGGGCGCGCTGATCGTCACCGGGGTCTTCGCCTCGGCGCTCGCGTTCCTCGTGCAGACGTGGGCGCAGCGGCGCCTCTCGGCCGCCGCGGACCGCGCTCGCCTTCGCGCTCGAGCCCGTCTGGGCCGCGCTCTTCGGCTTCTGGCTCGCCGGCGACCGGCTCGGCGCCATTGCGTGGATCGGGTGCGTGCTGATCATGGCCGGGATCGTCGTGTCGGAGCCGACCGCGGCCGAGACGCTCAGGCGCCTGGTTCCAGCCAGAGCCCGTCCTTCTGCCTGAGGACGCCGTCGACCCACAGCTCGCCGCCGTGGCGCAGGTCCTTGACGAGGTCCCAGTGGAGCGCGCTCCGGTTGCGTCCGCCCGCCTTCGGGAAGCCGGCGCCGAGCGCGAGGTGGACGGTGCCGGCCATCTTCTCCGCGAACAGGACGTTGGCGAGCCCGTCCGTGATCCCCTCGTTGCAGCCGATCCCGAGCTCGCCGAGCCGGCGCGCGCCGTCGTCCGTCGCGAGGGCCTCGTCGAGCTCGTCCTGGCCCGTCTCGGCCGTGGCCTCCACCACCTCGCCGCCCCGGAACCGCAGCCGCACGCCGGTCGCGTGACCCGTGGGCACGTCGAAGGCGACGACGCCCTCGGCCGAGTCCTCGACGGGCGAGAGGTAGACCTCGCCGCCGGGCATGTTCGCGTGGCCGTCGTCGACGAGGCTCGTCCGGCCCTCGAGCGAGAGCGTGAGGTCGGTGCCCTCGCCCAGGAGCCGCACCTCGCTCGCGTCGTCGAGGAGTGCCCGCACCGGCTCCATCCGCGCGCGCTCCTGGGCCCAGTCGCGCAGGCAGGCGGCGTACAGCGCGTCCTCGTACGCCGTGGGCGAGAGCCCGGCGCGGCGCGCGAACCAGGGCGTCGGGTAGTCGCAGCGCACCTCCGCGACGGTGCCCTCGCGGCCGCGGGCGCGCAGGGAGGTCAGCTGCGCCCGCAGCGCCCGCCGCGTCTCCGGCCCGATGGCCTCGTCCGCGGGCGGGTCCTCGGGCGCGAGCACGAGGATCACGCCGTCGACGCCGGCGACGAGGTCCCGCTCGAGCGGGGCGAACCCGTCGGCGCGCTCGCCGGCGGCCTCCGTCCACGCCACATCCAGCGGGTAGAGCCCGCCGAACTGCACGCGCGGGATCGCCCACGCGCCGCGCCGCGCGAGGCCGCGCGAGAGGGACTCCGCCAGCGGCCGCGCCGCGGCCGTCGTCGCCACGAGCACCTGCCAGCCGGCCTGCACGCCGAGCGACCAGTCGAGCAGGAGGTCGGCGTACGCCTCGACACGTTGCGCTCGCATTAAGGGCGATCGTAGGGGGTCAAGTCGGCCGCGCGCCCGCCGATTGGAGTCCCGAAGACCAATGACTCTGCGGAAAGGACCTCTCGTGAAACGAGGAATGACTGCGGCCCTCGGGGCGCTGCTCGTGCTCGCCGTCGCCGCCCCGGCGTCGGCGGCCAAGCAGGGCGGCACCTTCAGGGGCATGTTCGCGACGGACGTCGACTACGTCGATCCGTCGCTCGCCTACTACGCGCACTCGATGCGCATCCAGAATGCGATCGGCGCGAACCTCGTGCGCTTCGCCGACGCCGAGGGCTCGGCCGGGAGCCGGCTCGTGCCCGAGGTGGCGGGCTTCCCGCTCGTCTCGGCGGACGGGCGCACGTACACGTTCCGGATCCGGAAGGGCTTCCGGTTCTCGAACGGCAAGCCGGTCACCGCGCGGAACTTCGCCTGGGCGATCAACCGGGCGTTGCGGCCGCAGCAGGCCTCGCCGGGCGCGACGTTCCTCTCGGACGTCGTCGGCGCGCAGGCCGTGCTCGACGGCAAGGCGTCGTCGGCCGGCGGCGTGCGCGTGCTCGGCGGCGGCTCGGCGCTGCGGATCTCCCTGACGCGGCCGGCGCCCGACCTGCTGACGCGCCTCGCGCTCCCGTTCTTCCAGGCGATCGACACCGCGATGGGCGTCGAGCCGAAGGGCGTCAAGGCGCCGTTCGCGTCGGCGGGCCCGTACTACGTCGCCTCGTGGACGCCCAACGTGCGGCTCGTCCTCAAGCGCAACCCGTACTACAAGCGCAACCCGCTCGCGACCCGGCCGGCCAACGTCGACACGTTCGACTTCGCCGCCAACGTGAGCCTCGACGCGCAGCTGCTGAAGGTGAAGGCGGGCGAGGCGGACTACGGCGCCGAGGGCGTCGCACCGGCCGCGCACGCCGACCTCGTGGAGCAGTACGGGATCAACAAGGGCCGCTACCAGGTGCGTCAGGTGCCGGTGGTGCAGTTCATGGCGATCAACACGACGCGCGGCATCTTCCGCGACCCGGCCGTGCGCAAGGCCGTCAACCTCGCGATCGACCGGCAGGCGATCCTCTCCCAGCGCGGCTACCTCGCCGGCAAGCGCGCCGACCAGATCCTCCCGCCGGGGATGCCGGGCTACCGCGACTTCGACGCGTACCCGCTCCGCTACAGCGAGGCGAGCCTGCGGAAGGCGAAGCAGCTCATGCGGGGCCGGACGGCGAAGGCGGTGCTGCTCGCCGGCAACCGCGGCTCGAACCTGACGATCCCGCAGATCGTGAAGTTCAACCTCGCGAAGATCGGGATCGACGTCGAGCCCCGCTACCTCGCCTCCGGGCCGCTGGCCGCTCTTGGTGGCACGCGTGGAGAGCCGTTCGAGCTCTTCCTCTCGGGCTGGCAGGCCGACTACCCGGACCCGAACTCGTTCATGAGCGTGCTCCTCGACGGGACGACGATCCGGGAGTCGAACAACACCAACGTCTCGTACTTCGACGTGGGCGCGGTCAACCGGCGCCTGCGCGCGGCGGCGCGGCTCTCGGGCTCGCCCCGGTACGACGCGTACGCGGCGCTCGACCGCGAGATCACGACGACGTACGCCCCGTGGGCGGTGCTGAGCAATCCGAACAGCCGGGACTTCGTCTCGGCCCGTGTCGGGTGCTACCGCTACCACCCGAGCTTCGGGCTCAACCTCGTCACCGTCTGCCTCAAGTAGGGGACGCCGTGCTCAGTGTCTGACACCGGCCGTGGCCGGTGTCAGACACTCTTGGCACCGGTAGCGTCCGCGGGCCGTGGACGCGGTCCTCCTCGCCGTCTGCTCGGCCGCGCTCTTCGGCGCCATGACGGTCGCGCTCAAGGTCGCGATGGCGCGCGGCGGCGACGCGGACACGGGGACGCTGCTCACGATCCTCGTCGCGCTGCTCGTGGCGCTCCCGTTCGCGGTCGCGCAGGGACTCGACGTCGCGGAGCTGTGGCCGTTCGCGCTCGCCGGGCTGCTCGGGCCCGGGATCTCCCAGCTCCTGTTCACGTTCGCGATCCGCGATGCCGGCCCGTCGCGCACCTCCGTGGTCGTCGGAACGGCGCCGCTCTTCTCCGTCGTGATCGCGCTCGCCCTGCTCGACGAGCCGGTGCAGGCGGGTCTCATCGCGGGCGCGGTGCTGATCGTCGTCGGCGGGATGCTCCTCGTCGGGGAGCGGACGCGGCCCGAGCACGTGAAGCGGGTCGGGCTGCTGCTCGCGCTGCTCGCCACCGTGGTCTTCGCGGTGCGGGACAATCTCGTGCGCTGGCTCGCGCTCGAGACAGACGCGGCGCCGCCCGGAGCCGCCGCGGCCGCGACGCTCGCCGCCGGCGCGTTCGTGGTCACGTGCTACCTCGTCGGCTCCCGGAGCAGGCCCGCTCTCCGCGACCTGCCCCGCTTCGCGCCCGCGGGCGCCGCCTTCGGCCTCTCCTACATCGCGCTCTTCGAGGCGTACTACCGCGGCCGGGTCTCGGTCGTCTCGCCGCTCGTCGCCACCGAGTCGCTGTGGGGCGTCGGCCTGTCCGCGCTGTTCCTGCGGCAGCACGAACGCGTCGGGCCGCGCCTGGTCGCCGGCGCGGGGCTCGTCGTCGCGGGCGGGATGCTGATCGGGGCCCTGCGGTGAGCGACCTCGCCTTCGGCGTCCTCCTGGTCACGGCGGGGGCCGCCTTCATCGTCTACAGCGCCACGCTCGGGGACCGCGCCCAAGCCCGCGGGGCGCGCTACGGCCGTGAGCTCTACGTCGTCGCGGGCGCCTTCCTCGCGTTCTGGGGCCTCATCGAGATCGGCCGCAGCATCCTGCTGTGAGGGGAGTAGATCTGCTATAACAACGCTCAGATTTTCTCCCAAGGAGGCACAGACACAGCATGGCGAAGACCATCGGAATCGACCTGGGCACGACCAACAGCTGCATGGCCGTGCTCGAGGGCGGCGAGCCGACCGTCATCCCGAACGCCGAGGGCGGGCGGACCACGCCGTCCGTCGTCGGGTTCACGAAGGACGGTCAGCGGCTCGTCGGGGCGCCCGCGAAGCGCCAGCAGGTGACGAACCCGCAGAACACCGTCTTCTCGATCAAGCGCTTCATGGGGCGCAAGTTCGACGAGGTGACGGAGGAGAACAAGATCGTCCCGTACGAGGTCGTCCACGGCCCGAACGACGACGTGCGCGTCGACGCCGGTGGCAAGGAGTACGCCCCGCCGGAGATCAGCGCGATGATCCTGCAGAAGCTCAAGCAGGACGCGGAGGCCTACCTCGGCGAGGCCGTCACGGACGCCGTCATCACCGTCCCCGCGTACTTCAACAACGCCCAGCGCGAGGCGACGAAGGACGCCGGCAAGATCGCCGGCCTCAACGTGCTGCGGATCATCAACGAGCCGACCGCGGCCTCGCTCGCGTACGGGCTCGACAAGGAGGCCGACCAGACGATCCTCGTCTTCGACCTCGGCGGCGGCACCTTCGACGTGTCGGTGCTCGAGCTCGGCGACGGCGTGTTCGAGGTGAAGTCGACGAACGGCGACAACCACCTCGGCGGCGACAACTTCGACAAGGCAATCGTCGACTGGATGGTCGCGGAGTTCAAGAAGGACCAGGGGATCGACCTCGCCGCCGACCCGATGGCGCTCCAGCGCCTCTACGAGGCGGCCGAGAAGGCGAAGATCGAGCTCAGCTCGACGATGTCGACGCAGATCAACCTGCCCTTCATCACGGCCACGCAGGACGGCCCGAAGCACCTCGACCTGCAGCTCACGCGCGCGAAGCTCGAGGAGCTCGTATCGGCGCTGCTCGAGCGCACGGTCGCGCCGACGAAGCAGGCGCTCGCCGACGCCGGGCTCGACCAGGACAAGATCGACCACGTCGTGCTCGTCGGCGGCATGACCCGGATGCCGGCGGTGCAGGAGAAGGTCAAGGAGCTGATCGGCAAGGACCCGCACAAGGGCGTCAACCCGGACGAGGTCGTCGCCGTCGGCGCGGCGATCCAGGCCGGCGTCCTCAAGGGCGAGGTCAAGGACGTGCTCCTGCTCGACGTCACCCCGCTCTCGCTCGGGATCGAGACGAAGGGCGGCGTGTTCACGAAGCTGATCGAGCGCAACACGACCATCCCGACGAAGCGCTCCGAGACGTTCACGACCGCGGACGACAACCAGCCGTCGGTCGAGGTGCACGTGCTCCAGGGCGAGTCGGAGATGGCGCTCTACAACAAGACGCTCGGCAAGTTCCAGCTCGTCGGGATCCCGCCCGCGCCGCGCGGCATGCCGCAGATCGAGGTCACCTTCGACATCGATGCCAACGGGATCATCAACGTGTCCGCGACCGACAAGGGCTCGGGCAACGTGCAGCAGATCCGGATCGAGGGCGGCTCGGGCCTCCAGGAGGAGGAGGTGCAGCGGATGATCCGCGACGCCGAGTCCCACGCGGACGAGGCCCGGAAGCTGCACGAGCTCGTCGACGCCCGCAACGGCGCCGAGACGCTCGCCTACCAGACCGAGAAGGCGCTGGCCGACCACCGCGACAAGCTCGACCCGGCGGAGGCCTCGACGATCGAGGGCCGGATCATGGAGCTGCGGAACGTCCTGCAGTCCTCGGACGTGAACGAGATCCGCGCGAAGACGCAGGAGCTCCAGCAGGCGGCGCACAAGCTCGCCGAGGCCGCGTACGCGGCGGCGAGCGCGCAGACGGCATCGGCGCCGGCCGACGGCGAGGCCGCCGCGGGCGACGAGGACGTCGAGGAAGCCGAGTACGAGGTCGTGGACGAGGAGGCCAAGACTGACGTCCGCCTCGGTCGCATCTCGCACTCTCCGGACGGCTGCAAACCATCGCCTCGCGGCGTCCTCGGTCGCGCCCGTAGCCTCCGGCTACGCGCGTTCCCTGCGTCCTTGCGAGGCTCGGTTTTCGCCGCCGGAGAGCACGATCTGCTCCCTCGGAGGACGTTCGTAATGGCCGAGGAGCCTCGCACCCACGACGAGGAGCTGGTCGAGGCCGAGGTGGAGGGCGAGTCGCTCGAGGAGCGGCTCGCCTCCGCCGAGGCCGAGGCCCAGGCGCACCTCGACGACCTGCGCCGCCTCGCGGCGGAGTTCGACAACTACCGCAAGCGCGTCGCCCGCGACCAGGCGGCGCTCGTCGAGCGCGCCGCGGAGCGGCTCGTGAAGGAGCTGCTGCCGGTGCTCGACGACCTCGAGCGGGCGCTCGAGGCCGCCGCCCGTCACGAGGAGGCCACGCTCGAGGACGGCGTCCGGCTCGTCCACCGCGCGCTCTCCGACGCGCTCCGCCGGGAGGGCCTGACCGAGATCGCGACCGACGGCGCCTTCGACCCGCACGTCCACGAGGCGCTGCTCTCGCAGCCGTCCGAGGAGCCCGAGGGCAGCGTCATCCAGGTGATCCAGAAGGGCTACGAGCTCGGAGACCGCGTCCTGCGCCCGGCGCGCGTGGTCGTCTCCGCGGGCCTGCCGCAGCAGGAGGGGTAGTGGCCCAGTCGCTGTACGACGCGCTGGGCGTCCCGAAGACGGCGTCCCAGGACGAGATCAAGAAGGCCTACCGCAAGCTCGCGCGCGAGCTGCACCCGGACCGGAACCCGGGCGACGACGCCGCGGAGGCCCGCTTCAAGGAGATCTCGGCGGCGTACGACGTCCTGAAGGACCCGGAGAAGCGGCAGCAGTACGACCGCTTCGGCTCGGCGAACGGACGCCCCGGCTTCGACCCGGGCGCCGCGGGCGTCGACTTCGGCAACGTCGATCTGGGCGATCTCGGCGACCTGTTCGGCGGGCTCTTCGGCGGCGGCCGTGCCCGTACCTCGCGCCCGCGCCCCGAGAAGGGGGCGGATCTCGAGGCGCACGTCACCGTCTCGTTCGACGACGCGCTCGCCGGGATCGAGACGCGCATCCCCGTGGAGGTGACGGCCGCTTGCCGCACCTGCCACGGCTCCGGCGCGAAGCCCGGCACGGCGCCGCGGATCTGCCCAGAGTGCAACGGCCGCGGCGTGAAGGCCGAGAGCCAGGGCCTCTTCGCGCTCTCCCAGCCGTGTCCGCGCTGCCGTGGCAACGGCACCGTCATCGACGACCCGTGCGCGACCTGCGGCGGCACCGGCCGCGAGCGGCGCACGAAGCGCTACGCCGTGAAGATCCCGGCCGGCGCTCGCGACGGGATGCGGCTGCGTCTCAAGGGCAAGGGTGAGCCGGGCGCGAACGGCGGCCCGAACGGCGACCTCGACGTCGTCGTCCGCGTCGAGCGCTCCGACACCTACGAGCGCCGAGGCGACGACCTCGTCGTCGAAGTCGCGGTCTCGTTCCCGACCGCCGCGCTCGGCGGCACCGTCGAGGTGCCGACCCCCGAGGGCCCTGTCTCGCTGAAGGTCCCCGCCGGCTCGACCGACGGCAAGCTCCTCCGCATCCGCGGGCGCGGAGCGCCGCGGCCGAAGGGTGGCGGCAAGGGCGACGTCCTCGCGCGCGTGCGCATCGAGGTGCCGAAGCGCGTGAACAAGAAGGAGCGCGAGCTCCTCGAAGAGCTCGGAAAGGTCCTCTAGTGGACGAGCGCCCGCGGTACATGATCTCCGTCGCCGCCGAGCTCGTCGGCATGCACCCGCAGACGCTCCGCATGTACGAGCAGAAGGGCCTCGTGCGGCCGAAGCGCACGGCCGGGAACACCCGCCTGTACTCCGAGGCCGACGTCGAGCGCCTGCGCGTGATCCAGCGGCTCACCTCCGAGCTCGGGCTCAACCTCGCGGGCGTCGAGCACGTCCTGCGCCTCGAGGACGAGCTGCGGAGGATGCAGGCGCGCATGGAACGGCTCGAGCGCGAGATGCGCCAGGCCGTCGACCACGTCCACCGGCAGTACCGGCGGGAGCTCGTCCTCTGGCAGCCCCCGACCGGGCTCGTGAGGAAGGGGTAGCCGATGGACGTGAACCGTCTCACCGTCAAGTCCGGCGAGGCGCTCGCCGCCGCCCAGGGGCACGCGCGCCGGCTCGGCAACCCGGAGGTCTACCCCGAGCACCTGACGCTCGCGCTGCTCGAGCAGGAGCTGCCGCAGCGGCTCGTGCCGGATGCGGCGGAGCTGCGCGCGCAGGTCGTCGACGCGCTCGCGCAGAAGCCGGCGATCGTGGGCGCGCAGCAGCAGCCGACCGTCTCGGCAGCGCTGTCGCGCACGCTCGAGCGGGCCGAGGAGGAGATGCGCGGGCTCGGCGACGAGTACGTCTCGGTCGAGCACCTGCTGCTCGCCCTCGACGTCGTGCCCCGCGACGCGCTCCTGGAGCGCCTGTCGCAGGTGCGCGGCGCCCAGCGCGTCACGACCCAGGACCCGGAGGCGACCTACGAGGCGCTCGAGCGCTTCGGCCGCGACCTGACGAAGGCGGCCGAGGACGGGAAGCTCGACCCGGTGATCGGCCGCGACGAGGAGATCCGGCGCGTGATCCAGGTGCTCTCGCGCCGCACGAAGAACAACCCGGTGCTGATCGGCGAGCCCGGCACCGGCAAGACCGCGATCGTCGAGGGCCTCGCGCAGCGGATCGTCGCGGGCGACGTGCCGGAGGGCCTGAAGGGCAAGCGCGTCTGGGCGCTCGACATCGGCGCGGTGCTCGCCGGCTCGAAGTACCGGGGCGAGTTCGAGGAGCGGCTGAAGGCCGTGCTCGAGGAGATCCGCAGCGCGGAGGGCGGGATCGTCCTCTTCATCGACGAGCTGCACACGATCGTCGGCGCCGGCGCGGCCGAGGGCGCCGTCGACGCGGCGAACCTGCTCAAGCCGATGCTCGCGCGCGGGGAGCTGCGTGCGGTCGGGGCGACGACGCTCGACGAGTACCGCAAGCACGTCGAGAAGGACGCGGCGCTCGAGCGGCGCTTCCAGCCGGTGCTGGTCGGCGAGCCGTCCGTCGCGGACACGATCGCGATCCTGCGCGGGCTGAAGGAGCGCTACGAGGCGCACCACGGCGTCGACATCCGCGACTCGGCCCTCGTCGCCGCGGCCGTGCTCTCCGACCGCTACATCTCCGACCGGTTCATGCCGGACAAGGCGATCGACCTCGTCGACGAGGCCGCGTCGCGCGTGCGGATGGAGATCGACTCGTCGCCGGTCGAGCTCGACGAGGCGAACCGGCGCGTGACGCAGCTCGAGATCGAGCTCGCGGCCATGGGCAAGGAGAGCGACGACGTCCGCGAGCCGGTCGAGCGCGACCTCGCCGAGGCGAAGGCCGTCCGCGACGAGCTCGCGGCGCGCTGGTCGCGTGAGAAGGAGCAGCTCGATCGCGTCGCGGAGGTCAAGCGGCGGATCGACGAGCTGCGGATGGAGGCCGAGCGCGCCGAGCGCCAGGGCGAGTTGCAGCGGGTCGCCGAGATCCGCTACGGCGAGCTGCCCGCGCTGGAGCAGGAGCTCGCCGAGCGCGCCTCCGACGGCGCCGAGCCGATGGTCAAGGAGGAGGTCGACGAGGACGACGTCGCCGCAGTCGTCGCGCGCTGGACGGGCATCCCCGTCACCCGCCTGCTCGAGGGCGAGACCGAGAAGCTGATCCACATGGAGGAGCGCCTCCACCGCCGCGTCGTCGGGCAGGACGAGGCAGTCGAGGCGGTCGCGAACGCGCTGCGCCGCGCGCGCACCGGGCTGCAGGACCCGAACCGGCCGATCGGCTCGTTCGTCTTCCTCGGCCCGACCGGCGTCGGCAAGACCGAGCTGGCGCGCGCCCTCGCCGAGTTCATGTTCGACGACGAGCGCGCGATGGTGCGGCTCGACATGTCCGAGTACCAGGAGCGGCACACGGTCGCCCGGCTCGTCGGCGCGCCGCCCGGCTACGTCGGCTACGAGGAGGGCGGCCAGCTCACCGAGGCGGTGCGGCGCCGGCCGTACAGCGTCGTCCTCCTCGACGAGATCGAGAAGGCGCACGCCGAGGTCTTCGACGTGCTGCTGCAGATCCTCGACGACGGCCGCCTCACCGACGGCCAGGGCCGCACGGTCGACTTCCGCAACGCCGTCGTGATCATGACCTCGAACATCCGCTCCGAGGAGGAGCTGCGCGACCGCTTCCGGCCCGAGTTCCTCAACCGGATCGACGAGATCGTCCGCTTCGAGCCGCTCACGCGCGACCAGATCGGCGAGATCGTCGACCTGCAGCTCGCCCGGCTTCGCGCGCGGCTCGCCGACCGCGGGCTCTCGCTCGAGCTCACCGACGAGGCGAAGGAGCACCTGGCCGAGGCGGGCTGGGATCCGGCCTACGGCGCGCGGCCGCTGAAGCGGGCGATCCAGCGCCTGGTCGAGAACCCGCTCGCGCTCCGGCTGCTCGAGGGCGACTTCGGCGAGGGCGACACCGTGCGCGTCGACGTGCGCGACGGCGAGCTCGTGTTCGAGCGCGCCGGGTCCGCCGAGCCCGCGACCGCCTAGGCCGCGTCCCTCGTCATCCCGAGGCGCGCGAGCGCGGCCGTCCGGCTGTTGACGCCGAGCTTGGCATAGACGTGCTCGAGGTGCTTGCTCACGGTCGCCGGCGTGATCGAGAGCAACCGCGCCGTCTGCGCGGACGACTTCCCAGCCGCAACGCACCGCAGCACGTCGCGCTCGCGCGCCGTCAACGAGACCGGAGGCGGCGTTTCCTCGGTGAGGAGGAGGGCCTCGTCGCCCGGAGACTCGACGACAAGACGTCGGCCGTCGCGGATCAGCTCGAGCGGCGACCGCGGCGTCCGGGAACGCAGCCAGTCGGTGACCTGTGCCGGGAGGCGGTCTCCGTCGAGCCCGCCGAACCACTCATCGACGAGCCGGCGGGCCGGCAGTGAGACGTAGTCCACTGCGCCCGCGCGCCCGATCAGCACGAAGGCGCCCGCTCCGTCCTCCTCGCCGCGCCCGAGCGCGAGCAGGAGCGCTGCGAGGCGCCGCCGCGCCCTCGCGTTGCGGTCGAGGGAGGCGACGTGTGGCTTCAGCGTCAGCGCCACGAGGCGTTCGCGCTCGCCGAACGGTCGCCCGACGCTGTGGAAGACGAGCACGACGCGCTCCGTCGCCGGTGTGTCGAGCGCGATCGTCAGCTCGTCCCGGAGGCGAAGCGTCTCGAACATCTCATCGTGCAGCGGCCCGCGGAACGGCCCGTCGCGCACATCCGACGCCTTGGCGATCCCGCTCGGGTGCGTCGGTCGCCGACAGACCTCGAGCTCGTCCCAGTAGGCGTCGGTGTGCTGGCCGTCCGGGAGATAGGGATCCCACGAGCAGCCGGTGTAGGACCGCACCACGCGAGGGAGGAAGTCGAGCTCCATGTAGGTCGCGTACTCGCATCGCAGCAGCTCCGCCAGGCGCTCGAGCACACCGGTCGTGAAGGGCAGCGGGCCGTCGTCGGCGTACGCCTCGCCGAGGACGCGGAGTACTCCCTCGAAATCGGAGGTCCGGAGCCGGGCCGCCACCTCCTGAAGATTCGCAGAAATGCGAATCGACACAAGGGCCGCCCGTCGGAGACCCTTTGTCGCGATTGGACGTAATCGGGCGGGAGACGGAGAAGCGCGCGGTCGAATTGTTGCTCGCGCACGCCGAGCGCGGTCCAGCCGGGCTCGTCCTCTCCGGCGCGCCGGGTATCGGCAAGACCCTTCTGTGGGAAGCGGCGGTCGACGAGGCACGTCAACGCCTCGATCGCGTGCTCACGTGCCGCGCGGTCCAGGCCGAGGCCGCGCTCGCGTTCACCGGCCTCTCCGAGCTGCTCACCGGCGTCCTCGAGGAGGTCGCGGGTGCGCTTCCGTCCCCCCGCCGGCGCGCGCTCGAGGTGGCCCTCCTCGTAACCGAGCCGGGAGAGGAGCCGCCCGATTCGCACGCGATCGGGCTGGCACTTCTCGACGCGCTTCGCTTGCTCGCGCAGGCCGGACCCGTCCTGATCGCGGTCGACGACCTCCAATGGCTCGACTCGTCGTCCGCCGGCGTCCTGCAGATCGCCCTGCGTCGCCTTCGGGACGAGCGCGTCGCCCTCCTGGCGACGGTTCACGCGACGACCGGCGTCGCGACGTCGTCGGACCTCGCGCGCGCGTTCCCGGACGACCGGTGGGACGTCGTCGAACTCGAGCCGTTGTCGTCGGCCGACCTCCGGGCGCTGCTGAAGGACCGGCTCGCGCTTGATCTCTCACGGCCCGAGCTCTTCACCGTGCTGGAGGCGAGCGACGGCAACCCATTCTTCGCTCTCGAGCTCGGCCGCGAGCTCACCCGCTCGCGGGCGTGGCACGCGCCGATGCGCGGGCTTCAGGTCCCCGACAGCCTGCAGGAGCTCCTCGGCGACCGCCTCGCGCGCCTGCCCGCAGAGACGCGTGATGTCCTCTTGACGGTCGCTGCGTCGGGACGGCCGTCGATCGACCTCGTCGCCGCCGTTCACGGCGATCGGACGCAGGTGCTCGAGCGGCTCGAGGAGGCGGGGCGCGAAGGCGTGGTAGCGATCGAGTCCGGGCGCATCCGCTTCGCGCAGCCGTTGCTGGCCTCGATCTGTTACGAGCAGGCGCCGGCCTTCCGCCGCCGTGCCGTCCACGGCGGTCTCGCCGAGGTCGTCGGCGACGTCGAGGAGCGCGCACGCCACCTCGCGCTCGCAGCCGACCGCCCCGACGCACCGGTCGCCTCGGCGCTCGACGGTGCCGCCGATCGCGCTGCGGCCCGCGGCGCGACCTCGGCCGCCGCAGGGATCCTCGAGTTGGCTGCCGAGCTGACGCCCGTGGACCTGGATGTGAGCGCCCGTCGTCGCAGGCTTCGTGCGGCCGAGTTCCACCTCCTCTCGGGCGACGGCAAACGTGCGGGAGCGATCCTCGAGGCCCTTCTCCCGGAGACGGGCGCCGGCGTCGAGCGGGCCGACGTCCTCGTCGCTCTCGCGTGGTGGAAGGACCGGACGGATCTTCGCGCGACGACGACGCTGCTCGAGGACGCCCTTGTCGAGGTGGCCGACGACGACGTGCGGAGCGCGACGATTCTCCGCGAACTCGCGGGGTACCGCGTAGATCGCGGCGACGTCGGCACCGGGCTCCTGCAGGCGCGCGCCGCGCTTGTCACGGCGGAACGAACCGGCGATCCGGTCCTGGTTGCGCCGGCACTCGCGCAGGTAGGCCGGCTCGAGACCTATGCGCACGAGATCACGGCCGGATTGCTCGAGCGGGGCGTCGCGATCGAGGAGCGGCTCGAACGGTCGCTCTCATTCTGGGAGAGCCCCGCGGCCAACCTCGGCATCCGCTTGCTCTGGCACGACGACATCCGTCAGGCCCGAGTGGTCTTCGAGGCGCTCGAGGCGAAGGCAGCCGCACAAGGGGACGAGGCATCGAGAGGATCGGTGCTCCTGTTTCTCGTCGCGCTCGAATGGCTCGCCGGCCGCTGGGAGCGGGCGCGTCACCATGCGGCGGCTGCGGTGGAGCTGGCCGAGGAGGCGCAGGACGACCGGTATCGGGCGTGGGTGCTCTACAACGAGGCGCTTGTCCGAGCCGACCTCGGAGAGGTCGAGGGCGCCCGTGTCCAAGCCGAGACGGCGGCCGCGATCGCCACGGCCGTTTCGGACGCGCACCTCCTCGTCCACGCTCGCGGGTTGCTCGGCCACCTCGAGCTCGCTGCAGGACACATCGAGGCCGCCTGCGTCACGCTCGGCGAACTTCCACCGCGCCTCCTCGCAGCGCGGTTCAGCGGCCTCTCGCCGATCTGGCCCGACACGATCGAGTCGCTGCTCGAGCACGGCGAACGCGACGCGGCGCACGCGTCCTTGGAGGCGTACGAGCGTCTTGCCGAGCACGGGAGCGGCCTCGTCCGCGCGCTGGCTGTGCGATCGCGGGGCCTGCTCGCGGCGGTGGACGGCGACCTTGGCCGCGCGCTCGAGACGGTCGAAGCGGCCGTCCGCCTCCACGAACGCCTCCCGTACCCGTTCGAGCACAGCCGGACGCTCCTCAGCCTCGGTCGGCTGAGGCGTCGAACCGGCCAGAAGCGCGCCGCTCGCGAGGCACTTCAAGGGGCGGTGGAGCGGTTTGAGGCGCTGGGCGCTACGGGCTGGGCGGAGCGCGCGCGGGCCGAGCTCACCCGCATCAGCGGGAGGCGGCCCGGGTCGGACGAGCTGACGGATGCCGAAGAACGCGTTGCCAAGCTGGCTGCGCGCGGTCACCCGAACAAGGAGATCGCCGCCGCCCTGTTCGTGACTGTCCACACGGTCGAGGCGCACCTCTCTCACGTCTACCGCAAGCTCGGCGTCCGCTCTCGGACGGAGCTCGGCGCCAGGCTGCCGCTGTCGGCAGGCGCTGCCGCCATGACTGCGGAACCGGGCGCCAAAGACTAGGGAAATCCAGAATGTCGCTCCCGCGAGCGGCGTCGTAGCGTCGAGCCTCGGAACTCGGAAGGAGGACGAGGCAATGCTGTACAGGGACGCAGAGACGAGCCGCCTCCTGGCCGGCGAGCGCGTGAGCGATCTGGCCGGGGACCGGAGGGGCGGACGCAATCGCAAGGCGGTCCGGGAAGGCGAGGTCGTGGCCCGGCATCTGGGGCTGCCGCCCGAGGTCGTCCGGCGGCTCCGGGCGGGTGGCTTCCTCCAGCGGCTGGCGCTGAGCGACGCCCAGATCCGTCGGCGGGTCTTCGGTGGGATGTGGCGCGATGCGCGCGACGCACCGGACCGCTCGAGGTCCTACTCGTGATCGCGGCGGCGTCGACCGCAACAACCTGAAGGGAGAGCACGATGCGCAGGAAGACGGGACCGGCGCTGCTGGCGGCACTGCTGTCCGTGGCGGCGTTCGCGGTGGTTGCCCAGGCCAAGAGCTTCACGGACTGGCAGGCGGCGAAGAAGCTCGACGAGGTCGGTGGGAACAACTCGGAGCTGAACACGCCGTCGCTGGATGGGTGCCCGATCCAGGCGCCGGACGGGAAGAGCCTGTTCATGGCGTCGAACCGGCCGGGCGGGAAGGGCCTGCTCGACATCTGGGTCGCGCGACGGCAGAACGCGCAGGATCCGTGGGGTGCGCCCGAGAACCTCGGCGAGCCGGTCAATTCGGCCGCCGACGACTTCTGCCCGACCCCGATCAAGGGCGACGGGCTGTTCTTCGTCAGCCGTGAGGCGTTGCCCGGCGCGTGTGGCGCCGGGGACATCTACTTCACGCGCTGGAGCCGGCAGGGCGGTTGGGGCGAGCCGCAGCATCTCGCCTGCGCGCCGGACGGGCCGAACAGCCCGCTCGACGAGCAGGGGCCGTCGTACGTCGAGCTCGGGAAGCGCGGGGCGCTGTACTTCTCGCGGAGCTCGGCGACCGTGCCCCGGCGACATCTTCGTCAGCGGCGGCCTCGCGGGGCAGGACTTCGGGCCGGCCGCGCCGGTCGGGTCGTTGAACGACGCGGCGGCGAACGACATCCAGCCGAACGTCCGCGCCGACCGGCTCGAGGTCGTCTTCTCGTCCAACCGGACGGGGACGCTCGGCGGCCAGGACATCTGGGTCGCCACCCGCGAGAAGGCCGACGATCCGTGGGCGTCGCCGGTGAACCTCGGCCCGGCCGTGAACAGCGCGGCGGCCGAGTCGCGGCCCTCGCTGTCGGGCCACGCCCGCACCCTCCTGTTCGGGCGCGCGCCCGGGCCCGAGGGCATGTCCGACATCTACGTCACCAGCAGGAGGCCCGCGCCTCGGCGCTGACACGTGCCGTCCCGGAGGGCCCGGTTCCCGTCGGGCCCTCCGGGTACGGTCGGGACATGGCCGGGCCGCTCGACCAGTGGGGCGAGGGTCCGGGGGCGCTGTTCCGTGAGCTCGGCCGTCGCGAGGCAGCCTAGAACTTCGGCACCCAGCCGAATCCGCGGCCGCTGCTCCTGCCACAGGCACCGCCGGCCGCCTTCCCGCCGAACGGGATGGTGACGCGACACTGGTACCCGGGCGGCCCCGAGAGGGCCTGGCCGGAGCGGGTGGCAGGGCGGGCAGTGAGCCGCCGCACCCACGGCTTCGCGAACGCGCACGTCACGCCACGGCTGACGGTGATCACGTAGGTCGTGCCGCGGGCGGTGCCGCGGCGCCACTGTGCCCCGGTGCCGAGGCAGAACGTCGCGGCCTCGAACCGATCGGGCGCTTCCTCTCTCGCCGACGCGGGCGCGGCCGCGCAGGCGGCCAGGACGGCGGCGACGAGGGCGACACGGCGCACGGGCCTCACCGTGCCAGCGCGCCGTCCTCGCGTCAATCGGGCTACCGCTTGACGAGTCGATGACATCCGGCGCCGCGCTAGCGTCCCGGGCGATGGACGTCCTTCTCGTCGCCGCGACGGTCCGCGAGCTCGGCGGGCGCGACGGGCTCGCCTGCGGGATCGGGCCGGTCGAGGCCGCGGCGGCCACGGCTGGGGCGCTGGCCGGGCGGCGGCCGGATGCCGTCCTCCACGTCGGCCTCGCGGGCGCCCGCTCGCTCGCACCGCCCGCGCTCGTCCTCGGCTCGGAGGCCGTCTACGAGGACATCCAGGCGGCGATCCCGGTCGTCTCGCACGCCGACCCGGATGCGGCACTGCTCGTGCGGGCGCGCGAGGCACTGCCTGAGGCGCACGTCCTGCCGATCGGGACGAGCGCACGCGTCGGCGCCGTCGCCGGCTGCGACATCGAGGGGATGGAGGGCTTCGGCGTGCTGCGGGCCTGTGCCCTCGCGGGGGTGCCGGCCGTCGAGCTCCGCGCCGTCTCGAATGCGATCGGCCAGGGCGACCGCGCGCGCTGGCGGGTCGACGAGGCGCTCGCAGCGCTCGCCGATGCGGTCACGCGGGTCGTCGCCGTCGTCTAGCGTCGCGCGCATGCGGATCCTCGTCGTCGGCACCGGCGGCGTCGGCGCGGCGGTCGCCTCGGTCGCCTCGCGGCGTCGCTTCTTCGAGCGGATCGTCTTCGCGGACGTCGCGGTCGAGCGCGCCAGGGCGGTTGCGGCCGGGGACGAGCGCTACGGCGCGGCGGCCCTCGACGCCTCCGACCGCGCGGCGATCGCGGAGCTCGCGCGCGCGGAGCGGGTGGACGCGATTCTCAACGCGGTCGACCCGCGCTTCAACCCGCCGGTCTTCGAGGCCGCGCGCGAGGTCGGCTGCACCTACCTCGACATGGCGATGACGCTCTCGGACGCGGCGACGGGCGAGAAGCTCGGCGACCGGCAGTTCGCGCGAGTCCGCGGCGTGGGAGGAGGCCGGCCTGCTCGCGCTCGTCGGTATCGGCGTCGAGCCCGGGCTCTCGGACGTGTTCGCCCGGCACGCCGCCGACGAGCTCTTCACCGAGATCGACGAGGTCGCCGTCCGCGACGGCGCCGACCTCGTCGTCGACGGCTACGACTTCGCCCCGACGTTCTCGATCTGGACGACCATCGAGGAGTGCCTCAACCCGCCCGTGATCTGGGAGCGCGACCGCGGCTGGTACACGACCGAGCCGTTCGCGGAGCCCGAGGTGTTCGACTTCCCCGAGGGGATCGGCCCGGTCGAGTGCGTCCACGTCGAGCACGAGGAGGTCCTGCTCGTGCCGCGCTGGGTCGACTGCCGCCGCGTCACGTTCAAGTACGGCCTCGGCGAGGAGTTCATCGACGTGCTGAAGACGCTGCACAAGCTCGGGCTCGACCGCACCGACCCGGTGCGCGTGCGCGGCGTCGAGGTCGCGCCGCGCGACGTGGTCGCGGCCGCGCTCCCCGACCCGGCGACCCTCGGCGACCGCATGCGCGGGAAGACGTGCGCCGGCACGCTCGTCACGGGGACCGGCCTGGACGGCCGGCCGCGCGCGACCTACCTGTACCACGTGGTCGACAACGAGCAGTCGATGCGCGAGTGGGGCCACCAGGCCGTCGTCCTCCAGACCGCGCTCAACCCCGTCGTCGCGCTCGAGCTGCTCGCGGAGGGCGCGTGGCGCGGCACCGGCGTCCTCGGCCCCGAGGCCTTCCCGGCGGCGCCGTTCCTCGAGCTGCTCGCAGACTACGGCGCCCCGCACGGGATCGAGGAGCGCGAGCCGTGACCGCGCGGCCCGAGCCACTGCCGCCGGCCGAGCGGACGGTCGGCCAGCTCATCGGCGAGAGCATCCGAGCGTACGGGCGGCGGTTCCTGCTCGCCGCGCTGCTCGTCGGCGTCCCGGTGGCGACGCTCGACCTCGTCGTCGCGCAGTTCGAGCGGCCGTGGAGCTTCGTTGCGGCCGTGCTCGGCGGCGCCGTGCTCATCACCGGCGCCTACGTGGCCGCGTGCGCGCTCGTGCTCGACGTCCCGCGGGAGTCGCGGCGTTTCGCGCTCGCCCTCGCCTTCGGCGCCGTCGTCTTCCTCCCGTTCCCGTTCCTCGTGACCGCGTTCGTCCTCCCCGGGCTCGCCTGGTTCGCGGCCGTCGGCCTCGCCGTGCCGGCGATCCTCGTCGAGGGCCTCGGCCCGCGGGCCGCCCTCCGCCGCGGCGTGCGCCTCGGCCTCGCCGACTTCGTCCACGCGCTCGGCGCGCTGGCCGCGCTCGCGATCGTGTACTTCATCGCCCGCTTCGGGCTCGCCGTCCTCCTCCGCGGCCAGGGCGAGCAGACCGAGGCGGTGGCCGCGTTCCTCTCCGACGTGGTCGTCGCGCCGGTGCTCTTCCTCGGCTCGGCGCTCCTCTACGTCGACCAGGCGGCGAGAGTCGTAGACTCCGGCCCGTCGACGAGGACGCGAGTGAGGAGGACGACGAGCCGTGCCGACCTACATCCTGCTGACGACGCTCACCGCACAGGGCGTCCAGACGCTCAAGTCGAACCCTGACCGGCTGCGCGCGGTCAACCAGGACGTCGAGGAGCTCGGCGCGCGCGTCCTCCACCAGTGGGCGACGCTGGGCGAGTTCGACTTCGTGAACATCGTCGAGGCCCCGGACGTGGAGACGATCGCGCGCGTCTCGGTCGCCCTCGGCGCCCGCGGAAGCGCGAAGCTCCAGACGCTGCCGGCGCTCCCGATCGACGAGTTCCTCCGGACGCTCGAGCAGTAGGACGCCTCGCGTGGAGTGGGCTGTTCGAGAACCTCTCCGCAGGAGAGATCGCGGCGCTTCTGCTCGTGTGGTCGGCGGCGTTCCTGCTCGTCTTCATGCACGCGCAGCGGCACGGCTCGAAGCACGCGACAGCGTGGGGAGTGGCCGCGTTCCTCGCCGCGGGGATCGTGGTGCCGGTCTACTTCGTCCGCTACTGGCTGCTGCGCCGCCGCTGACGTTTTACGTGCGCTTTACGTCGCGCCTGACATTCACGGGTCGGATACTCCGCCCGATGCGCCGCACGGTCCTGCTCGTCGCCGTTGCGCTCGTCCCGCTCGTGGCGGGCGTCGCCCTCGCCGGCACGGGCGGGGAGCGGGCGAAGAGCGTCCGCGCGCTCCAGGGCGTGAACTTCGTCAGCGCCTGCGGCTTCAGCCACCGCGCGCCCGACGACCCGATCGTCTCCCCCGGCCGTCCGGGCGCCTCGCACGACCACAGCTTCGTCGGCAACCGCTCCACCAGCGCCTCCTCGACGTACCGGTCGCTGCTCGCCGCGGGGACGACGTGCCGCCGCGCGGACGACACCGCCGCGTACTGGGTGCCGACGCTGCTGCGCGACGGCCGCGCGCTCGAGCCGCTCGGCGCGACCGTGTACTACCGCCGGCGCACGCTCGAGCCCGTGCAGGCCTTCCCGCCGAACTTCCGCATGATCGCCGGCGACGCGAAGGCGACGACCGCGCAGGCGCGGCGCGTCACGTTCTGGAACTGCGGTGTCGCGGCGGGGATCCCGCCGTCCTCCGAGCCGCCGTCGTGCCCGGCCGGGCGCGCGACGACGCTCCGGCTGCACGTCACCTTCCCGAGCTGCTGGGACGGGCGCCGGCTCGACAGCCCCGACCACCAGAGCCACGTCGCGTACCCGATGCGCGGCCGCTGCCCGCGGACGCATCCGGCGGCGCTGCCGGCGCTCACGGTGATCACGCGCTACCGCGACCTCGGCGGCGCGGGCCTCGCGCTCTCGTCCACGGGCGTCTACTCCGCGCACGCCGACTTCTTCAATGCCTGGCGTCAGGGCGAGCTCGAGCGGCTCGTCGCCTCCTGCCTGAACGCGCTGCGGCACTGCGGCCGCGAGAGCTAGTCCGCTAGCGCTTCGTGAACACGTAGTCGGGCTTCGCCCCGATGTGGCAGCCGTAGCAGATCGCACCCTGGGCGAGGATGCCGAAGCGGCCACGCGCCGAGGTGCGGTCCCACTCGATCATCTCCCAGCCGTTGTTCGCGCGCCGGTTCGGGAGCTTCCGCATCGCCGCGATCACCCCGACGTAGCTCGTCCCGGGACGGCGGACCTCCTTCACGATCACGGTCCCGACCGGGTAGCGGCCGCTCCGCGCCCGCTTCGAGGCATAGACGTTCTTCGTCCCGCGGTGTGCGTCGCTCGGACGCGCGGGGATGGGCGCGCGGTTCACCTTCGCCCAGGCCGTGTAGCCGGCCGTCCACTGCGGCAGCCCGGGGAGGGGCTTCGGCGTCGCCTTCGTCTGGGCCTGCGCGAGCGTCGCGGCGACGACCGCGACGGCCGAGAGGACGGCGAGCGCGAGGATGCGGCGCACCCCTCGAGGGTACGCCTCGCACGCGCCCGGATCTAGGCGGCGAGCGCGGCCCGTTCCTCGACGGCCGCGACGAGGTCGGAGAGGAGGTCGCGGACGCGCTCCTCGAGTTCCCCGTCGAGCAGCCGTCCGTCGTCTGCGAGCCGGGCCGAGGCGCGTCCGACGGGCACCTCGTCCCCGACGACGCGTGCGCCCATGGCGGCGAGGACCTTCCGCGTCTCGGCCTGCGCCCACACCGCGCCGAACGCGCCGTTGCTGGCGCCGACGACCGCGACGGGGACGTTGCGGAGGGGGTTCGTCGCGAGCGGCCGCGAGGCCCAGTCCAGCGCGTTCTTCAGCTGGCCCGGGATGCTCGAGTTGTACTCGGGCGTGGCGATGAGGACGCCGTCGGCCTCCGCGAGCGCGGCCCGGAACCGAGCCGCGCCCGCGGGGCCGTCGCCGACGTCGTCGTCCTCGTCGTACGGCGGCACGTCCTTGAGGCCGTCGAAGAGCTCGAACTCGACCTCGGGGTCGAAGAGCTCGGCCGCCTCCCGCAGGAGCAGGGTGTTGTGCGAGTCGTCCCGCAGGCTGCCGGAGACGCCGAGGATCCGCACGGCGGCCCTACTGCGCCTTGACGAGCGAGAGCTCGGTGGTCAGCACGACGTCCTGCGCGAGCGCCGGGTCGCCGCTCGGGAGCGGCGTGTTCCAGCTCACGCCGAACTGCGAGCGGTCGATCGTGCCCTCGAGCGAGAACCGGATGCGCTCGCCGCCGTAGGCGTCGGCGATGCCGTCCTGGAGCGTGCCGGCGAGCTCGACCGACTGGGTCGTGCCGCGGATCGTCAGGTCGCCGCGGATCGTGACCGCGTCTCCGTCGCGCACGATGTCGTCCGAGACGAAGCGCAGCTCGGGGTGCCGCTCGGCGTCGAAGAAGTCCGGGGTCTGGAGGTGCGCCTCGAGGTTCGGGTCCTGCACCTTCACGTTCGCGACCTGCGTCGTGCCCTCGAGGTGCGCCTGCCCGTCCTCGCCGACCTCGAGCGACGCGGCGAACGGCGAGAACGTCCCGCGGAACGTGCCGCCCATGTAGGCGATCTCGAAGCCGATCTGGGAGTGGACCGCGTCCGCGTTCCACGTTCCGGTGGGGAGGACGGTGTGGCTCTGGGTCGTGCTCATTGGAAACCTCGCTTCTTTCGGGTAAGCTTGTGTGCGCAAGCAAAGGTAGCAAAGAAACGTGAGTCGTCAAGTATCGACAGAGCAAGCTTCTGCCGCCCGCCCTCGAGGCCTGGGTCGGGCTGCTGCGCGCGCACGCTGCGGCGACCCGCGCGCTCAGCGCCGGCCTGCTCGCCGAGCACGGGCTGTCGATCAACGACTACGAGGCGCTGCTCCACCTGTCGAACAACTCCGACGGCATGCGGCGCGTCGATCTCGCCGAGAAGCTCCTCCTCACGGCCTCCGGCGTGACCCGGCTCCTCGACGGTCTCGAGACCGCCGGGCTCGTCGCGAAGCGGTCGTGCGAGAGCGACGCGCGCGTGACCTACGCCGTCCTCACCGACGTGGGCCGCGAGCGATTCGAGGCGGCCAAGTGCACGCACGTCGAGGGGATCCGCGCCCTGTTCGAGGAGCGGCTGACCGACGCCGAGGTGCGCTCGCTCGCCGACCTCCTCGGGCGGCTCCCGAGCGTCGGCGGCTACTGCGAGCTGGACGAGAGCGCGGCGTAGGCGACCGCGACCTCGCCTGCGAGGGCGACGTTGTCCGCGATCAGGTCGAGGTTCGCCCGCTCCGTCCGTCCGCCGCTCTCGCGGTGGAGGAACGCGAGCACGAACGGCGTCACCGCCTGTCCCGTCACGTCCTGCTCGGCCGCCGCGGCGAGCGCGCGCTCGATCAGCGGCTCGACGTCGTCCAGGCTCTCGACGGGCGGGCGCGCGAGCACGAGCGCGGCGCGGCCGAGCGTCCAGTGCGCGCGCGCGATCCGCGCCGCCTCGTCGGCGGACTCGACCCGGGCGGACACGGGCGGGCCGCCCCGCGCCGCGTAGAACAACGGCAGCTCGTCCGTGCGGAAGCCGAGCACCGGCACGCCGAGCGTCTCGAGCAGCTCCGTCGTCGACGGCACGTCCAGCAGTGACTTGATGCCGGAGGAGACGACGAGCACCTCCGTCCGTGCGAGCTCGCCCAGGTCGGCCGAGACGTCGGGCGGGCGCGGCCAGCCGCGGTGCACACCGCCGAGGCCGCCGGTGCCCATGAAGCGGATCCCGACCGAGCCGGCGACGGCGACCGTGCCGCCGACCGTCGTCCCGCCGACGACGCCCTGCACCGCCGCCGCGGCCAGGTCGCGGGGCCCGCACTTGCGCGCGTCCGGCGTGAAGCGGTGGAGCTCGGCCTCCGTCAGGCCGACCCGGATCTGGCCGTCGAGGACGCCGATCGTCGCCGGGACGGCGCCGGCCTCGCGGACGCGGCGCTCGCTCGCGAGCCCGACCTCGACCCCCTGCGGCGCCGGGAAGCCGTGCGCGACCAGCGTCGTCTCGAGCGCGACCACCGGCTGCCCGGCGGCGAGCGCCTCGCGCACCTCATCGCTCACATGGATCAGCGTCATCGCGGCATCGCTCCCATCTGCCCCACGCATCGTGCCCCGGCGCGCAGCGCCATCTCGGAGCCGCCGAGCAGGAAGCCGGCCGCGAACGCGTCGCCGGCGCCGGTGGCGTCGACGACCTCGACAGGCTCCGCGGCGTGTTCGTGGGTGCCGCCGCGGTCGCGCACGACGCAGCCGCCCGCGCCGTGGACGACGACCGTGTCCGCCTCGACCGCGCCCACGAGCGCCGCCTCTGCCTCCGAGGCGAGGACCAGCGCCGGCCGGAGCTCCTCGAGCAGCGCCCGCAGCGTGTCCACGCCGAGCTCCTCGATCGCGGCGGTGGAGGAGAGGTCGACGCTGACCCGTGGCGCGAGCGCGGCCGCCGCGGCGGCCGTCGACCGCAGCGGCTCGCGCGCGAGCGAGTAGACGGGGACGTGGAGCCAGTCGCAGCCCTCGAGCCAGGCGGGGTCGAGCTCGTCGGGCGCGAAGGTGGGCGCGACGCCGCGGTCGGAGAGCATCGAGCGGGTGCCGTCGCCGTGGGAGAGCGACACGATCGTCCCGGTTCCCGCGTCGACCTCCGGCCCGGCGACCTCCACGCCCCGCGCCGTCAGGCCCTCGGCGATCACGCGACCGGCCGGGTCGCGCGCGCGCTTCCCGAGGAACCGCGCCCGGTCGCCCAGCGCCACCACCCAGGCCGCCACGTTCGCCGCCTGGCCGCCGGCGCCGACGGACGTGCGCGCGTCCGTGTCGGTGTCCGACGCGATCGGCGCGTCGAGACGGACGATCACGTCGAGCAGGAGGTCGCCGATCGTGCAGACGAGCATCGACGTAGGATCCTGCCGATGGACGGCGAGTCGAGGACGCGGAAGCGCGACCGGATGCGGTCGTTCGTCATCGGCGGGATCGTCGGCGCCGGTGCCGCCGTCGCCGCGGGCCGCCGCCTCCGGCCGCGGTCGAGGCCGCGCCAGACCCCGGCCGGGCTCGCCGCCTTCGAGGGCGCGCCGTGCTACCGGGAGCTCGTCGAGCGCGAGCGCGCGGACGGGTCGTAGCCGAGCCGCTCGGCGACCCGGTTGACCGTCGCGAAGTTCACGTCGGCGTCGCCGATGTCGAGCGTCATCCCGGCCACCTGCGCCGCCGCGGCGAGCTCGACCCAGCGCTCCGGCGTCCGCACCGGCTCGCGCGTCCGCAGCACGAGGTACGGCCCGAACGTGCGCGCCTCGAACGCCTCGGGCTCGCGCGGGAGGCGGCGCACGATCGCCTGTTCCTTGTCCGCGTTGGTCGTGTCCGCCGCGTCGAAGACCCAGATCCCGCGGCCGAGCGGGCGCGGCGCGTCCCGCAGCGTCTGCGCGGCGAGCTTCGCGTCCGCGCGCGGGAGCACGACGCGCGAGAAGTCCCCGTTCCGCTCCCAGGCCTCGAGGTACACCGGCTCGTAGCCGAGCAGCACGTCGTTCGGTGCGCCCGCCGCGGCGAGCCAGTCGGCCGCGGCCTCGCGCCCCGCGATCTGCGACTCCGGGGCGCCGCGGAACAGCAACGGAGTCTTCTGCCACGCCCACACCGCGCCGCCGACGACGAGGAGCGCGGCCGCGGCGACCGCCGTCCGCTCGGCACCCGCTCGGCCGCTCCGCGCGATCGCGACGAGCGCCGACGCGACGAGCATCGCGAAGAACGGCAGCGCGAAGATCAGGTGGCGCGTCTCCGGCGCGGTCGACGCGCCGAGGCGGGCGACGAGGAAGGCGAGCGTCGGCGTCCCGATCACCGCGAGCGTGAGCAGTGCCGCGCGCCGCCGATCGCGCCACAGCACCCAGCCGCCGAATCCGGCGAGCGCGAGCACGACCGGGAGCACGACCGGCCCCGCAGAGAAGTCGGCCGCGACGTCGCCGAGGTACGCCGCCACCGCGACAGGTCCGCCGAGCTTCGCGCCGCCGCCGCCGACCCCGACGTCGAAGCGCCCGGCGAGCACGAAGTCGGCGAGCCAGAACGGGATCCCGAGCACCAACACCGCCAGCCCGGCCGGGATCGCCTCGCGGAGCCGCTCCCGAGCGAGCAGGACGAACACGCCCTGCGACGCGAGCACGAGCGCGCCGTACGGGTGGGTGGCGACGCAGAGCAGGATCGCGGCCGCCCAGAGCGCCCAACGCCGCAGCCCGCCGCGGTCGAGCGCCGACAGGAGCGCGAGCATCGACAGGAGGCTGGTGCAGAGGAAGAGGGCGTACATGCGCCCGTACACGGCGTGGAAGAGCAGCACCCAGTTCGCCGCCACGAGCACGGCCGCGAGCGCCGCGGTCGTCCGGTCGGTCAGCCGGCGCACGAGCTCGGCCGCGAGCGGGATCGACGCGAGCGCGAACACCGCCGAGACGAGCCGCAGCCCGCCGAGCCCGCCGCCGAGGTGCGCCACCGCCCACGCGAAGACGTAGTGCAGCGGCGCCCCGCCGCGCTCTCCGAGGACGATGTCGGCCAGGTCGCCGAGCGATCCGTGGCCGACGAAGAGCGCGAGCGTCTCGTCCTCGTGCGGGGGCCACGCCGTGAGCCGCAGCGCGAGGAACGCGCCCACTGCCGCCACGGCTGCGGCGACCACGGCCCCGTAGCCGCGGTCGAGCCGCTCCGACAGCGGCCGTCCGACCATGCGTTCCGGCCTCTTCAGCGTGGTCCTGATCGGGGCCGTCTGTGCCACTGGCGAGGGACGGTACCGGCGGAGGGGAGTGCTAGCTTTGGCGATCCCCATGCCGATTTACGAGTACCGCTGCCCCAACGGACACACGTTCGAGTTGTTCCAGCGGATGACCGATCCGCAGCCCGAGACGTGCGAGACCTGCGGCGCGAGCCCCGTCGAGCGCGTGCTCTACCCGGTGGCGGTGCACTACAAGGGCTCCGGCTTCTACTCGACCGACTACGGGCGCGGGGGCCGCAAGCCCTCGAAGGACGGGACTCGACTCGACTTCGTCCTCGTCGAGCGACTCGTCGTCGTCCTCGGCGAGTCGTCGTCGTCCGAGCGAGTCGTCCGCACCCGAGAAGAAGGCAGCCGCGGCCGACTAGGCCGACGGGCTCGCGCCGATCCGGCAGCCGGGCCCGAAGAGCGAGCCGGGAGCCGGGGGCTGCGGCGCCGAGGCGCCGAGGAACATCGAGACGACGTTGCGGTTGTCCTCGGTGGGGATCAGCACACCTCCCGCGTCCTCGCCGCCGAGGCGGCAGTGGAGCGCGCGGTCGTCGTCGCCGCGGAACTTCGCCCACGCGAGCTGCGTCAGCTGCCACGTCGAGAGGTCGGTCGAGAGCGGCGCCACCAGGTCGTCGCCGATGAACGGCAGCTTCAACATCGTCAGCGGGCTGAGCACCTTCTGGGCGATCGCCTGCGTCACCGCCTGCTGCCGCTCGCCGCGGGTGATGTCCGACTCGGACGGGTCGAGCTGATTCACGCGCACGCGCGAGTAGATGAGTGCGCGGCGCCCGTCCATCTCCTGCTCGCCCTTCGCGAAGCGCCAGCCCGGCCAGCGGTCGCACCGCTCCTGCGTCGGGTAGGGGCAGTCGAACTTCTTGGAGACGATCGGCTTCGGCACGTCGATCGTGACCCCGCCGAGCGCGTCGACGAGCTCCTCGAAGTCGCCGAAGTCGACGACCGCGACGTGGTTGACCTTGACGCCGGTGAACTGGCGGATCGTGCGGATCGCGAGCGCGGGGCCGCCGACCTGCGAGGCGGCGTTGATCTTCGAGGTGCCGAGCCCGGGGACCTCGACCTGGAGGTCGCGCGGGATCGAGAGGTACGAGATCCGGCCGCGGCGCGGGTCGGTGCGCACGAGCATCATCGAGTCCGAGCGCCGCGCGCCCTGGCGGTCCTGGACCGTGCGTGAGTGATCGGTGCCGAGCAGCAGCACGACGGTCGGGTTGCCGAGCATCGAGCCCTCGTCGGGCGCGAGCGCCGCACGATCCTCGGGCTCGAGCCTGGCGTTCGCCTCCTGCACGCCGCTGCGCACGGCGAGGAAGCTCGCCACGCCCCAGACGACGAGGAGCAGGACGAGGACGAGCACGCCCAGGCCGATGCGGCGTCCCCACGAGACGCGGCGGTCCGGAGCCGGCTGCTCCGGGCCGAGCGGCGGGCGCGCGGACGGCCGGCGGCCGTTCTTTCGCGCGCTGCGCTCCGGCGGCGGCAGCGTCGGGACCTTGCCCTTCGTGCGTCCGCCGCGGTAGACGCGGTAGGGCTTGTCCTCGGGCGACATGCGGGGCGGTATGGTAGCCCGGCCTCATGGCAGACCCCCTGGTGATCGGCGTCGACCTCGGCGGAACGAAGATCGCCGCGGGCCTCGTGGACGGCGACGGCGGCGTGCGCGAGCGCCGTGAGCGGGTGACGCCCACGGAGTCGCAGGACGCACTGCTCGAGCGCGCTCGAGGAGGCCGTTGCGGAGCTCCTCGGCCCGGACGTCACGGCAGTCGGGATCGGCGTCCCGTCCATCATCGACCGGGCGACGGGCCGCGCTCTCGGCTCGGTCAACATCCCGCTCGGCGACGTCGACCTCGACGGGCTGCTGCAGGCGAGGTTCGAGCTCCCGGTCGCGATCGAGAACGACGCGAACGCGGCCGCCTTCGCCGAGTGGCGCTTCGGCGCGGGGCAGGGTGCGAGCTCGATGGTCATGCTCACGCTCGGGACGGGGGTCGGCGGCGGCGTGGTCTTCGGCGGACAGCTCATGCGCGGGCTCGCCGAGTTCGGGCACATCGTCATCGAGCACGACGGCCGGCCGTGCCAGGGCACCTGCACGGGGCGCGGCCACCTCGAGGCGTACGTGTCCGGAACGGCCGCGACCGCGGCGGCGCGGGCGGCCTTCGGCCCGGCGGCGGACGCGTACCGGCTCGTGCGGCTCGGAAACGAGGGCGACGCGCGGGCGATCGCGATCCTCCGCGAGATCGGCGAGCGGCTCGGCTCGGGCATCGGCACGCTCGTGAACGTCTTCGACCCGGAGCTGGTCGTCATCGGCGGCGGCTTCGCGGCTGCGGGCGACCTGATCCTCGAGCCGGCGCGCGCGATCGTCCGGCGGGAGGCGATCGGCCCCGCGAAGGAGCGCGTGCAGGTCGTCCGGGCCAAGCTCGGCACCGCGGCCGGCATCGTCGGCGCCGCGCTCGTAGGGCTCGAAGCGACCACCTGACGGTGCTCGCCGTCTGCGCGACCCCGATCGGGAACCTCGAGGACGTCACCCTGCGCGTGCTGCGCGAGCTGCGCGAGGCGGACGTCGTGCTGTGCGAGGACACGCGCCGCACGCGAGGGCTGCTCGCGCGGCACGGGATCGAGGCGCGGCTCCTGTCGTACCACGAGCACAACGAGGCCGCGCGGACGGCGGAGATGCTCCCGCGGCTGCGTGACGGCCGAGCGCGTCGCCCTCGTCTCCGACGCGGGGATGCCGGCGATCAGCGACCCCGGCGCGCGGCTCATCGCTGCGGCGCTCGAGGAGGGGCTGCCGGTGACCGTGCTCCCGGGGCCGTCGGCGGTCGAGACGGCGCTCGTCGCCAGCGGACTGGTCGCGGAGCGGTACCGGTTCGTCGGATACCTCCCACGCGGCGGAGGAGCGCTCGTGGGGGTGTGGGAGGAGCTCGCGTCCTGGCCGTGGCCGACGGTCGCGTTCGAGTCTCCGCAGCGGCTGCCGCGGACGCTGCGCTCCCTCGCCGAGCGCTTCCCCGACCGGCGGGCGGCGGTCTGCCGCGAGCTGACGAAGCAGTACGAGGAGGTCGTGCGCGGGACGGCAGCGGAGCTCGCCGACGCCTTCCCCGAGTCCCCGAAGGGCGAGATCGTGCTCGTCGTGGACGGGGTGGAGGCAGCGGTCGACGACGCGGCCGCCGTGGCGGCCGTCGCCGAGCTGGTCGATGCGGGCCTGCCCCGGCGGCGGGCCGCCGATCTCGTCGCGCGTCTCACCGGCGTGTCGCGGAACGCGCTCTATCGCGGCTCGCTGTAGTCCGTCTTGACAACGAGCGACCCGCTCGGTACCGTGACCTCGTCGTTTCCAATCGAGACAACATCGGAGGTCGCCCATGCTCCGTCTCGCGCTCGTCGCCGTGGTCGCGCTCGTGCTCGCGCCTTCCGCCGACGCGTGGTCGTGGCCCTGCGAGGGCTCCGTCCTGCGGCCGTTCTCGCTCGTCGACGACCCCTACGCGGCCGGCCAGCACCGGGGCATCGATGTCGGCTGCGGCGCCGGAGCGAGCGTCGGCGCGCCCGCATCGGGGACCGTGACCTTCGTCGGCTCGCTTCCGGGCATGGGGCGCGGCGTGACGATCGAGACGGGCGACGGGTACGCGGTGACTCTGGTGCAGCTCCGCGCGACGGCGGTCTCACGCGGCGACGTCGTGGACGAGGGCGCGGCCGTCGGCGCCGTCGGCGAGAGCGAGGATCCGGTGACGCGCGCGCCGCACGTCCATCTCGGCGTGCGCGTCGCGAGCGACCCGCACGGCTACGTCGACCCGCTCGAGCCTCCTGCCGCGCCGCCCTGCCTCCGTTCCGCCCGCGTCGGCGTCCCCACCGCCTGCGGCGGTGCCGCAACCGGGAGCGAAGCCGTCGGCGCCGGCCGCGGCGGCATCCTCGACGGTGCAGGCACCGGTGGCCGCCGCGCCCGCGCAGCCCACCGTCGTGCCGGTCGCGGTCGCGACGCCCCAGCCGGCGGCGGCCGTGGCCGCGCCCCCGACGCCGGCGGAGCCCGTGCAGGTCGCCGAGCCCGTCGCCCCTGCGGACGCCGCGCCCGTGTCGACGACCGCGGTCGAGGGCCGAGCGGGCGGTCTCGAGGTGACGGCATCGGCGTCGGACCGCCCCGTCGCGACGGAGGCGGCATCGGTCGCCGACGTGTCGTCGCGCCGGACTGCCGACTCGTCGCGTGGCGCGGTCGAGCTGCCGCTCACGACGCCCGCAGCCGTCCACGGGCGGGATACGTCATCGGCGGGAAGCGGGAGCGCTCGCACGGGCTCGGCGCACGAGCTCCACGTGGTGCCGCCGCCGAGTCGCTTGATCGAGCCTCGCCTCGAGGTCGTACCGACCGAGCGCCTGGTCGCGGGGGAGCCGCGCGAGCCGCTCCTGCGACCCGTCACGGTGGACGGGTCCGGCCGACTCGCCCGGTGGTGGCTCGTCGCGTCCCTTGCGGCTGCCGCGGCAGCGGTGGCGCTCGGAGCGGCTCGTATCATGACCGCCCGTGTCCGCGTCCCCGTCCCCGCAGAAGATCCTGGTCGCGCCGGCCTGGCCGTACGCGAGCGCACCGCGCCACATCGGGCATGTGGCGGGGTTCGCGGTACCCGCGGACATCTTCGCGCGCTACCACCGCCTGCGGGGCAACGACGTCCTCATGGTGTCCGGGACGGACGAGCATGGGACGCCGGTGATGGTGACGGCGGACAAGGAAGGGCGCTCGCCGCGTGAGGCCGCGGACGAGTACAGCGCGCTCATCCGCGACGACCTCCGCGAGCTGGGGATCACCTACGACTGCTTCACGCGCACGACGACGCGGAACCACGACCGCGTCGTCCAGGACCTCTTCCGCACGCTCTACGAGCACGGGTTCGTGGTCGAGCGGACGACGCTCGGAGCGTTCTCGCCCACCACCGGACACACGCTGCCCGACCGCTACATCGAGGGCACGTGTCCGATCTGCGGCTACGAAGCCGCGCGCGGCGACCAGTGCGACAACTGCGGAAACCAGCTCGACCCGACCGATCTCCTGAACCCGCGGTCGCGCGTCGACGGCTCGACGCCCGAGTTCCGCGAGACGAAGCACCTCTTCCTCGACCTTCCCGCGTTCGCCGACCGCCTGCGCGAATGGATCTCGGCGCAGCCGCACTGGCGACCGAACGTCCGCAACTTCTCGCTGGCGCTCGTCGACGACCTCAAAGAGCGCCCGATCACGCGCGACCTCGACTGGGGCGTGCCGATCCCGGTCGAGGGCTACGAGGAGTCGACGAACAAGCGGATCTACGTCTGGTTCGACGCGGTGATCGGCTACCTCTCGGCCGCGGTCGAATGGGCTCACAACGAGGGTCGGCCCGACGCGTGGCGCGACTGGTGGCAGAACCCCGACTCCCGGCACTTCTACTTCCAGGGGAAGGACAACATCGTCTTCCACACGGTGATCTGGCCGAGCATCCTGCTCGGCTACGGCGAGGGCGGCGAGCTCGGCGCCGGGCGCGGCCCGCTCCAGCTTCCGTACGACGTCGTGGCGAGCGAGTTTCTCACCATGGAGGGCCGGAAGTTCGCCGCCAGCCGGGGCGTCGGCATCCTCGTGAGGGACTTCCTCGAGCGCTACGAGCCGGACGCCCTGCGCTACTACCTGACCGCGGCGGGGCCGGAGACGCAGGACACCGACTTCACCTGGTCGGAGTTCGTCCGCCGCACGAACGACGAGCTCGTCGCCACCTGGGGGAACCTCGCGAACCGCGTGCTCACGATCGCGTACCGGACGTTCGGCTCGATCCCGGAGCCGGGCGCCCTCACCGATCGCGACGCCGCGCTGCTCGCCGAGATCGACGGCGGCTTCGCGACCGTCGGCGACCTGATCGAGGACGCGCGCTTCAAGGCCGCGCTCGGGGAGGCGATGCAGCTCGCGCGCCGCGTGAACCAGTACGTCAACGACGAGGCTCCGTGGGCGCTCGTGAAGGACGACCGCGACCGAGCCGCGACGGTGCTCTACACCTGCCTCCGCGCGATCGACAGCCTGAAGACGCTCTTCGCCCCTTTCCTGCCGTTCGGTTCGCAGCGAGTCCACGAGCTGCTCGGCCACGACGGCTACCTCGCGGGGCCGCTCGCGCTGCGGGAGGTCGCGGAGGAGGGCGACTCGCACGTCGTGCTCACCGGCGACTACGCCTCCTGGGTCGGCACCTGGACGCCGAGCACGCTGGCGCCGGGGCAGGCCCTCCGCGAGCCGACCCCCCTCTTCCGCAAGCTCGACGAGAGCGTCGTGGAGGAGGAGCTCGAGCGGATGCGGCGAGCCTCAGAAGACGCGTGATCGACACGCACGCGCACCTCGACGCGTGCGAGGACCCGCCGGACGTCCTGGTGTCTCGCGCGCGCGAGGCGGGCGTCGACCGGATCCTCACGGTCGCCACGAGGATCGATGCGGCGGCAAGATCACCTCGCAGCGCGCGGTCCGGGTCACGCTGGCCTGCGCGGTGCTGCTCGGCGCGGTGGTGACCGGCCTGCTGGCCTGGGTGGTGCTGGCCACCTGGGACGACTGGCCGGCCGAGGAGCGGGCCACCTTCGACCCGGTGGACGCGTCGCTGATCGGCATGCTGCTGGTGGCGATCCTGGTCACCGTGCTGGGGGTGACCGTGGTGTCCTCGGAGTACTCCTCCCGGATGATCGCGCTGACGCTGACCGCGACCCCGCGGCGGGAGCGGGTGCTGCTGGCCAAGGTGCTCGTGGTCGTCGCGCTCGCGGTCGGCACCTCCGTGGTCGCCATCGCCGTGATGCAAGCGGTCGGGCTGGCCCTCTACAGCGGGCTGGACGCGCCGCCGGTGGACCGCTCGGACGCGGCGCTGCTGGTGCTCGGCTCGATGGCCAGCGCGCCGGTGCTGCCGGTGATCGCGGTCTGCCTGGCCTTCGTGCTGCGCAGCGCGGCCGGCTCGGTGGCCGCGGTGCTCGGGCTGGTGCTGGGGCCGGCGTTCTTCGGCCCGCTGCTGCCGCGGTGGTGGGAGGAGCAGGGCCAGCGCTACCTGCCGACCGCGGCCAGCGACAGCCTCTTCCTGCCGCGGACCCGGAGCTGGCCCTCGAGCCGTGGGTGGCGGCGCTGACGCTGGCGCTGTGGCTGGCGCTCTTCCTCGGCGGCGCCGCGGCGGTGCTGGCCCGCCGCGACGCCTGACACTCGCTCCCCGCGCTCGCGCTCGCTCAGGAGGCCGGGGTGCGCTCGCCCTGCCGGCCGGCGGCCAGCGCGTCGGTCAGCTTCACCCGCGGCCCGCTGCGCAGCACCGCACCGGCGTAGATCCAGCCGGCCAGCCGGACCAGCGCCACCACCACGATCACCATCAGCACGATGGCCAGCGCCAGCTCCCACAGCGGCGCGTCGCCGGCGGCCCACCGGATCGGCATCACCATGGTGGAGAACGGCGGCACGATCGAGGTGACCCGGACCAGCGTGCTGTCCGGCGAGCTCGAGCGCGGCGATGGCGAGGAAGAAGCTGCCCAGCAGCAGCACCGACAGCGGGGTGGTGACGTTCTGCAGCTCCTCCTGCCGGGACACCAGCGACGGCCAGCGCGGCGAACAGGCAGGCGTAGAAGGCGAAGCCGAGCAGGAACCAGACCAGCACCTGACCGGCGACCCCGAGGATCCCGGACGGCACGTCCACCGCGCCGGTGGCGATCGCCGCGGCGATGCCGACCGACGCCGGTCAGCACCAGCTGGCCCAGTCCGAGCAGGCCGATGCCGATCACCTTGCCGGCCAGCAGCTGCCACGGCCGCACCGTCGGCGAGCAGCAGCTCGACCACCCGGCTGGACTTCTCCTCGACCACGCCGAGCGCGACCCACAGGCCGTACCCGAAGAGCTGGAAGTAGAGCAGCAGCACGCCGAAGTACGCCGCGGCTGCGGCGGGCGTCGGAGTCCGGGTCCGGCGGGTCGATGGCGGTCACCGCGAGCGGCGGCACGTCCAGCGCCCGGGCGGCCGCGGCGGGGTCGATCCCGGCGGCGGCCAGCCGCTGGGCCGCCGCGGCCTGCCGGTACGCGGTCTGCACGACCTGCTCGGTCTCCCCGTCCAGGTCCTCCTTCACCAGCACCCGGTCGCCGCCGAGGAAGACCGCGTCGACGTCGCCGGCCTGCACCGCCGTCCGGGCGGCGGCCTCATCGGCGTACCGCTGGACGGTGAGCTTCACGTCCTGCACCGGCGGCCGCCTGCTGCAGCGCGGGCTCGACGGCGGCCGGCGTTGCCGACCAGGCCGACCGTGCACCTCGTCGCCGCCGCGGCTGAGCAGCGTCGGCACGATGATCACCGCGGCGATGATCAGCAGCGTGACCACCGTCGAGATGATGAAGCTGCGCTCCCGCACCCGGGTGGTGATCTCCCGGCGCACGACCAGGCCGACCATGCCGCGCGGCGTGCCGCGGTGTCCGGGGCGGCTCATACCGGCACCTCCTCCTGCTCGCGGGCGGGCGGCCCGTCGGGCGCCGACACCGCCTCCCGGAACAGCTCGGTCAGCGTCGGCTCCCGCCGGCTGAAGTGCTCGACCCGGCCGGCGCGGGCCGCGGCGGCGAGCACCTGCTGGTCGTCCGCGTCCGGAGCCAGCTCGAGGACCAGCTCGCCGCGCCGCTCGGAGACCACCCGCACGCCGGGCAACCCGCTCGCCCAGCCGGCCGGCGCGTCCGGCACCACCACCAGCAGCTGCCGGCGGTCGCCCTGGCGAGCGCAGGTCGCGCACGGTGCCGGCGGCGACCATCCGGCCGGCGTTGATGATGCCGACCGAGTCGCACAGCCGCTCCACCAGCTCCAGCTGGTGGGAGGAGAAGACGACCGGGACGCCGTCGCGCGGCCTTGTCCAGCAGCACCCCGGCCAGCGCGTCCACACCGACCGGGTCGAGCCCGGAGAACGGCTCGTCCAGGACGAGCACCTCGGGGTCGTGCACCAGCGCGGCGGCCAGCTGCACGCGCTGCTGGTTGCCCAGCGACAGCTTCTCGCACCGCGTCGTTGCGGCGCTCGGCGACGCCGAGCCGCTCGGTCAGCCGGTCCGCGGCGGCCGCGGCGCGCGGCGGCGTCCAGCCCGTGCAGCCGGGCGAAGTAGACCAGCTGCTCGGTCACCCGCATCTTCGGGTAGAGCCCGCGCTCCTCCGGCATGTAGCCGAACCGGCGCCGGGTGTCGAACGTGACCGGCCGGCCCTGCCAGCGCACCTCGCCGGCGTCCGCGGCGAGCACGCCCAGCGCGATCCGCATCGCGGTGGTCTTGCCGGCGCCGTTCGCGCCCGACGAAGCCGTACACCTCTCCGGGACGGACGGCGAAGGTGAGGTCCTGCAGGGCTACCTTGTCGCCGTACCGCTTGGTCAGACCGTCGAATTCCAGCATCGAACCCTCCCGGGTCGGAACCCTAGGCGGCTCTCCGACCGGCCGCGTCCCCCAGGGCGACGGACGACCTCCGAGGGAGAGAACCGAAGAATCGGGTACTTTGGACATACCGCCGATCCCGGGCGTATGCTCCGGCCCGACCGGGCCCCGGGTGGAGGGACGCAGGCACATGGCGAACGGGTTCGTCACCGATCCCGACCAGCTCAAGGCGCTGGCCACTGCCCTCTACCGGCTCAAGGGACAGTACGACGCGATCACCGTCAGCTCCGCAGGCGACCGGCGAGGACTTCGGCAGCTGGGACGTCGAGGGCGGCATGGAGACCGTCCGGACCAAGTGGACCCGGAAGCGGCCGGAGGTCGGCGGGCTGCTCGACCAGCTCGGCCAGGGCGTCTTCGCCGCCGCCCGGGAGTACGGGTGGACCGAGGAGCAGGCCCGGCAGGACGCGTCGGACCAGCCGACCGGGACGTCCCCCGGAGGAGGTACGCCGCCGGGCGGAGGCACGTCGCCGGGCGGCGGGACACGTCCCCGGGCGGCGGGACCTCGCCGGGCGGAGGCACGTCCCCGGGCGGGGGCACCTCCCCGGGCGGGGGGACCTCGCCCGGGGGACCCGGCCGACGCCGGGCGACCCGAGCGGTCCCGGCGACCCGGCGACGCCGGGCGACCCGACCGACGCCGGGCGACCCGACCACCCCGGGCGACCCCACCACGCCGGGCGACCCGACCACCCCGGGGCAGCCGGTCGACACCGACGCCGACGGCACGCCCGACTACCAGGACACCGACTCCGACAACGACGGGATCCCGGACTCCACCGAGGGCGGGATGACGACGCCGGGCGGCGCGATCCCGCCGGGCGGGACCGGCGGGCCCCGGCCGGGCGACCCCACCACCCCGGCGACCCCACCACCCCGGGCGACCCCACCACCCCGGCGACCCGCAGCCCGGGCGACCCCACCACCCGGGCAGCCGGTCGACACCGACGCCGACGGCACCCCGGACTACCAGGACACCGACTCCGACGCCGACGGCATCCCCGACTCGGTGGAGAAGGACGGCAACCCGGACGCCCAGGTCGGCGACCCGGTCACCGGCACCGGCGGCGCGGGCAGCAGCGGCGCCGGCAACAGCGCCGGCAGCAACGGTGCCGGCAGCACCGGCGCCGGCAGCAACGGCTCCGGCCCCTCCACCACCCCCGGCGTGCCGTACGACGCCGACTAGACGGCATCGGCAACCAGGTGGAGTACGGCTCCGGCGGCGGCTCGTACGCACCCACCGACGTGGCCCCGAGCGCGCCGACCGGGCTGGTCGGCAGCGACGCCGCCGGCGCCGGTGGGCCGGGCGGTGCGGACTCCGCGGCCGGCGGCCCCGATCGGGGGCGGGAGCGGGTCGGCCGGCGGGAGCGGCTCCGCCGGCGGCCCGGTCCCGGAGCCGCGGGTGGCCGACCCGACGTCGCTCACCGGCGGTGGCTCGGTCGGTTCCGGCTCCGGCTCGGTCGGCCTCGGCGGCGACGCGACCGGCGGCGGGACGGCCCCGGCGGCGGACCGCAACGGGCTGCCGGTCGCCGCGGCGGTCGCTCCGGTCGGCCTGCTCGGCGCGGCCGGCGCGGCGGCCTGGGCGGTGCACCGCAGGAAGGCGCGCGAGGAGCAGGAGGCCCGCGCGGACGAGGACGACGAGCTGTGACCGGGACACCGACGGGGCTGTCGAATGGGGGAACGCGCCGATGAGCGGCCGGGACCGGTGCTACGCGCTGCCGGAGCTGCAGCAGTGGGAGACCGCGCAGGTCGACAACTACGTCTGGGGCAACCCCGGCACCATCGACACCTGCGGCAAGGCGCACGACACCGCGGGCGACGACCTCGTCGCGATGGCGGACAGCCTGGCCGGGATGGACGTCTCCGGCTTCTGGACCGGGGACGCCGCCACCGCCTTCACCAGCCTGCGGGACCGGGTCGCGCCGGCGGTCCGCGGGCTCGGCACCATGCACAAGGAGACCGCCGCCGCGCTCGGCACCTGGCAGCGCCACCTCGCGGTCTACCGGGAGGACTGCGGCACGCGCCATCACCACCGGCCAGCAGGGCTGGCACCTCTACCAGACCACCTCCTGCGACAACGCCGAGGCCCGGACCAAGATGGCCAACGGCAAGACCGGCATCTCCACCGCGGTCACCGCGCGGGACGGCAGCGGCCGGACCTGCGAGACCGCGCTGGAGACGGCCGCGTCCAAGGCCGACGTGCCCGGCAGCCAGCCGTCCGGCAGCCAGTCGACCGGGACGAACGGGCACCCGCCGATGCCGCACCAGGTCTCCACCGAGCCCGGCTCCGTCGGCACCGCGCCGTCCGGGCAGGAGCCGGTGCCGGCGATGGGACCGTTCGCCGCCGGCCAGCCGTGGCCGTACGTCGACCCGGCGAACGGTCGCTACGTCCGGCCGGTGCCCGGCCCGTGGGCGATCGGCCGGCAGCCGTGGGAGTACGTCGACGGCAACCCGTGACGCATCGGACCGCCACGGGCCAGCTCGGCGAGCAGCCAGATGATCGTGTCGGTACCGCTCCACACTGAGGGCAGGTGCGCCCGCTCGTTCGGCGCGTGTGCCCGTCGTCCGGCTGGGCCAGTCCGAGGAGGACGACCGGCAGGCCGAGGAGCCGACGCAGCAAGCCGGCGGCCGGGATCGTGCCGCCGGAGAGGACCCACGCCGGATCGGTCCCGAAGCCACGACGGCAGGCCGCCGACACCGCCTCCATGACCCGCTGCGGGAGATCGAGCACGGCCGGCGGCACCTGGCTTCCGGCCCGGACGAGGGTCTGGACCGTCGGCGGCGCGGCGCCGCAAGGTGCCGTCGTAGCAGCCGCTCCACCTCGGCCGGGTCCTGGTCGGGCACGAGCCGGACCCCGAGCTTGGCAACGGCGCGGCGCGGGATCACGCTCTTGCTTCCCGCGCCCTGGTAGCCAGCGATCAGTCCGTTCACCGTCACCGCCGGGCGCTGGGTCGTCCGCTCCAACGCACTCCACCCGGGCTCGCCCCACCCAGCCGGTACGCCCGCCGCGCGCAGCAACGCCGGCTCGGACGGTGCCCAGGCCGCCACTCGCCTACGATCACCTGGCCCAGTGCCTCCAGTCGCTCGAGCGATTCGCCTGCGACGAGATCGTCGTCGTCGACCATCACACGCAGCCGCAGTCGCTCGAGCCCCTCGCCACACGATTCCCGCGGGTGCGATTCATTCCCCTCGCCGGCAATCCGGGGTTCGCGGCAGGAGTGAACCCGTGGTGTGAGGGAAACGACCCGCGATTACGTCCTGCTGCTGAATCCGGACGCATCGTGACCAGCGATGTGCATCCGCTCGCCGCCTGGCTCGATGCGCATCCAGGGGCGGCGGTGTGCGGCGGAGTCGTCCATGAAGCCCACGGAACGATCCAGGCGCGGCGAGCGGGTCTCCTGGCATCACGACCGGCTTTGCCGGCCGCACCAGTTGGCTCACGCGCGTGTGGCCGGGCAACCCGTTCACCGCGCGGACCCTGGTGAATGCGCTGCCTGGTGCGCCGATCGAGGTCGACTGGGTCAGCGGCGCCTGCATGATGACTTCGACGCGCAGCCATGATGTCGGTGGGTGGGATGGACGAACAGTTCTTTCTGTACTGGGAAGACGCGGACCTGTGCCGGAGGCTAAAGTCTTCCGGTTGGACGACTTTTTCCATTCCTGGCGCAGACGTAACGCACCTGACAGGCAGAAGCAGCGCGCACGCGAAACGGGCATCGCTCGTCGCATTTCACGCGAGTGCATTCCGGTATTACCGCAAACACGGGGGTCGGTGGTCGCCAATCCTGGCCCCTGGGTGTCCCTGGCGCTTCAGGCGCGGCTGTTGCTGAAGCTCGGTGCTCTATGGGTCTCGAACAGACCTCAGTACCGCTGAGCTACCGCCGGCTCACTGTCTCCCACCGATTCCAAACATTTTCGAGTTGCTGGAGGACTGATCGTGAAGGCGTGGGTTTTGGGTTTTGTTTTCGCGTTCGCGCTCGCCGGTTCCCGGCCTACGCGGACGTCTGGGACACGTCGACGGACAACGACGACAGCGCGCCGTCGACTGACACCGAGCTGGTACATGGCAGCGATCAGATCCACGACCTGGGCTTCCGCCCGGGCCCGGTGCCCGATCAAGACTGGTGCCGGGGCTGGGTTCCTCCGTATCCTCGATTCGAATCGTGCTCGATGGCATCGGCGGCGACGTGAACCTGTGGGAGCCCCGGCACGGTCCAGCGCCTCCAGGGGGACGGCATCACCGTTGTCCAGGATGCCCAGGGCATCAGCACAGGCGCCCTCAGCATGAGGCTCGCCTGGCGGAACACCACGAACGCGCCGCTGCTCAGTTACATCCGGGTGATTAGCGCTGCATGCGCGCTCACGTGCACGACCGCCGACCAGTACCGCATTGTCGCCCGCGAGACGACGGTCTTCCTCGCCCGCTTCAACGATGCTGGCTCGCAGACCACCGTGCTCCTGTCTCTCAGAACGCGTCGTCGGTACCCGTCAACGACGTCGCTACAATTTCTGGAACGCGTCGGGGACCCTGCTCGACACCGTCACCGTGAACGCTGCTGCAAGGACGCTGACCGTGACGAGCGCAGCTGCGGGAAGGCCCGCGCTGGCCGGCCAGTCGGGCCACGTGACCATTGCGCACGATGCCCCGTACGGGACGTGGAACGTGAAAGCGGTGGCGCTCGAGCCGTCGACAGGATTCAGTTTCGACACGCCGGGCGTTATTCGACCGGTACTGACGTTGCACGGTCGCCGCAGCGGTCCGTGATCTCTGCGCACGGATCGTGGACTGCCGATTGACTGCTAGACTGCCGCGCCAGCACGTCCGCAAACGGATAAGGGGCGAAGATGCAGATGCAGAGGTCCCTGTCTGGCCTGTGTGGTGGCAGTCGTCCTCGCCGGGGCGCAAACCGTCAGCGCCGATGTGTGGGACTTCGATACGCTCAGCGAGGACGACGGCGTCGGAACGGACAACGAGCTCACCCACGGCCTCGTTCAGGTCCACGATCTGGCCGCCGAGGCAATGGTCGCGGATCAAGACTGGTACGCAGTAACCAGCGCTCCGTATTCGTCCTACGAAGTCCTGGCGGACGGGCTGACCGGCGACGTCTTCTCCCTGACGTTACCCGTGGACCGGATTGATGACGACGGCACGACTGTGCTTGGTGAATCTGTTTCGTTGCAAAACGGGACCGGTGCTGTGCGATCGCTGCGATGGCGGGGGGAGCTGCAGGATCGTTCAACTACGTGCGCGTTCTTGGTGAAGACACGTCTTGCGGTATCGCTTGCAGGAGCTCCGACCAGTACACCATCAAGTTCTTCGAGACGACCGGCTTCATCTCGAGGTTCAACAACACGGGCTCCCAGATTACGGTTCTCCTGCTCCAGAACGCGGCCAGCTACACGATTTCCGGCCAGGTCTACTACTTCACGGCCGCCGGAGCGCCAGCAGGTTCGGGTGCGTCTCAGCATCGCCGCGCGAGGACTGGCCGTCATCTCTGCGGCGGCCGCGGCGCCGGGCATTTCCGGGTCCATCAGGGTGACCCACGACGGCCGGTTCGGCGATTTGCAGGGCAAGAGCGTGGCTCTCGAGCCGGCCACCGGCTTCTCGTTCGACACGCCGATGGTGTTCAAGCCGCACTAGAAGCGGCCTGGTTGCTGGCCGCGCGGCTCAGGCCGCGCGGCTCAGCGCCTCGGCCAGCTGGCGCGCGGCGTCTCTGACCGCCGACACGAGCTCCGTCAGGCGACCGGCCTCTACAGGCCGGGCTCTCTCTATCGCTGCCACGATCGGGAGCTGGCGTCCGCAAATCCTTCACGCTGGTCAGCCCAAGCTGCTTCACCAGGCCTGCGAGCTTCGCATTGCGCTCGATGACCACGACGCGCGCTCCCGACCAGGCGGCGACGAGCGCGCCGTGGTAGCGGCTGGACACGACAGTCTCCGGAGCGCCCCAGCAGCCGGCAAGCTCAGACAGCGTGGCCTTCGAGTAGTCCGGGGCTCTCACCTGCACACGGCTTCGGTGACTCGGCGGCAGGCTCGCGAGGAGCTCCGTTCGGATCCTGTCAGCGTCCTCACTTCCTGGACGAGCCAGCCGCGCGCTGCGGCGTCGTCGCGTCGAGGACCTCGCACAGCGCGTCGATCGAAAAGGCCGCGCGATCCGAAGTTCAACAGAAAGCCGATCGTCCCGCGTTCCAGGGTGGGAGGCGTTCGCGTCGCAAGAAATACGTTGGCGAGGTCGGCGGCGTCGGCAACGGTGCCGCCGCCGATCGGGCGGAGCAAGTCCGCTGACTGCGGGTCGCGAGTCCAGATGGCAGTCGCGGCTTCCGCGATCGTGCGGGTCAGCGGATGCTGCATCGCCGCGGAATCGTTGACGCCGACGCAGAAGTAGAACATCGGCTTGCGAAAGCGGCGGCACAATTCCATTTCCTCGGCGAGATGGTCGAGGAACCACGAGCCGACTTCGCTCTGGAACCGTGAATCGCCGACGCCGATCCAGGCGTCGGCCGCGGCGATTGCCTCCTCGCGAGCACGCGCGTCATATGGAAGCCAGGCGACGTCCGGCAGGCGCAGGCGCTGCGCGTCGCGATCGAACGGCGTGCAGCACGTAGATGCGGCGATCCGAGAATGCCGCGGGCGACGTCGAGGAAGCCCGCCAGCATGAAGTCGTCGCCGATGTTCCCGGAGCCGAAGAAGTGAAAGCCGATGTGCAGTCGTCGAGTTGACACTCGCCAGGACCACCTCTACTATACCATTCGCCGCGGCTACCCATTCACATTCAATGGAGGAAGACTGATGAAACGCTGCGTGTGGAGCTTCGTGTGCGCGTTCGTTCTCCTCGCGGGACCCGTCCGCGCCGATGTCTGGGATACGGCGGTGATACCGACGATAACACCGGATCCGACAACACACCGATTCACGGCTCCGTCCAACACACGATCTCGGCGCAAGGCCCGGCCCCGTCGCCGATGCGACCTTTACTCGATCACCGCACCGCCACGGCGTCACGGGAGGCTCATCCACGGGATCACGGGCGACACTGGCAATGGGGGTCTTTCTTTCCAATGGCTGGCGGCCGACGGTAACACGGTTCTGGCGAGCGGGCAGTTCTTGTTAGGTGTAACTTGCACGTTGTGCACGCAGTCGGCCAGACTCAATAACAACGCGGTTGGAGCCGCTCCTGTTTTCATCCGTGTCGGCAATCCCGGCTGCGGAATCACCTGCGATACCGACGACCAATACACCTTCCGGCTGAGGGAAGACCACCTACTCCATCCCGAGTTTGAACAACACCGCATCGCAGACGACGATCCTGCTGCTGCAGAACACTGCCGACTACATCGTCAATGCCACGGTGCACTTCTGGAGCACCGCGGGCGCGTACCCTCGGCACGTCAGCGCATGCGATCGCCGCGCACGCCCTGCTCGTGCTGAACACGGGCTCGCTGGGTTTTGCAGCCGGGATAGGCGGTTCCGTCACGGTCTCGAACGACGGCCGCTACGGAGACCTCAGTGGCAAGGCGGTCGCCGTCGAGCCGGCAACGGGCTTCTCGTTCGACACGCCGATGGTGCCGAAGCCATAGCCACTGGTAGCATTGAGCCTTGACCAGGCAAGCCGCCGTCACCCTGCTGCTGCTCGCGGTCCTCGCGCGGCCCGCCGATCTTGTTGGTCGGCAGTCCGCCGGTACGGAGAACGCGCCCCGTGAACGGGTACGCAGTACTGGGAAGCCAGATCCAAATCCAACCTGGTCGCGGCGTACGCGTTCTACGAGCCTGCGTTCCGGACGGAGTTTCCGCTCGAGCTGTTCCTCTCCAATTTCCAGCGGCTGCTTCGGTTCCGGCCGCAGTTCCTCGGAATCGACCGCGTCGTGCGTCGAAGCTGACGGTCGCACGGCGCGGGTCGGCGTGCGGCTCCGCATCAAGCCGAGCGAGTTGAACGGCGAACCGCTCGACGCGCCGAGCGAGGACCTCTGGCTGTCGATAGACCGGTCTGGTACCGCCAGCGTGAGCCGATGATTCCGTCGATTTGAGACGGGGGCGAGTCCCTTAAGGGAAGGTACTCGGGTCGATCGTCATTCGGAGGCGCTTCACGTCCGGCCGATTCTTGTAGGCACGAAGCCCGGCTCGGTCACAACCGCCGAATCTTCCTTCACCACAAACGGCACGGCGCGAACCGACAATCCATGGTCGAACTCGTTGACGTTGTTTGCGGGTTCCGGGCTCATCTCGGGTTCGTTTGTGCTGCCGGACGATGCCGCCTGGTTGGGGGAGACATCCCCGAAGCCCTGAAACGGGCCGCCATCGCGAGGGTCGTCTGCACGGTCGCGCGGTTGCGGCGTGCTCGGCGCGCCTGCGACGGTCGCTGGCGCCGATCGCGGTCGCGATCCCGCGCGGCGGCCGCGGCCGGCCGAACGGTCTCGATGACCTTGCCCCCGGCCCCGACACGCAGCCGCTTCTCCGTGAAAATGAAATCGGCGGCCGATGACCTGAGCGCGATCAGCATGGCCACGCGCACGGGCACATTTTCAAGCGTGAGCGTGACCAGGTGCCCACGGTCCACCGGGTCGATCTCCATCCGATCCATCCCGACGAGGCCGGCCAGTTCGGCGAGGAGGGTGGCGATGGGCACGTTTACCGCCCGACCGTCACGCTGTCGGGTCCGAGAACCGTAACCGTCTGGGCACCGGCGGCTCGTGGCATCAGCCACAGGCTCAGAGCCAGGAGAAACAGTGACGTCGAGCGGCGGGACAAAATTGCACGCATGTGCGGCTGAGCCGCTCGCAGCGTACTAGGTCGCGGCAGAGCAGTCAAGGCACCGACGGGGTGGTGTTACACTTTTCGCAGCCGCAATATAGCATCCACAGTTTGATGCCACCCGGGTGCGCCCTCGACATCCAACCAGATCGTCATCCTCGCGCTCGATACGCTGGGCGATCTCGTCCTCCGCCAGCCGCTGGTCACGGCGCTCCTCGATCTGGGCGATCCGGTCACCGTGGTCGCGCGCGAGGGCTACGAGGAAATCCTTCCTTACCTCGATCGGCGCCTCCGGTCGCTGACCATCGCCATCAACCCGCACGATGCGCCCGGCATCGACGCGTGGAAGCAGCTTCGCACGCTCGCGGGCAGGCTCGCCGCGCTCACCCCCGGCGTCATCGTCGCCGCCGCCTCTACAATCGAACGTTCGCGGACGAGTCGATCGCCCGGCAATTTCCCGACTGCGTGTCCGTCGGTTTGGTCGATTCCGCCAGGCCGACGTCGCTCGACATCTTCGACCGGATGGTCGACCGCCCGATAGACGAGCACGAGGCAGACAAGCAGCACGCGTTGTTCACCGCGATCACCGGCAACGCGCCGCCGCTCGGGCCACCGCGCATCACGCTCGACGCGTCCGACCTCGAGCAGGCAACGGCGGAGTTGCGAGAGGTCGGCCTGCAACCGGGAGGTACGTGTTCGGCTGCCCGGCCGGCACGGTGACCGTCCCGCTCAAAGCATGGCCGCCGGAGCAGTTTGCCGAAATCGCCGCCGCGATCGAGCAACGCCATGGGCTGCCGACGATCGTGGCTGGCGTTCGATTGGAAGAGCGCCGAGAAGTCTCGAAGCCGTCGCCGCCGCCGGACGCGAGCGAGGCGTCGACCTGCCGGTCTGGATTGGAGAGGCCGGCCGCCTGCGGGCGTGACGCTCGCCTCATCGCTCAAAGCCGCGCGTATGTCGGCAACGATTCCGGGCCGATGCACTGCGCGGGAGCGCTCGGCGTGCCGGTCGTCGCCCGCTTCGGCGGCGGCCATTGGCCGCGCTTCCTGCCGCTCGCCGCTCGCGCGTTCACCGCGACGCAGAAGCTTCCGTGCTCTGGCTGCGCCTGGCAGTGCTGGCTC
>CAVVCQ010000007.1:0-143987 GCA_963746805.1 uncultured Actinomycetes bacterium | reverse complement strand
GGCTCCTCCCGGCGCGAGTGATCGTCGCCCGGACATACGAACGATCAGGCGGCCGCGGTTTCGCGGGCCGAGTCGCGTCCTCGGAGGTGAACGGCTGCAGGCCGACCCCCGGCCAAACAGCGCCAGCTTCGCGACCCAGCCCGCACCTAGGCAGACCCGGCCGCGCCCAGGAACCTGCGGTCCGCCTGGACGACCGCGCCGCGCTCGAGCCTTCCGTCTGCTTAGACGCCGGCCCAGCTCGAACGCATGTGCCGTGCCCCGGGAGGGACTTCCCCCTCGGAAGACCGGAGCCGCGCGGAAAACGCATCGCGACGCGACAGGGCGTCACTTCTGGCTTGGGCTGCGCGCGGGTTGACCTGATCGGGTCATGTACGGCCGGGGCACCGGTTCTCTACCGTGGCCTGGCGAGTTCGGTGCCTAGCCGGTTTCGGCGACGGCGCCCCCTGCGGCGGGCGGGGCCCGCCCGGACTCGTGTTCACTGCGCGAGAGACTCGACTGACCCCGCGGTCTCTCGCGCAGCTTTTTCTTGTTTCGCGGAACTCGCCTGGCTCACTGGGCTGCGACGAGTTCGTCGACTGTGTGCCGCTCGCGCGGGACGCTGCCGCCTTCGCGGATCAGGATGACCGCCTGCGGCGGCGCGACGAAGAGTCTTTCTTGGTCGTCACGCCGACGACCTTCGCCGTCATTCCCGAGCGCGTTGAGCTCGTGCTCGAGGTTCTTGACGGCGTCGAGCACCTGTACTCGTACGGCGTCACACGGATCGCGGGTCCCGGTCTGGTGCTGCCAAGGGCGCGTCGAGTACCTAGAGCCAGCGAATGCCGCCGCCATGGCACAGAGGCTAGGCGGTTGGCTCGATCGCCGTGACAGGCGCGTTCGCGGGCGCCCTGGAGAACCACAGCGCAAGGGCCGCGCCGACGGCGTAGGCGACGACGAGGGTTGCAACGGCACTCGCGGTCCCCGGCTTCTGCGTCATATTCCAGACGATCCCGAGCACGAGGGCCAGGTTGGTGAACTCGATGACCCAGAGGCCTGGATGCCGCGTCATTCGGCGCGCGTGCTCGCCGAGCGGGCCAGGGCCGTTTTCCTGCAGTGCCTCCCCGAGCTTGTGCGCCGTCCGCTCGGCGACGAGGGGTCCCTGGAGCGCCACCACCGCAAGGCCGGCGATCGACACATAGATCCAGCCCGTGTCCCACGTCCAGACGTCCCAGGTCATGTACGCACCGGTGGCGAACAGCCCGAGGACCGCGATCGGGAACGCTCGGCCGATCTTGCCCGCGACTCGCCCCCACGGGGCCGCGTCCGCAAGCGTCTGCGCGCTGCGGAGCTGGAAGATGCAGACGAGGAGAATCGAGCCCGCCCCGATCCCGATGAAGAGCGAAAGTAGGTGCAGGAAGAGAACCGCTTGGTACGTGTCCAAAGGAATGATCCTCCCGAAGTTGGGGCCGCAGGACCTCGACAGTACGGAAGATCGGAAGCCTCTTCAATACGGAGCTCTGACCGAACGCTTCGGTCTCAAGATTCCGCGCCGCGTCGCGTGACCGGAGGATCGACACGGAACCCGAGGGCTCGACGGGGTGTAGTCGCGAGGTGGCGTTGCGTCTCCTCGTCCTGCTGCTCTTCGCGACTGCTCTCGCATCTCCAGGCGTCGCATCCGGGAAGGGCTGGATGATCGTCTCGGCCCGCCAATAGCGTCGAGGCCGGCGAGGACTGGACCGCGACCTTGCGGTTCCCGATCGCCGCCGATCCCGGTGCGCCGCCGACGCCTCGACATCCCGAACTCGTCTTCACGCACCTCGCCAGTGACGTCCAGCGGCGGTTCTATGCCAAGCCAACGCCCAGGCGCGGCGTGCTCCGAGCGCGCGTCGTGCTCCCCACGGCCGGGACGTGGACGGTCTACGTCTGGGCCTACGAGATGGGCGCCGTTGCTCCCGATCCAGCCGGCTGATGCCGCCGAGAGCCTTCGATCTGCGCGTACGAGCACGGCTCAAGGCCGCGAACACGCCGAGGGACTTGACCCAATCGTGTCCTAGCCGGCGAGGTGCGCACAGGGCACGCTCCAGGCATACGGCGATCGCGCTCCCAGGGAACAGCGTTCACGGCTGATCGCCAGCAACGAACTGGAGTAAGAATGAAGAAGATCATCATCGCGGCCATGTCAGTGGTCGCTTCGCTGGCAGTCATCGGCTCCGCGTCGGCGGCTGGCGTGGAGCGCCACCAGATGCAGACCATGACGATCACGGCGGTGCAGCCGGAAGACACCTACCACCAGTGGGACAACGTCTGGACGCACACCTACAACGTCACGCTGAACCCGTGCGACGGCTCGTTCTCGGGCACTGGCTCGCAGGTCGGCGACATCAACGGCAGCTATGGCACCCAGACGGTCAAGGGCAGCCTCGACGGGGACACCATCAGCCTCGCGGCAACGCGCTCCGACGGGATCACGTGGACGATGGCCGGCCCGATCGGCGACACGCTGGTCGCTAAGGTGTTGAACGCCGACGGCTCCCTTCTCGAGACCGAGGACGCGATCGAGTTCCGGGTCAGCAAGCCGACGACGACGAGCACGACGAACTACAAGAATCACGGCGAGTACGTCAAGGCGATGGGCGGCGGCGCCGACGCAGCCCACTCGTGCATCGGGATGCCCATCCGCTAGAGGCCGTCGGCCATCTAGCTGATCTACGGGGGCGGCTCCTTTCAAGGAGCCGCCCCTCTCTTTGCACCGCGCCCTTCGCGCCTCCGGCGATCCCGTGACGACCTTCAAGCGGAGCACCAAGCTCTACCTGCAGACGATGAGCCACAACACGCGGCACGACGGCGACAAGGACGGCATCGCCTGCGAGAAGGCATGGGCGATGAGCTGGGGATTCCGCAAGCGCGGGACATCGCGCCCGGCCTGGTTCGCGAAACTTCTCCAAGACGGCGTCGGATTCAGCGTCGGCCGGCGAGGCGCAAGCGTTAGCCGGTGCGCACGGTTCGGCAGTCGTGGTCGCAACGGGCGAGGCCGTCGTCAGCGACCGTGCCGCGGACTCGGGCTGCGGAATCGCGGCTTGCGATGTTGGCGCCAACCGCCTGAGCCTTGTCTGATCGAGTCACGCAGGGCGGGACGTTTCGCTGCGGCAGCCTCGGCCTTCGCGAAGCGCCTGGCGCCGCGCTGATGGAATGCGGACGCCTGCGGCCCGGCGGCGCTGCTGCCGATACTGGAGTGGTGCGAGCTGTCGTTCCCCGCTCTCCCGCCGCGCGGCTGCTCGGCGTGTCCGTGGCCGGGCTGGTCGCGGGCGGTGCCTGGCTGCTGATGGTCGGCGGCGCGGTGCCGGCGGCGTTCTGGGCGCTGGGAGCGCTGACGCTGCTCGCCGCCGCGGGCGCCGTCGTGGCGGCGGTGCGCCAGCGCTCGCGCGCGCTGCTCGCCCTCGCTGTGCTCACGCTCGCCTGCGCGCTGCAGGGGAGCGTCGTCGCGCTCTACGCCTGGGCCTGGAGCGGATGGACATTCTGAGCTCGGCGCGGCTCGGAGCCGAAGACCGCGAATTACGACGCGCGCTGATCGCGGGGTCCTAGACTCTGCCCGTGCGACTGACGCTCGTCCTGCTCGCCGGCCTCGCTCTCGCCGCCGCGGCCTCCGCCGCCTCGACGCCGCTCGAGCAACGCCTGGCCGGGGTCGCCACCACCGTGGCCGGCCGGACAGCCGACGTTCGCTGCTACGACGTTGCGGGCTGGGCCGCGCTCGGCGCCTCGGAGGGCTGGAACCCCGACCAGGTCTTCGGCGGCGTCATTCCAGGCAGCAACCTCGCCGAGCTCTCCCCGCGCGTGTGCGCCGGGCTCGCCGCCTACGTCGCGGCTCCGCCGACAACCACCTGCACCAAGACCGCCACCAAGACCGTCACCCGCCGTGTCTGGAAGCGCGTGAAGATGCGCGGCAAGTGGACGCGCAAGCGCGTCGCCGTCCGGGTCAAGGTGTCGACGACGTCCGCGGTCGGGTGCGCCCCGCCCGGCGACTCCCTGCTCGCCCTATGGACGCTCGCCCACGAGTCGTTCCACATCACCGGGATCCACGATGAGCCCACCGCCGACTGCTGGGGAATCCAGGCGATGGAACTGGTCGCTCTCCGGCTTGGAGCGCATCCGCTCAACGCTAGACGCATGGGCGAAGCCGCCTACGCCCACTACGCCAGGTTCCCGCGGCCCGGCTACAACTCGCCCGAATGCCGCCAGGGCGGCAGCCTCGACCGCTCCCCCGCCGACGGCCGATTCCCCTAGCCAAGGAATCGCTACTGCCAAGGGTCGGGCGGCCGGTGCCTCAGCCGGCTGCGCCTGGCGTCAGGCCGTGACGACCATGTCGCCGGTGCCGATGAGTGCCACGATGCCCTGGGCTGCCAGGCCCCACGCAAGCGCGCCGAGTCCCGCAAAGATCGCCACGGCAGACCGGTTTCTGCGATCTCGTCCACCGACTGGCCACCACGACCCCGAAGCACGAGGCTTTCGAAGGCAGCTAACTGCTCGATCGAGGCATCGACGATTGCCCTGAAAACGCCTTTGATGAGGTCGTCGACGCAGATAGGGAAGCCGATTGCCTTAAGCGTCCGCCAGGGCCGAACGAGGTGGCGACCGCGGTCAGCGCGCCGGGTGCCTTAGCAGCCGCCGTGCGTTGCAAGCCTCTAGCTCGACAGAGGTCCTGCCTGAGAGTGCTGCGTAGCCTCGGACTCGTCCGCTTCCTCAGCGCTTTCCCACGAGTCCACACCAACTTCCTCGAGCCGGCGTGCCGAAGTCGGCAGTGCCGCGATCAGCGCCTCGATGACGTCGTCCGCGTGAAGGGCGCTCCGACGCGCTGCGCGATAGAGCTCGGCGAGCGCGTCGTTCCATGGCGCCGGGCGGTCGTCGTCGACAAGCGCCGACGCGAGTTCCTCCACTTCCTTGCCGTCGCCGTTGAAGATCGAGAGCTCGTACGGCGGCTGGCCGTCGCGGTCTCGCGCCCCGATGGAGACGGACCCCTCCTCGTGATTCCAGACGTACCGGTCATCGTCGTCCGTGCGCCACTCGGCGTCGCGTCCGAGCGTCGCAACCGCGAGGCGCTCGCACAGCAGGATGATCGGCGCCTCGGCTCCGTTCGTCGTCATTCCGCTCCTCCTCCCGAAGAGATGTCTCATCCTTTATCTCGCGTCAATCACGGTTGTCGTCCGCAACCTGACCGAGAACCACTCGTCGCCACGGCCGACGACGTGCCAGCCCTCCCACTGGAGCGACTCGACAAGCGCGTGGAGCGCCGCCGCAGCGACCGGCGACTCGGCCCGGTCACGGCCTTTCTCGCGGAAGTACGGCGAGGAGGCAACGGCTGCCTCGGTACCGGTCATGTCACTAGCGACGGCGACGAGCTGCGACTTCACAAACCCACGCCACCACCGCACCTCGCACTCGCGCACGGTCGGATGTATGTCCGGGGGCGTGAGGGCCTGTCGCACGTCCGCGTGCGGGGCGAGCACGGGACGAAGCGCGGATGCGTGCCTGCGTGGCGCCTTCGTACGCGAGCGCGGTGCAGCGGTCGACGCCTTGAGGGCAGTCGCGTGGGCATGGTCTGGCGTGCGCGTGAGCTTCTCCTTCAGTTCGGCTGCGTCGCCGTATGACTCTTTCGCAGGAGCGTTGACCTCGCGCGCCGCCGCCGCCTTGAGCGCGACCGTGGCGCTAGAGGCCGTGAGCTTCCGCTTCAGCGAGTCGTCCGGGTTCCCCTTGAGCCTCTCGTCGTCCCATGAGCCGGCCCTTCTCGGCGGCAGGTCTTCGTCTCGCGCTCGCGCATCCGGGCGGGCGTGCACAGGACGGTCAGTCCCGGCCATGCTCCCCTCCTTTGTTCCGAGTCGCCGTACGCGTGTCTCGTGCGCGTTCCGTCGCCGCCGGATCGGTGGCGGTCTCGAGCGGGAACTCCTGGCACAGCTCCTCGAGCCCGCGATCGCTGGGAGCGGCGTGAACGGTCGTCGGGGCGACGGACAGGAGCAGGGGAAAGTCCGCCCGTGTCATCGCGAGCGTGCGGTGAACGAATCCAACGAACAGCCCCAGTGCCACAGTCGTCGTCCTCGGATGTGCGTTACGAGCTTCCGGGCGGCCCAAGTACGATCTGAAAGCGGTACGAGAGGCACTACTACGACGATCCCCGCCCGCTGTCAAGGATGGTTTTCGGGGCCTTGCAGAGCGGCCAGTCCACTCCTAGCTTCCCGCCACTGCTGCGGCCCGCTCGCAGCGGCTCGGGTCAGGATGGACGACGTCTGCGGAGCGCCCGGCGCCTCCCGGGTCACCTCGCGCTGCAACCACATGGCCGCCGCTGTCCTGTTGCTGACATCAATCTTCCGATAGATGCGCGTCAAATGGAACTTCACTGTGCTCTCGGTCACCCAGAAGTGTTGCGCGATCTCGCGGTTCGTCAAGCCGGCAGCAACCAACTCGAGGAACTCCAGCTCGCGCGGCAACAGCTCACCGCGGTGCGACCCTTGTTCGTCCTGCATCCCCTACTCCCATCCTCACCGATCAACGAGCCTCCGTTCTCGCCCTCTAACCGGGCTTGACCCGAGAGCGATGGTCAACTTGCGGTCAGCTTCGCGGACGACGCTCACCCGACGATCTGCACGCGCCCTCCAACTCGCGTTCAGACCGTGACGACCATGTCACCGGTGCCGGGCGGCACGGGAGCGCGGCGGCCGCCCGCGGTGACGACGACGTTCTCGCCCGCGCCCAGGCGCAACCACACCTGCTTCGCAGTCAGCCGCCTCACCTGCCCGCGTGCCAGCAGCCCCAGGTACAGGACGCGACCATCAGCAGCTCGCTCTCGCGCCTCGACCCAGCAGTCGCCACTCACCGCACGGATGACGACCAGAGGCTCTTCGGCTGTCGTAGTCGCAACGGGCGCAGTCGTAGTCGCAACACGCGCTGCCGTAGTCGGCGACCGCGCCGCCGACTCGGCCGGCGGAATCGCGGCTTGCGGTAGTTGATCGGCGCCGGGCTCGGCGACCGGCACAACCCCTGCGAGCAGCCCACCCAACAAGAGGAGCATCCCCACGGCGAAGGCAGCAAGGGACCAGAACGCGATCCCCTCGAACCGCCCGGCCCCCTTGCCTGGCACGCCGTCCATTCTGGCGCACCCGGCGGACACACTGGATCGCGGACGTGGCGGCTGGTCGAGGGCACTCGATCCCGCGCGGCCGTGGCGCTTCTGGACTGCGACTGGCGCGCCGTCGGATCGCGAGGCCGAGTAGCGTTCTGCGGCGAATCGACCAGGAGGTAGCCGATGAAGGGCAGCAGATGGCTGTTACCGGTGGTCGGAGTCGTGGCCTTCGCGGCCGTGCTGGCCGGGCCGGCGCCGGCGGATCCGCCGAGTCACGTCCCGGGCGGGCCATGCGTCGAGGGCCCGCAGACGGTTCAACTCAGCAGCCTCCCCAGCTACGAGGAAGTGACGCGGATGCTCCGCTCGATCGAGGCCTCGAGCGGCGGCAGGGTCGAGGTGGCGAGCGCCGGCCAGTCCGGCGAGGGTCGGGAGCTCTGGTATGCCACGGTCGGTGACGGTCCCGACGTGTTCTGGCTCCAGGCGAGGATCCATGGGAACGAGCTGCACAGCACCGAGGCGGTGCTCCAGATCCTCCGGTTCCTGGGCAGCAGCGGCGGCCCCGAGGCGACGCTGATCCGAGACCGCCTGACCGTGATCGTGATCCCGATGTACAACCCTGACGGGGCGACGGCGAACATCCGCCAGAGCACGACCCCGCTCCGGATCGACCTCAACCGGGACTGGGAGCTGTTCCAGCAGCCGGAATCCCGCGCCTTCTACGAGCTCTGGGAGGAGACCCACCCCCGACTCGCGCTCGACCTGCACCACATGGGGCAGAGCCCGATCGTGGAGGGGACGAATAAGCTGAACACCTTCCAGATCGGGGCGCGATCGATCGACCCGAGCCGGATGACGGCGGAGCAATGGCTGACGAACCGCCAGATGGCGCTCATCTCCGTCGACGCGGTGAGCAAGCTCGGCACGGGCAACGTCGCGCGCTACCCGCTGATCGACATCACGAACGCCGTCATCAGCCGCATGCTGCTCGGCGGCCCCGGGCCGGACGGCAGCGACCCGGGCTTCGAGACACAGGGCGCGATCTTCTACGAGGTCCGCTCGGTGGGGCAGAAGAGCAACGGGATGCTCGAGCAGCTCTTCGTCCGCCCGACCATGGCGGTGCTGAATGCCGCCGCGGACGGCAGCCTCTACGGGCACCCGGGCACCGGCTGGGACGCGATCCCGTTCGGTGACGGCGAGCCCTGCGGCGGCGGCCCCGGCTAGACCCTCGGCGGGAGGGCTCCCGTCCCAGCTCGGGAGCCCTCCTCCGTCGTCCGCGCGTGTGCTCGAGAGACGGTCAGGAGCGGGCCTGGCCGCGTCTGCTCGGGCTCAGCTGCGGCCCGTGGGACTGCCGAGCTCGTAGCAGGCGCCCTGCGACGCCCCTCCAGAAACCGCAGGGCATGACCAGACCCGCATCAGCGTTGACTCCGCAGCCGGCTGGTTCTTGCGACATGCGCGCGCGGACCCGACGCAAGTGCGGGCCGGGCGCGCTCGTGGGCGGCCCGCCCACGCGGGAGCGCGCTCCCGGCCCGCAGGCGAGCAAGACCCGTGGCCGGCTTGGAACTTGCGGCCAACTCACGCGGGGGCGCGTGACGCGCTGGGACCCCCGAGACGGTCGGCTCGCTTCTGTCAGTCGATGGTGCGCAGAAACGGCTCGACCGCATCGAGGAACGCCTCGGGCTCCTCGACGTGCGGCATGTGGCTCGACTCCTCGAAGATCACCCATTGCGCGCCGGGGATGCGCCGGTGGATCTCGCCCACGATCAGCGGGGTCGCCTCGTCATGGCGGCCCGAGACGAGAAGTGTCGGCGTCGTGATCTCCTGGAGCCGGTCGGTGATGTCCCACGTCTTGAGCGACCCGATGACGTGGAACTCGCTCGGGCCGTTCATTGCGTGGTAGACGGCCGGATTGGCCGTGATCTGAGCGAAGCTGCGCATGACGCAGTCGGGCATCGGTACGACTCGGCAGACGTGGCGTGCGTAGAAGACCGCGACGGCGGCTTCGTACTCGGGGTCGTCTGTCGTGCCGGCCTCCTCGTGCTGCGTCAACGTCTCCTGCACGTCCCGAGGCAGGTCCGCGCGCAGCCGGTTCGCTTCGGAGACCCAGAGCGTCATGCTCGGCCGGCGAATCGGCAACGACGATTCCCCGTAGCCCGGCGGGACGATCGAGGGCGTGGTCCAGTGCGAGCATCCCGCCCCACGACTGGCCGACGACCGCGTAGCGGTCGGCGATGCCGAGGTGGCGCGTGAGCTCGGCGAGCTCCTCCTTGAACAGCCGTGGTGTCCAGAAGTCGGCCGGCGCGTCAGGCATGAGCTCGCTCTTGCCGCACCCGAGCTGGTCGTAGAGGACACAGGCGCGGCCGAACCGGCTCAGGTCAGCGATCGGTTCGCAGTAGTCATGGGCCGCACCAGGCCCGCCGTGACAGATGACGACCGGGGTCTGCGCGGCGCTCGCGTCGAGCTGCCCAACGACGCGGTACCACGTCTCGTGGCCCCGCCACTGCATCCGTCCTTCGCCTTCTCTCACGTCACCTCCGTCCTCGTCCGCTCGAGGCACGGTGTCAGTGCTCCCCCTGCTCGAGAGGCCCTCACGGCTCAGAGCATCTCACCGCTCGCACAAGCCGGCGAGCACGATGCCGAACGGGCCGAGGCGCGGAGCCTCGACCCGCCAGGCAACGAACGATCTCTACTTCTGCCGGGTCACCGTGATTCGCGCGACCGGGTCGTTCCAGCCGTGGGCCGCAGGAATGAGCGCCGCGCCGCCCCGAATGCCCGGATGGTGCGTGATGACGCCGCCCTCGGGATCGCGGACGAAGAACATGAGCGAGAGGTTCGCCAGAAACGCGAACGTCTCGTTGTTGCGCTCGGTCCCCGCGTCGTACCCGGAGGTGTAGTAGACGCCGCCGTCACCGTGCAGCGGCACGGAGTCGAGGCCTGTGAAGCCGTCGTTCGTCAGCCCGAGCATCATCGCGATGCTGAGACGGTCGTACTTGCCGCTCGAGGTCACCTCGAACGTGCGCGAGGCGGCCGGGAAGATCGGGATCGGATTCAGGCCCGGAAACCCTGGGAACGTCCCCAAGTGCTCGATCGCCACGCTCCGGTAACCCGGCTGCCCGGTCAGCGCGGCGAGGCCGAACTGTGGCATGCCGTCCTCGGCGATGTAGCGAATCGTCTCGCTCGCCTGTTCGCCCAAGCTCCACATGTCCGCCTGGTTCGAGTGCACTGCGACGAGCGGCGCGGACAGCGGCTGGCCAAGCGACGCGACAGGCGGGCCGGTCAGGTTGTCGATCGTGACGCGCCACGTCTTCGGGTTCTCCGCCGAGGCGGTCGCCGGCACCGCAAGCAGCACCAGAATGGCCAGGGCCAGGAACGATCTGAATCTCATGCAGGCTCCCTTGTTGACTGAAGTAGGACGCTACGACGACGTCGCTCGCGGTTCAAGAGACAGTTGCGACGCGAGCCGATCGACTCCGCCAGAGACTGGGCCGGCGTTCAAGAATGCCCCCGAGGTTCTGGATCGTTTGGGTCCCGCGACAGTCGGGGTAGACGACCGGCATGGAGAAACCCGCGGCGACCCTTGCTCGTCCGCCTGTCGTCAGTCAGCCCGAGTGGGACGCGGCTCGGACGGCCCTGCTCGAGCGCGAGCAGAACGTCGCCGCCGCGATGCACGAGCTCGCCGCCGCACGGAAGCGCATGCCGATGGTGCGGGTGGAGCGCGACTACGCGTTCGAGGGTCCCGACGGGGAGCGATCGCTGCCCGAGCTGTTCGACGGTCGCAGCCAGCTGATCCTCTACCGGTTCTACTTCGAGGAGGGTGTCCGCGGTTGGCCCGACGCCGGGTGCGTCGGCTGCTCGTCCGTCGCCGACGGCATCCCCGAGCTCGGCCTCCTGCACGCTCGCGACATCACCTTCGCGATGGCATCGCCGGCACCTCAGGCGAACCTCCGCCGCTACGCCGAGCGCATGGGTTGGACCGACGTGCCCTGGTACACGATCCGCACGGAGCGCTTCTCGGCTGACTTCGGGGTCGACGAGTGGTTCGGCTTCAACGTCTTCCTGCGCGACGGCAACGACGTCTACCGCACCTACTTCCTCCAGCACGGAGCGATGGTCCAGTGGATCGGCAGCCTCTGGAGCTTGTGGTCCTTGACGCCCTACGGCGGCCAGTCCGACGACGAGGACTTGCCCGAGGGCTGGCCACGTGCGCCGGGTTCGTTCTGGTTCCGCCGCCACGACGAGTTCGACGAGCCGCCGCCGTCGGCCCGCCTGGGCATCGACGCGGACGATCGACCCTAGCTCCGCGCATCCACGTTACTGCCGCTCCGCGCTCTGCCGCCCGCGCCACTCCCGGTCCAGCATCGCGTAGACGCGCAGCGTCGACCACTCGCCCTTGAACCAGTCGGCCTCGACCAGGCGCGCCTCGCAGCGGAAGCCCAAGCGCTCGAGCAGACGCCGGACCGGAACGTTGCGATCGTCGGCCTGAGCAAAGACTCGATGGATGCCACGCTGCTCGAACAGTTCTGTCACGACGGCCGTGAGCGCCTCGGTCGCCAGGCCCCTGCCCTGGTTTGCCTGCGCCAGCGTGACGCCGACCTCGGCGGTCGCCGGCTGGTCACTCACGACTCGCACAGCGCAATCCCCACACACCGTGCCCGTCTCCCGATCGACGATCGCCAGCTGCAGCCACTCTCCGGGTTGACCGAACACCAGCTCGCGTTGTGAGCTCAGGAAAGACTCGGCATCGGCCATCGAATACGTGCGGTCCCACGACTGATACCGCGCGACTTCGGGATCGCTCCGGTAGGCGACGAACGCCTCGAGGTCGTCGACCTGAAAGGGCCGCAGGGTCAGACGCTCGGTCACGATCTCGACCATGCTCACCGTGGCGCTCGTCCTATTCGGACGGCGTGAGTGGGCTCGCGTGCCGCGGCTCGTACAGTCCAAGCTCGCCGCCACCCGGCAGGACGATCGCCGTCAACAGACCGAATGCTTCGTCGCGTACCGGGTGCGCCAGCTGGACGCCCTTGGCCTTGAGCTCCTCGACCGTGGCGTGCACGTCGTCGCACATGAGGTAGAGCTCGTGGTGATCGGGGCCTTCGGTCGGATGGGCCGCTAGCTCCGCCGGCGGCAGCCCGAAGATCGGCCAGCCGTCACCGGCATCAACCGACGGGAACCCGAGCACATCTCGGAAGAGCTCGCGCACGCCCGCCGCGTCCTTGCTGAAGACGATTGCGTGAACCCCGGTGATCATGCACAGCCCCTTTCGCCTCGACTCTGGTGGTCGACAACGACCCTAGTCACGAGCGGCATGCTTCGTTGCCACCGCATGCGACAACCGTGGTTGCCAACGCGGCAAGGACGAGAAGCAGACCCAGCCCGTGGGGGCGGTTGCCCGTCATTCGATCGCCGGCCGGGTGATCGTCGATGGCTGGCGGCCGGCGAGGAGCCAGCCGGCCGCGGCAGCCGTCAGAGGGACGCCGACGACCATGACGGCGAGGGAGAGCACCGGGATCCGACCGAGGTAGCCGAGGTCGTCGAAGTACGTCGCTGCGAGCGCGAGATACGCGCCCGCGACGCCGAGGAGCGCGCCCAGGAGAGCGAGCGCGCCGGCGGTGGCGGCCGTCAGCGTGCGGCGGATCCCGCTCGTTGCGCCGGTCGCCGTCAGGGTGCGCAGGTCGCCGGCGCTCTCGCTGCGGATCAGCCCGACGGTCATGGCGAGGATCGCCAGCGCGAGAAGGGCGCCGGCCGCGATCGCGACGGCCTTGATCGTCGTGTACGACGCGCTCTCTCGCCGTGTCTCGATCGTCAAGCCGTTGTCGGCCGCGATCGCCCGGGCATCGGCGACCTGCTCGCTCGTCAGGGGCCGGCCCGACTCGACGATCCAGCCGGACGGGACCTGTCGGAAGCCCAGGCGGCGGAGACCGTCGAGGGTGATGAACGTGGCCGGCGCGAGGGCGCTCTCCCCGCTCGGAGAGCCGAAGAGCTTCCGGCTGTCGATCCTCTGGACGTTGGTGACCGGGAGCTCGACGATCTCGCGCTCCGCCGGCTTCGGGAAGGGCAGGACGAGCTCGCCCGTCTCGACGCCCGGGTCGGCCAGGAAGTCCGTGCTCGCGTCGACCGAAGCGGGGTCGATCCCGAGGTAACGGAGCAGCGCGGGCGTCGCGACGTAGAGGCGCGACTCGAGGACCCAGCAGTCCGTCTCGCTCTTGCAGAGGAGGGCTCTCCCCGACCAGCGCGTGCTGTCGGGATCGCCGATCTTCCGGTAGAGCCCGTGCGTGTGGTGGACCCGAACGCCGTCGACGGTGCCGGGCGGCTCGCCCGGCTGGCTGACGTTGTGCAGCGGTATGACGGCCGCATTGTCAAGATCCGCCGCGAGCCGGCGGACGCCGACAGCCATGCGCTCGAGCTCGGCGGCGCTCAGAACCGCGACGAGGTCCACCTCGGACGGCCCCGTGTGCACGCGGATCTGCCGCGGGGAGAGGTTGGGCGGCTCGCCGGCCGACTTCCCCTCCTCGGCCGCCGCGACGACGACGACCGCCGCCGCGATCCCGAGTGCGAGGGTGATCGCGGCGAGGGCTGAACCGGAGCGGGCCTGGTAGCGGGCGAGATCCCGCAGCGCCAGGCGCACGGCGATCGGGGAGCGTCCGGCCGCCCGGGCGACGAGGCGAATCGCCAGCGGCCCCAGCAGCAGCGTGCCGAGGATCGTCGCGACGATTCCGGCGATGATGAGCAGCGGCGCTGCTCTGGTTGGAGAGCGCGAGGCTGGCGAATCCCGCCGGGATCAAGACGGCGGCGACGAGCGCCGAGCGGTGAGCCGGCTTCGGCCTGGGGGGTCGCGCCGAGAGGGCGAGCGTGACCGGGACGCGCGCGACCGCCCGCCCGGGCCACCAGGCTGCGGCGGTCGCCCCGAGCACGGCGACGAGCACGACCATCGCGAGCAGCGCCCACGGCAGGCTGACCGGGTCGATGCGATGACCGAAAGCCGGCTCGAGCGTCGGGACGAGCGCGACCCAGAGCGCGAGACCTGCGATCGTCCCGAGCAGCGCGCCGATCGCGCCGACGACCGTGCCGTTGGTGAGAAGCACGAGCCGGAGGTGCTTCCCGGTCGCACCGATCGCAGCGAGCATGCCCAGCTGGCGGAGCCGTCGCTGAGCGATGACGGCGAAGCCTGCCGCGGCGACGAGCGTGGCCAGCAGCATGAAGACCGTGGCCACGGAGAACATCGCCAGCGCGTCCGCCCCCCGGTTGTTGCGCCGAGGCTCGGACCCCACCAACGCGGACCGGTTTCCCTGGAAGTGTTGCTCGTCGATGAAGGCGTCCACCGCGCCGGCGTCGGCGTCGACGAGGACCGTGACGTGATCCGGTCGTCCTGCCGACGAGGGGGAGACGAGCGCGAACTCGTCGCTCAGATTGCGTGGGTTCTCGACGATGCCGACGACCGTCCGGCGACGGCCGTCGAGGGCAAGCGTCTTCCCGATCTCGAGCCCCAGGAGCGTGGCCACGCCGTCGGTGACGGCAGCTTCGTCGGCTCCGTTCGGGTAGCTGCCTCGGCGGAGCGCCAGGCGCGCGCCACCGTACGCCCCGCGCGGGTCCTGGGCGCGGAACTCGACCTTGTCGACGCCGCCGGGAACGGTCAATGAGCGGTGGCCGATGACGTCGATCGTCCCGAGCCGCTCCTCGGCGGCGGCGAGACCCGCCGCCAGCAGGCGCGGATCGCCGCCGTCGAACCGGAGCAGGTGACCGGCCGAGCCGAACTCGGCATCCTCCGCGGGCGCCGAGTTGTAGGCGACCGTGACGCTGCCGATCGCGGCCGCGACCGCAACCGTGAGGAGAGCCGTCACCAGGACCTGCTGGCGCCACTCGCGACGGAACATGCGCAACGCCCAGCGAACGACCGCGCGGCGGGCGGCAACGCCGCCGTTCTTCGGTCCGCCCAGCGCCGACCGCTGAGCGAGCGTCGTCATCGCCGGTCGCCGGCCGCGAGGAGCGACTCCGGGCCGGGCGGCGCGACGGTCTCGTCGATCACGTGGCCGTCGCGCAGGAAGACGACTCGATCCGCCCAGGACGCCAGGTGCGCCTCGTGCGTGACGACGACCCCCGCGACGCCACCGCTGCGTCGCGGCCCGCAGCAGGCGCATGACCGCCTCGCCGTTCACCGAGTCGAGCGCGCCGGTCGGCTCGTCCGCGAGCAGGACCCGCGGTCGCCGACGATCGCCCGGGCGATCGCAACGCGCTGGCGCTCGCCGCCCGAGAGCTCGTCCGGGAAGCGATCGGCGCGATCCTCGACGACGAGCTCGTACAGCGCCTCGAGCGCCGGCAGCCGCGTGCGGCCCTCGCGCGGACGCCGTCGAGCTCGAGCGGCAGCGTGACGTTCTCGACCGCCGTCAGCCCGGGGAGCAGGTTGAAGTCCTGGAAGACGTAGCCGATCGACCGGCGGCGCAGCTTGGCCCGGTCGGATCGCGACACGGTCGCCAGGTCGACGCCGTCGACCAGTACCTCGCCGCTCGTCGCCTCTTCGAGGCTTCCGGCGATCGTCAAGAGCGTGCTCTTGCCGGAGCCGCTCGGCCCCATGATCGCCACGAGCTCGCCGCGCTCGACCGCGAGGTCGACGTCGCGGAGCGCGTGCACCTCGGTCGGCCCGGAGCCGTAGACCTTCGATACCCGGCGCAGTTCGAGTGCGCTGGTCATTGCGAGACCTCCATAGGCGGAGTTGCTTCGAGAGGGATGTCGGCCGGTGCGGCCGGCGCGCTGGAGCGGCCGCTGCTTGAGGCGGACGTCGGCGGCGTCGAGCCAGCGGACGATCGCTTCGAGCCGGAAGAGCTCGGCGTCGGCGACGAGAGCCAGCGCGAGGTCGTCCTCTGCGGCTTCGGCCTTGATATGCGTGTAGCGCTGCATCGCCTCGATCACGTGCCGGCGGTGCACCTGCAGGAGCTCGTGGACGTCGGTCCCGGGGATCTGCAGGGCCACGAGCACCTTGATCACGAGCTCGTCGCGCGGGGGCGGAACGAGGTCGGGCGGCGTGCGGAGCCAGTCGGCGAGCTCGTGCTCCCCGGCGGACGTGATGCGGTACCGCTTCCGCGACCGTTCGCCCGCCCCGTCGTCGGTCTCGACGAGCCCGTCCCGTTCGAGGCGCTGGAGGGTCGTGTACACCTGCCCGACGTTGAGCGGCCAGACCTCGCCCGTCCGCGCCTCGAACTCGGTTCTGCAGCCGCAGCCCGTACTTCGGCCCGTGGCTCAGCAGCGCGAGAAGCGCGTGCGGGACGCTCACGAATGGCTCGCGGTCAGTTGCATACTGCGTACTATACTGAGTATGCCAGCGTTGCGCAAATCGTCGAGAAAGAGTGCGGCTAGCCGTAGCGCGAGACGGGCACGAGCCGAACCGACAGGAAAGCAGCGCGGATGCGACGCTGCGATCCGATGCTGAGCAGCCACCCGGACAGGTTGATCGAGCGGCGGGACGACCGATCCGCCGAGGCTGTCCCGCCGGAGCTGGACGAGCTCGTAACCGCGGTTCGCGCCGTCGTGGACAGGCACTCCGGCTGGGCGGAGACCGCACGGCTCGTGGCCGATGAGCTGACCCGCCACCTGCCGTCGCCCGACGTGCTCACGGCCGAGCAGCGGATCGGCGACCCGGAGAGGTACTGCAGCCACGTGCTCCACATCGAGCCCGACGGCGCCTTCTCGATCGTCGCCCTGGTTTGGCGCCCGGGACAAGTGACGACGATCCACGATCACGTGACGTGGTGCGTGTTCGGGGTCATCGAGGGCGTGGAGTACGAAGAGCTCTTCCGACTCGACGACGAGCGCGGGTGTCTCCTCGCGGCGGGGTCGAACGCGAACCTGACCGGCGATGTGAGCGGGTTCGCGCCGCCCGGCGACATCCACCGCGTCCGGAATGTCGGCGTCGACACCGCGATCTCGATCCACATTTACGGAACCGACGTCGCGCGGATCGGCTCGAGCGTCCGGCGTCGCTACGACGTCCCGGTTCGGGCGGGCTGATCAGGGAGGGACACCTAGCCGCTGCGAAGCGGAGCGGGAGCGTGCGAACAATCGTCGCCGCGACGGGCATAGAAGCGTGGGCATCGCAAGCGTGGCATGAGTCGGCGACGTCCTGGGTCGACGAGCAGCTCGAACGTCACGCGATCAGGCGCACCGGCGAGCTCGAGCAACAGACCCTGCAGCCATGGGCAACCGTGCTGAGCGCCCGGACGACTCACGGTCGCGTGTGGCTGAAGGCCACCGGCCCCGGAACGTCATTCGAGCCGGCCTTGTACGAACTCCTCGCCCGTGCCATCCCGGAGCGCGTCTTGGCCCCGATCGCGACGGACGAGACTCGCGGATGGTTACTGCTCCCCGACGGCGGGCCGCCACTCGCGGACCGTCTCGCCGGAGCGGAACTCGCCGAGGCGCTCGCGACGATTCTGCGCTGCTACGCGGAGCTGCAGCGTGCGTTCGCGCCGCATCTCGACGCCGCCCTCGACGCCGGCGTCGCCGACATGCGGCCCGAGATCATGCCGGCACGATTCGAGGAGGCCGTCGAGACGGTCGGGCGCCACCACGCCGGCGACCACGAGGCAGTCCGCGAGGTCACGACGCTTCGCGACAGCTACCGCTCGTGGTGCGAGCGCCTGGCGGCCGCGCCAGGGGAGGCGAGCCTCGACCACAACGACCTGCACCCCTGGAACATGCTCGTCCCAGCGCTAGACAGGCCTGACGAGGTGCGATTCTACGACTGGGGAGACGCCGTGATCGCGCATCCCTTCGCCTGCATGCTCGTTCCTCTCGGCTGGGCGCAGCGCCACCTCGCCACCGGCCTTGAAGCACCCGAGCTCGTTCGAATCCGGGACGCGTACCTGGAGCCGTTCGACGATCTCGCCCCCCACTCGGAGTTGGTCGAAACGCTCGAGCTCGCCTGCCGCGTCGGCAAGGTCGCCCGGGCTCTCACCTGGGCTCGAGCGGTGGCGCAATCGGATCCCGCCGAGCTCGACGAGTTCTTCGCGAGCGCCCCGCTGGTATCCCTCCGCTCGTTGCTCGACGACTCCTACGTGGGCGGCGCATAAGAGTCTCCCGCGCCGCGAGCGTCTCGGCCCGGCGATCGTTGCCTAACGGAACTCGTCCACTCCTCGTCCGCTCTGCTCGTCGATCCCGTACGTGTCGATGTAGCCCCAACAGTTCGGCTGAGAGCCGTCGGTATCGGTGACGCCGTACTCCTTCGCCAGGTCGTACGACGTGAGCGAGCGGCCGGCGTACCTGCTCGGGTTGGCGTCGCCGGCGAGGGCGGCGACGCCCCGCCCCACGTATGCGGGGGACTCACTGATCGCGAACCCGGGTCGCTTCGCCAGCGCGTCACGCCACGTCTCTTCGGTGACGCCGAAGTTGTCGAGCATGTTCTCCGAGCGAAGCCAGCCTGGCGTCACGGCCAAGGCCACGATCGGATGCTCACGCAGCTCGAACGTCAATCCGACGACGATCCGCTGCACGTTGGCCTTGACCAAGTCGTAGTAGAAGCCGACGCCTTCACGGAAGTTGGTGTTGAACTCGAACGTTCCGTCGGTCATCTCCACCACGAGTCCGGGCGTCTTGTCCGACGCCGTTTTCAGCATCAGCGGCAGCGCGTGATGGGCGGTGATCAGATGGGTGTCAACGCCCATCCGGAGCATCCGCAACCCACCGAGCAGGTCGTGCTCCCACAGCGGCTTGTCCCACTGCGCGTACCGGTCGCCGCCGAACATGTCGTTGACGAGTACATCGAGACGTCCATGACCCGACGCGATGCGCTCGACAAGAGCAGCAACGGCGCTCGAGTCCTCATGGTCGACGACCAACGCTGTCGCCGACCCGCCGGCCGCCTCGACCAACTCGCCGGTCTTCTCGATCGTCTCGGGACGGTCGATCTCAGAGCGCCCGGAGAACCGACTGCTGCGCCCGGTCGCGTACACGTGAGCGCCGGCTCTGCCCAGCTCGACCGCGATCGCACGCCCCGCGCCACGGGTCGCTCCGGCTACCAGGGCGACCTTCTCAGACAGTTCCATTTCGCCTCGCTGACCATCGCCGCAATCCGTCGTAGTTGACCTGATTAGGTCATCCGACCGCCCTAGGAGCGCACCTACCGTGACCTGGCGAGGCGACGCTCCTGAACACGTCTCGTACTGCCTGTGTTGTACCTCGCCCAGACGGCACGGCGCAGGTAGTGGACGAAGCCCTCGGTGCCCACGCGCCGGGGGCTTCTCCATTGCCCAACCAACACGTGAGTGACGCCTCGGGGGCGACGCTCTCGGTCCGAGCCTCGAACCGGCGGATTGACACCCGCTTCGAGTCATTGGATAGTCGCGCTCGCATTTGCCCGGGCGTCAGCGGCAGGCGAGTCGGGAGGCCAACATGAGGAAGTACATGCTCGTCACGGCGGTGGCGCTCGCCGCCGTCGTAAGCGCGGGTGTTGCCCGGTCGGCGCCGTTTCAATCGGGAGGTTCACTCGTCGGCACCTGGGCGAGGACCACGACTTGCACCGAGCTGGCAAGCGCCTTGCGCAGCGCGGGTATGTCCAAGCTCGTCAACGAGATGGTCGTGGGAAACGGCTTCATCCCCGGCGTTCGGGACCCGGGAAACCTTCGTGATCGGTCGCGGCCATGTCTTGGAGCCGGTCCCCCGCAAGCACTCGCACTTCTTCCTGAAGAACGGCGAGTTCGGCTCGCTCGACTGGAATGGTGAGTCCGTCGACGACGGGCGTTACCGCATCAGCAAGGCCGGAACCGTGACGATCTTCAAGGAGTTCCCGAAAGTCACCTTCCGCCACCAGGTTCGCGGCAACAGGCTCAGCTTGACCCCGCTCGTCCCGAAAGGCTGTCAGACGTTCCGCTGCGCTTGGGCGATCTCGGTCGCCTACCCGGGCAAGACCTGGAGGCGCGAGCGAGCTCTCGCTGGAGCGCGATCAAGCGCCTGATCCCCAGCCGCTAACCCGCGCGCGCAGCCCCCGACGCCCGGAATCGGGGAGATGCGGTGATAAGCTCCGGGGCGAGCGGCGCCTCATCGACCGGCGCCACGAGTCACCACGCGGGCCATAAGCCCTTCGGCCCCGTAAAAGGTCCGCCCTGAGCGAATCGGGTTGGAGCAGTATCTGGCCGGCCTCACGCACAGGCTGGCGTCGACGCTTCAAGCCCGGAGGGCCGGCATGGTGGAGATTCGCGTTGCTGTTGCTGACGCCACAGGCGTTCACACCCTCGTGCGGCGGCTGGCCGGCGTATTCGACCGGTCATCCGTGTCGTTCGACGGGCGTCGCAAGGAAGTCAGGGTTCGGTCGGAGTCGGAGTCGCACACGGTCGTCCTCGTTCTCGACGCGGTCGAGGCATGGCTCGCAGAAGGCGGTGCCGGGTCTGCGAAGCTGTCGCTCGGGGATCGCTCGTACACCATGGTCGGGCCCGTCGCGATGACGAGCAGCATGTGATGGTCGACCCAGTGCGAGCGATTCGCCGCCGGTTCGCTCGTCGAACCGGCGATCTCCTCGTCCGTCGAGGGAGTTCTCGAGGGTGGCCACCGCCTACCCCTCGAGCAGGGCCGCTGGCGCCTCGGTCTATCGGCGCAGGCCAGGCTGAAGCTGATCGCCGGATCAGGAGCTCTCGCACTTGCTGTGTCGATCCTGGCCGCCCGACGCTTCGCCGATACTCCGTGGCCGCTCACACGCGGGGATCCCGTTCTTCTCACGGCGGCGGCGCTTCTCTTCCTCGTCGCGTATGCCCTCAAGATCTACGCGTGGCGATGGCTCTTCGCGGTGGACGAGCGCCCGCAGACGCGTGCCCTCGCGGCCGCGACCGGTGGCTCCTCGATCGTCGGGCTCGTCCTCCCCGGCCGCTGCGCTGACGTCGTCCGGATCGCGATCGTCAACCGCTACCCGGGCTGTCCTGCCGGCGTGCGGACGGTCGGCCTCTCCATCGTCGTGCTCGGCCTGATCGACATTGCTGCCCTGGCCCCGCTCGCGCTTGCGTCGGCGTTCGTGCCGGGCTACTCGCCCGCCGTGCGCACCGGCCTGATCCTTCTTGCCGGGGTTGGATTCGCCGCCGCCGCCTTCGTCGCAGTGCTGCCGCGATTGGCCACACGCGGGCGGCTCGCGCGCTCGCGGCTCGGCCGCTGGCTCGGGCCGCGTACGACCTCGCTGCGAGTTGCTTCGGGAGCATGGGCGCTCGTCTTTGTCTCCTGGCTCGTCCGGACAGTCGCACTGCTGCTCCTGCTCGGAGCGCTCGGGGTCGGTTTCTCGTTCGCGCTCGCCGTGCTCTACCTCTCGGCCGGCGCGGCAGTAGGGGCGCTGCCGGGCCCCGCAGGCGCGACCAAGGCCGGCGCCGGCGCTGCGGCGCTCATCGCCTCGGGTGTCGAGACCTCGCAGGCGTTCGACGTCGCCCTGGCCGGCCAGGCACTGGGGGTGCTGTGCGGGGTCGCGATCCTCCTCTACGCGGCCGCTTGGGATGTTCGCACCCGATTCGCGCCGACTCGGGCTGCGGCACGATCGAAGCTGCACCTCGCGCGCGACGAGCTCGAGGTCGACTCTCGTCTTGCCGTGACCTAACCCGGGCGCTCGACAGGGGGCGGCAGCTGCGTGATTGGCGGCAGCAGCAGGAGATGGCTGTCGACGACCGCCGCTGCGACGTTTGCGAGCTTGTGGCCGTTGTGCTGTGAGTGGTTGCGCAGCATCTCGAATGCCTTGTCGGCGTCGATCGCGTGGCGGGCCATCAGGATCCCCTTCGCCTGCTCGATCAGCGCCCGGCGCCCGAAGGCTCCTTGAAGGCTGTGGTACTCGGCAAAACGCTGCAGGGTGATGTCGATCGCGCTCTGCAGTTCCTCAGGTGTGGTGTCGACGATGTAGGCGAAGACGCCGCGTTTGGCCGCCTCGTGGACGTAGGCGGGGTCCCTGGCAGAAAGCAGTGCGATCACGGGACAGGCTGATTCGTGGACGATCTTCGCGATCAGCTCGAGCGCGTGTTCTGAGGAGAGGCCGAGTCCCACGAGCGCGACATCGGGCCGTTCTCGCGCGGTCACCGCGCCGACCTCGCCGACTTCGATCTCCCGGGCGATCACCTCGTGTCCGAGCCCGGCGACGACCTGGGCGAGCAACTCGAGCCGGTCACGCCGCTCGTTCGCGATCAGGACACGCAGATGGTGAATCTCGTCCTCGATCACGGCAACTGTTCAATGTAGCTCGCGGAGCCGGTGAGCGTGGAACCAGCTAGACTTGGTGCCGTGCGGCGCCGTGATCGGCGCAGCAAACTCCTCCGCCGGCCAGAAGCAGTCGGCCCCGCGGACGGTCCGCCCTCACCAGCGAAGGTCGGAGCAAGGCCGGCGTCTGTCCGTGCCGGCGATGAAGCTCAGGCTGAGGGAAGGACCCAGAAATGAAGCTCTCCCCGCGCGCACCGTCATGACGAGGACGATCCAACACTCGCGAAAGCACGGGCCTTTCGATCCGCGCTGGCTGAATTTCCGGGCGGTGAGGGGGGTCGAGCAGCTCGAGCGCGCGCGGCCCGCGGCGATCAAGCGGGCAGCGGTGCAAGCCTGGGAAGGAGAAGGGGGCGCGCTGCTGCCAGAGGAGCGGCCGATCATCCGGAACACGGGCGAGCGTCGCAGCGCGGACGCCGTGGAGGTGGGCGGCGCGGCCGCGCGCCCGCGTCTTGCCTTGACTACGGCGCGATCGCGACGGCCGCGAACCTGAGCGGTTCGTGCCCGACAACCTCAGGGTTTGCGACCGCCAAAGTTCCCCAGAAGAGCCAACGCGCGTCGCAAATCCAGATCTTCGGAGTACGAGAGAGGGAGGCTTGTGATGAATCTGCAGCCACTTGGTGACCGCCTGATCGTCGAGGTTCTCGAGGAGGAGGAAGTGACGGTTGGCGGCATCGTCTTGCCCGACACGGCGAAGGAGAAGCCGCAGCGCGGGCGCGTCCTCGCCGTGGGCCCCGGCCCGCGGGACGAGGACGGCGAGTACATCAAGATGGACCTGGAGGAGGGTGACGAGATCATCTTCTCCAAGTACGGCGGGACCGAGATCAGACTCGGCACCGATGAGGTCCTGATCCTTCGCGAGTCGGACGTTCTCGCGAAGGTCGTCGGCGACCGCGAGCCAGTCGGTGCGAAGGCCTAGAGAGACCAACCGAGTTAGGAGAGAGTCATGGCTCACAAGGAGCTGAAGTTCAACGAGGATGCGCGGCGCGCGCTCGAGCGCGGCGTGAACATCCTTGCCGATGCGGTCAAGGTCACTCTTGGCCCGAAGGGGCGCTACGTCGTGCTCGACAAGCGTTACGGCGCGCCGACGATCACGAATGACGGCGTCACGATCGCGCGTGAGATCGAGGTCGAGAACGCGTTCGAGAACCAGGGTGCGCAGCTGGTGCGTGAGGTCGCGACGGCGACGAACGACGTCGCCGGCGACGGCACCACGACCGCGACCGTGCTTGCCCAGGCGATCGTCCGTGAGGGCCTCAAGAACGTGGCCGCGGGCGCGAATCCGATGGGCCTCAAGCGCGGGATCGAGCAGGCCGTCGAAGCGGTCGTCGAGGACCTGAACAAGCAGTCGAAGAACATCGACGGCAGGGAGGACATCGCCCGGGTCGCCACCATCTCGGCGCGCGAGCGCGAGATCGGCGACGTGATCGCGGACGCGATCGACAAGGTCGGCAAGGACGGTGTGGTGAACGTCGAGGAGGGCCAGACCTTCGGCCTCGAGCTCGAGTTCACCGAGGGCATGCAGTTCGACAAGGGCTACCTGTCGCCGTACATGATCACCGACGCCGAGCGGATGGAGGCCGTGCTCGACGACCCGTACATCCTGGTCGCGAACCAGAAGATCGGGGCGGTCAAGGACATCCTGCCGGTGCTCGAGCAGGTCATCCAGGCCGGCCGGCCGCTGCTGATCGTGGCGGAGGACGTCGAGGGCGAGTCGCTCGCAACGATCGTCGTCAACAAGCTCCGCGGCACGTTCACGGCCGTCGCGGTCAAGGCGCCGGGCTTCGGTGACCGCCGCAAGCGCATGCTCGAGGACATCGCGATCCTCGGCGGCGCCGAGGTGATCACCGAGGAGATGGGCCTCAAGCTCGAGAACACGAAGCTGAACCAGCTCGGCCGCGCGCGCAAGGTCGTCGTCGACAAGGACTCGACCACGATCATCGACGGCGCGGGCGACTCCGAGGCGATCAAGTCGCGGATCAAGCAGCTGAAGTCGGAGATCGAGAACACCGACTCGGACTTCGACCGCGAGAAGCTCCAGGAGCGGCTCGCGAAGCTGGCCGGCGGCGTCGCCGTGGTCAAGGTCGGCGCTGCGACCGAGACGGAGATGAAGGAGAAGAAGCACCGCGTCGAGGACGCGCTGCAGGCCACGCGGGCGGCCCTCGAGGAGGGCATCGTCCCCGGCGGCGGCGTCGCGCTCCTGAACGCTGTCAAGTCGATCAAGCTCGATGGCTTTGGGGACCCTGACGAGCGGACGGGTGCGCAGATCATCCTCCGCGCGCTCGAGGAGCCGCTTCGCCAGCTCGCGGCGAACGCGGGCCTCGAGGGCTCGGTCGTCGTCAACACGGTTCGCACAGCCCCCAAGGGCCACGGCCTCAACGTCGACACCGGCGAGGTCGAGGATCTCGTCAAGGCCGGCATCATCGACCCGACGATGGTCACCCGCTCGGCGCTGCAGAACGCCGCCTCGATCGCGAAGAACATCCTCATGACCGAGGCGATCGTCGCCGAGGCGCCCGAGCCGCAGACCGCCGGTGCCGGCATGGGCGGCATGGGCGGCATGGGCGGCATGGGCGACATGATGTAGGGCAGCACTCGACGAGAGAAGGCCGGCCAGAGGGCCGGCCTTCTTCTCCGGCCAGTGCGACTCTCCGCCGACATTGTGCTGGCTGAGCCGAGAACGGCGACGGTCATGGGACAGGCTGACGCGGGCGTGACTTGGAGGCACTCGACGTGTGTGAGTCGGCACCGGAGGCGGTCGATGAGGTACGCCTCCACGCTCACTACCCCACCTACAGTCGAGGGTTTTCGGCCGGCATCACGTCGCTTGGCGCAGGGCCTCCGCGTCGGCAAGCCGGCTGAGTGCCTTCAAGCTGCGGCTCTCGATCTGGCGGATCCGTTCGCGTGTGACGTCGTACATGCGGCCGATCTCGTCCAACGTCATCGGGGTTTGCCCCAGCAAGCCGTACCGGAGCTCGAGGATGTGACGCGCGCGCGGCGACAGCGAGCCGAGGATCTTCAGCAGCGCCTCCTTCCGGAGGGCCGTCTCGGCCTCCTCGTCCGGCAGGGGTGTCGAATCGTCCGGGAGGAAGTCGCCGAACTCCGCGTCGCCCTCCCCGACCGGTGACGCGAGTGAAAGCGGCGCCACGTCATAGCCGCGGATCACATCGACCTCGGCGACGGTGAAGTCGAGGGCGCCGGCGATCTCGGCCGAATGCGGCTCGCGCCCGAGCCGGACGCGCAGGTCGCGCTCGACACGCACGATGCTGTTGAGCTTCTCGACCACGTGGACCGGCATGCGGATGGTGCGCGCCTTGTCCGCGAGCGAGCGCGCAACCGCCTGCCGGATCCACCACGTCGCGTACGTCGAGAACTTGAAGCCCTTGCGGTGGTCGAACTTCTCGGCCGCGCGGGCGAGGCCGATCGACCCCTCCTGGATCAGGTCGACGAACGGCAGCCCCTGGTTGCGGTACCGCTTTGCGATCGAAACGACCAGGCGCAGGTTCGCCTCCACCATCTGGCGCTTCGCGCCCATGTCGCCCCGCTCGATCCGCTTCGACAGCTCGACCTCCTGGGCGGCGGTCAAGAGGTCGATCCTGCCGATCTCTTTCAGGAACAGGTTCAGGCCGGTCGAGGTGTCGTCGTCTTTCACGGCGCTGCCGCGGTTCGTGTGAACACCAGATGTCATCGAAACGAGCACCCCCACCCGACGGGTCAGGAGGGCGCGGAGCGCCAACCGGTACTCGCCTTTCGTTCCTACCACTCTAGCCCAGGAACCTCAGGCGTCGCCGGCGAGATTCGATTGCACGAACTCGACGCGGAGCACGCGCCTTGCGTTGCCACGCGAGAAAGCGAAAGCCCGTGTGAGCGGAGTCGCCCGTCCGGCATCGGGGGCGACCTGCTCAGTGCAACGGACGCCGAGAAGCCGGGCGCGGCCGGCCCGACGATCACGTCGCCGCTTACGCGCCGTACGGTGCGGTCGGCAGGGAGCAGATGCTGCCGGTCGACCTTTCGGCGGACGAGCGCACATACACCGACGTGCAGGGAAAGCGGCTGGCGGGCGGTGCATTCCTCCCGTCACGGAACGAGCTGATCGCCTTGCTGCAGGGCGGCAGCCTCGGCTTCTAGTCCCAGCGGTAACACACGTTTTGTGCAGGTTGTCACAATCTGTGCGATAGTGGGAGTGCGTTAGACCTCGCGCGGTAGCCGTCGGACAGGGTTTGCCGACTCCCAAACGGGCTCTGGTGTAGAGGGGGAGCTTTCCTCCTCTCCCGACCGTTCGAGACAGGGAGTGACATGAGGAAACTATTCAACCTGGGCGGCATCATCGCCGGGGTGGCGCTCGTGATGTTCGGTGCTGCGGCGATCTACATGGGCGTTGACGGCCGCACCACTGTGCGAAACAGCCTCAGCCAGGAGCAGATCAGCTTTGGCGCCGCCGACGATCCGGCGGTCGCGAAGTACGCCGCCGAGTGGGCCGAGCAGCCGGTGAAGACCGGCGAGCAGGCGCGGGCATTCGCGCAGGTGATGCGTGAGCACGCGCTCGAGGGCGCGGGCGGGCTGACGTATGCGCAGATGGGGCGCTTCGTCTCCGCCGATGATCCGGAGAACCCGGCCGGCACGAGTGACGAGGCGGCCGCCCTGAAGGACGCTAGCGGGAACCCGGTCTCCAACGGTGCCCGCGAAACATGGGTGACCGCGACCGCGCTTTCGACCGCGCTCAATGTCAGCTATATGGCCGAGCAGATGGCGCTGTTCGGCATCGTCGTCGGCATCGCCCTCTTGCTCAGCGGCATCGGCTTCATCGTCCTCGCCTCCGGCGGCGCACTCCGCCGCCGCCAACCGGCGCCGGCGTTGCCGCGGCCGGGAGTGGCCACGGCGGCGGCCACACCAGCGTAGGACCAGATCGCGGCGATTCGCGGGGGCGGCGTGCGGCCGCGCCGCCCCTGCGAATCCTGTGAGGCGACGACCCAGCGGCGGGCGCGAGCGGGGTCGTTGCCAGCCCTCCATACGGATGCGTGAGGTCGGCCTTTCCAGCAGGCGCTCGCGCTGTTACAACCGACGCCGATGGGCTTCGGGTTCAGAAAGCGGAAGCGGATCGCACCTGGTCTCTTTCAGCGGTGTCAGGCGGCTCGGGCGCCTGCGTTGCCCTGTGCGTTGCCCACTCACCTTGCGCGTTGCCATCGGAGAAAGCGAAAGCCCCGCGTGAGCGGGGCTTTCTTCTGAGCCGACGCGCGGACTCGAACCGCGGACCCCTTCATTACGAGTGAAGTGCTCTACCAACTGAGCTACGTCGGCCGACCGCGTCGAGTGTAGCGCCAGCCGCGCCGCCTCACCCGGACCCGGTCGTGACGTTCGTGTCCTCGAGCGTCTCGATCTCGGCGTTCGTGGTGGTGCCGTCGACAGCGTCTCGCCGTCCACGACAACCGTGCCGGTCGCGACCGCGTCGCGGACCTTGCCCTTGAAGTGGCCGGTGAAGCCGGGGAACGTCGTCGTGTTGCTCGTCGACTCCAGCGGGCCGGTTCCGGTTCAGGCGACGTGGACGGCGACGTCGCGGCCGTCGCGGGTCGTGACCGTGCCTTGCACGCTCGCCTGCTGGAGCGACGGCGAGAAGGCGAACTCGCCGGTCCCGCTGCCGCGGTCGCTGAGGAACGTGCCGGCGCAGTCGAACCCGCGCAGGAGCACCGTCAGGAAGTCGGAGTCGAGCGTCGCCTCGCCGTCCCTGGGACTCCTCCTCGTGCCCGCTGATCACGGTCACGAGCGTGGTCGCGGACGACCCGTCGGCGCATTGCTCGGTCACGGTGTAGTTGGCCGTGGCCAGGGCCTCGAGGCGGTGGAAGGTCGATTCGCGGGAGCGAGCGACGGCACCGCGGGTCTTCCGCTTCCCCTAGCGGTCGACCTTCTCCCCGGGACGGGGGGCCGGCTCGAGCCGGTCTCCCGCCCCGTTCAGCACCGCGTCGAGGAGCCCGTACTCCACGGCCTCTTCCGCGCTCATGAACCGGTCGCGGTCGATGTCGCGCATCACCTCGTCGACGGAGTGGCCACTGTGGAGGGCGATGATCTCCGCCATCCGCTGCGTCAGGTCGAGGACCTCGCGGGCCTGGATCTGGATGTCCGCCGGCGTGCCGCGGAACCCGGCGGAGCCCTGGTGGATCATCACCTTCGCGTTCGGGAGCGCGAAACGCTTCCCCGGCGCGCCGCCCGCGAGGATCATCGCGCCCGCGGACATGCCCATCCCGACGCAGACGGTGCGGACGTCGGGCCGGACGTGCTGCATCGTGTCGTAGATCGCCATGCCCGCGTACGCCGAGCCCCCGGGCGAGTTGACGTAGAGCGAGATGTCTGCGTCCGGGTCCTCGGCCTCGAGGAACAGGAGCTGGGCGCAGATCGAGTTCGCGATCCCCTCCTCGACTTCCGTCCCGAGGAACACGATCCGCTCGCGGAGCAGACGCGAGTAGATGTCGAACGACCGCTCCACGCGGCCGTCCGTCTCGATCACCATCGGCAGGACGTGCATCGGGGCCTCCCGGTAGAGTGCAACTCGACAGTTGCGCATTATACGCAACCGAACGGTTGCGAAAGGAGGAGCCGTGGAGGTCAGGCGCGAGATCGTCCTGCCGGCCGCGCCGGCGGAGGTGTGGGAGGCGCTCACCGATCCCGAGCGGCTCTCCGAGTGGTTTGCCAACGACGTCGAGCTCGACGCGCGACCCGGCGGCCGGGGCGTCTTCCGCTGGGACGACGGCGAGACCCGTCACGCGACGGTCGACGAGATCGTCCCGGGCGAGCGCCTCGGCTTCGCCTGGACGGACGGGGACGGCGCCGAGTCGCACGTGACGATCGCGCTCGAGGAGGCGGAGCAGGGCACGCGCCTCCGCGTGGTCGAGACGGCGTCGGCGCTCGCGGGCGAGTGGGCCGTCGGGCTCGAGGTGCAGGCGCTCGCGGCCGTCGCCGTGTGGTGAGCGACCCGGGCCGCGTCTTCGCCGCCCTCGCCGACCCGCACCGCCGCTTCCTGGTGGAGGCGCTGGCGACACGCGAGAGCGCGACCCCGACCGAGCTCGCCTCGGAGCTCCCGGTCACGCGGCAGGCGGTCTCGAAGCACCTCGCCGCGCTCGCGGACGCGGGCCTCGTCGCGCCGTCACGCGCGGGCCGCGAGACACGCTACCGGCTCACGCCGGCGCCGCTCGACGAGGCCACGGCCTGGATCGAGCGCGTCGGAGACGCCTGGGACGACCGGCTGGCGGCACTGGCCCGCCACCTCGGCGGAGGCGAATAGGACCCGCCCGAAGGATCTTCCTCGCCCTCGTGACCGCCGGATGACCGGCGCGTGAGCGCCGTCCGCGCGTGTCGGCGGCACCAAAGGAGGATCCAGCAATTTGCGGACGACGCGCGCTCGTGCTGCGCGTCACGCGCCGCGGCCGGCCGGGACCGCTGACCGTCGAGGTCGCGCGGCCTTGATGAGCTGGCGGTGATCGCCGAGTGAATCGTCAGGAGGGCACGGCGGCGGCCAATTGCTCGCGAAGCCGAGCAATGCCGGCCACGCTTCCTTTCGCCGCGAGAAGGCGTTCGGCCTCGGCCGCGGCCTTACGCGCCTCGTCGTGACGGCCGCCGAGGGCGAGCACCTCGGCGAGCGCGAGCGAGGCCTGAGCGCGTTCGCATACGGCGTCCGTTCCGGCCAAGAGCCGAACGGCCTCACGCGCGTCCGACTCGGCGGCCGCACGACGTCCGCGGCGAGCCAGCAATCGCGCCTCGATGCCAAGGCGACAGGCGTTGGGCAGCACGTCGTACTCGGCGACGTTCGCTTTCACGATGGTCAGAAGACGCCCAGCGTCGCTGGCGTTTCCGCGTGCGAGCTCTACCACGGCGAGCGCGGCCGCCTGCGTCGCCGCGTTTCCCCCGGCACCGAACCCGAGGAGCACATCGACGCTTCTCCGGCCGACTGACGCCGCCGCGTCGAGATCGCCGGCAAGACGCTCGATCTCCATGCAGAACGGTGCGAGCGCGACCGCGAACGGACGAGCAAGCCCGAGTTCCTCGTACACGGTCTGCCCGTATGCGGCGAGGCGCCGAGCCTCGTCGAACCGGCCGGCCATTGCGTGGAGTGCTCCCAGGCGCGTGCCGACGCGAGCCTCTGATCGCCGATCGACTGTCTCGTCGAGAAGCCGGTGCGCTTCACGTGTCGCCTCATCGACGGGAATCGACCCGTAGAACAACGCCTCAGCCTCGAATCCGAGCGCATCGTGCGTCGAGTAGCCGCAGAGCCCGTAGTGATGCGTGGCCCGCGCCGCAGCCCGACCCAAAGCTTCCATCTCGCCACGGAGCCCGTGTGCAAAGCTGACAGTGGTCCAGGCGCGTCCAAGGCCACGGTGGTCGCCTTCGGCCTCCAGCGCGGAGATTGCAACGGGCGCCCAACCAAGGAACTCGTCCGGGGAAAGGCGTCCCTGCTCCATGGCCATGTTCGCCTGCTCCAGACGAACTCGTACGTCAATCCGAATGCCTCCGAAGGCCACTGCTTCCGCGGCTGCATCGTCGAGTGCAGCCGCTTCGTGTTTTCTGCCCGCGTCGCCCGTAGCTCCCACCGCGTGCAGGACGATCGCCCGTTCAAAGTAGATCTCCGCTCGCCGCGTGCCCGGCGGCAGGACCCCTGCGGCACGTCCGAGAAGGTTCAGTGCGGCCGGTCCGTCGCCTGAGCCCAACCACGCCCAAGTGCCCGCGGATCCCAAACGATCCCCGGCGGCGGCCGCGAGAGCCTCGGCGGGATTCCCGAGATCGCGGTGGAGCAACGCGGCACGCTCGAGGTGGTAGCCGACGAGGATGTCGTCGCCGGCGCCGTCGCGGTCGAGCCACGTCGCGACACGTTCGTGCAGGTCGGCGCGGTGTGCCTTGGTGAGCGTCGCGTAGGCCGCGTCTCGGAGGAGGACGTGGTCGAAGCGATACGCGTCGTCGCCCGAGAGCAGCTCGGCCGAGGGGTGCATGAAGCCGCGCCGAGCAAGGGCGAGCAGATGCGCGTCGACCGCACGGTCCGGCGGCACGAGCGCCGCGACGGCGCCACGGGAGAACTCGCGTCCGACGACCGCGGCGCACTGAAGGGTGAAGCGCTCGCCAGGATCGAGGCGGGCGAGGCGGCCCGCGAGCACCGCCTCGAGAGTCGCGGGCATGGCGCCGGGCTCGAGCGCCTTGCCCGACTCCGCGGCGAAGGCCGCGAGCTGTTGCGCGTAGAGCGGGTTGCCCTCGGCGACGGCGACGATTCGCTCACGCCCCTCCTCGCCCAGCCCGCCCGCGGTGCCCGCGACGACGGCGCGCGAGTCGTCGTCGGTAAGCGGCCCGAGCGGCAGTGCGCGACGCGTCCAGCCCGGCCGCTGCTCCAGCAGCTCCGGCCGCGCAAGACACAGGACGAGCAGCGGCGCCTCCCGCACACGCATGTCCAGGTACTCGACCAGATCGAGCAACGCCGGCTCGGCCCAGTGGACGTCGTCGAGCAGCAACACGACGGGAGCACGGCCGGCGAGCGCCTCCAGGACGCGGCGCACCGCCCAGTAGGACTCCCCGAGCGAGCTCGGACCTCGCCCTTCCCGGGTGAGCTCGGCCACGCGCTTCGCGACCAGCGACGCGTTCTCGTCCGCGTCGAGCAACGCCGCTGGATCCACCCCTGCGAGCGCCTCGACGAGCGGCAGGAACGTCGCCCCCTCGCCGTACGCGATGCAGCGTCCGACGAGTACCGACGCGTCGACAGAGCCCGCGAGCTCCCGGGCAAGGCGCGACTTGCCGATCCCCGCCTCGCCAACCACGACCACCGAGACGCAGCGACGCTCGGAGGCCGCAGCGGCGAAGGCTGCGCGCAACTGCGCGAGCTCGGATTCGCGGCCGACAAGCGGGACGTCGGCGCGCGCGTCGGGCCGTCCCGGCCGTACGTCCACGACACGGGTCGCCGGGGTGACGCCGTCGACTGTGACCCCGTCGCGGACGAGATCGTGCGTGCGTCGATCCACGACCACGCCGGTGTTCGAACGCGCGAGGGCGGCGGCGCGCGCGAACGCCGCGCCGGTGACGTGGGGCTCGTCCGCGACGACGGCCTCGCCGGTCGCGACTCCGACTGGGACCGCGGTCTGGGTATGCAGCTCAACTGCGGCGCGGACGGCGCGCATCGCGTCGTCCTCGTGGCTCTCCTCAGCGCCGAACACGGCGGTCAGCCCTTCAGAGCCAAAACGCTCGATCGTGCCGCCATGGCGGCCGACCACGGCGGCCGCCGCGTCGAACACCCGCTGCACCGTCGCCCGCAGCGCCTCAGGATCGTCGTCGTCTGGGAGGTCGGCGGCAAGGACCGAGACGACGCGGCGCTCGCCCACGTCCGGCTCCTGCTCCTCCTCGACGGCGGCCGCCTGTACTGCGAGCCGCGGGCTCTGCCGGAGCATGTCCCGCTCAAGCTCACGGAGCTCCCGTGACGGCTCGAGTCCCAGCTCGTCGAGTGCGCTCCGCGCTTCCCGGCACGCCGCGAGCGCGTCCGCCTGGCGCCCGGATCGGTACAGCGCGAGCGCGAGCTGACGCCACAAGCGTTCGTGCAGCGGGTGCTCGGCGCACAGGGCCTCCAGCTCGGCGACGAAGAGCGTGTGCCGCCCCAGCTCGAGCTCGGCCTCGATCCGCTCCTCGTTCGCGGTCAGGCGCAGTGCGTCGAGGCGCTCGGCCTCGCTTCGTGCGAACGGCTCGTCGCAGTCCGCGAGCGCCGGACCACGCCACAACGCCAGCGCCTCGCGCAGGGCGGCCGCACGGACCGACGGCTCCTTCGACGCAGCGTCACCGAGAAGCTGCTCGAAGCGACGGACGTCCAGCGCGGAGGACGAAACGTCGAGCATGTAACCGGGCGGCCGCGTCTGCAGGAGCTCGGAGCCGATCAGCCGGCGAAGCTGCGAGACGGCGTTCTGGAGCGAGCCGACGGCCGTGGGCGGCGGCCGCTCCCCCCACAGCTCGTCGATGAGCCGGTCCGTCGCCACCACCTCGCCCGCATGGACGAGCAGCGCCGCGAGCAGGGCGCGCTGCTGCCCGTGCGGCAAGGTCAACTTCACTCCGCGGTCGTCCCGTACCTCGAGCGGTCCGAGCAGACGGAATTCCACGCATCGGTTGTAACACCGATCACGAGTGCAGCGCGATCGGGCTGACCAGATGACCGCGCCATGAGTGGCGCATGACCGCGAGGCGGGAGGGTTTCGGCACCGAGAGGAGGTCCCGATGATCGACCATCACGCACGCATCGCGCTCGCCCACGAACGGACGGCGCACCTGGCGGAGGAATACCGGCGGGCGCGGCAACTCCCACGCGATCCCCAGCGTGACGGGATTCGCAAGATCGCGTGGAGGGTCGCGATCGTCGTACGCCACGGCGTGCGCAACCGACCGGCCTACCGCCACTGATGACGACCGATCCGCGCACAATCGCCGCGCGTCTGGGTGTCGACGAGCTGATCGTCCAGCGACTCCAGGCGCGCGGATACCTCCTCCGCTTCGACGCAGACGAGGCGGAGGTTCGCACCCGCCTCTTCGCCGCGCACGTCCGCGCCCGATCTCCGCGCGGCACGTCGCCCAAGCGCGAGGGACCCCGCCCCGCCGCCTGATCTGGCTGCTCTGAGCCGGAGTCCGGGCTAGTCCAGGCGGATTCTCGGGTCGATCACCGCATACAGCAGATCGACCACGAGGTTGAAGACGATCACCGCCATCGTGGCGAAGACGACGATGCCCATCGTCACGGGCAGGTCGAGGTTCTCGATCGAGCGGACGGCCATCGCGCCGAGCCCGGGCAGCGAGTAGACGCTCTCGGTGAAGATCGCGCCGCCGAGCGCGAGCCCGATGTCCATGCCGAGGATCGTCACGACCGGCAGCATCGCGTTGCGGAGGATGTGCGAGCGGAGGACGGTCGACTCCGGCGCGCCCTTCGCGCGCGCGGTCCGCACGTAGTCCTCGTTCATGGTCTCCATCACGTTCGCCCGGATCATGCGCACGTACAGCGCCGAGAACAGCAGGGCGAACGTGCACCACGGCAGGATCATGTGGCGGAACCACTCGAGAGGACCGCCTTCCGCGGTCGCGGGACTGAAGAACTCCGCGTAGCCCGTGATGGGCAAGTGCGTGACGTCACCCCAGCGATAGCCGAAGAAGTAGGCGAAGATCAGGCCGATCCACACCGGATGCGCCGAGACGCCGATGAGCACGAAGGTCATGGCGACGCGGTCGAAGAGGGACCGGGGTCTCAGCGCCGAGAAGACGCCGACGGGCAGCGAGACGATCATCCAGAGGATCGCGCCGCCGAAGACGAGAGATGCGGTGACCGGCGCCGCGGCGAAGACGATGTCGTTGACGTCCTGCCGCGTCGCGAACGAGAAGCCGAGGCTCTGGTCGATGACGAGGCGCTTCAGGTAGTTCAGGTACTGGATCGGCACCGGGTCGTCCAGGCCGATGAACTTGCGGGCGCGCTCGATGTCCGACTCGGTCGCGCCGCGGCCGGCGACGAGCTTGGCCGGGTCGGACGGCGTGATGAAGAAGATGACGAACGTGACGAGCGTCACGGCGATGAAGAGGACGGCCGCCCACAGAAGGCGTCTGATCAGGTATCTGAACATGGGGTTCTCCGCCGCGAGGGCCGCAGGACTCTACCGGTTAGACGACGGGGCAGTCGCAAGGTTTGCGGGGGCGGCGACACTCGCGCGGGCCGCCGCCCCCACCCGTCACGTAACTACCGAGTCAGACAGGCAGTCACGAGGTTGAACGAGTACGTCGGGTGGTACGAGTAGCACCCGACCCGGGCCGAGAGGAAGTCGCGGTTGTTCGCGTACGAGAGCGAGGCCCACGGCGCGTGCTGCGTCGTGATGTCGCGGTCGAGCTTCGCGTACGCGTCGTACCGCTTGGCGCCCGAGAGCTGCGAGGCAGCCTCGAGCCTGCGGTTGACCGCCGGGACGTTGAAGTACGCCCGGTTGTTGTTGTTCGCCTCGTGGATGTTGTTCCCGTTGAGGAGCACGTCCAGGAAGTTGTTGGGATCCGGATAGTCCGCCTGCCAGCCGCCGAGGTAGAACTCGAACGGCTCGCCGCGGCGGCCCGCGGTGGCGGACAGCGGCCCCGTCGCCAGGTGCCGCGTGTCCATGTTGATCCCGATCTTCGCGAGGTTGAACTTGACGATCTGCGGGATCGTCAGGCTGGCGCCGCGGTTGCCGGCGAGCATGAGCGCGTCGGTCGTGCGGCCCCGCATCAGCTGCTTCGCGCGGTTCAGGTTGGCCTCGGTGAAGCGGAGCGGCCACGCCTGGAAGTCGCGGAAGCCGGGGATCCCCGGCGGGAGGATCTGGTCGGCGCGCTTGCCGGCCAGGTAGCCGCGCTGGACGAGGATCGCCTGGCGGTCGATCGCGAGGTTCACGGCCTTGCGGACGTTCGGGTCGCGGAAGAGGCCCCGGGTCGTGTTCATCGAGATGAAGTACGTGACCGGGATCTGCCGGACCTGGTACTGCCGACGGTTGACGCCGAACTGCCGTGCGAGGTCGGCGTGCGCGGCCGGGTCGACGCCCTCGGCGCCGTAGTCGGACTGGCCCGCGCGGATGCGGAGCACCTGCGCCGGCAGCGCGATGTTGGCGTCGAACTCGAACGAGTCGATGTTCGCCGCGCGCGTCGCGAACTTGTTCCGCTTGTAGTACGGATTGCGCTTCAGGATGAGGCGCGTGTTCGGCGTCCACGCGGACACGTAGTACGGCCCCGCGGAGTGCAGCGGCGCCTTCGCGCCCTGCGGCTGGATCCCCACCGCGGTGTCGATCGCCTGGAAGAACGGCATCGCGAGGCGGGTGAGGATGTCCGGCGCCCCCCGCGAGAGCGTGATCCGGAGCCCGTAGCCGCCGTTCGTGACGACGACGCCGGACGCGTGCCGGGCCTTCCCGTCGAGCACGGCCTGGGCGCCGACGATGTCGGCCATGAACGGGCCGGCCGGCGACTGCTGCTGCGTGTTGAGGGCGCGGTCGATCGCGTACGCGAAGTTCTGCGCCGTCACCGCCTTGCCGTTCGAGAAGCGGAAGCCGCGCCGGAGCGTGAACGTGTAGGTGCGGCCGTTCGCGGACACGCGCGGGAACGCGGCCGCCACCTCGGGGACGATCCGGGAGCCGGCCGAGCCCTCGGCGTCCACGAAGCGGAGGAGGTTGGCGCCGGTCGCGCCCATGATCTCCCACGAGTGCGCGTAGTACGCGAGCGACGGGTCGATGAAGTCGACGTCCGTCGCGAACATGGCTTTCAGCGTGCCGCCCTTGCGCGGGGCCTGGGCGGCCGTCGCCTGTGCGGCGAGGAGCGCGGTCAGCGCACCCGCCGCGAGCGTCACGAGGATCGCTCTCCGCATCGTCACTCCTTTCGCGTGGTCTCCTCGGGCAGGGCGCGACGCCGCGGTTGCGCCGCAGACGAGAGGCTTCGCTGTGAGGGGAACGCCGCGGGCCGGCGGCCGCCCAAGGTCGACGGCGCCGCGCCCTGCCCGGCGGGGAGACGCTGCGTGGTGGTCGGTTGTATGGAGTGAGACGAGCACGACGGGCGCCGGTTCATGCCGATCCGTCATAGGGTCATGCGCGCTCAGGAAGTTCCTACGGCGCACTCAGCGTCTGTACGCGACGAGATCGAGGCACCGTCGACGACGCCGCGGTGACGATCGGAGAGGACCTGGCGGAGCGCGTCTCGGGCCGCCCTCGCCTGAGCGGGACGAACCGGCGCGGGCGGCGCAGGCTCGGCTAGGCCTTGCCCTTCGCGAGCCCCTGCGACTCGTTCTCGAGCTTCTCCGGCTTCTCGAGCTTCGCCTCGGCCTGCTCCGCGCCGCCGGCCTGGGCGGAGGGCGGGAGCTCGGAGGTCGCCGGCGGGCCGGGTTCGGGCGCCGCGGCGTCGGGCTTGGCCTCGGGGCCGTTCGCCTTGGCCGTCTCCGGCGCGGCCTTGGGCGCGCTGGCGGGAGTCGGCTTGTCGGCGGGCGCCTTGCCCATGTCCTTCCCGAGGGCGCGAGCCTTGCCGCTCGGGGCGTCGCCGCTCGCGGAGCGCTGCTGCGCAGAAGCGGACGCGTGCGTCGGTGCCGCTGCCGACGGTTCTGCGGCCGGCGGAGTCGCGGGCGCGGACGGCGTCTCATCCTCGTGCGCCGTCCCCGCCGCAGGCTGTGGCTGCGAGGCCGTGGCGTCGGACGACGCCGCCGGGCGGCTCGTGCGGGCCGGGGCCGCGACGCGAGGCGTCGCGTCGGCGCGGCCCGATTCGGCACGGGTCGGGACGACGGCGGCGCGTGCGCGCGTCGCTCGCTCGTCGCGGCGGCCTTCGCCCCGGGCTGGAGCGAGGCCCGCGGGGCCTCGTGCCCACGCGGTTCGGGCGCTGCGGCGACGACGGCGCCGGCGACGGTCACGGCCGCCGCGGTCGTCGCGACCGCCTTCGCGGCCGCGCTGCCGGCGAGCAGCGCCTTGAAGGCTCCGGCGAGCGAGGCCAGGTCGAGGCCGTGGCGGAGCCGCGCAAGCAGCGTCGTCCGCTCCTCCGGGCGCTCGAGCCCCTCGGCCAGCGACCGCCGCGCGCGGAAGATCAGCGTCTCGACCGCCGGCTGGGTGAGCCCCATCTCATCGGCGATCTCGCGGTAGGAGAGCCCTTGCCACTCACGGAGGAGGATCGCCTTGCGCTGCGTCGCGGGCATCCCGACGAGTGCCTTCTGCAACTGGATCAGCTCGTCGGTGCCCATCTGCTGCGGCGCGGCGACGTACTCCTGCAGCGCCTGGATGTCGCCGGGCGTCTCGACCCGGCCGCGCCGGAACGAGGAGCGCCGCCGGGTGAGGCAGACGTTCTCGGCGATCTTGAACAGCCACGCCGACTCGGCCTCCGGGACGATCCCGCGCTTCAGGCCCCGGAACGCGTTCAGGAACGTCTGCTGGACGGCGTCCTCGGCCTCCTCACGGCTGCCGAGCTTGTTGAAGCAGTAGCCGAGCAGCTGTCCGGAGTAGCGCTCGTACAGGTCCTGCGTCGCCGTCGCCTCCGGGGCGACCTGCGATTCGACTCGGGTGGCGCGACCGACGTCCGGGACTGCGGCCAAGTCCCTCCTCCCTGCGTTGGCGGCGAAACGCACGAGTGCGTCCCGTCCGATCCTCGGCGAGATTCGACGGATCCGTATCCCTCGAACGAGTGTAATTCGTGTGGGGGAACCCATGGTTCCCCCACAGGCCCCCTCCTTCTGCCTGAGGGCTTCGAGTGGCCTCGGTGTGGCCTCCCGGGCGGATGAACCGCCCTCCGGCCGAGGGGCCGTCTCTCGTTGCAGTGACCGGGCCTGATCGTGTGGCCTGCGCGCGCGCACCTTCGGTGCGGGCGCTCCGGCCAGCAACCCGGTTCTCATCGGCACGGGCGTGTCGTGACGGGCGGGATGCGCTGTGCCCCTGGACGGGGCACGCGGCGATCCCGCCCGTCCGATTGCTCCGAGACCTGGTGGGTTTTGATCCGGGACCTATCCCTTCGTGTCTGACACCGGCCGTGGCCGGATCGGACATGACAGGGGTCAGACCCGACGCGGCCGGATCGACATGACAGGGGTCAGCCCCGGATTCAGCCGGTCGCGAGCTCGCGTCGCAGCCGGACGAACAGCGCCTCGAGGGCGAGCTGCGGGCTCAGGTTGAACTCCTCGACCTGACGCCAGAGCGCCCGCACGTGCTCCGCGGCCCGCTCGGCGCCGAGGAGCCGCTCCCGCGTCCCGTCCTCGTCGATCTCCGCGAGCCGGTCGACGTGGACGACCGCCTCGCGCGCGCCTGCGCCCGCGACCACCAGGTCCCGGTACCAGGCCGCGAGCTCCTCGAGGGTCGCGAGCAGCTCCTCGCGCTCCGCTCCGAAGGCGGCGCGGCGCGCCCGCTGCTCGGCCTCGCGCGTGGGCAGGTCGAGCCCGTCGAGCTTGACCTCCTCGGCGGCCTTGGCCTCGGCCGCGTGCTCGCGGACGCCCTCGAGCAGCGCCGCGGCCGCCCGGGCAGGCTCGAACGCCGGGTCGCGATAGACGTCCCGCGCCACCTCGAGCAGCACCTGGCGACGCTCCGCCGCCTTCGCGTCGAGCAGCCGCGCGAGCCGGTCGAGCCGCCCCGCCGCCACCCGGGCGAGCGCCGTCTGCTCCGCCTCGGGCAGCCCCGGCGCGCGGGCCGCGAGCGCCTCGCGGATCGCCCGCTCCGACAGCCGGTGGAACGCGACGGGCTGGCAGCGGGAGCGGATCGTCTCCGGCAGCGGCCCGAGGTCGTCCGCGACGAGGAGGACGACCACGTACGGCGGCGGCTCCTCGAGGTCCTTGAGCAGCGCGTCGGCGGCGTCCTCGTTCATCCGGTCGGCGCCGAGGACGAGGTACACCCGGTGCGAGGCCTCGAACGGCCGCATGTGCAGGTCGCGCCGCAGCTCGCGGATCTCGTCGATCCGGATCTGGTCGCCGAGCGGCTCCAGCACGTACAGGTCGGGATGCGTGCGCCGCTCGACCCGCGCCGCGTCGCCGAGCAACTCCCCGGCGAACGCCAGCGCCGCCGCCCGCTTCCCGACCCCCGGCGGCCCGTGGAGCAGGTACGCGTGCGCCGGCCGCTCCGCGAGCGCCGCGCGGAGGAGGCGCTTGGCCTCCTCCTGCTCAGGCAGCCGCTCGAAGCTGTCCACGGATGAGGGTCGCGATCTCGTCGGCGGGGCGCGACCCGTCGACGGCGGAGATGCGCTGCGGGAAGGCCTCGGCCAGCTCGCGGTACGCCTGGTCGACCCGGCCGAGGAAGCCGAGCCCCTCGCGCTCGATCCGGTCCGGGTCGGCGCCGCTCCGCCGCAGCGCGTCGGCGGGATCGACGAGCAGGAGGAAGGTGGCGTCGGGAAGCAGGCCGCCGACGACGGCGAGGTTCAACTCGAGCACCCGGTCGAGCCCGAGCCCGCGGGCGATGCCCTGGTAGGCGAGTGACGAGTCGACGTAGCGGTCGCAGACGACGTCCGCGCCGCGCTCGAGTCCCGGCCGGATGACCTCCGCCACGAGCTCCGCACGGGCCGCCGCGAAGAGCGCGGCCTCGGCCCACGGCGAGATCTCCGGCCCGTCGAGCACCAGCTCGCGCACGCGCTCGCCGAGCGCCGTCCCGCCGGGCTCGCGCGTGAGGACGACGTCGCGCCCCTCCGCACGGAGCGCCTCGCCGAGCAGCTCGGCCTGGGTCGACTTCCCCGACCCGTCGATTCCCTCGAAGGTGACGAACACGGCGGGCCTAGGATAGGGCCGGTGCGAGCGGTCGTCACAGGGGGCGCGGGGTTCATCGGCTCGCATCTCGCCGAGGCGCTGCTCGCGCGCGGCGACGAGGTGCACGTGATCGACAACCTCGCCACCGGCAGCCGCGCGAACGTCCCGGACGCGGCCGCCTTCCACGAGCGCGACATTCGCGAGCCGCTCGACGACGTCTTCGCCGAGGCGCGGCCCGAGGCGGTCTTCCATCTCGCCGCGCAGGCCGACGTGGGCACCTCCGTCGAGCGTCCCGAGTTCGACGCGCAGGTGAACGTGCTCGGGACGCTGCGCGTGCTCGAGGCGGCCCGCGCGGCCGGGGCGCCGCTCGTCTTCAGCTCCACGGGCGGCGCGATCTACGGCGAGTGCACGCGCCCGGCGCGCGAGGACGATCCACGCGCGCCACTGTCCCCGTACGGCACGTCCAAGCTGGCCGGCGAGGAGTACCTGGCGGCGTGGAACCGGCTGCACGGGACGCGGAACGTCGCGCTCCGCTTCGCCAACGTCTACGGCCCGCGCCAGCTCGCGAAGCTCGAGGGCGGCGTCGTCGCGATCTTCATGGACCGGCTCCGCGACGGCGAGCCCGTGACGATCTTCGGCGACGGCGAGCAGACCCGCGACTTCGTCTACGTCGGCGACGTGGTCGCGGCGCTCGCTCGCCGCGGTGGGCCACGACGGCGGCGGGGTCTTCAACGTCGGGACCGGCGTCGAGACCTCCGTCAACCGGCTCTACGCCGTGTGCCGCGAGACGGCCGGCAACGGCGCCGACCCGCAGTACGGGCCGGCGCGGCCGGGCGACCTGCTGCGCAGCGTGCTCGACCCGGAGACGAGCGCCCGCGAGCTCGGCTGGCGCGCCGCCGAGTCGCTCGAGTCCGGGCTGCGCCGCACCTGGGAGTGGGCCTCCGCGCGCTAGAGGAACGGACGCGGCTGCGGCGAACAGGTCGCTCCGCGCATGGACCACGCGCATTCTCTCCCCCTCCGTCCCTGGAAGACGGCCGCGGTCGTCGCGTCGGCGATTGCCGTCGTCGAGCTCGGGGCGCTCCTCGTCCTCGCGGTCGGCGCGATCGCGGAGCCGGTCGCGCACGGGGCGAAGCGGGTCGCCGTCGAGCGAACGCTGACGCCGGTCGCGCCGCAGAAACGCCCGGCGCCGAGCACGAAGGCGCTCCCCCGCGCCGAGACCGCAATCGTCGTGCTGAACGGGAACGGGATCGCCGGCGCCGCCGGCACCGCCGCCGCGCGCGTGAAGTCCTTCGGCTACGTCGTCGGCAGCGTCGGCAACGCGCCGCGGTCGGACTACCGCCGCACGCTCGTCCTCTACCGCCCCGGCCGCGAGGCCGAGGCCCGCCGCCTCGCCGCCGACCTCAAGGTGCGGATCGTCGCGCCGCTCGACGGGATCACGCCGAAGCAGCTGCTCGGCGCGCACGTGGCGCTCGTCCTCGGCGCGCGCCTAGTCCTCGTCGAGCCGGGCCTCCATCGCCGAGCGGATCGCGTCGAGCAGCTCGCCCGTCGTCTGGGGGCGTGGATCGAGCGCGTAGGAGCGGTCGGCGTAGACGAAGGCGGGCTCGAGCCGCCGACGCGCCTCGAACTCGAAGCGGCCCAGCTCGTACCACCCCCGCGGGTTGCGCGGCTGAAGCTCGACGGCGTGGCGGAACAGGCGCTCTGCCTCGTCGAGGTTGCCCCGGATCTCCTCCGCGGTCGCCTGGACGATCACCGGCTCGACCGAGAGCGGGTCGAGGCTGCGCGCGTTCTTCGCGGCGTCGACGGCGCCGGCGGTGTCGCCTTCGAGCAGCGCATCGAACGCGGCCTGGCTCTCCCGGTGAGCCACGGCCGGGGACGCGACCGAGACGGCGACCGCGAGGAGCCCGGCCGCGACGGCGACGGTGGCGAGCCCCGGGCGGCCGGCGCGGCGGCGCACCACGGGCCGCCCGGCGGCGGCGAGCGCGCCGAGCCCGAAGAGCACGGGCGCCGTGACGGCCGCGTACTGCCAGGGCATGTCCACGAGGGAATGGACGAGCCAGGCGGCCGCTCCGGCCGCGAGCGCAATGGCAGCGGCCCGCTCGTCGTCCCGTAGCCGGGAGACCGCCGCAGCCGCGACCCAGGCCCCGCCCGCGACGACCGCGAGCAGCAGCGCGAAGCCGACGACCCCCGTCTCGGCGAGCGCGGCGAGCGGGAGGTCGTGCGGATCGAGCGGCGCGATGCTGTCCTCGCGGATCGGCCGCCGCGCGAGCTCGAACGTCCCCGCGCCCCAGCCGGCCCACGGCTCGTCGCGGAACAGCTCCCACGCCTGCGTCCACCACGTCCAGCGGTGGTTGGAGCTCACGTCGGTGACGCGAGCCCGCGCCGGTCGTCACCTGCACCGCCGGCGGGTTGCGGAAGTCGTCCCACGCCTGGCCGACGTCGACGGCGACGAGGACGGCGACGACGGCGACGACCGCAGCCACGGCGCCGGCAAGGAGAAGCGCGCGCCCGATCCTGCGCCGGACCGGGTCGGTCGGCGCGAGACGCGCGAGACGGAGGGCCGCCACGACCACGCCGGCCGCGCCGACGACGAGGAGGACGCCGAGGATCGCGCCGTCGGTGCGGCGCTCGCCGTTCAGCGGCCCGGCATCGGCGATGACCGACCCGAGCAGTGCCCACACCGCGACCGCGACGGCCGGGATGCCGGCGAGTGCGAGCGCGCCGACGGACTCGAGCCTGGGCCGGGCGACCGCGAGCCAGATGCCCAGCGCCGCCAGCGCCGCCAGCACGCCGCCGCGCGACGTCGTCAGCGCGAGCGCCACCAGCGCGAGGAAGAGCATCGCCGTCGCGCCCGCGCGCACGCGTGGGACGTGTTCGCGCCGGGCCGCCAACCACAGCCAGAGCGGCAGCGAGACGGCCAGCAGCAGCGCCAGCCCGTTCCAGTACTGCACCGGCTCCTGAAGCCGCGCGCTGCGGTCGGTGTCCGGCCCAAGGGCGGGGATCACCGCCCCGAGCAGGGCCCAGACGACGACGGTGCCGAGAAGCGCCGCCAGGGCCGCCGCCGGCGCGCGGATCGAGTCGGCCGCGGCGGCCGCGAGCCAGCCGAGCGTGAGGAAGGCGAGGTAGGCGAGGCCGCGGTTGAAGACCTCCCAGGTGCGGTCACCCTCGATCGACCACAGCACGCTGACCCCCTGCCACGCCACGAGCGCCGCGAGCGCGCCGACGAGGAGGAGCGCGTCGGGGCCGGGCCGCGCGGGCGCGAGCGAGCCGCGCAGGACCGCGATCCCCAGCACGGCGAGCGCCGCCAGCGCGACGAGCGTCAGCCACGCCAGCCGGACCGGATCGGAGCCGCCGCCGGCCAGCACGACGAGGGCGACGGGGACGAACGCGACCGGCAGCCACGGGAGCGGGGCGCGCGCGACGGCCGTTCCCCCGTCCGTCAGCCCGCCGCGCATCGGGCGACGCTAGCAACGTCACCGGCGACGACCGTCCGGCTTACAAAGCCCTAACAGGCCGATCACGCACGGATCACGCGGTTCAGGAACACTGGCGCAGGGCAGGTGGCCGCGATGGCTCCGTCCCGCCGCTCCGTTGTGACTCCGAGACGCCTGCTGACACTCTTGCTCGTTCTCGTCGCCGCCTCGTTCGGCGCGAGCGTCACGGCACCGCAGGCGGACGCCGCGACCCCGTGCTGGAAGCGGCTGATCAACGACTGGTACGACGGCAGGATCGACCGCACCTACCCGGCCAGCTGCTACCGCGCCGCGATCAAGAACCTGCCGGAGGACGTCGAGGCGTACTCGACCGCGCGCGAGGACCTCGAGCGGGCGCTCCTCTCGGCTGCGCGCCGGAAGGGCAGCGCGCTGGACGCGGACGACCCGATCCCGCCGGGCCCGGGGAACGAGGCCGGGCCGAAGGCGGACGATCCGACGGAGGGCGATGGTGAGGCGGCCCCGCCGCTGCCCGGCAGCGACGGCGGCGACGACGGCGGCCTGCTCGAGACCTTCCGCCCCTCGTCGGCGGACGAGATCCCCGTCCCGCTGCTCGTCCTGGGCGGCCTCGCAGTGCTGTTGCTGGGCGCTGCAGCCGCGAGCTTCGTGGCCCGCAAGATCCAGGCGCGGAGGGGCTTCGACGGCGGCCCGCCCGTCGCGTAGCGAGCCCTCGCGCAGCTATCATTTCCCCTGCAAACGGGCGCAGTCGAGCCGCCTCGCGGGTGCTGTCTGGCGCTCCATCTATGGTCCCGCCCCCAACTCTTTAGCCGGCACGGACCGATCGGGAGGGCGCACATGGCCAGCGCGAAGGAAGCAGCGGCAGTCGAGGCACAGGACACGGAGATCACGAACGAGGTGATCGACGCTGCCGCGCACCTGGGCGTGCGCCGGTACTTCACGATCCCGGGACGGGCGCCGTTCGACGAGGTCGAGTGGGAGATCCGCGACGCGACCATCCCCGGCAAGAACGGCCCGGCGTTCGAGCAGAAGGACGTCGAGTTCCCGAAGTTCTGGTCGCAGACCGCGACGAACATCGTCGCGCAGAAGTACTTCCGCGGCCGCCTCAGCTCGCCCGACCGCGAGCGCTCCGTGAAGCAGATGATCGGCCGCGTCGTCGACACGATCGTCGCCTGGGGCCGCAACGGCGGCTACTTCGCGAGCGACGAGGAGGCGCAGACCTTCGAGGACGAGCTGAGCTTCATCCTCGTCCACCAGCTGGCCTCCTTCAACAGCCCGGTCTGGTTCAACGTCGGGTTCGAGGAGAAGCCGCAGTGCTCGGCCTGCTTCATCCTCTCGATCGACGACTCGATGGAGTCGATCCTCGACTGGATCCGCCGCGAGGGCGTCATCTTCCGCGGCGGCTCCGGCTCCGGCGTCAACCTCTCGCGCCTGCGCTCCTCGAAGGAGCAGCTCTCGAAGGGCGGCCACGCCTCCGGGCCCGTCTCCTTCATGCGCGGCGCCGACGCCTCGGCGGGGACGATCAAGTCGGGCGGCAAGACGCGGCGCGCCGCGAAGATGGTCGTGCTCGACGTCGACCACCCGGACGTCGAGGAGTTCATCTGGTGCAAGGCCAAGGAGGAGCGCAAGGCGCGTGTCCTCGAGGCGGCCGGCTACGACATGTCGCTGGACTCGCCCGACTGGGCCTCGATCCAGTACCAGAACGCGAACAACTCCGTCCGCGTCACCGACGCGTTCATGGAGGCCGTGATCGAGGGCAAGGAGTGGAACCTCGTCGCCCGCACCGACGGCACCGTCGTCGAGACCGCCGACGCGCGCGAGCTGATGAAGCAGATCGCCGCGGCCGCGTGGGAGTGCGCCGACCCGGGCGTCCAGTACGACACGACCATCAACGCCTGGCACACGCTCCCGAACACGGGCCGCATCAACGCGTCGAACCCGTGCTCGGAGTACATGTCCATCGACGACTCGGCCTGCAACCTCGCCTCGCTGAACCTCATGAAGTTCCGGCGCGAGGACGGGGAGCTCGACGTCGAGGCCTTCACACACGCGGTCGAGACGATGTTCCTCGCGCAGGAGATCCTCGTCGGCTACTCGTCGTACCCGACGCCGGAGATCGGCCGCAACGCGGTCGCCTACCGGCAGCTCGGGCTCGGCTACGCGAACCTCGGCGCGCTGCTGCTGTCGCGCGGGCTCCCGTACGACTCGAACGAGGGTCGCGCGTACGCGGCCGCGATCACGGCGCTGATGACGGGCCGCGCGTACCGGAAGTCGGCCGAGATCGCCGGCCGGATGGGCCCGTTCGCGGGCTACCGGCCGAACGCGGCGGCGATGATCGGCGTGATCGCGAAGCACCGGGCCGCGGTCGGGAACATCGAGCACACGGAGTCGGTCCCGTCCGACCTGCTCACCGCGTGCCGCACCGCCTGGGACGAGGCGCTCGACCTCGGCGAGGTGCACGGCTACCGCAACGCACAGGCGACCGTGCTCGCGCCGACCGGGACGATCAGCTTCATGATGGACTGCGACACGACCGGCGTTGAGCCCGACTTCTCGCTCGTGAAGTCGAAGAAGCTCGTCGGCGGCGGCGAGATCACGATCGTGAACAAGACCGTGCCGATGGCGCTCGAGAAGCTCGGCTACGCGCCGGCGGAGCAGCAGGAGGTCGAGGCGTTCATCGACGAGCGCAACTCGGTCGTCGGCGCCCCGCACCTGAAGACGGAGCACTACCCGATCTTCGACTGCGCGATCGGCGAGCGGGCGATCCAGTACATGGGCCACGTGAAGATGATGGGCGCCGTCCAGCCGTTCATCTCCGGGGCGATCTCGAAGACGGTCAACCTCCCCGAGGAGACGAGCGTCGACGAGGTGGCGCAGCTGCTCGTCGAGTCGTGGCAGCTCGGCGTGAAGGCGATCGCGATCTACCGCGACAACTGCAAGGTCGCCCAGCCGCTCTCGGGCCAGAAGGACAAGACCGGCGCGGCCTCGCTCGCCGGGATCGAGGCGCTCGTCGTGGGGCAGGCGAAGCCGCAGCGGCGGCGCGTCCCCGAGGACCGCACCGAGGTCGGCCGCAAGTTCCGCGTCGGCGAGTACGAGGGCTACATCCACGTCGGCCTGTTCGAGGACGGCACCCCGGGCGACATCTTCGTCGACATCGCGAAGGACGGGACGACGCTCCAGGGCCTGATGAACTCGCTGATGATCGCGGTCTCGATGGGCCTCCAGTACGGCGTGCCGCCGGAGGTCTACGTCTCGAAGCTCTCGCACATGCGCTTCGAGCCGAGCGGGACGACGAACGATGCGGACATCCGTGTGGCGAAGTCCATCGTCGACTACATCTTCCGCTGGTTCGGCAAGAAGTTCCTCACCGTCGACCAGCAGGAGGAGGTCGGGATCCTCTCGCCCGAGGTGAAGGCGCGGCTGTCGGCCGCGTACGCGGCGGGCGCGCCGGCTGCGGCATCCGAGGCGGCCCCGGCTCCGGCGGCAGGCCAGACGGCGCTCTTCAACGCGTTCGAGGACGCGGTCGAGTGCGCCCGCTGCGGCGGCCGCATGGTGCGCACCGGCAGCTGCTACACGTGCCGCGACTGCGGCACGAACACCGGCTGCTCCTAATGCGTCACGCGTCGTGACCGTGTCACGGGATGCGATATCCCGTGACACGGTTGCGTCGTGAAGTCACTCCAAGCGCGTTCAGGCAGGGCTGGGGACGCTCGCGTGCCGAACGCGCTCGAAACACGCTTCGTGGCACGCGTACTCCGCTTCCCGGGGCGGATTCGACACCTGGATCCGGAACACGTCGCTTGCGTCGGCCTCGATCCACTCGCCGCAGACGAGACAGAGGCCCCCGCGGGCGCGCCCGTGCTCGTCGCTCCGCTCGGGGATCTCGACCCACTCCGGGTCGCGCATGACCCTGTCGACCGCCACGTGCCTTCTCACCGTACGTGGGGCGGCGCGCCGAGGCGCCGCCCCACGTCGCAGCACTCCTATCCGGTGATGGACCTCCAGTTCTTGGTGACGTACTCGGCTGTCCGCCAGGCCGTTGCCTGGATGGTCTGCGTCGGGTTCCGACCGGCGGAGCTCGGAAAGGTCGACCCGCCGAGAATGCCCAGGTTCGGGACCTCGTGGGACATCCCCCACCCGTCGACGACGTTGATGTCGGGATCGTCGCCCATCCTCGTTCCGCCGTAGGCGTGGGTGTTGATCGGATTGGGTGCCGGCGGCGTCGTCCAGACCTCGGCGGCGTCCGCCGCCTTCAGCCACTCGACCATCTTGGCCTGGACGTACGCGGCCTCCCGCCTCTCGTTGTCGCTCCAGTCGAATGTCACCCTGATCACCGGCCGCCCCTGCGGGTCTCGCACGGTCGGGTCGAGATCCAGGTAGTTCCCCTCGTACGAGAGCACTTCGAGCTGGGAGCCGACGCCGGCCACAGAGTCGGCGTTCTCCTTCAGCCACGCTTTCCAGCCTGAGCCCCAGCGTGGCTTGCTGGGCGGGATCGCGTTGGCGGTGGCGATCGGCTTGGTTTCCATGCTCGCAGAGCACATTCCGCCGCCGATGAAGCCGAGCCCGGTGTGGTCGAAGTTGTCGGCGTCGAGCTCGTCGAACGCCGTGAACTGCCCCAGCGTTCCGCTGTAGCGGTTCAGGCGCTTGCCCGGGAACCAGCCCGTCGCACCCGCGGCACCGGTCCCATGGCCGATCCAGTGCTTGCCGACCTGCCCGTGGTTGTTCGAAAGACCGTTGGGAAAGGCCTTCGACGTGGAGAGGAACAGGATGCGCGCGTTCTCATAGTTGTACGCCGCAAGCAGCACGACCTTCGCCGGCTGGAAATACTCGAGTCGGCCCTTCCGGTAGAGCGCTCCGGACACGCGCCCCTCCGAGTCCACCTCGATGCTGATGACGTCTGCCATCGGCACGACCGTGAGGTTCTTCGTCTTCTCGGCCCGCGGGATGTAGTCGACGTCCGTCTGCACCTTCGCGTTCGTGAAGCAGCCCGTCGAGGAGCAGAATCCGCAATAGGTACAGGCCGGAAGTCCGCGGTACGCCCGCGTGCGGATCCCGGCAGGGCCCGGGTACGGATGCCAGCCGGACTTGCGTGCGGCGTCGTCCATCATGTCCGTCCAGCCGCTTCGGCGCATGGGCGGATTCGGGTACGGGCGCCTGCGCGGCCCTTCGAAGATGTTCCCTCTCCGGTCGATGGTGCCGTTGAGATTTCCGTGCTGTCCAGAAATCCCGACGAAATACTCGTGCTTGTCGTAGTACGGCTCGAGCTCGGCGTAGTCGAACGGCCAGTCGATCGAGGTGGAGTTCTTCGGGATCGAGTTCGGCCCGTAGCGCTTGACCGACTCCGAGACGAGCTTGAAGTTCCACGGGAGGAAGCGCCAGCTCTGGGTCATCCAGTGGATCGAAGTGCCGCCGACGGCGTTCATCATCGGCCCGACCGCTCCGAGCGGCCTTGTCGCTGCGACGCTCGAGTTCCTTCGACTCGTCGGCACCGAATCGTTTGCCTTCCACTTCCCGAACGTGACGCGAGTGCCGTGGTGAATCTCGTCGAACGCATGATCCTGCACGGTCAGGCGCGGACCGGCCTCGAGCGCGACGACCTTCAGCCCGGCGTTTGCGAGCGGCCAGACCGCCGTGCCGCCGGCAGCTCCGAGGCCGATGACGACGACGTCGGTGGGCTTCAGCATCTCAGGCATCGCGCTACCACCTCTTCCACGTCGACTTGAACAGTGGCATCGAGTACGTCGACCGCATGTCCGACTTCGGGACGACGTTGAGCTGCTGATCGCGTGCCGAGATGGACAGACGCGGGCCCGGGAAGCGAACGAGCTTCCAGCCCGCGAAGCCGGTGTTCCCGCCATGAGCGGGGTCACCGAACATGCCCTGCACCGCGTGCGTGCGAATCATCTCGAAGACCGCCTTCGCGTTCGGGTTGAATCCCGTCGCGCGGTTCAGGTCCATGTCGGTCAGGACAGCGTCCTGCTGGTCCGTCGAAAGCGCGGCGAAGTCGGCTCCGTACTTCGACCGTGCGTAGGCGTCGAGGGCCTGGGTGGCGGCGACGTACGACGGCCGAAACATCCAGAGCCCGCCTGCGAGCGCTCGATCGATGTAGCGAAGGACGTTGGCCTCGCGAGCGCCCGGGCCGGACGCGTCCGAAGGGATCAAACGCTCGACGAAGGCGCCGATCGTCGTCGCCTGCGACGGCGACAGCGTTACCAGCTGTTGCAGCTGGGCGACTTCCTCGGCCGCGCCTGCGTGCTCGGCGGTGGCCGCTGCCGGAAGCGCTGCGGCCGCGCCGAGAACTCCTGCGCGTTTGAGCAGGGCACCCCGCGAGAGCGGACTACCGCGCTCTTCCTCATCCCCTGAACCTGCCATCGTTCCTCCTCCGAAACTGGGGTATGGGCAACAGTCGACAGTAGACCCGTTGGGTGTACTTTGCAATAGTTTGCTCAATCAACCTGGAGGGAGCGCCATGGCGCGACACCGCGTTCGTCTACTCCTTGCGCTCGGCGTTCTCGCCTCGACCGCCGCCTTCGTCGTTCCTCATGCCGCCGGGGCGCGCGCGGCGACGTACGGCGTCACCGCCACCGACTTCAAGTTCAAGATCGTGCCGGCCCGCGTGACAGCGGGCAGGGTCACGTTCCGCGTTGTCAACCGCGGCCAAGCCTCACACGACTTCAAGATCGCCGGCAAGAAGACGAGACTGCTGGGCACGGGCCAGCGCGCGACGCTCACGGTCACGCTCAAGAAGGGTCGGCGCTATCCCTACATCTGCACGGTTCCCGGCCACACTGCACTTGGCATGAAAGGAACCGTGATCGCCAGATGAACGACGACGAGAGCGAGGACGATCGCCGGCCGACCGGCGACATCCCGTCGATCGTGCCCGATCCGGACGCGCCGTTGAGAGGAGAGGACGTTCCCGACGACTGGCTCAGCCAACAAAAGGAACCGTGATCGCCAGATGAGCGAGCGCAAGAGCGAGAACGATCGCCAGCTGAACGAGAGCAAGAGCGAAGACGATCGCCGGCCGAGCGACGACATCCCGTCGATCGTGCCCGATCCCGAGGCGCCGTTGAGAGGGGAAGACGTTCCCGACGACTGGCTCAATCAGCGGCAGCCAACTCCTTCGGGACGGCCCGGAACCTGGTAGCTGCGAGTCGCGGGCCGTCCGCAAGGGCGGCCCGGTCTCGTCCTCACTCGAAGGCGGCACGGGCCCTTGACGCGAGGCGCAAGCGTCAGTTGAAGACGATGCGGCGCGCGCCGTCGTAGCTCGAGTTCGACGCCAGCGAGGCCCAGCGCACGGCCGAGCCGCTCCCCGGTGCATGGATGTACTTGCCACGGCCGGCATAGATGCCGACGTGACCGAGCCCGTAGAAGAAGACCAGGTCGCCGGGCCGCAGGCTCGACCGCGACACCGAGCGCCCGTGTCGGAACTGCGAGACCGTGTAGTGCGGCAGCGAGATGCCGAGCTTCCCGTACACGTACTGCACGAGCCCCGAGCAGTCGAACCCGCTGCGCGGCGAGGCGCCGCCCCAGACGTACGGAATCCCGGTCAGCCGGTTCGCGATCCGGACGGCGCGCAGGCCGCGGCTCGGCTGCCGCTTCTTGGCGCGCTTCTTGGTCGAGTGCGCGCCCTTGTCGACGGCAGGGTCGCGTTGGGCCGCGGCGCCGGCGGGCCGCGCGAACGCGGCGGTCAGCACGAGGACGAGCAGTGCGAGTGCGAGCGTGACGCGCAGCGAGGCTCGGCTTGCGAGGTGAGTCATCCTGGAGTCCCTCCCGGCGACGACGCACGCCGGGCGCACAAAAGGAACGCCCCGGCCGGCCGGCCGCCTCTGTGTCGCTTCGGGGACCACCATCGGCAGGGGAACCGCGAACCTTGACCCGGCGCCGACCGAGCCTGATTGCCCTACCATTGACACCGTGACCGTGCGGATCGGCTCGACGGAGACGTACCCGTATGTCGTCGGCGTCTACGTGTGCACGTGCGGGGCGACGGTCGAGCAGCGCGGGACGCACGCATGCGACGCGCCGGACGGCTGGGTGTCGGTGGCACACGAGGACGAGCCGGACTACGTCTGCCCGGGCTGCGTGCCGGAGACCGAGCCGGCGCTGCACGTCTAGCTCCCGCCGCGCAATCCCGGAGCGTGTCCGGGCCGGTATACGCAGGTGTGGGCAGCTCCGACGAAGCGCTCCTCGCCGGGCTCGCGGCGGGCGACCGCGACGCCTCGGCGGAGTTCGTGCGCCGCTTTCAGCGGCGGGTGTACGGCCTCGCGTGGACGATCGTCCGCGACCGTGGCACCGCAGAGGACGTCGCGCAGGAGGCATTCGTGCGGGCCTGGCGGTACGGGGCCAGCTACGACGCGCGACGCGGCAGCGTGCTCACGTGGCTGCTCACGATCGCCCGCAACGTGGCCGTCGACAAGCTACGCCTCGAGCAGCCGGAGCCGCTCGACGCCGAGCTCCTCGAGGCGAAGCTGCGGCTCGGCGACTCGCGTGACGAGCACGCGGGCGTGGACGAGCGCGACGAGCTCCGCCGGGTGCTCGCGACGCTCCCGGACGAGCAGCGGCGTGCGCTCCTCCTCGCGTCGTACTTCGGCCGGACCGCGGCGGAGATCGCCGAGGTCGAGGCGATCCCGGTGGGCACCGCCAAGACGCGCATCCGCACGGCGATCCGGCGCCTTCGCGCCCACCTGGAGGTGAGCGATGGCTGACGAGCAGCGCCACGAGCCGCGCGACCTGCTCGCCGAGGTGGCGCTCGGGATCGCCGACGGCGCCGAGCGCGCCCGTGTGCTCGAGCACGTGAGCGCGTGCGCCGAGTGCCGCCTCGAGCTGGAGCGCCAGTCCGCGATCGCCGACGAGCTCCTGCTGCTCGCACCGGAACGGGAGCCGCCGCCCGGGTTCGAGCTCGGCGTGCTGCGCGCGATCGAGCCGCCGGCCCCGAGCCCTCGCTCGCTGCGCGACCTGTTCCGCCGCTCGCTGCCCGCGCTCGCCGCGGCGACCGCCGCCGCTGCGATCGCCGTCGGAGGCGTGCTGTTCGTCTTCGGGGACGACCGGCGCCTGGCCGACGAGTACCGCGCCGCGCTCGACGAGGCGAACGGCAGCTACTTCGGCGCCGTCCGGCTCGCCGACTCCGCCGGGCGCCCAGGGGGCGTGCTGTTCCGCTACCGCGGCGACCCGTCGTGGGTCCTCGTCACGGTCGACCCCAGCTACCGCGGAGCGATCGAGCAGGCGGAGCTCATCGCCAGGGACGGCCGCCGGATCCCGCTGCGCTCCTTCGAGCTCGCCGACGGCGCCTGGGGCGGCGCACTGCCCGTCCCGCTCGAGGACGTGGCCGCCGTGCAGCTTCTCGGCGCGGACGGCCGCCCGGTCCTCGTCGCCCGGTCCTCCTGACCGTCGATGCAATCCCTCCGGCGCGGATCGACGGTAGAGACAGGCATGAAGACCACGAAGACATACGCATCGCTCCTCGTGCTCGCGGCTGCGGTGATCCTCCTCGTCGGCGCCTGCGGCGGTGGCGGCGACTCCGATGCGGGCGGCTCGACGTCGACCGCCGGCGCGACCGTCTCCTCCGAGATGGTCGACGGCGTCGGCCGGGTCCTCGTCGACTCCCAGGGCGCCGCCCTGTACGCGGCCGACCAGGAAGCAGGCGGCAAGGTGCTCTGCACCGACTCCTGCACCAGCATCTGGGAGCCCCTCACGGTGAGCGGCGGCACGCCCACCTCGGGCGACGGCCTCGACGGCGAGCTCGGCGTCGTGACCCGCCCGGACGGCAGCCGCCAGGTCACGTTCGACGGCCGGCTGCTCTACCGCTTCACCGAGGATCCGGACGCCGGCACGGTGACGGGGAACGGCTTCGCCGACAGCTTCGACGGCCAGGCCTTCGTCTGGCACGTCGCCACGCCGACCGGGGTGTCGACCTCGAACGCGAACTCGAGCTCGTCGAGCGACGACGACGGCGGGTACGGCTACTAGGGCGATTCACCCGGCGGGCGCACGGGGACGTCGTCGCGGTTCGCAGGCCGCGGCTCGACGCTACCGTTGGGAGGGAACGCGATGCCGCTCCGCATCCCACGTGTCGTCCTGCGAGTCGGCCCCGGCCCGACCTGGACGAGCGGCCTGCCGGAGGACCAGCCGGGCTGGGACGAGCACGCCGCGTTCATCGACGACCTGATCGAGCGCGGGCTCTTCGTCATGGGCGGGCCGTGGACGAACCGCCTCGGCTCGATGTCCCTCTGGGAAGGCATGGACGCCGATGCGGTCCGCGAGGTGATGCAGCGGGACCCGTTCGTCCTCAACGGCGTCTTCGAGATCGAGGACGTTGCCGACTGGACGGTCTACGTCGACACGAGGATCGAGTGAACGCGGGCCGGCGCCGTCAGCTGATGAGGCGACGGGCGCCGTAGTAGCTCGGGTTCGACGCCAGCGAGGCCCAGCGCACGGTCGAACCGCGGCGCGGCGCGTGGATGTACTTGCCGTGGCCGGCGTAGATGCCGACGTGACCGAGCCCGTAGAAAAAGACCAGGTCGCCGGGCCGCAGGCTCGAGCGCGACACCGAGCGCCCGTGCCGATACTGCGACACCGTGTAGTGCGGCAGCGAGATGCCGAGCTTCCCGTACACGTACTGCACGAGCCCCGAGCAGTCGAACCCGCTGCGCGGCGAGGCGCCGCCCCACACATAGGGAATCCCGGTGAGCCGGTTCGCGATCCGGACGGCGCGCAGGCCGCGGCTCGGCTGCCGCTTCTTGGCGCGCTTCCGGACGTGCGGCTTCCGCGCCGGCGGGCGGACGCGACCGGCGAGGCGGGCGTGCGGCGTCGTCCTGCCGCGCGTCGCCGGCGAGTGGGTGCCCACGCTCTTGTCGACTGCGCGCGTACGGTCGCCTGCCGCCGTACCCGGCTGCGTCAGCGCCCCCGCGGCCAGCACGAGAACGAGCACGGCGAGAGCCAGCATGGCGCGCGGCACAGCTCGGTTTGCGAGTTGCTGGGGCATACGGGACTCCGTCGGTGGTCGGGACTCGGAGCTCCCACGCAGGCGCGCGGGTCCGGTCGTGCGACGGCGCTCACCGAGCTGCACGTCGCCCTGGGCGGAGCGGCCACGGTAACGGGCCTCACCACGCCGCCGTGTAGTCCATTTGGGGGATCTCTCGGTGGCTCAGCGCGACGACCGCGAGTACCCTGCAGCGCGTGCTCGCCGCCGCCCTGGTCGCCTCGCTCGCTGCCTGGTGCCCCGTGAACCTCGCCACCGAGGTGCGCGCGCAGCCGCCCACCGCGGCGCAGCAGCTGATCACCGTCCATGCGCCGACGGCGCGCTCGACGCGCGGCTCGGTGCGCATCTGGCGCCGCGCCGACGGCTGCTGGCGCCTCGCCGGCGGCCCCTACCCGGCGCGCGTCGGCGCCAACGGCGTGCGCGCGAACCGGCGCGAGGGCGACGGCACGACGCCGGTCGGGACGTTTCCGATCGGCCGGACGATGTACGGCGTCTCGGCGAACCCGGGCGTGCGCTACCACTACGTGCGCCTCCGCTGCGGCGACTGGTGGGTCGAGGACCCGCGCTCGCGTTCCTACAACACGTTTTTCCGCACGCCCTGTGGCTCGACGCCGCCGTTCCGCACGACCACGCCGGACATGTACAGCGATCCGCGCGCGTACGCGCATCTCGCCGTGATCGAGTTCAACATGCGCCCGGTCGTCCCCGGCCGCGGCTCCGGGATCTTCCTCCACGCGATGAAGGACGGCCCCACCGCGGGCTGCGTCAGCCTCGCACTCCCGCACCTGCGCACCGTGCTGCGCTGGCTCCGGCCAAACGCGTCGCCGCACATCGCGATCGGCACACGCGCGCAGCTCCGCGGCTGACGGCTCTAGCGCAGCTCGGCGTACGGGCGGACGCTCAGGTACTTGAAGCCGGTGTCGACGGCGAGCGTCACGATCACCGCGTCCGATCCGAGGCGCTCGGCCAGCCGGTTCGCGCCGACGACGTTCGCCCCCGTGGAGATCCCGGCGAAGACGCCCTCCTCCTGCGCCAGCCGCCTCGTCATCTCGACCGCCTCCGCGTCGCCGATCGGCTCGACGTGATCGACGCGCGTCGCGTCCCACTGCGGCATCACGAACCCCGCCCAGCCCTGCATCACGAAGGGCCCGCGTTCGCCGCCGGTGATCGCGGCCGACCCCGCCGGCTCGTGTGCCTGGATGTGGACGCCGTGCGGCCGGAGCGCGTCCGAGACGCCGAGCAGTGAGCTCGCAGTACCGAGCCCGTGACAGAACGCCGTCACGCGACCGTCCGTCTGCTCCCAGATCTCACGGCCGAGGTGGTCGCGGTGGTGCGGAACGGAATAGGGGTTGCGGAACTGGTCGGTCGCGTAGTGGCCCGGCCGCTCCGCGAGCTCGGCGGCGCGCGCAACCATGTTCTCGATGTCCTGCGCCGTCACGTTCGGCGGCCCCTCGACCGACTGCACGACGTCCACCTCGGCACCGAGCGCGCGCAGCAGCGCGAAGCGCTCCTCGGTGAAGCAGTCGGCCATCACGATCAGCGCGCGATAGCCCTTGGCCCGGCAGACGAGCGCAAGCGCAGGCCCGGTGCTGCCGCCCGTGTACTCGACGACGGTGTCGCCGGGCGCGAGCAACCCGTCCCGCTCGGCGCCCTCGATCATCGCCAGTGCCATGCGGTCCTTCATCGAGCCCGACGGGTTCCGCAGCTCGAGCTTCAGCCACAGCTCCGCGCCGTTCGCGGGGGCACAGCGGTGGAGACGGACGAGCGGCGTGTCGCCGATGGCGCCGAGGACGGAGTCCACCGGGTCATGATCGCCGATCCCCGGGACTCGTACGATCCGCCCCGTGCCGGATCGTGAGCAGCGAGTCACCCCGCTCGAGCTGTTCTTCGACCTCGTCTTCGTCTTCGGCATCACGCAGGTCACGAACCTCATGTCGGACGATCCGACGTGGGCCGGCGTCGGGCGCGGGCTGCTCGTCCTGGCGGCGATCTGGTGGGCCTGGACGGGCTACGCGTGGCTGACGAACACGCTCGAGCCGGAGGCCGCCGCCGTCCGTGTCGCGATGGTCGCGGCGATGGCGGCGATGCTCGTCATCGCGCTCGCCGTGCCTGGAGCCTTCGGCGAGGACGCCGTCCTGTTCGCCGTCGCCTATCTCGTCGTGCGGCTCCTCTTCCTGCTCCTCTACGCACTCGCGGGGAAGCGCGACCCCGAGCTGCTCGGCGCCGTCGTGCGCATCGCCCCGGCCGGCCTGTTGGCGCCCGCGATCCTGATCGTGGCCGGCTTCCTCGACGGCGACGCGCGGGTCGCGCTCTGGATCGCCGCCCTGGCCGTCGACTACGGCGGGGCGCTCATCGGGCGCGGCGTGGGCTGGCGCGTCTCGCCCGCGCATTTCGCCGAGCGGCACGGCCTGATCGTGATCATCGCCCTCGGCGAGTCGATCGTGTCGATCGGCATCGGCGCGATGGGCGTGACGCTCACGACCGGCGTGGTCACCGCCGCCGCGCTGGCCGTCGTCTCGCTCGCCGCCCTCTGGTGGGCGTACTTCGACGTCTACGCGGTCATGGGCCAGCGGGAGCTCACGTCGACGAGCGGCGCCGCGCGCGTGCGGTTCGCGCGCGACCACTACAGCTATCTCCACCTGCCGATGATCGCGGGCATCGTCCTCTTCGCGCTCGGGTTGAAGAAGACGGTCGAGCACGTCGGCGACCCGCTCGAGACCGTCCCGGCCGTCGCCCTGTGCGGCGGCGTGGCGCTGTACTTCTTCACGCACGTCCTGATGCGCCTCCGCACCGTCCAGCTCATCCGCCGGGCGAGCGGGAACCGCCCCGCCTGGTTCGGCGTCGGCAGGCCGACCGCGACGGTGGCCGCGCTCGCGCTCGTGCCGGTGGCGCAGGAGGTGGCGGCGCTGACCTCGCTCGCGCTCGTGACCGCCGTCTGCTGCGTGCTCATCGTCTACGACGTCGTCCATTACCGCGAGGAGCGGGCGCAGGTACGGGAGGCGCGGCCCTGAGCGCCGCGGCCACGACGCGCGAGGCGACGCTCGAACGGCTCGGCCGCGAGCGCTTCGACCTGCTCGTGGTCGGCGGCGGGATCCTCGGCGCCGGCGTCGCCGAGCTCGCGTCCCGCCACGGGCTCGCCGTCGCGCTCGTCGAGCGCGGCGACTTTGCATCGGGGACGACGAGCGCGTCGTCGAAGCTCGTCCACGGCGGGCTGCGCTACCTTCGCCTCGGCCACTTCTCGCTCGTCCGGGAGGCGCTCGGGGAGGTCGAGGCGCTCTCGCGCCGGGTCGCGCCGCACCTCGTGCGCCGGATCCCGTTCGTCCTCCCGATCTACGCCGGCGGGCCGTACGGGCGGATGCCGATCCGCGGCGCGCTCTGGTCGTACGCGCGGCTGACGGGGATCCCGAAGGAGCGGAGCCGCCTCGTCGCGCCGGCCGCCGCGGCCGAGCTCGTACCGTCGCTGCGGACCGACGGGCTGCGCGCGGCCGGCGTCTATCCGGACGCGCGCACGGACGACGCCCGGCTCTGCCTGCTCAATCTCCGGGCCGCTGCGGACGGCGGCGCCGTCGTCGCGAGCCGCGTCGAGCTCGTCGGCCTCGAGCGCGGCGCCGGCCAGGTGCGCGACGTCCTCACCGGCGCGACGGCGCTGGTCCGGGCGGCCGCGATCGTCAACGCCACGGGCGCGGGCATCGACGCGATTCGCCGCCTCGAGGATCCCACCGCGGGCCGCTCCGTGACGCTCAGCAAGGGCGCGCACCTCGTGCTCGACCTGCCGCCGGGCTGGAGCGCGGCCGTGACGATCCCGCTCGACCGCACGCGCGTCTCGTTCGCCGTCCCGTGGCAGGGGCTCCTGCTGCTCGGCACGACCGACACGCCGTGGGACGGGGATGCCGACGTCGGCACGACCGACGAGGACGAGCGGCAGATCCTCGCCGAGGCCGGGTCGGCGCTCGACGGCCTCGGCCCGGTGCGCGCCCGCTTCGCCGGGCTCCGCGTCCTCCCGGCGGGCGCCGGAGGCGAGACCGCGCGAGTGCGCCGCGAGACGATGCTCACGCGCGGCCCGCTCGGCGTCGTCTCCGTCACCGGCGGGAAGCTCACGACGTACCGCCGCATCGCGCTCGCCGTCCTGCACGCGCTGCGGGCCGACCTCGGGCTCCACCGGATCGACCGCGAGCCGCGCCAGCTGCCGGGCGCCGCCGACCCCGAGGTCGCGGCCGATGCGCTCCGCCGGCGACACGGCCTGGACGAGCAGACCGCGGCGCACCTGGCTGGCACCTACGGCTCGCTCGCGGCCGACGTCCTCGGCCACGGGCCGCTCGAGCCGGTCGTGGACGGCGCGCCCGAGCTCGCCGCCCAGGTGCGCTACGCCCACGAGCACGAGTGGGCGCTCACCGTCGAGGACGTGCTCCGCCGGCGCACGACGCTCGCGCTCCGCGGGCTCGACACGCCGGCGGTGCGCGCCCGCGTCGAGGAGCTCCTCGCGTGATCCTCGCGATCGACCAGGGCACGACCGGCACGACCTGTCTCGTCGTCGACGAGCGGCTCCGGGTACGGGGCCGCGGCTACCGGGAGCTGCCGCAGCGCTTCCCGCGCCCGGGCTGGGTCGAGCACGACCCGGAGGAGATCCATGCAGGCGTGCTCGCGACGGCCGAGGCGGCGCTCGCGGACGCGGGCGTCGGCGCCGACGCCCTCGCGGCGGTCGGGATCGCAAACCAGCGCGAGACGACGATCCTGTGGGAGCGGGCGAGCGGACGGCCCGTCGCGCCCGCGATCGTGTGGCAGGACCGGCGCACCGCAGCGCGCTGCCGGGAGCTTCCGGCCGAGCTCCTGCGGGAGCGCACCGGTCTCGTCCCGGACCCGTACTTCTCGGCCACGAAGCTCGAGTGGCTGCTCGCGCGCACCGACCTGCCGCCCCGGGAGCTGGCCTTCGGCACGGTCGACGCGTGGCTCGCATGGCGGCTCGCCGGAGAGCACGCGACCGACCGGACGAACGCGTCACGGACGCTCCTCTACGGGCTCGCGGACGATGCGTGGGACGACGACTTGCTCGCGCTCTTCGGCGTCCCGCGCGACGTGCTGCCTCGCATCGTGGGCTCGGCCGAGGTCGTCGGTGAGGCGGAGCTCCTCGGCGCGTCCGTGCCGCTCGCCGCGCTCGCGGGCGACCAGCAGGCCGCACTCGCCGGGCACGGCTGCTTCGCCGCCGGTGAGGCGAAGGCGACCTACGGCACCGGGAGCTTCGTCCTCGCCCACGCCGGCGCCGAGCCCCCGGTGCCTCCATCCGGTCTGCTCGCGACGGCGGCGGCGCCGACGGGCTACGCGCTCGAGGGCGCGGTGCTCACGAGCGGGGCCGCCGTGCAGTGGCTCCGCGACGGGCTCGGCCTCGTCGGTTCCGCGGCGGAGACCGAGGCGCTCGCGCGGAGCATCGACTCGTCGGACGGCGTCGTCCTCGTCCCGGCGCTGACGGGGCTCGGCTCGCCGCACTGGGAGCCCGACGCACGCGGGCTGCTGAGCGGGATCACGCGCGGCACGACTCGCGCCCACGTCGTGCGTGCCACGCTCGAGGCGATCGCGTTCCAGATCGCGGACGTCGTCGACGCGCTGCCGCTCGAGCTGACGGCGCTGCGGGCCGACGGCGGCGCGAGCGCGAACGGCTTCCTGATGCAGTTCCAGGCCGATCTTCTGGGGCTGCCCGTCGAGGTCGCGGCCGAGCGCGAGACGACGGCGCTCGGTGCGGCGGCGCTCGCCGGTCTCGCGCTCGGTTCCTGGTCGCCCGCGGACGTGCGCGGCCTCCTCGGCGCCGGCGCCGTCTACGAGCCGGCGCTGAGCCGGGACGAGGCCGAGACGCTGCGCGAGGGCTGGCGGCTCGCCGTCCGGCGGGCACTCCTCCGGTGAGAGAATCGCCGGCCGTGCGCACGCACACCGTCACCACCCGGGACGGCCACTCGCTCGACGTCTTCGAGGCGGGAGACCCGGACGGGCCGGCCGTCGTCGCGATCTACGGCACGCCCTCCGGCGGCATCCTCTACGACCCGCACGCGGCCGAGGCGGAGGAGCGTGGGATCAGGCTCGTCTCGTGGACGCGGCCCGGCTACGGCGCCTCGACCCCGCAGCCCGGGCGCGCGGTCGGCGACTTCGTGCCCGACGCGACGGCCGTCGCCGACGCGCTCGCCATCGACCGGTTCGCCGTCTGGGGCATCTCCGGCGGCGGGCCGCACGCGCTCGCCTGCGCCGCCCTGCTCGGCGACCGCGTCACGGCCGCGGCGAGCCTGGCCGGGGTCGCGCCGTACGACGCCGAGGGACTCGACTGGCTCGGGGGCATGGGCGAGGACAACCTGGACGAGTTCGCCGCGGTGCTCGCCGGCCGGGAGTCGCTCGAGCCGCTGCTCGAGACGCACCGCGCCGCCTTCGCCACCGCGTCCGGTCAGGACCTGCGAGAGCAGTGGGCGACGCTGCTCTCGACGGTCGACGCGAACGTCGCGACCGCCGAGCTCGCCGACCACCTCGTCGAGTCGGTGCGGGCCGGACTCGCGACCGGCGTCGAGGGGTGGGTCGAGGACGACCTCGCATTCGTCGAGCCATGGGGCTTCGCCCTCGACGCGATCGCCGTCCCGGTGCTCGTCTGGCAGGGCGAGGAGGACCGGTTCGTGCCGCCCTCGCACGGCCGGTGGCTGGCGGAGCACGTCCCCGGCGCGGACGCCCGCCTCACCGCGGAGGACGGTCACCTAACGCTGATGGAGCACCGGATCCCCGAGGTACACGACTGGCTTCTCGAGCGCGCGCGATAGGATCCCTCCGAGGCTCCGTTCGAGATCGGAGGTCTGTGCCGCCACAGCCTCAACGGAAGAAGCCTGCGGCGAAACGGGCAACGCGCGCGACCGAGCAGCCCGAGGCGCCGAAGAGCGACGCGGTGCGCGACGTCCTCATCGAGGCGGCCCGGACGCAGCTCGCCGCGGTGAGCGCGGTGACGACGTTCTGGGCCGGCTGGGCCGAGCGGGCGAACGTCTACTCGAAGGCCGTCGGCGACGAGCTTGCGACGCTCGAGGCGTCGGACGGCGACCCGAGCGAGCTCGTGAGCCGCATCAGCGACCTCACCCGCCAGTACCTCCGCGACCTGACCGAGCTGCCGACGCTGTCGGTGCAGCACTTCAACAGCCAACTCGAGACGATCGGCAAGCGCACGCCGCGCCGCACCCGTGCGGCCCGGGTCAAGAGCTAGCGACGCCCGAGTAGCGCGGATCCTCCCCGCGTGCCCCCGGGGCCAGCACCCGCAGCCACTTGCGCTGGACGTCCGCCGCCCAGCGCGTGTGCCAGAGCGGCTCGGCAAGCAGCGACTGCAGCAGCGCGGCCTGCCACCCCACGAGGTCGGTCAGCGTCGTCCCGCGCGCGGCGCCGGTGAGCGACCGGGGCCACGCCAGCGCGAGATCCTCGACGACGCGGAGCCACATCTGCCCGAGGATCCCGAACGGGCGCACGTCGAGGCCGCCGAAGTAGGCGCCGCCGGTCCGGGCGAACTCCGGAGAGGACGACGCGAGCTCGCAGCCCCGGGCGAGCGCCTTCAGCCAGGGGCCGGCCAGGTGCCGGTTGCGCAGCGTCGCCGCGCAGAGGTCGAGGAAGACCATGGCCGGGTCGAAGTGCGTGCGGAACGCGGTCTCGTAGGGCTGGAGCTGCGTCGCGTCGAAGCGGCCGACGTCGAGCGCGCGGCACAGGACGGGCGAGGCGAGCAGCGCCGACTCCATCGCGGGCGTGATCCCCTCGCCGGTCATCGGGTCGACGAAGCTGCCGGCGTCGCCGACGAGGACGCCGCCGTCGAAGTGGTTCGGGCCCGCGGCGCCGTAGGTCCGGACGATCCCACCGATCGGGGGCGCGCAGAGCTCGAGCGCCCGCCAGCGCGTGCTCGCCTCGCCGAGGCCCGCGACGAAGGAGGCGAAGAGGTCCGGGACCTGGAGCCCGAGCTTCCGCCTCGTCTCGGAGAGGATCCCGACGCCGAGGTTCACACGGCCACCGGCGAGCGGGAACACCCAGCCGTACCCGGGGAAGAGGTCGTGGTCGAAGAAGAACGCCGCCTCGCCGACGTCGTCGGCGACGTTCGCGTACGCGCGCTGGGCGACCGCGACGTAGCGCGGATCGTCGGCCGCCAGCCCGGCGCACCGTGCGACCACCGAGTTGACCCCGTCGGCGCCGACGACGAGCCGGCTCCGGTAGCGGACGACCTTGCCGTTCCGCTTCGCCTCGACGGCCACGCCGTCCGCGTCCACATCGACGACCGTCGCCTGCGTCTCCTCGTGCACGGTCGCCCCGGCCTCGGCGGCCGTCCGCAGCATCGCGTCGTCGAGCTCGTCCCGCGCGATGATGTAGCCGTGCGGCGGGAGGTCGCCGTCCGGGCCGTAGAACGGGATCTCCCCGCGGTAGCGGCACTCACCGTCGACGTGGGTGGCCGAATGCGTAATCCGCAACGGCCCGCCCGTCTCGAGCCGCTCGAGCGCGCCCATGCGCTCGAGGATCCGGAGGCCGCGCGGCTCGACGTAGTCGCCGCACACCTTCTCGCGCGGGAACCGCGTGCGCTCGAGCACCGTCACCTCGACGCCCTGCCTGGCGAGGTCCCACGCGAGCGTGCTGCCGCCGGGCCCGCCGCCCACGACGATCACGTCCGACTCAGACGGCCGAGAGCGCACGGGTGTGGCGGAGGAGGTCGACGAGGCGATCCGGGTGGGCGGCATTGCGCGCGGCCTCGTCCTCGGCCTCGGCCGCGAGCCGGTCGAGGTACGCCTCGGCCTCGGGCAGGGCGCTGCGAAGCTCCTCGGCGATCCGCGCGAACGTCGCCGGGCCCGCGTTGCGGAAGAGGAGCGCCGCGGCCGGCCGCCGCATCGCGACCGCCGCGGGGAGCGTGAGGATCCCGTCGACGATGTCCTTTTCGCTGCCGCCGCCGAGGGCAGTGGTGCCGCGGACGTCGGCGACGTCGTCGCAGCCGTGGTAGAGCGTGCCGAGAAGGAGCCCGTACGTGCGAAGGGCGTCGTCGCGGGTCCCGAGGCGGGCGCAGATCTCGAACATGCTCCCCGTGTCGGCGCCAGCGATCGCGCGCCAGTCCTCGACGCCCAGCGGCTGGCGGCGCAGGCGCCACTGGAGGCACTCGGCGGCGCCGAGCCGCTGCATGAGCTCGGCCAGGAGCCGCACGCTGTAGGCGTCGGACGCGACGAGCTTCGAGCCGGCGAAGCCGACGTAACCCGCGGTCATGAGCGCCGGCAGGAACCCGTAGCGGCAGTGCAGCGACAGCTCGCCGCGGCGGTAGCGCGAGCGGTCGAGGATGTCGTCGACGATCAGCGAGACGTTGTGGAGCAGCTCGACCGCGGCGGCCGACCGGAGCACGCGCCCCGGGACGGGCCTCGTCGTCCTCGCGTAGTGGCACGCGAAGACGGTCACCGGGCGGAAGTACTTCGCCCGCGCCGACAGCTGGCGCCGCACCATCTCCCGGACCTCGGCGTCGCAGTCCTCGATCCAGGTGGCGATGACGTCACGCAGGCGGTCGAGGTCGGCCGTGACGCCGAGGAGGTCCGGCAGCTCCCAGGCGGAGCGCTCCGGGTCCTGCGCGGGCGCCGGGGAGGTCATGCCTTCCGGGGACGGGCCGCGCGCCGCTGCACGACGAGCGGGATCCCGGCCGCGGCGAGCTCCGGGATGCTGATCTCGGCCCCGTAGCGGACGCCCGGTTCGAACGTGCCGTCGACCCCGGCCACGACCTGGACGAGCACCTGGTCGCCGGGCTCGAGCGAGACGACGTCCGGCGAGAACCGGACCGTCGGCTGCACCTCGCGCCCGGACTCGTCCGCGAAGGACGACACGCCGAGCGGCCCCGAGACCTTCCTGCCGGTGGTGTTCTCGACCATGAACACGCCCAGGCCGTTGCGCCCCGCGGCAGCCTCGATCACGATCGTCTGTCCCCGCGGCGACTCCGCGGACGCGGGCTCGGCGGGCGGCGCGGACGAGCGGACGACCGCCGGCCGCAGGCCCGAGAGCGAGGGGACGAGGGTCTCGGCCAGCTCCAAGGCGAGCCCACCCATGCGGCCGTAGTAGCGCAGGCTCGCCTCCGCGGCGTCGCGGACGCTGTCGCTCAGTCTCGGTTCGGGCACGGCCGCTCGCAGTAGAAGTGGTCGTACCAGTGGTGGATCAGGTCGGGGCAGTCCTCCAGCTCGACCTCGCCGGCGGCGCAGCTGACGCCGGCGTCGGCGGCCACGACCGTCCAGCGGAAGTAGTAGTCGCGGCATCCGTGGATCCGGACGAGGCTCTTCTGGGTCTGGCCCTTCGTCGCCCCCGCCGGCACGGGGAGCGTGAGCGTGACGAGGCCTTCCTCCAGCGGCCCCAGCGTCAGCGACGCGGGCGCGACCTTCACCGCCGCGTTCGTCGCGGTGACCTTGATCGTCCGGCCCGTCGTCCCGCAGTTCGTGATCGTGATGCGGACGACGGCGTTGTTGCCGGGGCAGGCCTCGGTCTCGACGTCGCCGAGCGGCTGCGGCACCCAGCACGGCGGCGGGATCTCGCAGCTGCAGCCCGTGCGGGTCGGGAGCCTGATCGACTCGAGCAGGCCGAGCCCGAGCTTCGCGCCGGGCGCCACGGCGTCGCCGATCGCCTTCAGCGCGTCGGCGAGCGTCGCGGATCCGTCCTTCGAGCTCATCTCGCCACCTTCGCCTTTCGTTTCGGGGTCGTCTCCGGCGTCGTGATCCGGATCGGGACGCGCAGCCCTTCGACCCGCCACGCGCCCGCGTAGCGCTTGCCCGGACGAAGCCGGTCGGAGAAGCGGAGGGACAGCTGCACCGTCCGCGTCTCGCCGGGCGGAATCGTCGCGCCGCGCTCGACCTTCGTCGTGACCAGCCCGCCGTGGGACTCCGCGAGGTCGTCGAGCAGGACGTCGATCCGCTGCTTCCCCTCCGGCGGATCGGAGGCGAGGGCCGCCCAGACGGCGTGCTCGACGCCGCCCCCGTCGAAGAGGCAGAAGGTCGTCGTCCCGGAGACGTCACACGGGACGTTGCCGGCGTTGACGAGCGCCACGTCCACGGTGACGGTCGCCCCCGGCTCGGCCTCGACGACGAGGCGCCGCGGCTCGGAGCGGAGGCTCGGCCGGGGCTCGACCTCGGCCAGGATCGGGACCGTCTCGCCCTCGAGCTCGGCCGTGCCCGTGTACGTCCCGGGCGGCGTCGACGCCGACAGACGCAGCGTCGCGCGTCCGGCGGCCGGGCCGTCGCGGGCGACCCGGCGCACGCGCAGGGCGCGGACCTCCGTGCCCTCGAGGCTCACGCTCGCCGCTCCCCCGGCCTCCGCCGCGACCGGAAGGAGGGAGGCGAGGCGGTCGGGAGGGCCCTTGAACACGACCGGCTCGGCGGCCTGGGCCACGGCGCGGCGCGACTTGGCGGCGCGGCGCGGGGCGGGCGTCACTTGGGCACCTCCGGCGACGGCTCGGCGGGAACCGGCACCGGCGTCCGGTGCGGCTTCCCGCAGTGCTCGCACGGGTTCGGCTCGTACGGCTCGGTGATCACCTGGGCCTCCCCGCACAGGCGCGCGCAGACGAGCTCGTAGCCGAGCACGGAGAGCCCGAGCGTGAACAGCGCCGGGACGTGCGTGCGAATCGACGGGATCTCCTTCAGGCGCACGGAGACGTCGAGCGGGTTGACCGTGATCGGCTCGAGCTCGATGGGGTCGAGCGCGATCTCGATCTTCGGCAGATGCGTGACGTCGAGCGAATAGCTCGACGGGATGCCGGACAGGTCGACCCCGAGGTCGTTCTCGAAGAACAGGTCGGCTTCCACGCTGGTGCTAACGGCGACCCACCTCCCTTCCCTGGTCGAGGTGTGAGCTCATGACGGCGGTCGGTAGTGGGCGTCGAGCTCGAAGATCCGCTCCGCGACGGCGCGCGCCTCGGCGTCGCTCATCCGCGCGAGCGTCGCCCGGATGCAACCCTCGTTCGCGTCGGCCTCCCGGCGGGTGAGCATCTCCCGGATCGCGCCGAAGTCGGCCCGGCACTCCGGGTCGGCGAAGTCCCGGGGCTGCAGCGTCGAGGTCGCGAGCGAGGCGGAGAAGAGGCGCTCCGGGAGCGGCCCGTCGGTGGTCGCGAGCGCGTGCACCGCCTGCGCGAGCCGCTCGCGCACGTACGCATCGGTGACGAACGCGGCGTCGTTCACGGCGCACCGACCACCTCGACGCGCCACTCGCCGTCGGACGCGTCGTCCAGCTCGAGGAAGAGCACCCGCTGCAACCGGCCGAGGAGGAGCTGGCCACCCGACACGGGGATCGCCTCGCCGGCCGGGCCCAGCAGCATCGACACCGGCGACCCCTCGTCCGGGAGCAGCCGCCGCAGCAGTGCCGCGAAGTCCTGCAGCAGCTCCGGCGCGAGCTCGTTCACCCGGACGCAGCAGCGGGGGTCGGAGGACGACACGTACGCGATCCCGGCCCGGATCCCCGTGTCGCGGACCGCGACGTTCACGTCGGCTGTGATGTCGCGGGCTGCGAAGCCGACAGTGCTGCGCGGGCGGCGTTCGTGCTGGACCTGCAAGGCGGCGATCCCCCCACTGAGCGGGCAGGTGCCATTCTTGCGCTCGGGCGCGCGAAAGTGAAGGACCCGGGGCAACAGCGCGTGTGGAGGCCTCCGCCTTCCCGTAGGCTCCGCGCGGAGGCAGCGCATGGCGTTCACGATCCGACCGGTCGAGTACTTCTACGCCACCGTCCGCGACGAGCTCGGCGCCGCCTACCGCGTCCTGTCCGCGCTCGCCGAGCGCGGCGTCGACCTGCTCGCGTTCACGGCTGTGCCCAGCGGGCCCACGCTGGCGCAGTTCGCCCTCTTCCCGCAGGACTCCCGGAAGCTCGCCGCCGAGGCGCGCGCCGCCGGGCTGGCGCTCGACGGGCCACACCACGCGCTCCTCGTCCAGGGCAACGACGAGCCCGGGGCGCTCGCGAGCGTGCACGAGCGCCTGGTCGATGCGGGCGTCGACGTCTACGCCTCGACCGGCGTGAGCGACGGGCACGGCGCGTTCGGGTACGTCGTGTACGTGCGCGAGGATCAGTTCGCGAAGGCGCAGAGCGCGTTGAACGCCTGACCGCCCGGAACCGCCGCGGGCCGCTCTACAGTGTTCGGCCATGGACTCCGCGACCGTGTCCGAGGCCACGGCCCGGAGGCCGGCCGCGCGGCAGGCCCTGCGGGTCCTCGCACTCGCGGCCTTCTTCGTGGCTCTGGCCGTCGCCTGCGTGGTGCGCGGCGTCCCGACATCCCGTGACGCCCTCTTCCTGTGGCTCACGCTCGGGCTCGTCGCCTTCACCGCGACCGGGCCGCGCGGCCGGCTGCGCGAACTGCTCGTGGACTGGCTCCCGCTCGCGGCCGTCCTCTTCGTCTACGACCTCCTGCGCGGGTACGCGGACGAGTTCCAGGCGGCCAACGTGTGGCCGCAGCTGCGCTTCGACGAGTGGGTGTTCTTCGGCACCGTCCCCACGGTCTGGCTGCAGCAGCACCTGTGGGACGGGACGGTCGGCTGGTTCGACTACCTCAACTGGGTCGTCTACCTCACGCACTTCGTCGCGACGCTCACGGTGGCGGCCTGCCTGTGGCTGCGCAGGCGGGAGCTGTTCCGGCCGTACGCGGCGATGGTCGCGCTCCTGGCGGCGATGGGCTTCGCGACCTACGCCGCGTTCCCGGCCGTGCCGCCGTGGATGGCCAGCGACGAGGGGCACCTCGGCCACGTCGACCGCGTGGTGCGGTACGTCTCGGTGGATGCGCCCGTCGACTTCTTCGGCTCGGTCTGGGAGTCGGGCTCCCGCTACGCGAACGACGTCGCGGCGATGCCCTCGCTGCACGCCGCCTACGCACTCCTGATCGCGCTCTATTTCTGGCCGCTCGTGACGCGGCCCTGGTGGCGCGTCGCGCTGATGGCATACCCGGTCGCCATGGGCTTCGCGCTCGTCTACACCGGCGAGCACTACGTCAGCGACGTGCTCGCGGGCTGGCTCTACGCCGGCATCGCCTTCGCCGCCGTCACGTGGTTCTTCCGGCGGCGCGAGCGCGCGCGTGCGTGAGCTCGCGACGGTCGCGCTCCCGCTGCTCGGGCTCGCGGTCGCCGGCGTCGCCGGGATCGGCGTGGCGGCCGCGCTCGCGCCCGGCCTCCCCGGGGACGCGCAGGCGGCGCTCGCGCCGCTCGCCGGGTTCGCGCTCCTCGCCGCGGCGAGCACGCTCCTCCCGTACGGCGCCACGACGGGCGTTCTCGCGCCGATCGTCCTGGCGCTCGGGCTCGCGGTCACCGTCGCCGTGCGGCGCCGCCTTCCGACGCTGCGGGCGGCCGCGGTTCCGGCCGCGCTGGCGGTCGGCGCGCTCCTCCTCGCGGCGCTCCCTGCAGCGGTGCGCGGGAGCTGGGAGGCGACGAGCCTCTACGGCAGCACGGACGCCTACCACTGGGTCTCGCAGGGCCGCGCGTACCTCGACGGCCCCGCCCCGGAACCGATCACCGAGCACCCCGACCGGCTCACGTACGAGCGCTCCCGCGACCAGCAGTGGGCGGTCGCGCTCCCGTTCGCGCTCGGGCAGCTGGCATGGGTCGCCGACGCCGACCCGGCCGAGACGTACGGCGTCCTCGCGGCCCTCGTCTACGCGTTCCTGCCGCTCGCGACGTACGCGGCCGCAAGGGCGCTGCTCGGCTGGACGCCGCGGCTCGCGCTCCTCGCCGGCGGCGTGATCGCCCTGAACGCCTCGCTCCTCTTCGCGAGCCACTTCTCCTGGCAGCAGCAGCTCGCCGGGAGCGCGCTCGCGTTCGCGGCCGCCGCGCTCCTGCGGCTGGGGCTCGAGCCGGCGGCGTCGAGGCTCCTCCTCGTCCTCGCCGCGCTGCTCGTCGCCGGCGCGCTCGCGACCTACCGACTCGGGTTCGCGCCGTACCTCGCCGCGCTGCTCGCGCTCGTCGTGGCCACGACGCTCGTGACCGGGCACGACCGCGGGGACGTCGCCCGGCGGACAGGTGTGTTCGCAGGGGCGGCGGCGCTCCTCGCGCTCCCCTCGCTCGTCGCGCTCGGCAGCGGCCTCCCGGAGTTCGTCGACGCGGGCGGCTTCTCCACGGCGTTCAAGGAGCACTTCCCGGCCGGGCAGCCGGGCGAGGCGCTCGGCCTCGTCCCGCGCGTCTGGGCGATCGAGGAGGACTGGCCGGCGGCGATCCGCGTCACGTGGCTCGTCGCGGCCTCGCTCCTCGCCGTCATGCTGCTCGTCGGCGGGGTGCGCGCCGCGCGCCGGCTCGGCCGCGCCGATTTCGTCCTGGCCGGCTCGGCGCTCGTCCTCGGCGGCTGGGTCGTTCTGCTCCTCCCCGCGTTCGCCCCGTACCTGTCGTACAAGCTGCTCGCCTACGGCGCCCCGTTCCTGGTGCTGCTCGCGCTGACCCCCTTTGCCGGGCGCCGTACCCGCACAGGCGTCGCCGCGGCAGCCGTCGGAGGCGTCCTGCTCCTGGCGTCGGCTCTCGTCGCGACGATCGCGCCGGTGGACGCCCGGCGGACGCTCGAACTCACCGGCGACGTCCCGGCCGGGGCCACGGTCTCGTTCACGACCGACGACGCCTGGGAGGAGGCATGGGCGATCTACCGCCTGCGGGACGTGCGCCTCTCGGTGGAGACCCCGACCTACCTCCTCACCGAGCAGGGCCGGAAGCGCGATGCGGCGGCATACCGCCACCGCCCGGTCACGCACGTCGCGGACCTGCGCGGCGACCGGATCGCGCTCGAGGCCGCGTCCCGGTAATACGACGAAGGGCCCCGCAGGGCCCCTCGTCGGCGTGCCGGCTAGGCCGAGTTGGCCAGGTCGGCGAGGTCGCTGGCCTGGAGCTTCATCAGCGCGTCGCGCTCGATCTGCCGGACGCGCTCGCGCGTGATGCCGAGGCGGCGGCCGATCTCCTCGAGCGAGGTCGGCGTGCCGTCGTTGTTGAGCCCGTAGCGGAGCTCGATGACGGCCCGCTCGCGGTCCGGGAGCTCCGAGAGCACCCGGCGCACCGCCTGCGCCCGCATCGAGGCGTCGGCGTCCTCGTCGGGGCCGGGCGCCTGCATCGCGAACAGCTCGCCGAGCTCGGCACCGTCGCCGTCGTCACCGATCTTCTTGTCGAGGCTCGTGACGATCCGCGGCGCCTCCCGGATCTCCTTCACCTGGTGGAGCGGCAGCTTGGCCTTGTCCGCGACCTCCTCGTCGGTCGGGTAGCGGCCGAGCTCGCCCGTCAGGTCGCGCTCCGCGCGGGAGATCTTCGTCTCGCGCTCGAGGATGTGCACCGGGATGCGGATCTCGCGGGCCTTGTTGCCGATCCCGCGCTGCACGGCCTGGCGGATCCACCAGGTCGCGTAGGTCGAGAACTTGAAGCCCTTCCGCCAGTCGAACTTCTCCACGGCGCGGATGAGGCCGATGATCCCCTCCTGGATCAGGTCGCCGAGCGGCAGCCCGTTGCCCTGGTAGCGCTTCGCGATCGAGACCACGAGGCGCAGGTTCGAGTTGATCATCCGGTTCTTGGCCTCCATGTCGCCGCGCTCGACGCGCTTCGCGAGCTCGACCTCCTCGGCGGCCGTGAGGAGCGGGTAGCGGCCCGCGTCGTTGAGGAAGAGCTGGAGCGAGTCGGTCGTGAACGAGACATGGGCCGCCGCGGCCGCGGGCGTCTCCGCCGGCGCGTCGTCGGCCTCCTCGTCAACGACGATCTCGATGCCCTTCTCCACCAGGTCGTGGACGATGGCCTCGACCTCGGTCTCGGTGAACCCCTCGTTGAGGCAGACCTCGTCGAGCTCGGCGCGCAGGACCGTGCCCTGCTCCTCCGCGCGCTCGAGCAGGCGGTCGATCGTGATCGTGATTGCAGCTGGAGTCAGTTTGTGTCCCTCACTTCTTCTTTACGTTTTCGGCACGCGCCCTGTGCTGGTTCGGCCGGTCTGGGGGTTGCGTCACGGCCGCTGTGCGCTGTGCTTCTCGTACGATAGAACGGTTATCGCCTTGGTGCTATTCCCGATTCAGGTGATTCGAGCGCGCCGAGCTCCTGGCTCACCCACCAGAAGACGTCGTGCTCATGGACAGAGCTTGCCATATCCGCGATTCGCCCGCGACGCTCGTCCTCCTGCAGGTCGAGCGCATGGCCGATCGCGGCCGCCAGACCGTCCACGTCCCAGGGGTTGCAGGTGATCGCTTCGCCCAGCTCCTCGGCCGCACCGGTGAACTCGGAGAGGACGAGTGCCCCGGCGCTCCCGGCGGCACCCTGCACGGTGACGTACTCCTTCGCGACGAGGTTCATCCCGTCGCGCAGCGGCGTCACGAGGCACACGTCCGCGAGGCGGTAGTAGGCGAGCAGCCGGTCGGGCGGGACGCTGCGGTAGAGGTAGTGGACGGGGACGTCGTGGCCGGGCTCGCTGAACCGTCCGTTGACGCGTCCCACGGCCTGCTCCACCTGGCGTCGCAGCGACGCGTATTCCCGCACCTCGCCCCGGCTCGGCACGGCGATCTGGACGAGCGTGAGCGTGCGGCGGAGGTCCTTCCGCTGCTCCAGCAGGAGCTCGACCGCCTGGAGCCGCTCGAGGATCCCTTTCGTGTAGTCGAGTCGGTCCACGCCGAGCAGCACCCGTCGTCCCGCGAACTGCTCGCGCAACTGCCGCAGGTAGCGCTCGACGCCGTCGCGCGACGTTCGCTCCGCGTAGTCCCGGGCGTCGATCGAGATCGGGTGCACCTCGGCCCGAACGCGGCGCCCGTCGGGCGCGGTGACCGTCGTCCCCTCCACGACGACGTCGTCGCGCGACCGCCAGCACGAACGGAGGAAGTGGTCGCGGTACTCGGTCGTGTGAAAGGACACGACGTCGGCGCCGAGCAGCCCCTCGATGAGCTGCGCACGCCACGGGAGCCTGCGCCAGAGCTCCGACGACGCGAACGGCGTGTGGAGGAAGAAGCCGATCGGCGCGCCGCCGTGGCGCGCGCGCAGCAGGGCCGGGAGCAGCATCAGGTGGTAGTCGTGCACCCAGTGGATCGCGCCGCGCGGCGTCTCCACCGAGGCGAAGCGCTCGTTGACCTCGCAGTAGGCGCGCCACCAGGAACGGTCGAACAGGGGAGGCTCGACCCACCCGTGGAGCAGCGGCCACAGGGTCCGATTCGAGAACCCGTGGTAGTAGTCCGCGATCTCGCTGCGCGACAACGGGACCGGCAGCAGGTCGACGTCGAGGCCCTCGACGCGGCGCGGGAGGCGCGCGATGCCCCCGTCCCAGCCGACCCAGGCGCCGCGACGCCGCTCGAGCGCGGGTCGGAGCGCGGTCACGAGTCCGCCGGCGGCGGGCCTCAGCGCGCCCCGGCGCCCGGTCACGGGGAGGCGGTTCGCATACGCGACGACGCGGGGCGGCACGCACGCGAGCCTAACCCGGCCTCAGCGGCGGCGGACCGCGCTGCGTGCCGCGTTCGCCCACGCGCGCGGGAGACGGCGGCGGGCGTGACGGAGCTCGTCGCGCACGGATTCCGCCAGCTCCGGCCCGTGTGCGCCGCGGCCGTGGCCGACGAGGACGTGTCGCGGCTCGAGCGCCGCGAGCGCCCGGGGCGGCCGCAGCCGCAGCAGCGGGTGGACGCCGACCGGCTCGTCGCCGGCCTTGAAGTACGGCAGCGAGCCGAGCGCGTCCGCGGTGACGAGGACGCGCTCCGCGGGCCACCAGAGCGCCGCCTCCCGCCAGTACCGCCACCGCGAGACCGGGACGAGGTCGAACGGCCCGACGGGCTCGAGCGGGACGACATGGTGCGGGACGCCGAGCCCGTCCGACCACGCGGCGCAGTCGCGGGCGTGGCGGTCGAGGAGCTGGATCACCCCGCGCGGCTCACCGAGCGCGACCACGCGTTCGACGACACCGGGCGCCTCGAGCGGGTCGACGAGCCAGACGCCGCCGCCGGCCAGGATCGCGTGCGACGTGCGGACGAGCGCGTCGCCGGAGACCCACCAGCCGAACCCCCACGGCTCCTCGTCGACGTATCGCGTCTCGCCGCGCACGGCGCGAGCGTAGAGCCTCGACCGCGACAATCCGCGCATGACCGATCCGCGCGACCGGCCACTCGACCGCGGCGACCTCCTCGACGACCCGCTCGCGCTGTTCGCAGCGTGGTTCTCCGCCGCACGCGACGCGGGCGTCCCCGCGCCGGAGGCGATGGCCCTCGCGACGGCCGACGGCGCGCCGTCGGTGCGAATGGTGCTGCTGAAGGCCTTCGACGAGCGCGGGTTCGTGCTCACGACCAACCTCGAGAGCCGCAAGGCCCGTGAGCTCGCGGCGAACCCGCGTGCGGCGCTCCTCTTCCACTGGCACGAGCTCGGCCGGCAGGTGCGGATCGAGGGCCGTGCCGAGCGAACGAGCGAGGAGGAGTCGGACGAGCACCACCGCGGCCGGCCGCGCGCGAGCCGGCTCGCCGCCTGGGCCTCGCGCCAGAGCGAGCCGGTCGCCGACCGCGCCGCGCTCGACGACGCGTACGCGGCGCGGGAGCGCGAGTTCGCCGACGGCGACGTGCCGCTGCCGCCGTTCTGGGGCGGCATCCGCGTGGTGCCGGACGCGTACGAGTTCTGGCAGCACCGCGCCGATCGCCTCCACGACCGCTTCCGCTACCTGCCGGAGGGCGAGGGCTGGCGGATCGAGCGCCTCGGGCCCTAGACTCGAGGCGTGGGTCGAGCAGCTCTCGCGCTCCTGGCCGTCGCCGCGCTCCTGGGCGTCGCCGGCTGCGGCGGCGACGACACCGAGGGCGGAGCCGGGGCAGGCTCGGGCGAGCTCCAGGACGTCTCGAGCGTCGCCGTCGTCGAGGACGCGTTCGACGCGGACTCGGGCACGCCCCGCCTGGTGCTGCTCCTCTCGCCGACCTGACACACATGCCGCGCGGGGGCCAGTTGGGTCCAGGAGCAGATCCTCGAGCGCGACCCGGAGGCGAAGCTCCGCGTCTACGTGGCCTGGATCCCCGCGCTCTCCGGCGACGAGCGCCCCGAGGTCGCCGACCTCCTCGTCGACCGGCGCGCGACGCACTTCTGGGACGGCGAGAAGAAGCTCGGGCGGGACGTCGGGCGCATCGTCGGCCAGGACGGCACGACCGCGTGGGACATCTTCCTCGTCTACGGCCCCGACGCGAAGTGGGGCGACCCGCCCGACGCCGTCGGCTCCCCGGTCGTGTCCGAGAGCGGCGAGCTGCGGCGCGCGCTCGACCCCTACCTGACCCAGGGCTAGCGCTGCTCGAGCAGCCGCTGGTCGCTCCGGCGCCGCCGGCGGCCCTCGAGCAGCCAGATCGCGACGGCGAGGAGCACGAGCGGCCCGCCGAGGATGAGCCCGTAGAGCGCGACCGCGACGACGTCGTCGAGCAGGCCGAGCGCCGCGCGCGCCGCATGCTCGATCTCGCCGTCCGGCTCCTCGGCCACGGCCACGTCCGCCGTGGTCATGGTGACGACGAACGTCGCGAGCCGCCCGCGCCGCGTCGCCGCCTCGACGGCCTCCTGCTCGCGCCGGAGCTCGGCCCGGAGGGCTGCCAGCGCCTGGTCGACGTCGTCGCCCTGGGCCGCGCGCCGCTCGAGCTGCGCGATCTGCGCCTGCAGCTCGTCGATCCGCTCGTTGCGCCGGTTCACGCCCGCCTGCAGGTCGTCGAGCCGCACGCGCTGCGAGACGAGCGTCCCGATCCCGGCGAGCCGCTCGAACGCGGTCTGCGCCTTCGTCGTGGGCACGCGGAGGACGAGCCGGCTGGTGCCCTCGCCCTGCTCCGGCGTGCGGAGGTCGGCGGACACGACGAAGCCGCCCAGGCTGCGCGCGATCCGGATCGCACGTCGCGTCGCGGCGTTCAGCTCGGCGGTCGAGTCGACGCGAACGGTCATCTGCGCCCGGTAGAGCTGCAGCCGCGTCGGCGAGGGCGGGAAGCCGCCCGGCGCCTGCGCCGTCTGCGGGGCGGCGGAGTCGGCAGCGCGATCGGCGCCCTCGGCCGCCTGGCGGAGCTCCGTCGGCGCGGACTCGACCGCGGCGGACTCCTCGTCCGGCGCCGGAGCCGCCGCGCAGGCCGCCCGCCGCGAACGCGACGACGCGCGCCGATCAGGAGCACGGCCGCGAAGGCCAGGATCGGGCCCAGCCGCGTCCGGCGCTTCGGCTCGGGCACCGGCACGCCGGGCGCCGCGGTCTCGGCGACCCGCTGCCGCAGCGCCTCCGGGGCCCGAGGGCGGGCGCCGCGGATCTGGGCCGCAAGCTCGTCGAAGCGCTCGTCGAGCGCCGGGTCACGCAGGGACGGCATCGCGCATCCTCTCCTCGAGTCGGGTCAGGGCCCGGGACAGCCGCGTCGAGCAGGCGGTCGCGCTGATCCCGAGCAGCCGGGCCGCCGTGGGCCCGTCCAGTTCCAGCAGCACGCGCAGGGCGACGACCTCACGCTCGGCCGCGGACAGCGACAGGAGCGCGCGCTCGAGGTCCGGCGAGAGCCCGGGCACGAGCGGCCCCTCTCCCGCCAACGGCTCCTCGCGGGCGTAGGCGTCCTCGCGGCCGCGCCGCCGGCGCTCGGCGCGCCAGTGGTCGAGCGCCGTCGTGCGGGCGAGCTGGCAGAGCCAGGTCTTCGCCGAGCCGCGGGCGGGGTCGAAGCGCCGCCACGAACGCAGGGCCTTCTCGAGGGTCTCGGCCGCGAGATCCTCGGCGAGGCCGCGGTCGCCCGTCAGGTAGACGAGGTAGCCGTAGACGTCGTCGAGATGCCGCTCGGCGGCGTCGGCGAAGGAGTTCGGCTCCTGCACGTCGTGCATACGCCGCCGCACCCGCATCGCGTCACACGCAGCGGGCCGAGCCCGCGTCCGTGAAGCGCTCGCCGGGGACGGCGGCGAAGCGCCACGCGTACGAGCCCGCGAGCAGGCGCAGCGAGAGGACGCCGTAGCCGCCGGCCCAGCGCTCCTGGCTGCCCACGACGCGCCGGAGCACCGGATACGTGCTGCGGCCGCCCGTCCCGACGACGAACTGGCGCAGTCCCCGCGAGGGCGCGAAGCGCTCGTAGTGGTGGTCGTGGCCGGCGAGGTACAGCTCCACGTGTGCGTCCTGGAGCGCGCGCCAGAGCGGCTGGACGGAGCGGTCAGGCCCGTGGAAGCCGGAGCTGAAGCGTGGGTGGTGCCCGTACGCGACCGTGCACGCGGCGTTCGACGAGGCGAGCACGCCGCGGAGCCAGCGCTCCTGCGGCGAGCCGGCGCCGCACCCGCCCGCGGCGGCGCAGTTCGTGTTCAGCACGACCACCTGCCAGGAGCCGAGCCGGTAGGCGTAGTAGCCGCGCCGGGGATCGCCCGCGGCGCGACCGAAGTAGCGGAAGTAGCCGGCCGCGCCCGACGTGCCGTACTCGTGGTTCCCGACCGCCGGCCTCGTGCGCCCCTTGAAGCGGCCCCACGAGGGTGCGTAGCAGCGCCGGTACTCCTCGTCGCTGCCGGTCTCGTAGACGGAGTCGCCGAGGACGGCGACCGTGCCGGGGAGTCGGGCGACGAGGGCGGCCGTGGCCTCGTCGCCACGCGAGCGGCACGAGGCGACGTCGCCCGCGGCGACGAGGTTGGCTCCGGGTGCGGCGAGGGCGGCAGCCGCGAGCGCGGCGGCGAGGATCACGCAGGAACGGTAGCCGCGGCCGCGGCGAGGCCCGGCAGGCGTGCGGGGGCCGGCCGCGTCTCCAGCACCCGCTCGAGCGCGGTCACGCAGCGAGCGTCGAACGCGCTCCCGATCTGCGAGCGGATCAGGTCCATCGCCTCCTGCTCGGAGAACGGTGGCCGGTAGACACGCGGCGAGATGAGCGCGTCGTACACGTCGCAGACGGTGAGGATCTTCGTGTCGAGCTCGATCGTGCGCACGCCGAGACCCCGCGGGTAGCCCTTGCCGTCGAGCCGCTCGTGGTGGTCGAGCACGAGGCGGCGGACGCGCGTGCCGAAGCCGAGCTCGCCGAGCAGCTTCTCGCCGCGCGCCGGGTGCCGCTGGATCTCGCGGAACTCGTCGTCGTCGAGGGGGCCTGGCTTCTTGAGGATGGCGTCCGGGACGCCGAGCTTGCCGATGTCGTGGAGGAGCCCGCCGATCGCGAGGTGGCGGAGGCGGTGCGCGGGCAGTCCCAGCTCCTCGCCGACCTGCACCGCGAGCAGCGCGACGCGGCGCGTGTGGGTCTCCGTGCCCGTGTCCTTCTCTGCGAGCCGCCGCGTCAGGTCGCGGACGTCGGCGCCGAGGAACGCCTCCTCCTTCGCCACGAGCTCGGACCCGCTGAGGTCGCCGAGCAGGGGCCGGGAGGGAGCGTCGCGGAGGAGGTCGTAGGCGACGGGTGCGCCGACGAGCAGGATCCCGCCGATCTCGAGCCCGTGCCCGACCCACCAGCCGAGCTGGTCGTACCGGAGCAGCAGGGCGCCGACGAGCGCGGCGCCGAGCCAGCCGAGGCCGACGACGACGACGAGGTCGCGGTTGCGTCGCGCGAGGACGTACGTGCGGCCGGCGCGGAACGCGAGCAGCGCGAAGAGCGCGATGCCGACGGCGAGGAGCGCGACCGCAGGGCCGCTGCGCGTCTCCGGCACGCCCGGGACGACGGAGGGGAACGCCATCCCGATCACGCCGAGGGCGACCACGCCCAGGACGAGCACGACCTGGAGGGCGAGGAGGCGCCGGACACCGGTCGGGCCGCGCAGCCCTGGGGCTGCGCCGAGCGCGAGCACCGCAGCGCCGGCGGGCAGCGTGGCGGCGCCGCTGAGGGCGACGACGCCATTCATCCCGATCAGGACGAAGGGGCTGGAGAGGCCGTGGACGAACAGGAGCCCGGCCATGACGGAGAAGGCCGCGCCGACGAGGGCCGCGCGCGAGTCGTTGCGCCGCGCGCCGACGATCCCGAGCGCGATCCCGGCGACGAGCGCCGCGGCGGCGCTGATGCCGACGGAGACGAGGTGCGTCATGCCGGACAGGGCGACCGGACGGCCTCCGAAGTGCTCGACCAGGACGGCCGGAGCGAGCGCGAGCAGGGCCGTGACGACGAGGGCCGGGATCAGCGGGTCGCGACGCACCACCGCTCTATCGGCGCGAACTGCAGCAGGCTTAACGGAAGAGATCGCGCTCCGGCGGCATCACGAGCTCGCGCGCATCGCCGTCTCCGCGGAGCGGGTAGCCGCGGACGATCGCGACGGGGACGCCGTCGAGCTTGCCCATCACGAGCTCCGCGGCCGACGCGAGCTCGTCCGCGACCGCGATCACGGTCGCGTGCAGCTCGTAGCCGTCGGCGTCGACCTCCCCGGCGAGGTCGACGAGCACGGGCACGCCGGAGGCGCCGATCGCGACGTTCGTCGTCCCCTGCCGCCAGGCGCGGCCGAACGAGTCGGCGACGATCACGCCGACGTCGACTCCGGTCAGCTCCCGCAGGCGCGCACGGATCCTCGCTGCGGAGCCGTCCGGGTCGAGCGGCAGCAGGACGACCGCGTCGGCCTGGCCCGTGTTCGACGCGTCGACGCCGGCCGACGCGCAGACGAAGCCGTGGCGCGTCTGGGCGATGACGAGGCTGCCGCGTACGCGGACGAGCCGCGCCGACTCCCGCAGGATCGCCTCGAGCCGGCGCGGGTCATCCTCGGCGCCGGCGAGCTCGACCGCCTCGGCGGACGGCTCGAGCTCGTCGAGCCGCATCACCCGGCCCTCGGACTTGGAGACCACCTTGTGGGCCACGACCACGACGTCGCCGTCCTCGAGCCGCGCCCGCTCGGCGACGAGTGCCGCCACGTCGTCGCCCTCGCGCACCTCCGGGATCCCCTCGACGGGGAGGAGCTCGATACGCGTCACGGCATGCCGGTGACGCGAATGCCCGCGTGTGCCTTGTAGCGGCGGTTGACGTTCACGATCACCGCGGTGAGCCCTTCGAGCGCCCGCGCGCTCTCGAGCGGCCCGGCGTCGATCGCCCGCCCCGAGACGACGCCCTCGGCGAGCTCGAGCGCGAGCGCCTTGGCGCCCTCGTCGCCGCACACGAGCGCGTCCTCGTCCGGCGGCTCTGTCGCGAGGTTCGCGGCCGCGAGCGAGTGCAGCCCGGCCGCGACCGGCGCGCGGAGGAGCGCCGCGACCCGTTGCGCGAGCGCGGTCCCCTCGGTCGTCGGCCGCACCCCGCCCGGCGTGAACGTGAGCTCCGCGCCGACGGAGAGGACCGGCGTCCCGCCGATCGCGTCCGCGAGCTCCTCGGCCGTGTCGAGCATCCCGTCGGCCTTCACCGCCAGCACGACGAGGTCGACGCCCCGCACGGCGTCGACGTTCGGGGCGCCCTCGACACCGAGCTCCTCGGCCGCCTCGCGGGCGCGTTCCCGGTCGCGCGAGCCGACGATCACGTCGTGCCCGGCGGCCTTGGCCCGGGCGGCGAGCGCCTTGCCGAAGCTGCCGGTACCACCGACGACTGCAAGCCTCATACGGGCGCGACCTCGAGCGTCGCCTCCGCAAGGCGGCGCCGGGCGCCCGCGTCGACCATCAGCGTCTTCGTGACGATCGGCCGGACGTCGAGGCCGGCGAGATCGTCCGCGTCCGCCTCGTCCACCACGAGTGCGTCGACGAGGCCCCGGTAGCACGCGGCGACGTGCGCGGGCGAGGTGCCGCCGGCGAGCCGCGCGAGCATCCGGTCGGCGGGTCCCTTCACCGCACGTCCGCCGACGAGCGGGCTCACGGCGACGCACGGCACGCGCCGCTGCGCGAGCGCCGCCCGGATCGGCTCGACGGCGAGGATCGGCCCGATCGAGACGTACGGGTTGCTCGGGGCGATCACGATCAGCTCGGCGGCCTCGAGGGCGTCGAGCACGCCGGGGGCGGGCGCCGCGGCCCGCGCGCCCTCGTACCGCACGTCGTCGACCTCGTCCCGGTGGCCGCGCGCGACGAACCACTCCTGGAACGGGAACCGTCCCGCCGGCGTCTCCAGCCACGTTCGGAGCGGGTCGTCCGTCGCCGGGAGCAGCCGCGGGACGAGGCCCAGGGCGGCGGCGATCCGGGCCGTCACCGCCGAGAGCGGCGCGCCAGCGCGGAGCGCCTGGGTGCGGACGAGGTGCAGGCCGAGGTCGCGATCGCCGAGCCGGAACCAGGCCTCGCCCCCCAGCTCGGCCACGGTCTCGAGCGCGTGCCAGCTCTCGTCCGCCCGTCCCCAGCCGCGATCGTCGTCGTGCAGGCCGGTGAGCGCGTAGAGGACCGAGTCGAGGTCGGGCGAGACGTGCACGCCGAGCACGTCCACGTCGTCGCCGACGTTGCCGACGATCGTCAGCGCATGCGGGTCGGCGACCTCGACGAGGCCACGGAGGAACCGGGCGCCGCCGACGCCCCCGGAGAGCGCGACGATTCTCACGCCGCGAGGCCGAGCGAGGCGATCGCGGCCTGCGTTCTCGGCCCGGCGCGCAGCCCCACGCGACGCAGGTCGTCCTCGGTGTCGACGTCGTCGGCGAGGTTCGGAAGCGCGACCGCGAGCGCGACGGCGCCGAGGCCCGCCGCGTGCGCGCGGAACCGCTCGGCGCTGCCGGGCCCGTAGACGGGCGCGAAGAAGCGAGGCTCGGGCAGGCCGAGGGCATTCGTGGTGCCGTCCGCGGCGGGGACGTAGGCGAGGCCGGGCGCCGGCGTCGCCCGCTGCAGCGCACGCAGGTCGTGCGGGACGACGCAGGGGACGTCGGCGTTCACGACGAGGACCGGCCCGGGGCCGAGCGACGCGACGACCGCGGCGACGGCAGCGCCCTGGCCGCCGCCGGGATCGGGCGCGACGGCGGCGCCGAGCTCGGCAACGAGGGCCGCGGCGCGCTCGTCCTCCGTCACGACCGTCGTCTCGCCCGCCACGATGCACGCGGCGGTGACGTCGCCGAGCATCGCCAGCGCGAGCTCCCCGCGCTCCCGCTCCCCGAGCGGCGAGAGCCGGATCTTCGCGCCCGCACCGCGGAAGGGGACGACGATCCTCGTCATCGGCACGGAGACTACCGGGGTGGAGAACGGGGAAATCGCGGAGCGCCTGGAGGCGTTCGCGGCGCTGCTCGACCTCGCCGAGGCGTCCGCGTTCTCGGTCCGCGCCTACCGTCGCGCGGCCGAGCTGGTGCGCGCCACGCCCGCGCCGGTGGCAGAGCTCGTGCGCTCGGGACGCGTCCGCGAACTCGCCGGGATCGGCCCCGGCATCGAGCGCCGGCTGCGCGAGCTGGTCGAGACCGGCGAGATCGCGGAGCTGCGGGAGCTCGAGGCGGAGCTGTCCCCGGAGCTCGTCGGGCTCGGCCGCCTGATCGGGATCGGGCCGGCGCGGATGGCCGAGATCGGGCGCGGGCTCGGCGTCCGCACGGTCGAGGAGCTGCGCGCCGCCGCCGAGGCCGGCCGCCTCGGGTCGCTGCGCGGGATCGGCCCCAAGACGGAGGAGAGGATCCTGGCTGCCCTGCGCGACGCCGGTCCGCGTCGGCCGCGACGCGGGCTGACGCTGAACCGGGCCTGGGCCGTCACGGGCGGGATCGCAGAGGCGCTCGGCGGCGAGGTGGCCGGCGATCCGCGCCGCTGGCGGGACTCCTCCGAGCGGCTCGCGGTCGTGGTGCCGGCGACGGATCCGGACGCCGTCCTCGACCGCCTCGCGACGCTCCCGCAGCTCGTCGCCGTGGTGGAGCGCGAGCGCGACCGAGCCGTGGGCGTCACCGTCGAGGGTGTGCCGGTCCAGGTCGTCGCGGCACCGCCGGGCCGCTACGGCACGGAGCTCTTCCGCGCGACGGGACCGCCGGAGCTCGTGGAGGGGCTCGAGCCGCTGCCGGACGCGCCGACCGAGGAAGCGCTGCTCGAGGCGCTCGGCCTCCCGTCGCTCCCCCCGGAGCTCCGCGACAGTCTCGTCGTGCCGCCCGCCCCGCTCGTCGAGGTCGTGGACGTGCTCGGCGACCTCCACGTGCACACGACCTGGTCCGACGGCAAGGCGTCGGTGCTCGAGATGGCCCAGGCCGCGCGCGACCGCGGCTACGAGTACCTCGCGATCTGCGACCACACGCAGAGCGTCCGCGTCGTCCCGGGGCTCGACGGCGACGACGTGCGTCGTCAGGCCGAGGAGATCGCCGCCGCGAACGAGGCGCTGGCGCCGTTCCGCGTCCTGCGCGGGATCGAGTGCGACATCCTCCCCGACGGGTCGCTCGACCTGCCCGACGACGTCCTCGCGGAGCTCGACTGGGTGCAGGTCTCGCTGCACGCCGGCCAGCGGGCGCAGCGCCGGGAGCTGACCACGCGCGTGGTCGAGGCGATGCGCCACCCGGCCGCGCGCTGCCTCAGCCACCCGACCGGGCGCCTGATCAACCACCGGCCGCCGAACGCGCTCGACCTCGAGGAGGTGTTCCGCGTCGCGCTCGAGACGGGCGTGGCACTGGAGGTGAACGGCCTCCCCGACAGGCTCGACCTGCGCGACGACCACGTCCGCCTCGCGATCGAGGCCGGTGTGCCGATCGTCTGCTCGACCGACGCCCACTCCGTGCGTGGGCTCGGGAACATGCAGCTGTCGGTGGCGACGGCGCGTCGCGGCGGCGCGACTGCGGCGGACGTGCTCAACACGCGGCCGCTCCAAGATTTCGTTACGTAAGGTAACTTGTTGGGGCATGTCGCCCCACGACGACCCCACGCGCCGGCACTACAACGTCACGCTCGCCGTCCTCACGTTCGCGGGGATCGCATTCGCGCTGCAGCAGACGATGATCCTCCCGGCGCTGCCGACGCTCCAGCACGAGCTCGGCACGACGACGACCTGGGCCACGTGGCTGCTCACGGGCTTCCTCCTCTCCGCCTCGGTCGCGACGCCGGTGCTCGGCAAGCTCGGCGACCAGTACGGGAAGGAGCGCCTGCTCGTCATCTCCCTCGGCATCTTCTTCCTCGGCAGCGTCGGCGCGGCCTTCGCCTGGGACATCTCCTCGCTGATCGCCTGCCGAATCCTTCAGGGCGCGGGCGGCGCCGTCTTCCCGCTCAGCTTCTCGATCATCAAGGACGAGTTCCCGCGCGAGAAGGTCAGCGTCGCGGTCGGCGTCGTCTCCGCCGTGTTCGGCGTGGGCGGCGGCCTCGGGCTCGTCCTCTCAGGGCTGATCGTCGACCACCTCTCCTGGCGCTGGATCTTCGGCCTCGGCGCGATCGGCGTCGGCATCGCGGTCGTGCTCGTGCACCTCTTCGTCCCCGAGTCGCCGATCAAGACACGGTCGCGCGTCGACGTGCCCGGCGCGGCGCTCCTCTCCCTCGGGCTCGTGGCGCTGCTCGTCGCGCTGACCGAGGGCGAGCGCTGGGGCTGGCTCTCCGGGCCGGTGGTCGGGCTGTTCGCCCTCGCGGCGGCTTCGCTCGTCGCCTGGGTGCGCGTCGAGCTGCGCGTGCCCGAGCCGATGGTGGACATGCGGATGATGGCCAACCGGCCCGTGCTCTACGCGAACCTCACCGGACTGATCACCGGCCTCGCCATGTTCGGGACGTTCGCCGTCATCCCACAGCTCGTGCAGCTGCCGAACGGGCTGCCGCCCGAGCTCGCGCGGCTCGCCGACTACGGCTTCGGCGCCTCGGCGACGGTCACGGGCCTGTACCTCCTGCCCGGCGCGGTCGCCGGCTTCTTCACCGGCCCGCTCTCGGGCGTGCTCGCGCGCCGCTTCGGGCCGCATCTGCCGATGGCGATCGGCGTCGGGCTCGCAGCCCTCGGCTTCGGCCTGCTCGTGCCCTGGCACGACACGTCCCTCCAGCTCCTGCTCGGGCTGGGCATCGCGGGCGCCGGGATCCCGATGAGCTTCGCCGCGATGGCGAACGTGATCGTGCAGTCGGTGCGGCCGAGCGAGACGGGCGTCGCAACCGGTATGAACACGGTGATGCGGACCGTCGGCGGGGTGATCGGAGCGCAGGTCGTCGCGGCGATCCTGGCCGCCGACACGATCGCCGGCACCTCGATCCCCGCCGAGTCGGCATTCACGGCCGCGTTCGCGATCGCAGCGCTCGGATCCGCGGTCGCCGTCGGCGTCGCGCTGCTCGGCGCACCGCGCCGCTCCCGCGCGCCCTTCGAGGCGGCGGCCCAGGTGGAATGACGACGCCGCCCGCACGGGTCTCCGAGGCGTCTGCGCTCGTCGACGCCTTCGAGCGCCTGACCGCGGGAGTGCTCCGGCGCCGCGGCATCGGGCCCGACCCGCTCCCGCCGATGCAGGGCGTCGCACTCGTGACCCTCGCCGAGGCGCCGCTCCGGCTACGCGCGCTCGCCGAGCGGATCGGCACGACCGACGCGACCGCGAGCAGGACCGTCGACGCGCTCGAGTCGGCCGGGCTCGTCCGGCGGGCGAGCGCTCCAGGCGACGGCCGCGGCGTCGTCGTGCACGTCACCCCCGCCGGCCGCCGGCGGCTCGAGGAACGGCGCGGCCGGTTCGCGGCGGTGCTCGAGGACGGCCTCGCCGACCTGGCGCCGGAGGACCGGGAGCGGCTCATCCGGCTCCTCGGCGACGTCGCCGATGCGCTCGCCCGCTCCTAGCTAGGACGTTGCCGTGTCCTGGCCGGACGCGGCCCACTCGGCGAGCTCGTACCAGTGCGTCGCCCGGAGCGCCTCGCCCACGGCCGGGTCGGTGTGCTTCGCGTAGAAGACGTGGTGGTCGAGGTCGCAGCAGATCGCCACGTCCGAGAGCGACGTGATGTGGGGGATCGCGCCGAGCGCCTCCGCAGGGAGCCGCGCCTCGGCGACCGTGTAGTGCTTGAACTGGAGGTTCGGCGCGAGCTCGAGGAGGTCCGGCCAGTCGGGGCACGTGCGGGAGCTCACGGGTGCCTCAGTTCGGCGGCCGCGCCCGATTCCTCCCGGGCCCAGCTGCCCTCGACCCGGACGAGCCCGCGCTCGTCGCCCCCCGGGTAGACGAGGAGCGCCGCCGCCTCGTCGAGATGGTGCAGGAGGCGCCCGCTCTCGGGGTCGGTCAGTGCCAGCCGGAACGTGAAGCGCCCGTCGGCCAGCGGCAGCTGCTCGATCCCGAAGCGGAGCGGCAGCGGCGCGCCGCCGTCCCAGCCGAGGTCGCCGAGCTCCGCGAGCCCCGCGGCGAGCAGGATCCCGCCCTCGCCGCGCAGCTCCCACGAGAGCCGCGGCGCCGGCAGCGGCCGCTCCGCTTCGACCCGCAGCCGCAGCGTCGCGCCCTCCCCGGCGAGGAACTGCGTCCGCGGCTCACCGTCGGCGCCGAGCAGCTCGACGGCCTCGATCCGCGCCTCGCCGCTCCCCCACTCGCGCAGCCCGGCGCCGCGCTCGGCCGGGTCCTCTTCCTCGGCGAGGAGGCGGTGGTAGCGCACGATCGCGTCGTGCGTCGGGCCGTCGAACTCGACCCGACCGTGCCGGAGGAGGATTGCCCGGTCGCACAGCCGCTCGACCGCCGAGGCGTCGTGCGAGACGAACACGATCGTCCCGCCGCGCTGCTTGAACTCGAAGATCTTGCCGAAGCACTTGCGCTGGAAGGCCTCGTCGCCCACCGCGAAGACCTCGTCGAGCAGGAGCAAGTCGGCCTCGACATGGGCGGCGACCGCGAAGCCGAGCCGCATCGTCATGCCCGAGGAGTAGGTGCGCACCGGGAGGTCGATCGCCTCCTCGAGCCCGGCGAACGAGACGATCTCGTCCATGCGCTCCCGCACCTGCGCGCGCGAGAGCCCGTGAATCGCCCCGTTCAGGAACACGTTCTCGCGTCCGCTGAAGTCGGGGTGGAAGCCGGCGCCGAGCTCGAGCAGCGAGCCGACACGGCCGCCGACGGCGAGCGTCCCGCCCGTCGGCTTGAGGATCCCGGAGACGAGCTTCAGCAGCGTGGTCTTGCCCGATCCGTTGCGGCCGACGAGCCCGACGGCCTCGCCCGGCTCGATCGCGAACGACACGTCGCGGAGCGCCCACACGTCTGTCGCCTTGCCGCGGCCCCGCGCGAGCACGAGCTCCTTCAGCGTCCGGGCCTCGGTCGCTTCGACGCGGAACCGGCGCGAGACCGACTCCGCCCGGGCCGCGCCCGGCGTCATGCCGCGGCGCGGACCCCGAGCGCGCGCCGCACGAGCCCGGCCAGGACGTGGACGAAGGCGGGGTCGGCGTTCGGCATCTCGATGCGCGTCAGGTCGAGCCCGAGCTCGCGGGCCCGCTGCGCGGCCTCGGTGTCGATGTCCCAGCGGATCTCCAGATGATCGGCCACGAACCCGACGGGACACACGAGCACGCGCTCGACGCCGAGCCCGGACAGCGTCGCGAGGTGGTCGAGGAGGTCCGGGCCGAGCCAGGGCTCGCCGGTCGCCGACTCGCTCTGGTACGAGAACGACCAGTGGCCGAGCGCTGCGCGCTCGGCGAGAAGGCGCGCCGTTTCGAGCAGCTCGTCCTGGTACGGATCTCCCTCGTCCAGGATCCGCGCCGGCAGCGAGTGGGCGGTGAAGACGACGTGGGCGTCGCGGCCGTCCAGCCGATCGCGAATGCGATCGGCCAGGAGCTCGACGAAACCCGGCTCGGCGCCCCAGCGCTCGACGAAGAGGAGCTCGGCCCGGCCGGCGAGCGCATCCTCCAGCTGCGCGCGGTACTTCTCGATCGACAGCCCGGAGTAGTGCGGGGCGAGCACGAGGCCGACGATCCGGTCGGCGCCCCCGTCGAGGGCGGCCTCCGCCGCGTCGCGAATCCGCGGTGTCCAGTGGCGCATGCCGGTGAAGACCGGGACGTCGAGCTCCGCCTCCAGCGCCGCGCGGGTGGCCTCCGTGATCGCGTTCAGCGGCGAGCCGTCCTCGATCCCGAGCGTGCGATAGCGGGCGACGAGGTCCTCGAGGCGCTCGGGGCTGATCGGCCGGCCGCCGCGGATGTCCGCGTAGTAGGCGGGGACGTCCTCGAGGCGCTCGGGGCTGCCGTAGGCCATCACGACGACTGCGGCGCTCATACGCGGGCCTCCACGCCGGCCTCGCGGACGAGCTCCGCGAGCCGCCCGAGCATGTCGGGATCGGTCTCGGGCAGGACGCCGTGCCCGAGGTTGAAGACGTGCCCCGGTCGGCCGCCGGCCCGCTCGAGCACGTCCCGCGCAGCCGACTCGACTCGCTCCCACGGCCCGAGCAGCACGGCCGGGTCGAGGTTGCCCTGCACGCCGCGGTCGTGGCCGACCTCCTCCCAGCCGCGATCGAGCGGGATGCGCCAGTCGAGCCCGATCACGTCCCCGCCGGCGTCGGCCATCGCGCGCAGGAGCGTGGCCGTGCCCGTGCCGAAGTGGATCGTCGGGACGTCCACGGAAGCGAGGATCCGCGCCGAGTAGGGCGCGACGAACTCCTCGTAGTCGGCCGGCGAAAGGGCGCCGACCCACGAGTCGAACAGCTGGATCACGTCCGCTCCGGCCTCGGCTTGCGCGGCCACGTAGGCCGCGAACCCGTCTGCCAGGCGATCTGCGAGTGCATGCCAGACGTGCGGCTCGCGGTACATCAGCGCCTTGACCCTGGCGAAGTCGCGGCTCGGCTTCCCCTCGACGAGGTAGCCGGCGACCGTGAACGGCCCGCCGCAGAAGCCGACGACGGCCTGGTCGTCGCGCAGCTCGCGGCGCACGATCCGCACCGCCTCGAGGATCCGCTCGTCGGGCGCGCCCGGCCGGAGCCGCTCGACGTCCGCCGCGGTCCGGATCGGCTGCGACACGACCGGGCCGACGCCGTCCACGAGCTCGACGTCGATCCCCATCGCGAGGACCGGGGTCATGATGTCCGCGAACATGACGGCGGCGTCGACGCCGTGGCGGCGCACCGGCTGCAGCGTCACCTCGGCGCAGAGCTCGGGCTGCTCGCAGACCTCGAAGAGCGTGTGCCGCTCGCGGATCGCGCGGTACTCCGGCAGCGACCGCCCCGCCTGCCGCATGAACCAGACCGGCGTCCGCTCGACCGGTTCACGGCGCGCGGCGCGGACGAGAAGCGGTTCCACGCGTCCTAGACTAGCCAGCCGTGCCCGGCCCTCTCGCCGCCCGCTGGACCCTCCGCGACCTCCCTTCCGTGCGCGCCGGGACGCTCGTCCACGCGCAGGTCGACGTCGAGAACGCGGGCACGGCGACGTGGCGCCCCGACGACGTGAAGGCGGCCTCGCACTGGCTCGACGAGCGCGGCAACCCGATCGTCTGGGACGGGCCTCGGGCCGAGCTGCCGCACGCGGTCGGGCCGGGTGAGCGGGCGGCGCTGACGATGGCCCTGCGCGGGCCGATCCCGCCGGGCCGGTACCGGCTCGAGCTCGACCTCGTCGACGAGCACCGGCTCTGGTTCGGCGAGGCGGGGAGCGAGACGCTCGAGCGAGACGTCGACGTCGTGCCGCGCATCGAACGCCGGCTCGCGGCCCGGGGCGGCGACCCGGCCGCGCTCGCGGCGCAGGAGGAGGCGCTCGTCCCGGAGGACGAGGCGGAGGCGGTCGCGGTGCTCGGCGAGGGCGTCGCGCCGCAGCCGGACTGGTCCCGGCGCGTGCTCGACGCGCACCAGGAGGGCTGGGCGCTCGTCGGTGGCGCGGTGGACTGGCACGGCGGACTGCTGCGGAGACGCCCGTCGGAGCTCGCGCCGTACGAACCGGGGCAGGGCCGCGTCCCGGGCTTCCGCCACCCCCTCGTCGCCTTCAGCCATGTCAGGGGTCTGACCCCTGACATGTCCGAACCGGTCGCGGGCCTGCCGGCTGCGCGGCCGCCGGACGGCGAGCCGGCGCTGTTCGACGGCCGCATCGTCGTCGAGGTGCGCCGCTAGAGCTCGGCCGCGATCCGGTCGTCCACGCGGCCGAAGACCCACGCCCCGACCGCGAGCGAGGCGAGGCTGACGACCACCAGGTAGATCGTGTCCGCCAGCGAGGGCAGCGTCCCCTCCCACAGCGGCGCGCGCAGCGCCTCGATCGGCGGCGTCACCGGGTTGCCCCAGCGGAGCGCGTCCACGAGCGTCTCGTGCTCGGCGGCGCCGGGGATCTGCTCGAACGAGTACAGCACCGGCGTGACGAAGAACCAGGGAAGCAGGATCGCGCCGACGAGGTGCTCGACGTCCCGGTAGACGACGTTGAGCGACGCCAGCGCGAGCGACAGCCCGGCTGCGAGCGCGACGAACGGGAGCGCGAGCGGCACCGCGAGCCAGAACGTGTCGCGCGCCTCCGGCACGAGCACGACCGAGAGGACGAGCAGCACGGCGAGCATCACCACGAACGTGACCAGCTGCGTCGCCACCGCCGAGAGTGCGACGAGCTGGCGCGGGAACCGCGTCTTCCGGATCAGCGGCGCGTAGTCGAGCATCGAGCGCGACGCGAGCGTCAGCGAGGTCGAGAAGAACACCCAGGCGGCGACGCCCACGAGCACGTAGAGCGCGTAGTCGTGGAGCGACGACCCGACCCGCAGCAGCACCGAGAAGACGACGACGTAGACGGCCATCAGCAGCAGCGGGTTCGCGAGCGACCAGAGCACGCCGAACGCCGAGCCCTTGTAGCGCGCCTGGAAGTCGCGCCGGAAGAGGCTCTCGAAGAGGTCGCGGTACCGCAGCAGATCGGCGTAGACGGCCATGCCGGAACAGAGCGTAGAGCGGCGAACCCCCATACATGGGCCTAACCGCGCTGGGCTACCCTCTCAGGCCGTGAACGCGCTCGCGGCGATCGCCGCTCTGCCCCTGTCCGCGGCGATCATCTGGGCGACCCTCCGACTCCGTCCGCGCCGCCTCGTCGCCGCCCCGAGCGGGGACCGCTGGCACGACCGCGAGACGCCGGTCGGCGGCGGTATCGGGATCGTCCTCGGCCTCGTCGGCGCGGTGCTCCTGGCGGTCGCGACCGGCGCCCTGCCCTGGAGCTCCGAGCTCGGCGGTGTCCTCGCCGGCTGCGCGCTGCTGTTCGTCGCCGGGCTCGTCGACGACGTCCGCTCGCTGCCGCCGCTCGCGAAGGTCGGCGCCCAGCTCGCCGCCGCGGTGATCGTCCTCGTGAGCGGCCTCTCCGTCGAGATCGTCGGCAACGACGTGCTCGCGATCGCGATCGGGCTGGTCTGGCTCGTCGGGATGACGAACGCGTTCAACCTGCTCGACAACATGGACGGCCTCGCCGCGACGCTCGCCGCGATCGCCGCCGGCTACTTCGCGATCGACGCCGCCACGGTGCACGAGAACGACCTCGTGCTCGTCCTCGCCCTGTCGCTCGCCTTCGCCTGCCTCGGCTTCCTCCCGTTCAACGTCCGCCCCGGCCGGCCGGCTGCGATCTTCATGGGCGACGCCGGCAGCCAGGTGCTCGGCTTCGTCCTCGCCTGCCTCGGCCTGCTCGCGAGCTGGAACGTCGCCGGGACGACCGTCGCGACGCTGCTCCTGCCGATCCTCGTGCTCGCCGTGCCGATCCTCGACACCGCGCTCGTCACGATCGTGCGGCTGCTCGAGGGGCGCCCGATCAGCCAGGGCGGCCGCGACCACACGTCGCACCGGATCGTCTACCGCGGGCTCTCCGAGCGCCGCGCGCTCGTCCTGCTCGCGCTCGTGTCCGCGGCGCTCGGCGCGACGAGCCTCACGTACACCGTCCTCGACGACGCCTGGATCGCGACCGTCGGCGTCCTCCTCAGCTTCGCCCTGCTCGTCCAGTTCGCGAGCTTCATCGGCGAGGTCGAGCGACGGCCGGACAGCGCGACGCGCCTGGGCCGGACCTTCGTCGTCCACCGGCAGCGGTTCGTCGAGGTGCTCGTCGACTTCGCCCTCATCACGGCCTCGCTCGCGACCGCGTTCCTCCTCCGCGTCGACGGCACCGGCACGGACTACCAGCGGCACATCGTCGCGGTCTCGCTGCCCGTGATCCTCGCCGCCCGCTACGCGTTCTTCATCCCGCTCGGGCTGTACCGCGGCGTCTGGCGCTACGCCTCCGCGACCGACGCCGTGCGCGTGATCGTCGCGGTCGTCGCCTCGGAGGTCGTCGCGGTCGGGTTCATCGCGCTCACGAATCCGTTCGGGGACTTCCCGCTCGACGTCTACGCGATCGACGCGATCATCTGCACCGTGCTGATCGGCGCCTCGCGCTTCGGCGAGCGGGCCTTCGCACGCGCGTTCCACGTCGTCGCGGGCCGCTCGGCGCAGCGGCGCACGCTGCTCGTGGGCGCGGGCCGGGCCGGCCGCAGCCTCCTCCGCGAGCTGCGCGAGCAGCCGGACGTCCGGGTCGTGGGCTTCGTGGACGACGACCCGCGGCTCCGCGGCCGCAGCATCCTCGGCGCGCGCGTGCTCGGCGGCACCGAGTCCGTGCCGGCGCTCCTCGAGTCGTCCCGCGCGAACGCCGTCCTCGTGACGATCCCCGACGCGCCGCGGGAGCGGCTCACGATGGTCGTGGCGGCGTGCGAGGAGGCCGGGATCGAGTGTCGCTTCGTCCGGCGCGAGACCGACCTGGCGCCCGAGACCGTCCTCGGGATCGGGGCCCGGTGAACACCGCCGTCGGCACCGAGCGCGCGCCGGCCGCGCGCGCGACGACCCGGCTGGACCGGCTCTCGTCCGCGCTCCCGCTGCTCACGGTCTTCGTCTGCTTCGCCTTCGTCTACGCCTGGCAGGCCTGGCTCGTCGCGACGCCGTACCTCTTCTCGGACGAGCTCAAGTACACGCAGATCGCCCGTTCGCTCGCCGAGGGGCTGGGTCTCACGCGCCGCGGGGAGCCGGCCTCGCTCGACAACCTGACGGAGCTCGCGACCGCGCCGGCCTGGCTGGTGAGCGACGCGAGCACCGCGTACGGGATCGCGAAGGCGATCGGCGTCGTCGCGATGACGTCCGTCGTCTTCCCCGTGTACCTGCTCGCGCGGATGCTCGTGTCGCGCGGCTGGGCGCTGTTCGCCGCCGCGGCCTCGGCCGCGATCCCGGCGCTCACCTACTCGACGCTGATCATCGAGGAGCCGTACGCCTATCCGGTCGCGGCGACGTTCTTCCTCCTCCTCGTCCGCGCGCTCGTCGTCCGCACGACTGCCGCCTACGCCCTGGCGCTCGTCGTCGCGCTCGCGGCGCCGTTCGTCCGCGGCCAGCTCGCGACGCTCGTGGTCGTCTTCGCGCTCGCGCTCGCCGTCACCGCGTGGAAGGGCGACCGCCTGACGCGCTGGCGCGCCGGCTGGAGCCGCTGGGACTGGGCCGGCGCGATCGTCCTCCTCGTCATCGCCGTCGCCGCGCTGAACTCGCTCTTCGCGGCCGCGTCCTTCTCCTGGGAGCGGGCGACCGGCGACTACAAGGACCGGATGCTCGAGTACGGCCTGTGGGCGGGCGGAGCGCTCACGATCGGGCTCGGGATCCTGCCGGTCGTGCTCGCGCTCGCCTCGCTCGTCGAGCGCCGCGGCGACCGGACCCCGGCCGAGCGGGCGTTCCGGCTCGTGCTCGCGCTGGCGGTGGCCGTCCTCGGCCTCTACACCGCCGCGAAGGCCGCACACCTCTCGACCGTCTTCGGCACGCGCGTCGCCGAGCGGAACCTGATCTACCTCGCGCCGCTCGTGTTCGTCGCGACCGCGGCCTGGCTCGCGCGCCCGCGCCTGAAGCCGCTCGCGTTCGCGGCCTCGGCGGTGTTCGTGCTCGTGATGCTGCTCGTCACGCCGATCTTCCTCGAGTACCCGTACTTCGAGGCGCCCGGCTTCTCGATCCTCGTCGCCGGCAACCGGGAGCTCGAGCTGCCGAAGGGGACGCTCGAGGCGCTCGTGCTCGTCGCGTTCGCGCGTCGGCCTCGTGCTCGCGGTCGTGACCGCGCTCACGCGCAAGCGGGCGCCGGCCGTCTCGGCCGTGCTCGCGGTCGTCGTCGCGGTCGGGCTGCTCGTGTGGAACGCGACCGGCGAGCTGTACGCGGCGGCCGGGTCGAACACCGCGGCCGACAACCTGATCCAGGGCTTCCCCGACCCGCCGACCTGGGTCGACGACGCCACGAAGGGCGCGCCGACGCTCTACCTCGGCAAGCAGGTGACGAACGCGAACGGGATCTACCTGCTCGAGTTCTGGAACCGCGCGATCGAGAAGGTCTGGAGCGTCGACGGCACCGCGCCCGCGGACGCCGGGCCGATCGTCACGCCCGACCTCGCGAACGTCGACGGCACGCTCTTCCCCGACCCGAAGGTGCCGTACGTCGTCGCCGACCCCGGGATCGACGTCTACGGGACCGAGGTCGCGCGCGGCGGAGGCTGGCGGCTCTTCCGCGTCTCCCCGCCGCTGCGGCTGCGGACGTCGACCACCGGCGTGTACGCGGACGGGTGGACGGGCGAGGACCCGAGCGGCCACTCCGTCTTCATCACGCCCGGCAACCGGGCCGGGACGATGCACGTGACCGTGTCGCGTAAGGGCTGGACCGGCGAGGACGTGCCGGGCCGCGTGAAGATCGAGCTCGGGCCGCTCGTGATCGGCGAGGACAAGCAGCCTGCGCTCGGGAACGTGACCGAGACGCGCGAATGGACCGTCGGCGCGGGGAAGGAGCGGACGTTCGCGATCCCGACGCCGAAGCCGCCGTTCAAGGTCGAGGTGACGGTCGACCCGACGTTCGTGCCCGCGCAGCTCGACCCGTCGAGCGGCGAGACGCGGCACCTCGGCGCGGTCGTCGACTACCGGTTCGAGCCCCGGAAGGCCGCGACGAGGTAGGTGAAGCGCAGCCGCAGCGCGAGCCGCGCGAGCGGTGTGCGCTCGGCGGCCACCACCAGCGGGCGCAGCGCGCGCGGCGGCGAGTGGCGCTGCGGGAACAGGAACGGCCGCAGCGCGAGCCCGTCCCAGCCGGCGCGCCGCAGCTCGGCGCGCACGGTCTCGACCGGGAACTGGCGCGGGTTCAGGTCGAAGACGAGCTTCGTGGTCGTGAACCCGGCCACGCGGCGGAAGAACGCCTCGCGGTCCTCCGCGTAGTAGATCGCGCGGAAGACGGTGGTCGCGGCGACCGGCCCGGCCGGCGCGTACGTGTTGAGGTCGCCGCGCTCGACGCGGTCGCCCAGCCGGCGGCGCGCGGCCTCGACCATCGGCTCGCTCGCGTCCACGCCCCGGTAGTCGACGCCGAGCCCCAGCAGATGCTCGCCGAGACCGCCGTCGCCGCACGCGAGGTCGAGGACGACGTCGCCCGGCACGAGCGCAGGCCCGAGCGAGACGACGAGCTCGGCGCGATGGGCGAGGTAGGCGTCCGCGTCCGCGTAGGCCGTCTCCGTCCAGCGCTCGGCCTGCGGGTCGTACTTCTCGGTGCTCAAAACGCCCGGAGCCGCTCCGGATGCTTGCGCACGAAGCGCAGGATCCCGCCCCAGTGCCAGAGCGTGCGCCGGTCGAGGAAGCGGCGGTCGGCTCGCCCGGTCGTACGCGTGCGTCACCACCGCGTCCGGCACGTACCACCGCTCCCAGCCCGCCTTCGCGGCGCGGTAGCAGAGGTCGATGTCCTCGCCGTACATGCGGAAGCGCGGGTCGAAGCCGCCGAGCTCGTCGAGCATCGTGCGGCGCAGGAGGAGGAAGCCGCCGAGCATCCAGTCGGCCTCGACCGGCTCCGTGGGCCGCTCGTCGAGGTGGTAGTGCCGCGTCTGCCGCTCCATCGGGTGGAACAGGAGCCGCAGCGGCGTGCGGCGGACGATCGTCCCCGACACGGTCGGGAAGCGGCGGCGCGACGGCTGCCAGGAGCCGTCGGGGTAGCGCATCTGCGGCCCGGCGACACCCGCGCGCGGGTGCGCCTCGAGGAACTCGGCGAGGACGGCGACCGCGCCGGGCTCGGGCACCGCGTCCGGGTTCACGATCGCGACGAGCTCCGCGTCCGTGGCGGCGATGCCGAGGTTCGCGTTCGCGGCGAAGCCGAGCGGCCGCGGGTTGTCGAGCACGCGCACGCCGTCCGGAACGGCCCCGACGCTCCCCGGGACGTTGGCGACGACCACGGTCTCGTCCACCTGCGGCACGAGCGCCGGCAGGAGCCGTTCGAGCTCGGCCGCGTGGCCGTGCGAGACGACGACGGCCGCGATGGTCACGCGCCGAGCACCTCGCGGTAGACGGCGGCGGTCCGCCGCGCCGTCTCGTCCCAGGAGAACTTCTTGGCGCGCTCGAGCCCGGCGGCGCTCAGCCGCTCCCGGTCGGCCAGGGCCTGCCGCACGGCATCGGCCAGCTCACCGCGCTCCGCGTAGACGGCCGCGTCGCCGGCGACCTCCTGCAGCGCCGGCTCGGGCGCCGCCACGACCGGGGTGCCGCTCGCCATCGCCTCCAGCACCGGCAGGCCGAAGCCCTCGTAGCGCGAGGGGAGGACGAGCGCTGCCGCGCCGCGGTAGAGCGTCGCCAGCTGCGGCTTGGCCACGTACCCCTGCAGGCGCGCGCCGCGGCGCTCGAGCTCGCGGGCGAGCGCCGGCTCCTTCTCGGGCCCGACGACGACGAGCGGCAGACCCACGGCGGCGGCGGCCTCGGCGGCGGCGAGCGGGTCCTTGCGCTCCTGGATGGCGCCGACGAAGAGGAGGTACGGCTCGCCGTCCGCCTCGCCCGGCCCGAAGGCAGGGTCGACGGCGTTCGGCGTCACGACGATCTTCCATTCGGGCGTGCCGTACAGGTCGCGCAGGTCGCGGCGCGTCCGCTCCGACACGGCCAGGACGCGCGCGGCACGGCGCACCGAGCGCGGCACCATCGTGCGGAAGGTGAGCCGGTCGACGCGGCCCATCAGCGACGGGTCGCGCTCGAACGAGAGGTCGTGGACGGTGAGGACGGCCGGGCCGTAGAGACGCAGCGGGAACGCGTGCTGGAAGTGCGCCAGCGCCGGCCGCAGGCGCCGGAGCAGGCGCGGCACGGTCAGCGCCATGCGCAGCTCCTGCGAGCCGGTGCGGAGCTCGACGGGCTCGATCCCCGGCGGGACGAGATCGGGGCGCCGCGTGATCGCCGCGAGCCGCAGCCCGTCGGCGTGCGCCGGCAGCGCGCGCAGCAGGTTCTCCGTGTAGGTCTCGTCGCCGGTGCGGTTGCGCCCGAGCACGTCGGCGTCGATCACGACCAGCGGGTCAGGCACCGGCGGCCTCCTCGTACACGCGCACGGTCGCCTCGGCCGCCGCCTCCCACGTGTACCCGGCCGCGCGCACGGGGCCGCGCCTCCCCAGCTCCTCCCGCTCGGCGATCGCGCGCTCGATCCCGGCCCGGATCGAGTCGACGTCGGTCGGGTCGACGAGCACGGCCGCGCCGTCGGCCACCTCGGCCATCGCCGTCCCGGCGCTCGTAACGACGGCGGCGCCGGACGCCATCGCCTCCAGCACCGGGATCCCGAACCCCTCGTACAGCGACGGGTACGCCACGGCGAGCGCGCCGCGGTAGAGCCGGGCGAGCTCGTCGTCGTCGACCGCGCCGAGCCAGGTGACGTCGGCGACGTCGACGCCGCCCCACCCGCGCGCGCCGACGACGCGCAGCTCGACGCCGAGGCCGGCCATCGCGGCGGTGAGGCGCTCGAGGTTCTTCCGCGGCTCGAGCGTCCCGACCGCGAGCACGTACTCGCCCTCGGCCCGAGGCCCCTCCGGCGCGAACGGCGCGCCGACGGCGTTGGAGACGACGCGTACGCGCTCCTCGGGCACGCCGGTGAGCTCCACCAGCTCGCGCTTCGTGAACTCCGAGACGGCGATCAGGCGGGTCGCGGCACGGATGGCGTGCGGGACGAGGCGGCGGTAGGCGCGCGACCAGCGCCGGAACGCATCCGGGTGACGCAGCACGGCGAGGTCGTGCACGGTCACGACGAGCGGCACCGGCGAGCGCAGCGGCGCGCGGAAGGTGGGGCAGTGGAGGACGTCGAGGCCGCGCGGCGCGCAGCGGCAGCGCGACCGGGTACCACCACGCATCCCGCACCGCGGCGGTGACGCGGCCGCCGCCGCCCCAGTGCAGCCCGGTCAGCGCAACGCGCTCGCCGCAGGTGCGGCAGGAGCCCCTCGAGGTACCGCGCGGTGCCGGCGCGGGTGAGCGCCAGCGGCGACAGGTCGAGTCCGACCTTCACAGCCGGTCACGGTACGCCGCGAGCATGATCTCGCCGACGCGCTCCCACGTGAACGCCTCCGCGTGGCGCAGGCCGAGCGGGACGAGCCGGTCGCGCTCGCTCGACCGCCCGCTCGACGGCCGCCGCGAGCGCGTCCGGATCGTCGGGATCGGCCCGCACGGCCGCGTCCCCGCTCGCCTCGTCCATCGACGCGTGCGCCGAGGCGACGACCGGCGTCCCCGCCGCCATCGCCTCGACGATCGGCATCCCGAAGCCCTCGAAGCGGGACGGGTAGACGGCCACGGCAGCGCCGCGGTACAGCTCGGCGAGCCGCTCGGCGCCGACGTAGCCGAGCCGCACGATCCCGGGCCGGTCGAGCTCCGGCTGCTCGCCCCAGCCGGCGGCGCCGACGACCGCGAGCGCGAGCCCGTCGCCGAGCCGCTGCCACGCCTCGACGAGCGTCGCGAGGTTCTTGCGCGGCTCGAGCGTCGCGACGGTGACCGCGTACGGCCGTCCCAGATCGGCCGACGGCCCCTCGGCGCGGTAGACCGGGTCGACCCCGGGCGGCGCGACCACGAGCCGCTCGCTCGGGCACGCCGAGCCGGTCGCGCACGTCGTCGGCGGTGAAGCGCGAGTTCGTGAACACGACGTCCGCGGTCCGCGCCGTGTCGCGGTACTTCGCCCCGTGCATGCGCCGCGTCCAGGCGGTCGTCCACTCGGGGAAGCGCAGCGGGATCGAGGTCGTGCACCATCGTCGAGCGCAGGCCGCCGCGCTGCGCCGGGAACATCCAGTCCGAGTAGTGGAAGACGTCGAGCCGCCCCGCGAGCCGCTGCACCGGCGGGCGGCCGAAGGTGCTCCAGCGCTCACGCACCCAGCGCGCGCCGGGGACGAAGAGCAGGCGGCGCCGCACCGGGACGCCGTCGAGCGCCTCCGGGATCGCGCGGCGCCCGCGCGGCCCGGTGAGCGCGAACGCGACCACCTCGCCGTCGGTCCCGACCGCGCCGGCGAGGCCGCGGAGCGACCCGAGCACGTAATTGCCGACGCCCGTCCGCGGAAGGGCGAGCGGCGAGACGTCGAACACGATCCTCACGGCGTGTACCGGAACCCGTTCACCCGCACGCCGAGCCGCCGCGTGTCGCCCTTCCCCGGGACGCCGCTCGGGTCGACGGCGAACGAGACGTCGCAGACGCCGTCCTCGGCGGCGAGCGGCACGCGCAGGACGGTCTCGTCCACGTCCGGGTCGAACTCGACCTCGGCGGCCACGCGCAGCGAGCCGGAGGTGGCAGTGACCCGCTGCGGGACGGGGACGAGGTTCGGGTCCTGCGCGAGCCGCACCGCCAGCGTGCCGCCGTCGCAGTCGTAGCGCCGGTACGTGAAGCGGTCGGCGCCCCAGCCGTCGTCGTAGAGGCCCGTGGTCGCGTAGGCGAGGCGCGCGGGCGGGTCGACGCGCACGAGCCGCATCCCCTTCGTCTCGTCGCGTCCCACCTCGGTGCCGACGACCGGGACCGACTCGTCGACCAGCAGGTACGGGGCGTCGATGCCGAGCCTGCCGGTGGCGCGGTCGTGCGTCACCGACCGCTGCCGGAGGCCGGCCGGGATCGGGTCGCGGAGGTAGTACACCTCTCCGACCGAGCGGTTGAAGAACTCGTTCTCGCCGATCGTGAGCCAGTCGAGCCGACCCGACCACAGGGCGGCGACGTTCGTGCCGGCGCCGACCGTCCGGTCGATCCAGTCGCGGTCGGTCGTGATCCCCTGGAAGAGCGCGCCGACGGAGGCCGTGCGGATCCGCTCCTCCACCGGCTGCGAGGCGACGAGCAGGAACGCGAGCGTGACCGCCGGGAGCACCCAGCCGAGCCGGGCCGGCACGAGGAGGAGCAGCGCGCCCGCGGCGAGGCCGAACGCGAGCGCCGCCAGCCAGAGCCGGTCGAGCGGGATCCCCCACTCGTGCACGTCCCACCAGGCGAGGATCCCGAACGTGTCCGACACGGCGCGAGACGTCGATCAGGCGCGCGAACGGGACGAACGCCGGCAGCAGCGCGGCCAGGCCGACCGCGACGGCCGTGACGGCGCGCGGCCGCGGGAGCCCGCGCTCGACCCAGAGCACGAGCGCGGCGAAGAAGAACGGCGCGACGTAGAAGAGGTTGCGCTCCTCGACCCGCAGCGAGTGGCGCGAGGCGAACGCCGCGACCTGGACGAGCATCAGCGCCGGTCAGCACGCCGGTGCCGACGAGGAACGCGCGCTCGCGCGGGCCGAGGCTCGGCACGAGCGCGAGCAGCAGCAGGAACGCGGCGAAGGGAAGGATCCCGAGCGAGAGGTCGAGCTCCGCCACGTGCCAGAAGAGCCAGCGCAGCACCTCGACGACGTCGTACGACTGCTCCTCGGCCGAGCGGTACGCGCCGAGGAGGTCGAGCGGCGAGCGTCCGCGCGCGAGCTGCGCGGCGAGCACGAGCACCGCTGCGCCGCCCGTCACGGCGTAGAGCCGCCACCACGGAGCGAGCCACCAGCGCTTCACGGCCAGGGGAGTGGGCCAGCGGCGCTCCACGGCCGCGAGCACGAGCGGCGCGAGCAGCACGGCCGGGACGAAGACGACGGCCTGGGCGCGGGTGGCGAAGGCGAGCCCGATCGCGCCGAGCAGGAGCAGCGAGCGCGTCCACGTCGGCCGCTCGAGCGCGCACACGAGCGCGAGCGCGGCGAGCAGGAACAGCGGGAAGAACGCGTTCTCCGTCATCAGCATCCCCGCGTACAGGAGCGACGGCAGCACGGCCGTGAGCACGGCGACGGCGAAGGCGCCGGTCTGCGAGACGAAACGGCGCGCGAGCAGGTAGGCGGGCACGACCGCGAGCGACACCGCGAGGGCGTTGATCGCCTTCGCGGCCGTGTACGCGGCCGGGATCGCAGTCGAAGAGCGCCCACGCCGGCGCGAGCAGGAGCGGGTAGACGAAGCCGTACGCCCCGGCGACCGCGTCGCCGCGGATCCGGAAGCCCTCGCCCGCGGCCACGCTCTTCGCGAGCTCGGAGTAGATGAGCTCGTCGACCATGATCCACGGCGCGACGACCCGGCGCGCGAGCGCGTAGCGGACGAGCGCCGAGAGGACGACGAGGCTCGTCAGCCAGGCCCACGCCGGCACGGCGAGCGGCAGGGCGCGCTCGCGCGGGGCCGTCGCCTCAGTCGCCGACACGGGCCTCGCGGAGGCGCGCCGCGATCACGGCTGCCTCCTCGGAGCCGGCCTCGATGCCGACGTCCGCCGCGGCCGCCGCGACCTCGCCGAGCACCGCTTCCCGGACGGCGGCTCCGCCGGCGGCCTCCTCCAACGCGGCCGCATAGCGATCGGCGACGTGGTCGAGGCCGTGCTCGCGCGCGATGTGCTCCCGCGCCGCCGCGCTCATGGCCGCGCGCAGGTCGTCCCGCGTGGCGAGCAACTCGAGCGTGGCCGCGAGCACGTCCGTCTCGCGCTCGTCGACCGGCACCTTCAGCGCGGCCGAGTCGGGAAGCTCGGCGAACCAGCCGACGTCCGAGACGACGAGCGGCCGCCCGAGCGAGAGGGCGCGGATCGCGCTCCCGGACGTCTCGCCCATCGTCGGCGCCCGCAGCGAGACGACCACGTCCGCGGCGGCCATCAGCGACCAGAGCCGGCGCTCGTCCACGTACTCCTCGCGCACGATCGCCTCGGCCGGGAGCCCGAGCCGTGCGATCCGCCCCGCGAGGTCGAGCTGGGGGGCCGCGGCGCCGACGAGGAGCAGCCGTGTCTCCGGCGCAGCCGCGTGGACGCGGGCGAACGCCTCGAGCAGCTGCGGGATCCGCTTGTTCGCGTTCAGGTGCCCGAGGCAGCCGATCACGGGGCCTTCCCCGAGGTCGACCGGGTCGACCTCCGGCTCCGGCCAGGCCGGGTGCGGGATGCGCCACACCGGGCCGCCGTAGCCCCACGCCCGGACGCGCTCCTCGACGTAGCGCGAGTGGACGATCACGCCCTTGCCGCGCGTCGCGTCGAGCACGACGCCGGCGAGCGGGAAGTCCTCGGGCCGCGTCTCCCAGAGCGGCGGCACGCAGCCGTCGACGACGCCGAGACCGAGGAGCCGGCCGGCGATCCCGTGGTCGCGCTCGAGCGCGGCGAGGTACTGCGCCACGTCCTTCCGCCCGAGCGTGAGACCGGCGATGAGGTGGTGCAGCACCCACTCGTGGAGCACGGCCACGCCCGCGTGCGCGCGCAGCGCCTCGAGGATCCAGCCGTGCGCCTCGGGGTCGTTGCCGACGTGGTAGAGCGCGAGGTCGGTGCCGCGCGGCTGCTTGCGCGAGCCCTGCTTCACGACCTCGACGCCGGTGCGTTCGCGCAGAGCGCGGGACGAGCAGCGCCGAGTAGTCCGCGATCCCGGACCGCGACGGCGGCATCGGGCTGAAGTAGGCGGTCCTCACGACCCGGCCGCCACCAGCGTCTCGGCCGTCTCGCGCCAGGACAGGCGCTCGGCGACGGCGCGGCCCGCCCGCCCCCACGCGCGCGCCTCGTCCTCGTGCCCGAGCAGGTACGCACAGGCGTCGGCGACGGCGTCGGCCCGCGGCTCGACGACGAGGCCCGTGCGCCGGTCGGCGACGACGTCGAGCGGGCCGCCCGCATCCGTCGTCGTGATCACCGGCTTCTCGGCCATGAACGCCTCGTAGGGGACGATCCCGTAGTCCTCGTCGTACGGCGCGTAGTAGACGGCGAGGCAGCGGCCGTAGAGCTCGGCCAGGCGGGCCTCGTCGACGCGGCCGGCGAACTCGACGCGGCCGTTCGGCGCCAGCCGCTCGAGCCGCTCGCGGTCCGGCCCGTCGCCGGCGACGACGACGCGGAAGCCCGGCTCGCGCGCCGCGGCCTCGAGCAGCAGGTCGATCCGCTTCGCGCGGTCGAGCCGGTTCACCGAGAGGACGAACGGCTCGTAGGCCTCGGAGCGGTACGGCAGCTGCTGCGGCGGCGGGAGCAGCACCTGCGCCTGCAGCCCGGTCGAGCGCTCGAGCCGCCCGGCGACGTTCGAGGAGATCGCATAGAGCGCCCGAGCCTCGCCGAGCGTCTCCCGGTCGAGCCGGTGCACGGCCTGGCGCGCGGCGCGATCCTCCGGCGCATCCGAGAACTGCCCCAGCTCCGTCCCGTCGAGCTCGTACGCCTGCCGGAACTGGTGCACGAGCCAGACGACCTTGTTCGGGTGGCGCACGACGTACGAGGGGAACTTCGTCGCGAGCACGAGGTCGACCGGCCGCCCGTCCACCTCCTCGAGGTCGAGCAGCCGCCAGAGGAACGCCTGCGAGAGCACGCGCGCGCCGGGATACCACTTGAACGGGACGGTGACGAGGTCGGCCTCGTGGCCGAGTGCGCGCAGCTCGTCGGTGAGCCGCTCCGCGACGAATTCGGCGCCCCCGGTCGCGAAGGGCACCTGCGGACTACAGACCGCGATCCTCATGGCCGGGCTTCGAGCTCGTCGACCCGAGCGCGGAGCCGGTCGACCTCGGCGGCGAGCTCGTCGACGAGCTTCAGCAGCGCGTCGTTGTAGCCGCGCTGGTCGGCGAAGACGGGCTCGACGTACCAGCGCGTCAGCTTGCGGACGAGGAGCTTGACCGGGCGCTGGACGGTGCCGAGCGCGCCGCCGCGGCCGCCGATGTGGCGGTCGGTCGAGACGGGCCAGAGCCGCTCGGCCGTGCCGCGGGCCGCGACCCTGGCGGCATTGCCGCCGTCCGCACCGCGGGGAGCCGACCGGCGAACCTCTTCCTGGAGCTGCGCATAGAGCGCCGCGACGTCGACGGATGCCGTATCTGCAGGGGGTTCCGGCACCGGCGGATCGTACCCGCGTGCTGTGACGATCCTGTTTGGGACGAGGCCCTGGGGCGAGCCGAGGCGAGTTTGTGGCTCTGAGCCACAAAGTCCCTTGCCGTACGCTCCGCGCCGTGGTCGGACTGAGCCTCCTGACGCTCGTGCCGGGGCAGCTCGGCGGCACCGAGACGTACGTCCGCGAGCTCACGCGGGCGCTCGCGGCGCACGGGGAGCTCGAGTACCGCGTCTACGTCCCGCCGGTGGCCGCGGGGGCCGGCAACGGGCTCCCGGAGGAGGTCGTGACGGACTACCGCGCCGCACGGACGCTGCCGCAGCGGTTCGCTGCGATGGCATGGGCGGGGCTGCGGCAGGGGCCGCTGCGGCGGCGGCTCGCGGGCGCGGAGCTCGTCCACTTCCCGCTCACGATCCCGCTCCCGGACCCGCAGCGCCCGTACCTCCTCACCCTGCAGGACGTCCTGCACCTCGACCGGCCGGAGCTCTTCCCGCGCTGGGAGAAGGCGCTGCGGCGGATCGCGTACGACCGGCCGACACGGCGCGCGGCGCTCGTGCTCGTGCCGACGCGCTTCACCGCCGAGCGGATCGAGCGGCTCCTGGGCGTCCCCGCCGAGCGGCTGCGCGTCGTCCCGCACGGGATCGACCACGAGCGGATGACGCCGGGCGACGAGGCTCGCGAGTCGTTCCTCCTCTACCCCGCGCGCCCGTGGCCGCACAAGAACCACGACCGGCTGCTGGAGGCGTTCGCGCTCCTGCGGCGTGAGCGTCCGGAGCTGCGGCTCGTCCTCACCGGCGGGGGTCACGAGGGGCGCGCCTACCCGGAGGGCGTCGAGGTACGCGGCCTCGTCCCCGGCGACGAGCTCGTCTCCCTGTACCGCCGCGCGGCCGCGCTCGTGTTCCCGAGCCTCTACGAGGGCTTCGCCTTCCCGCCGCTCGAGGCGATGGCCTGCGGCTGCCCGGTCGCCGCCGCGGACTCCGGCTCCGTCGGCGAGGTCTGCGGCGACGGCGCACGCCTGTTCGACCCCACGGCTCCGGAGGAGATCGCGGCCGCGGTCGACGACGTGCTCCGCGACCCGGCGCCGTGGGTCGAGCGAGGGCTCGCGCGGGCGCGCACGTTCACCTGGGCGGCAGCAGCCCGCGGCCACGATGCGGCGTACCGCGAGCTGCTGCCCTGATCGTCAGCCGCAGGGGCGGCCGTCGGCGCGAGGCGGCAGCGGCGAAGGCCGGGGAGCGAGCCGAAGCGGCGCCTCGGCGCGCCAGAGCGACAGCGAGGCGCCGTCGCTGTAGGGGGTCACCGCCGGATCGAGGTCGAACCGCCGCAGGCGGGTCCCGGCGATCGGCTGGCGCGAGTCGAGGACGACGTAGCGCGGAGCGAGGCTGCGCCCGTCGTCGGTCAGGAGCACGCCTCCGCCCGGTGCGACGACGAGTTCCGGCGATGGGATGCCGGCCGCCTCGTTCTGACCGTAGACGTGCGCGACACGGTCGATGCGCGTGTTGAAGAACTCGGTCCACACGCCCAGCGCCTGCTGCTCGAACCAGGGCCGACGGCCGCACGACGAGTCGTCCACTGGAGGCAGGTCGACGTGCACGAGCAGCGCCCGCGCGGATCCCGGCAGTGCCTCGTCGACCCACGCGAGGCGGCGCGCCTCGGCCGTCGAGACGGCATCGGGCCAGGAGACCGTTCCGGCGAGCGCGACGAACGCGACGACCACGCACGCGATCGGCGCGACCGCGCTCCGCGCGGCGAGGAAGATCGCGGCGGCGAGCAGCGCGGCGCCGACGAGCCACACGTGGGGCGGAATCGAGGGATGGTGGTCGAGCAGGACGGCGACCGGCCGGAGCGCCGGGTAGTCGAAGACGTTGCTCCGCTCGACGAAGCGCTCGGGCAGCGCGGCGATCGCCGCGACGACGGCCACGGCCGAGAGGACCGCCACCGCCCTCCGACGAGGCAAGCCGTGCCCCAACCAGTGCGCGAGGCAGGCGAGGACGAGCGGCGCGAGGAAGAAAAGGCTGCGCTCGTGCAGGAACCCGAGCCCGTACGGGCTGGCCGAGAGCGCGACCACCGAGACGAGCACCCAGGCTGAGATGGCGGCGGCGGTCGCGCCGACGCTCCGCTCCGCATCGGTCGCGCCGCCCCCGAGCAGCCGCGCGACGGCCACCGGGAACGCCATCAGCGCAACGATCCCGAGCGCGACCGCAAAGACGGCGACATGCCAGACCGTCCACTCGAGCACGTCGCGAAGCGCGGGAGCCTGGTCGAGCAACGGGCCGTACGCGCCGCCGGGGGCGTTCCTCGAGCCGAGCAGGATCACGGCGGCCGCCGCGATCATCGTGCCGAGGCCGCCGAGCGCGAACCCGTAGCGGCGCAACGGCGGTCGCGGGCTCGAGGTCGCGACGAACACCACGATCGCGGTCGCGATCCCCGGCAGCAGCACGAACGCCTGGGGCTTGATCAGGGCTGCCACGGCCGCGAGCGCCAGCGTGGCCGCCTGCCGCCGCCACGTCGGCCGCTCCAGCATCCCGGCGGTGGTCCAGGCGAGGGTGACGAACGCCGGGTAGAAGAGAGCCTCCGTCGTCATCAGCGTCGCGTACCCCGTCCACGGTGCGAGGGCCGTGAGCGCCGCGACTGCCAGACTCCAGCCGTGCGTTGAGACGCGCCGGGCAAGGAGGTAGGCGGGGATCGCCGCGAGCGCCATCAGAAGGGCCTGAGCGACCTTGATCCCGAGCAGCGCCCCGACGGCGTCGAAAGCTGCGAAAAACGGGCCGAGCACGAGTGGGTGGAGGACGCTGTGCCCGAGGTGGAACGCGCCGCGGAACCGGAGCTGGCCGTCGAGCCCGACGCTCTTCGCCACGCCCGAGTAGATGAGCTCGTCCCCGAGGACGACCGGCAGCGTCGACGACGCGCCGCGGACGACCTGCACCACCGTCCCCACGGAGACGACGACTGCCAGCGCCGCCACAGGCGGCACGGCCGCGATTGCACGGCCGAGCGCCGCGGCGTACCGGCGCGTCGGCCCGACCGACACGAGTACGGCCGCGGCGCCGACGAGGAGCACCGCCCACGGCAGCGTGATCCGCTCTGTCACGGCGCGAAACCCCGGGCTCAGCCCCTCGGCCCCCGCGATCGCGAACGTCAGCGCCGCGACGATCGCGCCGGCCGCCAGGAGGAATCGCGGTGCGAGGAGCCGGTGCAGGGTCAGGCGGGCGGAAGCGCCTCGTGGTCGCGGCCGGCGCGCACCTCGGCCCGGACACGCTCGACGTCGGCGTCCACGAGCAGCGCGACGAGCCCGTCGAAGTCCACGGTCGGCTCCCAGCCGAGCTGCTCGCGCGCCTTCGTGGGATCGCCGACGAGGTCGTGCAGCTGCGCCTTCCCGCGCCGCAGGGTCTCGTCGACGTGGACGTACTCCGTCGGGTCGAGCCCGACGCGGTCGAACGCGCACGCGACGAGCTCCTCGACCGAATGCGTCTCGCCCGTCGCGATCACGTAGTCGTCGGCCCGGTCCTGCTGGAGCATCAGCCACATCGCCCGGACGGAGTCCCCGGCCCAGCCCCAGTCGCGCCGCGCGTCGAGGTCGCCGACCCAGAGCTCGCCCTGCAGGCCCGCCGCGATCCGTGCGACCGCGTGCGAGACCTTGCGCGGCAGGAAGTCGAGCGGGCGCCGCGGCGACTCGTGGTTGTAGAGGATCCCGGAGGAGGCGTGCAGGTCGTAGCGCCGCCGGTAGCTGCCGACGATGAAGTGCGCGTACGCCTTCGCGACGCCGTAGGGAGTCAGCGGCCGCAGCGGCGTCCGCTCGGTCTGCGGCACCTCCTGCGGGTCGCCGAAGATCTCGCTCGAGGACGCCTGGTAGAAGCGGATCTCCGGGTCGACCCGGCGGATCGCCTCGAGGACCGTCGTCACGCCGACGGCGGCGAACTCGGCGGTCAGCACGGGCTCTTCCCAGGAAGCCGGCACGAACGAGACCGAGGCGAGGTTGTAGAGCTCGTGCGGCTGCACCTCGCGGAGCGTGTCCTCGAGCGAGCGGCGGTCGAGCAGGTCCGCGCCGATCAGCTGCAGACGGTCGCGGATCCCCTCGAGGTTCGGGTAATCCGTCGAGCCGCGGCGGACGACGCCGAAGACCTCGTAGCCCCGCTCGAGCAGCAGCTCGGCCAGGAGGCTCCCGTCCTGGCCGCCGATGCCGGTGACGAGAGCGCGGCGAGTACCCTCGCGGCTCATCCGGCGGAGGATAGAGGGCAACCGATGCGGGTCGCGTACACCCTGGAGCAGCTCTGGCACCGCGTCCCCGGCGGGACGGCGGTCGCGGCCGTCGAGACGGCGCGAGGGCTGCGCGGGCGGGACGGGCTCGAGCTCGTCGGCGTGTCGGCCTGGCACCGGCGCCTGCCCGAGCCGCCCTGGCGGCCGCCGGTTCCCGTGCGGCGCCTGCCCGTGCCGCCGCACGTCCTCTACGAGACGTGGCACCGGCTGCGGCGCCCGCATGTGGAGCGGGCGACGGGCCCGGTGGACGTGATCCACGCCACCGGCGTCGCCGTGCCGCCGCGCACCGCGCCGCTCGTCGTCACCGTCCACGACCTCTCCTACCTCGTCTACCCCGAGCACTTCTCGCGGCAGGGACGGCGGTTCTTCCGGCAGGCGCTCGAGCTGACGCGACGGGACGCCGACCTCGTGCTCTGCTCCTCCGAGGCGACGCGCCGGCACTGCGAGGAGGCCGGGCTCGACCCGGGACGGCTCCGCGTCGTCCCGCTCGGCGCCGACGTCGCCGCTGCGTCCGACGAGGACATCGCGCGCGTCCGGGCGGCGCACGGGCTCGAGCGGCCGTACGTCCTCTGGGTCGGGACGCTCGAGCCGCGGAAGAACCTGCCGCGGCTGCTCGACGCCTATGCCCGGCTCGACACCGAGGCGGAGCTCGTCCTCGTCGGCCCCCGCGGCTGGAACCAGGAGCTCGACCCGCCGCCCGGCGCGCGCCTGCTCGGCTTCGTCCCCGGCGACGACCTGCCGCCGCTCTACGCCGGCGCCGCCGCGTTCTGCTTCCCCAGCCTGCTCGAGGGCTTCGGCATGCCGGTCGTGGACGCGATGGCGCAGGGCACGCCCGTCGTCACGTCATCGGGGACGTCCACGGAGGAGATCGCCGGCGATGCGGGACTCGTCGTCGACCCGCTCGACGTCGACGCGATCGCGGGCGCGCTCGACCGCGTCCTGCGCGACCCAGAGCTGGCGCGGAGCCTCGGGGAGGCGGGCCGGGCCCGCGCCGCGACCTACACGTGGGAGCGCACGGCCGCCCTCACCGAGGAGGCCTACGCGGAGGTCGCCGGCCGGTAGGCGAAGTGGGCGATGCCCCCGGCGTTCGCCTGCCGCTCGAGGTCGCCGTCCCGCTCCAGCTCCGCGACGAAGCGCCCCACGTCCGGGACGTACGTCCCGAGCCCGCCGTGTGTCGTGCGCGTCGTGGAAGAGGACGTCGGCGCCGGGCGCGAGGTGCGGGCGCCAGTGCTCCCAGTCGGCGCGCACGGCGTCGTAGCTGTGGTCGCCGTCGATGAGGATCAGGTCGACGGCGCGCGGCGGCGGCTCGACCGTGCGCGAGTCGGCGACGACGAGGTCGACCCGGTCCTGCAGCCCGTAGCGCTCGAGCGTCTCGCGCAGCTCGCGGTCGAGGTCGGCGCCGGTGTACGGCGCGTCGTGCGGGACGTGGACGTCGTACGACCAGACGTGCGAGCCCTCGCCGACCGCCGCCGCGAGCAGGAACGTCGTCCCGCCCTTGAAGCGGCCGATCTCGACCACCGTCGCGTCGCGCCGCCCGCGCGCGAGCCGGTAGAGGAGGCCCGCCTCGTCGAGCTCCTGCGAGATCACGCCGTGGTTCAGCTGGTTGCTGGAGAAGAGGAACAGCAGGTCCTCGAAGCCCTCGATCCGCTCCGGCAGCCAGCGGACGGTCGTGAAGCGGTTGTCGCGCGGGTCGCCGACGACCGCGGCGTGGACGAGCGTGCGGCCCGGGCCGGTGCGGCCGGCCGCGCGGACGGCGCCCTTCACGTGCTCCCTCATCGGCGGGCCACGCTAGCGCAGGGCGCGCAGGTACGCCCACGCCTGGCGCAGCCCCGTCGGCCGCACGAGCACGAGCAGGGCCGCGTAGGCGACGAGCGAGGCGGCGGCGATCTCCGGCGCGAGCAGGGCTGCCGGAGCGAACGCGAGCAGCGCCAGCGCCCCGACGGTCGCCGCCGCGAGCACGAGCCCGCGCACGGCGGCGGCGAGGATCCCGAGGTTCCAGAGCAGCCCCGCGAGGAGGAGCGCCGTCGAGGCCGCGAGCGCGAGCGCCACGCCGTCCAGCCCGAGCGCCTCGCGGCCGAGCCAGACGACGAACGGGTGCAGCAGCAGGACGCCGAGGGCGAGGCGGACGACCCGCCGCGGCCGGCCGCGGACGAACACGAGCGGATACGTCAGCGTCACGCCGATCGAGGCCACCGCCCACGGCGACAGGGCGACGACGAGCGCGCCGATCCCACCGCCCTCGTACGCGTCCCCGAGCACGAGCCGGACGAGCGCATCCCCCGCGACGGCGAAGATCCCGGCGGCGCCGGCCACCAAGCGCGAGCGAGAGCCACGACGAGCCGACGACGTGCCGTGCGGCCGCGTCGTCGTCGAGCCCGGCCCGCGCCAGGGGCACCGACGTGACGAGGCCGAGCGAGGTGGCGGTCACCGCCACGAGCGCCGAGGCGATGAGGTAGGCGTACGAGAAGGTCGTCAGCTCGCCGACGCCGATCTCCGTCGACATCCGCAGGCAGACGAGGTAGAGCGCCTGCAGCACGAGCGGCAGCACCGAGCCGCGCAGCGAGCAGGACGAGTCGAGACCCGACGCCCGCCGCCGGCCGGCGCGGACGACGCCGCCACGCGAGCCGCGCGGCCGGGATCGCGACCGCGACCGCCCCGTTCAGCGCCGCGCCCCAGGCCACCGCGACGATCCCGTCCTCGCCGACGCGCGTCAGGATCAGCGCCAGCCCGGCGAGGCTCCCGACGACGTAGCCGGTCGCGGCCGTCCCGTAGTCGTCGAGCGCTGCGAGGATGCCCGCGCAGAGGGCCGCGAAGAGCTGGAGCACCGCCGCGGGCACGAGCCACACCAGCGTCTCCGAGGCGACGTCGGCCGCTTCGGGCGGCAGCGATCCGGTGAGCGCGTCGCCGATCGGCCCGGCGAACAGCAGCGAGGCGAGGACGAGCGGCAGCGTCGCGACCGCCAGCGCCGCGGCCCACGCCGACGCCTCGTGCCCCAGCGCGCCGTCGAGCCGGGCCCGCGCGAGCGGCGGCTGCGCGATCACCCGCACCGACCCCGCGACGATCGAGAGGACGACGAAGACGCCGTACGCGGCGAAGAACCCGTCCGTCTCCGCGGAACGCCCGAACTCCCGCGCGACGACCACGCCGACGGCCGCCGCGAGCCCCGTGACCGCTGCGAGTGAGAGTCCTGTAAGGAGTCCGCTGCGGGCGACCGATTGCGGGCTCGGCGCGATAGCCTTGCTCAACCTGAGAGGAGCTTACGAGGCATGCCGAACGACACGACCACCCTCTGGACCGAAACCGCGCTGGAGGAGCTGAAGCGCGACTACGGCGCGATCTACGAGGGCCGCACGGTGCTCGTGACCGGCGCCGACGGCTTCATGGGCTCGCACCTGACCGAGGCGCTCGTCCACCTCGGCGCGCGGGTGCACGCGTTCGTCCGGGCCACGTCGAGCGGCGCGCTGAACAACATCGCGCACCTGCGCGGGCAGCTGAAGGTCCATTTCGCCGACCTCACCGACAAGCACTCGATCGACCTGCTCGTGCGGCAGGACCTGCTCGAGGCGCCGGACAAGCCCTACGTCTTCCACCTCGGCGCCCAGGCGCACGTCGGCGAGTCGTGGCATCGGCCGTACGAGACCGTGATGACGAACACGGTCGGGACGCTGAACCTGCTGCAGTCGATCGTCGACAGCGGCCTCGAGCTCGAGAAGTTCGACACCGCCGGCACCTCGGAGGAGTACGGCAACGTCCGCGAGTCCGTGGCGCACCACCACGACTTCGACGACGAGGGCGCGCTCATCCTCCACGAGAAGTCGCCGATCAACCCGAAGTCGATCTACGCCACCGCAAAAGTCGCAGCCGACTTTCTCACGCTGAACTACCACGACGCGTACGGCGTCCCCGGGATCGTCACCCGCATGTTCAACAACTACGGGCCGCGCCAGAACCCGCGCTACGTCACCGGGACGATCATCACCCAGGCGCTGGAGCGCCCGGAGGTGGAGCTCGGCGCGCTCGACCCGCTGCGCGACTTCTGCTTCTGCACCGACGGCGTCCGCGGCCACCTCACCGTCGCCGCCCACGGCGTCCCCGGCGAGCACTACGTCTACGGGCAGGGCGAGAACATCTCGATGGCCGACTGGGCCGACCTGATCTTCCGCGTCGGCGCCGAGCTCGGCTACTGGCCCGTCGACTCGCGCGAGATCGTGCAGACGCAGGCCCGCTTCCGTCCCGGCTCGAGCGACGTGATGGCGCTCCGGGTCGGCTACGAGAAGCTCGAGCGCGAGACGGGCTGGACGCCCAAGGTCTCGTGGGAGGAGGGCATCGCCCACACCATCCGCTGGTACGCCGAGCACCGGGACAAGTGGGTCGGCCGCGTCGACTGGCTGGGCGGGACGCACCCGACGGTCAAGACGCACGGCGAGACCCAGCCCGCGTGACCCAAATCCTCGTCACCGGCGGGGGCGGGTTCCTGGGCTCGCACCTCGTCGAGCGCATGCGCGCCGACGGCGTCGAGCCGGTCGTGGCCCGGAAGCGCGACTACGACCTGACCCGCTGGGACGACGCCGAGCGGCTCTTCGCCGACGTGCGGCCGGAGCTCGTGATCCATCTCGCGGCCGAGGTCGGCGGGATCGGTGCCAACCGCGACAACCCGGGCCGCTACTGGTACGCGAACCTGATGATGGGCGCGCACGTGCTCGAGCTCGCGCGCCTCCACGGCACGGCGAAGGTGGTCACGCTCGGGACGATCTGCGAGTACCCGAAGTTCACGCCCGTCCCGTTCCGCGAGGAGGATCTCTGGAACGGGTACCCGGAGGAGACGAACGCGCCCTACGGCATCGCGAAGAAGTCGATCCTCGTCGGCGCGCAGACCTACCGCGAGCAGTACGGGATGCACGCGATCCACCTGCTCCCGGTCAACCTCTACGGGCCCGGCGACAACTTCGACCTCGAGACCTCGCACGTCATCCCCGCGCTGATCCGCAAGATGCTCGAGGCGCGGGAGCGCGGCGAGGGCGAGATCGTGCTCTGGGGCGACGGGTCGCCGACCCGCGAGTTCCTCTACGTCGAGGACGCCGCCGACGGGATCTGGCTCGCGGCGCAGCGCTACGACGAGCCGGAGCCCGTCAACCTCGGCTCCGGGGTCGAGATCTCGATCCGCGACCTCGCGCAGACCGTGGCGGAGCTCACCGCCTTCTCCGGCGAGATCGTCTGGGACGCGACGAAGCCGAACGGGCAGCCGCGCCGACAGCTGGACGTGTCCCGCGCGGAGGCGCTGTTCGGGTTCCGGGCGCGGACGGGCTTCCGCGACGGGCTCGAGCGCACGATCGCGTGGTACCGGGCACACGCCCCGGTGCATGCAGGCGCCTAGAGCCGTCGCGGGAGAGCTCGCGGGCGCCGCCCGGCGGATCTCCCTCCCGCGCGTCCTCCGCGAGCACGGCGTCGCGATCTCGCTCGGGACGCTCGTGCTCGTCCAGTGGCTCGCGATCCTCGCGTTCGCCCTGACCGTCCGCCACAACGGCTGGCTCTACTACCAGGGCGGCGACCAGCTGTGGTCGTACACGACCGCGTGGCTGCTCGGCGACGGCCGCCTCCCGTTCACCGCGGTCGGCTTCGGCTGGCCGTTCGTGCTCCTGCCGATCGCCGCCGTCGCGGGGCCGAGCTTCCTCGACGGGCTGCCCGCGATCGTCCTGCTCAACGTGCTCGTGCTGATGCCGGCTGCGGTGCTGGCGTTGTACGGGCTCGGCACCCGGCTCGCAGGCCGCGCGGTCGGGCTCACGGCCGCGGCGCTGTGGGTCGTCCTGCCGTGGCTCGCGGTGCCGCTGTTCGAGCAGGACTACCACGCGAAGTACGTCGAGCAGTTCCTCCCGCAGGCACTGGGGCTCTCGGCCATGTCCGACCTCGCCTCGACGGTGGCGCTGCTCGTCGGCGCGCTGCTGACGGCGCGGGCGCTCGAGCGGGACGACGCCTGGGCGGGCGCGGCGGCCGGCATCGGCGCGGGTCTCGCCGTGGCGGTGAAGCCCTCGGTGGCGCTGGCGCTCCCCGCGTTCGCGGTGGCGCTCGCCGTCGCGCGCCGCTGGCGGGCGCTCGGAGCCGCGGTGGCCGCGCTCGGGATCCCTGTGCTCGTGCTCGCGATCTGGAAGGCCCGCGGCGTGGGCGGCCTGCCGCTGTTCGAGCGCGGCGAATTCCGGGTGGCCGCCGGGGTCGACGGCGTGTTCGCGCCGGTGGAGCGCTACGTCGACTGGAGCTTCGGCCAGCTGCACCGGATCGAGCGCGACTTCCGCGGCGAGTTCTTCAGCGTCCGCCTGCTCGAGCTGACCGCGATCGGCGGCGCGATCGCCCTCGGCCGCCGAACGCTCGCGGGCGCATTCCTCGTCGGCGGGTGGTTCGCCGCGATCGTGCTCGTCAAAGGAGGCTCAAGCCTCGCTTCAATCGATAATGGCTCGTTCTTCCGCTACGTGATGCCGGCATTCCCGGCGTTCTGCATCCTTGCTGCCTCGCTCCTGCTCCTCGTCCCGACGCTAGGTGCGCGGCTCGCGGAGCAGACCGGCACGCGCCTTCCATCGCGACGGGCGTCGATCACGATCGTGAGCGCCGGAAGCGCAGCTTTCGCGCTCGTCGCAGTCGTGACGCTCCTCGCGACACAACTCCGCGGCGACATCCGCGTCCTCAAAGTCGAAGCGTCGCAGCCGCTCATCCCCGTCGTCGGCGACCTCGATCCGACGATCAGCGCCGACGGCCGCCGGATCACACTCCGCTGGAACGCGACCGAGTCGACGAACGCGCAGACGTTCTACCGCGTCTTCCGCTCGCCGAAGGACGAGGTCAACGCCCCACAGGACGCGTCGTGCACGGACGAAGGCGGCTCCGTCTACTGCACGCTGTTCGGGGCGCAGGCGGTCGGCGAGACGCGCGAGCCGGTCTTCTCCGAGGAGACACCAGAACCCGGCCGCTGGGTCTACCGCGTCGCCGTCGCCGGGAACTGGCTCGACGACCTGACGCAGGGCGACCCCGTGGTGATAAGCGATCCTGTTGAGGTCACGACAGGTTGACGGCCCTCGCGTCGCCCCACGTCCGACTTCTGGTCGGAGCCGCGACTGCCGCCTGTCTCGCCCTTGCGGTCGCCGCCGCTCGCACCGCGGATGTCGCGCAGCGGTCGCCGATCGAGCCGCCGGGAGCGTGGCGGGCTGTGCTGATCGCCGGGATAGTGGGCTCGGCGCTGCTCTACCTCCTCGGGGTCGTCCTCCACCGGACGCCGGGGCTTTCGGCGCAGCCGGCACTCGTCATCGCGGCCCTGATCCAACTCATTCCCCTGGCCGCACCGCTATTGCTGTCGCTGGACGTCTACGCGTACTGGGACTACGGCCGACTTGTGGCCGAACACGGCCTCAACCCGTACGCCGACAGGCCGGATGTCGCGCCCAACGATCCAGCGTTCCAACTTATGGGCCGAGACTGGCGCGACCACACGGCGATCTACGGGCCGGTCTTCATCGGTCTGGCAGCCCTCCACGCCTTGGTGGTCGGCAGCGATCCGGACATCGCAGCGCTCACATGGCGGCTCGTCGCCGCGGGATCCGGGATCGTGCTTGCCGTGCTCGCCACTCGCCTCGCCGAGCGCCCGGCCCTGGCCGCCGTGTTCGTGGGTTGGAGTCCGCTCGTCGCTCTTCATTTCGCCGGCGGCGGACACAACGATGGCTTGATGATGGCGCTGGTGCTTGGCGCCCTCTTGCTCGCCCGTCGAGGGCGCCCGCAAGCGGGTGGCTTTCTGTGGGCTCTGGCGATCACAATCAAGCCGGTCCCGCTCGTCTTGCTTCCGCTCGCGGCGCTCGGAGGGCGGCTGCGTTTGTTCGGTTGGTTCGGGCTCGCCGGCGGGGTCGCGCTCGTCGCGGCATGCGCGAGCGCGGCGTTCGGGGGTGCTTGGCTCGCATCGGCTGCACCGATCGCTCAGGTCGACCGCGTGAGTTCAGTAAGCATCCCCTTCTGGATCTCGAAGCTCGACCTCTCATGGCGCTACCCGGCCGCGATTCTGACTCTTCTCTTCGGGGTCGCCTATCTTGCGCTCCTCGTTCAGGCCTGGCGCGGGCGACCGCGACTCGGTCTCGCGGCCGGTCTCCTCGTGCTTTCGCTCGCGTGGCTCATGCCCTGGTATGCGATCTGGCCGCTTTCGCTCGCGGCTTGGGAGGAGGACCGCCTCGGACGTGTGCTCGCGCTCGGGCTCAGTTTCTATTTGCTCCGAGACGCCGTGCCGCTCTGAGCCACGGCTCGGGGAGACGAGCACGAATGCCGCGGCGACTCATCCCTGCTACGTGTCGCCGTCGCGGCGGCGAAGCTTCTCCTCGAGCAGCGCGAGCCGCTGCGCCAGCACCGTGTTCTGGTCGGCGAGCCGCGAGACGACGGTCGAGTAGTGCAGCAGCACGACGAGCACGAAGAGCAGCGCGACCGCGAAGAGCACCGCGGGCGGGTAGCCGGTGACGCCGACCCAGCCGGCGATCGTGTTCAGCCCGCCGCGCCAGGCCGAGAGCGCCAGCAGCACGAGCCCGGTGAGCAGCCACAGGAGCGCGTACCGCTCGCGCAGGCGGCGGCTGCGGATGAGGTGGAACACGACGCCGAGCAGGACGAGCGAGGCGGCGATGCCGGCGAGCGAGACGACCCACGGCGTCATTCGTCCTCGTCCTCCTCCAGCGGCGTCGCGTAGCGCCGCGAGAGCGCGACGAACACCGCGAGCATCACCTTGACCGCGTAGTACGCGGACGCGAGCGCGCCGATCGACGACGTCCCGGCCGTGCGCTCCTGCATCGCCACGTGCACCTCGGCGAGCCGGAGCCGGTGCTTGAAGACCATCACCGTCGCCTCGACCTCGGGGTAGTCGTGCGGGTAGTCGGCCGCGAACAGGCGGATCGCGCGGCGGTTGCAGGCCTGGAAGCCGGAGGTCGTGTCGGTCACCCGCTGGCGCGTCAGCAGCGACACGACGGAGGCGAAGAGCCGGATCCCGAGCCGGCGCGCGAGCGGCGGCCGGTAGTCGCCCTCGCCGGCGAAGCGCGAGCCGACGACGATGTCGGCGCGGTCGTCGAGGATCGGGCCGAGCAGCTTCGGCAGCTCCGACGCCAGGTGCTGCCCGTCCCCGTCGAGCCGGACCACGAGGTCGAAGCCCTCCTCCTCGGCGAGCCGGAACCCGGTCTGGACGGCGCCGCCGATCCCGAGGTTGAACGGGAGCGAGACGACCCGGGCGCCGGCGTCGCGCGCGACGCGCGCCGTGCGGTCCCACGAGCCGTCGTCGATCACGACGATCTCGAGCCCGTCGTCGAAGGCCCGGATCTCGCGGACGACGCCGCCGATCGAGCCCTCCTCGTTGTGCGCCGGGACGATCGCGACACGGCGCAGCGACGCGAGCCGCGCCCGCGGGATCGAGACCTCGGGCGCGGTCAGCTCAGACACCGACGGCGTCCCTCACCCCGACGAGCTCCAGCAGGCGGCGGGCCCGCTGCGCGTAGGTGTGCTCCTCGAGCACCCGCTCGCGCGCGTTGCGGCCGAGCTCCTCCGCGGCCGCGGGGTCGGCGAGGAGCTCGCGGTAGGTCTCGACGGCCTCGTCCTCCGAGTGCACGACGACGAGGTCGCGCCCCGGCTCGAACCACCGCTCGATTCCCTCGTACGGGTTCGACACGATCGCGGCGCCGGACGAGGCGAGCTCGAAGATCCGGCTCGTCGACGAGGCGGGCACCGAGGCGTGCGGCTTGCGGCCGATGTTGAGGTTGACGCGGACCGAGGAGATGAGGTGGACGAGCGCGTTCACCGGCAGCCAGCCGAGCTCGCGTGCGCGGCCGAGCCGGCCCTTGAAGTCGCCGCCCGCGAGCGCGAACTCGACCTCAGGCAGCCGCTCCGACGGGCGCGCCACCATCGTCTCCATCCAGTCGCGCCGGAACTTGTCGCCGTAGCCGTAGAAGACGACGTCGTGCTGCTTCTCCACCGGGACGGGCCGGAACAGCTCCGGGTCGGCGCCCCAGAAGAGGTGGTCGGCCCGGCGCGCGCCGAGCTCGAGCAGGCGCGGGATCCCGCCCTCGGAGTTCGAGAGGACGAGGTCGTACTCGGAGATGTCGGCCCCGTGGTAGATGTTGAAGCCCGTGTCCATCCCGCCGAACTCCGGCAGGCTCATCGGCACGTCGGCGTCGTAGAAGACGACCGGGACGCCGAAGCGCTCGCGCAGCGCGGTCGGGATGCCCGTCAGATGGCTCGGCGGGACGGTGAAGACGACGACCGCGTCGACGTCGCGCTCGCGCTCGAGGATCCGCTCCAGGTGACGCTGCCAGCGCGGCGTCACCCAGCGGCGGATCGTCTCGCGGACGGCGCGGTCGGCGACCGAGTCCTCCGGGCGAGGCCTCCTCGCGGCGCAGGTGCGTGTCGCCGCGGAGGCGCGCGACGGCGCGGCGCGCGAGGTCGAACGACTCGCCCTCCCAGTAGCACGGGTTCTCCTCCACGCGCCACCACGGCGACTCCACGGCACGCCCGCGGTACGGGGTCACGATCAGGTCGACGTCCGCCTCGTAGAGCCCCTTCCAGAGCTGCCACCAGGCCGGGGTGCAGCCGTAGCGGTGGTCGAGGTCGACCGCGGAGACGACGGCGAGGATCCGGGGCTGGCGCACGACGCCGTCTAGTATGGCCGGGCCTGCGGCCGCCCTGCTGCGGGCCGAACACTCCCTTCACATGTCGAAAACCGCACTCGTCACCGGGTCGAGCGGGCTGATCGGGTCCGAGGCCGTGCGCTTCCTCGACGAGCGCGGCTGGGCCGTCCACGGCGTCGACAACAACATGCGCCGCGAGTTCTTCGGCGAGCACGGCGACACGACCTGGAACCTCGAACGGCTGCTGCGCGAGACGAGCGGTTCGAGCACCACGGCCTCGACATCCGCGACCGCGACGGCGTCGAGCGCCTGTTCGCGGAGCGCGCGCTTCGACCTCGTCTTCCACTGCGCCGCGCAGCCGTCGCACGACCTCGCGGCCTCGCGCCCGTTCGACGACTTCGAGGTGAACGCCGCTCGGCGACGCTGAACCTGCTCGAGGCGGCGCGGGCCCACTGCCCGGAGACGCCGTTCGTGTTCATGTCGACGAACAAGGTCTACGGCGACGCGCCGAACGAGCTCGCCGCTCGTCGAGCTCGAGACGCGCTGGGACTACGCCGACGGACGCGACGGGATCGACGAGACGATGCGGATCGACGCGTCGATGCATTCGCTCTTCGGCGCCTCGAAGGTCGCCGCCGACGTGATGGTGCAGGAGTACGGGCGCTACTTCGGGCTGCCGACGGTGTGCTTCCGCGGCGGCTGCCTCACCGGGCCTGCCCACTCCGCCGCCGAGCTGCACGGCTTCCTCGCGTACATCGCGCGGGCGATCCGCGAGGGTCGGACGTACCGGATCTTCGGCTACGGCGGCAAGCAGGTGCGCGACAACGTCCACGCCCACGACGTCTGCACGGCGATGATGGCCTACGCCGAGGCGCCGCGGCCCGGGGCCGTCTACAACCTCGGCGGCGGTCGTGCGAACGCGATCTCGGTGCTCGAGGCGATCGCGGCCTTCGAGGACCTGATCGGCGAGCGGCTCGACCACGGAGTACGTGGACGAGGCGAGGCGCGGCGACCACATCTGCTACATCAGCGACCTCTCGCGCCTGCAGGCCGACTATCCCGAGTGGGAGGTCACGGTCTCGCTCGACACGATCCTGGAAGAGCTCGCCCGCGCGGGCGCCCCGGCGCTGTCGTAACGCCACAGCAGACGGCGCACGGAACGAGTTAGTGGCTCAGAGCCACTAGTACGCCCCCCGCCGCTCGAGCACGGCCGGCAGCGTCTTCAGCAGGATCGAGACGTCGAGCCAGATCGACCAGTTGTCGAGGTAGTAGAAGTCGAGCCGCACGAGATCGTCGAAGCTCAGCTCCGAGCGGCCCGAGATCTGCCAGAGGCCGGTCATCCCCGGCATCACGAGGTAGCGCTTGCGGTGCCACTCCTGCAGCTGCTCGTAGTCGCGGATCGGGAGCGGCCGCGGGCCGACGAGGCTCATCTGACCGCGGATCACGTTCAGCACCTGCGGCACCTCGTCGATCGAGAAACGGCGGAGGAAGGCGCCGACGCGGGTCACACGCGGGTCGTCCTTGATCTTGAACAGCGGCCCGGTGGCCTCGTTCTGCTCCTCGAGCTCGTCCTGCCGCTCGTCGGCGCCCGCGTCCATCGTGCGGAACTTGAGCATCCCGAACGAGCGCTCGTTCAGCCCGACGCGGTGGCTGCGGTAGAGCACCGGCCCACGTGAGTCGAGCTTGATCGCGAGCGCGATGAGGAGCCACAGCGGCAGCCCCACGATCACCACGAGCGGCGCGACGACGAGGTCGAACCCCCGCTTGACGACCCAGTCCGTGCCCGCGAACACCGGCGGCCGCAGGTCGAACAGCGGCACGCCCTGGCCCGGCACGTACTCGGCGCGGTCCATCAGCAACTCCGTCGTCTTCGGCGCGACCCGCACCTTCACGCCGCGCCGGTGCGCCTGCTCGACGATCTCGAGCAGCACCATCTCGTCGAGGTCCGCCTCCGTCACGATCAGCTCGTCCATGGGCGTCGCGTCGAGCACGTCCGAGAGTGCGTCGAGGCCGCCGAGCACCGGCAGGCCCGGGTCGGCGTCGTCCGAGACGACCGCGCCCTCGAACGCGTAGCCGATCCCGCCACGCCCGGCGCCGAGCGCACGCCGCAGGTCGAGCAGGTGCTCGCCCTTGCCGACGAGGACGGCGCGCCGACGGACGCCGGCCACGCGGAGGACGTCGCGCGTCACCGCCTCGTAGCTCGCCCGCAGTACCCCGATCGTGATCGTCGTCGTCACCACGGCCGTCGGCACGAGACCGAACGTGTCGAACTCGTGCCCCGAGCCGACCGCGAACGCCGCCGTCAGCAGTGCCACGAGCACGATGCACGGGAGGATCCGGCCGACCCCCGCGCGCACCTCGCGGTTCGCGTACAGCCCGCCCTGCCAGAAGACGAGCAGCGTGATGAGCGCGAGGAACGGCAGCCACTCCTCCACGGCCTGCCACATCACGCCCCAGAGCGGCGGGAACGTCCCGTAGACGGCCTCACGGATCGCGAGCGCCGAGTAGAGGCCGAGCGCGACACCGGAAACGTCGAGAAACGCGAGCGCGGCGACGCTCCCGAGGCGCCGCAGGGCTCCGCGCAGCGGTCCCTTCTGGAAGAGGTAAGGCCGGCCGGAGCGGACGTCGGTCGGCTTCGCGTCGCGCTGCGAGGCGTCGCGCGCGTGCGCGTCCGTGGCTGCGGGCTCCCGCGCCATCGCGCGATCCTAGCGAGCGGCCTCGGCCAGCCCGACGTCCCGGAGCGCCACCGCGGGGCGTTCGCGCAGCGCGTCGAGGGTCGTCGGGCGGCGGCGCGCCCCGAGAAGCCGGAGCGCCCAGGCCAGCGCGGCGCGGCGGCGGGCGTCGAGCAGGTCGGTGTCGTGGAAGTAGACGTGGACCCAGCGCGGCAGCCGGCGGGGCACCGTCCTCACCGCCATCCCCACCGAGTGCGTCGACGGGAGCACGAGCAGCCGCGCGCCGGAAGGGAGCACGAGCCGTGCCGGTTCGGCGAGGGCGAGCCGAGGCGCATCGGCCTCGAGGTACGGAGGGCGAAACGCGGTCGCGGTGCAGTCCGCGTACCCGAGCTCGGCGACGGCCTCGCCGACGTCCGCGTCCCAGTACCAGCCGCCGCCGGCGAACAGCGTGGCGTCGAGGCCCTCGGCCGCGAGCCGCCGGCCCTGCTCGCGCACCCGCGTCGCGGGATCGCCGCCGGTCGGGCGGGCGTGCGCGATCCCGGTCCAGTGCGTGTGCAGCCCGAACGGCCCGTCGGCGGCGGCCTCGCGCGCCCGCACGAGCCAGGGCTCCCAGCGCTCCCCCTCGCGCTCCTCCGGCGGCCGCAAGCAGCGACGCGACGGCCGCACCGCCCGGACGCCGCCGCCGGAAGGCCGCGTACGCCTCCCAGACCCGGTCGTCGAGCGGGCGCTCGACGTGGCAGGAGACCGTCAGCACCCCGTCGTCGTAGGCTTGCGCCTCGTGCGCCATGGCCGCCAACCGTACGCGATCGTCGCCGCGGCCACGGCCCTGCCGAGGCTCGCCGCGCTGGTCGTCGAGCGGGACGACATCCTGCGCGACTTCACCGAGAAGAGCGACGACTTCGCCCGCACGCTGGCGAGCAGCGGGACGTTCGGCTTCCTCCCGGGCGAGCCCTCTGCCTACACGCAGCCGCTGTACGGCTGGTTCCTCGGGGCGCTCTACTGGGCCTTCGGCCGCGACTGGTTCGTCGTCGGCGTCGCGCAGACGGCGGTCGCAGTCGGGACGGCGCTGCTCACGGTCGCGATCGGCAGCCGCCTCGCGACCCCTCGCGCCGGGCTCGTCGCCGGCCTCGTCGTCGCGTTCCACCCGTACCTGCTCTGGCACGACGTGCACGTCAACCGCGAGGTGCTCGACACCTTCCTCGTCGCGGCGATCACGCTCGCGGCGCTGCGGGCGGCCGACCGGCGGACGCCGGGCTCCGTCGCGGTGGTGGGGGCGCTCGCCGGCGTCGCGATCCTCGGGAACACGCGCCTCCTCCTGCTCCCGCTCGTGCTCGCGGGCTGGCTGCTGTGGCAGGGCGCCCCGGTCGTCCGCGCCGGCGTCGTGCTGCTCGCCGCCGCGATCGTCGTCGTGCCGTGGGTGGTGCGGAACGAGGTGCAGGTCGGCTGCGCCACGATCACGACCGACGCGAAGGCGCTCTGGAAGGCGAACAACCTCGCCACCTACGACACGCTCGCGCGCGGCGGGTGGATCGACGACGTGCCCGACCCGCCGGGTGCGCCGCCGACACCCGAGGACGCGGCGCGCGAGGGGCGGACGGTCGACGAGTGCGCGCAGATGCGGCTCTACCGCGACCTCACGACCGACTTCTGGCGGGAGCACCCCGGCGAGAAGGCGCGGCTTGCGGGGCAGGCCGTCGGGATGCTCTGGAGCCCGCGCGGGACGCGGACCGACGAGGGCCCCGGCGCGACCGGGTTCCGCGGCACGGCGAGGGCCTGGCTGCTGCCCGTGTTCCTCGTCCCGCTCTTCGCGCTCGCGCTCTGGGGCTTCGCGCTCGTGCCGCGGCCCGCCGCCGTCCTCATCGCGCTCCAGCTCGCCTACGCGACGCTGACGGCGATGGTGTTCGCCGGCGCGACGCGCTACCGCGTGCCCTGGGACCCGCTGCTCGGCGTGCTCGCGGGCACGGCGGTGGACAGGCTCCTGCGCTCGAGAGCACTCCGGTAGATCGCGTCGAGCCGCTCGGCGGGCCGTTCCTCGGGGAAGGTCTCGAGCGCGCGGCGGCGGCCGGCCGCGCCCAGCTCGGCGGCGTGCCCCGGGTCGGAAGCGATCATGACCAATGCCGCCCGGAGCGCCTCGAGGTCGTCCGGCGGCACGAGCAGGCCCGTCTCGCCCGCGACGACGAGCTCCGGCAGCCCGCCGACGCGCGAGGCGACCACCGCGCGGCCTCGCTCCATGGCCTCGAGCGCGACCATCCCGAAGCCCTCGCCGCGGGAGGGGACGACGACCGCGAGCGCCCGCTCGTAGGCCGGCGCGATCGGCGAGACCGGGCCGAGGAACCGCACGGCCTCGTCGAGGCCGAGCCCGGCGGCGAGGCGGCGGAGCTCCTCCTCCTCCGGCCCGGCGCCCGCGAGCTCCAGCGTGAGGCCCGGCACCTCCGTGCGGGCCGCGGCGACGGCGCGGAGCAGCGTGTCGAGCCCCTTGATCGGGATCAGGCGGCCGACCGCGAGCAGCCGCGGCTCCTGCGGCGGCGGGGGCGGCTCCGGCCCGGCAGCGATGCCGTAGTGGACGACCTCGAACGCGTCCTCGTCGTAGCCCTCGACCTCGGCGAGATGCGTCGCGAGGCCCCGCGAGATCGCGAGGTCGACGTCGGCGAACCTCCCGGCCGCGCGATCGACCGCCCCGAACCCGCGGCGCAGGCGAAACGCGTTGAAGCCGTGCTTCGTGCTGATCCGGATCGGTACCCGGGCGAGCGCCGCGGCCGGGAGGCCGAGCAGGTCGGCGTGGACGAGGTGGGTGTGGACGATGGCCGGCCGCTGACGACGGAAACGCCGGACGAGGCGTCCGAACGCGAGCGGGTCCGCGTCGAGCCGCAGGCGCAGCCGCTCGACCGGCACGTCGCGCCCGGCGAGCTCGGCGACGAACCGCGCCGCCCCCTCCTCGCCCTCGTCGAGCACGAGCATCCGCGCGTCCCAGCCGCGCGCGCGGAGCAGCGGCAGCACCGACAGCAGGTGCGCCTCGGAGCCGGAGATGCCCGAGACCTTCTGGACGTGGAGAACGATCGTCACAGCCCGGCCGCGGCGAGCACCCCGTCCGCCCACGTCTCGACCGAGTGCCTCGCCGCGACGCGCTCGCGCAGCGCGGCGCCCACCCGCGCGAGCGCCTCCGGCGACGCCGCAACGAGCGCGTCGATTCGCGCCGTCAGCTCCTCGGGCCGCTCCCGCCCGAACGCGAGCTCCGGCTCGAGCCCGGCGAACAGCTCGTCGAACACCGGGTTCGAGGCGAGCACCGGCACGCAGGACGCGGCGGCCTCGTAGACCACCTTGTCCGGCGCGCCGGCCTTCATGTTGTTCACGAGCGCCGTCGCGCCCGCCAGGAGTGCGGTGACCTCCGTCCTCGGCACGGGCCCTTCGAGCCGCACCCGCCCGTCGAGCCCCAGCTCGGCGACCAGCGCCTCGAGCGCCACGCGATGCCTGCGCTCCTCGTCCGTCACGCACGGGCCGTGAACGAGGAGCTCGGTCCCCGGCGACGCCGCGACGGCACGGAGGACGTGATCGAGCCCCTTCGCCGGCGAGTAGCGGCCGAGCGCGAGCAGCCGCACGGGCGGCGCGGCCGGCCGCTCGGTGCACGGGAACTGGGCGAGGTCGATCCCGTGGCCGATCGCCCGCAGCTTCGACGAGGGGAGCGGGAACGAGCGCTCGTCGACCGACACGACCGCGGTCGAGAGCCGCTCCGCGAGCGCGAGGAGCCGCGAGCGGCGCCAGTGCGTGAACCAGAGCACGACCTTCGTCCCGAGTGGCCGTGCGAGCGGCGCGGCGAGTACCGCGTAGACCGGCGACATGTGCGCGACGAGCGCGCGGGGCCGGCGGCGCAGCTCGGCGACGAGTGCGGCCGCGAAGCGGAGGCCTCGCCCGACGCGGGTGGCAGCGCCGAACGTCCGCACGCGCACGTTGTCGGGCAGCCCGGCGGGCCGTGCGTCGAGGGCGAGCACTGTCACCTCGTCGACGCGCCGCGCGAGCGCCGCCACCATCGGGATCGCCGCGGCGAGGTTCGGGTCGTCGGGGTCGATCCGCTGCGTCACGAAGACGAGCCGCGTCATCCGGCGACCCGGTCGGCGAGGTCGCGCATCCGGCGACCGTACTCGGCCGCGTCGTATGTCCACTCCCCGGCGCGCTCGGCGGCCGCCTCCCCCAACCGCCGCGCCAGCTCGGGGTCGCCGAGGACGCGCACGATCGCGTCGGCGATCCCGTCGACGTCGTCCGGCTCGACGAGGTAGCCCTCGACGTCGTCGCGAACGAGGTCCGGCATCCCGCCCCGGCGCCCCGCGATCACGGCCCGGCCGCGGGCGAAGGCCTCGATGATCACGCGCGGCGTCCCCTCCGAGCGCGACGGGAGCAGCAGCAGCGTCGCCTCGTCCAGCGCCTGCACGACCTCGGGCGCGGTCAGCGCCGGTGTCCAGCTCGTCTGCCCGGGCAGGTCGGCGACGAGCCGCTCGACGAGCGGTCCGTGCAGGCCGCGGCCGACGAGGCGAAGCTGCGCGTCCGGCACCAGGGGCGCTGCCAGCCGCCAGGCGGCGGCGATCCCGTCGACGTTCTTGTAGCGCTCGAGCACGCCGACGAAGAGCGCGGTCGGCCGCTCCGGCAGCGGCGCAGGGGGCGACGCGGTGAAGGCCGAGAGGTCGGAGTAGGTGGTGAAGGTGGCCGTGGGCTCGACACCGAGATCCTGCGCGAGCCGGACGGTGAAGCCCGACAGCGCCCGTACGGCGTCGGCGCGGCGGACGGCCCGCGCCGCGATCCGGTCGCCGAGCGCGCCGAGCAGGCCGCGCGCCGTCGAGCCGTAGAGCCGCGTCGAAGCCCGCCAGTCGCCGTGGAGCTCGACCACGACCTTCGTCGGGACGCGCGCCAGCCGCCGGGCGAGCAGCGCCGCGGCACCCTCGAACGGGCTCTGGGCGAACACGATCTGCGGCCGGAAGCCGCGGAGCAGGCCCGCGATCCGGAACGGGAGGAGGGCGTAGAAGAGCGGCCCGTCGAGGACGCGCGGCCGTGCCGGGGGAACGAGCTCGAAGGTCGCGTCGTGCGTCGGCGAGCCCGGCGCGGCGCTGCCGAGGACGCGGAGGTCGAAGTGCTCCTGCAGCGCGTCGAACTTCCGCCCGAGCGCCTCCGAGAGCGGCAGCGAGTACCGCGTCCGGCCGACCATGAGTGCCCGCATCAGCCGGCGGCCGCGTCGCGCAGGATCGCCTCGAGGCGCGCGTACACCCGCTCTGGGGCGTAGTCGGCCACCGAGGGCGCGGCGGCTGCGCGAAGCCGCGCCCGCAGGTCGTCGTCCTCGAAGTAGCGCCGGATCGCCGCGGCGAGCGCGTCCGCGTCGCCGGGCTCGACGAGCAGCCCGTTGCGGCCGTCCTCCACCACCTCGGCCACGCCGCCGGCGCGCGTCGCCAGCACGGGCGTCCCGACGGCGAGCGACTCGACGACGCCGTGCGGGAAGTTCTCCCAGGCCGAGGAGAGGACGGTCGCGTCGGCGGCGCGGAAGAGCGCGAGCACGTCGGCCCGCGGCGCGGCGCCGAGGAACCGCACGCGCGCGCCGAGGCCCCGCGCCGCGGCGTGGCGCTCGAGCCGCTCGCGCTCGGGCCCGTCGCCGGCGACGACCAGCTCGACGCCGTCGACCGCGGCCACGGCGTCGAGCGCCACCTCGAGCGACTTCTGGGCCGTCAACCGTCCCGCGAACGCGAGGAAGCGGCCGTTGCCGCCGGCCGGACGGACTTTGTGGCTCAGAGCCACTAACTCCTGCTCGTCGACGTCCCGGTCGAGGGGGAAGGGGTTCGGCAGGACCGTGACGCGGCTCGGCTCGACGCCCCAGCCGATCGCCCGCTCGCGCAGCCAGGCGCTCGGGCAGACGACGTGCGCGGCGCCGCGGACGGCCACGTCGCGGGCGCGGCGCAGCACCGCGGGGACGAGGCCGCCGGCCGAGGCGAACGCGTCGACGTCGTCCGCCGCCAGCCCGCGCCGGCGTGCCCGCTCGAACGCCGGGATCGGCGGTCAGCTTCAGCACGTACGGACGCCGGGCGAGGCGGGCCCCGGCCGAGCTCCGGCCGAGCATCCCGGTCGTGTAGACGACGTCCGCGCCGCGTGCCCGCCGGGCCACCTCGGCCGCGCCGCGCGCGTGCCGCACGCCCGGAGGGAGCGAGCGGGACACCCAGCGCACCGGGTAGGCCTCTCGCGGCCGGCGCCGCCGCGGCCGTGGTCACCACCTCGACCTCGTGCCCGCTGCGAGCGGAGGAACGCCGCCACCTCGGGCGCGTGCGATGGCCGGCCCGCCGACGTCGGGCGGCCAGATCCCGCTGACGATCAGCACCCTCACGGCGCCACCGGCACCGTCACGCCGTCCCGCCGGACGCGGACGAACAGGAGCGCCCAGGCGACGACGAACACGACCGTCGCGACGAGCAGGGCAGCAGCGGCCCCGGTCGCGCCCCAGGCGGCCCCGAACGCGAGCGTCAGCGGGACGAGCACCAGCGTCTCGAGCCCGTGCGTGAGGACGCGGAGGTTCGGACGCCCGATCGTGACCGGGAACGACTTCGTCCACCCGAACACGAACTGGAGCAGCGCCGCGACGAGCACGAGCCGGGCCGCGTCGCTGGCCGCCACGAAGTCCGAGCCGAGCACGATCCGCAGCAGGTCCGGCATGAACACGAAGAGCGGCACGACGACGACCGCCGTCAGCGCGGCCGCGCCGGCGCTGTAGCGGCGGACGCCGGCGAAGACGCGGTGGTGCTCGCCGCGCTCCCACTGCTGCGTCTGCTCGGTGAGGAGGATCATCCGCACGGGCGCGGACAGGGTGCCGAACCCCTGCTGCGGGATGAGCGCGGCGCGGAACAGGCCCACCTGGACGGGCAGTGCGACGACCCCGAGGAGGAGCGGTGCGAGCGACGTGCGCAGCGAGACGACGCCAGTGGCGAGGCTCGAGCTGAGGACGAAGCTCCGGAGCTCCCGCCCCTCCTCGACGAGCGGCGTCTCGGGCGCGCTCGGGAAGCGGCGGAACGCGAACCACCCCGCCGCCCCGACGCACGCGGTGGCGACGACCTGGGCGACCACGATTCCGATCACCGCCTCGGTCACCCCGAACGAGGCGCCGACCGCGATTCCCCCGAAGCGCAGCGCCATCGAGAGCGCGAGGAACGCGCCGCGGATGTCGGTCCGGCCGTGCAGGATCAGCGCCGTCGCGGCAGGCCCCTCCGGCGCCTGGACGAGCGGCAACAGCGCCGCCACGGCCAGCGGCACGGCCAGGCCCTCGGCCGAGAAGAGCGCGTCGGCGAACGGGGCGAGCAGGAGCAGCGCGAGCCCGGCGAGGACGGCGCCGGCGAGCTTCACCACGAGCGCGCGCCGGAACAGGCGCCGCAGCTTCCCCCACTCGCCGGCCGTGACGAAGCGGAAGCCGTACTTCGTCAGCGCCTCCTCGACGGTGAGGTCGAGGAGCGTCTGCAGCAGCCCCACAGCCGCCAGCACGATCGCGAAGAGCGCGAAGTCGTCGACGCCGAGGATCCGCGCGGCGACGACCGTCGCGAGGAAGCCCAGGAGCGCGGAGACGTAGATGCCCGCGGCCGTCGTCGAGCGGCGGACGCTGAGCCGCGAGGCCATGACGGAGGCTGAGTATAGTGGCCGACCGGTGACCACCCGCCCGCTCACAGCGGCTCTCCGGACGCCGCTCGGGGCCCGGCGAGCGGCGGTCGCGGCGGCGGCCCTCCCGTTCCTCTTCCTCCATGTGGAGTACCAGCCGTCGCTGTCGATCCCGTTCGGCGCGACGACCCTCGACGTCCGCCTCTCCGACCTCGCCGTGGCCCTGGTCGTCGGCGCCGCGATCGCCGACGGGCGCGCCCGTGGCTTCGAGGTGCTGCGCGCCGGGCGCTGGGTCTGGATGGCCGCAGCGGGCCTCGCGCTCTGGGTCGTCGCCGGCGCGCTCTACGGCCCGCTCGTCCTCGACGACTACCCGTTCGCCGAGAACGTCGTCACGGCCGCGAAGTTCGTCGAGTACGCCCTCCTCGCCCCCGCGGCGGCGCTGCTCGTCCGCACGCGCGAGGACCTTCGCGTGTTCGGAATGATGCTCGTCGCCTGGAGCGCGCTCGCGACCGCGGTCGGGCTGCTGCAGCTCGCGGGGTCGACGTCTTCGGCACGAGCGACCCGGGGCGGCAGCGCTCCTTCCTCGGACACCACGACTTCGCCGCGCTGTCGGGGGCGTCGCTCCTGCTCGGGCTCGCGGCCTTCGTGCTCGAGGACCGCGTGCTACGGCTCGCGCTCGCGGCCGGGGCGGTCGGACTGACTCTCGCGGCGCCGCTCGCCGGCGTACTCGGACTCGTGCTCGGCGTCGGCGGTCTGCTCGTGCTCGCCCGACGCCTGCGCCCGTATCCGACCCGGCGCGCGCTGGCAGCGGTCGCACTCGTGGCCCTCGTCGCCCTCGGCACGCTCGCGATGCGCTCGGACACGCTCACGGACTTCCTCCGCTTCCTCTCGACCGACGAGGACACGACGCAGATCGAGAGCTACTCGCAGCGCACGCTGCTCCTCTACATCGGCGGCCGCATCTTCCTCGACCACCCGCTGATCGGCGTCGGCCTGCGCGGCTCGGAGGAGCCGGCGGCGTTCGAGCCGTACCTCGACGACGCGCGCAACCGCTTCCCGACCGCGGCGGAGTCGGCTTTCCCCTCGACGCCAGAACAAGTGGGGCGTGCAGAGCCTTTACCTGCAGACGCTCGCCGACCTCGGCGTCGTCGGCGGCGCGCTGCTGGTCGCGCTCCTCGCCGCTGCGTTCGCGCTCGCGCGCCGGGCGACGACGACGGCGCCGGGCGTGATCGGCCTCGCGTGGCTCCTCCTCTGCGTCGGGCTCTGGGGCGCGCAGGGGCTCGTCGCCGGGGTGCCGCTCGCGGCGCTCACGTGGCTCGCCGTCGGCTTCCTCGTCTCCGGCTCGGCGACCGCGGAGGCGAGGGCGTGAGCGGCGAGGACAAGCGCGCGCCGAGCCGCACCTCGCCGACGTACGCGGTGCGCGCGCCGCTCGTGCGCTGGCTGCGGGACGAGGCCGAGCGGACGGCGCAGGAGCGCGGCCGCGTCCGCATCCTCGACGTCGGCAGCGGCCCGAAGCCGTACGAGCCCCTGTTCGCGGGCTGCGCGGCCGAGTACGTCGGCGTCGACCTCGCCGGCGCCGACCTCGTCGGCACGGTCGAGGACCTCCCGGTCGAGGACGGCTCGTACGACCTCGTCCTCTGCAACCAGGTGCTGGAGCACTGCGCCGACCCGCGCAGGCCGTCCGCGAGCTGCGCCGCGTCACCGCGCCCGGCGGCCGCGTCCTCGCCTCGACGCACGGCGTCCAGGTCTACCACCCGGCCCCCGACGACCTGTGGCGCTGGACGCACACCGGCCTCGAGCGCCTGTTCCGCGACAACGCCGACTGGAGCGCCGTCCGCGTCGAACCGGGCGCCGGGACCGCCGCCTGCGTCGGCATGCTCCTCGGCACGTTCATCCACCTGCTCGCGAAACGACTCGGCGTCCCGGCCGTCGCGAAGCCGGCGATCGCCGCCCTGAACGCCGGCGCGGAGGCGCTCGACCGGCGCGTGCCCTCGCTCCGCGAGCCGCAGCCGGGCGCGATCTTCGCCAACTACCACGTCGTCGCGGACGTCGCGTGATGGCACGGAGGGTGCTCGTCACCGGCGGCGGCGGCTTCATCGGCTCGAACCTCGTCCGGGGCCTGCTCGCGCACGGCGACGAGGTCCGCGTGCTCGACAACTTCGCCACCGGCAGCCGGACGAACCTCGACGGCGTCGCGGACGACGTGGAGGTCGTCGAGGGCGAGCTCCGCTCCTACGAGCGCGTCCACAACGCGGTCCGCGGGGTCGAGGTCGTCTTCCACCTCGGCGCGCTCGGCTCCGTCCCCCGCTCGGTGCAGGACCCGCTGACGACGAGCGCCGTCAACGTCGAGGGAACGCTGAACGTCCTGCTCGCGGCGCGCGACGAGGGCATCCGGCGCGTCGTCTTCGCCTCGTCGTCGTCCGTCTACGGCTCGGCGATCGAGCTCCCGGCGCGCGAGGACGGGCCGGTCGACCCGATCTCGCCCTACGGCGTCGCAAAGCTGGCGGCCGAGCGCTACTGCGTCTCGTTCAGTCGCGTCTACGACTCGTTCGAGACCGTCGTGCTGCGCTACTTCAACGTCTTCGGGCCGCGCCAGAACCCGCTCTCGCAGTACGCCGCGGTCGTGCCGCTGTTCCTCACCGCGATCGCGCGCGGCGAGCCGGTGACGATCTTCGGCGACGGCGGCCAGTCGCGCGACTTCACCTACGTCGACAACGTCGTCGACGCGAAGCTGCGCGCCGCCGACGGCCGAGGGCGCCAACGGCCGCATCTTCAACGTCGCCGCCGGCTCGCCCGCGACCGTCGACACAGCTCGCCGAGACGATCTGGCGCTCCTCGGGAAGCCCGTCGAGAAGCGCTACGAGCCGCCGCGTCCCGGCGACATCCGCGACTCGTGGGCGGACGATCGAGGCCGCGCGCGAGGTGCTCGGCTGGCACCCGACGATCGGCCTCGAGGACGGCCTCCGGCGCACGGCGGACACCCTCCTTGGCTGAGACCGATCCGCGTCCTCCGCGTGATCGCCCGCCTCAACATGGGCGGGCCGGCGCTGCACGTCGCCTACCTCTCCGCCGGGCTCGCAGGAGCGCGGCTACGAGACGACGCTCGTCGCGGGCGAGCTCGCCCGCGGCGAGGAGTCGATGGCGTTCGTCGCCGAGGGGCTCGGCGTCGAGGTCGCTCGCCGTCTCGCAGCTGCACCGCGAGATCTCGCCGCTCCGCGACCCGGTCGCCGCGTTCCGGCTCGCGGGCTGATCCGGCGCGCTGCGCCCGCACATCCTGCACACGCACACCGCGAAGGCCGGAGCGGTCGGCCGGGTCGCCGTGCTCCTCGCCGGGCGTCGCGCCGCGGCCGATCGTCGTCCACACGTTCCACGGCCACGTCCTGCGCGGCTACTTCGGCCCGCTGCAGGAGAGCGGCTTCCGGCTGCTCGAGCGCCTGCTCGCCCGCGGCACCGACGCGCTCGTCGCCGTGAGCCCGCAGGTGCGCGACGACCTCGTCGGGCTCGGCGTCGCGCCGCCGGAGCGGTTCGTCGTCGTCCGCCTCGGGATCGAGCTCGAGGAGCGGGTCGGCGGCGACGGCGGCGCCCGCGCGCGGACACGGCGGCTGCTCGGCGTCCCGGACGACCGCTTCGTCGTCGGCTGGATCGGCCGGATGACCGCCGTCAAGCGCACGGACGACGTGCTGCTCGCGTTCAAGGAGCTCCGCGAGCGCGGCGTCGACGCGGCGCTGTGCCTGGTCGGCGACGGCCCCGACCGCACCGGCCTGGAGGAGCGCGCCTACGAGCTCGGCATCGCGCGCCACCTCCTCTCGCTCGGCTACCAGGACGCGGTCGCGGACTGGTACGCCGCCTTCGACGCGCTCGTCCTCCCGTCGGCGAACGAGGGCACGCCGGTGAGCGTGATCGAGGCGCTCGCGGCGCGGCCGGCCCGTCGTCGCGACCGACGTCGGCGGCGTCTCCGACGTCGTGCGCGACGGCGTCGACGGGTTCCTCGTCGAGGTCGGGCGACGTCGACGCGCTCGCCGAGCGGCTCGCCGTTCTCGCGGCCGACCCGAGGCGCTGCGGACGCGGATGGGCGAGGCCGGCCGCGAGCGCGTCCTGCGAGCGCTACGCGGTCGTCCGGCTCGTGGACGACGTCGACCGGCTCTACCGCGAGCTGCTCGCGACGCGCTGAGCCGGTCGGGCTGCCGCGTCCTAGCGCAGCGCGCGGAAGGTCGTGAAGCGCGGGCTTCTTCCGCCCGCGCGACGTGAACAGCCCCGACTGCCAGCCGACGGGCGAGGTTCGTGTCGTCCTTGAGCATGAACCAGATGAACATGTCGATCCGCGGGTGGCGCTTCGCCTTCGTCTACGCCTGGCGCAGGTACGTGGCCTGCTTCGCGTACGAGTCACGCCGAAGGCCCGGTCGGGCGGGGTCTGGTAGCCGTACTCGGTGATCCACATCCGCATCCGGTTGCCGTAGAGCTTGCGCAGCTCCCGGTCGAGGATGTCGATGTTCCCGAGCGTCACGGACGTCGTCGTCCTGCCGGCTTCGGCGGCGTCGCTCGGCGTCTCCGAGGGTCGGCCGTAGTACGGGTGGTGCGCGTAGGCGTCGAAGCCCTTCGCGCCGTAGCGCTTCATCCCGCGCAGGAACGCGAGCGGCGTCACCGACGGGCGCGACGAGCGCGGGTTGTTGTTCCCGCGCGGCGCCGTCACGCCGCAGCCGACCTTCTCGCCGCGCGATCAGCGTCAACCTTGACGCCCGTGACGACCGCGTTGCAGATCTTCGCGTAGGTCTGCGGCGCTGACGAAGCGGCCGCGCGTGGCCTGCGGCGAGAGCCAGATCGGGTTGTTCGGCTCGTTCCAGGCGAGCCAGTAGCTGCACCGTCGGGAGGAAGCGGCCGTCCTGCGGACGCTGGAAGCGAGCCGCTGTAGCGCTTCGCGGCGGCGTAGGCGAAGTCGCGGAGGTTGCTCATGTTCGTCGGCGCGACGCGGAGGCCCCGGCCGTTGTTCGCCCAGGCGGGCGTGCCGACGATCGAGAACACGACCTGGATCCCGTACTGCGTCGCGTACGTGACCGCGCGGTCGTAGAGGCTCCAGTCGTACTGCCCGTCGTTCGGGTCGGTCGGCCGCACGGTCGGGTCGACGCCGGCGACGCCGAGCGGCCCGCCCCAGTGGAGGTTCATCCGGACGACCTTCGTGCGGAGGTCACCGAGGATGGCGTAGTTCTGGTCCGGGTCCCCCGTCAGCAGGTTGGCGTCGTCGTAGATCCCCTTCATCATCGAGGGCGACGCGCTGGCGGTCGAGGCCGTGACCGCACAGGCGATCGCGGCGAGGACCCCCAGGAGGGCGATGCGCTTAGACGGCAAGCGTTGACTCCTTCCCGCTCGAGGAGAGCATCCGCTTCAGGCCGTCCTCGAGGTCGATTTCCGGCTTCCAGCCGAGGATCTGCGTCGCCCGCGTGATGTCGGGCTGACGCACCTGCGGGTCGTCGACGGGGAGCGCCTCGAAGACGATCTCGCTGCTCGAGCCGGTGACCTTGATCACCGTCCTGGCGAGGTCGAGCAGCGTGAACTCGTTCGGGTTGCCGATGTTCACCGGCAGGTGCTCCCCCGACCGGGCCAGCAGGTGCAGGCCGCGGATCAGGTCGTCCACGTAGCAGAAGCTGCGCGTCTGCGAGCCGTCGCCGAACACGGTGAGCGGCTCGTTCGCGAGCGCCTGGCGCATGAACGTCGGGATCGCGCGACCGTCGTGCGGCCGCATCCTCGGTCCGTACGTGTTGAAGATCCGCACGATCGCCGTGTCCACGCCCTGCTGGCGGTGGTAGGCCATCGTCAGCGCCTCCGCGTAGCGCTTCGCCTCGTCGTAGACCCCGCGCGGGCCGATCGGGTTGACGTTCCCCCAGTAGGTCTCCTGCTGCGGGTGCACCTGCGGGTCGCCGTAGACCTCGGAGGTCGAGGCGATCAGGAAGCGGGCGCGCTTCCACTTGGCGAGCCCGAGCGCGTTGTGCGTCCCGTACGAGCCGACCTTCAGCGTCTGCAGCGGCAGGCGCAGGTAGTCGATCGGGGACGCGGGCGAGGCGAGGTGGTAGACGAAGTCGACGGGCTCGTCGACCTCGAGGTGGTTCGTCAGGTCGTGGTTGACGAAGTCGAACCGGTCGCCGCGGAGGTGCTCGACGTTCTGCAGCGACCCCGTCTCCAGGTTGTCCACGCAGATGACCCGCTCGCCCTGGGCGAGGAGGTAATCGCAGAGGTGGGAGCCGAGGAAGCCTGCGCCGCCGGTGACGACCGAGGTGGGCACGCGGGCGATCGTAGCCGTGGAACCGGCTGCTTCCGGCGATGCTTTACCGATCGCTTACGCGGGGCGACCGGCCGTGAGCAGCACGTCGACGCGGGGCTCGTCGACGGTCGTCAGGTGCCCCGGGTCGTCGTACGCGTCCAGGAGCGGGTGGCTCGCCGCCCAGCGGCGCTCGGCACCGCGCCGGTCGACGATCCGCGCGACGGCGAGGCCGAACCGACGTGCGAAGTCCACGACGAACCCGCCGGCGTCCGGATCGATGTCGAGATGGAGCTCGACGGCGACGGCCGGCCGATGCCCGGCGGCGAAGACGGGCTCGAGGCCGACGAGGACGTCCGACTCGTAGCCCTCGACGTCGACCTTCACCAGGCGCAGCCGCGGCCAGTCCGATTCGGGGACGACCGCTGCGAGCGTCTGCAGCGGGACTGTCACCGCCACGGCCCGGCGGACGCCCCAACCCCGCTCGGGATCGCTCCGCAGGGACGACGCGCCCGTGTTGCTCCCTTCGACGGCGTCGCGGAACACCGCCTCGCCGCCTGTGGCGCCGGCCGCGACCCGCTCCGGGACGACGTTCGCCGCGTCGTTCAACTCGAGGTTGGCGACGAGCCTCTCGTAGGTCCCCACCGACGGCTCGAGCGCGTGGACGCGCCCGGAGCTACCCACGAGCCGCGCCGCGAGGAGCGTGAAGTAGCCGATGTTCGCTCCCACGTCGACGACGACGTCGCCCGGCCGGAGGACGCTCCGGACGACGGCGGTGACGTGCGGTTCCCAGACGCCGGAGGTGGCGAGCATGCGGCCGGCGACATCGGTGGTGTCGACCCGCATGCGGCTGCCGCCGACGACGGCGACCTCGAGCTGCGCATCCATGCCGTAGACCAGCGGCGTCGTGACGTGCGAGACGGCTGCGGCGCGAAGACGGCGAACCGGAAGCCGCTGCGGGACGGCCAGAACCGCCCGGGCCAGGCGCGGACGCGAGCCGAGCCTCGCTCCGAGCGCCGGGAGCGCCCGCGACCGCGGGGCGCCCACGGCGCGCACCCACGTTCGCATGGTCGCTCTCGTCGGCGCCGGCACGGCGACACCGTACGCCCGGGCGCCAGATCGATGTCGTGTACTGTGCACATAGTGAGTCAGAACTCACGACTTTGGACAGACCCTCGACCGCGTCCTCGCCCTCGTCGTCGCCGTCGACGAGGACATGCGCCGCGACCTGACGACACGGGGCCTCACCGTGTCCCGTGCGCACCTGCTGTGGGAGCTGCGCCGGCTCGGGCCGTCGACCCAGCGCGTGCTCGCGGAGGCGCTGCAGGTCACCCCGCGGACGATCACCGGTCTCGTCGACGGCCTCGTCGCCACCGGGTTCGTCATCCGCGGCGAGCACCCGACCGACCGCCGCGCCACGCTCGTCGACTTCACCGCGCACGGGACGGCGGTGGTCGAGGCGCTCGAGCGCGCGCATGACGGCCTCGCGCACGCCCTCTTCGCCGGGATCCCGGCCGACGACCTCGAGCGGTTCGTCGCCGTCCTCGACCAGGTGCTGGAGCGGTTCCACGCCGCGACGGAAACGGCCGCATGACGAGCCTGCGGGCGCTGCCGCGGCGCGCGCTGCGCTACGAGGTCGGGATCTGGCACAGCCTGTACCGCTGGCTCTTCCGGCGGCCGACCACGCGCGAGGCGAGCGCCGTGCCGTTCGGCTACTCGTCGCTGCTCACGCCGATCCTGATCGCGTTCATCGCGGTCTCGGCGCTCGAGATCCCAGTGATCCACTTCTTCGTCCCGTGGGAGACGATCGGGCGCATCTTCCTCGGCCTCGGCGTCTGGGGGCTCGTGTGGATGGTCGGGCTGCTCGCGGCGATCCGGATCCACCCGCACCTCGTCGGCGAGTCCGGGCTCCGCATCCGGTACGGCTTCGACCTCGACGTCGTGCTTCCGTGGGACGCCGTCGAGGCCGTCAGGACGAACCGGCGCTCGTACGCGTCCGGTCGCAAGGTGCAGCTGGAACCGCCGACGACGCTCAACGTCGCCATCTCGAGCACCACCAACGTCGAGGTGACGCTCCGCGGGCCGGTCACGGTGCGGCTCCCGAACCGCTCCCACGCGACCGTCACGCGGGTCAACCTCTACGCCGACGACCCGCGCGCCTTCGTCGCCGCGGCGCGCCAGCACCTCGCGCGCGAGCGCTCGGCCGCCTAGCGCAGGTCCTTGTTCGACTCCATGTCGAACCACATCGCGAACAGCGAGAACTGCGAGCCCGAGATGAGCAGCAGCGCGATCAGCGCCGCCGTCCCTGCCGTGATGTCGCCTCCGACGAAGATCCGCGAGATCGCGACGTAGAGCCCGAGCGCCAGACCGAGGCCCGTGAGCAGGAACCCGAACGTGTAGAAGAACACGAGCGGGTGGAAGTCGCGGATCACGTACTTCTCCCGCAGCCGCCAGAAGAAGCCCTTCACGAGCAGCCACGAGATCCGCGGCACGACCTTACGGATCTTGATCCCCGAGCGCTCGCCGACGCCGTAGATCGGCCGCGACTGGAAGTCGCGCACGCGGGCGTTCCACACGTTCAGGTGCACGAGGATGTCGTTGGGGAAGCCGTAGCGCTTGTAGATCCGGTCGAGGTCGAGCAGCCGCAGCATCGGCAGCGAGATCGCGGCGTACCCCGCCTGCGAGTCGGCGACGTGCCAGTAGCCGGAAGCGACCTTCGTCAGCAGCGAGAGGACGGCGTTGCCGAGGTAGCGGTTCCGCGGGATCAGGTCCCACGCCTGGCCGGTGAAGAGCCGGTTCGCCTTGTGGTAGTCGACCTCGCCGCGGACAACCGGCAGGCACGCGTCCTCGAGTCGGCCGGGTCCATCTGGTTGTCGCCGGCGATCACCACCGTGCAGGCGATCTCGTCGGTGAGTGCCCGCTTGTACCCGGTGACGATCGCGGCGCCGACGCCCTGGTTCACCTCGTGGACGATGACCTCGACGCGCGGATCGCCGACCTCGCGCGCCCGCTCGGCGGTCGCATCCGTGGAGCGGTCGTCGACGACGTACACGCGGTCGACCCACTCCGGGATCCCGCGCAGCGTCTCGGCGATCAGGTGCTCCTCGCGGAACGCGGGGACGACGACGGCGACGGACTTGCCCTCGAGCATGCGACCTTCTCCTTTTCGGCCGCGCGGGGGAAGTCCTCTAGCTCTCCACGGCCTGGATCGTCCTGCGCACGTGGAAGCGGATGACCGGCAGCCCGGCGGCGACGAGGCTGACGAAGCCCACCGCGTGCAGGACGAGCGCGGCCGAGAGCGCCTCGGACTCGTCCACGCCGTACGCGCCGAGGGCAACGACGATCGACGCCTCGAAGACGCCGATCCCGGACGGGCCGGCCGGCAGGACGGCGGTCAGCCCGGCCGCGATCGCGGCGAAGATGCCGGCCACGACGCCCACGCCGAGGTCGAAGCTCTCGAACACGAACCAGGACGAGAGCCCGAGCAGCACCCACGAGGCGACGGAGAGGAACAGCACCCACAGGGCGAGGCCGGGCCGCCGCAGGCCGACGAGGCCCTGCGCGAGGTTGTGGCCGATTTCCTCGAGCCGGTCTGCGGGCACCACGGGCAGGCGCGCGAAGCGGCCGCATCGCCGCGTGCACGGCGCGGTCGCCCAGACGGCCAGCACGATCACGGCGATGACGGTCAGCGCGAAGACGGCCGCCCCGAGCGAGGCAGCGGCGCGGAGCCAGGTGACCTCGGGCAGCCACGGTAGAAGCACGAAGAGGAGGCCGAGCACGGCGACGAGGTCGTAGACGCGCTCGAGCAACGCCGTCCCACGTGACCTCGGCCTTCGACGTCCCCGCGCGCTGGCTGAGCGCGACGATGCGGGCCGCCTCGCCCGCCCGGAGCGGCAGGATCTGCAGGAACAGGTAGCCGACGAGCGTCGCCGCCGTCACCGGCCAGATGCCCGGGCGGCGGCTCGGGTCGAACAGCGCGCGCCAGCGGAGGCCGCGGACGAAGACGCTCACGCCGAGTGCGAGTACCGACGGCACGAGCCACAGCGGGTCGCAGCTCTTGATCGCCTCCCACACCGCGTCCGGGTCGACACCCCGACAGCGATCGCCGCGAAGACGACCGTGACGAGGACGGCAACGAAGACGAGCAGTGCCCGCCGCGACATCGCTACTTGCGCACGCGCGCCGCGACCGGGGCCCCACACGAGCGCGGCGAGCAGGCCGACGAGGAGACCGAGGACGCCGGCGACGACGATCGCGTTCCGGCGGCTCTGCGCGGTCACCTTCCGCGCCACGGCCGGCTGTACGACCTGCGGCGCCTCGACGTTCTCCGCGAGCGCGAGCAGCTGCTGCCGGTCGGAGCGCGCCTGGATCACGGTCGAGCGGCGCTGCTCGAGCACGCCGGCGTTCGTGAGCGCGACGAGCTTCGCCTCCTCCGAGAGGCCCGGGGACTGCGCGGCGCGTGAGGGAGGCCTGGATCGACGCTCGAGCGAGCCGAGCCCCTCGTCCGCGGCCGCGATCTGGCTCGCGGAGCCCCTCGATCTTGGCGGCCGACGTAGTCGTCGGTCCCGGCCACGGTGATCTTCGCCAGCTCGTCGGCCGCCTGCGCCACCCGTCGCGGGCGTCGCCGCGACGCCGACTCGACGAGCGCGGGCTGGCCGACCCGCGGCCCGCCGCCGCCGGAGGGTTGCGAGACGAAGTACCGCGCCGCACCTCGGCCGGCGTCAGTCCCGAGACCGACGCGGCACGTCGCACCGCCGCCTCCGAGGTGCACGATCTCGCGGACGCTGCGACACGCTCGTCCCGATCGTGGTCACGCGCGCGCCGCTCGGAGCGAGCGGGTCGCCCATCGAGACGAGTGCCTGCGCCCGGTAGACGTCCTCGCCGCCGACGGAGAGCGCCCAGCCGAGCGCGATCCCGACGACGAAGCCGACCACGGGCAGCCACCACCGCGCCGCGACCGCGGAGACCCAGCGGCCGAAGTCGACCTCGCGCTCCTCCAGTTCCACCCTGCTCATCGGGCGGCGACTCTACTCCGCGCCCAGTCCCACTGCGCCCTCAGGCCGTCCTCGAGCGCCGTCGCGGCGACCAGCCGAGGTCGTCGCGCGCGCGTGCACGTCGGCCCTCGTCCGGCGCACGTCGCCGGCCGCGGCGGGCAAGCGTTCGAGCCGGAGCGACGCGGCCCGCGATCCGCTCGCGCGAGCGCGATCGCCTCGGTCATCGTGGCCTCGTCGCCGCCGCCGACGTTGTAGGTCGCGCCGGCGTGCGCCGCGCTCCATCGCCGCGATCGTGGCCGCGACCGCGTCGGCGACGTAGGTGAAGCTCCGCGCCGCGCCGCCGTCGCCGAAGAGCCGGAACGGCCGGTCCTCGGCGAGCGCGGTCACGAGCGCCGTGAACGCCATGTCCGGCCGCTGCCGCGGCCCGTACACGGTGAAGTAGCGCAGGGTCACCGCCTCGAGCCCGGCGCCGGCCGTACGCGTGGGCCAGGTGCTCGCAGGCGAGCTTCGTGATCCCGTACGGCGAGATGGGTCGCGGCGGCGTGTCTTCCGGCGTGGGATAGGCCTCGGCGTCGCCGTAGACGGACGAGGACGAGGCGAAGACGACGCGGACGCCGGCCGCCGGCCGCCTGCTCGAAGAGCCGCTGCGTCGCGAGCACGTTGCGCCGGACGTAGAGTCGAAGTCTCGCGCCCCAGCTCGCGCGGACGCCCGGCTGCCCGGCGAGGTGGAAGACCCCGTCGACGCCGTCCAGGTCGAGGTCGTCCGCGGCGAGGTCGAGGCCGCTCCACGTCGAGGCCGCGCGGTGTTCTCCTCCTTCAGCGCCGGGTCGTAGTAGTCGGTGAACGCGTTCGACGCCGCGGGCCTCGTGCCCCGCCGCGACGAGCGCCTCGACGAGGTGCGAGCCGATGGTCCCGGCCGCGCCGGTGACGAGGTACCTCACTGCTCCACCATCCCATAGAGCTTCGCGTGGCCGACGAGATAGAGCCGCTCGACGTCGGCGACGACCGGCGTGTACTGCCCGTCGGGGTAGCTCCACAGCCGCTTCCCGGTGCGTGCGGTGTCGAGGGCGTACGTCCGCTCCTTCAGCGTGGCGAAGAGACGATCCCGTTCACGACCGTCGGCGAGCCGGAGATGTCGCCGTTCGCGCGGAAGCGCCACTTCACGTCGCCGGTGGCCGCGTCGAAGGCGTAGAGGTGGTTGTCGTAGGAGCCCGCGTACACGGTCTTGTTCCAGACGGCCGGCGAGGAGTAGACGAACCCGCCGGTGTCGTGGACCAGATCAGCTTCCCGGACGTCGCGCCGAAGGAGTAGACCTTGCCGTCGGTCGCGCCGATGTAGACGCGGCCGTACGCGGCGGCCGGGGTCGAGTAGAACGTGCCGCGCGTGCCGAAGCGGCGCTGCGCCTGCGCCCGCCAGAGGAGCTTGCCCGTGTTGGCGTTCAGCGCGTAGAGCCGGTGGTCGTACGAGCCGACGTAGAGGTGATCCCCGGAGAGGGCGACCGCGCCCTTTACCTGCCCGCCGGTCCGGAACGTCCAGCGCACCTTCCCGGTCCTCTCGTCGAGCGCGTAGACCTTGCCGCGCCAGTCGGCCACGTAGACGCGCCCGTTCGCGACGAGCGGCGACGACTCGGTCGGGCCGATCTTCGTGCGCCAGCGGATCCGCCCGAAGCCGGACGCGAACCGCGACCACCTCGCCGGTGAGGCGCGCGGAGTCCCTCCGATCGGCGCCGCGCCCGCGCGAGCACGGGAGCGCCGAGAGGAAGGAGAAGAAGATGACGTGGTTCGAGACCGCGGGCGAGGCGGCGGCGCACCGGCCGATCGCGTGCTTCCACGCCCGCTTCCCCGTCTTCGCGTTCACGGCGTAGGCGGTGCCGTTGTTGTTCACGAAGTAGAGGCGCCCGTACGCGATCGCGGGCGGGAACTCGACGAGTGTGCGCGCGCCGAAGGTCCACAGCCGGCGGTACGGCGGCCGGTGGTCGTAGCCGACCGCGCGGGTGCGCGTGTTGGCGAAGCCGTACGTCGGCCAGAGCACGCCCGGGAGCGGCGGCGCCTCGGGGACGACCACCGCCTCCTCGTCGCCCGTGGTCACGAACTCCTCGGTGGACGAGCCGCGGACGTCGCCCTCCTCGAGGTTCCGCAGCGCCATAGCCGCCGCGGCGCCGGCCGCGACGATCAGCACGATCGCGGCCGCGAGCGCGAGCCGGCGCATCACCGGCGCGACTCGACGGCCCAGATCCGCGAGTACCCGTGCAGCAGCAGCCGGCGGCCGTTGCCGGAGACCGGCACGTACTCCCCGTGCGGGAAGCGGAGCAGGACGCGGCCCTGCGCGCGTCGGCGCCGTCGATCGAGCCGTGGATCGAGCCGTATACGCGACGCCCGCGACGATGAGTCGGTGCGCCCGAGATCGGGCCGCCCACGCTGGTGCTCCACAGGATCTCGCCCGTGCGCGCCGAGACGCGCGAGAGGTAGCCCGTCGTACGAGCCGAAGTACACGCGGCCGCCCCACCGGCCGGCGAGGAGTAGACGTAGTGGCCGGCGTTGACGCGCCAGCGGTAGGCGCCGCTCGTGGAGAAGGCGGTCAGCGAGTTGCCGGTCGAGCTCGGTACGAAGACGGAGCCGTCGGCGACGGAGGGCGTGCCGTAGATGCGTCCGTTGACGGAGGCCGACCAGCGCAGGCCGGCCGCTGCGGCGTCGAGCGCGAGCACGCGGCCACCGTAGTCGCCGATGTAGAGCGTCGTGCCGACGACCGAGGCGCTCGAGGTGATCTTCGAGCCGGAGACGTAGCTCCAGCGGAGCCGGCGGGTGCGGAGGTCGAGCGCGTAGACGCGCCCGTTCCAGGCGCCGAAGAAGTCGACACCGTCACGCACGACCGGCGAGGACTCCACCGGCGAGCCGACGCGCTGTAGCGCCATCTGAGCCGCCCGTTGCGGCGGTCGAAGACCCAGATGTTCCCGTCCATGCCGTGGACGACGAGCTCCTTGCCGGCGACGGCGGGCGAGGCGGCCATCTTGCCGCCGGTCTCCGTGCGCCAGACGACGTTGCCGTAGCGCATCGAGACCGCGAAGAACGGTGCCCTTGAAGTTCGCGATGTACGCGACGCCGTCGGAGACGACCGCCGGGAACTCGATCAGCGAGCCGAGCCCCCTGCTCCAGATGACGCGGAACGGCGGGCGCACCGGATGGTCGCCTGCGACTGCGTGCGAGCGCGACGTGATCGGCGCCGTACATCGCCCACTGGAGCGCGGGCCGGAAGACGTGGACCGTCACCTTGCGGCGGCGCTGGAATGGCATGCGGACGTCCTTCTCGGCGTAGCCGGCCTTGCGGACCGAGACGACCAGCGGGGCGCGTCGCCGGAGCAGGATCTCGGCGACGCCCTTCGCGTTCGTGCGGGCGCTGCGGCTGCCGATCCGGACGACCGCGCCGCGCACGCGCCGGTGCGTGTCGCCGTTCACGACGGTGACGACCACGCGGGCGCGCTTCGGCTTCACCAGTCTCGGCTTCGGGCGCTCGCTTGCCAGGAGGCGACCATCGCCGGTGACGGTCTCCTCGGTCGCGGCCAGCGCGACGGCGCAGCCCACGGCGACCGCCACCGCGACGGCGGCAGCCAGCAGCCACACCCTCATTCGCCCGGCTCGCTCGCGACCGGCTCCGGCAACTCCTCCGCAAACGGCTCCAGGCTTCCGTCGGTCCGCCAGCACGAGGTCGGAGAAGAACCGCGTCATGACGATGCCTGCGCGGAACTCGCCCACCGTCGGCGCGGGCCGCTCGCCCAGCGCGAGGCGGATCGCGAGCTCCGGGTAGCGGCTCCCGGCCAGCGGCAGCGGGAAGGCGCCGCCGAAGCGCGGGTTCACGTCGGTGATGAGCAGGCGCCCATCGGCCTCGCGGAAGCACTGCACGTTCGCGGGGCCGTACACGGGCAGCGTCTCGGCCACGCGTCGGCCGAAGTCGATCAGCTCCGCGTCGGCAATCGTCATGCCCTTGATCGATTCGCCGCCCTTCGACTCGATCATCGTGCGCGGAATCGCGTTGAGGCAGCGCCCGTCGAAGTCGCAGAAGACGTCGATCGAGAACTCCTCGCCCGCGAGACAGCGCTGCACCATCGAGTCGAACGGCGTGTGGCGGACGTGGTAGGCGAGCTGCTCCGGCGTCGCGCGGTAGATCCCGCGCGAGCCGAAGCC
>CAVVCQ010000006.1:0-182560 GCA_963746805.1 uncultured Actinomycetes bacterium | reverse complement strand
CTCGCGATCGTCGACGAATCGTCGCAGGAAGCCGTTGCGGAATTCCCAGCGCTCGCCAACCCACACCGCTTCCTTCGCGTCGAGCCGCTCGACGAGCGTGTTGTTCGCGAACGTCTCGACGACGACGTCGTGCATCGATTGCTGGCGCGCATCGTAGCGCCCGATCAGGTAGTAGCGGCCGCCTTCTCCCAGGTAGTTCACGTTCGTGCGAAGTTGCCCCGGATCGCCCGGCTCGCGGCGGATCTCGGTCCGCCACACGCGCTCGAGCGCCTCGTTCGCCCGCGGAACGATCGTTTCGCCCGCCGCGAACGCCGCTGCCGATGAGGAGCCCGGCGAAGTAAACGGGCGCCAGGATCCGATTCTGCGAGAGGCCGGCATTCTGCAGCGGCAAGAGCTCGTTCCGGCGCGTGAGGCTTCCGATCCCGAACAGGCAGCCGAGAAGCATCGCGACCGGAAGAACCGTCGTGACGATCTGCGGCGTCTTGTAGAGGCTGTACTTCACGATCGCGCCGGCGGCGGCATCGTGATCGACGTACGTGTCGATCTTCTCGAAGAGGTCGACCACGAGGAAGATGGTGACGAACGCGGCGAGCGCGACGGCGAGCGCCGACACGAACGAGCTGAAGATGTAGCGCTCGTGGAGCCGGATCACGATCGCGGGCGTCCCGTGCCGCTCCGCGCGAGGCCGAGAAAAGAGCCACACTCCGCAGAGGCAGAGGAGCGCGTTCGCCGCCCACATCGCCACGACCGGCGGCAGGAGCCCGCGGTCGGCGAGCTCCCTCGCCGCCAACCGAGCGGGTGGTTGGAGACGAGGAAGAACCCCAGCGAGAGGCCGGCGCTCGCGCCGACGCCGCCGCGGCCCACACGCATTCCGAGCGGCGCGCCGATGAGAACGAACACGACGCACGCGAACGGGATCGCGAGCTTCTTCTGGATCTCGACCTCGTAGCGGGCCGTCTCCCGCTCCTTCGTTTCCTTCTGGCGGCGCCAGCGATCGAGCTGCGTCGTGAGGCTCGACAGCTCGCGCCGCACGTCGCGGTCGGCCGAGCGCCCGCTGCTCGGGGTTCTGGACCAGGCGAAACGCGGCGAGATCGTCGCGCCGGAAGAGGGCCGGGTTCAGGAGGAGGGTGCGGTACAGGCGGATCTCGTCCGTGCCGTCCGGCGGGGCGGGGGAGGCGGGCGCGGGCCGGCCCTCCGCCAGCCGCTCCAGCTCCGCCGCGGGGATGCCCACGTGGATGCGCCAGGCGGCCGCCCCCCAGGCGTAGAGCGCGTCGCGCTTGCCGTTCTCGTCCGCCCACTCGTCCACGCTGCCGTCCTGCCGGCGAACACGCCCATCTCCTCCAGCCCGCGAAAGACGCGTCGCGCCGCCAGCCGCTGCTCGCGCGACGTCCAGTCCAGCCCGGCATCGTCCACGCCGGCGCTGCGCAGCTTGATCTCTTCCGCGATCTGGCTGACGGTGGACTTGCGGCCGCCGGTGTGCTCGCCGTACCACAGCACCCACGCCAGCAGCGCGTAGTCCGTCCTTCCCCGCGCCCACGGCAGCCCGTGCGACGCCTCGGCCCGCGCCGGCGTCTTGACCAGCCGCGCGAACTCCGGGTGCGCCTGCACGCGCCACCCCGTCAGCCGCCCGAACGTGGACTGCAGGGCGGGCTGGTGCCGGCGGATCTTTTCCAGCAGCGGCCGGTCGTTCGCGGCCGTCAGGACGGGACGGTCGATGAGCGCCTCCGCGCACAGGCGGAATTCCCGGTGCGCGGCCTCGCTGGTGATCATGGCGCGGGCTCCGTGCGGCGCAGGCGGAACGCGCGGACGTAGAGCACGCCGTCCGGCGCGGCGACCTCCGCGACGGCCCGCGGATCGTCCGGGGGCAGGATCTGCACGCGCGAGCCGTCCGCCAGGCGCACGTGCAGGTCCGGGGAGCGCAGGCAGTCGCGCACCAGGCGCACCACGCGCGAGCGGTCGCCCGCGGAGCGCAGGGCGAGCCCGTCCAGCACCAGCTCGCCGTCGCGGAACACGCTGTCCCAGAACCGCGCCTCCGCCCGCTTTTGCTCCAGCACGCGCGCGCGCAGCTCCGCCTTTTGCGGTCCGCGGTCCTGCCACGCCGTCACGGCGCGAAAGCTCGGGTTGCCGCGCACCCGCGCCCGCAGCTCCACGTCCCACGGCGGCGTGCAGCCACACCGACGCATCCGGGTCCAGCTCCGCCGCCGCGTCGGCGCTGTACGCGCGCACGTGGTGCGGCGCCCCCCAGCCGAACGCGGCCGCCGCCAGCCGGTGCGCGTCGTCGTCCGACGCCGCGCGCCGGAACGCGCGGGCCAGCAGGCGCAGGTCGCGGCCGCGGTTCAGGGCGTTGCGGCGCTCCGTGACCACGCGCTCGATCTGCTCCACCAGCCCGCGGACGCGCGCCGTGGACTTGCCGTGCAGGATCTCCGCGTCCCCCCGCGGGCCGAAAAGGCGCGCAGGGCGCGGATCTGCGCCTCGAACACGGCGCGCACCTCGTTGTCCGGCCGCAGGTCGCCCTTGCGCTCGCGCTCGTTGCGGGCGAGGGCCGCGGCCAGGCGCGCGTCCAGCCCGGCCGCGGCCCAGTCGTCGAACAGGTCGCGGGTGCGCTCCACGAAGTCCTTGAGCCCCAGCGCGAACTCGTCCAGGTAGTCGCGCAGCATCCGCTTGTACTGCAGGAACACGACAAGGTCCGCCGCGGACGGCATGCGGTCGTGCTCCAGCTCGCGCATGTAGCGCAGGGCCTGCTCGCGCATCTCGCGCCGCGCGTCGTCCGCCGCGTTCCACAGCCCCTCCACCTGCCGCAGCGCGTCGTGCGAGGCCGTGGCGGGATCCAGCCCCGCCAAGACGCGGTCCAGCTCCAGCAGGGCGTCGCGCAGGCGGGTGAGGCGCGTGGTGTCCAGCGAGCCGCGCGAGCCGTCCAGGCGGGTGAGGCGGATGAGCATCTCCTCGATGATGCGCGCCGTCTCGCTGATCTGGTAGCGCCGCGCCGCCCGGACGAACTCCTCGATGGTGCGCGCCTGGTTCACGTCGTGCTCGGAAACGAGCACGCCCCACGCCTCCAGCTGCTTGAGGTGCCCCTCGCACTCCTCGTCCGCGTAGCCCGGGTGGTGGGGGTGATGCTGGCGGATGAACGCCGCGACCTCCCCCGGCCACAGCCACCCCGTCTCGCCGGACTCGTAGCGCTGGTGAAACAGGCGCACGATGGGGCGGTAGAGCGCGGCGTTGGTGGCGACGAGGTAGCTCACCTCGTCCACCTTGCGCATCAGCAGGTCGTCGACGAGCAGCCGTTCGCGTGGATCCATGGGCGCGGAATGAGGTACGGCGTGGACGGGCGCACCGTATCGTACCGGTGCGCGTCCGTGGCGGCAAGTGAGGCGGGGAGGGAGGAAAGGGAACGGAGTGTCCGTCCAGGCGCAGTCCGCCGATCCGCTTTCCCGTGATCCGCCGCGGAAAGGCGGAAACGCATGGGGGCGGCAGGCCGGCAGAGAACCGCGGGGGCTCCTGCCGATCTGCCACCCCGCGTGACCAGGGCCTCTCGCGGGGACGGGGATCAGCCCGCCAGGGCGCGCAGCATCTCCACGATGCCCGTGGCGAGCGCGACGACGGCGGTGAACCCCTCCACGCCTCCGCCCGCCTTCAACTCCTGGAGCGTCCCTTCCATGCTGTGCCGCGCCCGCCCGATGGCCGGCGTGTCGCGGGCGAGCGCCTCGCGCGCCGTCCGCACGTTGGACAGGGTGTCCTGCTGCAGCTGGTTGCTCATGCTGGAGCCCTGTACCGCGCGCGCCAGCTCGTCCAATCGCTCCATCACCTGCGGCACCGTGGCGGCGGCGCCCGCGCCGTAGGTCTGAATGGTGGTCTTGCTGCCGTTGGCCTGGTGGTGGGAGCCGCCGATGATCACGCCCACCAGATCGCCGCCGCGCGTGTCGATGTTGGACTGGTCCTGGCCGCTCATGAGCGCACCTCCGCCGCGATGCGATTGGCGAACCCGCCGATGGCCGCGCCGATGATGCTGCCCCCGCCCGTGTTCACGTTGATGACCTCCAGCCGCTGGATGTTCGCGCGCAGTCCTCCCACGTCGATGCCGTAGCGTTCCAGCACCTCCGCGATGGTCCGGAGGGTGAGGCTGACGTTGGTCTTGAGAAAGCCCGTCGTGTCGTCGTCGTCGAACGATCCCGAATCCACCCGTCCGGGAAACTGCTTGCGCAGGGCCAGCCGCAGCGTGTCGCCTGCCAGAAGGTCGCTGATGAACCTGCGCAGGTAGGTGCATGCAGTCAGAAAAAACGCCAGGCGACCCATCGGCACGAAACCGCTCAGCACGAACACCACGCCGGCCGTGATGATCGCCAGCAGCAGCTTCCACACACTGAGGTCGGGCAGGATGTACGACCGCACCGAGTAGTACAGGTGATCGCCGTACGCCTGGAGATAGGTGTTCACGGTGACCAGCGTGTTTCGGCGGGTGTTCGTGGACGTGATGACGAACCGCCGGGCAGGCTCTTGCACCTGGGATGCGTCGTCGAAGTCGACGGCCTGCAGCTGGGCGTCCGCCAGGTTTCCGGCCAGCAGCTGGTCGTTCAGCCGCTTCCGTATCTCCTCCACGACAGGCTCGGGCGGCTGGCTGTCCAGGTCGTAGCTGCTGCTGAAGCTGAACTTCCACATCTTCTGCCCAGCGGACTCGAAGGGGTCCTTGCGATCCAGGAACGACCGCCTGAACGAGCGGCGGATCGGCTGGGGCCCGGACCCGGTTCCAGGAGGACCGGCCGGGATGCTCATGGGAGGAGCGAGGATCGCGGCGGGGGCAACCGGAGCCGGTGGGGCCGCGATCCGCTGCGGTGGGGCGAAGATGTCGTCCATCTGCGTATGGAGTTGAAGGGGATCAACCGAACGTCGGACGAGATCAATAGAGGGTACGGTGTTCGCGGCTTTCTCACGGCGAAGGATCTGCACGTGCCATCCGGGACGATGAGCGATCCAATTGCGGGCTACGCGATACGGATCGTCTCGCGTGAAGATGCGGACCCCCGGAGCGCACTCTCAGAAGTCGAGGATCGAACGGAACGACCCGGCGAGGATGCCTCGCCGGGTCGTTCTCGTGCCGTCATCGGTGTGTTGGGGACCGCCTCACACGCAGGTTCGCCCCCGCTGCGGCCGTCACCGCGGGGACTGGAACCGGTCCTCGTACTTCAGCGGCTTGCCCTCGGCCCACGGGCGGTAGCCGTTGATGAAGTCGATGCGCTCGCCGATGGGCGGGTGGCTGTCGTTCCACAGCTTGTAGAGCGTGGAGTGGTAGGGCACGGACAGGTTCTCCCCCTGCAGCCGCGCGAACGCCTCCGCCGCCGCGCGGTTGTCGCGCGTGAGCTCCAGGCCAAAGCGGTCCGCCTCGTGCTCGGCCCAGCGGCTGAACGCCAGCGGCACGGGCGTGGCCACGAGCGACACCAGGCTCACGATCAGCCCCAGCAGCGGCAGGCTCGCCACGTCGTCCAGCCGGTCGAAGCCAAAGCGGTGCTTCCACCGCGCAATGAACCACCCGGACAGGCGGTGCACGGAGTACAGCGCGAGAAGGATCAGCGCCGCGGAGAGCACCAGGTTCATCAGCACGTGGTGCAGCACGTAGTGCCCCATCTCGTGCCCCATCACGAACAGCAGCTGGCGGTCGTCCAGCTTGCGCAGGATGGTGTCCCACAGCACGATCCGCTTGGTGCCGCCAAAGCCCGTGACGTACGCGTTCACGGCCTCGGTGTCCACGCTCTTCTCCACCTCGTACACGCGCCCGCCCTCGATCCCCGCCCGGTCCGCCAGGGCCAGGATCCGCGCCTCCAGCCGCTGGTCCTGCATGGGCCCGAAGCGGTTGAACAGCGGGTCGATCCAGATGGGCGAGACGAAGATCAGCAGCACCACCAGCGGGATGGCCCCCAGCCCCGTCCACAGCCACCAGCGGCGCGGCGACCGGCGCAGCAGCCCGTACGGCATCCACAGGACGAAGGCGATGCCGGCCATCGACAGGGCCAGCCCCTTGAGCGAGTCGCCCAGCCACTTGCCCCACGTCTGGTTCGACAGCCCGTAGGCGTGCTCCCGCACGAAATCCGAGTACCACGCCAGCGGCAGCCCCGCGAGCCACGCCAGCAGGGTGATGATGATCCCGTAGAGGGCCACGGTCAGGAACCACCGGCGCCCTGTCACCCGCTGCGCGAAGTCGCGGATGCGCGCGGACAGTCCCGTGAACAGCGCCAGCGCCGGTAGCAGCAGCCCCCACACGATGCCGATCGCCCACAGCACCGTGTTGCCGCGGAAGTAGCGCACGGCCTTTTCCGTCGGCTGGGGCACGGGCACGGCGCCGGTGTCCGCCTGCGCGGCCGAAGACGGCCCGCGCGTCACGGTGGATGTCTGCGCGTCCGGGGCAGACGTGACGGAGGTGGATTCCGTGGATGCGGCGGCCGCGGCGGATTCTGCCGATGCGGACGGGGCCTGCGCCGTCGACGCGAGGGGCGTCAGCGCGAGGCCCAGGGCAAGAACGAAGGTGCGGAGCATGTGACTGGAGCGGATGGGTGAGGAAGAGCGTCAGGAGGCTGGAGCGGTTCCTGGCCCGGTTGTCGTTCGCCGAACCGCGCGGCCATTCCGTCGTTGATACGGGCCCCCGGCGCGGGCACGCTCTTACCGATCGCGATCAGGTGGATGATGTGCCATGGCCAGACATCCGCCTCCGCCGCCGCCATCGTGCCCCTTCCGAAAAAACGCGGATGGCCGTCCCCTCGCCGGCAGCGGCCTCGCTACCAAGGGCCTGATGCACCCTGCCGCTCGCCGTCCGCTCCGCGTCCGGTCGTCACGATCGCAACCATCCAGTTTGGCGAGCGTCTCCCGAGCGCCGTACGTGCGGGAGCGATGCGCCGCGATGGCCGATCGCGGACCGGACGAGTACCGCAGAAGGCCAGAGATCCTTGGTAGATCAGCTGCTGCCGGCGAGGGGACGGCATCCGCGTTTTTCAAGAGCAGGATGATCGGCCTCACGGCCGGAAGCTCGCCCAGGCACGGCATCCACCTGATCGCGATCCGTAGAAGCAGGCCCTGGGTGGAAGGCCGTGCACGGGATCGCCGGACGAACGAAACGGCAGCTCCGTCCGAAACCGCGCCTACCGGCCGAACCGCTGCACGAAGCGGCGCTCCGCGTCGGTGGTGCCGATGAGGATGAGCTCGGCGCCGGCGGGAAGTAATGTTTCGGGGGGCGGGTTGATGACGGCGTCGCCCCCCACCTCCAGCGCCACCACGCTGCACCCCGTGGCCTCGCGGATCCCCGTCGACGTCAGGGTGCGCCCCGCGAGCGCCGCGGGCACGGGATGCCGGAACACGTCCAGCCCCTCCGCCAGCATCACCACGTCGCCTTTTTCCAGCACGTTGAACACCGCGTTGGCGCCCATGCTGGCGTACGACATCACGAAGTCCGCGCCCGCGCGGTGCAGCGTGGCCACGTTGCGCTCCAGGGTGGCGCGGCTCACGATCTGGATGTCGGGACGCAGCTGGCGCACGTACAGCGTGAGGTAGATGTTGGCCGCGTCGTCGTTGGTGGTGACCACCGAGGCGGCAGCGTCCGCGATCCCCGCCCGGGCCAGCACCGCGCGGTCCGCCGCCGAACCCACCACGTACCGCTCCGGGTCGCGCACCATGGCCGGGTTGCGCTCCACGATGCGCCAGGGCACCTCCCGCTCCTCCAGCGCGGCCGCCACGGCGCGGCCCACCCGTCCCCCGCCCAGGATGATGACCGGCGCGTCGGGGGCGCTGTAGATCGCCATCAATTCCGAGAACGCGGCCAGCTGCGCCTCCGTCCCCGCCAGCACCAGCGCCGTGGAGGGGCCCAGCACCGTCTCCGGCGTGGGCGGCTCGAAGCGGCCCCGCTCCCACACGCCGACCACGGTGAGCCCCGTGGCCTCGCGCAGGCGGCTGTCGGACAGGCGCTTGCCCATGAGCGGCGTGCCCGTCACCGGCGCCTCGGCGATCATCAGCTCCCCGAACTGCCCGATCACGCTCGCGCGCCCGTCGCCGCCCAGGGTGCGCCGGGCCAGGGCGCGGCCCAGCATCTCCGGCACGTGCAGCACGTGGCTGCTGCCCGCCAGCTCCAGGATGTCCACGGAATCCGCCGAGCGGACGATGGACACCAGCGGCACCTCCGGCGCCACCTCGCGCGCCGTGAAGACGGTGTTGGTGTTCACGTAGTCGTCGCCCGTGGCCACGAGCAGCGCGGCGTGGCCCGCCCGCAGCGCCTGGTACGTCTCCACCTTGTCGCGGTCGCCGATCACCACGTGCACGCCGGCGTCGTGCAGGTCCATGGCCGTCTTCACGTCCGGCTCCAGCACCCAGTACGGGCGGCCGTGGTAGGCCAGGCGCTGCGTGAGGGAGATGGCGATGGGGTCGTAGTGCGTCAGGATCACGTGCCCCGTGGTGCCGTCGGGAACCCGCCGGGGGGCGCGCGCCGCCTGCCGCGCCTCCAGCCACGGCGCAAAGAACAGCTGGATGAAGGCGAACGGGAGGACGATGAGCAGAAAGACGACGCCGGAGACCATCACCAGCATGCTGAAGGCACGCCCGACGTCGCTTTTGAAGGTGATGTCGCCGAACCCCAGCGTGCTCATCACCGTGAGCGTCCAGTAGAAGCCCGTGAGCCACGAGTGCTTCTGCCCCTCGGCCGCCATCAGCCAGTGGAAGGCGACGCTGTAGGCGGTGATCATGGCCAGCATCACCAGCACGTAGCCGCGCAGCGCCCGCAGGTTGCGGCGGGCGCTGCCCATCTGCATGTACGCGGCGAGCTGTGCGGGGAGGAACTTCATGCCGTGCGATGGGGCTCGAGGTGCGATCCGCCGGTCCGTCCACGGGGACGGTACGACGCCCGGCCTCCGCCGGCAACGCGTCCCGGCGGATGCCGCTCAGCGGGGGAGGGAAGCACGGACGATCCTCCGCGTGGGAACGGGCGCCGCGGCGGGTGTCACCGTGATTGGGGAGAGTGTTGCTGAGCCCAACCCGGGCGAGCTGTCATCCTGAGGGAGCCGCCGCATGAACCTTCCCGGTGCACGATCCATGGCGGGGACCGAAGGATCTTGCGTGCAAACCGAGAGGCCGGCCCCGTGCACGGAATGCCAGTCCAGGTGGCGCGGGCAAGATCCTTCGGCCGCACCCATTGATCCGTGCGCGTTCGGGTCGGTGCGGGCGCTCCCTCAGGATGACATCGTCGCGGGACGGCCTCGCAACAGCCTCTCAGGATCGCACGTCGCGGGGCGAAGGCCTTTCAGCGCGACGGGGGCGCGGATGGGGACGCCGCCGGGAGCCAGAGGGTAAAGCTGGAGCCGGTGCCGGGGGTGCTCTCCACGGTCAGGTCGCCGCCCATCCACCGGGCAAAGCGGCGGCTGATGGCCAAGCCCAGCCCCGCGCCGCCGTGCCGCCGCGTGTAGCCGCTCTCCACCTGCACGAACGGCTCGAAGATGCGCTCCGCCTGGTCCGGCGCGATGCCGATCCCCGTGTCGTCCACGCGCAGGCACACCCAGCTTCCCGCCGCGCCCGTCGCCGGAAGGTTCCCGTCGCGGGCGGCGCAGCGGATCTCCGCGCGGCCGCCGGATTCCGTGAACTTGACGGCGTTGGACACCAGGTTCAGCAGGATCTGGTCTACCCGCTGCGGGTCGCCGTGGTAGCGCAGGCCGCCGTTGCAGGCGGTGGAGAGCGCCACGCCCTTTCGCGCCGCCTCCGGCCCCAGCACGGTGACGGCCGCGTCCACGGCGTCCCCCGCGCTGGCGATGCGCCGCTCCACCCGCAGCGACCCCGCCTCGATGCGCGCGAAGTCCAGCAGCTGGTCCACCAGCCCCGTCAGGTGCGTGCTGCTGAACCGCACGCGCTCCAGCTGCGCCGTCTGTCCCGGGGTGAGCGGGCCCTCCAGCTCCATCAGCAGCAGGTCCGTGTAGCCGATGACCGCGTTGATGGGCGTGCGGATCTCGTGCGACATGGTGGCCAGGAACTCCGACTTGGAGCGGTTGGCCTCCTGCGCCTCGTCCCGCGCCGCGTCCGCCTCGGCCAGGGCGGCCTCCAGCTGCTCGTTGGTCTGCTCCAGCTCCTCGGCCAGCGACTGCGCCGTGCTCACCTGCTCGCGCAGGGCGCCGTGGCTGGCCTGCACCTGGGCCGCCATCCAGTTGAATCCGCCCCCCAGCATCCCCAGCTCGTCCGTGCGCCGCAGCTCGATCCGCCGACCGTAGTCGCCGCGGGCAATGGCCTCGGACGCCAGCCGCAGGTCGCGCAGGGGGCGGGTGATGCTGCGGCTCACCAGCCACGCGCCCGCCGCGCCCAGCAGGCACAGCCCCGCCACGGCCAGCAGCGCGTGCCGCAGGAAGGCGCCCGGCCGGGCCAGCACGCTCGCCCGGGTCTGCTCCGCCACGATGGTCCACGGGGTGTTGGGAACGTCCACGGCGTGGGCCAGCAGCGTGCCCGTCCCCGCGCGCTCGTACCGCCGCGAGCCGGCAAAGGGCCAGCCGGGCGGCGGGGGCGGGTTGGGTCCGTTCAGCGCCACCCACGGGCCGCCCGTGCGGTGGGCGAAGTACACCTCGATCTCGCCCCCCAGCAGCCCTTCCAGCGGCGCGGCGGCCGCCCCGCCCACCCGGCGCAGCTCCGCAACCCAGCCCACGGTGTCCGCGCCCCGCGTCACGGGGGCGGCCACCCAGAAGAAGGTGGCCGTGTCGATGGCGGTCCGGCACCTCGAGGCCATAGTTGACATCGCTGCCGAGCCGATCCGGGCGCTGCGAGAAACCAGTTCTCGCGATCGTCACCTTCGGCGCTTGTTGCGCCCACTGGACGCGCATCGACGTGGTTGCCCGTCCGGCGGGCGCGCAACTGACCGTTGCGGTTGCAGCGCCCGTCGGGACCGCGGGGATGCGAACGCTCCAGGAGACTCGACCGCGAACGGCCGATTTCCGTTGCAGCTGTTGCATATGGCCGCCCTTGTACTTGATCGAAAGCTGGCACGAGGCGTTCGTGGGCGAGACGGCGGCCCTCAACGTCGTGACCTGTCCCTGGAAGACGGTCCCCGGCGAACCCTGAAACGAGACTCGCGTCGCCTTCGCCACTGACGCCGGCACAAACACGAACGCCAGCAGCGCGACAAGCACCAACATGGTTAACCGACTGCGATTCACGTAAACCTCCAATACTCGAGCCGTTACGCGAGAGCAGCATCGTCGTGGCCGCGGCCGCCGGCTGAAACTCAAGACTTATCCGGACGCCATCGTTGCAGCGAGCCGACCGCGCCGTATCGCCCAGGTGGGTAGCGGCTCGGGTAGTTATGACCGCCAAGTCGGGTGGCGGGGTGGGGAACTGGCCGAACTCGACCGCTACGGATGAGGGCGCGGTTTTTCGATGGGAGTGCCGTCTCATCCCGGCGCCGAATGTCAAGGCCAATCATGGGCGGGGGGCGCCCGCGTCCACGTTCGGTCGAGCCAAAGTGGGGTCGTCGTGATTTGGCCCGACTACCGAGCAACGAATCTGCGAACAGCCCGAGCGATCACGGGGAACACGCCGAGCCATCCAAAGGCCAGGAACGCGATCCAACCGCGCGTTTCTCTGTTGCGGATGATCGCCTGCAGGACAATGCCGATGAAGAGAACGGCGAACGTTCCCCAGAGGACTCCGCTGATCGTGGCGCCGTGTTGTGCGGCTCGCATGATTGCGAGGGCCGGCAAGCCGACGAGTAACGCGAACCCGAGGATGAGGGTGGCCGCGCTGAAAACCGCGATCGCGGCAAGTTCGGACGGAGTTCTGCGGGGCTCGCTGCTCACGCGCCGCAGGGTAGCGGACGTGTCGCGGCATTCGGGTCCAATCGCTCCGATCCGGATACTGGCCGAGGAATAACTGCGGTTTCGAGGCGAGGGTGGGCGCTCATGACCTGCGACATGCTGCGCAAAATGCCGGTTACTCAAGGAGAGCGGAGGTGGCCCGTGACAAAGCCAATCGGTGAAATGGCCCGCGAGGAATTGATCGGCGATCGAGGGTACGCCGCGAGTGCGCGACGGAGCTTCGACGCTGGCAACGATCCCTGGCCGACGCTGGGCCGGATCAAGTCGATGATCGAGCGATACAAGGAGCTGCGCCAACACGACTGACCCAGGCTCGTTTCTCGGAGCCAACACGCACGCGACAGCCCCTCATGGACCGAAGCCCCCGACGCCGGGGGCATCGAGGGCTTCAATCCATCCAACTGTGCCGCAAGGGTCAGAAACGGCACAAAGCGAGGACTTACGTGGGGTTGCCTCGTTCGCAATCCACGGTAGTCACCCCGTTTGGGCGCCCGGGTGACACGTTCGGGTCATTCCGATCGACCCGTGGCAGCGCCGTGTCGCCGGCTACGGCGTCAGCGCGAGGAAGGCCGCGATGGCGCCGAACGCGAGGAACGGTCCGAAGGCGATCGCGCGACGGCGCGCCTCGCGGCCGTCGCGGATGAGCAGGACGGTGCCTGCGAGCCCGGCGGCGAGCGTCCCGAGGAACAGCGCCGGCAGGACGGCGGCCCCGAGGGCCGCGCCCAAGAGCAGTGCGAGCTTCACGTCGCCCATCCCGAGCCCGGCCGGGTACGCCAGGCCGAGCACGAGCAGGCACGCGAACGCGCCGAGGCCGTACCCGACCCAGGAAGCCCAGTGCTCCGGGTCGCTCGCGAGTCGCGCGACGAGGACGAGCGCCGCCGACGGCAGGACGATGCGGTTCGGCAGCCGGTGCGTCTCGTGGTCGATCAGCGACAGGACGACGAGGACCACGCACGTGAACGCCGCAATCGCACCGGCGGCGCTCAGGCCGTAACGGAGGAGGACGCAGGCGGCGAGCGCGACGGCGAACGCCACGCCGACCGGCCGTGCGCGGGCCCAGGTGACGGCGACCGTCACCGCGCCGGGTCCAGCGAGGCCCAGGCGAGCCTGTCGCCCACGCCGATCCCGAGACGGTCGCACTCGCCCGCGGCGAGCTCGAGCACCGAATGCGCCCGGAGCCGCGATGCCGCGCGCCACGGGCGGAGGTTCCGAGCCAGCTTCAGCACCGTCAGCTCGGCGTCGAGGAACACGACGTCGATCGCGAACCGCATGAAGGCCGTGTGCACCGACCAGGTCGGCCGGATCAGGAGCCCGTGGCCGCGTGGCAGCGTCGTTCGCCCGAGCAGGCCGCGCCCGCGGCTGAGGAAGCCGTCGGCGATCTCGCAGCGTTCGCACAGGACTTGACCTTCGGTTCCGATGAGGACGATGGGGCGGCGCACTGCGGCATTGTCGCGGCATCTCCCCTTAGTCGCATCTACCGAACGGGCTGATCGGACCACCTGTAGTTCCGCCCGACCGGTAGATCCCACCGGGGCCGGCGCTCTCTACTTTGGACGCCAGTTGCGGGGCGGCAGTCGCCCATGCATGAGACAGAGAGGATTCACCTCATGATGGATCGTTTCAATGTCTGGGCGACGATGCTCGTCGGCCGGACGCAGGAGCTGAAGAGCGAGCGCGGCCAGACGTTCGTCGAGTACGCGCTCGTCCTGGCGGTGATCGTCGTCGGCGTCCTGCTCGCCGCCACGTGGACCGGCCTCACGGCCGCGATCACGGGCGCGATCGACGCGGTCGATCACCGCGCTCTAGCGACGCACGTCGCCTAGGTCGACAGCCGGAGCTTCCGCCGATCTCGGCGGAAGCTCCGGCCACACAGATTTGAGCTGAAGACAATGAGACACGACCACAAGATTTCAGGCTTCGCAGGGACGACGGCCAGGCGATCGTCGAGTTCGCCATCGTCCTGCCGCTCCTCGTGCTCCTGTTCTTCGGGATCATGCAGTTCGGCGTCGCGTTCCACAACTACCTCGCGATCACCGACGCAGCGCGCGTCGGCGCGCGCGCGGCTGCCGTCAAGCGCACGAGCAGCCCTTGCGCGGCCGCGACGGACCGCGATCCAGAACACGGTCTCGGCGAGCCAGTGGGCGAAGGTCTCGACGCCGGATCACGTGCACGGCCGGGCGCGAACGCCGGCGACCAGGTCAAGATCACGATCAAGTACCCCTACACGATCGGCCTTCCAGGCGTCAGCGCTCGGCGGCGATCTGACCGCGAGCGCGACGGAGCGAATGGAATGAAGACGCTGCTCGCTCGACACGCGACGGCGAATCCGGTCAGGTGCTCGTCTTCGTCGCCGTCATCCTCACCGTGCTGGTCGGGATGGCCGCGCTCGTCATCGACGTCGGCTCCTGGTACCAGGCCCAGCGGCAGCTGCAGACCGCGGCCGACGCGGCCGCGCTCGCCGGCGCGCAGGAGCTCCCGCTGAAGCCGTCGGACGGCGGAGTCGACCGCAGAGCGAGTACGCGCGACGCTGCAACTACGCCGGCATCCCGACGCCGACTGTCACGTTCCCCGAGTCGCCGAGCACGATCGACGTCGTCGCGCACGCGGACACGCCGGCGGGCATCTTCGCTCCAGTCCTCAGCGCGGTCTTCGACGTCGTCACCGTCAACGCCGAGGCGCAGGCGAAGGTCTTCGCGCCGGAGCTGAAGAACGTCGCCCCGATCGCCGTCCACAAGGACATGGCGTGCATCGTCACGGACCGAGCTGCTTCGGGAAGACCGTGACGCTCGACTTCGGTCGAGGACGTCCGAATACGATCCGACGAAGAGCAAGTTCGGCCTCCTCGACCTCGACCGCGACGGCAGTGCGGGCGCCGGCGACATGAAGGACTGGATCGAGAACGGGTACCCGGACGCCCTTCCCATCGACACCGTCTATCCCGCCGGCGAACGGCGAGAAGAACGGCATCAAGAAGCAGCTCGAGGACGCGGCCGACGACGCAGCGCATGCTGCTCTTCCCGGTCTACGACACCGCCGACCGCGGCTGGGTACCACGTCATCGGCTGGGCCGCCTTCGTCATCGACGACGTCGTCAAGTGGACCGGGCAAGAACCACGTGCTCACCGGCCACTTCGTGACCTTCATCGCGACCGACCTCGCCGCCGGCAACACGATCCCCGATCCCGACCACGACTTCGGCGTGCACGTCATCACGCTCACCAAATAGACCGCGAAAGGAACCTCCCGTGACCAAGCCAAGAATTCGAAACCTGATCGTGCCGGTGGCGCTCGCGGTCCTCGCGGCCGTGCTCGTCGGCATCTACATCGTCAGCTACCGGAACAGCGTCACCGAGGGCGCCGGCCTGGTGAAGGTCCTCGTCGCCTCGCGCGACATCCCGGCCGGAACCGAGGGCTCGTCCATCGCCTCGGGCGGCTACCTGAAGACGCAGTCCGTGCCCAAGCGCGCGCTCGTCGACGGCTCCGTCGTGAGCTCGGCGCCCCTGACCTCGATGGTCGTCGCCGATCCGATCTACAAGGGCGAGCAGATCACGCTCCGCCAGTTCAAGCCCCTCGCGCAGGGCGGCATCTTCGCCAAGTTCTCCGGCGAGCAGCGCGCCATCGCCGTTCTCGGCAAGCCGCACCAGGTGCTCGCAGGCACCCTCAAGGACGGCGACCGTGTCGACGTCGTCGCGACCGTCAGGTACCAGCAGCGCCGATCGAGCGCGCGACGTCGCGCGTCGTCCTGCAGAACCTCCTCGTCCTCGAGGCGCCCGACGCCGAGAAGGCGGAGAGCATGCGCGCCGACGAGGACATCGCCGCGATGCTCGTGATGACCGACCGTCAGTCCCAGACGATGGCCTGGGCCACCAAGATGAGCACCTGGTTCCTCGCGCTGCGGCCGACCACGGCTCCGAGCAACAGCAAGCCGAGCCTGGAGACGCTGCACACGATCCTGGAGCGCGGACTGCCGGCGGCCACCGCCGACGCCGAGATCACCGGCGACTTCCCGGAGGCCGTCGATGAGCCGTAACGGCCACACATCCAACGAACGGGCTCCGCGTCCTGCTGAGCGGGCCCGCGGCCAACGGAGTCGCGGCCACGCTCGAGCAGGAGCCGGGGATCTCCGTGATCCTGCCGGACGCCGTCGGCGGCGCATCGTCGCCGTCGACGGCGGACGTCGCCCTCCACGTGGTCGAGTCCTCGTCGGCGCCGAACATCGCCGACCAGGTCCGCCGCGTGCGGGAGCTCGCCGACGCCCCGCTCATCCTCGCCGCCTACGGCGAGCCGAACGGGATCGTCGAGACGGGACTCGCCGTGGGCGCGGTCGACGTGCTCGTCCTGCCGCAGCCGGCCGAGACGCTGCTGTTCTCGGTCCGGAAGGCGGCGCGTGCCGCAGCCGAGACGGCGACCGGCAAGGTCGTCACCGTCTTCTCGCCCAAGGGCGGAAGCGGCAAGACCGTGGTCGCCACGAACCTCGCGGTCGCGGCTGCGCGCTCGGGCAAGCGGACGCTGCTCGTCGACCTCGACCTGCAGTTCGGCGACTCGGCGCTCACGCTGGCGGTCACGCCTCGCGCGACGATCGCCGACCTCGCCGCCTCCACCGGAGACATCGACAGCGACAAGCTGGCGGCGTTCGTCAGGCACTGAATCCGCGACGGGGCTCTACGTTCTGCCGGCGCCGCGACGGCCCGAGGAGGCCGACGTGGTCACCCAGGCCGACCTGGCGGCGGTGCTCGAGGCGGCCCGCAACGCGTACGAGGCAATCGTCATCGACACCGGGCCCCTGTTCGACGGCCCGATGCTCGCCGCACTCGACCAGACCGACCGCCTGCTGCTCGTCTGCAATCCCGAGGTGACGTCGCTGAAGAACGTCCGCATCGGCCTCGAGACGATCGACCGGCTCGGCTTCGACCGCGAGCGCGTCTCGCTCGTCGCCAACCGCATGGGCGCCGCCGGCGCGCTCGGACGCTCGGACATCGAGCACGCGCTCGATGCCACGATCGCGTACGAGCTGCCGGACGACACCGCGGTGCCGGCCGCCGTGAACCGCGCGGTGCCGGTCGTGCTCGCCAAGGGGCGGAGCAAGTTCTCACGGGCGCTGACCGACCTCGCGTCCGACGTCTACAAGGATCCGGAGACGGCCGAGCAGTCGAAGCGCCGCTTCCGGGGAGGCCGACGATGAATCCGATCGACCGCAACAGCCTGTCCCGCGTCAGCGACGCGTCCGTGCTCGCCGAGCGCCTCCAGACCGATCGGGGTGCCGTGCGCGCACGAAACAAGGATCCGCACGCCGAGCTGAAGACGAGGATCCACCGGACGTGCATCGCCCGGCTCGGAAGCGCCTTCCTCAACCTCGAGGGGACCGACGAGCTCGCCCGGCGCGTCCGCACGATCGTCGTGGAGGAGCTGAACGCCGACGAGGCGCCGCTCAGCCCGGCCGACCGCGCCGACCTCGAGCGGGAGATCGCCGCCGACATCCTCGGCTACGGCCCGCTCGAGCCGTTCCTCGAGGACACCTCGGTGACCGAGGTGATGGTGAACGGCTATGACCGCCTCTTCGTGGAGCGCGCGGGCAAGATCGAGGAGACGGACGGCGTCCTTCCTCGACGACGCGCACCTCCTGCGGATCATCGACCGCATCGTCTCGCAGGTCGGCAGGCGCGTCGACGAGTCCTCTCCGATGGTCGACGCGCGCCTGCCCGACGGCAGCCGTGTGAACGCGATCGTCCCGCCGCTCTCGCTGGGCGGGCCCACGCTGACGATCCGGAAGTTCGCCCGCGATGCGCTCACCATCGACGACCTCGTCGGGCTGGGCTCGCTCAGCGAGCAGACCGCCGACTTCCTCGCGCAGTGCGTTCGCGGGAAGCTCAACGTGCTGATCTCGGGCGGTACCGGAACCGGTAAGACGACGCTCTTGAACGCCGTCTCCGCGTTCATCCCCGGGGAGGAGCGGATCGTCACGATCGAGGACGCGGCCGAGCTTCGGCTGCTCCAGCGGCACGTCGTCTCGCTGGAGTCGCGCCCGCCGAACGTCGAGGGCGAGGGCGAGGTGCGCATCCGCGACCTCGTCCGCAACGCGCTCCGCATGCGGCCCGACCGCATCATCGTCGGCGAGGTCCGCGGCGCCGAGACGCTCGACATGCTCCAGGCCATGAACACCGGCCACGACGGATCTCTGACCACGGTCCACGCGAACTCGGCGCGCGACGCGCTCCGCCGGCTCGAGATGCTCGTGCTGATGGCCGGGATCGAGCTGCCGGTCAAGGCGATCCGGGAGCAGATCGCCGGCGGCTTCGACCTGCTCGTCCACATCTCGCGACTCGTCGACGGCTCGCGCCGCGTCACGCAGATCACGGAGATCGCGGGGATGGAGGGCGACGTCGTCACGCTCCAGGACCTCTTCGTGGCCCGCGCTCCCGAGTTCCAGGCCGGTGCCGGCGCGGCGCTGCTCGGCCCGCTCCGCTCGACCGCGCTGCGGCCGGGCTTCCTGCCCAAGCTCGCCGCGAACGGCGTCGAGCTTCCGGCCTCGACGTGGCTGAGCGCAGCATGAAACGAGCGCTCCTGACACTCGTCTCGCTGGTCGCGCTCGCCGCCCCTGCGGCGGCGGGCGCGGCCGGCGACGTCGCGATCCGCGGCGTCGAGATCGACGAATTCCCGCAGGTCAAGTTGACGGCGGTCGTCCCGCCGGGATCCCGGCCCACGCTCGTCGAGGACGGCCTCCCGGCCGGATACGTCAAGGCGCGGGAGCTCGGCTCGGCGCAGGCGATGGTGCTCGCCGTCGACAACTCCAAGTCGATGGCCGGCCGGCCGCTGCGCGAAGCCAAGCGGGCGGCCGCGGAGTTCCTGGCCGCCAGCAACGCCGGCAAGATGGGCCTGGTCGCGTTCGGGCACGAGGCCTTCGCGTTGACGGCGCCCGGCGCGCCGGAGGCCGACGCCGCGCGAGAGCTCGCGTCGCTCGTGTCGGACGCCGAGACCGGAACCGCGCTCTATGACGCCGTCAGCCTGTCGGTCGAGCGCCTCGAGCGGATGTCGGACGGAACCCGGATCCTCGTCCTGCTCACGGACGGGCGCGACGTCGGTTCCAGGAGCTCGCTCGCCGAGGCGATCGCGGACGCGAAGCGCGCGAACGTGATCGTCTATGCGATCGCGGTTGGCTCCAGGTCCGACGAGAAGCCTCTCGCCGACCTCGCGTCGGCGACGGACGGCAGGCTCTTCGACGCCGCCGACGCCACCAGCCTGGGTGCGACCTACCGCGCCCTCGGCCAGGAGCTCGACCGAACGTGGCAGCTGTCGTACCTCTCGCGCGCCCGCCCCGGAGACCGGGCCATGCTGACCGTGCACGCAGGAGGAACCACGGCTACGACGTCGTTGCGGATCCCGCAGGAGCCGCGCGGCGGCATTCTCGACGCCATCCCCGACTCGATCGCGCACAGCCCGATCACGGCTGCCGTCGTCGTGCTCCTGGTGGCGCTCCTGCTCGCCGGCGCCGGTGCGGCCGGGCGCGGGCGGCGCCGCACCGCCGAGATCGGCGCCCTGCTCGAGCCGCACGTCAGCCGCCGTGATCTCGCCGAGGAGGCGCCGGAGGCCCGGCGGGCCGGCTTCGAGTCCGTGCTCGACTGGACCGAGCGCTCGCTCGACGACCTTCCGGGCGCGGACCGCCTGAGCCCGGACACTGGAGCGCTCGGGCGTGAAGCTGCGCCGCGGCCACCTCCCGTATCTCGCGCTCTTCGCCTCGTTCGTCATCGGCGGGATCGGCTCGGTGCTCGGTGCACCGCCTCCGCTCTCGCTGCTGCTGATGCTCGTCGGCCTCGCGGCGCCCTTCGTCGCGCTGTCGATCGCTGCGCGACGGCGAACGCAGGCCTTCGACCGGCAACTGCCGGACGTCCTGGCGACGATCGCCTCGACGCTTCGCGCGGGGCACGGGCTTCGGCCGGCGCTGAGGGGGATCGCCGACGACGGAGCGCCGCCCGCCTCCGAGGAGTTCGCGCGCGTGCTCGGCGAGGAGCGGCTCGGCCTGCCGCTCGATCAGGCGATCGATGCCATGTGTACGCGGATCGGGTCGCCGGACCTCGAGTACGTCGCGACCGCGATCAACGTCCAGTCCCAGACCGGCGGCTCGCTCGCGGGTCTCTTCGACACGCTGTCGGAGACGGTCCGCGAGCGTCAGCGGCACGCCCGGAAGGTGCACGCGCTGACGGCGATGGGCCGGATGTCGGCAATCGTGCTCGTGGGGCTCCCGATCGGCCTCGCCGGGCTCATGACCCTGATCAGCCCCTCGTACATGACGCCGCTGTACACGACGTCGGCAGGGCACGTCGTGATCGGGATCTGCCTGACCTCGATGGCGATCGGATCCCTCTTCCTCAAACGCATCGTCTCGGTGAGGTACTAACGATGATCATCCTTCTCGTCGCAGGCATCGCCTGCCTCGCACTGTCCGCGTTCCAGCTGACCCGGCCTCGAATGGCCGCCGACCGCCAGCGCCGAGTGGCGCTCGAGACCGTTCGCTCCTCCGCTGCGGCGGGCGAAGCCGGGGCGTCCGAGGCGGGGCGGAGGTCTGTGCTGCTCCCGCGTCTGTCCGCGTTCCTCGTCCGCGTCCACATGAAGGTCTGGCGCAAGGAGTCGCCCGACGACATCACCGCCCAGCTTCGGCGCGCGGGCGCGTCGCGGCGACTGACCGCCGAGATGTTCATGGCCGGACGCGTCGCCCTCGTGTTCATGGGTCTGCTCGCCGGCTTCACGCTCGCGGACGGCCCGCGACGGATCGTGCTCGCGGTGGTCTTCGCCGCCGCGGCCGTCTTCCTGCCCGGCTTCCTGCTCAAGAAGAGCGGCGACGGCCCGCGCAGAGCGCATCGACAGCGAGCTGCCCCACTTCGTCGACCAGCTCGCGATCGCGATCGAAGCAGGAATGAGCTTCGACGCGGCGCTCAACTACCTGGTCGAGGCGAACGACGGGCCGCTGGCCGAGGAGATGGGCCGCATCATGACCGAGCTCCGGGTGGGCGAGGCGAGGCGAACCGCGCTGCGCAGCTTCGCCGACCGCGTGGGCACCGAGAACGCGATCGCGTTCGCCAACGCCGTCCTCGCTTCGGACGACCTCGGAACGCCTCTGGCCGGCATCCTGCGGGCCCAGGCGGCCGACCTCAGGCATCGCCGGCAGATGAGCGCAGAGGAGCGCGCGATGAAGGCTCCCGTGAAGATGCTCTTCCCGATCGCGATCTTCATCCTGCCCGTGATGTTCGTGGTGATCCTCGCGCCGGCGTTCCTCGGGGGCGGCATCTTCTAACGATCCAGCGAGCCGGCGACCTTTGCTCGCGGACACTGCTCGTGACCCGCCTAGGCGCCTTCGGGTGGGCGAACGGATCGGCAGCGCGACGCCGACGAGCTTGACGTAAGTCGGCGGCGGGCCGTACGGCTCGCCGCCGATGACTCAGCAGACATCCGCGCGAGCGGACGCGAGACGCGCCCGCTGTAGCTCGGTGCTCGAACCACAGGAACTCAGCGAAATGCCAGAACGCAAACCAACTTCCACACGCCGTCGTTCGACGCGCCGGTTCGCCGTGAGCGTCGTCTTCGCGGTGTTGTTCTTCGTGGGCGCGTCGGTCTCGGCCTTCGCCGGCGACAGTGCCGTCGACCTGGTCGCTGGCGGCACGTCTATGGTCGCCGCCGACTCGCTCCTGACCTACGCAACGATGGTCGAACGGGCCGTCAGCACGGATCCGGCCGCGCCCGCCGAGCCCGTCGCCTCGCCGGTCGAGGCCGCTCCGCCGGTCGAGATCGCTCCGCCCGTCACGCTCTTGAAGGCGGCCGCGATCGCCAGCGAGGCGGCGGTGGCCTCGGCCAAGGCCGCCACGAAAGCCCGGCTCGCTCGGCGGGCCGTCGCACGCCAGCGGGCGCGCGCGGCGTCTCCGCGCGACCGGCGCTGGGCCTACGCGACGACTGTGCGTGCCGTCTCACGCCGCGCCGGCGCCGATTGGGCGCTCGTCCTGGGCCTGCTCGGCGCCCGCCGCGGCGGCTTGGACCGTCCCGTCGCGCGCCCGAGGATAGAGGCCATCGCCGAGCGCCTGGCCAAGGCCGGACGCGGTACGCGCGAGGCCCGCGCCGCGGTGATCGCCCTCACCGGTCGCGCCGACGTTGGCGACCGCGCAATCGCGTTCGCCCACCATTACCGCGGCGTCGGCCTGCCGGCTCTGGTGCACGGCCTCGACGCCCGGAAGGGCCAGCTCGCGCAGCGCGTGCTCACCGATCCGCGGGTCGACCTCGATGCGGCCGGGCGCGACGACATCGCGAACGGCCGCGTCGACGTGCGCGTGCTTGCGCTGATCGAGTACCTCGCCGCGTGGCACGGGCAGGTCACCGTCAGCTGTCTCCTGTCGGGACACCCGCGGTACTCGAACTCGGGCGGGGTCTCGGCGCACAGCTACGGCCGCGCGATCGACATCTCGGCGCTCGGCAACACCTCGATCCTGGGTAACCAGGGCTCGGGGAGCGTCACCGAGCAAGCCGTGCGCAACATCCTGCTGCTGCCCGCGGTGATGCGGCCGCGGCAGGTGATCTCGCTGCTCGGTCTCGGTGGGCCTTCGTTCCCGCTGTCGAACCACGACGACCACATCCACGTTGGGTACTAGGACTCGCGGCCCTTGTGTCGCCCGCCACGGTCGTTAATTGCGGCGGCCGAAATCGGCGAACCGCACCAGGGTTCAGAGCGCGAGCAGTCCGGCAGCACTGACGAGCACGTAGACGAATGCCCGAACGCTCACGGCTACGCGTGCACCCTAGGCCGGGAGGTACGGGCGTACGCCCGGAAGTCGCGGTCGAAGTCCGGCCACCAGGGCGGGGGGTCCTGGTCGTCGCTCTCTTCCCGGCGATCGTCACGGTCGTCGCTCGGCAGTACGAGGAACGCGCCGGCTGCGAAAGCAACGACGCCGGCGACGAACGCCAGGTGGTCGAACGCTGAGGCCGGCCAGACGAATAGGTGGAGCGCGACCGCGAGCGGGAGCGGTACCGCGATCAGCGCCCAACCGACGAGCCGTTTGCTGCGCGAGGACATCGAGACGGGCGTCCGTCGCGCCGCGAGAGCGATCGCGGCCAAGAGGCCTACGCCGAGGCACACGTCGAGCAGGAGCAGGGACGGCGCCACGAGGGCCGGAGCCTATCTCTCTGTGCGTACCGGGTCTACGGGCTTTGTGGCGACCGGATCGGCAGCAGGCTCACCCGTCTCCAAGGGAACGGACAGGCGGCTCTCAGCGAAGCTGGCTGATCGCCGCGCGCGTGACCCAGCCTCCGCTGAGGAACGCGTACACGAACAGCGGCAGGGCGACGCCGAACATCTGCACCCACAGCGCCGCAGGGACGCCGATCGCCTCGACGACGGCGAAGGGGGCGGAGATTGCGTGGAGCAGCACGACGGCCACGACGAGGTGGCCGATGGCCCAGCCGACGGTCCTCGGGCCGAGCTTCGAGTAGCGCGCAAGGATCCAGAGCGCGAGCAGGGCGGCGCCAGCGACGAGGGTGTAAGCAAAGGCGGCTGTGCTCACCATCGAGCACACCCTGACACAGGTTTTGCGTCTGCGCTAGAGGCTCAGCCGGCGTGTGCCAGGTCGCGCACGAGCCCGAGCCGGTGCGCGCGCCCCGCAGCTTCCGTGCGGTTCGCGACTCCGAGCTTCTTGTAGATCCGGTTCAGGTGGAACTTGACCGTCTGGTCGGAGAGGAAGAGCTGTGTGCCGATCGCGCGATTCGAGATCCCGCTCGAGACCGCGACGAGGATCTCGAGCTCGCGAGGCGTGAGGCCGGTGCTGAGTCGCGCCTGCTCGTTGTCCGCCTCGGACTGGAAGTCGGCCAGCGTCTCGCGCGTGACCTGCGGCGTGGAGAAGTAGACGCTCCCCAGCAGCGCGGCGCGGAGAACGGCAGGCAGGTCGAAGGGGTCGATCGACTTGGAGACGAATGCGGCGGCGCCTTCGCGGAGTACCTGCTCGATCGTCTCGCGGTTCTCGACGCCCGAGAAGACGACGACGCTCGCGCGCGAGGACGACTCGCGCAGCTGGCGGAGGCACTCCAGTCCGTCGAGGCCTGGGATCTGGAGGTCGAGGAGAACGAGGTCGGGTCGGGCCCGCGCGACGAGCGGCGCCACCTGGGCGCCCGACGTGGCGCTTCCTGCGACCTCGAAGCCGCTGTCCTGCTCGAGGATCTCGAGGATCGCCCTCAGCATCAGCGGGTGGTCCTCGACGACGACGATGCGGGTACTCATGAGCGCGCCTCAGCGCGGCGGGCGCGCGCGCGGCGGTCGCGGCCGGGAGAGACGGTCACGCGCAGCGACATGAGCATGCGCCTCATTCGTCGCCTCCAGGGCACTGCAGGGAGCTCGTGCCGTCGCGCGGGACGAACGCGCGGAGAATCCCGCTTCTCGGTCCAGCCGGCCATCGCGTCCTCAGGCCGCCGTCGCGGTCGATGAGTCGGCGTGTGGCGACCGGAGGAGGTACGAGCGGCCGTCGAGCTGGAACCAGAGCTCGTGCATGCCGCGCTCGGCGACCCACGTCTCGACGTCACGGAGCAGCGTCGCGAGGTCGCTCGCTTCGGCTCGCAGGTGCGCGGAGACGATCCATCCGCCGTCGTCCTCCCGTTCCAGCGACTCCAGCCAGCGCGACCGAAGCCGCCGGCGCAGGTGCATGGCGGCGGAGCGCTGCGGAATCTCGAATGAGATCGTGTCGCTGAAGGCCGCATCGTCCACTCCGACACTGTCGCGCGCGTAGGCCCCGGGCCGCCTGACACGGTTGTGTCATTCCGCGCCGGCCTGCTGCCGGCGCGTGGTCAGGCGACGACGTGCTCGCGACGCGCGAGTGTGACGGCCTCGAGCCGCGAGTGGACGCCCAGCTCCTGCAGCACGTTCCGCACGTGGTTTCGCACCGTCTCGGTGCTGATGTGCAGCTCCTCGGCCATCTGCCGGGTCGAGTAGCCGCGATCGAGGAGTCGGAGAATCTCGGTCTGGCGCGGCGTCAGGGCCGGGTGCGCGGGGGGATCCGCGGGCACGTCATGCACGTGCGAGAGCTGCCCGAAGACGCCGATCACGCGGTCGCCGCGGTGGAGCGGGACGGAGCTCACCTCGACCGAGACGCGATCGCCGTCCTCGCCGAGGAGGACGACCTCGGCGTCCGTGACGGTAGCCGTGCCCGCGATCTTCGAAGCGAACGACTCGCGCGCGCGCCGCGTGTCCTCCGCCGCGACGACGGACGTGAACTGGCGGCCGCGGACGTCGCCCACGAGCCTGCGCGCGGCCGAGTTGACCCAGCGGATCACCCCCGTGGAGTCGATGACGTAGCTCGGGACGTTGACGTCCTCGAGCGCCTCCTCGACGTCCGCGCCGATCGCACGAAGCTTCGACACGTCTCCGAGTGTGCCACGGACCGCCAGGCCGGGGGTCGGCGCGCGGGTTAAGACGGAATGGTGACCACCTGGTTCGCGGCGACGTTCGTCCGGCGGATCGTGCGGCCGTCCGGGAGACGCACCGTGAGCGCTTTCACCGTTGCGGCCGGGCCGAGCCCGAAGTGCACGCGCGGGTCCTCCGACGAGAGGTAGCTGCTCCCCGCCTGGACCTCGCGCACCAGCCGAGGACCGTCCGCCAGTTCGACCGTCACCCGCGCGCCCGGTGCGAACGGCTCGACCGCGACCTCGAGCCAGTGGCCGGACGCACCGCCGTTGCGGAGCAGCGCCAGCGGCCCTGCGATCGAGTTGACCGCGACGTCGACGTCGCCGTCGTTGTCGTAGTCCGCCGCGGCGAGTCCCCGGCCGTTGACGCGCAGGCCCTTGCCGAGCACGCTCGCGGTGACGTCGGTGACGCCCGACCGGCCCCACTCGAGCACCTGCACCGGCTCCGCGTCGCGTGCCGGGGCGCGCACGGGGATCGCGCCGTTCGCCAGGACGACGTCGAGGTCGCCGTCGAGGTCGAGGTCCGGCCACGTCACGCCCCAGCCGGCGTAGCTCGTGTCGAAGGCTTGTGCGAACTCCCGCCGCGCGTCGAGGAACCACGGCACGCCGCTGGCGAAGACGCCGTGCAGCTGGCGGTGCGAGTTCGTCACGAACAGGTCGGGCCGCGTGTCGCCGTTGAAGTCGGCGGCCGCGACGCCCATCCCCGCCTGGGGGTCGGCGACGACGTCATCGCCGGCGCGCTCGCGGAGCCGGAACCCGAGCGGCCCCTCGTCGGGGACGTTCAGGAGGAGCCGGTTCGGGTCCGTGTCGTTCGCCACGTAGAGGTCGAGCCGGCCGTCGTCGTTCACGTCCGTGAAGACGACGCCGAGGCCGTGGTCGACCTGCCCCGTCTCGACGCCGGCCTGCTGCGCGACGTCGCGGAAGCGCGAGCGGCCTTGCGCGTCGGGGCCGAGGTTGAGGTAGAGGCGGTCGCGGACGGCGCGGTAGTTGCCCGGGAAGCCGCTGCTCGCGCCCGGCACCCGGGCGTTCAGGTCGGCGTAGCTCGACACGTAGAGGTCGGGCCGTCCGTCGCCGTTCACGTCGCCGACGGCAGCGCCGCTGTGCCAGCCGAACGTTGTGATGCCGGCGGCGCGGGCGCCCTCGGCGAACGTCCCGTCGCCGCGGTTCCAGAGCAGCGCGTCGTAGCCGTCCGCGGTGACGTACAGGTCGGTGTGCCCGTCGCCGTTCAGGTCGCCGGCGACGCAGCCGCTCCCGCGGAGCGAGACGTTCGCGCCCGAGCCGCGGCTGACGTCGACGAACCGGCCGCGCTCGTTGCGGAAGAGCGCGCTCCGGGGCGTCCCGCCGCGTCGCTTCCACTGCGTCAGGTCGCCCTGGATCGAGTACGAGTTGACGACGTAGAGGTCGAGCCAGCCGTCGCCGTCGTAGTCGAGCCAGCAGAGCCCGCCGCCCATCGCGGCCGCAGGGTCGTTCGAGGTCGTGAAGCGGAACGCGCCGTGGCGGAAGCGCAGGCCGGACGCCGCGGCCACGTCCTCGAGCCGCAGCCCGGTCGCCGTGGCCGGGGCGGGCTCGACCGCCGGCGCCGCGAGCGCGGGCGGCGCCGGCCCGCGCGAGCCGACGATCAGGTAGCGGCCGTCCGTGAGGACGAGCTCGAGCGTCTGCCGGTACGCGGTCGGCGCGCCGCGTGCCTGCACGGTCGGCGGCGAGCCGCGGTAGCTGACGAGCTGGACCGTGCCCACGAGGTCGGCGAGGACGAGCGGCGGCCCCTGTCCCTCGTTGCGCTCGAGCTTCACCGTCATGTGCCGGAGGTCGAACTCCGGCACGTCGACGGTCGCGCCCGCGGCGTCGATTCGCGCCCAGACCGAGGCGAGCCGCTCGCCGGCCGCGCCCGCCGTCGCGCGGTCGGGATCACGGCGGAGCACCGCGTCCGCCTCGTTCCCCAGGTTCGCGACCACGTCGCGCGCGATCTGCTCCGCGGTGGCGCGGTCGAGCTGGGTCGCGACGCCGGGCGAGTGCAGGACGGTGACGTCGGGGAGCGCACGCGCCGGCAGCACGCTCGCGGAGGCCTCGTCGGGCCGCGCGGGGATGCCGGCGAGCAGGACGAGCGCGACGAACGCGGCCGCGCCCGCCGCCGCGATCGTCCCGAGGCGCGCCCGCCCGCCGCCGAGGCGCAGCGGCACCTGGGTCCAGACGAGCACGGGCCGGATCGCGCAGACGAGGAAGAGCGCGCCCAGCACGGCGACCTTCGTCGCGAACTCCGTCGTCTGCGGCGCGATCAGCACGACCGCGAGCAGGCCGATCCCGACCGCGTACGCGCGGCGGCCCGGGCCGGTGCGGGGGATCGTGCGCGGGTCGCTGATCATGAAGAAGAGGAAGACGAGGATCTCCGGCGAGAAGACGAGGACGCGCCAGAACTCCCAGCCGGTGATCGGCCCGAGGTGCCAGCGGGCCGTCATCTCGTGGCCGCTCGCCGCGAGCACGGCGAGGCCGGCGGCGAACGCGAGCCAGAAGCCGACCGCGATCTCCAGCAGCTTCAGCCGGCGGAGGATCGAGAAACCGCCGACGGTGATGACCACGAGCGCGAACGCCAGCGCCGGCGACATCGGTCCCCACCAGAAATCGAGCGGGTCGGCGTGCTCGGGCCCGAGCAGCAGGAAGCAGAGGACGAGGCCGAAGTTCGACGGGTTGAAGACGTGCGACCCGCGGAACTTGATCACGTACTTCGAGAGCAGCGACACGGCGGCGGTGCCCGCGAAGATCCACCAGCCGTTCATGCTCCACCAGTCGCCGTGCTCGGTGCCGGGGACGCGGAGGATGAACGCGACGCCGTTCCCGGTCAGGAGCGCGCTCGCGGGCCACATCAGCACGTGCTGCTGGCGGAAGGTGATCGCCACCTCGAGCACCGCGCACGTCAGCACCGAGACGAGGATCTGCGCGATCGAGAGGCTGAAGTCGAAGGACGTCTGCCCCAGGACCTGCAGCGTGATGATCACCGCCGCGAGGTGCAGGCGCGGGTCGCGCACGGACGGGAGCAGCACGGGATACGCCGTGCCGCGGATGCGGATCGTCGGCTTGCCTCCGTCGACGACGGCCTGCGCACCCATTGCGTCAGATGCTAGTGCCCTGCAGGCTTCGTTCCTACGGCGGCCACGACGAAGGAGAATCCGTTGCCTCACATCGACCTGCCCGAAGGCGTCCCGGGGATCCGCAGCGCGATGATGTTCCGGCCCGAGACGGCTGCGCCCCTCAACCAGCTCGCCGAGGTGCTGCTCCGCGGCGACAACACGCTCGGCCGCGGCGAGCGCGAGCTGATCGCGGCCTACGTCTCGAACCTGAACGAGTGCGTCTTCTGCCAGACGTCGCACAGCACGTTCGCGGCGAAGCAGCTCGACGGGGGCATGGAGCTGGTCGACCGCGTGAAGACCGATCCCGACGGCGCGCCGATCAGCGACAAGCTGCGGGCGCTGCTGCGGATCGCGGCGAAGGTCCGTGCGGACGGGCGCTCGGTGACACCCGAGGACGTCGAAGCTGCCCGCAGCGAGGGCGCCACGGACGTCGAGATCCACGACACGGTGCTGATCGCGGCGGCGTTCTGCATGTACAACCGCTACGTCGACGGGCTCGCCACCTGGACGCCGACCGATCCGGGTATCTACGACGAGATGGGAGACCGGATCGTGTCGCAGGGCTACCTGCGCCCGCCGGGGGTGGCGGCGCCTGCGTAGCGGAAGAACGTGACCGCGCGCGCGGTCATGTGAGCAGGTGAATGACGGTCTGCTTCATCGCCACGGCGGCGCGCTGATCACCGGCGCGGTGGCCATCCTCGTGGCCGTGGTGACGGCGGTCGCGACGACCGTCGGGGAGCGCCAGAGGGAGCATGCGGAGCAGGCGACGGCGACGCAAGCCCTGAAGCGTGATGCCTACGCGAGTGTCCTGGCGGCCGCTGCACGCTTCGGGAACGCGCTCCCGCCGACCACCGCAGGAGCCGACGAGCGTCGCGCGGCACGCGTCGAAGCGGCCGGCTCAGGCGTCTTCGAGGCGGCGGCCCTGGCGATGCTGGTCGGCTCCGAGCGTGCACGCGAAGCGCTTCAGCGGCTTCAGGCCGCGGTCAGCGAGGCGGCTGTCGCGTTCGATGACCGCCGCGACCGCGACGACGCCTGGCTCTTCCGCTGGTCACGGGCGAAGACGGACCTCCTGGAGCTCGCGCGCCGCGAGGTCGGACCGAGCTGACATCGGCCGGTGACCCTGACCCGGTCGTGATCACCGGCTGCTGATCGGTCGCGCGCCCGCGGCTGATCGGCGCACTGAGGGCCGAGCCCTTCCAGGCCTTCCGAGCCCGCTCATCCCAAGCGGGTGATTGCAACCCCCTGACGGGCGGCGATCCTCGCGGGGATGGAGGCGGCGTCGACAGCGCCGAAGCGGGCGGGCCTCGTCCTCGGCGCGCTCATCGCGGTCGCGGCCGTGGCGAACCTCGGGCTCGCGGTCGCGAACGTCGCGCTGCCGTCGATCGGCGAGGCGTTCGACGCCTCGCAGACGGAGCTCAACCTCGTCGCGGTCGGATACTCGCTCGGTCTCGCCGCGTCGGTGCTGTATCTCGGCGCCGTCGGCGACCGCTACGGCCGCAAGCTCCTGCTGGTCCTCGGAATGATCCTCACGGTGCCGGCGGATCTGCTCGCCGCCTGGGCGCCGTCGGTCGAGTTTCTGTTCGGCGCCCGCGTCCTCGGCGGTCTCGCGGCCGGGATGGCGTATCCGACGACGCTCGCGCTGATCGCCGCGCTCTGGTCGGGGCCTGCTCGGACGAAGTCGATCGCGCTGTGGGCGGCGACCGGCGGCGCGATCGCGGCCCTCGGACCGCTCTGCTCGGGGATCCTGCTCGAGCACTTCTGGTGGGGCTCCGTCTTCCTGCTGACGCTGCCGCTCGCGGCGATCGGCCTGGTCATGGCGGTGGTGCTCGTCCCCGCCCACGTGAACGAGACGAGCGAGCCCGTCGACCACGCGGGCGGCGTGCTCTCGATCTTCCTCGTGGGCGCGCTCATCCTCGGGATCAACTTCGCCGCCGTGCCGAACAAGGGAGCGCTCGTCATCGGCCTGTTCCTCGTCGCGGCCGCCGCGCTCGTCGCGTTCCTCCTGCGCCAGCGGCGCGCCCGCAACCCGCTGTACGACCTCCAGGTCGCATCGCGCCGGACGTTCTGGGTGGCGGCGGTCGCGGGGATCATCGTCTTCGGCTCGCTGATGGGGTCGATGTACATCGGCCAGCAGTTCCTGCAGAACGTGCTCGCCTACTCGACCGTCGACGCCGGGCTCGCGATCCTCCCCGCGGCGGTGTTCATGGTGCTCGTGGCGCCGCGCTCGGCGAAGCTCGTGGAGCGCAACGGCGCCCGCGTGACGCTCCTCATCGGATACCTGTTCGTCCTGCTCGGCTTCCTCACGATGCTCCTGCTGTGGAAGGAGGGCATCCCGTACTGGAAGGTCGCGCTCGGGTACTCCCTCGTCGGCATCGGCGTCGGCTTCGCCGGCACGCCGGCGTCGCACTCGCTCACCGGGTCGGTGCCGGTCACGCGGGCGGGGATGGCGTCCGGTACCGCCGACCTGCAGCGCGACCTCGGCGGCGCGATCATGCAGTCGATCTTCGGCGCGCTGCTGACGGCCGGATACGCGGCCGCGGCGGGAGCGGCGATCACGGCGTCCGGCAAGAACGTCTCGGACGACGTCCAGAGCGAGCTGACGAAGTCGTTCTCGAGCGCCGTCGATACCGCGCAGCGTTACCCGGCGTCGACGCAGGACGCGATCGTCGCCGCCGCGAAGACCTCGTTCCTGGACGGCGACCAGTGGGCGTACACGGCCGGGATCGTCGCCGTGGTGCTCGGAGCCGTGCTCGTCTGGTTCATGTTCCCGAAGCGCGACGAGGAGCAGCGCCTGCTCGCCGAGTACCACGCCGAAGACAGCGCCGCCGCCGCCGAGCCGGCGCCGGGAAAAACGGCGGAAGCGGCCGTCTGACGGTCGCTATCATCCGCCGGCCCGCCGGTCGCGGGCGTTTTTCCGCCCGGAACCAGACGAGGACACCCCACCCGTGAGCGACCACCAGACCGTCCGCGCCGCGCTCGAAGAGCTGGCCGGGAACTTCGCCTTCTGCTGGCACCCCTCCGCCCGCGCCCTCTTCGAGCGGCTCGACCCCGAGACGTGGGCGCGAGTCGAGCACAACCCGCGGGCCCTGCTCGCCGAGTGCCCGGACGAGGCCCTCGCGCGCGCGGCCGACGATCCCGGCTTCCGCGTCGCGCTGGAGGAGGCGCGGGCCGACATCCGCGCGCAGCTCGAGCGCGAGACCTGGTGGGAGCGCCACGGGCACGACGGCGACTTCCTCGTCGCGTACTTCTCCACCGAGTTCGGGCTCGACGAGAGCCTGCCGATCTACTCCGGCGGCCTCGGCGTGCTCGCCGGCGACCACCTCAAGTCCTCCTCGGACCTCGGCGTGCCGCTCGTCGGCGTGGGGCTCCTCTACCGCGAGGGCTACTTCCGCCAGGGGCTCGACGAGTCCGGCTGGCAGGTCGAGCGCTACCCGACGAACGACCCCGCGCGGCTGGCGCTGACGCTCGAGGAGCCCGAGGTCCGCGTCCACCTCGACGGCGAGGACGTGACCGTGCGCATCTGGCGCGCCGATGCCGGGCGCACGCGCCTGTACCTCCTCGACACGGACGTCGAGGGCAACTCGGACCGCGCCCGCGGTGTCACGTGGACGCTGTACGGCGGCGACCGCGAGCAGCGGCTGCGGCAGGAGCTCGTCCTCGGGATCGGCGGCGTGCGCGCGCTGCGGGCGCTCGGGCTCGAGCCGACGGTCTTCCACATGAACGAGGGCCACTCCGCGTTTCTCGTGCTCGAGCGCGTCCGCGCGCTGCTCGTCGCCGGCGTCGGTCGCGACGAGGCGATCGAGCAGGTTCGCGCGACGACGGTCTTCACCACGCACACGCCCGTGCCGGCCGGGAACGAGGTCTTCGAACCCGAGCTCGTGCGCCGCTACCTCGGCGCCGCGATCGAGCGCTACGGCGGCGTGTGGGAAGACGTCCTCCGGTTCGCGCGCGCGAACGGCGACGAGCACAGCTTCGGCCTCACCCCGCTCGCGCTGCGTACTTCGGCCTACGCGAACGGCGTCTCGGCGCTCCACGGACGCGTCGCGCGCGAGATGTGGGCCGACGTCTGGCCCGAGCGCGACCCGGCCGAGGTTCCCATCGGCTCGATCACGAACGGCGTCCACGGCCCGACCTGGGTCGGCGCCGAGCTCGCGCACGCCCTCCGCTCGCGGGGCGCGCGCCTCGACGGCGACCCGGACGCCGACGGCTGGGCCGCGGCGCGCGGCCTCTCCGACGAGGAGCTGTGGGAGCTCCACGCCCGGTGCAAGCGGGAGCTCGTCGACGTCGCCCGTCGGCGCTTCGAGCGGCAGCTCGGCGGCGGCGGCGCCTGTTCGGGCTCGATCCCGACGCGCTGACGATCGGCTTCGCCCGGCGCTTCGCGACGTACAAGCGTGCGACCCTGCTGTTCGCCGACACAGCGCGGCTGGCGTGGCTCTTCAACGAGCCGTCGCGGCCCGTGCAGCTCGTCGTCGCCGGCAAGTCGCATCCCGCCGACGAGGGCGGCAAGCAGCTGATCCGCCGCATCGTCGAGCTCTCGCGCGACCCGCGCTTCGGCGGCCGCGTCGTCTTCCTCGAGGACTACGAGATGACGCTCGCGCGCGTGCTCGTCCAGGGCGTCGACGTCTGGCTCAACAACCCGCGCCGGCCGCTCGAGGCGTCCGGCACGAGCGGGATGAAGGCGGCGATGAACGGGGCGCTCAACCTCTCGATCCTCGACGGCTGGTGGGCCGAGGGCTTCGGCCCGGAGCTCGGCTGGGCGATCGGCGGGACGGAGGAGCACGCGGACGAGGCCGCCGGCGACGCGGCCGACGCCGCCGCGCTGCTCGGCGTGCTGGAGCACGAGGTCGTCCCGGCCTTCTACGACCGCGACGGCGCGGGGCTCCCGCAGCGGTGGCTCGCGATGATGCGCGAGTCGATCGCGCAGGTCGGCGAGCGCTTCAACACCGGCCGGATGGTCGCCGAGTACGTCGAGCGGTACTACCTGCCCGCCCACGCGAGCCGGTTCGCGCAACGGCGCTAGGGACGCGGCAGCCCGGCCAGCTTCCGCAGGCCCTGCAGCTCGAGCTGGCGGACGCGCTCGCGCGTGACGCCGACCAGGCCGCCGATCTCCTCGAGCGTCCGGCTCTCGCCGTCGAAGCCGAATCGCTCTTCCAGCACGAGCCGCTCGCGCGCGGTCAGCGTCGCCAGCGCCTGGCGGACCCGGAGCCGCTCCTCCTCCTGCGCGGCGCGCTCGAACGGGTCGGCCGCAGCCTCGTCCGCGACGAGGTCGCCGAGCACGTCCTCGGCCTCGGACGCGACCGGCTGCTCGAGCGATGCCGGCGGCCGGCAGGCCTGCACGGTCTCGTCGATCTGCCGGAGCGATAGCCCCGTCGCGTCGGACAGCTCGTGGCTGGTGGCCTCGCGGCCGAGCGCGCTCTCGAGATCGGAGGCGGCCGTGACGAGCCGGTGCCTCCGCTCGATGACATGGATCGGGAGCCGGATCGTCCGCGCCTGCCGGGAGATCGCCCGCTGGACGGCCTGCCGGATCCACCACGTCGCGTAGGTCGAGAACTTGTGGCCGCGGCGCCAGTCGAACTTCTCGACGGCGCGGTTGAGCCCGATCGCGCCCTCCTGGATCAGGTCGTCGAAGGGGAGGCCGAGGCCGCGGTACTGCTTCGCGATCGAGACCACGAGCCGGAGGTTCGACTCGATCATGCGCGTCTTCGCAGCCGGGTCGCCGCGCTCGACCCGCTTCGCGAGCCGCACTTCCTCGGCCGGGGTCAGCAGCGGGTGCCGCACGATCTCGCCGAGGAAGCGGGCCAGCCCGTCCGTCTCCCCGCCGTCCTTCGCGGGCGGATCGGGGACAGCTGCGAGCGCCGGAGCCATCGGCATCACCGTGCCTGACGGGCACCCGGGCGGCATCCGCGCGCCCGCCGAACGGCGTCCGTGAATTCCCGGACGCCTGCGATACTCGCCGCGTGGCGTCGCACCGCGGCGAGATGCAGAGCGGCGGGCGCCTGCGGGCGCTCGTCGACGTCGGAATCGCCCTCAGCTCCGAGCTCTCGCTCGACGCCGTCCTCCAGCGGCTCGTGGAGGCGGCCGCGCGGCTCACCGGCGCGCGGTACGCCGCGCTCGGCGTGATCGACCAGGCCGGGACGCAGCTCGAGCGCTTCCTCACGCACGGCGTCGACGAGGACACGCATGCGCGGATCGGCGACCTGCCGCGCGGCCGCGGGATCCTCGGCGTGCTCATCAGCGACGCCCGGCCGCTGCGGCTGCACGAGATCTCCGAGGACCCGCGCTCGGTCGGCTTCCCGCCCGGGCACCCGGAGATGCACTCCTTCCTCGGCGTGCCGATCCTCCTCCGGGGCGTCGCCTACGGGAACCTGTACCTGAGCGAGAAGGAGGACGGCGGCGAGTTCACCGACGACGACGAGGAGCTCGTCTCGCTGCTCGCCGCGCAGGCCGCGGTCGCGATCGAGAACGCGCGCCTGTACGAGTCGGCCACGCGCTGGCTGCGGCAGCTCGAGTCGCTGACCGAGGTCGGCGACGCACTCGCGTCGGAGCTCGACCTGCCGCGCCTGCTCGGGCTGATCGTGACGCGCCTGCGGGAGCTCGTCGACGCGCGCGCCGTGCTGATCATGCTCCCGGACGGCGACGCGCTGCGGGTGGCCGCGGCGAGCGGGGACGTCGGCGACGACACGGTCGGGCTGCGGTTCCCGCTCGGCACGACGAAGAGCGCGCGGGTGCTCGAGCGCCGCCGCTCCGAGCGCGCCGACTCGCTCCTCGACGACCCGGAGAGCAACCCCGAGCTCGCGCGGCGGCTGCAGGCACGCACCGGGCTCTACGTCCCGCTCCTGCACCGCGAACGGGCCCTCGGCGTTCTCGCCGCCTACGACAAGCGGAGCGGGGACGGGCGCTTCAGCAGCGACGACCAGCGGCTCGCCGAGACGTTGGCCACCCGGGCCGCGACCGCCGTCGACCTCTCCCACCGCGTCAGCCGAGATTCGCTGCGTCGCGTCGTCGAGGCGCAGGAGCTCGAGCGGAAGCGGCTGGCCCGCGAGCTCCACGACGAGACGGGGCAGGCGCTGACGTCGATCCTGCTCGGCCTCCGCTCGCTCGAGGAAGGGCCTGAGACGGCGCAGGTGCGCGAGCTCGTCGTCTCGACGCTGCAGGACGTGCGGCGGCTCGCGGTCGAGCTCCGGCCGAAGGCGCTCGACGACTTCGGACTCGTGCCGGCGCTCGAGCGACTCCTCGACACCTTCCGCGAGCAGTCGGGCATCGCCGTCGAGCTCGAGGCGCGGATCGGCCCGGACCGCCTCCCTCCCGAGGTCGAGACCGCGCTCTACCGCATCGTGCAGGAGGCGCTGACGAACGTCGTGAAGCACGCCGGCGCCAGGCACGTGAGCGTCACGCTGACGCTCAAGGCCGCGTCCGTCGTGACCGTCGTCGAGGACGACGGCGAGGGGTTCGCGCCCGACGAGGTGGTCGTCACCACGGAGGGCGGACTCGGGATCATCGGGATGCGCGAGCGGATCTCTCTGCTCGGCGGCAGGCTCGAGCTCGAGTCGGCACCGGGCGCCGGGACGACGTTGGTGGTAGAGGTTCCGACGAGATGAGCGAGCCGATCCGCGTCCTGATCGTCGACGACCACGCCGTCGTGCGGACCGGCCTGCGCCTGCTCCTCGACGCCGAGGAGGACATCGAGGTCGTCGGCGAGGCGGGAAACGGCCGCCAGGCGATCTACGCGACGATCGAGAACAGGCCCGACGTCGTCCTGATGGACGTCGTCATGCCGGAGAAGTCCGGGATCGAGGCGATCCCCGGCGTGCTCGAGGCCGCGCCCGAGGCGAAGGTGCTCGTGCTGTCGATGCAGGACGACCCGTCGTACGTGAGGGAGGCGTTCGCCGCGGGCGCGTCGGGCTACGTCCTCAAGGAGGCCGTCGACGCCGAGGTCGTGGCCGCTGTGCGCGAGGTGGCGAACGGGGGCAGCTACGTGCACCCGGCGCTCGGGGCGCGCCTCGTCGCCGCGGAGGCGGAGGCGCGGCACCGCGCCGAGGAGGACCCGCTCTCAGACCGCGAGCGCGAGGTGCTGCGCCTGCTCGCGCTCGGGCACACCAATCAGGAGATCGCGAAGATGCTCTTCATCTCCGTCCGCACGGCGGAGACGCACCGGGCGCACATCATGCAGAAGCTGCGTCTCTCGACCCGCGCCGAGCTCGTGCGCTACGCGCTCGGTCGCGGGCTGCTCGACGAGGTCCAGCAGTAGCGCTCGCGGGCGACCCGCGGCGCGCCCGCGAGGAGCGGCGCCCAGCGGGCGAACGCCGCTGAGACGACCGGGTCGCCGCCGAGCGCGTCGAGGGTGAGGTCGCTCTCGGCGCCCTCGAAGAGGAAGACGGCCTCGCCGCCGGAGAGGAAGACGGAGTGCGCCGTCACGCCCGTGCCGGCGAGGTCGAACGGCGGCCCTGCGGCGATCAGCGCCTCCGCGGCCCTGGCCGCGCCGCGGGTGAGCGGCGCCACGACGACGACGCTACCGGGCATGCGCGGGCTCCGAGTCCGTCCGCCAGCGCACGCGCGACGAGACGGAGACGACCCCGGGCACGCGCGCCGTGAGCAGCTCGAGCACCTCCGCGTCGACCCGCGACTCGACGGAGCCCGCGAGCGCGACCTCGCCGTCCACGACCGTGACCTCGATCTGGTCGCGCGAGAGCCACATGGCGCGCTCGACCACGTCCGCGCGGATCTCCCTGGCGAGCTCGCCGTCGGGCCGCGTGAAGGCGCGGACGAGGTCGGCGCGCGTGACGATCCCGACGAGTGCGCCGTCCTGTACGACCGGCAAGCGGTTGATCCCGCGCTCGATCATGAGCCGAGCCGCGGCCGAGGCCGGTCGCTCCGGGCCGATCGTCAGCGCCGGGGAGGTCATCGCCTCGGCCGCCGTGCGGGCCGCGACCTTGGCGTCGGCGGCGGGGTCGCGCCCGTCCGTGAACCACGCGAACCGGCCCGCGGGCCTGCCTTCGGGGCCGCGCTCCTTCACCAGCACGTCCGCCTCTGACACGACGCCCAGAACGGCGCCGCCGGTGTCGACGACCGGCACGCCGGAGATGCCGCGCCGGGTGAGGACGCGCGCGACTTCCTTCAGCGTCGTGCCGGGCGTGACCGTGGCGACGTCCCTCGTCATCAACTGCCTGATCTTCATCGTGCGCTCCCTTCGCGTGTCGGACCACCCGATCGTCACGCCCGGGGGGCGGCGCGGCATCCGTAGAGCGCCGCAGGCGCTACCAGGACTTCGTACGGCGGATGCGCTCGGCCCGCGAGGCGCGGACGCGTGCGTCGACCGCGACGACCCTGTCGGCGGTCGCGAGCACCGGGTTGAGGTCGAGCTCGGCCACCTGAGGCAGCTCCTCCCCGAGGCGCCCGAGCCGATGGACGAGGTCGCTGAGCGCATCGACGTCGGCCGGGGGCGCGCCGCGGAAGCCGGCGACGAGCCGCCCGGCCGCGCCGCCGGTGACGAGCTCGGCGGCGTCCACGTCGGTCAGCGGCGCGATGCGGAAGGTCGCGCGGCCGATCAGCTCCGCGAACACGCCGCCGGGGCCGAAGGCGACGAGCGGGCCGAACACCGGGTCCTGGACGAGCCCGGCGAGGAGCTCCGTCCCCTTGGGGATCATCGGCTGGACGACGAGCGGCGGCCCGATCCGCTCCGCCGCCTCACGCACGGCGTCCGCATCGCCCAGGTCGAGGGCGAGGCCGCCGATCTCGGTCTTGTGCACCCCGGGCGCGGCCGTCTTCACCACGGCCGGGTAGCCGAGCGCCTCCGCGGCCTCCACCGCCTCGTCGATCGTCGCGACGGTGCGCTCCGGGACGAGCGGCAGGCCGTAGGCCTCGAGCAGCCGGCGCGTCTGCTCCGGTGTCAGCCACGCGTCGTCCGTGCCGGCCAGTGCCTCCTCGACCACGGCCTCCGCGGCCGCGCGGTCGATTCCCTCGAGCTCCGGCACCGTGCCCTGCGGGCGCCGCAGCCACTCAGCGCGTGCCGCCGCGCGGCCGAGCGCGCGGGCTGCCGACTCGGGGTACGCGAACGCGGCCGCCCGGCCGCCGACGAGGGCGTTCGGGATCCCCGCGGCCGACATCACCACGGCGAGGATCGGCTTGTCCGCGGCGGTCGCGCGCGCCGCGGCCTCGATCGCCTCCGCGACCGCCTCCGCCGTCGCCGTCACGGCCGGGACGAACATGACGATCGCGGCGTCCACGGCCGGGTCCTCGAGGATCGCCGGCAGCACCTCCGCGTACGTGCGGTCGGTGGCCGAGCCGAGCATGTCGACCGGGTTCGCGAGCGACGCCTCCACGGGCAGGAGCGGCCCAATGCGCTCGACCGTCTCGGGGGACAGCGAGGCGAGCTCCAGGCCGGCGGCCTCGCAGGCGTCTGCGCCGAGGATCCCGAGCCCGCCCGCGTTCGTGATCAGCGCCACGCTTCGGCCGCGCGGCTCCGGCTGCGTCGAGAGCAGGGCGGCGACGTCGATGAGCTCCTCGAGCGAGGTGGCCCGGATCACGCCGGCCTGGTGGAAGAGCGCGTCGACCGCGGCCTCGGAGCCCGCGAGCGCGGCGGTGTGCGACGAGGCCGCGCGCTGGCCGGCGCTCGTCGTCCCGCTCTTCAGGGCGAGGATCGGCTTGCGCCGGGCGACGCGGCGGGCGATGCGGCCGAAACGCCGCGGATTGCCGAAGGACTCCACATAGAGCATGACCACGCTCGTCTCGGGGTCGTCCTCCCAGTACTCGATGAGGTCGTTGGAGGAGACGTCCGCCTTGTTCCCGATCGAGACGAAGGACGAGAGCCCGAGCCCGCGCGCCTCGGCCGCCTCGAGCATGGCGAGGCCGAGCGCGCCGGACTGCGAGGAGAAGCCGATATTCCCGGGCGGCGCCGCGCGGGCGGCGAAGGTGGCGTCGAGCCCGCGCCCGTAGACGGCGATGCCGAGGCAGTTCGGGCCGATCATGCGGGCGCCGTGCGCGCGGACGAGCTCGAGCAGGCGGTCCTGCCGGGCCGCGCCCTCGCTGCCGATCTCGGCGAAGCCGGCCGAGATGACGACGACCGCCTTCACGCCCTTGCGCAGCGCCTCGTCGGCGGCGGCGATCACCGCTTCGCCGGGCAGCGAGATCACGGCCAGGTCGACGTCGCCGGGGATGTCCGTGATCGACGTGTACGCCTGGACGCCGGCTACCGGCTCGCCCTTGAGGTTCACCGGGTGGGCTGCACCCGCGAAGTCCGCCGCAAGGATGTTGCGGAAGAGCTCGCCGCCGATCGATCCGCGCTTGCGCGAGGCGCCCACGACGGCGACGGTGCCGGCCTCGAAGAACGGTCGCAGCGAGGCCACGACCGCCTCGTGGTCGCGCTCGGCGACGTGCAGCTCGTACGCCTCGGTCTGCGCGATCGGGAACTGCACCTCGATCGTCCCGCTCTCGAGCACGCGCGTCAGCCGGAACCCGACGTGCTCGAAGACGCCGAGCATCGCCCGGTTGTCGGGCATCACCTCGGCGACGAAGCGTTCGATCCCGACGCCGGACGCGCGGGCGGCGAGCTGCTCCAGCAGGCGCGTGCCGATACCGCGGCCCTGCCACGCGTCGGCGACGGTGAAGGCCGACTCGGCGAGGCTCGGGTCGCGCAGGCGGACGTAGTTCGCGAGCGCGACGACCTGCTCCTCGCCGTCGTCGGCGGCGACCGTGCCGAGCAGGGCGCCGCGTTCCGTCCAGTCGGGCTCGAGCACGGGCTCGACCAGCTGTGGGCGGACGGCGGGGAGGCCGTGGAAGCGGAGGTAGAGGCTCCGCTCCGAGAGGCCGCCGAAGAAGGCGAGCAGCGCGTCGGCGTCCTCGCGCCGCGGCGGCCGGAGCCTGAGCGTCCGGCCGTCGCGGAGGATGACGTCGACGACGTCCGCGGTGGCAGCCACGGCGTGCAGTGTGTCAGTGAGTCATCGTCCCGTCCGGGTGACCGACCTTCAGCAGGCCGACCATGCCGAGGTCGACCGAGGCGAAGGAGTGGCTCACGAACGGGTAGAGACCCGGGTCGTCGATCTTCACGTCGAAGACCGCGCCGCCGCCGGCGGGGACCTCGACGGTCTGGACGTTGCGCTGGAACCGCGACAGGTCCTGGTTCACCCAGGCACGGTCGAGCAGCGTGCCGACGACGTGGAAGTCGACGTCGAGGCTGGGGCCGGCGGCGACGACCCAGAAGCGCGTGGTCTCGCCCGGGTCCGCCGTCAGCGGGTGCGTCACGTACTGCCCGGCGTAGCCGTTGAAGGTGACCCAGTCGGGCATCATCGCGTGCGCCTTGGCCTGGTCGAACGAGGCCGGCTCGGACAGCCCGTCGCCGTTCAGGTACCACTCGGAGCCGACGAGCACGTACTCGTTGTCGACCTTCGGGAGCGGCTTCGCCGGCTGGACGACGATCGCGCCGTACATGCCGTTCGCGATGTGCGCGAGCACCGGCTTCGTGCCGCAGTGGTACATGAAGACGCCCGGGTCGTCCGCCTCGAAGCGGAACGTGAACGACTCGCCCGGCGCGACGTCCTTGAAGGCCACGTTCGGGGCGATGCGGGCGGCGTGGAAGTCGATCGAGTGCGGGATCGAGCCGCCGTTCGTCAGCGTCATCTCCACCGTCTGGCCCTGGCGGACGTGGACGATCGGGCCGGGAGCGGCGTAGTCGCCGTCGAAGGCCCAGACGTTGTACGTCACGCCGGGGGCGATCTCGACCGCCTTGTCCTTCATGACCATGTGCACCTGCACGAGCTCGCCGGCCTGGAGCGGCGGGAGCGTCGCGTCGTAGGGCTTGTGCGCCTTCGCGATCGCCTCGGCGTCGTCGGGCTTCGCGCCGGCGTGGCTGACGAGCCCGCCGCTCTGGCTCGCGGCATGGTCGTGGTCGTGGGTCGGTGCGGGCGCGGCAGCCGAGGGCTCCCGGTTGTCGGCGGCGCTCGCGCGGGAGACGGCGTCGAGCGAGAAGATCACGGCCGAGAAGGCGGCCACGGTCGTGGCGACGAGGAGTGCGACGACGACCTTGAGCATCGGATCTCTTCCTTCCTGCTGATCGATTAGGTACATCGACCGTAGGAAGAAACGGGGCCGGCCAGATCCGGGCCGGGCCGCGCGTCGGATGCGGGTTTCTACGCCTTCTGGCGCAGTGAGAGAACGCACAGCGACGGCTCGGCGAACGGCTCGAGGCCGGTGACCTCCTCCGCGGCGCCGAGCTCGGCGAGCACGTCCTCGATCAGGCCGAGGTGCGCGGGGCAGACGACGGTGGTGTCCGGGCCGCCCTCGTGCAGCAGCGGGCAGCGGCGCATGAGGATCCGGCGGCCGTCGGCCTCGTCCTCGAGCTGCGGCGCGAAGCCGAGCTCGTCGAGCAGGCCGAGGACCTTCTCCACCGGCTCGGCCCCGGCGTTCCGGCGCAGGAGCGCGTCGGCGAGCGCGTCGGCGACGACCCGGTAGCCCTCCTCCTCCGAGGGCGCGGCCGGGGCGGCCGAGAAGACGATGCGCGGTCGGCCGCGGCGGCCGCTCTGCTCGGCCTCCGATCGCACGAGGCCCGCCTCCTCGAGCCGGGCCAGGTGCGACCGCACCGTGTTCGCGTGGAGGGCGGTCCGCTCGGAAAGCTCGCGCGCGTCGAGCGGGCCGTCCTGCTCGCGCAGCACCTCGAGCAGGCGCACACGACTCGGCGAGCCGAGCGCCCGGTGGAGCAGCGGGTCGCGGCTCGTGGCCTCGGTCATGCCCGTAGTCTCGCGGAAACGGCGCTTCTCCCGCCACGGCTCGACAGGCCATGACAGGGGTCAGACCCCGGCCGAGGCCGGACGGGCCATGGCTGGGGTCAGACCCCGGCCATGCCCGCAACGGCCTACAGGGCGTTCACGACGAAGCTGCGCGGTCGCTCTCTGAGCGCGGCCACCGCCGACTCCCTTCGCGGACGAGCTCCACCATCGCGGCCACCGCGGGAGGACGGAACGCCTCCGGCCGCGCGACCGCGACGACGCGGCGCACGGGCGCGCGGGGGCCGAGGTCGCGCAGCACGGCGCCGGGCCGCTCGCGCGCACCCGACAGGGACGACACGAACGCGACGCCGAGCCCGGCGGCGACGAGCTCGAGCGCCACCTCCTCCGTACGGGCGTCGAAGTGCACCGCGGGCTCGAACCCCGCCGCGACGCAGGCGGCGTGCGCGACCCCCGGGCCCTCCGGCTGCACCCGGATCCACGTCTCGTGGGCCAGGTCGCGCAGGTCGGGCCGATCGCGGCCCGAGAGCGGATGCGACGCGGGGAGCGCCAGCAGCAGCGGGTCGTCGAGCAGCCGCACCGTGTCGAGCTCCGGGTCGAGCGCCCGCGGCGCGATCCCGCTCTCGAACGCGATCGCCAGGTCGAGCTCCCCGCCCTTCACCGGCGCGGACGGATCATCTGTCTCGAGCTCGTGGAGCGAGAGCTCGACGCTCGGCCACCGCCGCCGGAACTCCGCCATCGCCGATGCGAGCAGCGCCGCCGACACGGTTCCCGCCGAGCCGAGCCGCAGCCGGCCGCTCTCGAGGCGGTCGAGCGTCCCGAGTTGCGCCTCCGCCGCCGCGAGCCGCGCCACGATGGCCTCGGCGTGCTCGACGAGCAGCGAGCCCGCGTCGGTGAGCCGCAGGCCGCGCGGCGTCCGCTCGAGCACCTTCCGCCCCAGCTCCCGCTCGAGCGCCGCGATCTGCCGGGAGACCGCGGGCTGCGTGATCCACAGCGCGTGCGCGGCCGCCGAGAACGATCCCCGCCGCGCGACCTCGCGCAGCACGATCAGGCGCCGCGCGTCGAGCATCGTTCGAACCCCCGGACGGCCTGGGTCGGGCTCTCCGACGACGTGCTTGGCCAGCATTCCGCCTCCCCGAGGAACGAGGAGGGCGCCGGCCGGAAGCCGGCGCCCTCCGGACGAGGCCGCCGTCAGCGCCGGCAGGCCAGGACGAGATTCATCCCGTACGTCGGGTGGTACGAGTAGCACCCGACCTTCGCCGAGACGAAGTCACGGTTGTTCGCGTACGAGTACGACGCCCACGGCGCGAAGTTCTTCGAGATGTCGACGTCGAGCTGGCCGTAGGCCGCGTAGCGCTTCTGACCGGTCAGCTTCGCCGCCGCCTCGAGCCGCCGGTTGACGCTCGGGACGTTGAGGTAGGCGATGTTGTTGTTGTTCGCCTCGCGGATGTTGTTCCCGTTCAGCAGGATGTCCACGAAGTTGTTCGGGTCCGGGTAGTCCGCGTGCCACCCGCCGAGGTAGAGCTCGAACGGCTCACCGCGCCGCCCGGCCGTCGACGAGAGCGGCCCGGCCGCGAGGTGCTGGGTGTCCATGTCGATGCCGATCTTCCCGAGGTTGAACTTGACGATCTGCGGGATCGTCAGGCTCGCGCCGCGGTTGCCGGCGAGCATCAGCGCCTTCGCGCTCCGCCCGCGCATGAGCTGCTTCGCGCGGTTGAGGTTGCCCTCGGTGTACTTCAGCGGCCAGATGTTCACGTCCTTGAAGCCCGGGATGCCCGGCGGGAGGATCTGGTCGGCCCGCTTGCCCGCCAGGTAGCCGCGCTGCGCGAGCATCGCCTGGCGGTCGATGGCGAGGTTGATCGCCTTGCGGACGTTGGCGTCGCGGAAGATGCCCCGCGTCGTGTTGATCGCGACGTAGTACGTCGTCGGGATCTGCCGCACCTGGTACTGGCGGCGGTTGATCCCGAACTGCCGCGCGAGGTCGGCGTGGGCGGCGGGCGAGATGCCCTCGGCCGCGAAGTCGGCCTGGCCCGAGCGGATGCGCAGCACCTGCGCGTCGAGGTTGATGTTCGCGTCGTACTCGATCGCGTCGTAGTTCGCGGGACGCGTCGCGAAGCGGTTCCTCGCCCGGCTGTAGCTCGGGTTCCGCTTCAGCACGAGCCGCGTGTTCGGCGTCCACGACGCGACGTAATACGGGCCGGCTGACGCGAGCGGCGCCTTCGCGCCCTGCGGGTTGATGCCGGTGGCCGTGTCGATCGCCTGGAAGAACGGCATCGCCAGGCGCGTGAGGATGTCGGGCGACGCCTGCGTCAGCCGCAGCTGGAGCCGGTTCGCACCGAGGACGCGCACGCCCGAGGCGGTCCGCGCCTTGCCGTCGAGCACGGCCTGCGCGCCCACGACGTCGGCCACGAACGGCCCGGCCGGGGACTGCTGCTGGTTGTTCAGCGCGCGGTTGATCGCCCAGGCGAAGTTCGCCGCGGTGACGCGCTTGCCGTTCGAGAACTTGAACGTGTTCCGCAGCGTGAACGTGTACGTCTTCCCGTCCTTCGACACCGTCGGGAAGCCCGCTGCGACCTCTGGCTGGAGCCGCGACCCGGCGGAGCCCTCGGCGTCCGCGAAGCGGAGGAGGTTGGCACCGGTCGCGCCCATGATCTGCCAGGAGTGCTGGTAGTACGCGAGCGACGGGTCGATGAAGTCGACGTCGGTGGCGAACATGCCCTTGAGCGTGCCGCCGCGCTGGGCAGCGCCCGCGCCGAGCGCCTGCGTGGCGAACAGCGCCGCGAGCATGGCAACGACGAAGGAAGCGAAAAAGCCTCGCTTCACTCTGAATCTCCTTTCCTGCCTGATTTCGACCCGACCTGCGGAGCGCAGCGACGAAATTCAACGCTGCGAATTGCTTCGCGGAGTCACATGCGGGAGAGGTAGCATGCTGGCGAGAAGCACCGCGTTTCCGACACTGCGCTCTGCGGGCCGGGTCGCGTTACGTGACGTGTATGCCCCGTGAGACGGTGCGGTTGGGAAAAGGTTTATGCCGTTTCGTATGACGCGTCATAACCGTGAACGGCGCCTCAACCTGGGCTTAATGCAAGGGGTTCTGAGCCGGTCCACGCACGTGTTTTCCACTGCGAATGACGTAATCGGTGGACAACCGGCTAACGCGCGCTTAACGCCGCAGGTTTGGCGCGCGCCCGCAGCGGCGATCCCAGCCGTGATGCCTCGCGCGCTCTGGACCGGGACGATCTCCTTCGGCCTCGTGAACGTGCCCGTGCGCATGTACAGCGCCGTGCAGGAGCAGGATCTCCGCTTCCACTTCGTCCACGAGAAGGACGGGAGCCGGATCGGCTACGTGAAGGTCTGCAAGGCCGAGGAGAAGCCGGTCCCCGACGACGAGATCGTGAAGGCCTACGAGTTCAAGAAGGGCGAATACGTGTTCATGGAGGACGAGGACTTCGAGGCGGCGAAGGCCGACGGCCTGCGCACGATCGAGATCGAGGACTTCGTCCCGTACGACGAGATCGACCCGATCTACTTCGAGAAGACCTATTACCTCGGCCCGCAGGACGGGTCGGAGAAGGTCTACGCGCTCCTGGCCAAGGCGATGACCGAGTCGGGCCTCGCCGGCGTGGCGCGGTACGTCATGCGCGACCGCGAGAACCTCGGCTGCCTCCGGATCCGAGAGGGTGTGATCACGCTCGAGCGGATGTACTTCGCCGACGAGATCCGGCCGAGCGACGAGCTCAAGCCCGGGCGCGTGAAGGTCGACGCGAAGGAGCTCGAGATGGCCGAGCAGCTGATCGAGCGCTTCGCGGGGGCGTGGAAGCCGGACAAGTACGAGGACACCTACCGCGAGCGGCTGCTCAAGATCGTGAAGGCGAAGCGGCAGGGCAAGGAGGTCCACGCCGAGCCGCCCGTCGAGCGCGAGGAGCCGGCGGACCTGATGGACGCGCTGCGCGCGAGCCTCGAGGCGGCGCAGGGGCGTCGTGCCTCCGGCGGTGCGCGGCGGTCGTCGTCGCGGAGCGGCGGCTCGTCTCGCCGCACGTCTTCGCGCGGGAAGGCCAAGGCCCGCTCCAAGCGGTAGGGTCGCCCCGTGGCGGACGAGTTGGAGCGGCTCCTCGGGCTGCCCCTCGACGAGTTCACGGCGGCGCGCACCGAGGCGGTCAAGCGCCTGCGCAAGGAGGGGCAGGCCGACGAGGCCGCGGAGCTGCAGGCGGTGAAGAAGCCGACGGCGCCGGTCTGGGCCCTGAACCAGGCCGCGCGCCGCGAGCCGGGCGACGTCCGCGCGCTCGTGCGGGCGGCCGAGCGGGTGCGGCAGGACCCGGCGGGCGGCGACGCGGACTTCCGCACGCATCTCGGCGACGTCGTGCGCGAGGCCGAGCGGGCGCTGGCCGAGGCGAAGCACAAGCTCTCGCAGGAGACGACGCGCCGGATCACCACGACGGCGCGGGCCGCCGCGGCGTCCCTGCCGAACGAGCTGATCCGGGGCGTCCTCCGCGACGAGCTCGAGCCGTCCGGGTTCGAGGCGATGGCCGGGATGGCGCCGCCGCCGAAGCCCTCGGCCTCGCAGAAGGCCACGGCCAAGAAAGAGGATGCGGCGGCGAAGCGGAAGCGGGTCGAGGAGGCACGCGGTGCGCTGGCCGAGGCCCGCGACGAGGCGCGCCGACTCCGGCAGGAGGCGGACGCGGCCGAGCGCGCGGCGGCGAAGGCGATCGGGGCCGCTGAGAAGGCCGAGGAGGCGGTGCGCGAGGCCGAGGAGCGCCTCGAGACGGCGCGCGGCTCCTAGGACTCGGCGGCGATCGCGTCGGCGACGGTGCGCTCGACGGTGAAGTGGCGGTCGAGCCCCGACACCTCGAGCGCGCGGCGGGTCTCGAGGCCGGGCGCAGCGAGCACGAAGGAGCGGCGGTCGGGGAGCTTCGAGCGCGCCTCGATGAGCACGCCGAGCGTGGTCGAGTCGATGAAACGCACACCCTCGAGGTCGACGACGAGGCGCTGCGGCGACCGCTCGACGGCCGCGAGGAGCGCGGCGCGCACCGCGTCCGCGTTGTAGAGGTCGAGCTCCCCCGCGAGGCGCACGACGAGCGCGGTGCCGTTCTCCACGATCTCGCGGACGGGTTCGTGCAGCCCGTCAGGGTCGCGCATTGGCTCGTGCTCGCTCACGCTGCCCTCACCCCCGGTCGGTGGTCGGTTCGAGCGTGGTCCGGGCTCGAGCCCCGCCGGCGATTCTACGCACGGTAGATTCGCGGCGTGACGCAGGCGAGGGCCGAGCGGTGAGCGCCGACGAGCGGCTCGCGGAGCTCGGCCTGGAGCTGCCGGAGTTCCCCGTGTTGCCCTTCCGACCGAAGCTGGTGCCGGTCCATGTGCACGGCGGGCTCGCGTACCTGTCGGGGGTCGGGCCGATCGGCACCGCCGGCGTCGTCGGCGCCGACCTGTCCGTGGAGGAGGGCTACGAGGCGGCCCGCACGACCGGGCTCCTGGCGCTCCGGCGGATCGTCGACGAGTTGGGCACGCTCGACGTCGTCGAGCGCTGGGTGAAGGTCATCGGCTTCATCCGCTCCGCCCCGGGGTTCGGCGACCAGCCGTCCGTACTGAACGGTTTCACCGATCTGGTCGTGTCGGTTTTCGGCGAGGAACGCGGGCTTTGCGCCCGGAGCGCGATCGGCGTGAACGAGTTGCCTGCAGGCATACCGGTCGAGGTCGAGGCGACGGTCGCGGTTAAGGTGCAGCCATGACGAATCCCATATTCGAGCGGTTGCGCGCCCGCCTCGCCGAGATCCACGACCTCCGGAGCGCCACCGCGCTCCTCTACTGGGACCAGCAGACGATCATGCCGCCGGCCGGCGCCGCGGCCCGCGCCGAGCAGGTGGCGACGCTGTCGCGCATGACGCACGAGCTGTTCGTCGCCGAGGAGACGGGCACGCTGCTCGAGGAGCTGCGCGGGTACGAGGACTCGCTCGACCCCGACTCGTTCGAGGCGAGCCTGATCCGCGTCACGCGGCGCGACTACGAGAAGTCGGTGCGCGTGCCGGCCGACCTGCGCGCGGAGATGTCGCGCGCCGGCTCGCACGGGATGCAGGTGTGGGCGCGGGCGAAGGCGGCGTCCGACTTCGGCGCGTTCCTGCCCGCGCTCGAGCGGAACCTCGACCTGCGCTTCCAGTACGTCGCCTGCTTCGACCCCGGCGACGAGCCGTACGACGTGCTCCTCGACGACTACGAGGAGGGGATGAAGACGGCCGAGGTGCGGCGGATCTTCGACGAGCTCAAGGAGGAGCTCGTCCCGCTGATCGCCGCCTCGAGCGGCCGGGAGGTCGAGTCGCTCGGCGGGGAGTTCCCGATCGACGCGCAGCGCGAGGTCTCGCTCGAGGTGCTGGGGCTGTTCGGGCACCGTCCCGACGCGTGGCGGCTCGACCCGACGCTGCACCCGTTCGCGTCGGGCGGCGGCATCGACGACATCCGCATCACCACGCACTACGAGCCGGGCGACCTCGACTCGCTGTTCGCGACGATGCACGAGTACGGGCACGGGCTCTACGAGCACCAGGTCGCGGCGGAGCTCGACCGCAGCCCGCTCGCCTCGGGCGTCTCGCTCGGTCTCCACGAGTCGCAGAGCCGGATGTGGGAGAACCTCGTCGGCCGCTCGCTGCCGTTCTGGCGGATGTTCTACCCGCGGCTCCAGGAGACGTTCCCGGCCGCGCTCGGCGGCGTCGACCTCGACGCGTTCTACCGGTTCGTGAACCAGGTGCAGCCGTCGCTCATCCGGATCCACGCGGACGAGGTCACCTACAACATGCACATCATCCTGCGGTTCGAGCTCGAGCAGGAGATCATCGGCGGCCGTGTCGCGCTCGCCGACCTGCCCGAGGAGTGGAACCGGCGGATGTGGGACTACCTCGGCATCGAGGTGCCGGACGACGCGCACGGCGTGCTCCAGGACGTGCACTGGTCGGGCGGGTCGATGGGCTACTTCCCGACGTACGCGCTTGGCAACGTGATGTCGGTGCAGATCTGGGAGCGGCTCCGGGAGGACCTGCCCGGAGCTCGACGAGCAGGTGGAGCGCGGCGAGTTCGCGCCGCTCCGGGAGTGGCTCGGCGAGCACCTGCACCGGCACGGGCGCAAGTACACGCCGGCGGAGACGCTGGCGAAGGTGGTCGGCGGCCCGATCGAGACGGCGCCGTACCTCCGGTACCTCCGCGACAAGCACGGGGTTCCAGCGGCGTGACCGGTTCGGGCATGCCCGAGGGTCTGACCCCGGGCATGTCTGGAACGGACATCGTGCGGAGGAGCTCGCCGCCGCTCCACGACCAGTCGGTGAAGGTCCGGCACAGGCCGGCTCGCACCGGGTTCTGGAGGACGTATCCGCACGTCTCGAGGTAGTCCGCCTCGGACTCGATCACGCGCGACCAGAACCGGCGCTCGAAGACGTGACCCTCGAACGCGCGGCGTGCGTTGTACGCCATCGCGTAGACGCCGTTGAGGTACTGCATCCCCTCTGAGATGTCCGCGTGCGGCGTCTGGACGACGAGGTGGTAGTGGTTCGTCATCAGCGTGAAGGCGTGGACGGTCCAGCCCCGCTTGCGCGCGACCTTGCCTAGGAGGCCGACGAAGAGTCGGCGATCGGCATCGTCCGTGTAGATCGGCTGCTTCCGGACGCCCCGCGTGACCACGTGGTAGATGCCGTTCGCGACTCGCGGGCGGCGCAGCCGGGGCATGCGTCAACCGTACGGCGCGAGCGGCACTCCGAGTTGCCGGTGGCCGCAGTTGACACACATCCGGCACAGGTCGCGCCCGGCCATGGCAGGGGCCAGACCCCGGTCATGACCGCTTCGGCCCTGCACCCGACGTCCCGGAGAGTCGCCCGCGCACCCCCGCCGCCCCCCGAAGGGGTGACGCGGGGCCGAAATCAAGTGCCCGCGGTGAACCACCTGTCGGGGGAAGAGTCAAGAGGCCGCCGCCGTCCAGACTCATGACAAGTTCAGCGCGGCGGCTGAAACCCCAGGGAGGACAATGCGGTGTCCTCCACGGGAGACTGACGAAAACGGCGGGCGGATCCGATGCGGCGGGATCCGCCCCTTTTTTCGTTGTCCGGCGCCTTCGCAGCCGGTCGGGCGTAGCATCGACCTCGAGGACCCGACGAGAGGAGACGCGCGATGGCGTTCGAGCTGCCGCCCCTGCCGTACGACTACGCCGCCCTGGAGCCGCACATCGACGAGCAGACGATTCGGATCCACCACGGCAAGCACCACCAGACCTACGTGGACAAGGCAAACGAGGCGCTCGCCGGGACGGAATGGGAGGACGCGCCGGTCGAGGAGGTGCTGAGCGCCATCGACCCCGAGCAGCAGAAGCCGCTCCGGAACAACGCCGGCGGCCACGCCAATCACTCGCTCTTCTGGACGATCATGAGCCCCAACGGCGGCGGTGAGCCGGACGGCGAGCTGCGCGCGGCGATCGACGACGCGTTCGGCGACTTCGCCTCGCTCCGGCAGACCGTCGTCCAGAACGGCGTCGGCCAGTTCGGCAGCGGCTGGAGCTGGGTCGTCTGGAACGGCTCGGCGCTCGAGGCCTACTCGACGCCGAATCAGGACTCGCCGATCATGCGCGGCCACGACCCGGTGCTGGGCATCGACGTGTGGGAGCACGCGTACTACCTGCGTTACCAGAACCGCCGGCCCGACTACCTCGACGCCTGGTGGAACGTGGTGCACTGGGACGAGGTCGCTCGACGGCTCGAGCAGGCCCGCGGCGGGTAGCCATGCCCGCGGTCGCGGCCGCCGCCGCTTCCGCTGACATCCATGCCGCGCGACGACCGGCTACCGGCTGCGCTCCTCGGCGCCCTCGTCCCCGCGGGCCTCGCCTTCGCGAACGGCGGCTACTTCCCGCGCGAGTGGGGCCTCACGGCGCTCCTCCTCCTGCTCGTCGCGGCGACCGCACTGCTGCTCCGCGACCGGGTCGCGGTCGACCGGCTCGCGCTCGCGCCGGCCGCCGCGTTCGCGCTGCTCGGGCTCTGGCAACTCACCACCCTCGCGTGGTCGCCCGGGCCCACGGAGCCGGTGCTCGAGGCCGAGCGGACGCTCGTCTACCTCGCCCTCTCGCTCGCCGCGCCGCTCGTCGTCTCGCGTGCGTCCGCGCCGTGGCTCGCGGGCGGCCTCGTCGCCGGCACCGTCGCGGTCTCGGGCTGGGGGCTCGCGACGCGGCTGTGGCCGGGCCGGTTCGAGCCGTTCGACCCCGGCCAGCTGGCGGAGCCGATCGGCTACTGGAACGCGCAGGGGATCCTCGCCGTGGTCGGCCTGCTGCTCGCGCTCGGGCTCGTCGCGCTGCCCTCCGTGGCCCTGCGCGCGGCCGCGGCCGCGGCGATGCCGTTGCTTGCGGCGACGCTCGCGCTGACGTTCAGCCGCGGCTCCTGGCTCGCCTTCGCCGCAGGTCTCGTCGTGCTGGCCGTCGTCGCGACGCACCGCCTGCGCCTCGCCGCGCTGGCCGTCCCGGGTCTCGTCGCGGGGGCCCTCGCCGCCGCGGCTGCCGGGTCGTTCGACGGGCTGACACGCGAGGACGCGACTCTCGAAGTCGCGCGCGACGACGGCCGCCGGCTCGCGGTTCTGCTCCTCGTCCTCGCCGCCGCCGCGGCGCTGGGCGCGGTTGCCGCCGCGGGACTCGAGCGCCGCTGGACACCTGGCGCCTCGGCGCGCAGGGCCTGGACGGTCGCACTCGCCGGCGCCGCCGCCGTCGTGGTCGTCGCGGGCCTCGTCCGCGTCGGCAACCCGCTCGAGGTCGTGGACGCCTTCACCGCGCCGCTTCCAGCGGCGAGCGGCGACCTCGGCGATCGGCTCGCGTCGGCCTCGGGGAACGGCCGCGCCGACTACTGGCGCGCGGCCTGGAGCGAGTTCGAGGACATGCCTCTCGCCGGCGGCGGCGCGGGCAGCTGGGAACGGTGGTGGCTCCTCGAGCGCCCGACCGCGTTCGCCGCTCGCGACGCGCACAACCTCTACCTCGAGGCGCTGGCCGAGCTCGGCCCGCTCGGGCTGCTCTTTCTGCTCGCGGCGCTCGTGCCGCCGCTGCTCGCGCTCCCGCGTGGTCGAGCGGCTGCAGCCGCCGGCGCCGCGTACGCCGCATTCGTCCTCCACGCGGCGCTGGACTGGGACTGGGAGATCCCGGCCGTGACGGCTACGGCCCTGCTCGCCGGGCAGGTCGTCCTCGCGACCGCGCGGACCGCGCCGGAGCGCCCGTTGTCGACGCGGGCCCGCGCCGTGGGGCTCGCGCTGCTGCTTCCGCTCGCCGTCGCGGCCGGCGTCGCGCATGCCGGGAACCGTGCGGCGGCCGAGGTCGAGGACGCGATCGCACGGGACGACCCGGCCGCCGCGGCCGCCGCCGCCGATCGCGCCGAGCGCTATGCCCCGTGGTCGACCGAGGCGCTGCGGCTCGCCGGCGAGGCGCGGCTGGCCTCGGGTGACCGTGCGGCGGCCCGCCCACCGCTGCGCGAGGCGCTCGAACGCGACCCGAAGGACTGGGAGCTCTGGTACGTGCTCTCCTTTGCGCTCGACGGTGCGGCCGCCGACGAGGCCTGGGAGCGGGCGCGCACCCTGAATCCCAGGGCGCCGGAGCTCGCCGTCCCTCGTTCGAGGGGCACGCCGCAAGATCGCTCCTGAGCCGGCGTCAAGTGGTCGACAACGCAAAATGCGAGATACGACCATGCGAAAGGGCCAAATGACGACACCGATCAGCTCGAAGACGCGTCGCGCGGTCTTCGCAGCGGTCGTCGCCGCCACGACCCTCGTCTCGTTCGGGGTGCTCGGCGGCGTCGGCCTCGCGAGGACGGCCATCGGCGTCGCGCAGTACGAGTACGGCGGCACGGTCAAGGTGACCCTGTGCCACAAGGGCAAGAACACCATCACCGTCGGCGCTCCCGCCGTGCCGGCGCACAAGAGGCACGGCGACGTCCTCGGCACCTGCGCTGCTGCGAAGGCAGCCACTGCTGAGAAGGCCACGGCCGCGAAGCTGAAGGTCGCCAAGGCGAAGGCTGCAAAGGCTGAGGCCGCAAAGGCCAAGGCCGCGAAGGCGAAGGCCGAGAAGCAGGCAGCCAAGGCCGAAGCCACGAAGGCGAAGGCCGAGAAGGCCGCCGCCAAGAAGGCCGCCGCGGAGAAGGCCGCTGCCGAGAAGGCTGCGGCGAAGGCCGAGAAGTCCAAGGCCAAGGCCGAACAGGCCAAGGAGAAGGGCAAGGCGAAGGGCAAGGCCAAGAAGGCCGAGAGTCCGGCGCCCACCGCGACGACCACGACCGCACCCGCCGACAAGGGCAACAAGGGTGGGAACGGGAAGGGCAAGGGGAAGGGCTAGCCCGACCCGCCATCGTCACGTCCACGAAGGGCCCGCAGCGCGGGCCCTTCGGCTTTCCGGCCCGGCCTAGTCGCGAAGCAGCGAGAGGAGCCGCTCGGCGTACAGGGGCGCCGACGGCTCCTCTTCGTGCCGGAAGTACGCGAACACGTCGACACCGGCGGCGAGCAGCGGCCGGATGCGCGCGGCCAGCTCCACCAGCTGCGCGTCGTCGTACGGCGGCTCGCGGAAGCGGAGGTAGCGGAACGGCGCGTCCGCGTCCCAGTCGTCGACCCGCACCGCGCGGCCGAGCTCGACGTCGTCCCACGTCGGGTGCCGGAGGTCGAGCGCGATCCGGAGCGCCGGGTCGAGCGAGCCGAGCAGCAGGGCGAGGAGCCCGTCGTCGCGCGGCTGCTCGAGCACCACGCGCACGACGCCGAGGCGGTCGCCGAGCAGGCGCGCGCGCTCCTCGAACGTCCCGAGGGAGCGCAGCGCCCGCGCCGGCATCTTCACCGCGAACGTGAACCCGGCCGGCGCGGCCTCGCGCCAGCGGACGAACGACTCCTCGGACGGCAGCCGGTAGCCGGTGACGTTCAGCTCGACCGACGGCAGCCGCGACGCGTACAGGCTCAGGAAGTCCTCCGGCCGCGCGTCCGCGGGGTAGAAGCCGGGCCGCCAGCTCGGGTACGAGAACCCGGACGACCCCACGTGGGCGCTCCCGTCGCTACCGTCCGGGCGCGGCTCTAGTCTCGATTGCGTGACCGCCACGGCGCCAGTGATACCCGAGAACACGATCCCGCGTCCTCGACCACGGCTTCGTCCGGCTCGACGCCGCGATGGCGTCCGACCTCTCCGTTGCGAACGCGGCCCGCGTCAGCTTCGCGCGGCACAAGGACGAGCTCGACGAGGCGGACGAGGGGCTGATCCGCTTCCTCATGCGCGAGCGTCACGGCACGCCGTTCGAGCACAACGCCTTCCGCTTCCACATCCGCTGCCCGATCTTCGTCGCGCGCGAGTGGTTCCGGCACCGCGTCGGCTCGTTCAACGAGTTCTCGATGCGCTACGCGAAGGCGACGGACGAGTTCTACGTCCCGGAGCCGGAGGACGTCCGCACGCAGGTCGGCAAGCCGGGCGCCTACACGTTCGAGCCCGTCGAGGACGACCTCGCCGAGCGCACGCGCGAGGAGCTCCGCGACGTCTACGAGCGCGCATTCGCGGCGTACGAGCGGCTCGTCCAGGAAGGGGTGGCCCGGGAGATCGCGCGCGCCGTGCTCCCCGTCGGCGCCTACACCGAGTTCTACTGGACCGTCAACGCGCGCTCGCTGATGAACTTCGTCTCGCTCCGGGCCGACGAGGCGGCGCAGCGCGAGATCCGGCGCTACGCCCTCGCGGTCGAGCGGTTCCTCGAGGAGCAGATGCCGGTCACGTACGCGGCGTTCGTCGCGAACGACCGCACGGCGCCCTAGATCTCGGCGGTGCGCAGCAGCGGGCGGCCCTGGCCCTCGCGGGTCACGATCCAGCCGTCGTAGTCGCGCAGGCGGTAGGGCGCGTTGAGGAAGACCTCCGTCTCGCCGCTGACGACGAAGGTGCCGCACGAGACGATCGCCCGGCCGTCCTTCGTCAGCAGCAGCTCGTACCGGTCGCCGTCCGGGAGCCGTGGGAGGCCGCGCACGGTCATCTCCATCGGCCAGTTGCCCGCCTCGTCGAGCTCGCCGAGCAGGAGCCTCGCGGTCGCGCCGCGCGCCGCTGCCGTCCCCTGCATCGTCAGGGCGAAGTCCTCCTGGAACCCGGCGTCCGGGCCGGTCTGCGCCGAGACGAGGTACCCGGCGCCGAACAGCGCGAGCGCGAACGCCGCCGCCAGTACGAGCGCTGCGCCGAGGCGCCGGCGCGGCATCAGGCGCACGCGCGGCGAGGGCGCCGAGCCGGGTGCGTGCGCGAGCGAGGGCGGAAGCTCGGGCGGGGGGCCCGCTGCGAGCAGCGCCTCGTGCGCGGCTCGCAGCCGGCGGTCGCCTTCGACCAGCTCGTCGAGCTCGTGGTTCACCGCAGGTCCTCCTCCTCCAGCGCGGACGCGAGCCGTGCGAGCGCCGCCCGTGTCCGTGTCTTGACCGTCCCGAGCGGGATCCCGAGGTACGAGGCGACCTCGCTCTGGGAGAGCCCGCTCCAGTACGCGAGCTCGAGCACCGTCCGCTCCGCGGGCGGCAGCTCCTCGAGCGCGCGGTGCACGCGCCAGGCCACGTCCGCGACCTCCGCGCGCTCCGCCGGGCCGCGGGCCTCGTCCGGCGCGTCCGGGGCCTCCGCCACGGGCTCGCCGCGGGAGCGGAAGCGGTCGACGATCGCGTTCCGCGCCACGGCGTAGACCCAGGGGCCGCCCGCGCCGCGCTCCGGCCGGTAGCTCCGCGCCGAGCGCCAGATCGCGGCGAACGTCTCCTGCACGGCCTCCTCGGCGCGGTCGCGGTCGCCGAGTCGGCGCAGGGCGAGGCCGAGCACCGGCCGCGCGTAGCGTCCGTACAGCTCGTCGAAGGCGTCGCGATCACGTGCCGCGATCCTGCGGATCAGATCGCCGTCCGAACGCCGGCCGGGAGCAGCCGCAGGCTCCGACACGCTTGCGACCCTGGGCCGGTCGAGCGCGAGCTCCATGTTCTCCACATCTCTACGTTCCATGACCCCGCTCGGTTTGCAGCAGTCTGCCACCGTCGACGACGAGGCTCGTGCCGGTGACGAAGTCTGCGCGCGCGAGGAACAGCACGGCCTCGGCCACGTCGTCGGGTGAGCCCACGCGGCCGAGCAGCGTCTCCGCAGCACGCCGTTCCTCCTGTCCCGGCTCGACCGCAACCGGCCCCGGCGCGACGCCGCAGACGCGAGCCTCGGGCGCCAGCGCCCGCGCGAGCACGCGCGTGAGCATCGCCTGCGCCGCCTTCGCCGCGCAGTGCGGGCCGAACGACGGCCAGGCCTGGTAGGCGGCCACGTCCTCGATCATGACGAGACAGCCGCGCGCCTGCCGAAGATGAGGCGCTGCGGCCTGGCCGACGAAGAACGCGCCCTTCGCCGTGGCGCCCAGCGCAGCGTCCCAGTCGGCCTCCGACGTCTCCTCGAGCGGCCGGGGGACGAACCCGGCGGAGGCCGCATGGACGACGAGGTCGAGGCCGCCGAGCTCCTCGGCCGCGCGCGCGACCAGCGCGCGGGCATCGTCGGCCCGCGAGAGGTCGCCGTCGGCCCGTCCGGCCGCGACCACGGCGGCCCCCTCCCGACCGAGCCGCGCGGCGATCGCCGTCCCCAGCCTGCCGGTGCCGCCGGTCACGAGGGCCCGCATGGAGCCAGCTATACCACCCACGGCGTTTGCAAGGCCTTCGTAAATCGTGTTTCGAAGTGGCGTCGAATGCCGCCGCACCGGGCATGCTCCGCCCATGCGCAGGATGCTGTTCGCTCTCGCGGTCGGCACGGTGGTCGCATTCCCGGCTCCCGCCTCGGCGGCGACGGCGACCGTCGAGATCCGCCGGGCCGGGTTCGCGCCGGCAGGCGTGACCGTGACACAGAACGACTCGGTCACCTGGGTCAACCGCGACACGGTCAACCACCAGGTCGTGTCCGACACCGGCGCGTTCGCGTCGCCGACGCTGCGGCCGGGCCAGCGCTACACCTTCACGTTCCGCGCTTCGGGCCAGTACCGCTACCGCGATGCGCTCGAGCCGGCCGAGCGGGGCACCGTCGTCGTGCGCGGACTGCCGCCGGCCCTGACGCTCGCGATCAACAACCCGATCATGATCTGGGGCGCCGGCGAGATGAAGCTCTCGGGGGCGGTGAACAGCGGCCGCCCGGGCGAGTCCGTGACGCTGTTCGCACAGGCCTTCGGCGTCGCCTCCCCCGTGCAGCTCGGCGTCGTCCAGACCGTGGCCGACGGCGTGTTCGAGTTCCAGCTGCACCCGACGATCCTCACGACCTACACGGCGCAGTTCCGCGGCGCGAACAGCCAGCCGGTGACGGTGCAGGTGCGTCCGCGCGTGACGCTGCTTCCGGGCAAGCGCGGCTGGTTCCTCACCCGTGTCGCCGCCGACCGCAGCTACGCCGGCCACTGGGTGTACGTGCAGCGCCGCAACCAGTTCGGCCAGTGGGTGAGCATCCAGCGGTATGCGCTCGGGCGCAACTCGGGGAAGCTCTTCAAGATCCCGCGCACGCGGGGCACCTACCGCACCTTCCTGACGATCAACCAGGCGGGGCCGGGGTACCTCGAGTCCTGGAGCGGGACGCAGCCCGTACGCCGCTGACGCGCTCGAGCGGGCCGTTATGCTCAGCCCCGCCCGTGCACGCGACGGAGAAGGGGAGGCTGTGTCGACGCTCGTCCACCAGTTCGAGGAGATCACGCCCCGCGAGCTCAAGCCGGAGCTGACCGAGCTCGACGGCATCTCGCGCGCCACCATCGAGGCGCACTACAAGCTCTACCAGGGCTACGTCACCAAGCGGAACGAGATCCTCGGCGAGCTCGCCTCGGTCGACCGCTCGGCGGCGAACCAGGTCTACTCGCAGATCCGCGCGCTGAAGGTCGAGCTCTCGTTCGCGATCGGCGGGATCAAGAACCACGAGCTCTACTTCGAGCACCTCGGCGGCGGCGGCGGCGACCCGGCAGGGCTCGCCGGTGCGCTGATCGCGCGCGACTTCGGCTCGCCCCAGGCGTGGCGCGACGACCTCAAGGCCACCGGGATGGCCGGCCGCGGCTGGGCGTGGACCGCGTACGACTGGGACGAGGGGCGCCTGTTCAACTACGTCGGAGACGCCCAGAACTCCTACCCGATCTGGAACGCGACGCCGCTGGTCGCGCTCGACGTCTACGAGCACGCCTACTTCCTCGACTTCCAGACCGACCGGGCCGCCTACATCGACGCGTTTCTCGACAACCTCGACTGGGACGTCGTCAACGGCTGGATCGGCGCGTACGGCATTCCGAAGTAGGCCGGGATGGGCACCGCGGTTCTCCTCGTCGCGGCCTACCTCCTCGGCTCGATGCCGTTCGGCTACTGGGCCGTGCGGGTCTTCCGCCGCGAGGACATCCGCGCGCAGGGGAGCGGCAACATCGGAGCGTCGAACGTCTGGCGCGTGTATGGCTGGAAGCTCGGGCTCACGATCGTCCTCCTCGACGTGGCGAAGGGGTTCGTGCCGGCGCTCGTCGGGATCCTCCTCTTCGACGACCTGCGGGGCGTGCTCGCCGGCGGCGCGGCGATGGCCGGGCACTACCGGCCGCTGTTCCTCGGCTTCGCGAAGGGCGGGAAGACGGTCGCGACGGCGGCCGGCGTCTTCTTCGCGGTCGCGCCGCTCGTCGGGCTGACGGCGGCGGCGGTCTGGCTCGTGTGCTTCTTTCTCTTCCGCTACGCGTCGCTCGCCTCGATGGTCGCGGCGCTCGCGATCCCGGTCGTCGCCTGGCTGTACGGCGAGCCGTGGCCGACGCTCGTGTTCTCGCTCGGCGCGGCGGTCGCGGTGGTCCTGCTGCACCGTCCCAACATCGGGCGCCTCCGGCGCGGCGAGGAGCCGAAGGCGCAGCTACGGCGGCGCGGCTCGCCCGCGCCCACGGCGACGAGCTAGGCGTTTAGCCGCCGAGCCAGTCGCGCAGCTCGGTGTGCCGCGCGGGGTGGTGGTCGCCGCCGTCGAGCTCGCCGCGGATCTCCCCGACCGTGCCGAACCGCTCGGCCACGACCTCGTGGTTGTGGATCGTCTCGAAGTTGACCTGCCGCGAGAGAAGGAAGTCGTCGTCGGCGAGCTCCGGGAAGCGCTTCAGCGCGCCGGCGAGCGCGACGCGGACGGAGTCCTCGACGAAGCGCGGCTGCAGATGCGCGTGCTCGACCACGAACAGCTCGTCGGGCCGCTTCAGCAGCTCGTAGATCGGCGAGCTCATCGACGCCTCGACGAGCTCGACGAGGTCCTCGGCGTTGAGCGTCGCCCCGGTGCCGACGAGCAGCGTCCCGCGGCCGCGCTGGTTGTGCGTTGCGAGCGGGACGAGGCGGAGGATCGTCTCGACCGCGTCCTCTTCGAAACCGGCCTCGGCCAGGCGCTCGGAGGCGCGGCCGCGAACGAGGCCCTGCGCGCACGGGCACGCGTTGATCCCCGTCGCCTCGACGCCGACGACGCGGCGTACGCTGCGCGCCGAGGCGGCCGCGATCCCGATCAGCGTCACCATCTCCTGCGTCGCGAGCCCGGTGACCGGCGTGCGGCGCTCGACCGGGTAGCGCGCGCGGACGCGCACTTCCGCGCGGAGCGCGCCCTGGCGACCGACGACCTGGCGCGCAATGTGCTCGGCGAGCGCCTCGACGAGCAGCGCCTCGCCGATCACGACCTCGTCGATCGCCTCCTCGAAGAGCTCCGGGAAGCGCGACATGTGGACGCCCTTGCGCGCCGGGTCGAGGTCGACGACGCAGTCGATCTCGGCCGGGATCTGGCGCTCGATGCCCCGGTGGCGGAAGCGGATCGCCTTCTCGATCCCCTCCACCCCCGCGCGTGAGAGCCCGATCCGCACCTCCGGGGTGGAGGCCTGGAGGTCCTCGTGCAGCACATCGCCCATGGTGTCTGCAACGCTAGCGGACGTGACCGAGGACTCCGGGTTCGCGCGGCTCGTCTCGCTCGCGTGCCACGACCTGCGTACGCCGCTCGCGACCGTGAACGGGTTCGCGCGGACGCTGACGCGCTTCGAGCAGCTCGAGGACCCGATGCCGCGCTACCTGCAGATGATGGCGACGGCGGCCGACCAGATGGGCGCGCTGCTGGACGATCTCGGCCTCGTCGCGCGGATCGAGTCGGGGCGCTGGGAGGCGGCGTGGCGCGAGGCGGACACGCTCGAGCTCGCCCGCGGCGCCGCGGCCCGGGTCGAGATCGCACCGGTCGAGGTCAGCGGCTCGGGGGCTGGGACCTCGGTCGAGCCGGACGCGGCGGAGCGGGCGCTCGCCTCCCTCGCGGTTTGCGCGGTGCGGCACGGCGGGCTCGAGCGGCTCGACGTCGCCGTCGACGGGGCCGAGATCCGGATGACGCCCGTGACCGACGCCTCGGCGGGTGTGCTCGTGGGGGAAGACCTCCGCGACTTCGGCGCCGCGGTTGCGGGTCGGGTCGTCGCGGCCCTCGGCGGCTCGGTAGCCGTCGACGGGGAGGCGCTCGTGGTGCGCCTCCCCGTCGCCCGGGGCTCGGAGGGCTAGGTCGCCGCGACCGCGCGGAACGCCGGGCCGAGGTCGCCGGCGCGCACGGCGTCGGCGGCGCGGGGGGCCGTCCCGACGAGGCCGGCGCGGCGGGTCAGGAGCTCGTCCAGGCGGGCGTCGTCGAGCCCCTTCGCCCGTGCCGCCGCGATCAGCGTCGCGAGCTGCGCGTGCGGCTTCCCGTCGCGGCCGAACTGCCAGCCGGGGTAGACGTGCTGGCCGTCGTCGCGGCGGACGCCGACGAGCTCGCCCGCCCGGCGCCGGGCCTCGACGCGGGCGGGCTGCTCGCCCAGGCGAGCTGCGAGCCAGTCGGTGGTGAGTCCGTTCGTCATCCGTCTCTCCTAGGCGGTGAGCGGAGCGCCCGCCGCGGGCTCGTAGGTGGGGGTGAAGCCGAGCATGCGGCCGATCGGCGCGCCCATGGCGAGCCCGGCCCGCTGCATCCAGACGGGCGGGAAGGGGAGCCGCACGTCGTCGAAGTGCGCGTTCGCGATCACCGCGAGGCGGAGCGGGTTCGGCAGGCCCTTCTTGTTCGTCTTGCCGTCGACCGCGAGGGCGAACATCGTCTCGAGCAGCTGCTCGAACTGGAGCGCCGGCCGCACCTCGCAGGTGAAGCGCGCGACGGTGTCGCCGATGTTGCGGAACCGGTGCGCGGTGCCCGGCTCGACGACGACGACGTCGCCGGGGCCCGCCGTGACGGTCTCGCGCCCGATGCGGAACTCCATCTCGCCCTCGATGATCTCGAAGCGCTCGGACTGCTTCGGGTGGAAGTGGGGCGACGCGACGAAGCCGTTCGGCTCGACGGCCACCTCGACGAGGACGTACTCGCCGCCGGTCTGGCGGGAGGTCTTGAGGAACGTCATCCGCTCACCGGTGACGGGGTTCGTGATCGTGTCTCCGCAGTTGATCATCGTCAGCTCCTGAAGTCGTAGGGGATGGCCCCAACCTAGGAGGGAGCCGGCGCCGTGACGTCCCCGCCGGGGACGATCCCGCTGCGCCCGCGAGACGAACCCGCCTCATCCTCGAGGATGACCCGCACGTGTCCGAAATGGCCACGGCCGGGGTCTGGCCCCTGCCATGTCCGTACCGGCCACGGCCGGTGTCAGGCACTCAGCGAGATGCCCCGGATCACGCCCATCACGGTTTCGGAGCGATTGGCCCCTGCCATGTCAGCACCGGCCACGGCCGGGGTCTGGCCCCTGCCATGTCCGCACCGGCCACGGCGGGTGTCAGGCACTTAGTGAGATGCCCCCGGATAACGCCCAACACGTGTCGGAGCGATCGGACGGGCGGGATCGCTGCGTGCCCCGTCCAGGGGCACAGCGCATCCCGCCCGTCACGACACGCCCGTGCCGATGAGAGCAGGTTCCTGGCCGGAGCGCCCGCACCGAAGGTGCGCGCGCGCAGGCCACACGAACCTGCCCGGCCACTGCAACGAGAGACGGCCCCTCGGCCGAAGGGCGGTTCATCCGCCCGAGAGGCCACGCAGAGGCGACTCGAAGCCCTCCAGGCGAAGGAGGGGGCTCGTGGGGGAACCATGGGTTCCCCCACGCCTCTACTCGTACTGCAGCGCCGAGAGCACGTCGAGCCGGGCAGCGCGCCGCGCCGGGAGCACGGCCGCGAGGATGCCCGCCGCGACCGCGACCACGGTGAAGGCGACGAGTGAGCCCACTGGGAGCGCGAACTCGACGCCGTAGCGGTCGAGCGAGTGCGTCACCGCCCAGCCGAGGAGCACCCCGAGCGGCAGCCCGAGCCCGGCCCCGATGAGGGCCGTGATCACGCTCTCGTGCCGCACGAGCCGGCGCACCTGCCGGCGCGTCATCCCGACCGCGCGCAGCATCCCGAGCTCGCGCGTCCGCTCGAAGACCGAGAGGACGAGCGTGTTGACCATCCCGAACAAGCTCACGATCACGCTCAAGCGCGAGCAGGACGTAGAGCAGGTTCAGGATCTGCCCGACGAAGGCCGACTGCGAGTCGACGTACTCGGCCTTCGTGTGCACCTTCGCGTCCGGGAACGCGGCGACCGCGTCCTCGAGCTCCGCCTTGGTGCCGCCGCGGACGAGCGTGAGCTTGTTCTGCGGGCGCGCGAACGTGTCGTCGAACACCTGCTGCGAGACGACCACGCCGCCGAGCAGCTCGGCCGCCCGCGGCGGCTGGTAGAAGCCGGCCACGCGGAGGTCGACGCCGTTGCCGGCCGGCGTGCGCAGCCGGAACCGATCGCCGACGGCGAGGTCGTTGCGCTCCGCGAAGGACTCCTTCACAACGGCACCGCCGTCCCCGAGCGACGCGAGCGTCTCGTCGGAGGCGCCGCCCTTCCACTCGAACGCGTACATGCCGTCGAGCTTCGTCGGGTCGACTGCGTTCACCGTCACCTGCGTCTCGCCGATGAGCCCGCGGTCGCCGCGCACCTGCGCGACCTGGAGCCCGGGCGTGGCCGCGAGCGCGTCGCCGGCCTCGGCGGTGAACTCCGACCAGCCGTTCTGTGACGTGACCACATAGTCGGCCGAGACCTGGTCCGAGAACGAGTTCGCGAGCGAGTCGCGGACGCCCTTGCCGAGCACCGCGACGAACGAGACGAGCGCGAGCCCGATCATCAGGGCCGCCGCGGTCGAAGCCGTCCGGGACGGGTTGCGGACGACGTTCTCGCTCGCGAGCCGGCCCGCGACGCCGCCGAGGCGGCGGGACGGGATCCCGACGATCGCGGCGAGCCCGGTGACGAGCCGCGACGCGACCCCGGCGATGCCGAGGACGGTCAGGAGCGTGCCGAGCCCGAGCGCCAGCAGGTTCCCGCCGGAGCCGATCGAGCCCGTGAGCGTCGCCTTCGCCAGCAGCGCGAGACCGACGGCGAGCACCACCGCGCCGACGATCGGTCCGAGCCGCTTCCGGCGCGGGAGCACGGCGCCCTCGCGCACGGCGGCGATCGGGGCGACCCGAGTGGCCCGCAACGCCGGGGCGAGGCCGGCGAGCAGCGTCACGCCGACGCCGACGACGAGCGCGACCACGAACGTCCGCAGCGCATACACCGGGTCCGACTGCGGCAGCTCGAGCCCGAGCGCGGCGAAGATCTCCGTCAGGCCCTTCGCCAACCCGATGCCGACCGCGATGCCGACGGCCGAGGCGACGACGCCGATCGCGGTCGCCTCGAGGAGGACGGAGCGGAGCACCTGCCGCCGGGACGCGCCGAGCGTGCGTAGCGTCGCCAGCTCCCGCACCCGCTGCGCGATCGTGATCGACAGCGTGTTGAAGATGACGAACGCGCCGACGAAGAGCGCGATGCCGCCAAAGGCGAGCAGGAAGCCGCGGATGAAGGCGATGAATGTGTCGATCCCCTTCTTGTCCTCCGCCGCCTGCTCGTCGGCGGTGCGCACCTCGACGCTCGCCGGCACGGCCTCGCGGAGCGCGGCGACGAGCGTCGCGTCCGAGACGCCGTCCTTCGCGGCGACCGACAGCGTCGTGTAGCCCTGGATCCCGAGCATGCGCCGCGCCGTGGCCACGTCCCACACGGCGAAGGTGGCGCCGCCGAGCGTCGAGACGTCGCCGAAGCTCGCGATCCCGGAGATGCGGAACGCCCGCGTGGGGCCCTGCGCGGCGACGCGGATCGTGTCGCCGACCGCGAAGTCGCGCGACTCCGCCGTCTCCTGGTCGATCACGACCTCGTTGCCCCCGGATGCCCAGGCGCCCGTGACGAGCCGCATCGGATTGAATCGGCCCGCGTCGGGGTCGACGCCGAAGCCGAACGTCGGGTTGCCGCTCGAGTTGATCGGCTCGCCGTCGCGGTCGAGGAGCTTCGCCTGCGTCGAGTTGCCGACGATGTCGATGATCGTGCCGGCGGCGGCCTCGACCTCGGGCAGCGAGCGGACGTCGGCCACGAGGTCCTCGTCGACGGTGGCGTTGCCACTCGTGGAGAAGTCCACGAGCTTCTTCCCCGTCACGACCGCGTCGGTCTGCTCGTACGCCGAGCTGAAGACCGAGTCGAACCCCCGGGCGATCGAGTCCGTGAGGACGAACGAGCCCGTGACCATCGCGACCCCGAGGACGATGGCGAGAGAGGTCAGGAGGGTGCGGAGCTTGCGCCCCGCGAGGCCCTTGAGCGCGACCTTGCGCACCTAGGCCACCTCCTCCAGCGCGCGCAGGATCTCGGACTGCGAGGGGCGGGAGCCGTCCTTGACGATCAAGCCGTCGGCGAGGAAGAGCACCCGGTCGGCTGCGGCCGCGGCGCGCGCATCGTGCGTGACCATGACGACGGTCTGGCCGAGCTCGTCCACCGACTGGCGGATGAGGTCGAGCACCTCGGCGCCGGTACGGCTGTCGAGGTTGCCGGTCGGCTCGTCGGCGAAGAGCACGGTCGGCCGCGAGACGAGCGCCCGCGCGACTGCGACGCGCTGCTGCTGGCCGCCCGAGAGCTCCGACGGGCGGTGCGAGCGACGGTCGCCGAGGCCGACTCGGGCCAGCACCTCGGCCACCCAGGCTTTGTCCGGCTTCTCGCCCGCGATCGAGAGCGGCAGGAGGATGTTCTCCTCCGCGGTCAGCATCGGCAGCAGGTTGAAGAACTGGAAGACGAAGCCGATGTGCCGGCGGCGGAGCTTCGTCAGCTGGTTGTCGCCGAGCGTCGTGATCTCCGTCCCGTCGATGGCGACGGTCCCGGAGGTCGGGCGGTCGAGGCCGGCGAGGATGTGCATGAGCGTCGACTTGCCGGAGCCCGAGGGGCCCATCACGGCGGTCAACTGACCGCGGCCGATGTCGAGCGAGACGCCGCGGAGCGCGTCCACGGCGGCGTCGCCCGAGCCGTACCGGCGGTGCAGTGCGGCGGCCTCGACGACGGCGTGCGGCGCGAGGTCGGTTGCGACGCCCTCGGCGCTCGCGGCGATCGATGCAGCGGTCATCTCGTTTCTCCTTGGTGGGCGATCACGGTGCGTCCATGGTGGGTTCGGAGGCGCCGCGGCCGCCTCGTCCTGAGGGACGATTCGGCTCGTCTCGAGGGACGACGTCCAAGGTGCTCGCGTGGAGTACCTTGCCGTGCATGCACCGCCTCGTTCGGCTGGCGCGGGCTCACGCGATCGACGTGCTCGCCGTCGCGATCGCGGTCGCGGCCATCATCGAGATCTGGGGCGCCCCGCTGCCGGGGTCGCAGGCGACGCTGACCGTGGTCGCGCTGTTCGCCACGCTGCCGCTGCTGCTGCGCCGCCGCGCGCCACTCGTGGCGCCGCTCACCGTGTTCGCGACGCTCGTCGTCGGCTCACTGCTCGAGCCACAGGCGCTCTACGACTCCTCGTTCTTCTTCTTCGGGGCGCTGCTCGCGACGTGGACCGTGGGCGAGTCGAACCCGAACCGGCAGGGGCTCGTCGGGTACGCGGCCGCGATCGCGACGCTCGTGTTCGTCGCCTCGCGCTTCCCCGAGGACGACACCGGCCCCGGCGACTACGTCTGGATCACCGTGTTCTTCACCGCCGCGTGGCTCGCCGGGTTCGCGGTCGGGCATCGCGCCAGGCAAGCCCGTGAGGCGGAGGGCAGGTTGCGGTTCGCGGAGGAGCGGCGCCGGGTCGAGTCGGAGACGGCGGTCGCGAAGGAGCGGGCCCGAATCGCGCGCGAGCTGCACGACGTGGTCGCGCACTCGATCTCCGTCATGACCGTGCAGGCGGCGGGCGTTCGGCGGCTCCTCCGCGACGACCAGGGCAGAGAGCGCGATGCCCTGGCCGCGGTCGAGGAGACGGGGCGCGAGGCGCTCGCCGAGATGCGGCGACTGCTCGGGATCATGCGCAGCGACGACGAGGGCGCGGAGCTCGCGCCGCAGCCGGGGCTCGCGCGGCTGGAGGCGCTCGCGACCGAGACGAGCGACGGCGGCCTCCCGGTCGAGCTCACGGTCGAGGGCGATCCCTACGAGGTCCCCGCGGGCGTCGACCTGTCCGCGTACCGCGTCGTCGAGGAGGCGCTGGAGAACGCCGGCGGGACGGGTGCTGCGGGCGCGCGCGTCGTCGTCCGCTACGAGCCGGACGCGATCGCGCTCGAGATCGGCAACGACGGCGACGGTGCGCGGCGTGGACTGGCCGGGATGCGCGAGCGCGTCGCGTTCTACGGCGGCACGCTGGAGGCAGGGCCCGACGACGGCCGCTACGTCGTCCGCGCCCGCATCCCCGTCCCGGCGTCGGAGCACACGTGGCAATCCGCCTCCTGATCGCCGACGACCAGGCGCTCGTCCGGGCCGGGTTCCGGATGATCCTCGACGCGGAACCGGACCTCGAGATCGTCGCCGAGGCGTCCGACGGGCTCGAGGCGCTGGCCGCGGTGGACAAGTTCACGATCGACGTGGCGCTCATGGACATCCGGATGCCGAACCTCGACGGCATCGAGGCCACGCGGCGGCTCGTCGAGCGCTCGCCGGCGACGCACGTCCTCATGCTCACGACCTTCGACCTCAACGAGTACGTCTACGAGGCGCTGCGCGCGGGCGCCGCCGGTTTCCTGCTCAAGGACGCGCCGCCCGAGCAGCTCGTCGACGCGATCCGCGTGGTCGCCTCCGGCGAGGCGCTGCTGGCCCCTTCGATCACCCGGCGCGTGATCGAGGCCTTCGTGCGCCGCCCGCCGCCGTCGGAAGGACTACCGGAGCGGGTGTCGAGCCTGACCGCGCGGGAGGTCGAGGTGCTGCGCCTGATCGCGAGCGGCCGCTCGAACGCCGAGATCGCGACGGAGCTCTACCTCGGCGAGACGACGGTGAAGACGCACGTGGCGCGGATCCTGCAGAAGCTCGGCCTCCGCGACCGGGTGCAGGCGGTCGTGCTCGCCTACGAGACGGGTCTCGTCCAGCCCGGCGCCGAAGCCTGAGCGTCAGCCGGGCGAGACCGCGAACAGCAGGAACTGGGTGAAGCCCGCGGCGCTGAAGTTGTTGTCGCTGACGAGCAGCAGCGAGCGCCGCCCGTCCGGGAGGTCGGGGCCGAAGGTCATCCCCTCCACGTTGTCGAGCGGCAGACCGAGCGTGCGCAAGTCGAGGAGGAGTCGCTTCTCGACGGGGCGGATGCCCGGGCCGATCGCCTCACTGCCGTTCACGTCGTCCGCGCCGGCCACTTTCACCGCGTAGAGCTTGATCGTGTTGCCCGTGCCGGGCGCGCCGACGGAGAACGAGCGCTCCATCGCGAGCAGGAACTCCTCGTTCAGCGGCAGCAGGTCGACGAGGCCGTTGACCGCGAACGCCGTCGGCGGCACCGACGGCTCCGCGATCGGGTCGGTGACGTAGACGAACTGGCGCTCCACGTTCCCCGTGCGCGCGTCGTAGCGCAGCAGGCGCGCCGGGCTCCCGCTCGCGACCGTGGCCGCCGGGCCGTCCTGCACCAGCGCCCCTTCCGAGCCGATCCAGAGCGTGCGGCCGTTGGGCGACACCGCGGCGCTCTCGAAGGCGAGGTTCTGCCGGACGCCGTGGCCGGGCGCGGGGAGAAACGCGCCGGGAACCGCGATGTCCGCGACCTGTCGCCCGCCGAGCGTGAACCGCCGGACCCACGGCGGCACGAGGGTGTTCGCGAACCCCTCGGACGTGAGCACGAGCTGGTCGTCGCGCGGGGAGTAGGCGATCCCCTCGGGGTCGAGGCTGCCGGTCGCGAAGGGCACGCCGGACCCGTCGAGCAGCGTCGTCACCGCGCGGAACGAGACGTCGCCCGGGTCGAGCCGGCCGTCGCCCAGGTCGACCGCGAGCGTGTAGTACCGCGCCGGCCCGAACTGGCTCGGATCGTCCGACAGGCTGTAGTAGACGCCGCGCGCCTCGTCGTAGGCGATGCCGGAGAGGCCGCCGACCTGGGTGCCCATGAACGTGAGCCCGGTCGGGAACGTCGCCTGGCCGCGGAACTCGAGCGCCGGCGTGTGCGGGCCGTCTCCCGCCCCGGCGGCGCCACCAACCGACCGCCGCCACGACTGCCGCCACCACGAAGCACAGGACACGCCTCACCGTGCACCTCCCCCGTCGACGTCGGCGGGGACCCTAATCGGTCTGCTCAGCGGAGGAGGCGGGAGAGCCGGCGGTCCTTCAGCACCTTGCCGCCGGTCTGGCACGCGGCGCAGTAGTAGACCGTGTGCTCCTCGTAGTCGACGCGCCGGAGCGGCTCGCCGCAGACGTGGCACGGCTCGCCGAGACGGTTGTGGACGCGGTAGACCGCCTCGTCCTTCTTGCCGCGCTCGCGGAGCTCGAGCCCGCGCGCGAGCTCTTCGTCGACGGATGCGGCGAGCCGCTCGACCTCCTCGTCGGTGAGGTCGGTCGAGAGCTTGAACGGCGAGAGCCGTGCCGTGTGGAGGATCTCGTTCGCCCAGGCGCGGCCGATGCCGGCGATCGCGCGCTGGTCGCGCAGGAGCGGGTGCAGCTGCCGCCGGTCGGCGTTCAGGATCTCGCGCAGCCGGTCGGTGCCGAGCCCGAGCGCTTCGGGGCCGAGGTACGCCAGCTCCTCCTCGAGCTGCTCCGGCCGGTAGAGCCAGACGCCCGCGCGCTTCTTCGGGCCGCCCTCGGTCAGCAGCAGCTCGCCGCCGTCGTCGAAGCGCAGCCGCAGCGCGGGCGTCTTCGGCGCCTTGTCGCCGGGTCGCACGTAGCGGAGCCGACCGGCGCTCATCAGGTGCACCATCAGCACGAGCTCGCCGTCGTCGGTCGGGAACAGCATCCGCTTGGCGCGACGCTCGGCGCCGCTGAACCGGCGGCCGTCGAGGGTGGCGAGCGGCGGGTCGTAGGTCTTCAGCGTCGCGATGTGCGCCGGCCCCGCCTTCGCGATCGGGAACGCCGAGACGGGGCCGTCCAGCTGGCGGCGCCACGCCTCCATCTCGGGCAGTTCGGGCATCTAGGGTTCCCGCGTCATGGCCGACGCGATCAGCGTACTGGTGCGGCGGGGCGCGATCGTCGAGGCGGTGCACCGCGTCCACGCCGTTGCCGTGCGGGACGGGGCCGTCGTGGACGCGTGCGGCGACCCGGGGCTCGTCTCCTTCCTCCGCTCGTCGGCGAAGCCGTTCCAGGCGCTCCCGCTCGCGCGCGCGCGCGAGGATCTAGACGACCGCGACCTCGCGATCGCCTCCGCGTCGCACCTCGGGCGGCCGGAGCACGTGGCCGCGGTCGAGGCCCTGCTGGGGAAGGTGCCGGCGTCGGAGGACGAGCTCGAGTGCGGCGTCGAGGCGAAGGTGCGCCACAACTGCTCCGGCAAGCACGCCGGGATGCTTGCGCTCTGTGCCGCGCGCGGCTGGGAGCGACGCGGGTACCGGCTGGCCGGCCATCCTGTCCAGGAGGGCTGCCGGGCCGAGGTCGCGGCGGCGGCGGAGGTACCGGCGGAGGAGCTGCCGACCGCCGTGGACGGCTGCGGCGTCGTCACGTTCGCGCTCCCCCTCGAGCGCATGGCGCGCATGTTCTCGCGGCTGGAGCGGCTCGACGAGGGGGCGGCGGTCGCGCGCGCGATGCGGGCGCACCCGGAGCTCGTCCGAGGCGGCGGCGCCACGGACACCGTGCTCATGCAGCGCCTTCCGGGCTGGACGGCGAAGGGCGGCGCCGAGGGGCTTTTCTGCGCCGCCGGCCCGGACGGGCTCGGGGTCGCGCTCAAGGCGGAGGACGGCGCATCGCGTCCGCTCGGCCCCGCGGTCGCCGCGTTTCTCGCCCGACTCGATGTCGAGGTCCCCGACCTCGCGGTCGCCCCGCTGTCGAACTCGCGCGGCGAGCGAATCGGCGAGATCGTGACGAAGACGTGAAGAACGAGTAAGAAGTCTGTTCCCAACACGGCGGTTACGGAGGTAGCATCCGGGCGTTCAGGAGAGCGAGCCGGGGAGGGGGATGCTTCCGTCCGGCTCTCGTGTGTTCAGGCAGGTCAGCTGGTCGTCCCGTCCACCACGCGAGGAAAGCCGAGGTTCGTTGCTCACCGTCGAGATCTCTCTGCCTGACGTCGAAGAGCTGCAGAAGCTCGTCCAAGACGGCGTCGAAAAGGGGTTCCTCACCTACGACGAGATCGTCTCCGGGCTCGACGACGTCGAGCTCACGAAGGAGCAGGTCGAGGACTTCTACACCTACCTCATCGACCACGGGGTCGAGCTCGTGGAGGGCGAGCAGCACAAGAGCCCGCCCCACGAGCAGCCGGCCTTGGCCGGCGACGACGCCAAGACACCGGCGCCGAAGCTCGACCTGACGGTCGAGCCGTCGCTCGACTCGCTGCGCCTCTACCTGCGGGAGATCGGCAAGGTGCCGCTCCTCACTGCCGACCAGGAGATCTACCTCGCGAAACGCATCGAGCGCGGGGACATGGGCGCGAAGACGCAGATGATCGAGGCCAATCTCCGGCTCGTCGTCTCGATCGCGAAGGGCTACCTCGGCCGCGGGCTCTCCTTCCTCGACCTGATCCAGGAGGGCTCCCTCGGGCTCATCCGCGCGGTCGAGAAGTTCGACTACCGCAAGGGTTTCAAGTTCTCGACGTATGCGACGTGGTGGATCCGGCAGGCCGTCACGCGCGCGATCGCCGACAAGGCGCGGACGATCCGCATCCCCGTGCACATGGTCGAGAAGCTGAACAAGGTCGTGCACATCGAGCGGCAGCTCGTGCAGCGCCTCGGCCGCGAGCCGCGGCCCGACGAGATCGCCGAGGAGCTCGAGATGACGACCGAGGAGGTGCGGGAGATCCTGCGCATGTCGCAGCTCCCGGTCTCACTCGAGAAGCCGATCGGTGAAGAGGAGGAGTCGTCCCTCGGCGACTTCGTCCCGGACGACACGGCCGAATCGCCCTACGACACGGCCACGCTCTCGCTCCGGCGCGAGGACATCGAGATCGCGCTCAACGCGCTCCCCGAGCGCGAGCGCCAGGTGATCGAGCTCCGCTTCGGCCTCGGCGGCGAGCAGCCGCGGACGCTGGAGGAGGTCGGGCGCGAGTTCGGCGTCACCCGCGAGCGCATCCGCCAGATCGAGAACAACACGCTCAAGAAGCTCGAGTGCCTGCCGGAGGCGCAGGCGCTCAAGGACTGCGTGTAGGAAGCGTGGGGGAACCCATGGTTCCCCCACGTGCCCCCTCCTTCTGCCTTGTGGGCTTCGAGTTGCCTCGGTGTGGCCTCTCGGGCGGATGAACCGCCCTTCGGCCGAGGGGCCGTCTCTCGTTGCAGTGGCCGGGCACGATGCGTGTGGCCTGCGCGCGCGCACCTGGCGGTGCGGGCGCTCCGGCCAGGGACCGGCTCTCATCGGCACGGGCATGTCGTGACGGGCGGGATGCGCTGTGCCCCTGGACGGGGCACGCGGCGATCCCGCCCGTCCGATCGCTGCGAGACCTGGTTGGTCTTTGATCCGGGGCCCGGTGGATCAGTGTCTGACACTGGACGTGGCCGGTGCGGACATGGCAGGGGTCTGACCCCTGACATGGCTCGTCCGGACGCGTCGGGCGTGAGCGCGCGCTAGTTCGACGCGGCTTCGACCGCTCGGTCGAGCGGGACGTAGAGCCGGCAGTGCGGGCACTTGAAGCCGCGGAGGCGACCCGCGTCGCCCGCGATCAGCGGCGCCTCGAACGGCTTGCGGCAGTGCGGGCAGGTCACGTCGTAGTGCTGCTCGGCAGGCGCTTCGCTCATGCGGCCAAGCTAGCAGGACCCCCCGTCCCTCCCGGGGCGCCGTCCGGGGCCGTCTGGACAATGGCCGCCCGATGGAGCAGGACGCGGGCCGCCGTCTCGTCGCCGAATTCGTCGGCACGTTCGCCCTCATCTTCATCGGCGTCGGCGCGATCGCCGTCGGGGCGGGGCTCGTCGGCGTCGCGTTCGCGCACGGCCTCGTGATCGCGGTGATGGCCTCCGCGGTCGGGCACATCTCTGGCGCCCACTTCAACCCGGCCGTGACCTTCGGGTTCCTGATCACGCGGCGGATGGCGCCGGTGCTCGCGGCCGCGTACATCGTCACCCAGCTCGCCGCGGCAACGATCGCGGCGCTCCTGCTCGAGGTGGTCTACCCCGCGGAGGCGAACCTCGACGCCGGCGTGCCGGTCGTGAACCCGGCGATGGACGTCTGGTCGGGCGCCGTGCTCGAGGCAGTTCTGACGTTCTTCCTCGTCTGGGTCGTCTTCGCGACGGCTGCCGACGCGCGCGGGGCCTTCGCTTCGATCGCCGGGCTCGCGATCGGGCTCGTGATCGTCTTCGACGTCCTGGCCGGCGGCCCGCTGACCGGGGCCGCGATGAACCCGGCCCGCGCCTTCGGGCCGGAGCTCGTCTTCGGGATCTGGGACGACGCCTGGATCTACTACGTCGGCCCGATCGTGGGCGGTGGGCTCGCGGCGGTGCTCTACGACTGGCTCTACCTGCGGCCGCTCGCGCCGGTGCCGCCTGGGCCGCCCGAGACGGGGCTCGACGAGCCGCGCCCCGGCGCCGCCGCCGCGCTCTAACGAACTTCTTAGCCTCGGCTCAGGCATGCCTCAGGCCCGGCTGGTCGGATCTGTCCGAATCCGACCGAAGGAGGCGGCATGAAGCGCAAGCTGGTGGCAGGAGCGGTGGCGGGGCTGGCGGTCGCGAGCGGCGGGGCGGCGGCCGTCGCGGCGACGCAGACTGGGTCGCCCCAGGAAGAGAGCAAGGCGGTTGTCGAGGACGCGGCGAAGCAGCTCGGCGTCCAGCCGTCCGAGCTCTCGAACGCGCTGAAGCAGGCGCTGAAGAACCGGATCGACGCCGCGGTCGCCGCCGGGCGGCTGACCGAGGAGCAGGGCACGGAGCTGAAGGAGCGCGTCGACGCCGAGGCGTTCCCGCTCCTCGGCCCCGGCCTGCGCGGCGACCACCGCGGCCCCGGCGGCCTCTTCCACCACGGGCTCGACGCGGCCGCCGAGTACCTCGGCACGACCGAGGAGGCGCTGCGCGAGCAGTTGCGTAACGGGGCGACCCTGGCCGAGGCGGCGCAGAAGGCGGGCAAGCCGGTGGACGGCCTCGTCGACGCGCTCGTCGTCGACGCGAAGGAGAAGCTCGACGCGGCACAGGCGGCCGGCCGCATCACCGCGGCGGAGAAGCAGGAGAAGCTCGACGCCCTGCGCGAGCACGTGACGGCGCTGGTGAACGGCGAGCGACCCGAGGGCGCACTGCGCCCGTTCGGGCACGAGCGCCGCGGCCCCTGGTCGTGATCTCGCCTCCCGGGCTCCGTTGACCAACCTCAACGGAGCCCGGGTTGCGCGGGATCGAGGATCCGTCATAGTCTCCACGGCCGCCCGCGAGGGAACGGGCGGGACCCGAGGGGAAGAGGGAGGAGACGGATGCATCGGCTTTGGACGGCACCGCGCAGGCGGGGCCTCGGCGGCGCGATCTTCGGACTGGCGCTCGTCACAGCGGTGATCGTCGCGATGCCGGCGGGCGCACGCCCGGCGGCCGGCGGCGCGAACGAGAAGGACCTCTGGAAGCACGTCCCGGGCACGCCCGCGGCGACGAAGAACGGCCACAAGGCCCAGATCAAGGCCGGGAAGCTCCGCGCCTACACCCTCGACCGCGGCGCCGCGGCCGAGGTGCTCGCGACGGCACCCTCCGAGTCGCCCGCGATCGACGGGGCGATCATCTCGCTGCCGTCGCCGACGGGCCAGCTGCAGCGGTTCGCACTCGAGCGGTCGACCGTGATGGCGCCGGCGCTCGCGGCGAGACATCCCGAGATCGCGACGTACGCCGGCAAGGGCATCGACGACCGGACGGCGTCGATCCGCGCCGACCTCACCCCGCAGGGGTTCCACGCCTCGGTCCGCTCCGCGGCGGGCGCGTGGTACATCGATCCGTACTACGAGCGGGACGAGAGTCTCTACGCGAGCTACTTCGCGCGCGATGCGGAAAGCAACGACACGTTCGTCGAGCGTGAGGGCGACGACGAGGCTGCGGCCGAGGCCGTCGAGGCCGCGGACGTCCCCGTCGGCCCGTCCGTGACGCTGCGGACGTACCGGCTCGCGCTGCTCACGGACCCGAGCTACACGACGTACCACGGCGGCCCGGCGAACGTCACGGCCGCGAAGGTGACGCTGATGAACCGCGTCAACCAGATCTACGAGGACGAGAGCGCGATCCGGATGGTCCTGATCGCCGACAACGACAAGCTGAACTTCAACACCGCGGCCCAGGCGACCGACCCGAACGGGCCGTGCGGCTCGGCGCCGTGCTTCACGGTCGCCAACCTCTCGTCCTGCACGGGTGCGGCGCTCACCCGCAACCAGATCGTGATCGGCCAGATCATCGGCGCCTCGAACTACGACATCGGCCACCTCGCGCTCGGCAACCCGGGCGGCGGCGTCGCCCAGCTCAACGCCGTCGGCAACAACGGCAAGGCACGCGGCTGCACCGGCCTCACGACGCCGATCGGCGACTTCTTCGCCGTCGACTACGTCGCGCACGAGATGGGCCACCAGTTCGGCGGCAACCACACGTTCAACGGCACGCAGTCGAACTGCGGCGGCAACAAGGCGGCCCCGTCGGTCGAGCCGGGCTCCGGCTCGTCGATCATGGCCTACGCCGGGATCTGCCGGCACGACAACCTCCAGCCGCACAGCGACCCGTACTGGTCGCAGTGGAGCTACGGGGAGATCAACGCGTACGTGAGCTCCTCGCGGCCCCCGATCAACGAGCTGCAGACGGTCTCGCTCCGCGACTTCGACGGCACCGACTCGTTCCGGCTGCGCTTCAACGGCAACGAGACGGCGGCGATCGTGCGCGGGACGAACTACTCGACCGCCGGGATCAAGGCGGCGCTCGAGTCGATGCCCGGCTGGCCGGCCGGCGGGATCGTGACGGTTCGTGTGTGGGGCGCGTTCGGCGGCAGCGCCACGACGCCGCTCAACGACGCCGGCTTCGAGGTCACGTTCGGCAACCCGACCCCGACCCAGCCGCAGGGGACGCTCGCCGCGCTGAACCAGCCGTCGCTCGAGGTCGTCGGCGCCGTCGGTGCGAGCGGCTTCGTCGGTGAGACGCAGAAGGGCGGCCCGGTCGACAACAACGGGATCACGCTTCGGGCCGAACGGCAACCACGCGCCGGTCGTGACGAACGCGGCCGCCGAGTACACGGTCCCGGTGCGGACGCCGTTCGCGCTCACCGGCGAGTGCGACCGACTCCGACGGTGACGCCCTCACGTACATGTGGGAGCAGAAGGACCGTGGCGGCGGGCTCGGAACCGCCCTGACGGACAACACGAAGCTGAACGGCCCGCTCTTCCGGCAGTTCGGCACCGCTGCGCCGGTGACCCCGGAGGGCACGCTCCTGACGCCGTCGCCGGGGCTGAACATCGTCGGCACCGACCCGACGCGGGTGTTCCCCGACCTCGCGCAGATCCTCGTGAACAACACGAACGCGGTCACGGGGGCCTGCCCGGAGAACACGGCCGTCTGGCCGACGCCGGCCCTGCCGGAAGTGGTCGACTGCTTCTCCGAGTTCCTCCCGACCGCCGTGTACGTCGGCGTCGCGGGCGTGAACGCGGCTCCGGCCTCGCTGAACTTCCGTCTGACCGCGCGCGACCAGCGCCCGGGCGGCGGCGGCATCGGCTTCGCCGACACGCGGCTCGTCCTCGCGCAGGCCGCGGGGCCGTTCCTCGTTACCTCCCAGGCGACGGCCGTGTCGCTGGCGGCCGGCTCGTCGCAGGCGATCACGTGGGACGTCGCCGGCACGAACCTCCCGCCGGTCTCGACCGGGAACGTGAAGATCAGCCTCTCGCTCGACGGCGGCTGGACGTACCCGGTCGTGCTCGCCGAGAGCACGGCGAACGACGGGTCGGAGTCGTTCGTGCTCCCGAACGTCGACACCGCGACCGCGCGCGTCAAGGTCGAGGCGGTCGGCAACGTCTACTTCGACATCTCGCAGACGAACTTCACCGTCCGCGGGGCGGCGACGCAGATCGCCGAGCTCGCCGCGTTCGTCGAGGGCCTCGGCCCCGGGAACAGCCTCGCCGCAAAGGTCCGCGCCGCCGGCGCGAGCCTCGAGCGGGGGAACGTCGGCGCGACCTGCAACCAGCTGCAGGCGCTCCAGAACGAGGTGGACGCCCAGGCCGGCGGCTCGATCACGGCGGCCCAGGCCGCGGAGCTGACGACGCGGATCGGCTGGATCCGGACCGCGCTCGGCTGCTGAACGAAGACGGGACGGGGCGCCGGATCGACCGGCGCCCCGTCACCGGCCGCGACTAGGCTCACGGACGATGGGCCTCGTCACTGCGGTCGCCGCCAGCCCCGGGCACACGTTCTCGAAGCCGACGCTGCCGGCGATCATGCTGCTCGCCGGACTCGGAGTCGCCGGCGACGCGCACCACGGGGCGACGGTCAAGCACCGGTCGCGCGTGCGCAGGGACCCGACACAAGCGAACCTGCGGCAGGTGCACCTGATCCACGAGGAGCTCCACGACGAGCTCCGCGCGGCCGGCTTCGAGATCGCCCCGGGGGACCTGGGCGAGAACGTCACCACGCGCGACGTCGACCTGCTCGCGCTCCCGGCCGGGACGCTGCTGCGGCTCGGCGACGAGGCGGTCCTCGAGGTGACGGGCCTGCGGAACCCGTGCGTCCAGCTCGACGCGTTCCAGGCCGGGTTGACGGCGGCGGTGCTCGACCGCGACGAGCACGGCGAGCTCGTCCGCAAGGCCGGAGTGATGAGCGTCGTCCGAACGGGCGGCGACGTGCGCCCGGGCGACACGATCGCGGTCGAGCTCCCGACGGGCCCGCACCGCCCGCTCGAGGTGGTCTAGTGCCCCCTCAGGCAATGCACGCCCGCTTATGGCCCGCGATCACGCGGCGCAGGCGCCACCCGCGCCCTTGCCAAGGCGGCCAGCCTTGGCTGCGGACGCGTTCGGCCGCCTGCTTGGTGCTCGCGACCCAGAAGCTAGACAGCATCACCTGAGGGGGCACTAGTGGAAGGCGTCTGCGAGTGGCGCGCCGGCCGCACGTGGTACCGCGTCTCGGGCGACGCCGGCCGCACGCCGCTGCTCTGCCTCCACGGCGGGCCCGGCTCGACGCATCACTACTTCGCGCCGCTCGAGCGGCTCGCGGGCGAGCGCCGTGTCGTCGTCTACGACCAGCTCGGCTGCGGGCGCTCGCCGGCCGACGGCGACGTCGAGTGGAGCCTCGCCCTCTTCCTCGAGGAGCTCGACGCGCTCCGCGCGCACCTCGGGCTCGACCGCGTCCACCTGCTGGGGACGTCGTGGGGCGGGATGCTCGCGCTGGAGCACGCCCTCGCCCGGCAGGAGACGCTCGCGACGCTGATCCTCAGCTCGACGCTCGCGAGCGCCGCCGAGTGGGAGGTCGAGGTGAAGCAGCTGCGCGACGCGATCCCGATCGAGGACGACGACGAGGCCACGGTCGAGCTCGAGGCGCGCCACTTCTACCGCCGCGGTGACGAGCCCGAGGAGATCCGGCTGATGCGGGCCGAGCGCGGGCCCGAGGTCTACGAGGCGATGTGGGGCAAGACCGAGTGGGCACCCACCGGCGCCCTTCGCGGCTGGGACGTGCGCTCCCGCCTCCGTGAGCTGACGCTGCCGACGCTGATCCTCCGTGGCGCGCATGACCTGTCCACGCCGGCGATCGCGAAGACGCTCACCGACGGGATCCCGCACGCGCGGGAGGTCGTCCTCCCCGAGAGCTCGCACACGCCCGTGCTCGAGGAGACCGAGCGCTACCTCGAGTGCGTCCAGGCCTTCCTGTACGCCGTCGAGGCCCGCTAGCGCGCCTGGCGCCAGACGCGCGAGTCAGCTCGTGCGCTGGTCGAGCATGCCCTGCATCCGCTCGATCTCGATCATCTGGTCGGCGTCGACGTTCCGCGCGAAGGCGTCGGCCTCCGACTCGAGCCCGCCGTTGTCCGCGTAGAGGCGCTGGACCATGACCAGCGCGCCGTGGTGGTGCTGGATCATGTAGCGGAGGAAGAGTCGGTCGAAGGCGGCGCCGCGCGCCCCCTCGAGCTTCCGCAGCTGCGTGTCGTTCAGCATCCCCGGCATCTGGCCCTGGCCGATCCCGTGCGCGTGCCCGTGCGCGCGGTGGAGGATCGGCGCGGGCTCGCCGCGCGTGGTCAGCCAGCGCCGCATCTGCTCGATCTCCGTCACCTGCGACGCGTCGATCCGGCGCGCGAGGAGCCGGATGTCCGCGGTGTCCGTCCGCCGCGGGACGAGCGCCGTCATACGAAGCGCCTGGGCGTGGTGGTGGATCATCCCCTGCATGAAGCCGACGTCGGCGTCGGTGTACCGCTCCTTGGGCAGGTTGGCCAGGTCCTCGGCCGAGAGCGTCTGCGACGGCTCGCCCGGCGCGCCGGGCTGCACGATGTTCGGTGCGACCTCGCCCGTCGTCTGACCCTCGACCTGCTCGTCGCCGCCGCCGCTGCACGCGGCGAGCCCGAGGCCCGCGATCGCCGCCGCCACGAACACCGCCCCCCTGTTGATGTGCCTCAACGCGCCGTTGCTCATCGGCTGTCGCCGAGTATAGGCTCGCCTATACCGACAGTCACTGGGAGAGACAGGAGGGGGATGGTGTTCGAACGATTCCCGGGACGGCGGCATCGGCGGCTCCGCCGCACGATTGCTGCCGCCGCGTCGCTGCTGGTCCTGGGCGGGCTGACGACCGCCGCCGGAGCGGCACTTCACAACCCGAACGACCCGCGCGCGAACCTTTCAGCAGGCTTCATCGACAGTCCGGCGCCGGGCGTCGCGAAGCTCGGTGTCGACCTCACGGCGCACCAGAACAAGCCGGCCGGGTTCTTCTCCGCGAATCCCGGCGATTTCGCGTTCGTCAACTCGGACCTCGCGTTCGAGGGCGACCACGCCTTCATCGGCAACTTCAACGGCTTCCAGATCTACGACATCTCCGATCCCGACAACCCGTCGCTCGTCACCGCGGTCGTGTGCCCGGGCGGCCAGGGCGAGGTCTCCGTCTACAGGAACCTGCTCTTCATGTCCGCCGAGGAGACGCGGGCGCGCACCGACTGCGGTGCGCCGTCGGCTCCTACGGGCAGCCCGCTCCGCTTCCGCGGCGTGCGCATCTTCGACATCTCGAACATCGCCTCGCCCGTGCAGGTCGCGACGGTGCAGACCTGCCGCGGCTCGCACACGCACACGATCCTGAAGAGCCCGCACGACGACGCGAACCTCTACGTCTACGTCAGCGGCACCGGTGGAGTCCGCCCGGCGACCGAGCTGGCAGGGTGCATGGGGCTGACGGCTCCCCTGACGACGCCGCAGACCGACCAGGGGCAGTCTCAGTTCCTCGTCGAGGTGATCAAGGTCCCCCTGGCGGCGCCGCAGAACGCCGCCGTCGTGCACAAGGCGCGGCTGATGCAGGTCGGCGACATCATCAACGGCTTGCAGAACGCGCCGACGACCCCCCAGCATCCGTCGGGCACGAACTGGTCGCCGACGCCGTCCACGGACTCGTGCCACGACATCACCGTCTTCCCCGCGCAGGACATCGCGGCCGGGGCGTGCGAGGGGAACGGCATCCTGATCGACATCAGTGACCCCGAGCACCCGACGCGGATCTCGGCGGTCGCCGACCCGCGCTTCGCGTACTGGCACGGAGCCACGTTCTCGAACGACGGGAGCAAGGTCATCTTCACCGACGAGTGGGGCGGCGGCACGGCTGCCCGCTGCCGCGTGACGGACGACCTCAGCTGGGGCGCCAACGCGATCTACGACATCGCCGGCGGCCAGTTCGTCTTCAAGTCGTACGTGAAGATGCCGGCGTCGCAGACGAACCAGGAGAACTGCGTGTCGCACCTGCCGTCGCTCGTCCCGGTGCCGGGCCGCGACATCATCACGCAGGCGTGGTACCAGGCCGGCGTCTCGGTGATCGACTTCACCGACTCGGCGAATCCGAAGGAGATCGGGTACTACGACCGCGGGCCGATCAGCAGCGCGAGCCTCGTGCTCGGCGGCCTCTGGTCGTCCTACTACTACAACGGCCGGATCTTCGGCAGCGAGATCGCGCGCGGCTTCGACGTCTGGAAGCTGACGCCGACCGCCGAGCTGTCGTCGAACGAGATCGCGGCCGCGGCCGAGGTGCAGTTCGACCGGCTCACGCCGCAGCACCAGACGCAGTTCACGATCCAGCCGAGCTTCAACGTCGTCCGCTCGTTCCGCGACCAGCTCGTCCGGGCGGGCGACGTCGACGCGAAGACGCTCGCGCAGATCGACAAGTTCGTCGATCGGGCCGAGGACTTCGCCGCCGCAGGCCAGCACGACGCCGCGTCGGCGCAGCTCCACGCGCTGGCGAGCCAGCTCCGCGAGCCGGAGTTCGCGGCGCTCCGGGCGGCGCTCGAGGCGCTCGCGAACACGTAAGGCGCAGCCGGGGGAGGAGCGCGCGGCTCCTCCCCCGGCCGCCACACTCCCGGCGTGACGCTGCTCGCCGACGTCGTCGCGGTCTCACAGGAGGTCGCAACCACAAGCGCGCGGTCGCGGAAGGTCGCCGTGATCGCGGGGCTGCTGCGGCGCCTCGATCCGGGGGAGGTGCCGGTCGTGGTCGGCTTCCTCGCCGGGGCGCCGCGTCAGGGACGCGTCGGGGTCGGCTACGCGACGGTCTTCGGGCTGCGCGAGGAGCCGGCGGCCGTGCCGTCGCTCACGGTCGCCGACCTCGACGGGGCGATCGAGGCCGTCCAGGCCGCGACCGGGAGCGGGTCGGCCGGGGTGCGGCGCGAGGCGCTGTCCGACCTGCTCCGCCGCTCTACCGCGGACGAGGCGGACTTCGTCCGGCGCCTGCTCACGGGCGAGCTGCGGCAGGGCGCGCTCGCCGGGCTGATGGGGGACGCGGTGGCGAAGGCGGCCGACGTCCCCGGCGAGGTCGTGCGCCGCGCGCTGATGCTGTCGGGCGACCTGCCGGGGACGGCGGCGCTCGCGCTCGCGGGCGGCGAGGAGGGGCTACGCGACGTCGGCTTCGAGCTCTTCCGGCCGGTGCTGCCGATGCTCGCGTCCACGGCCGAGACGGTCGCGGAGGCGGTCGCGAGCTTCGAGCTCGCGTCGGTGGAGTGGAAGCTCGACGGGATTCGCATCCAGGTGCACCGCCGCGGCGACGAGACGCGGATCTACACGCGCAACCTCAACGAGATCACCGACGCGCTCCCCGGGATCGCGACCGCGGTACGGCGGCTGCCGGTGCGCCAGGCGGTGCTCGACGGCGAGGCGCTGTGGATGGGCGAAGAGGGCCCGGCCGCCTTCCAGGACACGGTCTCGCGGATCGACCGCGAGGGGGCGCCCGAGGGCGTCGTCACGTTCCTCTTCGACCTGCTCCACGTCGACGGCGAGGACCTCCTCGACGCCCCGCTCGCGGATCGCGCGGCGCGGCTCGCCGCGGTTGCGCCGGAGCTCCAGGTCCCCCGCGTGCTCACGTCCGATCCCGTCGAGGGCGAGCGCGTGCTCGAGCAGGCGCTGGATGCCGGGCACGAGGGCGTGGTCGTCAAGGACGCTGCCTCGCCGTACGTCGCCGGTCGGCGCGGCAAGGCCTGGCGCAAGGTGAAGCCCGTGCGGACGTACGACCTCGTCGTGCTCGGCGCCGAGTGGGGCCACGGGCGGCGGCAGGGACGCCTGTCGAACCTCCACCTCGGCGCCCGCGACGCGGAAACGGGCGGGTTCGTCATGGTCGGGAAGACGTTCAAGGGCATGACGGACGCGCTGCTCGAGTGGCAGACGAGCGAGTTGCTCGCGCGGGAGGCGCGCCGGGAGGGGATCGCGGTGTTCGTGCGGCCGGAGCTCGTCGTCGAGATCGCGCTCGACGGCGTGCAGGCCTCGACGCGATACCCCGGCGGCGTCGCGCTCCGCTTCGCGCGCGTGAAGCGCTACCGGCCCGACAAGGACGCGGCCGAGGCGGACACGATCGACGCGCTTCGCGCCCTGCTTGTGCGATCCGGCGCGAGGCCGTAGGGTCGAAGCCTGGACGGCCGGGTCGCGATCTACGACTGCACGCTGCGTGACGGCACCCAGGGCGCCGGGATCTCGCTGACGCTGCAGGACAAGCTCGAGATCGCACGGCGGCTCGACGCGTTCGGCGTGGACTACGTCGAGGGCGGCTGGCCCGGCTCGAACCCGAAAGACGAGCAGTTCTTCGCCGCGCTCCGCGAGGAGCCGCTCGAGCACGCGCGCGCGAGCGCCTTCGGGAGCGCGCGCCACGCGGGGATCCGCGCCGAGGACGACCGCAACCTCCGGCAGCTCGTCGACGCCGGCACGCCGACGGTCGCGATCGTGGCCAAGTCGTGGGACTTCCACGTCACCGACGTCCTGCGCACGACGCTCGAGGAGAACCTCGCGATGGTCGCCGACTCCGTCGCGTTCCTGAAGGCGCACGGCAAGGAGGTGGTCGTCGACGCCGAGCACTTCTTCGACGGCCTGCGCGCGAACCGCGACTACGCGCTCGCGGTCCTCGAGGCCGCGGCCGAGGCAGGCGCGGACTGGGTCGTCCTCTGCGACACGAACGGCGGCTCGCAGCCGGACGAGCTCGCCGCCGCGGTCGCCGACGTGGTCGCGCGGGACCTGACCGCGGTCGGCGTCCACGTCCACAACGACGGGGAGCTCGCGGTCGCGAACACGCTCGCCGCGGTCGCTGCCGGCGCGCGCCAGGTGCAGGGGACGATCAACGGCTACGGCGAGCGCGTCGGCAACGCGAACCTCTGCTCGGTGATCCCGAACCTCGTGCTCAAGCTGGGCCGCACGTGCGCCGCCGCCGAGCACCTCGACGAGCTGACCGGGCTCTCGGCGTCCATCGACCAGATCGCGAACCTGCCCTCCAACCCGCGGCTGCCGTTCGTCGGCGACGCCGCGTTCGCGCACAAGGGCGGGATCCACGTCCAGGCGATCTCGATCGACCCGCGCACGTACGAGCACGTCGATCCTGCGAGCGTCGGCAACGAGCGGCGCGTCCTGATCAGCGAGCTGAGCGGGCGCAACAACGTGATCGAGACGGCGCGCGCGCACGGGCTCGAGCTCGATCCCGACGGGCCGCTCGCCCGCGAGCTCGCGCTGAAGATCAAGGAGCTCGAGAGCGAGGGCTTCCGCTTCGAGGACGCGGAGGCGTCGTTCGAGCTGCTCGTCCGGCGCGCGAGCGACGGCTACGTGCGGCCGTTCGAGGCGCGCGCCTACGCCGTCGAGTCGCGGATCCGGGACGACGGCTCGGGGACGAGCTCGCACGGGTCGGCCGAGGTGGCCGTCGGGGGCGAGATCCTGCGCGGCGAGGCCTCCGGCGGCGGTCCGCTCGACGCGCTCGAGCGCGCGCTCCGCAGCGCCTTGCTGCCGGCCTACCCGGCGCTCTCGCGCGTGCTGACGAGCGACTTCCGTGCGCAGGTGGCGCAGGGACGGGACCGCGCGCACGGCATCGTCCGCGTCCGCTTCACCGCCACCGTCGAGGGACGTCCGTCGTGGACGACCGTCGGCAGCGCGCCCGATCTCATGCACGCGGCCTGGATCGCGCTCGCCGACTGCCTCGAGTACGCGGTCGCGACGCGGGCCGGCGTCGACGAGAGCGTCCACCTCGAGCGCGAGCAGCAGGCCCAGCCGCTGGCCCAGGTCGCGGCGCTGCTCGTGGACGAGGTCGACGGCGAATCGCTGCGCGCGATCGCCGAGATCGACTGGCACGCGACCACGCTCGACCTCGCCGACGGGATCGACCGCGAGCTCGCCGCACGCGCCACGCGTTCAGGGCGCCGCGCTCGCCTACAGCTTCGGGAACTTCTGCGCGATCGCGGCGCACCCGGACCGGCGCGCCGTCGTCCGCGTCAACCTGCTCAAGGGCCGGCCCGAGAACCAGGTCGGGAGCGTCACGACGACGCGCGACCGCGTCGACGCGCTGTTCGACTGGTCGCAGCTGCCCGAGCAGCTGTCGCGCGACGCAGGTGCTCGCGGTGATGGACGAGTGCTTCGCGGTCGGGCCGATGGGCTTCCGGGGGCCTGCGCGCGCGGGCATCCCGGCGCACCTCTCCTCGCTCGACTGCGAGATCCGGACGACGCAGCTGATCGCCCCCGGGGAGCGGTGCCCGTCGAACGAGCTCCTCGACGACGTCCTCGGCCGCGCCGGGCTCGACTACCTCTTCATCACCTCCGCGAACGTGTCGAGCGGGCTCACGGGCCGCGTCGAGCCCGCGCACTACGACCTCCGCGGGATCCAGGACGACTTCGGGGACGCCGACGGCTTCGTCCTGATCGGCCACCGGGACGAGGGTGCAGTGCGCGCGACGTATCCGCGGCACCTGCCGATGTCGACGTCGATCCTCGCCTTCCACCGGCTCGCGCGCGAGGACGACGGCCGCCCTGCGCTCGTCCTCGAGCGCCATGGCTCGCTGCACGTCGACGAGATCCGCACGATCGTGGAAGGGCACGGGTTCGGCCTCGTCCTCGCCGACGGCGCGCGGCAGCGGCTGCCCATGCGCGACGCGCCGCTGACCGTCTAGCCGTGCGGGCCCAACGGCGTGCCCGGCGGGGCGACGGAGACGGCCGGCTCGCGCCCGGCGATCAGCGCCGTGAAGACGGTGCCGAGCTCCTCGCCGTCGCGGTAGGCCCGGCAGGCAAGGAGAAGCCGCGTCCCCTCCGGCTCGCCCACGCCCGGGTAGGGAGGGTCGAAGCGGACGTCCCGATGCGCCGCCGCTGCCAGCGCGTCCGCCGCGGCGAGCAGCGCATCCTCGCCCTCGAGCGGCTGCGGCGCGAGCCGGCGCGCCTGGCGTGTGAGCGACGACCCGAGGGCAAGGCGCCGCGCCTCGTCAGCGAGCGGCCGGTCCATTGAGCGCCGAGGATCGCACGCCGCGCACGCTCGTGCGGAAGCTGCTCGACGCCCACCTCGTCGGCGGGACGGACGAGGAGCTCGAGCTCTCGGTCGACCAGATCCTGATCGAGGACGTGACCGGGACGATGTGCGCGATGCAGTTCGAGGCGCTCGGCGTCGACCGCGCCGCCGTCCCGCTCGCGGTGATGTACGTCGACCACAACGTGCTCCAGCTCGACACGCGGGACATGGAGGCGCACCGCTACCTGCGCGAGTTCTCGGCCCGCTACGGACTGCACTTCTCGCGGCCCGGCAACGGGATCTCGCACTACGTGCACCTCGAGCGGTTCTCGCGGCCCGGCGCGCTGCTCCTCGGCGCGGACTCCCACACGACGGCCGCGGGCGCCGTCGGCTCGCTCGCGATCGGCGCGGGCGGGCTGGAGGTCGCGGTCGCGATGGCCGGGCATCCGTTCGTGACGGCCGCGCCGGAGATCGTGGGCGTCCGCCTCGACGGCGCGCTCTCCGACTGGGTCGAGGCGAAGGACGTGATCCTCGAGCTGCTGCGCCGCTTCGGCGTGCGCGGCGGGGTCGGGGCGATCTTCGAGTTCTTCGGCGACGGCGTCGCGACGCTGTCGGCGACCGAGCGCGCCACGATCTGCAACATGGTCGTCGAGACCGGGGCGACGACCGGGGTCTTCCCGAGCGACGGGCGCGTCCGCGAGTGGCTCGAGGCGCAGGGGCGCGGCGGAGATTGGATCGAGCTCGGGCCGGACGTGGGCGCGGAGTACGACCGCGTCGAGGTGATCGACCTCGCCGCGCTCGAGCCGCTGATCGCGCTGCCGAGCTCGCCGGGGAACGTCGTCCCGGTGCGCGACGTCGCGGGCACGCGTACCGCCCAGGTCTGCGTCGGCTCGTCGGTCAACTCGTCGTACGAGGACCTCGCCGTCGTCGCCGCGGTGCTGCGCGGGCGAACGCTGCCGCCGGACGTCCAGCTGACGGTGACGCCGGGATCGCGCCAGATCCTCGACACGATCGCGCGCAGCGGCGTCTACCGCGACCTCGTCGCGGCGGGGGCGCGCATGCTCGAGCCCGTCTGCGGCCCGTGCATCGGCGTCGGCCAGGCGCCGGCGGCCGGCCTGCCCTCGGTGCGCACGTTCAACCGCAACTTCCCGGGGCGGAGCGGGACGCAGGACGACGCCGTCTACCTCTGCTCGCCCGCGACGGCCGCGGCCACCGCGCTGCACGGGGAGATCACCGACCCGCGGACGCTCGGAACGCCGCCCGCGCTCGCGCCCGCCACCGGCGACCCCGGCCTCGTCGACGCGCAGATCGTCCTGCCGCCGCCCGCAGCCGAGGCGCGCGACGCTCGACGTCACTCGCGGCGCGAGCATCGTCTCGCCGCCGCCGGGACGGCCCGTGCCCGAGACGATCGAGGGACGGGTCGCGGTCGTCGTCGGCGACGACATCTCCACCGGCGACATGGCCCCGGACGGCGCGATCGGCATGAGCCTCTGGTCGGACGCCGCCGCGTGCGCCGAATGGATGTTCCGCCGCCAGGACCCGGAGTTCCCGGCGCGGGCGCGCGCGTGGGGCGGCGGGCTGATCGTCGGCGGGCACAACTACGGGCAGGGCTCGTCGCGCGAGGTCGCCGCGATCGCGCCGCTCGACCTCGGCATCCGGGCCGTCGTCGCGAGGAGCTTCGCGCGCATCCACCGACGCAACCTGATCTGCCAGGGGATCCTTCCGCTGACGTTCGCAGACGAGGCCGATTTGGACGGCGTCGCCGTCGGCGACACGTGGCGCATCGAGGGTGCGCGGGAGGCGGTCGAGACGGGCGCCGAGGCGGTGACGGCGACCGCAGCCGGCCGGTCGATCGGCCTTCAGCTGACGCTCTCGCCCGGCGAGCGCGAGATGCTCCTTGCGGGCGGGCTGCTCGCGCTCCTGCGGTCCCGCGCGGCCGCTGCAGCCCACTAGACTCGCCGCGTGGCTGCCGCTCCGCTCGTCACGACGGTCGTCGGGAGCTACCCGCAGCCCGACTGGCTGATCGACCGGGAGCGCCTCGGGGCCCGGCTGCCGCCGCGCGTCCGGGCGCTGGAGCTCTGGCGCGTCCCCGAGCCGTACCTCGAGGAGGCGCAGGACGACGCGACACGGCTCGCGGTCGCGGACATGGAGCGCGCCGGCGTCGACGTCGTCACCGACGGCGAGATGCGGCGCGAGAGCTACTCCAACCGCTTCGCGACCGCACTCGAGGGCGTGCAGCTCGACCCGCCCGGAGTCGCGATCGACCGCACCGGCCACGAGAACCCGGTGCCTCGCGTCGTCGGCCCGATCCGGCGGACGCGGCCGGTCGAGGTTCGGGACGTCGAGTTCCTGCGCTCCCTGACGACGCGGCGGATCAAGATCACCGTCCCGGGCCCGTTCACGATGACCCAGCAGGCGCAGGACGACCACTACGGCGACGCCCGCAGCCTCGCGCTCGCGTACGCCGAGGCCGTCAACGACGAGCTGCGCGACCTGAAGGCGGCGGGCGCCGACGTCGTGCAGATCGACGAGCCGTACCTGCAGGCGCGGCCCGAGCCGGCGCGCGCCTACGCGCTCGAGGCGATCGACCGCGCGCTCGACGGGATCGAGGGCGACACCGTCCTCCACACGTGCTTCGGCTACGCGCACATCGTCCACGACCGCCTCCCCGGCTATCCGTTCCTCGCCGAGCTCGACGGCTGCACGGCGACCCACGTCTCGCTCGAGGCGGCGCAGCCGGACCTCGACCCGGAGGTCCTGCAGGCCCTGCCGAGCAAGACGATCGTGCTCGGCGTGCTCGACCTCGGCTCACCGGAGGTGGAGACGCCGGAGCGCGTGGCGGAGCGCCTTCGCCGCGCGCTCGAGGTCGTCCCGCGCGAGCGGCTGGTCGTCGCGCCCGACTGCGGGATGAAGTACCTCCCGCGGGATCGGGCGCTGGCGAAGCTCGAGGCGATGGTCGCGGGGGCGCGGCTTGTCTGACGAGCGCGCGGTGACGCGGATCGCGCAGGCCTTCCCCGACCGGGTCGAGGTGCGCGGACGCGACCTCGCCGGCGACCTGATGGGCCGGCTCACCTTCACGGAGTACTTCCACCTGCTGCTCACGGGGGAGGAGCCGACGGAGGAGCAGCGGTACTTCCTCGACCTGCTGCTCGTCGCGATCGCCGAGCACGGGCTGATGCCGACGAACGTCGCGGCGCGGATGACGCTCGCGGCCGATCCCGGCTCGCTACAGGGTGCCGTCGCCGCCGGGATCCTCGGCGCGGGGCCCGTCGTGCTCGGGACGGCCGAGGAGTGCGCGGTGCTGCTCGCCTCGGGCCGCGACCCGAGAGAGGTCGCGCGCGAGATCCGCGCCGCGGGGGGCCGCGTCCCCGGCTTCGGCCATCCGGTGCACGCGCCGCTCGACCCGCGCGCCGAGCGGATCCTCGCGCTCGCCGACGAGCGCAGGGTCGCGGGCGAGCACGTCCGGCGCGCGCGGGAGCTGCGCGATGCCGTCGCGGCCGAGTGGGAGCGGCCGCTCCCGATGAACGTGTCGCTGCCGATCGCGGCCGTCCTGCTCGACCTCGGCTTCCCGCCCGCCTCGGTGAAGGCGATCCCGATCCTCGCGCGCACCGCGAGCCTGCTCGCCCACCTCGCCGAGGAGCGCGAGCAGCCGCTCGGCCTCCATCTCGCGCGCGCAGCGGAGGAGTCCGTCGAGTACCGGGATGACTGACCCCGAGCGGCTGCCGTGGGACGAGCAGCTCGCGCTCGACGACGCGAGCTACCGCGCCCAGGTCGCCTACCTGCTCGAGCGCTCGCCGTTCTACCGCGAGAAGCTCGCCGGCCTCGACGTCGGCGGGCTCGACCGGATCGCCGAGCTGCCGCTGACCGAGAAGGCGGAGCTGCGGGCGACGGTCACCGAGGAGCGCCCCTTCGGCGCGCACCTCGCGGCCGACCCGTCCGAGCTCGTCCGGATCTACTCGACCAGCGGCACCACCGGGACGCCGAGCTGGATCCCGCTCACCGCGGGCGACCTCGACAACTGGATCACCGGCTCGGCGCGCAGCTACGCCGCCTCCGGGATCCGCGCCGGCCAGCGCATCGTCTCGACCTACAACGCCGGCCCCTTCGTCGCCGGCGCCGCGCTCGCGTCGTTCGACCGGCTCGACCTCGTGCACGTCCCCGTCGGGACCGGGAACACGGAGCGGCTGATCCGCGCCGTCGAGGTCCTGGGGCCGGAGGCGGTCGTGCTCACGCCGTCGTACGCGGCGTACCTGCTCGAGCGCGACTTCGACCGCTCGAGTGTCGAGCGCGTGCTCGTCGCGGGCGAGCCGGGCGGCGGCGAGCCGGCGTTCCGCGCGCGGCTCGAGGAGGGCTGGGGGGCGCGCGTGACCGAGGCGATGGGGATCGGCGACATCGGCGTCTCGCTCTGGGGCGAGTGCGAGGAGCAGGACGGGATGCACCTCGGCGCGCGCGGCTTCGTCCACGCCGAGCTGATCGATCCGGACACGGGCGCGGCCGTCCCGATGGAGGACGGGGCCGAGGGCGAGCTCGTGCTCACGCACCTCCGGCACCGAGCCGCCCCGCTCCTCCGCTTCCGCACGCGCGACCACGTGGTCGTGCGGACGCGCCCGTGCCCCTGCGGCCGCACCGGCCCGCGCGTCCGCTGTCTGGGCCGGACCGACGACATGCTGATCGTGCGCGGCGTGAACGTCTTCCCGTCGGCCGTCCGCGACGTGGTGAGCTCGTTCGCGCCGGCGGTCAGCGGCCAGATCGCGGTGAAGCCCGAGCAGCCCGGCGTCAAGCAGGAGCCGCCGCTCCCCGTCGCCGTCGAGCTTGCGTCCGGTAGGGGCGAGGACGAGGCGCTCGCCGAGGCGATCAGGGCGCGCCTGCGCGAGGTGCTCGTCGTCCAGACGCGCATCGAGCTCGTCGCCTTCGGCAGCTTGCAGCGCAGCGAGTACAAGTCCAGACTCGTTCACCGCTGATGCGGAAGCTCCAGACGCAAGGGGTCCACCACATCACCATCGTCGGAGCCGATCGCGAGACGTCGATCGGCTTCTGGGAGGGCGTGCTCGGCATGCCCTTCGTGTTCGAGCAGCCGAACCTCGACAACGAGTCGGAGAGCCACCTCTACTTCGACCCCGGCGACGGGCGGCTCATCACGGTGTTCACGAACGAGGAGCGGACGCCGGACCCGAGCCGCACCTCGACGGCGATCGGCGCCGTGCACCACCTCGCGTTCGACGTCTCGCAGGCGACGTTCCGACAGGTCGTCGAGCGGCTCGACGAACGCGGGATCCGGCACAGCGGCCCCAAGGACCGGGGCTTCATGGACTCGATCTACTTCGAGGACCCGCTCGGGCTGCTGATCGAGCTCGCGTCGTACCGCTTCGAGCCGCCCCACGGCTTCACGCACGCCGAGGTGCTGCTCGAGGCGCACGGGCTCCGCGTCGAGCGGGGCGACTACAACATCGCCGAGGAGCATCTCGCCGACGCGATCGAGGCGCTCGTGTCACGATCGCGGGCGTCGCTGTCGGAAAACCGTTCGCCGAAGCAGCCGTACCGGGAGTAGGCGACAGACCCCACAGGGAGGAAGACATGGCCGCACACACGCTGAGCATCCTCAAGCCAAGCGTGAACAACCTGACGACGCGGATCTTCGTCCGCGCCGCGGGCCTCGAGTTCGAGGAGCTGGACGTCTGGGGCAAGAAGAGCACCCCGGAGTTCCTCGCGAAGGACCCGGCCGACCTCACGCCGCTGCTGGAGGAGGAGGGCCTGCCCAAGGGCGCGCTCTGGGAGAGCTGCGCGATCATGCAGTACCTCTGCAACAAGCACCACCTCGACCGCTTCTACCCCACCGATCCGGGGGAGCGGGCGATGACGGACAGCGCGATGTTCTACCTCATCGGCACCTTCTACCCGCTGCTCACGCGGGCGACCTACCCCGCGCTCGGCTTCGGGCAGTACCCGGGCGAGGTGGGGACCGCGGACGTCGACGACGAGCTGAAGGCGAAGGCGCAGCGCGATGCGCAGGAGGCCCTCGCCGGGCCGCTCGAGGTCTACAACACGTTCTTCCTCGCCGGGCGGCCGTTCATCGGCGGCGAGCACCCCTCGATCGCCGACATCCGCGTGGCCGCGACGCTCGAGTTCCTCCGTGTCATCGACTACCCGTTCCCCGAGTGGGCAGAGGACTACATGGCCCGGATGGAGGAGACGCTCGGCGACGCGTACTCCGAGCCGGTCGCGGACGTGCGCGGCTACGTCGAGTCGATGAAGGGGGCGGCCGTCTAGCGGCGCGCCGCGATGAGTTTCCGTCGCTGCGGCGGTCTGCACTGACGACACCCGGCGAAGGAGGACAACCCATGCAGAAGATCACGCCCTTCCTGTGGTTCGACACCGAGGGCGAGGACGCCGCGGAGTTCTACGTCTCCGTGTTCCCGAACTCGCGGATCGTCGACGTCACGCACTACGGCGAGGCGGGGCCGCGGGCGGCGGGCACGGTCATGACCGTGACCTTCGAGCTCGACGGGCAGCGCTTCGTCGCGCTCAACGGCGGGCCGGACTTCACGTTCAGCGAGGCGATCTCGTTCGAGGTCGAGTGCGGGGACCAGGACGAGGTCGACTCCTACTGGAGCACGCTCAGCGAGGGCGGCGAGCAGGGCCCGTGCGGCTGGCTCAAGGACAAGTTCGGCCTGTCCTGGCAGATCGTCCCGCGGCGTCTCACCGAGCTGCTCTCCGATCCCGACACCGCGAAGGCCCAGCGGGTCATGGCCGCGATGCTCCAGATGAAGAAGATCGAGATCGCGGAGCTCGAACGGGCGGCCGCGGCCGAAGGGGCGCCCGCGTAGGGCTCAGCCCGGCGCGGGTGCGATCCCGCCCGAGAGCCGGTACCGCGCCGGCGACGCGTCGTCCAGCAGCGCGAGCGACAGCGTCGCCGGCGCTCCGTTCGGGAACGTCTTCGCCCAGCGGTCGGCGAGGCCGAGCCGTCCCTCGGCCGTGGGCGTCCAGCCGGCCGCCTCCGCGCGCTGCGCGTAGAACGCGTACACCTCCTCCGGCGTCGTCGACGCCGTGAACGTGACGACGAACGCAGGCCCGTCCCAGCCGCCGCCGCCGAAGCCCGGCTCGCGGTAGCGTGCCTCGCGGCGCTCGGTCACGACTTCGGTCGCGCCCTCGGGGAGTGCCGCGAAGACGCCGTCGCCCGCGAGCGCCCCGAGCCGCCTCCCGTCCGGATCGCCGCCCGCCGGGGTGTCGTCCCCGCCGCACCCCGCACCGGGCGCCAGCAGCGCCCCCGCCGCGAGGACGGCGGAGACGCTGCGGCGTCGGTGCGCGGTGCGCGTCATGCGCCGAACTGGAGCACCGCCTTGTGGAGGCTGCCGTCGACGAGCTTCACGAGCAGCGCGCGGCAGCCGCGCCAGTCGCGGTCGGTCTTCCAGACGTACTCGTAGACGTCGCTCGGCGGCAGCGCGAGCGCGCCCTCGCGTGTCGTCGGCTCGCCCGTGTCCGGCAGCGTCGTGGCCGAGCACGAGACGGGCGCCGACTGCGGGTAGCCCGGCGCGAGCACGCTCTCGATCGTGCCGTTGCTGCCCGGCACCGTGAACTTCACCGGCACGGAACGCCCGGGGTTCGCGGGGCTGAGGGCCGGGAGGTTCCGCACCGGAGGCAGGAAGCCTGCGAACGGCAGCTCCTCGACGGTGCCGCAGCTGCCGCCCGGCGCGGAGAGCCCGACCATGGCGACGTCGTCGAGGTGGTCGACCGCCGTGCCGAGGCCGAGCGCGTCGAGGAAGACGATCCCTGCGGTCGCGCCCTCGGGCCGGAACCCGGTGGCGGCGAGCGGGATGCGGACGACGGTCGACACGTCGCCGTTCGCGTCCGCCGTCAGGGTCGCGAGGAGGAGCTCCGGCGTCGTGCCGAAGCCCATCGAGCTCGCGTACAGCTGGACCGGCGTGCCGGGCACGAACCCGCCGCCGGACACCGCGACCTCCTGGCCGGCCCGGAAGGTGCCCGAGCAGTCCTCGGGCCCCGGCGTGAGCGGCAGGGCGGTCAGCGTGCCGACGCCGACGGCCGGGATCGCCACCGTACGCCGCAGCGCGAACGGGTTGCGCGGGAAGCCGGCGTCGTTCGGGTCGACGGCGGAGTCGATGGACGCGGCGAACGCGGCGGCGTAGCCGCTCGCGTGGCCCGACGCGTTCGGGTGGAACGAGCCGACCACCGGGAGCCCGGGGATGATGCACCGCCCGAGGACCTCCCAGGTGCAGGCACCGCCGTTGCCGGACGCCGTGCTCAGGCCGTTGATCCAGCCGCCGTCCTCGCCGCAGATCTCGTGCCCGGCGAAGAAGCCCCGGACGTCGACGGAGGTGACGCCGGCCGAGATCGCGGCCGCCAGGAGCGTCCCGGCGAGGCGGTCGCCGGCGTCGTTCATCCAGTCCTGCGTGTCGTTCGTGAGGATGAACTCGAGTGCGAGACAGTCCTGGTCGTCGTGGTCGTCAGGGAAGAGGTGCGGGTAGTTCGCGGCCATGACGGACGTGTCCGGGCCCGTAGCCGACTTGATCTGCGAATACGTGTCGCGGACCGGCAGGAAGACGTTGTCGATCCGCTGCTCGACCGCGGCCCTGAACGAGTCGGACTTCGCGCAGCTCGGCTCCATGTCGAGCCCGATCCAGTGGCCGGGGGCGGGGAGCGCGGCGTTGAACGCGTCGGCCTTCAGCTTCTGGCCGATGCAGGCCTTGAGCGTGTCGGAGAAGCCGGCGTCGTTGCCGCCGATCGTCAGCGTCACGAGGTCCGCCTCGGAATCGACGCCCTCGCGGGTGAGCTGCGGCGGCTGGTCGTCCTGGAAGGTCGTCGTGAGGTTCGACGTGACCGCGCCGCTGCAGGCGTAGAACTGCGGCGCCATGCCGTAGCGCGCCGCGAGGACGTAGGCGTAGGCCTGCGGCGAGCGGTGGCAGTGGTTGCCGGGGCCGTCCGTGCCGGCGGAGAACGGCGGCACGCCCTCGCCCGACGAGTAGGAGTCGCCGAGGCCGACGTAGTTCCGCGCAGAGCCGTTGATCCCGAACTCGCCGATCGCGAAGTCGATGTCGGAGCTGACGGTGATCGTCTCGACGTGCTTCCCGCCGGTCCCGTAGAACCCGTAGTACTGCGCGCCGGCGAAGCCGTCGACGGCGATCGGGCCCGACGTCGTGCCGTCGTCCGCGGTCGCCCGGATCGTGAAGATCGCGAACGGGTTCGGCTCGGCGTAGAGGTAGAAGGCCGACGTGCCCGGCGGCAGGGTGAGGGTGGCACTGAGCGCCGGGTCGGTCATGTAGACGTCGCCGGCGTAGCCGTGGCTCCAGGTCGCCCAGCCCTGGGCGACCCGCAGGTGCTCGAGCGCGGGAGAGAAGCCGACCGGGCCGGACGGCGACGCGACGTCGGTGACGAGGTCGCCGAGGGGCCGCTCGTCGGGCGGGAGCGGGATCATCGAGTACGGCCCGAGCGTCGCGGGCGGGGCGCCGGTGCCCGGCGATCCGTCGAAGACGATGGTGCCGGCGGCGGACGCGGAGGCGGCGCCGACGAGGGACGCGCCCGCGAGGGTCGCGAGGACGGCGAGGGTGCGGAGACGAGACATCACGCTCCTTGCGGCGGGGGGCGGAAGCGGACGGACGACTCCGCTCCGTCGAACCTAGGCCGGTCGGTGACCGAAGGCAACCCCCGGGCCCGCAGAGCACTCGTTCGAGTGAGCGTGTGCCCCCTGCAGGCGCAGGGGGCACACGAGAGGCTTACCGGCGCGCGGCCTCCGGCGTGAGGTCCACCGGAGCCGGCTCGGCCGCCTGGCCCTCGTGGGGCGACTCGATGGTGATGTTCGGCAGGATCCGGTCGAGCCAGCGCGGGATGTACCAGGACTTCTCGCCCATGAGCGTGAGGAACGCGGGGACGAGCGTCATGCGCACGACGAGGGCGTCGGTCAGGATCGCGACCGCGAGCAGGAGCCCGAACTCCTTCGAGATCCGGTCGCTCGTGAGGATGAAGGCCGCGAAGACCGTGCCCATGATCACGGCCGCGGCCACGATGACCCGGCCGATCGCCGCGATCCCGTGCTCGACCGCCTCCCGCGTCGAGAGGCCGTGCACGTGCTCCTCGCGGATGCGGCTCATGAGGAAGACCATGTAGTCCATCGAGAGCCCGAAGAGGATCGCGAAGGCGATCGGCGGGCACGAACGTCTCGATCGGCCCCGTCCGGTCGAGCCCGGTCAGCTCGAGCAGGTACCCCTCCTGGATGACGAGCGTCAGCACGCCGAAGCCGATGAAGGCGGACAGGAGCGTCGTGACCGCCGCGGTCAGCGAGATCACGATCGAGCGGAACGCCATCGCCAGGACGATGAACGTGACGCCGATGACGTAGAGGAGGAAGAGCGGCAGGCGCTCGTAGATCCGGTCGGCGATGTCGGCGAACGCCGCGGTGAGGCCGGAGACGTACGCGACCGCGTCGCCGCCCTCGACGGCCGCCGGGATCACGTCGTCCCGCAGGCGGTGCGACGAGGTCGGACGTCTCCTCGTCCTGCGGCGCCGAGGTCGGCGTCACGAACACGATCGCGACCGTCTCCTCGTCGTTGAACTGCGGCTCGCCCGCCGAGGCGACGCCCGGGAGGCTGCGCACGCTGTCGTAGATCCGCTGGGGTGCCTGCTCGTCGCCGTTGACGTCGACGACGATCGGGATCGGGCCGTTGAAGCCGGCGCCGAAGCCCTCGGCGAGCAGGTCGTACGCCCGGCGCGCCGTCTGCACGTCGGGCGCGGTCCCCTGGTCGGACGCGCCGAGCCGGACGAGCGCCGACGTCGACGCGAGCAGAACGCCGACGACGAGCAGGACGACGAACACCGGCCTCGCGTTCCGCGTCACGAAGCGGCCCCAGCGCGCGATCGGCGTCTTCTCGCGGGCCTCCTCGCGGTCGTCGATCGGCCGGAGGAACGGGATCTTCAGCCGGTCGATCTTGTGGCCGAGCTTCGCGAGCACGGCGATCAGCAGCGAGTTCGCGATCAGCACCGTGGTGAGGACGCCGAGTGCCGAGCCGATCCCGAGCTTCGTCACGAAGTCGAGGCCGAAGAAGGCGAGGCCCGTGACCGAGATCGCGACCGTGGTCCCGGCGAAGATCGTTGCCCTGCCCGCGGAGGCGCCGGCCTCGGCGGCGGCGTCGGCCGACGACAACCCCTCGTGGAGCAGCTGCCGGAAGCGGGTGACGATGAAGAGCGAGTAGTCGATGCCGACGCCGAGGCCGATCATCGACACGAGCAGCGGCGTGATCGTGTTGATGTCGGTCAGACCGGCGAGGACGAAGAGCAGGAGGAACGCCGTCGCGAGCGCCGTGAGCGCCAGCGCGATCGGGATCATCGTCGCCACGAACGTGCGGAAGACGATGATCAGCACGATCAGCGCCATCAGGAGGCCGAGCAGCTCCTGCGTGCCCTGCTCGATCGGCGGGAACTCGGCGTCGCCGTTGAACTCGGCGGTGACGCCTGCGGGCTCGACCGCCTCGCGCACCGCGTCCTCCACGGCGACGACGGCCTCGCGGTCCGTGTCGTAGATGACGCGGTCGAACTGCGCCTCGGCGTAGGCGATCCGGCCGTCGTCCGAGAACGTCTGCGTCGCTGAAGGGGTCGCCGACGCTCTCGATGCCCGCCGTGTCCTCGGTCGGCTTGAACTGCTGCGTCTTCAGCTCGGCGATGACGCCCTCGATCGCCTCCTTGCGCTCGGGCGTGTCGAGCCGCTGCCCCTCGGGCGCGGCGAAGACGAGGTTGAGGACGCCGCCCTGCTCGGCCGCGAACTCCGACTCGATCAGGTCGGTCGCCTTCTGGGTGTCGGAGCCCGGGATCGAGAACTCGTCCTTCAGGCCGCCGCCGACGGTCGCGACGAGCCCGATCAGGACGGCGATGATCCCGACCCAGGCGAGGACGACGCGCCACGGGTGCGTGGCGCACGCGCGCATCCACCGGGCGAGCCCTCCCGTGGACAGGCGCTCGTGCGCGGCGCGGCGCTCGGCCGTCGTTCGGCGGTTGCCTGTCCGTCGGTCCGGTCTGGTCAGCCATGCAGTCGTCCCCCTTCGTCGTTCGCTCCGTCCCTGAGACGGGCGTCCTCCCTCGAACTCATCGGTCGACGGCGCGGAGTATCGCGACTCGGGTCGGTCCAGACAGTGTGGGAAACCCCCCTATCCTGATCGCGGCGCGATGGACACCACTTCGCCACGATCGGCGCCGGTCGGCCAGTTCCGGCTCGCCGAGCTGCTCGCGTCGGTCTCGCTCGCCACCGACCTGGGCACGGGCCAGCCGCTGGGCCACGCGCTGCGGACGTGCGTGCTCGCGGTCGCGCTCGCGGAGGAGCTCGGCTGCGAGCGCGGACGAGATCGGCGCCGTGCACCGGTTCTCGCTCCTGCGCTTCCTCGGCTGCACCGCCGACGCGAGCGAGACCGCCGCGGCGGCCGGGGGCGACGACCGCGCCTTCAACGCTGCGATGGCGCCCGTGGTCATGGGCTCGGGCCGCGAGGCAGTGGGGCGGTTCGTGCGCTCGGTCGGCGCCGGCGAGCCCTCGCTTCGCCGCGTCCGGCTCGTGGCGCGGGGGCTCGCCGACCTGCGCGGCGATCCCCTGGCCGTCCACTGCGAGGTCGCCGCCATGCTCGCTGCCCGCGCCGGCCTCGAGCCGGCCGTCGTCCACGCGCTGGGGCATGCGTACGAGCGCTGGGACGGGAAGGGGTCGCCGGCGGGGCTCGCGGGCGACGCGGTCCCGCTCCCCGTCCGGATCGCGTCCGTCGCGCGGGACGTCGACCTGGCGCGCGGGCTGGGGCTGGACCCGGGCGACTGGCTGGCGGAGCGGCGCGGGCGCGCCTACGACCCGGCGGTCGTCGACGCCGTCGCGCGGGTCGGCGACGGCCTCGCCGGGCGAGGACGAGTGGGAGGCCGCGCTCGCCTGCGAGCCGGAGCCGGTCGCGACCGTCGAGCCGGAGCGGCTCGACGCCGTGCTCACCGCGGTCGCGGACTTCGCGGACCTCAAGTCGCCGTGGCTCCGCGGGCATTCGCGCCGCGTGGCCGGGCTCGCCGGGGCGGCAGGCGGCGAGGCCGGGCTCGGCGACGAGGCGTGCGACGAGCTGCGGCGCGCCGGGCTCCTCCACGACGTCGGCCGGGTGGCGGTGGAGAACGGGATCTGGGACAAGCCCGGCCCGCTCACGACGCCGGAGCACGAGCGGATGCGGCTGCACGCCTACTACACGGAGCGGATCCTCGTGCGCTGCGGGCCGCTCTCCGGCCTGCTCGCCGCGGCCGTCGTCACACCACGAGCGGCTCGACGGCTCCGGGTACCACCGCTCGCTCGGCGCCGACGCGCTGTCGCGCGCCGACAGGATCCTCGCCGCCGCGGACGTCTTCGCCGCGCTCACGGCGGACCGGCCGCACCGGGCCGCGGTCGCGGACGACGAGGCTGCCGGGTTGCTCGAAACCGACCCGGGCCTCGACGCGGACGCGGTCGCCTGCGTGCTCGCCGCCGCCGGCCGCCGAGCCGCACCGGCCCCGCGGCAATGGCCGGCCGGGCTCACCGACCGCGAGGTGGAGGTGCTGCGGCTCGTCGCGCGCGGCAAGACGAACCGCCAGGTGGCCGAGCTCCTGGTCGTCTCGCCGAAGACCGTCGGCCGCCACGTGGAGAACCTGTACCGCAAGCTCGGCGTCTCCTCGCGGGCGGCCGCCGCCGTGTTCGCGATGGAGCACCACCTCCTCGACTGAGGCCGGATGGGGCGTTCGCCCGATGCCGCGCGCGGCCCGGCGGCGCATACTCGTCCAATGTCCGCGCCCGCCGCCGAGGCTCTCGCCGCTCCCGCCGAGGCCGCACCCGACCGCCTCGCGCTCGCCGCGTTCGCCGCCGCGGTCGCCATCGGCGGCTCGAACTTCGTCGCGATCCGGTTCAGCAACCGCGAGCTCGACCCGCTCTGGGGCGCCGGCCTCCGCTTCGCGCTCGCGGCCGTCGTCTTCGGGATCCTGTTCGCGGCGCTGCGCCTGTCGCTGCCGCGCGGCCGCGACCTCGTGCTCGTCGCGGCTGTACGGCCTCCTCTCCGTCGGGGCTGCGTACGGGTGCCTGTACTGGGCGCTGCGGGACGTGCCGGCAGGGGTCGGCGCCGTCGTGCTCGCGGTCGGCCCGCTGCTGACGCTGCTCCTCGCGGTCGCGCACGGGATGGAGCGGCTGAGCGGGCGCGCGCTCGCCGGAGCCGTGGTCGCGCTCGCCGGCTCGGCCGTGATCTTCGCCGAGCCCGGCGGGGACGGGTTCGGCCTGGGCTCGCTCGTGCTCCTCGGCCTCGCCGCGCTGTGCGCGTCCGAGGCGGTCGTGGTCTCGAAGCTCGCCGGCCCGCAGCACCCGGTGGCGATGAACTTCGTCGGGATGACGGTCGGCGCGGCCGTGCTCCTGCTCGTCTCGTGGGCGGTCGGCGACCGCCTCGCGCTGCCGCACGAGGGCGACACGCAACTCGCGCTCGCGTACCTCGTCGCGGCCACCGTCGTGCTGTTCCTGCTCGTGCTCTTCGTGGTGCAACGCTGGACGGCGTCCGCGACGTCGTACCTGTTCGTCCTCATGCCCGTCGTCGCGGTCGCGCTGGGCGCGGTCCTCCTGGACGAGGCGATCACCGCCACGACGGTCGTCGGCGGCGCGATCGTCTGCGGCGGGGTCTACGTCGGCGCGGCCCGCCGTCGCTGATAGAAGCTTCCCGAGCGATGCCCGAGATCGTCCCCCGCTGGGAGTGGCGCGTCGTCGGCGAGCCGGCCGAAGCCGCCGCGCGACGTCTCGCCGACCTGACGCCCGAGCGCGAGCGCGAGAGCGACGAGGTCTACGTGGTCGCGCGGGACGCCGAGGACTCGGTCAAGATCCGCGACGGCCTCCTGGACGTGAAGCACCTCGAGCGCGTCAGCGACGAGGGGCTCCAGCAGTGGCGCCCGGTGCTCAAGGCGGCGTTCCCGCTCTCGGCGACCGACGTCGGCACGATGCTCGGCGCGCTGCGGGCCGCGGGCGCGACCCCGGAGCCGGTCGGCACGCTCGACGAGCTCCTCGACCGGATCGTGCGGCCGCGCGACGACCTGCGCGCGGTCGAGGTGCACAAGCGGCGCCGGCACGTCACGGTCGGCGGGTGCATGGCGGAGGTGACCGACCTGCGCGCCGGCGGGTCGGACGTGCGCACCGTCGCGGTCGAGTCGGAGGATCCGGAGCGCCTCCTCGCGGTCGTGCGCGAGCTCGGGCTCGACGCCGCGCCGAACACGAGCGTCCCGCGGGCGCTCAGGGAGCTCGTGGGCTTCGGCGCTCCTCGCTACGCGGTCGTCGACGTCGGCACGAACTCGGTCAAGTTCCACCTGGCGGAGCGCCGCCCGGACCGCACCTGGAGGACCCTCGTCGACCGCGCCGAGGTGACCCGGCTCGGCGAGGGCGTCCACGAGTCGGGCAGGCTCGACGACGCCGCGATGACGCGCACGCTCGAGGCGATCGCCGCGATGGTGGCGGAGGCGCGCGGAGCGGCAGCCGAGGAGATCGCGGCCGTCGGGACCGCCGGGCTACGGCGGGCGAGCAACGGCGCGGATTTCGTCGCGGCGGCGGAGGAGCGCTGCGGCGTGCGGATCGACGTGATCTCCGGCGAGGACGAGGCCCGCCTCGCCTACCTCGCGGCGGTGTCGGCGCTCGAGCTTCCGTCGGAGCCGATCGTCGTCTTCGACACCGGGGGCGGCAGCTCGCAGTTCACCTTCGGCCACGGCACGCACGTCGACGAGCACGTCAGTGTCGAGGTCGGCGCCGTGCGCCTCACCGAGCGCTTCGGGCTGGACGGAGCCGTCTCGGAGGAGACGCTGCGCGCCGCGCTCGACGCGATCGCCGCCGACTTCGCCGTCCTCGACGACCGGTCGAGCCCCGCGGCTCTCGTCGGCCTGGGCGGCGCCGCGACGAACCTCGCCGCCGTGAAGCTCGGGCTCGAGGACTACGACCCCGACGTCGTCCACGGGACGGTGCTCGACCGGGCCGAGGTCGACCGGCAGCTCGAGCTCTATCGCACGCGGAGCGCCGACGAGCGACGCGGCATCGTCGGCCTTCAGCCGGGGCGCGCCGACGTGATCCTCGCCGGCGCCTGCGTCGTGCGGACGGTTCTCGACGAGCTCGCGTGCGAGTCGCTCACCGTGAGCGACCGCGGCCTGCGACACGGGGTCCTCGTCGAGCGCTTCGGGTCGTCCGAAGCGCACCGGTGGCCACGGTAGGGTCGCGCCGTGATCCGCCTGCTCGTCCGGACGCTGATCGCCCTCGCGGGGAACGCCGTCGGCCTGCTCGTCGCGGCCGCGATCCTCGACGACATGGAGGTCGACGCGGGCTCCTTCGTCGTCGCGGTGATCCTCTTCACCGTCGTCATGGCACTCCTGCAGCCGTTTCTCGCCGTCCAGCTCCGCCTGCTCGGCCCGTCCGCGCTCGGCGGGGTCGCCCTGATCGCGACGTTCGCGTCCCTGCTGGTCACGGATCTCCTGTCCGACGGGTTCTCCGTCTCCGGCGTGACGACGTGGATCGCGGCCACGGTGATCGTCTGGCTCGCCTCGCTGCTGGCCGTCTTCGTCCTCCCGTTCCTCGGGCTGCGGAAGTACCTCGAAACGCGGCGCACCTGAGCAAACGCCCCGGGCGGGGGATGCCGTCGGACGCGCTCCCTAGAGTCTCGGCGTGAGCTCGGGCGAGAAGCTGCGCACGGAGATCCTCATCCCCATGCGCATGGTGCTGCTCGTTGGGGCCGCGGTCGGCGTGGGGATCGCGTTCCGGGCCATCGGCGACACCTTCCTCATCGTCTTCGTCGGCATCTTCCTGGGGCTCGTCTTCGAGTACCCGGTTCGCTTCGTCATGGCGCACACGCCGCTCTCGCGCGGGCTCGCGGCGACGGTGACCGTGCTCGGCACGGCCATCGCCGTGTTCGTGCTCGCGCTGCTGTTGCTCGCGCCGCTCGTCGGCAGCGTCCGCGACTTCCTCCAGCAGCTGCCGTCCATCGTCGAGGACCTGCGGGAGGCCGGCGGGCTCTCCTCGCTCGGCGACACCGGCGCCGCCGGCAACGTCCAGAACGGCGCCGAGGCGATCGCCAAGGCGATCCCGGACGCGATCTCGGAGCTGCTCGGGATCGCGGGCACGTTCTTCGGCGTCTTCCTTGCCGCCTTCACGATCCTCTTCATCTGCCTCTTCCTGCTGACGGACGTCGGCAACCTCAAGCGTTCGCTCGCGAGCGTGCTCATGCCCGACGACGAGGAGCGGTGGCTCGCCGTCTGGGAGCGCGTGACCGAGTCGATCTCCCGCTGGGCGATCGGCATCGTCGTCATCGCCACGATCGCGGGCACGACGCAGGGCCTCACGGCGTTCCTGCTCGGGTCGAGCTACGCGGTCGCGCTCGGCGTCATCGCGGGCCTGCTCGACCTCATCCCGAACATCGGCGCCACGATCGCCGGCTTCATCCTCGTGCCGACCCTGTGGGCCGAGGAGGGCCTCACCGCCGCGATCATCATGCTCGTCGTGATCCTGGTCTACCAGCAGCTCGAGAACAACATCATCACGCCGAAGGTGCAGGGCAAGGCCGTCAATCTGTCGGCCTTCTTCATCATCGTCTCGGTCACGCTCTTCGGCGCCCTGCTCGGCGTGCTCGGCGCGCTGACCGCGGTCCCGATCGCGGCGACGATCCAGATCTTCGTGCAGGAGCTGACGAAGGAGCGGCGGGCGCGCGTGGCCGCCGCCAAGGCCGCGCCCGCCGCCTAGCATTCGGGCCGATGGCCTACGACGAGGCACTCGCCGAACGCGTGCGCGCCCTCGTCGCCGACGTGCCCGCGGTCGAGGAGAAGAAGATGTTCGGCGGTCTCGGCTTCATCGTCGCCGGGAACATGGCCGTCGGCGCGAGCGGCCAGGGCGGCCTGCTCGTGCGCGTCGACCCCGCCGAGTCGGACGCGCTCGTCGAGTCCACGCCGGCGTTCCCGATGGAGATGCGCGGCCGGACGATGGCCGGCTGGCTCCGGGTGGACTCGGCAGACGTGGCGGCCGACGACGAGCTCGCGCGCTGGGTCGAGCGCGGCGTCGCCTACGCGCGGTCACTGCCGCCGAAGTAACCGTACCGCGGCGCGGCGAGAGCCGCGTGGCCGAGCCAGGGGCGCGGAGAGCCGACACACACTCGGTGCGAACCGTTGCCTTCGTGTCAGGCACGGTAGAACGGCCTCGGTGAGAGAAGAAGCCCCTCTTCTGTGTCTGACACGGGCATCTGCCGCGGGTCAGCCGCTCGTCCGGTCGAGCAGCTGCAGCAGGTCGTGGGCGGCGAGCTCGATCTCCTTGTGCCGCCATTCGGAGGCGCGGTAGACGCACGCGATGAGAGCCGTGCGGTGCACGCGGCGGAGGTCGCCGTAGACGAAGGCGTAGCGGGCCTTCGTCTCGTCCTCGGCTCCCTCGGTCAGGCCGAGGTGCCACTCGGCGTACTCGTCCCAGGAGTGCGACTCGAGGAACGCATTCTCGTCCTCGGCCTTCGGCTGGACGTCGCCCCAGTCGCTTCGCAGGACGTACTGGCGGCCGCGGATGAGCTGCCGCGCGTGGGCGACGGCACGGTCGTTGACGGCGTAGGAGGCCATCGACGGTCGGTGTTCCCGCTCGCCGGCCCTGCCATGCACGGCGCTCCGGCCGCTAGCGCCTGCTTGCGACGGGCTCTCGCACGCGCGGGGCCGACTCGAGCTCGGCGGCCGCGGCCGGCTCCGGCGCTCGTGTCGCCGGCGCCGCGTCGAGCCGCTCGAGCTTCGCGCGGCGGTTCCGGCCGCGCAGCCACTCTGCGGCCGCGTAGCTCCCGAGGACGAACACCGCTGCGCCGAGCTGGGCCGCGACGCCCTCCCACGTCGGGAAGACGCCGAACCAGAGGCCGGCCCAGTACGGCAGCCGGAGCTCGCCGATCGGGTGCACCGGCAGCCAGCCGACGACCTGGCAGACCTGGACCGTCTTGCCGGCCATGATCACGAGCACGCCGAGGATCATCAGCCCGGTCAGCTCGAGCATCCGCCGGTGCGGCAGCTTGCGCTGGAGCGTGATCGTGAGCACGCCCACGGCCGCGACGGCGATGCTCCCGACGGCCACGCCCTCCGCGACGTTGAGCACTCCCGCCTCGAGCGCGAACGCCTGGAGGAAGAGGACGGTCTCGAAGCCCTCGCGGTAGACCGCGGTGAACCCGAGCAGCGCGAGCCCCACGAACTGCGCCGCCGCGGCCGACAGGCCCGCACCGCGAAGCACGTGCTTCTTGCGCCCGTGCAGCCCGGCGAGGTGGTCGTTCCAGTACACGCGGTGGAAGAACCAGTTGAGGATGAGCAGGAGCACGCCCACGGCCACGATCGAGACCACCGCCTCCACCCGCTCCCCGTAGCGGACGAGCGAGGACAGCACCGTCTTCGCGACCACGAACGTGACGACCGAGGCGAGGAGCGCGGCGCCCGCGCCGAGCAGCAGGGGACGGCGGAGGCCCCGCTTGGCCCCGACCAGGCCCGCGGTCAGCGCAGCGAGGATCAGCACGGCCTCGAGCCCCTCCCGGAAGACGATGATCGCGGTGTTGACGACGACTGCCGCGGCGGAGGTCGGGCCCGAGCCGACCGCCGCCTCCGACGCGGCGAGCGCCTCGTCGAGCGCCTTCCGCGTCGCGTCGACCTCCTCGGCCGCCGACTTCCGCCGGATCAGCTGCGCGAGCCCCGGGTGGCTGTCGGCGCCGTACCAGAACAGCCCTTCCGTGCGCGCGAACAGATCCGGCGCCAGGCCCCGCAGGCGCTGCTCGGGGCCGAACTCGAAGAAGGCGTACGCCTCGAGCCTGGCCTGCTCGGCCTTCCCGTACTCGCCTGCGCGTGCCGCTGCGACGACGCGGTCGAGCGAGGCGCGGATGACGTCGAAGTCGGCGGCGGCCTGGCCGTCCTTCCACTCGGCGGGGAAGGTCGACTCCGCGAGGTCGAGCGCCTGCTGCGCCTGCTCGCGGACCGTGTCCTCGTCGGCGACACGAACCCCCTGCGACGCCGCGGCCATGTCGGCGCCGAGCGCGGTCACGAGCTCGTCGATCCGGGCGGCGGCGGCCGGGTCGAGCTCGACCAGCTCGGCTGTCGAGGTCTGCGAGAGCCTGGGCCGCGCCGTCGCGGAACGTCACCGCCTCCTGGATCTCGAACGCGAGCGTCACGCGTCCGTCGGCGACGCCGCGGCCGTACTCGACCGGGACGAGCGCGAGAAAGCGCAGGAACTGGCCGGCGCGGCGGATCTCCTCCGCCGGCGCGAGCGGCGCCGCGCGAAAGGCGGCCAGCGCCTCGTCGACCCGCTCGCGCGGCCTGCTCGACGCCGTCCCCGTCCCGGGCGAGCGCCGCATGGTGCGAGCGCCTCGAAGGCGCCCGCCGCGCGTGCGGCTGCGGCGTCGCCCCGCTGCCGCGCGTAGGAGTCGCGAAGGACCGCGAAGTAGCCGCGGGCGAGCGCGCTCTCGGCCGCGAGCCTCGACGGGAAGCCGCGCTCCGCGGCGGCGTCGACCCCGTCGAGCGCCGTACGCAGCCGTGCCTGGTAGGTGTCGAGGAAGTCCGCGCGAACGGCCGCCAGCGCGTCCGCCTTCGTCGCCTGCCCGTCGGCGAGCTTCGCCACCGCCAGGGTGGCGTCGGCGCCGGGCCGGGAGAACCGCGTCGGTGGCCGGTACTCGCGCACGAGCAGCCAGGAACCGGCCTCCGCGGCGTCACCGCGCCGGAGCGAGGCGAGCAGCGCACGGTAGGCGCCGTGAAGGACGGCCGTGTGCAGGGTCGCGCGTGCCGCCGCCAGACGCACCGGGTCGCGGCCGTCCGTCGCCGCCTCGACCTCGCGGAACGCCTCGCCGAGACCCTGGTTCGGCAAGAGCTCGGACAACCGTGCCACGGAGGGCCCGGCGCGACGCACGGCCTCGCCCGCCGCAGGCCCCTCGTCGAGGACGAGTGCCCGTTCGGCTTCGGCGAGGTGCGCCCGCAGTTCCGCGGCCGCCTGCCACGGCGGCTGCGCGGCAGCGTGCGCGGACGGAGCGAGCGCAGCCGCGGCGATGACGGCAAACGCGGCCGCGAGGGCCGCGATGCAGCGACGGCTACTGCTCGATCTCGACACCGAGCTGGGCGGCTGCCTGGGAGACCTGGCCGGCAATCGCGGTGGCGCGGTCCTGCGCCTCGGTCCCGAGGGTGTCGGCCTGCTCCGGCGTGAACCGCTCGCCGGCCTGCTCCCGGTCGTGGAGATCGGCGATGAACGCGCGGAGGCCCGACAGCTCGGTCCCCGTCTGCGCCGCGCGCTGCATGTCGGCCGTCGCGACGGCAGGCTCGATCCCGCCGTAGACGACCTCGAGGCCCGTGAGGATGTCGCGGATGTCCGAGAGGCGCGAGACGACGTTGAACGCCTCGCTCGTCGCCGCACCGCCCGCGACGAAGCGCGAGTCCTTCCACTGGCCGAAGTACTCGCTCATCGTCGGCACCATCACGACGACCGATGTGAACGCGTCCGAGGCGGTCGGCTGCCACGCCTCGCCGGCCGCGTCGAGCTCGGTCGCGTACTTCGCGAACGCGCCGGACGCCGCCCGGAGGAGCTGCGGGTCCGGGAGGACCTCGCCGAACTCCACCGTGCCGTCGCCGTCGACGTCGACGGGCGTCCCGGGGCGGTCGAGCGCTTCGGGGAGCGTGCCCCAGAGCGCGCCTTCCGTGAGGTTGAAGAGGTTCCCGGGCTGCTTCAGGACGGTGCCGTCCGCCAGCTTCAGGTCGAAGGGGACGGCGCTCTCGGGATCCTCGGCCGCGCTCGAGCCGGCGTCGATGATGACGTCGTACTCGGCGAGCGACGGCGTCCCGGCGACGATGCCCTCGACGCGCTCGTAGGCCGGGTTCCCCTCGATCCAGGCCGTCTTCATCTGCTCCAACAGCGGGCGCACCTCGTCGGCGTGGGCCGTCCACACCGCGGCGAGGTCGCCGTTCTCCTGCGCTGCGAGGTCGGCGTACTGCTTCGACAGGCCGTCGAACTCATCGGTGAAGGCCGCGAGACGGTCGGTGTGGTCGCCGAGGAAGCGCTTGACGGGGGCGAGGTCGGATGCCGCGCCGGCCGCTTCCGTGCGCGCCTCCGCCGGGCCGGCGCTCTCGACCGAATCGTCCTCGCCGCCGCATCCCGCCAGCGCGAGCACCGCACCTGCCGCCAGCACCGTCCCGAGCCGACCGAATCTCCGTGCGTCCAACGTTCTCTCCCGACTTGCGTCGCCGTCAATGACCCGACGAGGCTACAGGAGATCGTGCCCTCGATGTAAGGGCAGCCTTACTTTCGAAGCAAGGAGGCTAGGCGCGCGTGTGGGCCACCGCGAGGAGGTACTCGTAGCGGTATGCGGCCGGCCCCTCCGGCCGGCCCTCGTTCGCACGGGTGGCGAACTCGAGGAACGCCGCGTCGAGTTCCGCGGCGCGATCCGGCTCGGCGGCGAGGCTCGTGTACACCGCGACGACCGGGCCGAACGTCTCCTTGAAGAACGCGCAGTACGCCTGCGGGCTCGGGGCGCGCTCGACGTAGTGCTCGCGTGCCAGCGTGCGCCAGTCGACGCGGTCGCCGAAGAGGTCGCGCACGTGGTCCTCGCTGCCCCAGAGAACGGGCGGCTGGGCTCCGGGCGGCGGCGCCGGCATGTACGGGGCGAACACGTCGAAGAACTCGGCGGCGAGACCGTCCGGTGTGAAGCTCGCGAGGCCGATCGTGCCCCCGGGGCGGCAGACGCGTACGAGCTCGTCCGCGACCGCCCGGTGATCCGGCGCGAACATCGCGCCGAACGACGAGGTGACGACGTCGAACGCGCCGTCGCCGAACGGCAGCGCCTCGGCGTCCGCCTCGACCCAGCCGAGCTCGACGCCGCGGCTGCGCGCCTCGGCTCGGCCCGCCTCGAAGTGCTCGGGCGTGAGATCCGAGGCTACGACCGAGGCGCCGGCCTCGGCCGCACGGATCGCGACGTTGCCCGTCCCGGCCGCGACGTCGAGGACGCGCTGCCCCGGCCCGATCCCGCACGCCGCGACGACGACGGGGCCGACGTCCCAGACGAGCTCGGTCGCGAAGCGGTGGTAGTCGCCGAGGCTCCAGGCCGCGCGGGCGGCCGCCTTCGCCTCGGAGAGCTGCTGCATCGTCATGTCGCACCTCCTCAGGTCGATCGCGGCGAGCGCCGCGAACTCGCTCAGCGCTCCCCGGGTCATGCGGCGACCGTACGCGGCCGCGCGCGTCGCGGCTTCGCCGGAACCGGCCATCTCCGCTGCAGATGGGCGTGGCCCGTTCGGGCTACTCCAGCAGCCCGGCCTGCGCGGCCAGCGCCGCCGCGGCGGCGCGCGAGGGGAGGCCGAGCTTGCGGAGGATGTTGCTCACGTGCCGGTGGACGGTGTGCTCGCTCACGACCAGCCGCGCGGCGATCTGCCGGTTCGTGAGCCCCTCGGCGAGGAGGCGCAGGACCTCGCGCTCGCGCCCGGTCAGATCCTCGAGCGGGCCGCCCGCCCCGAGGAGCTGCCGCGCCCCGGCCGCCTCCGTCGCCGCACCCAGTTGCTCGAGCGTCTCCGCGGCGGTCGTCGCCTGGTGTCCGGCGGCGTCGGCTCGACCCAGCGCCACGAGGGTCGTCGCCAGCTCGATCCGCGCCCGGGCGGCCTCGTACGGCGCGCCGCCGCGCTCGAACCGGTCGACCGCGTCCTCGAGCAGGACGCGCGCCCGGTCGTGCTCGCACGACGCGGCCGCGAGCATGCCCTCGGCCCGGTCGGCGACGGCGCGGAGCGATTCGGTGTCGACGACCCGCGCGACGTCCCGCAGCGCCGCGAGCGCGACGGACGCCTCGCCGAGGTCCCCGTTCCCGATCCGGGCGTGGACGAGAAGCTCGAGGGCCGGGAAGCGGTCGAGCGCGCGGGCCGTGGGGAGCTGGCGCAGGAGCCGCTCGGCGAGGTCTGCGGCCTGCTGCGTCTCGCCCGCGTCGAGCGCCAGGCGCCCGCGGCAGAGCTGGGCGCCGCCCGACGGCCCGGCCCGGTCGAGCAGCGTGTGCGCCTCGTCAGGGAGCCCGCGCCGCCGCTTCAGCTCGGCGAGCAGGACGAGCGGCGCTCCGACCCAGGCCGGCCGTGACGCGGCGAAGTCCTCGAGCGACGCCTCCAGCATCCGCTCGGCGTCGCTCCAGCGGCCGCGCCAGAGGTCGACCGCGCCGTACTCGGCCCGACAGAACGCGAGCATGTAGCGGCTGCCGTAGCGGTCGGCGAACGCCGCGATCCGGTCGCACCACTCGAACGCGCGGTCGAAGTCGAGCACGGCCGTGCAGGCACTGACGAGGAAGCACGAGGCCCAGGCGCTCGAGATCGGGATCGTCGCGTCGTCCTCCAGGGCGGCGAGCGTCGCCTCGTCCAGGAGCCGCATCCCCTCCTCGACCTGCGCGCAGGCGACGAGCGCCGCGCCCTCGAGAGCGAGACCGAGCATCTCCAGGTCGGGGACGTCGAAGCGCCGCCCGAGCTCCGCCGCGAACGCCGCGAGCTCGCGCGCCCGCACCGTGTCGCCGTGGCGGTGCGAGACGTAGCCCTCGTGGAACGCGAGCCAGCCGTGGTCCGGGCCGGGCTCGAGGGGGTCGAGCAGCCGATGAGCACGCTGCAGCCAGCCGCTCGCGGCCGCCGCCCCGCCGCGAAAGTCGAGCTCGTCCGCCGCGAGCCACGTCGCCATCCGGGCCGCGTCGGCCGGGTCTCCGCGCTCCCGATAGAGGCGATACGCCCGCTCGCGTGCCGTGAACACCGTCTCCGCGTCGTCGAGCCACCACGCCGCCCAGCTCAGGCCCTCGAACGCGCCTGGTGCCTCCGTCTCCGCGAGCGCTGCCTCGAACGTGTGCTGCGCGTCCTGCCACCGGGCCTCGCCGAGCTGCGCCCAGCCCTCGGCCAACCGATCGCCTGCGACGCGCTTCGCCGGCACGGTCCCATTCTCGCGCGTCGAGGGAAGACGCAGCCGGTCGCTCCGGTCGAGGGATCAAGACCCCTTCTCGAGGAGCCGACATGGACCTGCAGATCCTCATGCGCACGCATTCGGGCAACCCGCTCTGGGACGCGCATCTCGGACGCCTCCGGCGGCTGTACGGCGCGGGGTCGTTACCGAGCGGCGGCCGCGAGGACGAGGTAGCGCGGCGCAGCGAGTGGACACCTCGCCCGCTCGGGCGGCTCGGCCGGCGCCTGGTCGCCGACCTCGACCCGTACCTCGAGTTCTTCGCGATCGCGCGCGGCTGATCCGGAAGCGGCCGGCCGTGTCGGCCGTCCTGTGGGCGAGATGCCGCGTCTGCTCGCACTCGCCGCGGTCACGATCGCCGTCCTCGTCGCAGCGCCGGCCGCGATGGCCGACAGTGCGCCGATCGCGACGGTCGACGTGCCCGGCGGTGAGGCCGGACGGTTCGCGTACGACCCGTTCGGCAGACTCGCCCGCGCGGACGTCGGCGGGCGCACGACCACCTACGACTACGACGACGAAGGTCGGCTCGTCGGCCCCGGCGGGGACGTCGTCGAGTACGACTACGACCCGGAGGTCGTCGAGTACGAGTACGACGAGCAGCGAAGGCTGCGGCGCGTCTCGGGCGCGGGTGGGACGGCGAGCCTCGCGTACGACCGAAACGGACGCCTGGTCTCGATCACCGGCGCGGACGGCGGCGTGACGTCCTTCGCGTACGACGTCGCGGGGCGGCTGTCGTACGCGCTCCCCGAGGTCGACGACGAGGTGGTGGTCGCCTTCGTGCCGGGCGAGCCCCACGAGCCGTACGTCGTCGGGCTGCTCTGGCGGGAAGACGGTCCCGACGGCGAGCGCACGGCGTTCTCGGTGACCACGCGCGGACGGCTGCTTACCTGTAGCGCCTGCCCGTAACCTCGCGCCGCGTTAGGGTCGGCCTGCTCGAGAACTCTCCGAGGAGGTCCGTCATGCGTCGCCCCGTGCTGGTCCTGTCCCTCGCCGTCGCGCTCGCTCTGGCCGCCGGGTCGGCGGTCCCCGCCGGCGCTGCACCGGCGCCGTCGTGCGACCCGATCCAGACGCCGCCGGTCTTCACGGGCCAGGCGCCGACGGCCGAGTCCGTCCTCGGGTTCGCGCTCGGCTCGCAGGAGGTGACGGCCGCCCAGTCCAACGCGTACGTGCAGGCGGTCGACGCGGCGAGCCCGCGCGTCGTCAGCGGCGTGCTCGGCAGCTCGTGGCAGGGACGCCCACTGAGCTACGCCCTCGTCGGCAGGCCCGAGCACGTGACGCCCGCCGGGCTCGCCGCCATCCGCGAGGCGACGGCGCGGCTGCGCGACCCCGACACCCCGCCTGGCGAGGCCGCCCGACTCGCCGCCGAGACGCCGGCGATCGTCTGGCTCATGGGCAACGTCCACGGCGGCGAGGAGAGCGGCACCGACGCCGAGCTCCGCGTCCTCTACGAGCTGGCGGACCGCTCCGACTGCGCCGCTGCGAGGATCCTCGACAACCTCCTCGTCGGGATCATCCCCACGCAGAACCCCGACGGCCGCGAGGCCGAGACGCGCCAGAACGCCTACTTCTTCGACATGAACCGCGACTGGTTCGCGCGGACGCAGCCGGAGACCGACGCGAAGCTCGAGCTCCTGCGGCAGTACCCCGGCGTCATGCACGTGGACGCGCACGAGATGGGCGGCAACCACTACTTCTTCCCGCCCGCGGCCGACCCGATCTACCACGAGGTCACGCCCGAGTCCGTCGTGTTCACCGACGGGATCTTCGGCGCGGCGATCCAGGCGGAATTCGACCGCCAGCACATCCAGTACTTCAACGACAAGGTCTTCGACTTCTTCGCGCTCGTCTACGGCGACGTCGTCCCGTCGGTCGGCTTCGGCAGCGGCGCGATGACGTTCGAGAAGGCGAGCTTCCACCCGATCGCCGACCGCACGTACGAGCACTACGTCGCGCACTGGGTCGCGACCTCGGCGGCCGCGCAGAACCGCGAGCGGATCCTGCTCGACTGGCACGCCTCGTGGGTCGACGCCCTCGCGCAGGGCGCGTCCGGGCGGCTGCAGCCGAACGTCGTCAACGACAAGGGCAACACCGTGCAGCTGCCGGTCCCCGACATCCGCGTGCGGCACTACTTCCTCCGCGCCGACGACCCCGACAAGGCGCGCGAGGTGCAGTCGCTCGTCCGGCGCCTGCAGCGGATGGACGTCGAGGTGTACCGGCTGACGGCGCCGCTGTCGGTGCCGGACTTCACGCCGTACGCCCGGACCGCCGCGCCGGCCGTCCTGCCCGCCGGGACGTACTGGGTGCCGCTGCAGCAGGGCCAGAAGCACTGGATCCAGGGGCTCCTGAACGAGGACACGTACGTCCCGTTCCCGTACTTCTACGACGTCTCGGGCTGGAGCAACCCGCTGCTCTTCAACATCGCGGGCGGGCGCTCGGGGGCGCTCCTGTCGCCCGCCGCCGAGCTAGCGCCGCCGCTGGCCGAGCCCGCGTGGCCGGGCCTGCCGGCCGGCGCGCCGTCGGTGGCCGTGTTCCGTCCTTCGGGAAGCACGGCGGCGCGCGAGTCCGAGGGCTGGCTGCGCTACCTGCTCGAGCAGGTGTGGGCGCTGCCGTACGCGTCCGTGACCGCAAGCGGCATCGAGGGCGGCGCGCTCGACGGCGTCGACGTGCTCCTCGTCCCGAACGGGAACGCCGAGGTCGCGTCGAACGCGCTCGGGCAGCGCGGCCGGCGGGCGCTCGCGGACTGGGTGGCTGCCGGCGGCCGCTACGTCGGCTGGCGCGGCGGGGCCGAGGTCGCCGCGCGCGTCGGGATCACGTCGGCCCAGCTCGCGGCACCGAAGTCGGACGTCGCCGGCGCGCTCCTGCGCGTGCGCACGACGGCCGGGAGCCCGCTCGCGGCCGGCGTCGGGCCGTTCGCCTGGGTCTTCTACGACTACGACCTCGTCATGCGCCCGTCGAGCCCTGCGCACGCGGCGCTCGCGTTCCCGCCTGCGGGCACCGGCGACTTCTTCGTCTCCGGCTTCGCACGCGGCGCGGACGAGCTCGGCGGGACGGCGGCCGCGATCGACGAGCCGTTCGGCACCGGTCGCGTCGTCCTGCTCACGTCCGACCCGAACTACCGCGCGTGGTCGGTCGGGATGCAGAAGGTGCTCCGGAACGCGATCCTCGGCGCGAGCCCGGCGGGGGCCGCGGTTGCGTCGTCGTCGCAGCGGTCGAGTGCGACGAAGGCCGCGGCAGCGCTGCCGGCGCTCGACTCGCCGCTCCGGCTCACGGTCACGGCTGCGACGGCCGCGGCCGCGGAATCCGTGCTGCGGAGCCACGGCGCCGCGTACACGGTGAAGAGTTCGGGCGGCAAGGCCCGGTTCCTGATCTCGAACCCGGGCGACGCGAGCGGCGAGGAGCATCCGTACGCGGGCCTGCTGCCGGAAGAGCTCGAGCGCGCAGGGGTGGAGGTGCTGGCCTTCCGGGCGCCCTAGGCTCCCGGGGGTGCACGTCGTCAGCCAGGAGGAGGCGCGGCGCATCGCAGTGCGCGCGCAGCTCCTGGACGGGTCGGCGCACGGCGTCCTCGAGACCGTGCGCCGGCTCGGCTTCCTCCAGCTCGATCCGATCGCGACCGTGGCGCCGGCGCAGCATCTCGTGCTCTGGAGCCGTCTCGGCGACCACGACCCGGGCGAGCTCGACCGGCTGCTCTGGGAGGAGCGTTCGCTGGTCGAGTTCGACGCGTTCGTCTACCCGATCGAGTCGCTGCCGCTCCTGCAAGCGCGGATGCGGCGCAACCGCCGCGCGACGACCCGCGCCGGCGACCGCTGGCGGCGCGAGTTCCTGCAGCAGAACGCCCCCTTCCGCCGCTACGTCCTGCGCGAGCTCGAGCGACGCGGCCCGCTGCTGTCGCGCGAGCTCGAGGACCGCTCGAGCCACGGCCGCGACGAGCACCGCTGGTACGGCAACCGCTACGTCGGCCGCATGCTCGCAGACGCTCCACGTCTTCGGGGAGATCGCGGTCGTCGGGTCGCCGGGGGCGCCAGCGCCTCTGGGATCTGGCCGAGCGCTGGTACCCGGAGACCGAGACGGTGCCGCTGCGCGACGCGGAGCGGCAGTTCGCCGAGCAGCGGTTCCGGGCGCTCGGCGTCCGGCTCGAGCGGGGCGAGTGGGTGGCGCACCCCGACGCGAGCGCCGAGCCGGTCGACGACCGGGCCGTACTCCTCTCGCCGTTCGACCGGCTCGTGCACGACCGCGACCGCGCCGAAGCGCTCTTCGACTTCCGGTACCGGCTGGAGATGTACGTCCCGCCGGCGAAGCGCGAGTACGGCTACTACGTGCTGCCCCTCCTTGTCGGCGACCGCCTCGTCGGCCGGGCCGAGCCGCGGTACGACCGCCGCACCGGGACGCTGGAGCTGCTCGGGGCCTGGGGCGACACCGCGCGCCTCAACGAGGCGCTCGCCAGGCTCGAGCCCTTCCTCCAGCGGTCGAGCCGCGCCCGCGCAACGATGTAGAGCGCGGGCGCGGCCACGGCTCCACCCGCGACGACGCCGGGCAGGGCCTCCTCGACCGGGATTCCGGCGATGTGCCCGAGGATCACGAGAAGATCTCCGTCGTGCAGTCGCCGTTCTGGAGCCGCACCTCGTGCGCGCGGGCCGGTCCGCCGGGACGGTCGTGGAAGTCGACGAAGAAGTCCGGGTCGATCGCCATGCCGCCGTTGGGGTCGCAGTCGATCTTCAGCAGCCAGGACTGCAGCTCGGGGTAGAACTGGTTGTCCCAGGTGGAGTAGAGCGAGTTGGTGACGTAGAGGCGGCGGCCGTCGTAGGAGAGCTGGAGCATGTTGGGGCCGCCGCTGAGCTCGCGGCCGGCGTCGCTGGCGGTGCCGATGACGCCGCCGAGGAACAGCTGCCCGGTCAGCTTGGGGTTGGTCGGGTCGGAGACGTCGTACTGGCGGATGTCGCCGTGCAGCCAGTTGGCGAAGTAGAGGAAGCGGTCGTCCATGGAGAGGACGAGGTCGGTGATCAGGCCGGGCACGGGGAAGGGCCAGCCCTCGAGTGGGACGCTGTCGACCTCGATCACCGGCCGCGCGGCCCAGGAGCCGTTGCGGTCGAAGTGCCACATGACGCTCGACAGCGCCGCCCCGACGAAGCCCTGCTCGGCGTCGGGGTCGTGGAGCCAGCGGACCTCGAGCGGCACCAGGCCCTTGTCGCCCAGGTCGATCGTCTGCTGCAGTTCGCGCTTGTCGAGGTCCCAGAAGTGGATGCGGTGGCCGTAGCGGCCGGCCTCGACGTCGGCGAGGTCGAAGCCGCCTTCGTAGGCGTTGGGCTCGCCGAACTCGCTCGAGACGAGGACGTTCTTGCGCGGCTGGTACCAGAAGTCGTAGTTCAGCGGCGGCTTGTCGCCGCCGTTCTCCCAGCGGCCCTTGACCTCGAACGTCTGCGCGTCGAGCACGGCGAAGCCGCCCGAGCCGTTGCCGTCGGCATCGCCGAGCATCGCCAGCACGACGTTGTCGCCGGGCATGCAGTGCACCGTGTGCGGGCGCGTGTAGCCCGTCTGGCGGACGATCTCGTCCGGCTCGATCACCTTCTCGATCCGCGGCCGGCGCGGGTCGTCGGCGACGTTCACGATATGGACGCGCGACGAGCGGAAGCCGGGGACGATCAGGTGCGAGCGGTCGGGGCCGTGGCAGGCCGACGAGCAGCGGTTCCAGCCGAAGTGATGGAACTCGTCGCCGACGTTCGGCATCGGCAGCTCGTGCACGATCCGGCCGTCGGCGGCATCGACGACGGCGAGGAAGTCGGGCGCCTCGACGCCGGTGCCCTCGTGCAGACAGCTGACATAGAGGAACTCCTCCGGCGGCGCATTGCGCGCGTCCTCCGGCGAGGCCAGGAACGAGGCCGGCCTCTCGTGGTGCTCGTGCATGGTGGCGGCTCCTTTCAGGTCGTTTAGAGCAGCGGCGCGATCAGCGCCGCCGCCCGTGCCGCTCCGTCCACCTCGACCGGCCGGTAGTCGACCGGCTGCCCGATCGTCTCCGCGATCGCAGCCGCGATCGACTCCGGCGTCTCGCGATCGAAGTCCATGCAGCGGCCGCCGCCGTAGCGCGCGAGCCGGTGCCGGACGTGGACGTTTTGCTCGAAGTGGTGGCGGAGCGGGAAGTAGAGGAACGGACGGCGGTTCGCCGTCAGCTCCATCGAGGTGGTGAGACCGCCCTGGACGACCGCGAGGTCGCAGGCGGCCAGGTGCCGGTAGAGCTCGTGGACGTACGGCCGGACCTCGAGCCCGTCGTGGGCCGGAAGGCTCTCGGGCGGGATCCGCGGCCCGGCGACGACGATCATGCGCAGTGCCGGCACCCGTTGCTTCGCCTCGGGGAACGAGGCGATGACGCGCCGCAGGAGGTCGCCGCCGACACCTGAGCCGCCGACGGTGACGATGCAGACCTGCTCGTCCTCGCCGTAGCCGAGGTCCGCCCTCAGCGCGGCGCGGTCGGAGAAGTCGGCGGGATCGAAGCCGGTGACGTACCCCGAGAACTCGTAGTGCTCCTCGGTCCACTCGCGGATCTCCGGCAGGTGGGCGGCGAACCGGTCGGGGACGATGTCCTCGGGGTTCCCGACGAACACGGCCCGATCGCGCACGCGCGGGAAGCGCGCGATGTGCTCGATCATCTCCTCGTTGTAGTCCCCGGTCAGGAACGCCTCGTGGTCGCCGCCGTCGGGCATCGGCAGCCAGCCGACGAAGTCCGTGAGCCAGACGTACGCGGCCCGCTTCTGCTCGGGGTTCTCGTGGAGGTAGTAGTCGAGCTCCCACGCCTCGTCGCCGATCCAGAGGTCGTACTGCTCCTCGCGGACGAGGTCGTGGAAGACCATGAAGTTCGCGAGCAGGATCTCGTCCATCCGGCGGATCGCCTGGAAGCAGTGGAGGTCGTGCTCGGCGGACTCGCTCTCGATGTGCTTCGACTCGTTGGCCAGGAAGGCGCTGGCCGGGTGGATCCGCTCACCCCGCGCCGCGAGGACGGCGGTGACCGGATGCTGCGCGAGCCAGTCGATCTCGAGGTCGGGGTGGAGCTTCCGCAGCTCGTCGGCGATCGCGGCGTCCCGCTGGGCGTGGCCGAGGCCGATGGGCGACGAGACGTAGAGGGCGCGCTTGCGGCGGGACTTGCCGCGCACCCAGCGGCGGGCGGGCGCCGGCGGCGTGATGAAGTCGCGAAGCAGGTCGTTCACCTTCACCGGATCGCGTGCCTGCGGGAAGTGCCCGGAGCCCTCGAGCGTGACGAGCTGCCCGCGCGTCGTCTCGGCGAGCGCCACACCGCGCGCGTGCGGGTGGAGCGCGTCCTGGTCGCCGTGCAGGACGAGCACCGGGCAGCGAACACGTTCGCAGAGCTCCCTGAAGTCGACGCCGGTCGGAAGGTCGATGCCGGCGTCATGGTCCGCGAGGACTTCGGGGGTCGTCTCGAGCGCCCAGCCGATGGCGTCCTCGATCTGCTTCGTCGAGTGCGGCTCGGTGAAGCACTTCCCGATGAAGAACTCGAGGAAGTCGCGATAGTCCCGCAGCCAGTGGTGAATGTTGTACTTCGCCCACCCTTCGTCGGTGTCGAGCGGCTCATCGAACGGAAAGACCGTCCGCTCGGGCAGCGGCGGCGCCAGCGGGACCGCAGGGCCGATGAACGCGGCGCCGGCGACGCGCTCCGGGTGCTCCGCGGCGAGCAGCACGCCCCAGAGCGACGCGCACGACACGCCGACGATGACGGCGCGCTCCGTCGCGGTCGCGTCGAGGACGGCAAGCGCATCGAGCGCGAACTCCCGAATCGAGTACGCCTCGGCGCCCTGCGGCCGATCGGAGCGGCCGTTGCCGCGCCCGTCGAAGGTCACGACCCGGCAGTGCCGGGCGAGGTACGGAATCTGCATCTTCCAGTGGCGCGAGTAGAGGAGCGCCCACGTCGGCATGAGCAAGACGGTCGGTTCGCCCGTGCCATAGGTCTCGTAGTAGACGCGGACGCCGTCGCGCTCGACGTAGCCCTCCTCGTCGGGGTACCGCGCGCGCGATTGCTCGCGCACCGTCTCGATCGTCGTCATCACAACCTCCCTCTCAGCGACTCGACGAAGTCGCGCAGCAGCAGGTTGACCTTGACCGGGTCGCGTACGTGCGGGCCGTGCCCAGAGCCCTCGAGCAGCACGAGCTCGCCGCCGGTCGCCTCCGCGAGCGCGATCCCGCGCGCCGGGCCGGTAATCGCGTCCCTCGTCCCCTGGATGACGAGAACGGGGCAGCGGACGCGGCCGGCGAGTTCGCGCGCCTGCGCCGCGTCGACGTCCTCGTCGAGCTGCGTGGCGATCAGCGTCTCGGGCGTCGTCTCCAGCGCCCAGCCGACGCAGTCCTCGATCGGCTTCGTCGAGTGCGGCTCGTTGAACATCTGCGAGAAGAAGAACTCGAGGAAGCCGCGGTGGTCGCGGAGCCAGTACCAGCGGTTGAACTTCGCCCACCCCTCGTCCGTGTCGAGCTCCTCGTTCCAGCGCGAGACGATCGCGCGTGCCTCGGGCCGCTCGGCCAGCGGCGCGGCCGGCCCGATGAAGACCGAACCGCCGACGCGCTCCGGGTGCTCGGCGGCGAGGATCAACGCCCAGACGGAGCCCATCGACAGCGACACGAGCACGGCCTGCTCCGTCGCCGTGGCGTCCATGACCGCGAGCGAATCCAGCGCGAACTCGCGCTGCGCGTAGCCCCGCTCCGGCCGGTCCGAGCGGCCGTTGCCCCGTCCGTCGAATGTGAGCACGCGGCAGTGCCGCGCGAGGTAGGGGATCTGCATCTTCCAGTGCCGCGAGTGGATGATCGACCAGGTCGGGAGCAGGAAGACGGTCGGCTCGCCCTCGCCGTAGACCTCGTAGAAGAGCCGGACGCCGTCGCGCTCGACGTATCCCTCCTCGTCGGGGTACCGCGCGCGGGTCTGCTCCCGCGTGGCCGAGGTCAGCTCGACAGCCATCCGTCGATCCAGTCGAGGAGCTGCGGCGTGGCCGGTCTCGATGCCGCCGAGGCGCTCGACGATGATCCCGACGTTGAAGGTGATCACGAGCGAGACGAGGGCCTCGAGTGGCATCGTGATACCGAGCTCGCGGTGCGGCTGCTCGAACGCCTCCGTGAGCACTGCGCGCCACTCTGCGTTCACGCGCGCGAGTCGCTCGCGGACGCCGGCGTCGTTCCAGGCGAGCGCCTGCAGCTCGAGCCAGATCTTCTCGTAGGTTGCGTCCTCGCTCATGAGGTAGCGCATGGCCGTGCGCCACTTCTCGACGAAGGGCTCGTCGGCCGTATACAGCTCGCGCTGTCGCGCGATCAGCCGCTCGGTGAAGCGCTCGAGCGCACGCACGAGCAGGTTCTCGTTCGAGCCGAAGTAGTAGTGGACGAGGCCGTTGTTGACCCCCGCGGCCTCGGCGAGCCGGCGCGTGGTGATGCCTGCGTACCCGACCTCGATCAGCAGCCGCTCCGCGGCGTCGAGCAGCAATTCCTCGTTGGTGAACCGTGCGTGCGTCTTCGATGAATCGAGTGTCTTAGTCATCTGACTAAAGCATTTGACCAGAACGCGTTCGAGCCGTCAAGTCTCGATGCGCGGCGCCTATCCTCCGGCCCGATGATCCGGGTCTGCGTCGCAGGGATCACCGGCTGGACGGGCCGCGCGGTCGCCGACGCGGTCGAGGCCGCCGACGATCTCGAGCTCGTCGCCGGCGTCTCGCGCTCCGACCCGGCGAGCTACTCGTCGGTCGCAGAGGCGCTCGACGCCGTTCCCGCGGACGTGCTCGTGGACTACACGCACGCCGCGGTCGTCCGGGGAAACGTTCTCGCCGCGGTCGAGCGTGGCGTGGGCGTCGTCGTCGGCGCGAGCGGCCTGTCGGCAGCGGAGTACGAGGAGATCGACGCCCGCGCGCGCGAGCGGGAGGTCGGCGTGGTCGCGGCCGGCAACTTTTCCCTCACTGCCGCGCTCCTGCTGCGCTTCGCCGCCGAGGCTGCAAGGCATCTCGGGTCGTGGGAGGTGATCGACTACGCGAGCGCGGGGAAGCCGGACGCGCCGAGCGGCACCGCACGCGAGCTGGCCGAGCGTCTCGAGAGCGTGCGCGCGCCGGAGGCCGGTGTCCCGGTCGACGAGGTACACGGCGCGCGCGAGGCGCGTGGCGCGACGGTGGCCGGGACGCAAGTGCACTCGCTGCGCCTACCGAGCTTCACCGTCTCGACCGAGGCCGTCTTCGCCGCCGAGGGCGAGCGTCTCACGCTCCGCCACGACGCCGGGGAGAGCGCCGCGCCGTACGTCGCGGGGACGCTGCTCGCGATCCGCGCGGTGCCGGGCCGCGTGGGCCTGACGCGCGGGCTCGACCGGCTGCTGCCCTAGGCCCGGTCGCACGCGGTTGCCTTCCGGGCCCGCAGGCAGGATGCCCGCATGTTCTTCCGCCTGAGCAGCCTCGAGCTGGCGCTGGTCATCTTCGCGGTGATCGCTGCAGCGACGGTCTCAGGCGTGCTCGTCGGCCGCTACCTGCGGCACCGCTCGGACACGCTGCGCGAGCCGTTCGGGGTGCTCCAGGCCGCGCTGCTCGGCGTCGTCGGGCTCGTGCTCGCGTTCGGGCTCACGCTCGCCGTCGGCCGCTACGAGTCCCGGCGCGCGGCGGTCGTCGCGGAGGCGAACGCGATCGGGACGACGTACCTCCGGGCGCAGCTCCTCGCCGAGCCCGTCCGCACCCGTTCGCTCGGGCTGCTGCGGGACTACACCGATCTCGCGCTGCAGGTCTCGGACGAGGTGCCGGGCAGCGACGCGATGCGCCGTACCCTGGCGGCGCAGAGCGTGGTGCAACGTGACCTGTGGCGGCTCGCGGACGAGGCCGTCGACGACGCGCCGGTCGCGACGGCGCCGCGGCTCTACGTCCAGACGCTGAACGAGATGATCGACCAGCAGACCGTCCGGGTCGCCGGTCTCAGCAACCGTGTGCCCGGCCCCGTCCTCGTGCTGGAGGTGGTCGGCGCCGCCGTGGCGCTCGGCGTTCTGGGGCTCTACCTGTCAGTGCTCGGTCGCGGCCTGGTGCCGATGCTCGCGGCCGCCGCGCTCATGACGATGCTGCTCCTCGTGACGTTCGACCTCGACCGGCCGACGCGCGGCCTCATCACGGTTCCCGCGACGCCCCTCGAGCTCCTGCGGGCGTCGATGGCGCTGCCGCCTGCGGCCGGTTAGGCCGCTCGGTTAGGCCGCTCGACTCGACCGCGCGCCTAGCGCCGGTTGCCGCTAGGCGACCGGGTGGTCCTCGACCCAGTCGCGGGTCAGATACAGCCAGAACGCGAGCCCGGCGTAGTGGCCGTAGCGGCGGAACCGGCGCTCGATCGTGCGGTCGGACGCCTTCCGGCCGTTGATCCGCGCGTAGGTCGGGCGCGTCCACGAGTCGAGCACGAGCGGGGTGTAGCGGCCGATCAGCATCATCACGTGCGCCGCCGCGTACGGGCCGACGCCGGGGAGCGCGAGCAGCCGGCGCTCGACCTCGTCGTCCGGGAGCTCGCGGTCGCGACCGAGCTGCTCGAGGTCGAGCTCGCCGGAGTGCGACAGAGGCGGCGAGGGAGCGGAGGTAGGCGCCGCGGTACCCCGCGCGCACCACCTCGCGGTAGAACGACTCCGGCGCCTCGGCCATGACCGCCGGCGTCGGGAACGCGCGCCCGCCGCGGTCGGATTCCTCCCCGAGCTCGCCGACGAGCGCCGTCACCATCCGCACGGTCGCCGACCACGTGCAGTTGGTGGTGCAGATCGTCTTGACGACGTCCTCGAAGACCGTCTCGCTCCGCATCAGCCTCCCGGCACCACGCGCGGCCCAGGCGAGGTCGGGATCCGCGGCGAGCAGCGCGTAGAGCTCCGAGAGGTCCTCGTCGAGCCGCAGGACGTGGCGTACGCCTTCGAGCACGCGGCTGGGCGCCCGGCCGCTGACGACCGCATAGCCGGGGCGCCCCTCGCGGACGACGACGGTCTGCGGGCCGGGGCGGAGCGTGAGCTCGACGGTGCGCGCCTCCTCGTCGATCACGTTCGGCGGCAGGTCGGTGACGCCGTGCGCGTTGACCGTCCGCCAGAAGTCGACCGGCTCTCCGCCGGCGCCGACGAGCTCGAGCTCGACGTGAGCCATGCCCGTTAGCGTAGGCGCCGCGTGACCCGGGTCCTCGGCATCGACGTCGGCGGGACGTTCACGGACGCCGTCCTCCTCGCCGACGGGGAGGTCCGCACCGCGAAGGTCCCGACCGCGCGGCGGCAGGAGGAGTCGGTCGCGGCGGCCGCACGCGCCGTCGGCGCCGACCGCGTCGACCGCTTCACGCACGGGACGACGGTCGCCACGAACGCGCTGCTCGAGCGGAAGGGGGCTCGCACTGCGCTCGTCGCGACGGCGGGGTTCGAGCACGTCCTCCACCTCCGGCGCCAGGCCCGAGCACACCTGTACCGGCTCTGCGCGCAGCATCCCGAGCCACTCGTCCCGCTCGAGCGGTCATACGGGGTGCGCGAGCGGATGGGGCCCGACGGCGTCGTCGAGCCGCTCGACCTCGCCTCGCTGGAGGCGTTCGACGCGGAGGCCGTGGCCGTGTGCCTGCTGCACGCGTACCGGCACCCGGAGCACGAGCGCGCGGTCGTCGAGGAGGTGCGGCGGCGCCTGCCGGATGCGCATGTCGTCGCCTCGCACGAGGTCGCGCCGGAGTTCCGCGAGTACGAGCGCGCGTCGACGACCGCGATCGATGCATACCTCGGGCCGGTGACCTCGCGGTACCTGCGCGGCCTCGCGGCGGTGGCTGCGGAGGCGGGACTGCCCGAGCCCCTCGTGATGCGCTCGTCGGGCGGCGTCGCGAGCCTGGAGGAGGCGGCCACGCACCCGGCGGTCGCGCTCGTCTCGGGGCCGGCCGCGGGCGCAGTCGGCGCTGCGCGGGTGGCCGTCGAGGCCGGGTTCCCCGACGCGATCGCGTTCGACATGGGTGGGACGTCCACCGACGTGTGCCTGATCGCGGACGGGGTGGCGGAGCGATCGAGCGAGCGCCTCGTCGCCGGGCTGCCGATCCGGCTGCCGACGGTGGACATCCACACCGTCGGCGCGGGCGGCGGGTCGATCGCGCGGGTCGACGCGGGCGGGGCGGTGCGCGTCGGGCCGGAGAGCGCGGGCGCCGACCCCGGCCCGGCGTGCTACGGCCGCGGGGGAACGCTGCCGACCGTGACCGACGCGAACCTCCTGCTCGGCCGCCTGCCCTCGCGCCTCGCCGGCGGGCTCGAGCTCGACCGCGCCGCCGCCGGGCGCGCGCTCGGCGACCTCGACCCGGAGGCGGTCGTCCGGGTGGTCGACGCCGAGATGCTGCGGGCGCTGCGCGTCGTCACGGTCGAACGCGGCCACGACCCGCGGGACTTCGCGCTCGTCGCGTTCGGCGGTGCCGGGCCGCTGCACGCGTGCGCCCTCGCCGACGAGCTCGGGATCGGGACGGTGCTCGTCCCGGAGGCCGCAGGCGTCCTCTCGGCGCTGGGCCTCGTCGCGAGCGACGAGCGGCGCGACCGCGTGGAGAGCCGGCTCGTCCCGCTCGCCGAGGCGGGTGAGCTCCCCGCCGGCGCCGAGGCCGACCTCCGCTACCGCGGCCAGTCCTTCGAGCTGACCGTTCCGGTCGAGCCCGATCTGGCCGGCGCATTCCATCGCGCCCACGAGGAGCGCTACGGCTACGCCGACCCCGCGCGCGAGATCGAGCTCGTGGCGGTGCGCACCGCGGACGTCCGTCCAGGCCCGTCCGTGCGCCTGCCGCCGGCGCCCCCGCTCCACGTCACCGGCCCGGCCGTCGTCGAGCTCCCGGGCGCGACCGCGTACGTGCCCCCCGGGTGGGTGGGGGTTCGGGATGGGTCTACCACGCTCGTGGTGACGAAAGCGTGACAAGTCCCCGCCAGACCGTGCCGATCGAGCTCCAGGTGCTCGGCGAGGCGCTGCGGGCGGTCGCCGAGGAGATGGGCGCGGTCCTCATCCGCTCCGCCTTCTCCGCGAACATCAAGGAGCGCCGCGACTGCTCGACCGCGATCTTCGACGAGCGCGGCCGGATGATCGCGCAGGCCGAGCACATCCCCGTGCACCTCGGCGCGATGCCCGACGCGGTCGCCGCCGTCGCCGCGCACGAGCCCGCTACCGGCGAGGTCTGGATCCTCAACGACCCGTTCGCGGGCGGGACGCACCTCCCGGACGTCACCATGGTCTCGAGGACGGCGCTCGGCTACGCGGTCTCGCGCGCGCACCACGCCGACGTCGGCGCCGTCGAGCCAGGCTCGATGCCGGCGGAGTCGCGGACGCTGGCGGAGGAGGGCGTCGTCATCCCGCCGACGCGCCTCGACGAACGGGTGCTCGACGGGCTGGTCGAGCGGATGCGCAACCCGGAGGAGCGGCGCGGCGACTTCCGCGCGCAACTCGCGGCCCACCGGCTCGCGGAACAGCGCCTGGAGGAGCTGTGCGAGCGGCGCGGGCGGAGCGTCGTCGCGGCCGCGATGGACGAGCTCTACGCCTACTCGGAGCGGGTCGTGCGGCAGGCGATCGCGCGGCTGCCCGACGGCCGCTACGAGGCGACGGACGTGCTCGAGGCGCGCGACGGGGAGCTCGCGATCGCCGTCACCGTCACGATCGACGGCGACACCATCACTGCGGACTTCACTGGCACGGCGCCACAGCACGAGGGCAACCTCAACTGCCCGCTGTCGGTGACGCGCTCCGCGACCTACTTCGTCGCCCGCTGCGTGACCGACCCGGACTTGCCCGCCTCGGGCGGGGCGTTCGCACCGGTGCAGGTCGTCGCGCCGCCGGGCTGCCTCGTCAACGCGCGGCCGCCCGCCGCGGTCGCGGCCGGCAACGTCGAGACGTCGAGCCGCATCGTCGACGTCCTCTTCGCCGCGCTCGGCGGGGCGATCGCGCTCCCGGCCCAGGGGCAGGGAACGGTGAACAACGTCACGCTCGGGAACGACCGCTTCGCGTACTACGAGACCATCGGCGGCGGCCAGGGCGCATGCCCGGACGGGGACGGCCCGAGCGGCGTCCACGTGGCGATGTCGAACACGCTCTCGACGCCGGTCGAGGCGCTCGAGCTCCAGTACCCGCTGCGCGTGGAGCGCTACGCGCTGCGCTGCGGCTCCGGCGGGCGCGGCGAGCGAACGGGCGGAGACGGCGTCGTCCGCGAGCTGCGCGTGCTCGAGCCCTGCCGGCTGTCGCTGCTGACGGAACGCCGGGCGAACCCGCCACACGGCGCCCGCGGCGGCACGGACGGGGCGGTCGGCCGGAACCTCGTCAACGGGGCGCGCGTCCCGGCGAAGGCGACGCTCGACCTCGCCGCCGGCGACGTCGTCACGATCGAGACGCCGGGCGGCGGCGGCTTCGGCCCGGCCTCGCCCTAGAAAAGGTTCAGCGAGCCGGGTGCGCTTTCGTCCTCCGCTCCGACGAACGTTCGGTCTCGGCCTTGCGGCTTCCCCCTAGCGTCTCCCGGCGCGGACTCGACCTACTCGCGTCCCGTGCTCGCTGCGGAGCGGAAGCTACGGGCTGCCCCGGCCGCGCGTCAAGGCGCGTGATGACGCTCGGACGCAATTTGCGGACACTTTCGCGTGAACGCGGGTCGGGGGCACCGGCGGCGTGCTCCTGGCGGCCGGCGCCCCCTGGTCCTGCGCCCGTTCCCGCGGAGGAGTCGGCAGGTCCGGGTTGCTCGTCATCGGCCGGGTAATCCCGATGGCGCTCGTCCCGAGTGTCCCTCCGTGCGGTCGTTCGGTGGGTTTCGTGGTGGTGGACAGGCGGTGCCGGGGTCGTGTCGCGCGGGTACCCTCGCCGCGGATGCCGGACCTCGAGCTCACCCGAACGACCGGCGACCGGAACCTCTACGCGCTCGAGGGCGTCGGCACGCTGCGCCTCGAGGGGCTCGCCTCGTGGCGTGCGACCGTCCAGACCGCGACGGGGAGCTGGAAGCTGTCGCGCCGCGGGCTCACGGGCAGCCGGGTCGAGGCGACCGACGTCGCAGGCACCCTCGTCGGCGAGTTCGAGTCGCGGAGCATCCGCCGAGGCGGCCTCGTGCGCTGGGCCGGGCGCGAGCTCGAGCTCCGTCCCGTCAGCAGCTGGCGCGAGCGCTACGCGCTGGCCGACGGCGACCGCGAGCTGGTGCTGCTCGACGGCAAGGGTTGGGGCAAGCGGCCGGTGAAGGTCACGATCGACGATCCCGGGGCGATCGACCCGGGACTCCTCCTCTTCGCGGTCTTCGTAACCCGTGCGCTTGCCGAGGACGCCGGTGGGACGACCGCGGCGTCCGGCGCGGTCATCTCCGGTTAGCCGTGCGTACCCGTCGCCTCGTGCCGGCTCTGGCCCTTGTGCTCGTGGCGACGGCCGCGGCTCCGGCGGGGGCGATCCACCGCGGCACCAAGGCCCCGATCGCGTCGTACGGCTTCATGGTCTCGCTGCGCCTCGCCGAGACGCCCGGACGACCACCGCTGCGGCGGGACGCTCGTCGAGCCCGACATCGTCCTCACCGCGGCGCACTGCGTGGCCCGCCTGCCGCCGGGCGGCCTCGTCGCCGTCGTCGGCGCAGACATGCCCGACTGGCCGAAGGCGCCGCGGGTCGAGACGCTCGGCCACCGCATCCCCGACACGTTCACCTTCCGCGTCGACAACCGCGACGACATCGCCGTCGTCCGGCTCGCGTCACCGCAGTCCGCGAAGACGATTCCGCTCGCCACGAGCGAGCCGCGCGTCGGCACGAAGGTCGTGACCGCCGGCTGGGGCTGCACCAACGCGCCGCCCGTCTGCAAGGTCGAGGCGACGTCGCTGCAGGCCTCGGGCCAGACCGTCCTCCGCGACGCGGCCTGCGGACGGGACGTCTTCTGGACGCGGCCGACCTACGCAGCCCGCACGAACATCTGCACCCGCGGCACGAGGGCGCGGTCGACGATCAACCGCGGCGACTCCGGCGGGCCGCTGCTCGTCCGCGACGCCACCGGCGCGTTCCGCCAGGTCGGCGTCACGGCCCTGGGCTCGGACAGCACGAAGAAGCTCTACGCCGGCTTCACCTCGGTCCCGGTCGAGCGGCGCTGGATCGCAGCCGCGATCCGGTCGCTCCGCGGCAGCTAGCCCGCGTCCCCGTCGACGAGCCCGGCCTGGTCGGCGAGCACGACGGCCTGCACCCGGTCGCGCAGGCCGGGATCAAGCGCGCCGCCAGCGTGATCACGAGCGCGACGTACGGCTGGCCGTACCGCCGTCGCCGGTCGGCCCCACGCGTCGCGGGCGGGCTGACCCACTACCGAGGCATCTGCGTCAGCGGGACGATTTTTCCATCGCACTACGACGCAAACCAGCGATCCAACAGCAGGCCAGACCTGCTGTCGAAGGAGTAGCGATGCAGGCAACACCCAACACCCCCCGGCGACGCGCATCGATCCGGCTGCTCGTCGGTGTCATCATCGGCGCTGCGGTGCTCGGCATCACGAGCCCGCCGGCGAGCGCGGCCACGACCGCGACGTTCAGCGCCGGCGTGCTGACGGTCACCGGCGACGCCCTCGACAACTCGATCGCGGTCAGCCGGAACGCCGCGGGAACGATCCTGGTGAACGGCGGCGCGGTCGCCGTCGTCGGCGGGACGCCGACGGTGGCCAACACCGCGCAGATCCGGGTCATCGGGCTCGGCGGCAACGACACCATCAACCTCGACCAGACCAACGGCGACCTGCCTGCAGCGAGCCTGTTCGGCGGCGCCGACAACGACACCCTCACCGGCGGCGCCGGGAACGACCGGCTCTTCGGCCAGGCCGGCACCGACACGCTCCTCGGCCGCGGCGGGTTCGACTTCCTGTTCGGTGGAACCGAGAACGACACCCTGACCGGCGGTGACGCCGACGACCAGGTCTTCGGGCAGGGCGGCGACGACCGGATGATCTGGAATCCGGGCGACGACACCGATCTCAACGAGGGCGGCGAGGGCTCCGACACCGTCGCGGTCAACGGCGGCGGCGGCGCCGAGCAGTTCACCGCCACCGCGAACGGGGCCCGGGTCCGCTTCGACCGGATCGACCCGGCACCCTTCGCGATCGACATGGGCACGTCGGAGAACCTCGTCCTCAACGCCAACGGCGGCAACGACACCTTCTCGGCGACCGGGAACCTGGCCGCGCTGATCAAGGTCACGGTCGACGGCGGTACCGGCAACGACATGATCCTCGGCAGCAACGGGATCGACCTCCTGCTCGGCGGCGACGGCAACGACTTCGTCGACGGCCAGCAGGGCAACGACGTCGCGTTCCTCGGAGCCCGGAACGACACGTTCCAGTGGGATCCCGGTGACGGCAGCGATGTGGTCGAGGGCCAGGACGGCACCGACACGATGCTGTTCAACGGCAGCAACGGCGACGAGCAGCTGGCCGCCTCGGCGAACGGTGGGCGTGTGCTGTTCACCCGGAACCTCGGCAACATCGTGATGGATCTCGACGACGTCGAGTCCATCGTTGCCAAGGCCTTCGGCGGCACGGACCTGCTCACGGTCAACGACCTGTCGGGGACCGACGTCGTCAACGTGACGGCGGACCTCGCGGCGTCCGGCGGCGGGAACGACCTCGCGGCCGACAACGTGGTCGTGAACGCCACGAACGGCGACGACATCGCCAGCATCACCGGCGCGGGCACCAACGTGCAGGTCTCCGACCTGTCCGCGCGCGTCTCGGTCTCCGGCGGGATCGCCGGCAGCGACCGGCTGACGGTGAACGGGCTGTTCGGGAGCGACGTGCTCGACGCGTCCGCGCTGGCCGCCACCGCGATGCTGCTGACGCTCGCCGGCGGCGACGGCGACGACATCCTGATCGGTGGCGACGGCGGCGACGTGCTGCTCGGCGGCGCGGGTGACGACGTGCTGATCGGTGGGGATGGCCTCGACACGATCGACGGCGGCCCGGGTGACAACGTCGTCATCGACTCGTTCGCCGCGAACCGCGTGACGTCGGCGGCACCCGCGACCAAGGACTGGCTGAAGAAGCACGTCCGCGTCGACAACGGCAAGACCAGGGTCAAGGTCGGCGGCAAGGAGCGCACGCTTCCCCGCGCGGACCTGACCGCGCTTCTCCGGGACCTGCCCTCTCGTTAGGTCTCGATCGGGATCTCGGCCCGGAGGGTGGTGCCCTCGCCCTCCGGGCTGACGACCTCGAGCGACCCGCCAAGTGCCTCGACCCGGTCGGCCAGGCCCCGGAGCCCGGAGCCGCCGGCCGGGTCGGCGCCGCCGACGCCGTCGTCCGCCACCTCGACGACGAGGCAGCCCTCGCCCGGCTCGACCCGAACGCGCACCGCCGATGCCTTGGCGTACTTCGTCACGTTCGTCAGCGCCTCGGCGATCAGGTAGTACGCGCCCGCCTCGACCGGCTCCGGCAGGCGCCCGTCGGGGACGTCCTCGATCTCGACCGGGAGCGGCGCCCGGCTCGCGAGCGCGTGGATCGCCGTGCGCAGGCCGTGGTCGCTGAGCACCGCCGGATGGAGGCCGCGTGCGAGCTCCCGCAGCTCGTCGAGCGCGAGCGAGAGCTCGTCGGCGGCAGCGTCCAGCGCTGCGCGGGCCGCGTCCGGGTTGGAGTCGAGCTGCTTCCGCGCCAGACGCAGGGCGAGCGACAGCGCGACCAGGCGCTGCTGCGCCCCGTCGTGGAGGTTCCGCTCGAGGCGGCGCCGCTCCACGTCGCCGGCGGCCACGATCCGCGAGCGCGAGGCGGCGAGCTCGTCGAGCCTGGCATGGAGCTCGGCGTTGAGGCGGTGCACCTCCGCCTCCTGCGCCTTGCGCTCGCCGATGTCGGTGTACGCGACCATGTTCCCGACGACCTGGCCGGACCCGTCGCGTATCGGCGCGGCCGCGATCGAGACGGCGACGAGGGTGCCGTCCTTGCGCTGCCGCACCGTCTCGAAGTCGTTGACCGACTCGCCGGCGAGGACGCGCGTGAACAGCGCCTCGCTCTCTGCCCGCCGCGACTCCGGCGCCATCGGGAGCCCGCCCCGGCCGACCATCTCCTCACGCGTCCAGCCGAAGATGCGCTCTGCCGCCGGGTTCCACAGCCGCACGCTGGTCTCGAGGTCGAACTCGACGATGCCGAGCGGGGAGGAGTCGATCAGCGCCTGCAGCCGCGCCTCCTGCCGCTTCGCGACGGAGATGTCGTTGTAGACGACGAGGTGGCTGACGACGTGCCCGTCCTCGTCCTGGACGGGCGCGGCCGCCATCATCACCTCGAAGGGCGTCCCGTCCTTCCGCAGCCGCACCGTCTGGTGCCCCGCGTACGACTCGCCGGCCCGGACGCGCGCGACGAGCTCCTCGTGCTCGGCCCGGTGCGAGGGCGGCACCATCGGCGTCCCCGCCTTGCCGAGCATCTCGTCGCGTCTCCAGCCGAAGATCTGCTCGGCCGCCCGGTTCCAGCGGATCACGCGCGTCTCGAGGTCGACCTCCACGATTGCGAGCGGCGACGACTCGAACACCGCGCGGAGGCGGTCCTCCGACCGATGCAGCTCCGCGAGCCAGGGCTCCATCGGCGCGAGTCTACGAGGGTCGGTCGTACTGTCCCGCGACAAACGCGGACACGAAGGAGGCGACATGGCAGAGGTGCTGCTCTTCCACCACGCGATGGGCCAGACGGAGGGCTTCCACGCCTTCGCGGACGAGCTGCGGGGCGCCGGCCACACCGTGCACACGCCCGACCTCTTCGAGGGCCGCACGTTCGGCTCGATCGAGGAGGGCGTCGCGCATGCCGGCGAGGTCGGGTGGAGCGAGATCATCGACCGCGGGGTGCGCACGGCCGACGAGCTCCCGGCCGAGCTCGTCTACGGCGGCTTCTCGCTCGGCGTGCTCCCCGCGCAGAAGCTCGCCCAGACCCGGCCGGGTGCCCGCGGGGCGCTGCTCTTCTACTCGGCCGTGCCCGTGTCGGAGTTCGGCTCGGACTGGCCGGCCGGCGTGCCCGTGCAGGTGCACGGGATGGACGCCGACCCGTTCTTCGTCGACGAGGGCGACATCGACGCAGCACGGGCGATCGTCGCGGCGGCGGACGACGGCGAGCTGTTCCTCTACCCCGGCGACCAGCACTACTTCGCCGACAGCAGCCTGCCGAGCTACGACGAGGGTGCCGCCAGGCTGCTCACGCAGCGGGTGCTCGCGTTCCTCGAAGCCCGCGGCTGACCGCGGCCGCGAGGGCGGCGCCCGCGATCCCGAGGGGGACGAGCACGGCCGGCACGAGCAGCAGCCAGGCACGGCATCGCCGATCCCGAGTCCGGTGCGGTGGGCGAGGACGCTCGAGGTGAGCGCCGCCGGCGCAGCCAGCGTCAGCGCCAGGCAGGCGACGAGGAAGACCACGAGGGCCGCGACGAGGGGCGCCGGCGTCGCCGCCGCCGTGCCCGGATGGGCGACGAGCACGTGGGCGGTCACGGCGGCACACGCGAGCACGGCGCAGACGCCGACGCCGGCGCCCGTCCAGCCGGTCGCCGGGTGGCGTCGGCCCAACAGCGCAGCGCGGGCGGCGCCGGCCGCGAACCGCCACCGTGCCGCGCGGTCGGGAAGGCTCGCGAGCTCCGCCGTCATGGCCGCGCCCCACTCGCGGTGCGTCTCCGGGAGCATCGCCACGGCGATGGCGAGGAGGCGGGCCGGCCCGTCGACGCCGGGCGTCCGGCTCACGTCGCACCCCCGGCCGGGCGCGGACGAGCGACGACCGGAGCGGACGTCGCGGCGTCCTCCGCGAGCTGCGCCGCCCGGTCGAGGCCGGGCGCGGCGAGCCGGTAGAGGTGTCGGGGCGGGCGGCCCGGCGGGGGATCGGGCTCCCACGTGGTCTCGAGCAGCCCCCGGTCGGCCAGCCGCATGAGGATCGGGTACATCGACCCGGCCCTGATCCCGAGCTCCAGAAAGAGTTACGCGGGTCGAGAGGCTCCCGATACGGTGAGCCGGTGACGGAAGACGTCGTGGTCGACGTCGCGGGTCGGGATTTCACGGTCACGAGCCCGGACAAGATCTTCTTCTCGGAGCGCGGGGAGACGAAGCTCGACCTCGTGCGGTACTACCTCGCGGTCGCGGAGCCGCTCCTGCGCGCGGCCGGCGGCCGGCCGACGCTCATGCAGCGCTTCCCGCACGGTGCCGAGGGCAGCTCGTTCTTCCAGAAGCGCGTCCCCGAGTCGGCGCCCGAGTGGCTGCAGACGACGATCGTCAGCACGCCGAACGGCACGACCTCCCGCGCACTCGTGCTCGCCGACATGGCGCACGTCCTCTGGGCCGTCAACCTCGCCTGCCTCGGCTTCCACGTCTGGCCGCACCGACACGACCAGCCGGAGGTCGCGGACGAGCTGCGCCTCGACCTCGACCCGCAGCCGGGCGTCGAGTTCGACGACATCCGGGCCGCGGCGGCCGAGCTCCGCCTCCTGCTCGACGAGCTCGGGCTGGTCGGCTACCCGAAGACGACCGGGAACCGCGGCCTCCACGTCTACGTGCGGCTCGAGCCGCGCTGGGACTCGTACCAGGTGCGATCCGCCGCCGTCGCCGCCGCGCGCGAGCTCGAGCGACGCCGGCCGGAGCTGATCACGGCCGCCTGGTGGAAGGAGGAGCGCGGCCGCCGCGTGTTCGTCGACTTCAACCAGAACGCGCCGCACAAGACCGTCTTCGGCGCGTGGTCGGTGCGCGCCCGCCCCGGCGCCCAGGTGTCGGCGCCGCTGACGTGGGACGAGGTGGACGCGATCCACCCCGACGAGCTGACGATCGCGAGCGTGCCCGAGCGCCTGGCCGAGCGGGGCGACCCGTGGGAAGGGATGGCCGAGTCGCCGCAGTCGCTGGCGCCGCTGCTCGAGCTGCACGAGCGGGACCGCGCCGCGGGCCTGCTCGACGCGCCCTGGCCGCCGGTCTACCCGAAGCAGCCGGACGAGCCGCCGCGCGTCGCGCCCAGCCGCGCCCGCAAGGACCGCTGAGCCGGGGCTCAGGCCGCTTCGAAGTGGGAGAGCGGCGGGTTCTGCATCACGTAGTAGCGGTCGTCCACGCAGAAGCGGATCGCCAGCAGCTGCGCGTCGGCGATGTAGCGCTCGACCTCGCGCAGCACGATCGCGAGCTCGTGGCCGTCGCCCACGGCGGCGGTGACCAGCCAGACGTTCCCGTCGACGGCCGCCGCGACCGGGCAATGGTTGCCGAGGCGCGCGAGCAGCTCGCCGACCTCGACGAACTTCGGCAGCTCGAAGTGGACGACGTCGCTCGGCTCGGTCCCTGATTCCATGGGGACAGGATTCCCGAGCGTGCGCCGCACCGACTGACGCGGTTGCGCCAATTCTGCGGTGCGTCAGCGGGTGATCGACTCGCCGCGCGCGATCGCGACCGCCTCGAGCCGCGAGCGCGCGCCGACGGCATGGAGGAGGTGGCGGACGTGGTTCCGGACGGTCTGGCGGCTGAGGTGGAGCTCGTCGGCCATCTCCGGGGTCGAGCGACCGCGCTCGAGCAGGCGCAGGACCTCCGCCTGGCGGGGCGTCAGGTGCAGCTCGGGGTGCGGCTGCGGCTCCTCGACGACGTCCGAGACCTGGCCGAAGACGCCGACGATACGGTCGCCGTGCGTCAGCGGCACCGAGCTGACCTCGACCGAGACCCGAGCGCCGTCGCTGTCGACGAGCGCGACCGAGGCGTCCTTCCCCAGGTCGGTGCCGAGGAGCCTGCTGGCGAACACCTCGCGTGCACGACGGGTGTCCTCCGGGGCGACCACCGACGTGAACTGGCGGCCGCGGACGTCGCCGACGAGACGGCGCCCGGCCTCGTTGACCCAGCGGATGACGCCGCTCGTGTCGATGACGTAGCTCGGCACGTTGATGTGCTCGAGCGCCTCCGCGACGTCGCCGTCGATCGCGTTCAGACCGGGCATCGGTTCCGCAGTCTGCGGGCTCCGAGGGGACGGCGTCAAAGGAGGGGCGGCCCGCGCCGGGGCACGGGGGAGGAGTGGATGATCGAGGTCGTCGTCTGTCCGTGCGGGGTGAAGCGGTCGAGGATCTCCTCGAGGTCGTCGAGCGAGCGGAGGTGGAGCCGCACCAGGTAGCAGTCCTCACCGGTGATCCGGTAGCACTCGGCGACCTCCTCCGACTCGCGCGCGAGCTCGGGGATGCGCTGCAGCTGCCCGGGGAAGGGGCGGATGCGGACGATGGCGGCGACGGGGAAGCCGACGGCGCCGGGGTCGATCTCGGCGCGGTAGCCGGTGATGACGCCGGCCCGCTCGAGCCGCTGCACGCGCTCGGCGACGGCCGGGGCCGAGAGTCCGACGCGGCGGCCGAGCTCCGCCATCCCGAGCCGGCCGTCGGCCCCGAGCTCCTCGAGGAGTCGGAGGTTCACGGCGTCGAGGAGCTTCGCTTCGTAAGCGGCGGCGTCGCGTGTCCGTGGCTTTCCAGGCATCCGGCGATGAACTCCGTCGATCGACCATTCCATCATGCCAGCCCGGCCGCGACCATGAAGGAGTGGCGATCTCTCCAACGCTCCCGTCGCGATCCGGGCGCGGCGGGCGGCTCCTCGCGGCGCCGCCCGAGCTCTACTTCGTCGGCAGCGCCGTCTTCCACTACCTCGGCCCGTCCTTCGCGGTGCTGCTGTTCTCGCGCGTCGAGCCGCTCGGCGTGGCCTGGCTGCGGATCGCGAGCGCCGGCGCGGTGTTCGCGCTCTGGCGCCGGCCGTGGCGCGCGCTGCGCACGCGCGAGGCCCGCCGGGTGGTCGTGTCGCTCGGCGTCGTGCTCGCGGTGATGAACGTCTGCTTCTACCTCGCCATCGACCGGCTGCCGCTCGGCACGGTCGCGGCGATCGAGTTCCTGCCGGTGATCGCGCTCGCCGCGCTCGGCGTCCGCTCGCTGCGGAACCTCGCCGCGCTCGCGCTCGCGGTGATCGGCGTGTACCTGCTGATCGACGTGCGTGCTGGCAGGGGAGCCGCTCGGCGTCGCGTTCGCGGTCGCCAACGCCCTGCTCTTCGCCGGCTACATCGTGCTCGCGCACCGCGTCGCCCGGCACCGCGAGCTGGCCCCGATCGACGGGCTCGCGGCGTCGATGCTCGTCGCGATCGTCGTCGTGACGCCGCTCGCCGGCTCGAGCGCGGCTCCCGGCCCTGCTCGACCCGGTGGCGCTCGCCGCCGGCATCGGCGTCGGCCTGGCCTCGTCCGTGATCCCGTACGTGCTCGACCAGCTCGCGATGGCGCGGCTCAGCCGTGCGACGTACTCGCTGCTGGTCGCGCTGCTGCCCGCGACGGCGACCGTGATCGGGATCGTCGTCCTCGCCCAGGTCCCGCAGGCGGTCGAGGTCGTCGGCGTGGCGCTCGTCGTCGGCGCGGTGGCGCTGCACCGCGAGGCGGAGACGAGGGCGTAGGGTCGCGGCGATGGAGCAGGTGCGACTCGGCGGTACCGGTCTCCACGTCTCGCGGATCTGCCTCGGGATGATGAGCTACGCCAGCGGCGTGGGCGGGCGCCCGTGGACGCTCGACGAGGCGGCGGCCGAGCCGATCGTGCGACGGGCCGTCGAGGGCGGCGTCACGTTCTTCGACACCGCCGACATGTACTCCGACGGCGGCAGCGAGGTCGCGACGGGGCGGCTGCTGCCGAAGCTCTTCGGCATGCGCGAGGAGTACGTCCTCGCGACCAAGGTGTACTTCCCCATGACCGCCGGGCCGAACGGGGGCGGCCTCTCGCGGAAGCACGTGCTCGCGTCGATCGACGCGTCGCTGCAGCGGCTCGGGCTCGACTACGTCGACCTGTACCAGATCCACCGCTGGGATCCGCTGACGCCGATCGAGGAGACGATGGAGGCGCTGCACGATGTGGTGCGGGCGGGGAAGGCGCGCTACCTGGGGGCGAGCAGCATGTGGGCGTGGCAGTTCGCCAAGGCGCAGCGGGTGGCGGCGACGCCGTTCGTGTCGATGCAGAACCACTACAACCTGGTCTACCGCGAGGAGGAGCGGGAGATGATCCCGCAGTGCCTCGACCAGGGCGTCGCCGTGCTGCCGTGGAGCCCGCTCGCGCGGGGGCTGCTCGCCGGGACGCGCACGCGCTCCGGCGAGCGGCGGACGACGAGGTCCGAGACGGATGCGTACGCCGACGAGCTGTACGGGCGCCCGGAGGACTTCGACGTCGTCGAACGGCTCGTCGAGGTCGCGGCCGAGCGCGACGCCCCGCCCGCGCAGGTCGCGCTCGCGTGGCTGCTGCACAAGCCCGGCGTCACCGCGCCCATCGTCGGCGCGACCCGGCTCGAGCATCTCGACGACGCCCTCGCCGCGGTCGAGCTCGCGCTCACGTCCGACGAGGTCGCGCGCCTCGAGGAGCCGTACCGGCCGCACCCGGTCCTCGGGCACTGGTAGATGAGTTCCCAGCTTCGGCGCGGTCTGACGTGATGACAACGCCCACCGACAAGCCCTGGAGACGAACCAATGAGGAAGATCATCGCAGGCATGTTCATCTCGCTCGACGGCGTCGTGGAGGCGCCGGACCAGTGGCACTTCCCCTACTTCAACGAGGAGATGGGCGCGGCCGTCGACGCCACCCTCGGCGGCGCCGACACCATCCTCTTCGGCCGCACGACGTACGACAGCTTCGCCGGCGCGTGGCCCGAGCGCGAGGCGGCCGGCGAGGAGGACGCACCCTTCGCGAAGAAGCTCGGCGACATGCGCAAGCTCGTCGTCTCGCACCAGCAGCTCGAGCTCACCTGGCGGAACTCCGAGCAGCTCGAGGGCGACCTCGTCGAGGCCGTGACCGCGCTGAAGAGCGAGCCGGGCGGCGACATCGGGATGAGCGGCTCGGTCTCGGTCGTCCGCCAGCTGCTCGCCGCAGGCCTCCTGGACGAGCTGCACCTGCTCCTGCACCCGATCGCCGTCCGGAAGGGTCTGCGCCTGTTCGACGAGGGCGAGCCGATCCCGCTGCGCCTCGTCTCGTCGGCGACGTTCCAGACCGGCGTCCTGAACCTGGTCTACGCGCCGGCCGAGGCGGCCGAGGGCACCTACGACGATGCAAAGGCGCACATGGCCAAGCCGGACGCCTGACAGGCCGGGGGCGTCACCGCTCCCGGCCCGCCGCCGTCGGCTTTCAGCGGAGACCCCGGAAGAACTCCCGCACATCGGGGACGAGCAGGTCGGGGACCTTGTGCGCGGCGAAGTGGCCGCCGTGCTCGAAGGTCGACCAGTGCACGATGTTCGCGTGGTCGCGCTCGGCGAAGCGCCGGATGCCGCTGAAGTCGCCGCCGAACGCCGCCAGCCCGAGCGGGATCGTGGTCGGCCCGGCGGGCGGCGTGGCGTGCGCGTTCTCGTAGTAGAGCCGCGCCGCCGAGGCGGCGGTCCCCGTCAGCCAGTAGAGCATCACGTTCGTCAGCACGAAGTCGGCGTCGAGCTCCTCGCCGAGGAGCTGGGCGTTCCACGCGAGCAGCCCGACCGGTGAGTCGTTGACGGCGAAGGCCAGCGTCTGCGGCTGCTGGGCCATGAGCTGGTTGAACGAGAACTTGTTCTCGTAGAACCACTGGAGCGTCTCGAGCTCGCGCTGCTCGTGCGGGCTGAGATCGGCGAGCTCGGCCGGGTCCCCGGACGGGAACGAGAAGAGCTGCGTCACGTGGACGCCCACGACGTGGTCCGGGTCGACGCGACCGACCTCGGGGCTGATCATCGAGCCGGCGTCGTTGCCCGCCGCGCCGTAGCGCTCGTAGCCGAGCCGCCCCATCAGCTCCGCCCACGCCGCGGCGATGCGGTAGTTGGTCCAGCCCGGCTCGCTCGTCGGCCCGGAGAAGCCGTAGCCGGGCAGCGACGGGACGACGAGGTCGAAGGCGTCCGCCGGGTCGCCGCCGTGCGCGCGGGGGTCGGTCAGCGGCCCGATGACGTCGAGGAACTCGACGATCGAGCCAGGCCACCCGTGGGTGAGGACGAGCGGCAGCGCGTCCGGCTCGGGCGAGCGCACGTGGATGAAGTGGACGTTCTGCCCGTCGATCGTGGTCGTGAACTGCGGGTGCTCGTTGAGTCGCGCCTCCCAGGCGCGCCAGTCGTAGCCGCTCTGCCAGTGCGCGACGAGCTCCTCGACGTAGGCGCGCGGAACGCCGTAGCCCCACCCGGCGCCGGGCAGCTCGTCGGGCCAGCGCGTGCGCGCGAGGCGCTCGTGGAGGTCGTCCAGCGCCGCCTGTGGGATCTCGATCCGGAACGGAGTGATCTGGGTGTCGGTCATGCGGCAACGGTACGCGCGAATGCGGTCAGGTTCTGTCCGCATCGTGTGGAAGGCTGGTGCCATGCTCGCCGCGTCCGCGCGCCTGCTCCACGTGCTGTCGCTGCTGCAGTCGCGCCGGTCGTGGACCGGTCCGCGAGCTCGCCGAGCGGGCCGGGGTCGGCGTGCGGACGATCCGCCGCGACATCGACCGGCTGCGCCGCCTCGGCTACCCGATCCACGCCGAGCCCGGCGCCGCGGGCGGGTACCGGCTCGGCGCGGGTGCCGCCCTGCCTCCCCTCCTGCTCGACGACGAGGAGGCGGTGGCCGTCGCGGTGGGGCTGCGGACGGCGGCGAGCGGCACCGTGACCGGCATCGAGGAGACGTCGATGCGCGCACTCGCGAAGCTCGAGCAGGTGCTGCCGACGCGCCTGCGTCGACGGGTGCGCGCCCTCGGGTCGTTCACGGTGCCGGCGCTGACGGGCGCGCCGACCGTCGACGCGGACGTGCTCGCGACCATCGCGGCCGCGTGCCGCGACCAGGAGCGGGTGCGGTTCGGCTACCGCAGCTACGACGGGGAGCCGACGCGGCGGACCGTGGAGCCGCACCGCCTGGTCCAGCTCGCGCGCCGGTGGTACCTCGTGGCCTGGGACGTCGGCCGCGACGACTGGAGGAGCTTCCGCGTCGACCGCATCACGACGCGGCTGTCGGTCGGGACGCGCTTTCGCGCGCGCACGCCGCCTCCGGGCGGGGCCGTCGCGTTCGTCGCGAGAGGCGCCTCGGCCGCGCGAGACCGCTGGCAGGCGAAGGTGATCCTGCACGGCTCGAAAGAGGCACTCGCCGCCCGCGTGCCGCAGACGGTCGGGACCCTCGAGCCGATCGACGACGACACGTGCCTGCTCCACACCGGAGCCGACTGGCTCGGCGGGCTGGCGGTCTACATCGCCGTGATCGGGGTCGACTTCGAGGTGGTCGAGCCGCCCGAGCTCGTCGAGGAGATCCGCCGCCTCGCCGACCGTTTCGGGCGCGCTGTTCGTGCCTAGCGGCCTTTGCGTACCGGTGCGCTACGTCGCGGGCGCCGCCTCCTCCCTCCCGCCGCGCACGAACACGGCGTAGGCGAGCACGATCAGCCCGATCCCGGTGATGAGGAGTGCGATCCCGACGACGATTCCGAAGAGCGCGGTCTGCTCGGCCATGTAGGAGACGTTGAGCGCGGTCGAGAGCGCAGTCTCGTTGACCCAGAGATTGCGCTGGCCGTTGGAGATCGGGTTGCCTTCCTCGTCCTTGGCAGCCTCGGCCTCGTCGTTGGTTCCGGCCGGGTCGGCGGGATCGTCGGCCGACTGGAAGCGGCCCATCTCGGCGTAGGTCAGCCCGCCGGTCGCCTCGAGCGCGTGGATGCGCATGTAGGAGGCGAAGCAGCGCGCCTCCTCGCCGGTGTCGATCTCCTCGTCGACGACGTCGCAGTCGGGCGCCTCGACGTCCTCGAGCCCGGCCTCCTCGATGCCCGGCGCGATCCCCTCGGGCGACATGTCCTGGCTGCCGACGATCTTCTCCTTCGCCAGTTCGTCCTGGACGAGCTGGTACGAGGTCACGCCCAGGTAGAGCGCGGCCACGCCGAACAGGATCAGCACCGCCCCGGCGACGAAGCCACCGATCGCCCAGATCCGTCCGCCCCTCATCACCCCACCTCCCCGGTCGATGTGCAGGTTCGCTGCCGCCCAGGTCTACGTGCACCGCAGGGGGTCGGGCGGGCGGGGGCAGCCTACTCTGGGGCCGGGCACGCAGGAATCACCCCGCGGGGGTGAGACTCCGCTTCGAGGGCGCCGGGATCCTCCGTGCGATGGCCCGAGCCCTTCGCTGTGTCGTCGTCGCGGCCGCGGTTGCCTCGGTCTCGACCGCATGCGCGGGTGGTGACGGCGAGGGTACGCCCGCCCTGACGGTCACGGCCACACGGCCCACGGTCCCGACCGTGACCGTGCCGGAGGCGTCGCGCACCGAGCAGGCCGAGACGGAGGCCGAGCCCGAAACGGAGACCGAGACCGCGGAGGCCGCGCCGCCGATCGCAACGGAGGCGCCTCCGTCAGAGGCGGAGCCGCCGACGACGGTCACCGTCACGGTGCCGACCGAGACCGTAACGCTGCCGCCGGAGACCGTTACGGTCGCACCGGAGACCGAGACGCAGACCGTGACCGAGACCGTCACCGAAACCGTCACCCAGACAGTTACGGAGACCGACGAAGAGGCTCTTGCCGCCGCAACGGCTGCAGCAGCTGCCGCAGCGGCGGCCAAGGACGACGCGGAGCAACAGGCGAAATGGGGCTGGATCGCGTTCGGGCTGCTCGCGCTCGGCCTTCGCGGCGTTCGCGCTCGTGTTGTGGCTCCGTTCGCGCCGCCAGGCCCCCGGCGGCCCCGTCGAGCCGGGGCCGCCGTAGAGCCGCGACGCCTCGCGTCACTCACTGCTGCGGGATGCGCCGTTCCGCCACCCGGTCGGATCGATCGGCGCGTCTTTCTGCCGCACCGTGTGATCGTCCACGCCGCCGAGGACGCCGACGAGAGCGAGTACGAACAGGCCGAAGAACACCATGGCGAACAGCGCGCCGCCGATGATCGGGAGGAACGCGATCGTCAAGCCCAGTGCGACGAGCGCGACGAGCGAGCTCAGGAGGGTCATGTCGGGACCTCCGTTCCATCCGGGACGAGACGATGCAGGTCGGGCTTCGCTGCCGGCGCGTACGCGGCGGCGAACCCGGTCCTCCAGCTCGGGTAGCGCAGGGTCCAGCCCAGCTCGCGCTTGGCCTTCGCGTTCGACGCGCCGCGCGTCGTCGTGCCCATCATCACCGCGGGCGCACCCGCGAAGAGCCGGGCGAGCCAGACGGGGAAGCGGCGGGGCGCATCGGCGCCGAGCGTCGCCGCGAGCGCGGGCAGCCACTCGCGCGTCGGGCTGGGCTCGTCGTCGACGACGTGGTAGATCGCCGGCCCCTCGTGCTCGAGCGCGAGCACCGTCGCAGCGGCCGCGTCGTCCAGGTGGATGAACGACAGGACCCCGGCGCCGTCGCCGACGATCGGGAACTGCCGCTTGCGGACGGGCTCGACGAGACCGTCGTTGTCGGCGCCGTAGAAGATGCCGTAGCGGAGGACGACTCCTCCTGCGGCCGTGACGGCGTCGTCGAGGTCGTTCATCGCCGCGACGGTCTCGCGCATCCCCGCCACGGGGGCGGGGTCGAGCGGATCGTCCTCGCGCTTCACCGGGCCGCCCTCGCGGGCGTAGCGGAAGTTGGCGAAGCTCTGCGCGACGACGCGGGGCACGCCCGCGTCGCGCGCCGCGGCGAGGAGCGTGTCGGTGCCCTCCCGGCGGAGCCGGTTCGTCACGACGAAGCTGCGATCGAGGCTCCTCGAGAAGTTCACGTCGGCGAGTGCGGTCGCCTCGTTGACGACCGCGTCGGGCCGGCTCTCGAGCACGGCCCGCCGCACGGCGGCGGGTCGAGCAGGTCGAGCACGATCGCCTCGGCGCCGAGAGCGCGGAGTCGCTCCAGGCCCCTCGCCGACGTCGTCGTGCCGAGGACCTCGTGCCCATGCTGGATCAGTTGGGGGACGAGCCTGGTGCCGATCGCACCGCTCGCCCCGGCGACGAGAACGCGCATCGCGTTGCTCCTTTCGTCACATCCGTTGCGTCGTACGGGTCTACGGGTATGACCCGACACGACGGAGGGATGTGACAGATGGACGAGCGCGAGTGGCTGGCGGCGCGATTCGAGGAGCACCGGCCCCGCCTGCGAGCGGTGGCGTACCGGATGCTCGGCTCGCTGAGCGAGGCCGACGACGCCGTCCAGGAGACGTGGCTCCGGCTCAGCCGCACGGACGCGGCCGCGATCGAGAACCTGGGCGGCTGGCTGACGACGGTGGTCGGCCGCGTCTCGCTGAACGTGCTCCGGTCGCGCACGTCGCGTCGCGAGGTGTCGATCCCGGACCATCTCCCCGATCCGATCGTCGACCGCGCGGACGGCGTCGACCCCGAGCACGAGGCGCTCGTCGCCGACTCGGTCGGGCTCGCGCTGTTCGTCGTGCTCGAGACGCTGTCGCCGCCGGAACGGCTGGCCTTCGTCCTCCACGACGTCTTCGGGGTGCCGTTCGACGAGATCGCCCCGGTCGTCGACCGCTCGCCGGAGGCGACGCGGCAGCTCGCGAGTCGGGCGCGGCGGCGCGTCCGGAGTGCCGGCGCGCTCCCCGACGCGGACGTGGGCGCGCAGCGCGAGGTCGTGGAGGCGTTCCTCGCCGCCGCGCGCGAAGGCGACTTCGACCGGCTGGTGGCCGTGCTCGACCCGGACGTGGTGCTGCGTGTCGACTTCGGGCCGCCGCGCGGTCTCACGGAGCTGCGCGGCGCGGAGGCGGTCGCCGGCCAGGCGTCGGCGTACTCCGCGCTCGGCCTCGACATCCGGCGCGCGCTCGTCAACGGCGTCGCGGGAGCCGTCACGTTCCTGGACGGCGAGCTGTTCTCGATCGGGGCGATGACCGTCCGGGGCGGCAGGATCGTCGAGCTGGACATCCTGGCCGATCCGCAGCGGCTCGCCGAGGTCGACCTGGAGCTGCTCGACGCCTGAACCGCCGCGCGTCACGATGTCGGCGCGATGCCCGACGTGACGATCACGCCCGACGATCCGCGCGCCGCAGACGTCCGCGAGCTGCTCCGGCAGCACCTGACGTTCGCCCGGTCGGTGACGCCGCCGGAGGACGCGCACGCACTCGACCTCGACGGCCTGCTCGACCCGGCGATCCTGTTCTTCAGCTGCCGCGCCGACGGCGAGCTGCTGGCGATCGGCGCCCTGCGGCACCTCGACGACGAGCACGCCGAGGTGAAGTCGATGCACACCGTCGAGGCCGCCCGCGGGCGCGGGATCGGCCGCGCGATGCTCGACCATCTGCTCGGCGTCGCCCGCGAGCGCGGCTACCGGCGCGTGAGCCTCGAGACGGGAGCCATGGCGGCGTTCGCCCCGGCGCGGGCGCTGTACCTGGACGCCGGCTTCCAGCCCACCGAGCCGTTCGGCGACTACCGCGCGAGCCGGAACAGCGTCTACCTGACGCTCGCGCTGTGACGATCCGTCACGCGCGGATCGACGACGACGACGCCCTGCAGGCGATCGACGTCGCGACCTGGTCGTGGCTCGTGGCGCCGGCCGGTCGGCCCGATCCGGCCGCGCCGTTCTTCGGCGAGGGCGCCGACCCGGGCGACGTGCTCGTGGCCGAGCTCGACCGGGTCGTCGGCTACGTCAGGCTCCGGCATCCATCACGGCTGCAGGCGGGGAAGCACGTGCTCCAGGTCAACGGCATCGCCGTCGATCCCGCGTACCGCAGGCGGGGAATCGCCCGCGCGCTCCTCGACGCCGCGATCGCCGAGTCCCGGTCCCGCGGCGCCCGGCGGCTCACGCTCCGCGTCTTCGCGCCGAACGCCGCCGCCCGCGCCCTGTACGAGGCCGCCGGCTTCGAGGTCGAGGGCGTGCTCCGCGGGGAGTTCTTCCTCGAAGGCAGCTACGTCGACGACGTCCTCATGGCGCTCGATCTGACGGCCTGATCAGTCGGTGGCGTCGACGGTTTAGCGGGTTGTTAGCCGCAGTCCGTCTAGGGGTGACATGCCCCGACGTTGGAGGTTCGAGCAATGAGGCGCACCACGTCCGAAGGAGCGACGATCCGCCGCTTCCCCCTCCTCGCGCTCCTGCTTCTCCTCGCGGGTATCGCCGCCGCAGCAGCGGGCCCGGCGCCAGCTGCGGACGGTCCGCCCGCCGAGGCGGTGCAGCGGCTCGAGCGCGCGTCGTCCGAGCCCGTCTCGGTGGAGCTCGACGACGGCGTGCCCCGCTTCGTCTCGGCGCGCGTTCGCGTCAAGGGCGACGACGCCGCCGACCGCGCGTACGCGTACCTCGAGCAGTTCCGCGACCTGTACGGCGTCGAGGACCCGCGCAGCGAGCTCCGGGTCGTCGAGGTCGCGTCGAGCGAGGGCGTCGACCACGTGAGGCTGGCCCAGCACCACGGAGGCGTCCTGGTCGATGGAGCCGGTCTCATCGTCCACCTCGCAGGCGGCGACGTGATCGCGACGAACGGCATCTACCTCGCCGATGTCCCCGACGCCGTCGCCTCGATCGGCGCCAAGTCGGCCGTGAGTGCGGCCGCCAAGGCGCTCGGTCTCGCGCAGATCGACTCCGTCGAGCACGAGCTGCGCTACTTCGACGCTGACCTCTTCACGACGCCGGTGGAGCGCGAGGCCTCGCGCCTCGACGACCGGACGCACCTCGCCTGGATCGTCGATCTCGTCGGAAGCGACGCCGACGGCCACCCCATTGTGTGGCGCTCGGTCGTCGACGCCGCGACCGGCCGCGTGCTGTTCGCGCACGACGCCGTCCTGCGCAGCGCGCCGGCAAAGGACATCTCGATCCGCAGCACGAACGGCCCCGAAGCCACCCCGTGCGCCACGCAGGGCGGGATCGCCTGGTTCGACGAGAACGGCGTGCTCCCGAACGTGACGGCCGACCTGGAAGGAGACAACGCCTCCCGGTTCACGAACCAGGTCTACGACTACTTCTTCGCCATGTTCCACCGGCACGCGGTCGACGGCGCCGACGGGCAGATCAAGCTCTTCCTGGACGTCACCGGGGACATCGGCGGAGGCGCGTGGGTGTCGGCGTGCAGCCATGCGATCTTCAACGACGGCGCCGCGACGCTCGACTACGTCGCGCACGAGCTCACGCACGGGGTCACGGTGCAGGCGGCGGCACTCGGCGCCACCATGCAGCCCGGAGCGCTTCACGAGAGCTACTCCGACGTCTTCGGTGCCCTGATCGATACGGCCAACTGGACGTTCGCGGAAGGCTCCTCGATCGCCCGGCTCGGAGCGGACGGCGTAACGAGCGCGGTGCGGAGCCTGCGCAACCCGCCGCTGTTCTCGGACGACCTGCTGCTGAACGGGCCGACCCAGCAGGCGACGACCGTCGTCCATCCGGACCGCATGAGCCAGGTGCACGCGCTCGCCATCCCGGTGACGGAGGATCGCGGCGGTGCCCACGTCATCAACGGTGTTCCCAACAAGGCCGCGTATCTGATCGCCGAGGGCGGGTCCTTCAACAACCGCTGGATGCTGGGCATCGGCCGGTTCAAGACCGCGAAGCTGTACTACGAGGTACTCGACAACTGGCTGTCGACGAGCGCGAACTTCGCCGAGCTGCGGGCTGACACGACGCGGGTCGCACGCAACTGGGCGGCGGCGCGCACGAACGGCTTCACCGTCTGGGACGCCTGCACCGTGGTCAGAGCGTTCGCCGCGGTCGAGCTCGGCCCGGACGACGCCGACTGCGACGGGGCGCCCGACAACGTCGACAACTGCCGTGGCCTCTACAACCCGTCGCAGTCCGACTTCGAGCGCGACGGGCTCGGCGACGCGTGCGATCCCGACGACGACAACGACGGCGTCCCCGAGCTGACGTGGCCGTACGACAACTGCCCCCACCGCGCCAACCCCGACCAGAAGGACTCGGACGGCGACGGCTACGGCAACGCCTGCGACATCACGCCGTACGGCTGGGACACCGACAACGACGGCGTCGTCGATCTGCTCGACGACGACGACGACGGCGACGGCGTCCTCGACGGGGACGACAACTGCCCGCTCGTCGGGAACGCGTCGCAGCTCGACGCGGACGGCGACGGCGTCGGGTCGGCGTGCGACGGGGACGAGCTGATCCGGCCGGGCGTCCCCAGGGACAGCGCGTTCCGCGTGCGCGACGAGCACTTCGCGCGGTTCGAGCGCATCGAGCTCCCGCTCGCTCCCTGCCTCGGGCGCACCTGCGTGCCGGGCGAGCTGACGATCGAGGTGAAGTCCGAGCTCGAGCTGCCGCTCCGTGTCGTCGACCGCTACGGCAACGTGCTCGCTGAGGCCGGGCCGGGGCACGAGCAACGGCTGACGCTCAGGTTCGACTCGCCCGTCGAGGGCGTCGACCCGGAGAAGCTGCAGCCGCGGTACTTCCTCGAGCTCCTGCGGACTCCGGAGCTGGAGCCCGAGCGGGACTACGCCCTGTCGGTCTCGATGTACGGCGACGAACGCCCGCGCTGACCCGAGTCAGGCACGCGCTCCAGGAGGGTCGGGTTGTACGCCCGGCCCTCCTGAGCGTTCGGCAGCGGTCAGGTGCAGACGTAGGCCGCCAGGTGCTCCCCGGTGAGGGTGGAGCGGGCGGCGACGAGGTCGGCGGGCGTGCCCTCGAAGACGATCCGGCCGCCGTCGTGGCCGGCGCCCGGGCCGAGGTCGACGATCCAGTCCGCCTGCGCCATGACCGCCTGGTGGTGCGCGATCACGATGACCGACTTGCCGGAATCGACGAGCCGGTCGAGCAGGCCGAGCAGCTGCTCGACGTCGGCGAGGTGGAGACCGGTGGTCGGCTCGTCGAGGACGTAGACGTCGCCCTTCTCGCCCATCTGGGCGGCCAGCTTGAGCCGCTGCCGCTCGCCGCCGGACAGCGTGGTGAGCGGCTGGCCGAGGCTGAGATAGCCGAGCCCGACGTCGGCGAGCCGGCCGAGGATGGTGTGCGCGGCCGGCGTGCGTGCCTCGCCGTCGTCGAAGAACCCCTCGGCCTCGGTCACCGGCATCGCGAGCACCTCGGCGATGTTCCGCCCGCCCAGCGTGTACTCCAGCACCGACGCCTGGAACCGCTTCCCCTCGCACTCCTCGCAGGTGGACTCGACCGTGGCCATGACGCCCAGCTCGGTGTAGATGACGCCGGCGCCGTTGCAGGCGGGGCAGGCGCCCTCGGAGTTGGAGCTGAAGAGCGCCGGCCTCACGCCGTTGGCCTTCGCGAACGCCTTGCGGATCGGGTCGAGCGCCCCGGTGTAGGTCGCCGGGTTGCTCCGCCGCGAGCCGCGGATCGCGACCTGGTCGATCACGACCACGCCGTCGCGGCCGGCGACCGAGCCGTGGATCAGCGAGCTCTTGCCGGAGCCGGCGACGCCCGTGATCACGCAGAGCACCCCGAGCGGGACGTCGACGTCCACGTCCCGGAGGTTGTGCGTCGACGCGCCGCGGACCTCCAGCGTGCCGGACGACGAGCGCACCGATTCCTTGAGCGCCGCCCGGTCGTCGAGATGGCGGCCGGTGGTGGTGTCGCTCCCCCGCAGCCCGTCCACGGTGCCCTCGAAGCAGACGGTGCCGCCGCCGGTGCCGGCGCCCGGCCCGAGATCGACGACATGGTCGGCGACCGCGATCGTCTCGGGCTTGTGCTCCACGACGAGCACCGTGTTGCCCTTGTCCCGCAGCTGCAGCAGGAGGTCGTTCATCCGCTCGATGTCGTGCGGGTGGAGGCCGATCGTGGGCTCGTCGAAGACGTACGTGACGTCGGTGAGCGACGAGCCGAGGTGGCGGATCATCTTGGTGCGCTGCGCCTCGCCGCCGGACAGGGTGCCCGACGGCCGGTCGAGCGAGAGGTACCCCAGGCCGATCTCCGCGAACGAGTCGAGGAGGTGCTGGAGGCCGGCGAGCAGCGGCGCCACCGACGGCTCGTCGAGGCCCCGGATCCAGTCGGCCAGGTCGCTGAGCTGCAGCGAGCAGACGTCGGCGATGTTCTTCCCGTCGATCCTCGAGGAGCGGGCTTCGCCGCTGAGCCGGGTGCCGTCGCAGTCGGGACAGGTGGTGAACGTGACCGCCCGCTCGACGAACCGACGCACATGCGGCTGCATCGCATCGAGATCCTTGGTCAGCATCGACTTCTGGACCTTGGTGAGGACGCCCTCGTAGGTGAGGTTGACGCCCTCGACCTTGATCTTCTCCGGCTCGCCGTAGAGGAGCTTCCGCTGCTCCTTCTTGGTGAACTTCCCGATCGGCTTGTCCATCGGGAGACCGGCGCCGCTGAAGATTCGGCCGTACCAGCCGTCCATGCTGTAGCCCGGGACGAGGAGGCCGCCCTCGGCGAGCGACTTCGACTCGTCGTAGATCGCGGTCAGGTCGAAGTCGTTGACCGAGCCCATGCCCTCGCAGCGCGGGCACATGCCGCCCTGGTAGACGGCGTTGCGGACGACGATCCGCTGCCCCTGGCCCTTGTCGACGGTCATCGCCCCGCTCGCCGTCCGCGTCGGGACGTTGAACGAGAAGGCCGTGGGCGGGCCGATGTGCGGCTTCCCGAGCCGGCTGAAGAGGATCCGCAGCATCGCGTTGGCGTCGGTGGCGGTGCCGACGGTGGAGCGGGGGTTGGAGCCCATCCGCTCCTGGTCGACGATGATCGCCGTCGTCAGGCCCTCGAGGACGTCGACGTCCGGCCGTGACAGCGTCGGCATGAAGCCCTGTACGAACGCGCTGTAGGTCTCGTTGATCAGCCGCTGCGACTCCGCGGCGATCGTGTCGAACACCAGCGAGCTCTTGCCCGAGCCGGACACGCCGGTGAACACCGTCAGCCGGCGCTTCGGGAGCTCGATGCTGACGTCCCTCAGGTTGTTCACGCGCGCGCCGTGCACGCGGATCAGGTCGTGGCTGTCGGCGACCTGCGGCGCGGGCGGCCGCGCGGCCTTCTGCGTCGCCATGCTCCTCAGCGCACCGCCTTCTTCACGAGCGTGACGATCTTCTTCTCGTCGGCGGCGGTCAGCTCCTTGAGCGCCCAGGAGGTCGGCCACATGGCGCCGTCGTCGAGGTTCGCCGCTTCCTCGAAGCCGAGGGTCGCGTACCTCGACTTGAACTTCTCCGCGCTCTTGAAGAAGCAGACGATCTTGTCGTCCTTGGCGTACGCGGGCATGCCGTACCAGGTCTTCGGCGCGAGGCTCGGCGCGGCGGCGGTGATGAGCTCGTGGAGCCGCTTCGCCATGGCCTTGTCGGTGCCCTTCATCTCGGCGACCTTCTCGAGCAGGGCCTTCTCCCCGTCCGCCTTGGCCGCCTCGGCCTTCAGCTCCTTGGCGCGCTCTCTCATCGCCGCCCGTTCCTCGGCCGTGAAGCCCTTGGTCGAGCCTGTGCGCTTCGTCGTGGTCTTGTTCTGAGCCATCTCGAGGACCTCCTCAGGCCAGTTCCTGGATGCGGATCAGGTTGCCCGCCGGGTCGCGGAAGGCGCAGTCGCGGATCCCGTACGGTTGGTCGGTCGGCTCCTGGACGACCTCGGCGTCACCGGCCTGCAGCCGCTCGAAGATGCCGTCGAGGTCGGCGGTGGCGAGGTTGATGCTGGCGAAGGTGCCCTTGGCCATCATCTCGGCGATGGTGCGGCGCTCGTCGTCGGTGACGCCGGGGCTGACAGACGGCGGGTACAGGACGATGGACGTGTCGGGCTGGTCGGCGGGGCCGACGGTGATCCAGTGCAGCCCGCTGTACTCGACGTCGTTGCGGACCTCGAAGCCGAGGGTGTCGCGATAGAACGCGAGCGAGGCCTCCGGGTCGTCGTGCGGGAGCATCGATGAATGGATGGTGATGTTCATGGCGTCCAGGCTAGGGGCCGGTCGCGACCGATGCTTCTCGATTCCTGACCGGTCGCGTCACCTGCTTCGCGACGCACGGCGCGATGCCGGCCATCTCGCCCGTCGCCTGGCGCCGGTACGTGCTCGGCGGCACGCCGACCAGTTCGGTGAAGCGACTGCTGAAGGTGCCCGAGCGACGAGCAGCCGACCGCGAAGCAGACCTCGGTGACGCTGAGGTCGCCACGACGCAGCAGCGCCATCGCGCGCTCGATGCGCCGCGTCATGAGGTAGCTGTACGGCGACTCGCCGTAGGCGAGCCGGAACTGGCGGCTGAAGTGCCCGGCCGACATGTGCGCGTCGCGGGCGAGCGCCTCGACGTCCAGCGGACGGGCGTACTCCCGGTCGATCCGGTCGCGGACGCGGCGCAGGAGCGCGAGGTCGCGCAGGTGCTGCTCTGCGGCCGGGGTGCCGGTCACGTGCGAGATCGTGCCACGTCGCGCCGGGGTGTCCGGCGGGCCTACTGTTGGAGTTCAGCACGCTTCTGCACGCGGCGAGGCCTCGTTCCCGTCAGGAACTCCTCGACCTCGTCGACGATCTGATCGGCGTCGACCATCGGGACGTGATCGTCACCGGCGAGTTCCACGAATCGCGCGCCAGGGATGCGCTCGGCGATGTAGCGACCTTCCTCCACACGCGAGTCGCGGTCCCCGGTCCGATGGAGGACGAGCGTCGGCACCCTGACGGTCGGCAGCACGTGCCGAACGTCGACCTGGCTGTTCATCAGGATCAGGTCGCGGGCAGCGCCAGGACTCGCGGCTGCCTGTGCGCGGTGCGCCCACCACTCCGCCAGCGCGTCGTCGGCCGAGGGCATCATCCGGCTGATGTCCGCCTCGTAGCCCCACGACCGCTCGATGTCCGCCGCCGACTGCTTTCGCTCCTGCCAGGTCGGCGCCCAGGGGTAGTCGTCGTCGGGATCGCGTCGCTTCGCGTACGCCCCGTACAGGATGAGCGCCGTCGTCCGGGACGGGTGGGTTGCCGCGAAGAGCACCGCCATCGGCCCGCCCTCCGACGAGCCGAGCAGGGCCGCCCGCTTGCTGCCGACGGCGTCCATCACTGCCCGCACGTCGTCCATCCGCGTGTCGAGGTCCGGGAGACCACCGGGTCGGTCGGAGAGACCCGTGCCGCGTTTGTCGAAGCGGATCAGGCGCGAGAAGGAGGCCAGTCGCTCGAGGAAGTGCGCCATGCGTGGCTCTTCCCAGTCGAGTTGGAGATGCGAAACGAAGCCGGAGACGAGCACGAGATCGTGCGGACCCTCGCCAACGACCTGGTAGGCGATGTTCACGTCGCCGCTCCGCGCGTAGCGCACCGCCGGTGGCCGCACCGCCGCATGACGCGGCAGGCCACGCGCTGATTCGACCTCGAGCGTCGCGTCGTGACGCAGGATCGCCTGCTCGAGCTGCTTCAGCTCGTGGCTTGGTTCGAGTCCCAGCTCGTCGGCGAGGATGCGCCGCGCCTGCCGGTACACGCGCAGCGCCTCGGCCTGCCGCCCGGATCGGTACAGGGCGAGCATCAGCTGCGCGCGCAGGCGCTCCCGGTAGGGGTGCTCGGTGACGAGCGTCACGACCTCGTGGATCAGCTGCCGGTGACGGCCGAGCGCCAGGTCGGCCTCGAGCCGCTGCTCCAGCACGGTGACGCGTTCCTCCTCCAGCCGGGCAGCGGCGGTGACGGCGAAGCCCTCCGTGTGCAGGTCGGCGAGCGCCGGGCCGCGCCAGAGAGCGACCGCTTGACGCAACCGCTCGGCGGCGAGCTCCGACCTCCCCGCGGCGAGTGCCTCGCCGCCCTCCGCCGCGAGGCGCTCAAACCGGTTCGCGTCGATCTGCTCGGGTTCGACCCGGAGTCGATAGCCGTGCCGCTCGCGCACCAGCGCCCCGCCTGCTCCGGCCATTTCGAGCAGCCGTCGCAGCCGGGAGAGGTAGACGTGCAGCGCCGAGTCGACGGTGGCCGGCGGCGTCTCTCCCCACAGTTCCTCGATCAGCCGATCGCGTGAGAGCGTCTCCGTCGCGTGCACCAGCAGCAGGGCCAGGAGCGCTCGCTGCTTCGGGCTTCCCAAGGGCAGGAGGCGCCCGTCGGCGCTGATCTCGAGCGGGCCGAGGATCCGGAATTCGATCGGCATCTCCGCCTCCTGCGGAACGACCGTACCACGGCGCTAGGCCGCCCTTGCGCGCCGTTTGCGACCCGTTTGGGGCCGACGCGTAGGATTGTCGTCGAAATGGTGACGAAGCAGGCGTCAATCGACCCGGACGCGTTCAACGCGTTCGAGGCAGCGGGCTGGGAGCAGCGGGCGGCCGGGTACCACGACTTCTTCGGCCCGATCACGACGCGGGTCATCGACCAGCTCCTCGATGCGGCCGAGGTAGAGCGTGGAATGCGCGTCCTCGACGCGGCGAGCGGGCCGGGTTACGTCGCCGCCGCTTGTGCCGAGCGCGGCGCCGACGTCGTCGGCGTCGACGTCACCGCAGAGATGGTGTCGCTCGCCCGGACGCTCTGCCCGGGGCTTGAGTTCCGTCAGGCGGACGCCGAGCAACTCCCGTTCGTGGACGGCTCGTTCGACGCCGTCATCGCCAACTTCCTCATCCTCCACGTCGGCCGGCCCGAGCAGGTGGCAGCAGGGCTCGCCCGTGTGCTCAGACCCGGCGCGAAGCTGGCCCTCTCCACCTGGGACGTTCCCGAGCGCGCGCGGCTGCTCGGTGTGCTCGTCGAGGCAGTGGCCGAAGCGGGTGGGCAGCCCACGACCGACGTCCCGCCCGGGCCGCCGATCTTTCGCTTCGCCGATGAGGGCGAGTTCGCGCGTCTGGTGGACGGCGTCGGCCTCCGCGATGTCGACGTCCGAACCGTCGCATTCACGCACCGTTCGTCGAGTAGCGAGGAGCTGTGGAACGGGCTGATCGGCGGAACGGTGCGGACGCGCGCCCTCGTGCTCGCCCAGCCCGAAGGCACGCAAGCGCACATTCGTGCCGCGTTCGATCGCCTGGTTCGTCCCTATGCCACGGACGGCGGTCTCGAGATACCCGTGTCGGTCAAGCTTGCTTCCGGCCGGAAGCCGGGATGACACCGTTCTCGTTCTCCACCGGCGCCAGCGCGACGCGTTCCCCCTCGCCCGGCGCGGGCGTCAGCCGGGCTGGATGTTCTGGTTGAGGCGGAAGAAGTTGGTCGGGTCGTAGGCCCGCTTGAGTTGCGCGAGCCGCTCGTAGTTGCGCTCGCCGTAGGCTGCGCGCACGCGGTCCTGGCCCTCGTCGCCGAGGAAGTTGAGAAAGACGCGTCCGCTCGTGTGGGGCTGCATCGCGTCGAAGAAGTCGCGTGCCCAGGCGATGTGCCGTTCGGGCTCGGGATCGTCCTCGGTCCAGACCGCGCAGATGTTGACGTTGTGGGCGGCGTTGCGCTGGCTGTAGGCGGTCTCCTCGGCGCCGACTCGGTTGAGGGCGCCCCCGAGCTGGAAGACGATGCAGTACGACTTCGGCGAGGTGACGGCGGAGGCGTGCTCGACGAGCGTGTCGATCGCCTCGTCGGTGAGCGGCGGCAGTTCGACGGACTTCCAGTAGTAGTGCCAGCCGTGTCGTGCGGCCGGGTCGGACATCGACTGCAGCGCCACGTAGGGCTTCGGCTCGAGCAGGTCGACGATCGGGCTGCCGAGCTCCTTCAGCGGCCGGACGACGTCGATGCCGTCCTGCGGCGATCCGGCGTAACAGGCGCCGACCATCACGATCGGCTTACCGTGAACGTCCTGCGGCAGGGACGGGAGTGGCGGCGCGGCGCGCAGGTTGAAGATCGTCGTCAGTTCGTCGGGTGCGGCGGTGGCGAACTCGCGGTAGAAGCGCAGAACCTCCGGCGCGTCTTCGAGCGGGTGGAAGATCGGCCCGGCGAGCACCGTCGGCCCCACCGGGTGCAGCCGGTACTCGAACGAGGTGACGATGCCGAAGTTCCCGCCGCCGCCGCGCACACCCCAGAACAGGTCGGGATTGACGCCGTGGCTCGCCGTCACGAGCTCGCCGTCGGCCGTGACGAGATCGACGGAAAGCAGGTTGTCGACGGTGGCGCCGTACTTGCGCGCCAGCCAGCCGATGCCGCCGCCGAGTGTCAGGCCGGCGATCCCTGTGTGGGTCACGATCCCGCCGACGGTCGCCAGCCCGAAGAGCTGCGTCTCTCGGTCGAGCTCGCCCCACAGGACACCCGCCTGCGCGCGCGCCGTCCTCGCTTGCGGGTCGACCGTGATGCCCTTCATCGGCGAAAGGTCGATCACGAGCCCTCCATCGCAGACCGCTTGGCCGGCGACGCCGTGACCACCCGAGCGGACCGCGACCAGCAGATCGCGCTCGCGCGCGAAGCGCACCGCCGCGACCACATCGGCTACGCCCGTGCAGCGTGCGATGCAGGCCGGACGGCGGTCGATCGCGCCGTTCCAGACTCTTCGGGCCGTGTCGTAGCCGGGGCTGGTCGGCTGCAGCAGCTCTCCGCGGAACGATCCGCCGAGTTCGTCGAACGCGCTGGTCTCCAGGGGCGGTGCGTGTGTTGTCTCGATAGCCATGCGAGGAACCTAGGCTCGCCGCCGCGGGCCGAATAGCTCGACTTTCGAACCAACCGGTTCGAATTGCAGACCTGTGACCGATCCGCGGTCGATCCGGGGCTAGCATCGTGTCGAGATGCGCAGCTATGCGCAGTACTGCCCGGTCGCCAAGGCCACCGAGGTCCTCGGCGACCGATGGACGCTGCTGATCGTGCGCGAGATGTTGGGCGGTGCGAATGGGTTCAACGAGCTCCAACGCGCCCTCCCCGGGATCTCGCGTTCAGTGCTCACCGACCGCATGAGGGCTCTCGAGCGGGCCGAGGTCATCGAGCGCAGGACCGGCCCCAAGGGCCGCACCCTCGAATATCGCCTCACGCCCGCCGGCCGTGACCTCCAGCCGGTCGTGCAGGCGATCGGCGAGTGGGGGGCGACCTGGTCGTTCACCGAGCCGCGCCCCGAGGAGCTCGATCCCGACCTGCTGATCGTCTGGATGGCCCGCCACGTCGATCGCCAGCGGCTCCCACCCAACCGAACCGTGGTTCGGTTCGACTTTCGCGACCCCGCGCGGCGTTACTGGATGGTCCTCGAGCCCGCCGAGGTCTCGGTCTGCCTCCAGCATCCCGGTTTCGACGTCGACCTCGAGGTCAGCGTCGACACCACCACGCTCTACCGCGTCTACCTGGGACGGGCCGAGCTGGGCGGCGCGATGCGAGCGGGGCAGCTGACGATGAGCGGCCCGCGGACGCTGCAACGCGGATTCGGCCACTGGTTCACCTGGAGCGCTTTCGCCCCGGCCAGCCGCTCGGCGCAGGAGCGTCGCACGGCCGCCGAACGGATCGCCGGCCCTCAGCGCGTACGCATCGCCGAAGCCCTGCACGCCGATCGTGATTGACATGTGACTGTTTGGTCACGTATCATCGACCCGTGACCGACGACGACCGCGTCTTCAAGGCGCTCGCCGACCCGACGCGGCGCCACCTCCTCGACCGGCTCTACGCGCGTGACGGCCGCACGCTCACGGAGCTCGAGTCGGAGCTCGACATGACCCGCTTCGGCGTCATGAAGCACCTGCGCCTGCTCGAGGACGCCGGCCTCGTCGTCAGTCGCCGGCAGGGCCGGGAGAAGCTCCACTACCTGAACCCGGTCCCGATCCGGCTCATCCACGACCGCTGGATCGACAAGTACACCGAGCACCGTGTCTCCGCGCTCGCGGAGCTCAAGACGGAACTGGAGGAGACGGCATGAGCACGACGACCGCCCAGGCGACCCAGGTCTACCAGGTCTACATCCGGGCGACGCCCGAGGCGATCTGGGACGCGATCACCAAACCGGAGTTCACCCAGAAGTACTTCCACGGCACCACCATCGACATCACCCCCGAGGAGCGACGCTCCTACTCCGGGTCGGAGCTCAAGACCGTCCAGGACGTGCTCGACTACGACCCGCCCCGGCGGCTCGTGCACAGCTGGCGCTCGTACTACGACCCCGAGCTGGCGGCGGAGGAGCCGAGCCGCGTCACCTGGGAGATCGAAGCACAGGAGGGCGACTACTCGCTGCTGACCGTGACGCACGACCAGCTCGAGGCTTCGCCCAAGACCGCCGAGAACGTCTCGGGCACCGGCTGGATGTGGGTGCTCAGCGGCCTGAAGACGCTGCTCGAGACAGGCGAACCTCTCGACCGCTGAGGAGGACCTCAGGCGGGCGGGATGTTCTGGTTGAGGCGGAAGAAGTTGGTCGGGTCGTGGACCCGCTTGAGTCGGGCGAGGTCGCTCGTAGTTGCGCTCGCCGTAGGCCGCACGTACGCGGTCGTGGCCCTGGGGGCGGCGCAGGAGCGCCGCACAGCCGCTTCACGCCTTGCCGGCCCTCATCGTGTACGGATCACCGAGGCCCTGGGCGGAAGCGCCCGGTCGGCTGGCTGAGACGAGTGCCTTCCCGGTGTTCCAGCGTGGGGTCTCTCACCGCATTCTCGGCGCCGGCCGCACACGGGGCGCGGACGCCGCCCGAGCTCCCTCGCTACGGTGGCGCACGTGACGGGAAACCTCCTCGACGACTGGCGAGCCGAGGAGTACGGGCGCTCGCGGAACGGCGTTGCGCTGCGTGTGTTCCTGCCCGCGACCGACCGGCCGGTGGAAGGTCTTCTCGTCGCCGCCCAGCACGGCGAGGAGGCGGTGACCGCCTTGGTCGCCCGCCGCCTCCTCGAGCGAGTCCCCGGACGGAGCACCGGCTGGGCGGTCGTGCCCGTCGCCAACCCCGACGGGCTGATCAACGGCACGCGACAGAACGCGGCGGGCGTGGATCTCAACCGCAACTTCCCCGCCACCTCCTGGCGGTCGGACGAGTCATACACGTATCCGCCCGGCATCGAGGACGAGCGACGCGTCGTCGCCAACCGCACGAATCTCTCCTCACCCGGCGAGCACGCCGGGTCCGAGCCCGAGACGCGGGCCCTGATGAGGCTCGTCGAGCGCCTGCGCCCGCCGCTCGTGCTCGACCTCCACAGTCCGCTCGAGCTCCTGCTGCCGCGCGGCGACGTCCCCAGTGCCATCGTCGACGGGCTGAGCCGGGCGGCTGGCCTCCCGATCGTGGACGACGTGGGCGGCCCCTGTCCGGGCGCATTCGACGACTGGCTCGTCGAGGTCGGTATCCCGGCGATCGTGTACGAGGTCGAGCACGCCGGCCTTCCCGCCCTCTGTACGCGCCACCTGCCCGGGCTCGAGGCGCTCGTGCGCGCGACGAACGGCGCTACGTCGTCCTGACGGGGCCAGGCCTGCGGGTCCGGCGCGGCCTGACGTACTCGACCCCGGTCACGGCAGCGCGTTTGTGCGTCGTCAGCACGCCCTCGTACGGTGCCTCGAACGTCCCCGAGGTCGGCGGCACGTCGCAGTAGTCGCGCCCGACGGCGACGGTGAGGTACCGGAGGGCGGCGCGCCGGTCGTGGGTCGGGTCGATCGGGACCGCCCGCAGCGCGTCGGAGTCCTGGGGATGCTGGACGAGCACCTCGACCCACGCGTGCGTGCCTCCGTCGCCGAGCACGTGGCCCGAGACGTACCTGGCCGGCAGCCCGCAGAGCCTGCAGAGCGCCAGCATGCAATGTGCATAGTCCTGGCAGACCCCGCTCCCGGCTTCCCATGCCTCTGCGGCCGTCGTCGTGACCGCCGTCACGCCGTGGCGGTAGTCGAAGTGCTCGAACACCCGCCTGCTGATGAGCTCGGCGAGCTCCACGCCCTCGGCTCCTGTCTCACGGAGCTCGGCTGCGACGGCGCGCAACCGGTCGTCCGGTCGGGTCAGGCGCGAGGGCTCGGCGAAGCGCTGGTCGAACGTGATCGCGTCGGGCGTGTCCGCGCCGTCGACGGCGGTCTCGCGCTCGACGACCGCCCAGGTCGTGAACTCGACCTCGCGCTCGACCTGTTCGATGCTCAGGTCGAGGACGACGTTCCCGAACGTGTCGTACGAGCGTTCGGTGTCGATGTCGCAGCCCGAGACGCGGAGCTTGTGCGTCACGAGCCGCTGGTCGTCGTGGTAGTCGGGCGGGACGACCATCAAGCGATGGCGGAGCGAAGCGATCGGCCCCGGGTACTCGTAGGCGAAGCTCTGCTGGATCAGGACGGTGGTCTGCCGGACGTTCTGCCAGTCGATCTCGTCGTCGTCGATCGACCCGAGAGTGGCGATCAGGTCGCCGAGCGACTCACCCACGTCGCGCGCTCACGACGGACCTCCGTGCGTCTCCGCCACGACGTGCTCGGCAGGAAGCTCGGCGTCGTCGGGCGCCTCGTCCGTCCACACGTCCATGCGCCGCAGGGTAGCGGCGCCGTAGGTCGTCACCATGGCGACGTCGACGGCGTCGCGACCGCGCCCGATCGGCAGCCGTCCGATCCGCGGCACGTTGAAGCGGGCGTCGAACGTCCACCACTGCGAGCCGAGCCAGACCTCGAACCAGGCGTGGAAATCCATCGGCGGGTACGGCCCCGGAACCCCGATGTCGGGCATGTAGCCGAACACGTATCGGGCGGGTATGCCGAGCGCCCGGCAGAACGTCACGCCCATATGGGCGAAGTCCCGGCACATGCCCCCACGTCGCTCGAAGACCTCGACCGTCGCCGTCGTCGGCACGCTCGCGACCCCGTACTCGACGTTGCCGTGGATCCAGTCGCAGACAGCCTGCACCCGCTCGACTCCTGGAGTCGTGCCGCCGAACAGCTCCCAGGCCTGTTCGGAGAGCGTGTCGGACTCGCAGAGCCGACTCGCCAGCAGCCAGTGGAGGAGCTCGTCGGGCAGCGCCTCGACGCGATGCTGCACGTCCTCGGGCCCCGGCAGCGCCTCCGGATCAGGTGAGACGGTCACGAGCGCGTCGTAGGAGAACGCGGAGACGCCCTCCGGAAGGACGAGGCGACGGCACCTGTTGCCGTACAGGTCGACGTAGCCCGTCGCCTCGACGGGCGGCTCGCTGACCCATCGCTCAGCGACGATGCCGCCGGCCGCGTCGAAATGCGGCTCGACGAGGACGATCGCGGCGGTGGGGGTGGCCGCGTCGTGCTCGAACCGGCAGCCGAGCCGCAGCCTCATCGAGCGCGCCTCCCTGGCAGCTGTTGTTGTTGCTGCTGTTGTGGCTGCTGACTGGGGGGCCCGTCCTCCGGGCGGACCTGCGAACGCGGCGGCGGCAGCTCGTCGAGCGTGAGCGTCTGCGTCATCCCACCCATCGCCTGGACCATCACCGCGCCACGTTGATATTGCCTCATCGCTCCGAGATTCTGGATCGCGACGAGCCTGCCGACGTGCTCGTCACGTTCGACCTGCGGCTGGGCGGAGGGCCCGAGCTCGCCGAGCGACTCGCAGGTCACCTCCACTTCGAGCGCCGCCTCGCCGCCTCCCTGGTACGTCCCTCGCAGCACCGTGACGTCGGCGTAGTCACGCCCGCTCCCGAGCTTGACGTGCCGCCCCGTGCAGCGCTCGCCGAGCGTCGCGTCGAGACCGACCCAACCGTACGGCGGCATGTAGGCCTCGACCCAGGCGTGCGACGCGGCCGCCGTCGCGACGCTGCCGAGATAGCCGCTGACGTACCGGGCGGGGAGCCCGGCGTGGCGGCAGAGCGAGATCAGGACGTGTGCGAAGTCCTGGCACACGCCCACGCCCCCGGCGAGGACCTCGGCAACGGAGCTCTCAACGGTCGTCGTGCCGATGCGATACTCGAGCCGTGACCGCACGTGGCCGGCCGCACGGGTGAAGAACGCGAGCGCGCTCGTTTGCGGGTCCTCGGCGACGACAGCCTCGGCCAGCTCCGCCGTTCCGTCGTCGAGCGGAACGTAGGGGCTCGCCCCGAGGAACTCGGAGTACTCGTCCACGAGCGCCTCGTCGGCCGCCAGCTCCCGCAGGCCGATCGATTCGTCCTGCTCGCCCTCGGCAGGGCCGCTGAGCGGCTCCTCGGCGCCGACATGTGTGACCACATCGCTCGTCGCTTCGATCACGAGGCGATCGTGCAGGTACGGGATTCCGAAGTCGTGCACCGCGTTCCCGTAGTAGTCGCGAAACGAGATGACCGTGGCGGGCGGCTCGATCAGCAGATCGAAGTCGAGCAGGGTCTGCGTCGCACCCGCGAAGGGTTGTAGCCGCACCTCGTTGAAGCTCTCGAAGACCTGGGTCTCGTAGCGGTAGGTCGTGCGATGCAGGATCCGGTACCTCACGTCAGCGCATCCTGTGCCCTCAACGTTCGGTGCGTGAAGAACTCGTCCTCGACCCGATCACCGATCCGGTAGCAGCGCCGCTGGATGTCCAGGAGCGACGCATGCAAGCCGCGCTCGAGCAGGTCGTCGAGTCTTTGGTAGGTGAACTCCGCATGGAGGCGACCAGCCTCCCGGCGCGCTTCGCTGCCGCTCGGCGACCCGGGGATCGGCTCGGAGCCGTTGTACCCCGGAGCCTCCTCGCTGATATGGGCGAGCGCCGCGTCGACCTTTCCGATCGAGAACCGGACCGAGCGCGGCAGGACGGCCGAGAGGATCAGCAGCTCGATCACTGCGCTCGGCCGAATGCCTCTGCTCTCGATGCGGTGGTACGACTCGTACGCCGAGAGCGAGCGCAGCAGCGTGCCCCAGGGCTCGGGGTCGCTTGCCGCTGCGACGAGCGCGAGGCGGTCGCCGCTCGACGTCGCCGTCGACGAGCAGCCTGTAGTTCACGTCGACCGTGCGAGCGGTCCACTCCGCCCGCTCGAGGAACTTGCCTGCCTGCAGGAAGTACCACCCCTCCTCGCGGGGCATCGTCGAGTCCGTGATCCCCTGTAGAAGGTGGCTGAAGTCGGCGATGGAGCGGCAGAAGCGGGACGTGCGCTCGGCGCTTCGCGGCCGCGCTGCGACGCCGACCCGGTCGCTGGATGTCGAGATGGAAGCGATTGAGGGCCTCCCACATCTCGGTCGCCATCTGATGGCGCATCGTGTGAGCGTTGTCGCGCGCCCGAGCGATGCATTCCACGATCGAGTTTCTGTTGTCCGACGAGAAGATCAGATGCCCGGGCACGTTCTGCTCGTCGGGCGGATCGTCGGCTGTGAATGCCGGACGCTCGCCGACGATGTCGAGCAGTGCCGCCCAGTGGCGATGGCGCCGCGTCTCGGCCTCGCGTGTCGACCCCATCACGAGCGTGTGCCGGAACGTCACCTCGGTGAGGCGGGCGGTCTGCTCCGCCCGCTCGACGTAGCGCCCGATCCAGTACAGCGACTCCGCCATGCGGCTCAGCATGGTCGCGCGAGCCTCACTGGAGCACCCAGGTGTCCTTGCTCCCGCCGCCCTGGCTCGAGTTGACGACCAGCGAGCCCTTCACGAGAGCGACGCGGCTGAGCCCGCCGGGGAGCACGGTGATCCCGTCGGCCCCGCTCAGGACGTACGGACGTAGGTCGACGTGGCGCCCCTCGAGAGTGCCGGACTCGCCCTGCTCGTCGGCCACGAAGGTGGGGTGACGGGAAAGCCGGATCACCGGCTGCGCGATGTAGTCCCTCGGCCGCGCGGTGATCTGCTCGCGGAAGTCGGCGAGCTCGGCCTCGTCGGCGTCCGGGCCGATCAGCATCCCGTAGCCGCCGCTCTCGTTGGCCGCCTTCACCACGAGCGAGTCGAGGTTGCGGAGAACGTGGTCGAGCTCGTCCGGCTCGCTCGGCAGGTACGTGGGAACGTTGTCGAGGATCGGCTCCTCGCCCGTGTAGTAGCGGATGATCTCCGGGACGTAGCGGTAGATGACCTTGTCGTCGGCGACGCCCGTGCCGATCGCGTTGGCGAGCGTGACGTTGCCCGTCCGGACGGCTCCGAGCAGGCCGGCGACGCCGAGCATCGACTCCGAGCGGAACGCCAGCGGATCGAGGAACTCGTCGTCGACGCGGCGGTAGATGACGTCGACCTGCCGCCGCCCGGTGGTTGTGCGCATGTAGACCCGGTTCTCGAGCACGAACAGATCGCGGCCCTCGACGAGCTCGACACCCATCTGCTGGGCGAGGAAGGCGTGCTCGAAGTACGCCGAGTTGTAGATCCCGGGCGTCAACACGACCACCGCGGGCCCGCCGGGCGCGCCGGGAAGGGCTCGTCGGGGGGACAGCCCGACGAGGTTGTCGAGCAGCTGCTCCGCGTACGAGTCGACCGAGCGCACTCCCAGGTCGGCGAACCAGTCGGGCAGCGTCCGGGTCATGATCTGGCGGTTGGCGAGCACGTACGAGACCCCGCTCGGCGTCCGCAGATTGTCCTCGAGCACGAGCCAGCGACCATCGTCGCCGCGAATCAGATCGCTCCCGACGACATGGACGTACTGGTCGTGGGGGACGTCGATCCCTACGACTTCTCGACGGAAGTGCCGAGCGAGGACGACGAGCCTGCGCGGCACGATCCCGTCACGCAGGATCTCCTGCCCGTGGTACACGTCGTGGACGAAGCTGTTCAGCGCCTCGATGCGCTGTCGCAGACCCGCCTCGACGATCGCCCATTCGCCCGCAGGCAGGATCCGCGGAATCGGATCGAACGGCAGGATGCGCTCGGCGGCGTCGTTCTCACCGTCCGAGTAGACAGTGAACGTCACGCCGCGGTGCAGGAACGACCGGTTGGCGAGCTCCGCGGCGCGCCGCAAGCTCTGAGCCCGCCATGGCCGAGATCCGGGCGATCAGCTCGGAGTAGTGCGGACGCGGAACGACCGCGCCGCCGGCATCCCGCTCGAATGCCTCGTCGTAGAATCCGGCGGTGTCGTAGCCCGACCTGAGCACGCCGTCGGGCGGCGACACGCGCTCTGTCACCTCGCTCTCTCGCCGCGCCGAGCCGGCCACACGGCGCCTCCTTTCTGCGGACGGAACCTAGCTGCTCCGAAGCCTGATCTCGTGTTCGTCGCGGTGATGCGGAACCGAGGCGACGCGATTCATGTCACCACGCGGTACTTGAGGTGCGCGACGCCGGGCGCCTCGACGGCCCGGACCTGCTCGAGGCGCACCTCCGTGTCCCCGAGGTTGCCGAACAGGCGAGCACCGTCGCCGAGCAACAACGGAACAACGTGGAGCTCGAGCTCGTCGAGCAGTCCGGCCGCCAGGTACTGCCCAATTATCTGGCCGCCGCCCCAGAGCATGACGTCCTTGCCGCCGGCGGCTTCCCTTGCCTGTTGGAGCGCGGACTCGATTCCGTCGGTGACGAAGTGGAACGTCGTCCCTCCCTCCATCTCCACGGGATCACGCGGGTGATGGGTGACGATGAACACGGGATAGTGGTAGGGCGGGTTGTCGCCCCACCAACCCGTCCACGGCTCGTCGCCCCAGGCACCACCACGGGGTGGGCCGAACATGTTCCGGCCCATCACCGCAGCGCCGATGTTCTCGACCGATTCCTCGAGTATCCGTGTGCTCTCGTTCACCTCGCCCCCTTGCATACCCTGGTACTGGCGCCAGGCGGCCAGCGGAACCACCCAGTCGTGGAGCCGCTCGCCGCCCTCGCCGAGCGGGTTCTCCTCGCTCTGGTTCGGGCCGGCGACGAACCCGTCCAGCGAGATCGAGATCTGACACCGAAGCTTGCTCATCGTGCCTCCTTCGTAGGCGGCCGCGGCGGCGGCGGCAGGGACATTGATACATAGAGGGCAATTGCCGGACCAACCTCCTCCGAACCCCTCCAAACGCGAAGGAATGACGAGCGACTACGCACCGACTCCGGTCGAGGACTTCCTGGATCCCGACGATCCGACGCTCTTCCCACGGCTGACGCCGGAGCAGGTCGAGTACCTGGCGGAGATCGGCACGCAGAGGTCATTCGCACGCGGGGAGCTCGTCTGGGAGCACGGTCAGCGCGATACGCCGCTCTACGTGATCCTCAGCGGGGCCCTGGACGTCATCGACCAAGCGCCCGAGGGTGACCGCTACTTCACCCAATGCAGGCCGGGGACCTTCGCCGCCGACATCTCCATGTTCACGGGCGAGCCGACGCTCGCCGCCGGGTTCGCGGCCGAACCGACATCGCTCCTCGCGCTCCCTCCGGAGGACGTACGCCGGGTCGTCGCGACCGCAGCCGAGCTCGGCGACCTCCTCCTGCGGACGATGGTCACGCGCCGGGAGTGGCTGCAGGGTCGCGGCCTCGGTCAGCAGCGGCTGATCGGCTCACGATGGTCGGGCGAGGCGTTCGCCGTCAGGGAGTTGCTGGAGCGCAACCTCGTTCCCTTCACCTGGCACGACCTCGCCACCGACGAGGAGAGCCGGGTCCTGCTCGACGGGCTCGGCATCGGGGACGCCGACTGTCCGGTCCTGGTCCGACACGACGACGTCATCCGGCGTGCCACGGTGACCTCGGTCGCGGATGAGCTGGGCCTCCGAGCGCAGGTCGACGGTCAGAGCTTCGACGTGGTCGTGCTCGGTGGCGGCCCTGCCGGTTTGGCCGCGGCGGTCTACGCGTCCTCGGAGGGTCTCACCACGCTCGTGATCGAACGCTTCGCGCCTGGCGGTCAGGCCGGAACGAGCGCTCGGATCGAGAACTACCTGGGCTTCCCAACCGGGCTTACCGGCCTCGAGCTCACCCGACGGGCAACGCTCCAGGCGCGCAAGTTCGGCGCCGTGATCTCCAGCGTCCACGAGGCGTCTCAGGTGTCCGAGCCAGGGACCGGGGGGCTGCGCGAGGTCCGGCTGGCCGACGGGCAGCGCGTGCGCGGCCGGTCGGTGGTCCTGGCGCCGGGCGCGGACTATCGCCGACTACCGGCCGAGAACGCCGATCGATTCGAGGGGCTGGGCCTGTACTACGCGGCGACCCACATCGAGGCCCAGCAGTGCTCTGCGGAGGACGTCGTCGTCGTCGGCGGAGGAAACTCGGCCGGCCAGGCGGCGGTCAAGCTCGCCGATCATGCCCGCGAGGTCCACATCGTGGCGCGGCGAAGGCTCGAGCTGGCGATGTCGCGCTACCTGGTCGATCAGATCGAGGCCAAGTCGAATATCCGCGTCTGGCCCGGGTGTGAGGTGCGGGCGCTCGAGGGCGACGAGAAGCTCGAGGCCGTCGTGATCGCTGGAGGGGGTCCCGATCGCCGCGTCCCGGCCTCCGCGGTGTTCGCGATGATCGGCGCCTCTCCGAGGTCGGAGGGACTGGTCGATTACGTCGGCCGGGACGAAAAGGGCTTCGTGGTCACCGGGGAAGAGGCGCGGCGCCACCCGGACTTCTCCCGACATTGGGATGGAGCGGACCAGGGCCCCCTGATGCTCGAGTGCACGCGTCGCGGCGTCTTTGCCATCGGCGACGTCCGCAGAGGCTCGACCAAGCGCGTTGCGGCGGCCGTGGGGGACGGCGCGCTGGTGGTTCGCTCGATTCACGCCTCGCTCGATCCGCGCCAAGCGAGCCGAGCAGCCGGCGACGTCTGAGCAGGCTCCGCGTGATGCTTCCGTCCGCACCCGGTCTACGTCGCGCGCCGCTGCTCAGCGGACGGGATCGCCGCTCGGCGTGACAACCCACCAGAGACCGCCGTGGAGGTCGACGTTGTGGCACGTGATCTCGCCGGGTCGCTCGTGCTCGTAGAAGTAGAGCGGTCGCTGGTCGTAGGTGACCTGGAGCGTTCCGTCGTCGCGCCGGATCGTCCCGAGCAGTCCGGCGTCGACACCCGCGCCGGCCGTGGGCTGCTCCTCCGTGAGTACCGGAGGCCACGCCGTGACGCACTCGGCGCTCGTGCAGTTCGACTGGTTCGGCCCGTCGATCTCGAAGACATAGACGACCTGGCCGTTCGCATCGAAGAGGACGCGCCCGAAGTCCGATTCGTCGGCGACGATCTGCGCCCGCTGGGCGGGCATACGGAGTCCTTCCTCCCCCTCGGGACGACGCGCCAGGGCGGCAGCGTCCTCGGTCGCCGACGATTCGTCGGTCGCCGTCGTCGCCGGGGTCGCGGTCGACGCGCCTCCGCCTGCCCGCTCCTGGGTTTCGTCGTTGCCGCCGCAGGCCGCGAGCGCGAAGACGAGCGCGAGGGACAAGGCGATGAGACGCATGACGCTCATGGTTTCATCGAATCGGGGGCGCGGCGTCAGGGGGTTAGCTCAGGGCTAGGACATCCGCGAAGCGCTGTTCGGCCAGGGTGCCGAACAGGGGATGGAGCGAGAGCTTGGCTTTCGTCGTGGCGGGGCTCGTGAGGCCGCAGAGGAAGCGCGCTCGCTGGCGGGGCGTTCCGAGCGCCGCTGGATATTCGGCAGTCAGTTCGTCAAGGACGGCTCGATCGAGCTCGATCGCGGAGGTCGGAGCGGGCTCCGGAAGGTTCTGGGCGGAGCCGGTCAGGCAGAACGAGCAGTGGCCGCACGGTTCGACGCGCGTCTCGCCGAAGTAGTCGACGAGCGACTGCACCTGGCAGCCGTCGTGTTCGACGAGGGCGACGACTCTCTCGATCCGCGCCGCCTCTGAGTGCTCGCGGCGGTCGAAGCGTCCGGCGAGGCGGTCGCGCAACGCGTCGAGCGACGGCGGCTGCTCCAGCAATGTGAACCGCTGGCGCACGTCGGCGACCTTCAACTCGACGAGGCCCCGCTGCTCGAGGTAGTCGAGCGCTTTGATCACGCGCTCGCGGTCCTCACCGGGGACGGCGTCCGGGTCGATGCCCGTCCAGATACGCCCCGCCTTGCCACTCGCCAGCACACGCCGCAGGAAGTCGGCCCGGTCCGGGTCGAAAGCCGCATAGACGTCGTCCCATTCGCCGCTTGCCGGACGCACGCTGTAGCCCGCGTAGAACGGTGTGCCCTGCTCGAGGAGACCGTCGAGCTCGAGGTAGGTCAGGATCGTCTTCAGCACGAGCGGCCGTACGTCGTGGCGCGACGAGAGGTCGTACTCCGAGACGGAGAACTGCTGGCCCTGCGAGTGTGCGAACACGTCCTCGAGCACGCCTGCGATCGCCTCGGGGGTCGGCGTGTCGCCGAAGGCGAAGTTCTCGAGCGTCGGCACGTCGTCGCGGCACGCGAAGAGCTCGCAGATCGACGGCTCGCCGTCGCGTCCGGCGCGGCCGATCTCCTGCGAGTACGACTCGAGTCCCTTGGGCAGGTTGAGGTGGTAGACGTAGCGCACGTCGGCCTTGTCGATCCCCATGCCGAACGCGATCGTCGCGACGACGATGTTCTCGTAGGAGTGCGTCCACCACTCCTGCACCTCGACGCGGTCATCGGCGTTCATGCCCGCGTGGTAGGCCCGCGCGGGCAGGCTTGATTCTGCGAGGAGAGCAGCGACACGCTCCGCCGTGCGCTGCAACGTGACGTAGACGATCGTCGAGCCGGGCGCGCGCCCGCGCAAGCGGTCGATCAACGCCTGATCGCGCTCACGCGCGGAGACCGGCGTGGTGAGCAGCGTCAGGTTCGGTCGGTAGAAACCGGTGACGACGGAGTCGCGCTCCTCGATCCCGAAGCCCGCGCGGATATCGGCGACGACCGCGGGGGTCGCGGTCGCGGTGAGCGCGAGCACGCGCTCGGCGCCGAGCTCGCGTGCGCGCGCGGCGAGCTTCAGATAGTCGGGGCGGAAGTTGTGGCCCCACTCCGAGATGCAGTGCGCCTCGTCGACCGCGAACAGCGCGATCTTCGCCTGGCCGAGCTGCGCGAGGAAGCGCTCGTTGTTGAAGCGTTCCGGCGCGACGTACAGCAGCTTGAGATGCCCGTCGCGCAGCCGGTCGGAGACGGCACGCGCCTCCTTCGCGTCGAGGCTCGAGTCGAGCCGCGCCGCGTCGATGCCCTGGCGCGCGAGCAGGTCGATCTGGTCTTTCATCAGCGCGATCAGCGGCGACACGACGACCGTCACGCCGTCGAGCATCAGCGCAGGCAGCTGGTAGCAGAGACTCTTCCCCGCACCCGTCGGGAAGACGGCGAGGGCGGAGCGGCCGGCAAGCAACGACTCGACAACCTGTTGCTGCCCGGTGCGGAACTCCGTATAGCCGAAACGGGAGCTGAGGAGCTCGGCTGCGGTGGTCACGGTCCGACGGTAGCGGCGAACCGGCGCAAGGCGGCCTAGGCTGAATGGGTGACGCCGATCGATTTGATCGAGTTTCCGGCCGATGACCTTGCGCGGGCGCGGCAGTTCTGGGAGGGGCTGCTCGGGTTGGCTCTCGATGGGCGGACCGCCTTGGAGGGCCAGGGCTTGCAGAGCCATGGCGACGGGCCGGCGTTCGGGCTACACGAGCGCGGGCGCGGGCCGGGCGATCGGTTCTCGCTGTCCTACTTTCGGGTGGCGGACATGTCCTCTGCTCTCGAGCGTGTTGTTGAGCTTGGCGGGGACGTTGTGCACCCCGGGGAGCGCTGGGCGATCTGTAGGGACTCCGAGGGGAGCCCGTTCGGACTCTCGGCGTAGGCATCGCCGAGCCGCCACGATCCTGTTCGTAGGAAGAGCTCGATATAGACTGATCCGCCCGCGCGGGGCCACAACGCTGCCTCCAAGGGGGATTCCATGTTTGGACGTTCGTCGGCGTTTCGTCTCACCGGTCTCTGCACCGTGGTGGCCATAGGCCTTGTGGGAGCGACACAGAGCTCTGCCACCGATCAGGGCGCTGGACACGCGCCGACGCTGACGCCGCAGGACAGCGGCACGACGCAGGGTCTGATCGCCGTGAGCCCCGTGAACAAGCGTGTGGTGTGGGCGAGCGGACGCGGTGGCACCTTCGCCGTAACGACCAACGGCGGCACGACGTGGAGGTCCGGTGTCGTGCCCGGGGCCGAGTCGCTGCAGTTTCGCGACGTCGAGGGTGTGAGCGACACGGTCGCGTATCTGCTCTCGATCGGCACGGGCAGCGATTCCCGGATCTACAAGACAACCGACGGTGGCACGACGTGGTCGCAGCAGTTCCAGAACCAGGATCCGGCCGCATTTTTCTCCTGCTTCGCCTTCTGGACACCCACACGGGGCTTTGCCCAGAGCGATTCCGTGAACGGGCAATTCCCGGTGGTGCGAACGACGAACGGACAGACGTGGGAGAGCATCGCCGGCAACGAGCCCGCGGCGCTTCCCGGGGAGTTCTTCTTCGCGTCGAGCGGCACCTGCGTCGCCACGCATGGAAAGAACAACGCGTGGGCCGTCACCGGAGGCGCATCCCCGTCCAGGGTCCTCGTCACGCGCGACGGCGGTGACACATGGAACGCCTACGACTCACCGCTACGCGGTTCGCCGAGCGCGGGCCTGTTCAGCGTCGCCTTCAGGGACGGGCAGCACGGGATGGTGGGCGGCGGAGATCTCGATCCAACAGCCCCGCCGTTCGATCAGACCGCGACCTCGAGCGACGGCGGCAAGACCTGGGTGGTCACCCCGCAGCAACCCAATATCGGAACCGTCTTCGGGCTCAGCTACGCGGCCGACGCCGGCAAGGCCAGGCCGCACGGTAGGACGGTCGTCGTCACAGGCCCGGGAGGCGCGGCGTGGACACCCGACGAGGGCGGCTCGTGGACCACGTTGCCTGGTGTGGCCGACTACTGGGGAGTCGCATTCGGGAGCCCGCAGACCGCCTGGCTGGTCGGGACCGGAGGCCGAATCCTGCGCGTCGACTTCTAACGCACGATAAAGAGCCGTGTTCCAGACTTTCTAAAGCCCTCTGACGGACTCGAACCGTCGACCCCCTCCTTACCATGAACGTGAGGAGGGGGTCGACTCATGCGGGATTCGCGTAACCACGCCGCTTCGCAACGCTCGCGAGTCGCCGCACGTCGTCGCGTTTGTCATCCCGGTGCGACCTTGGTGCGACCTCCGAGCTAGGCGTCCCACGCGCAGGGGCTTGAGCTCACGATCGACCGCGAGTCCCTCGCGGCGCGGGATCGGCATCTTGCGCAGGAAGGCATTCGCGCAGGAGTGACGTGAGATCGCGGCACGTCTGATCGATTACGCCGCGACGAACGAGATACGTGCGTGCGCGTCGCTCGGCCGCCTCGAACACTTCGCGCGCGCGGTCGAGGTCGGCGAGGAGCGCATCGACCTCTAGCGTCTCGCGCGGCGTCGGTGTCCCGCCGGCTTGACGCCTTCGTTCCTTCTTGTTCACATCCGTACTGTCGCATCCGTCTTCTGTCGGGGACAGCCGCGTGCAAGAAACGCCTGCTGGCTGTGACGCGGGCTTAGGCGAACAGCGCGCCGTCGATGGGCTCAACCACCTCGCCCTCCTGCTCCACGTAGCGATCCGGTCGAATCACCTGGAGATCGAGGATCCAGGTGCCGGGGCGCGACTCGTAGGCCGTTTCGAGCAGGCAGCCGCCACGCTGGGGCTGTCGGTGTGTGCTTGCGGATTGTTTCGGTGGCTACAAAGCGGAGCACACTTCCGGGGACGCGTTTTTCGACTAGGCGGGCGCCTCCGTGCGCCAACCCCTCGCGCGCCGAAGCGCCCGCTGCGAGGAGGTTTTCATGGCCACCACGATGTGCGAGATCGACGGGCGTCGGCCCGCCGTCGCAACCGTGCGGATCAGGCAGAACGGCGAGGAGCGGACGATCGCCGTCTGTGAAGAGCACCTTCGGGAGCTTCAGGGTCAGAGCCGCGGGGCAGGCGCGGTCGCCGTTCGGTGGCAGGAGCCTCTTCGACGAGTTCTTCTCCGACTTCTTCGGCGACAGCGGCCTCGGCAGCCGCACGCCCGGCGCCGCCGGTGGCACGACCACGACGCGCCCGCGCCGCCCGGCCGAGCAGATCGACGTCACGCAGTACTTCAGCGACGCCACCCGCCAACTGCTCCAGCATGCCGCGCAGAAGGCGATGGAGTGGGGCAGCCTGGACGTCGACTCGACACACCTGCTCTGGGCCGCGACCCAGGACGAGGTCGTCCGGCACGTGCTGCAGCAGGTCGGCGCCGACCCCGCCGCGATCGCGGCGCAGATCGAGGAGGAAGCAGACGTCAAGGAGCGCACGGACGTTGCGCCGTCGCTGTCGCCGGACGCGAAGGCCGCCCTGTTGGCCGCCTACGAGGAGTCGCGTCAGATCGGCGCGTCGTACGTGGGGCCCGAGCACGTGCTGCTCGCCCTGGCCCAGGACACCGAGACCGAGGCGGGCGAGCTGCTCGAGCGATTCGCGATCAGCGCACACGAAGCTGCGCGGCGCGGTCATCCGCGGCGTCGAGAGCGGCGAGGCGGGTGGGCGCCCGGCGAGCACGACAAAGACGCTCGACGAGTACGGCCGAGACCTCACGGAGGAGGCCCGCCAGGGGAAGCTCGATCCCGTGATCGGCCGGGCCGATCAGATCGAGCAGACGATCGAGATCCTCTCGCGCCGCACGAAGAACAACCCGGTGCTGCTCGGCGACCCCGGCGTCGGCAAGACCGCGATCGTGGAGGGCATCGCCCAGCGGATCGTCAACGACGACGTGCCCGAGACGCTCACCGGCAAGCGCCTGGTGGCGCTCGACATGGCGGGGATGATCGCCGGCACGAAGTACCGGGGCGAGTTCGAGGAACGCCTGAAGGGCGTGATCGACGAGATCACCGAGAACGCGGACAGCCTGATCGTCTTCATCGACGAGATCCACACCGTCGTCGGCGCGGGCGCGGCCGAGGGCGCGATGGACGCCGGCAACATGCTCAAGCCGGCGCTCGCGCGCGGCGAGCTGCACATGATCGGCGCGACCACGCTCGACGAGTACCGGAAGAACATCGAGAAGGATCCCGCGCTCGAGCGGCGTCTCCAGCCCGTGCTGGTCTCCGAGCCGACGGTCGAGGAGACGATCGAGATCCTCACCGGCCTCAAGGACCGCTATGAGGCGTTCCATCGCGTGCGCATCACCGAGGAGGCGATCGTCGCAGCGGCGGAGCTGTCCGATCGCTACATCCGCGACCGCTTCCTGCCCGACAAGGCGATCGACCTGATCGACCAGGCGGGCGCCCGCGTCCGGCTCCGGTCGAAGGCGAAGCCGGAGGACACGCGGGCAGCCGAGGAGGAGCTCCGCCACATGGGGCGCGAGCGCGACCAGGCGATCTCGGCCGAGGACTACAAGCGGGCGGACGAGCTGAAGGCGCAGATCGACGAGCGCCGCGCCCAGCAGGAGGGGCGGAAGGAGGCCCGCTCGCGGGCGCCCGAGGTCACGGTCGAGGACATCGCCGACATCGTGTCGCGGCGCACCGGCATCCCGGTGTCACAGCTGACCCAGGAGGAGCGCGACCGGCTCCTGAAGCTCGAGGAACGCCTGCATGAGCGCGTCGTCGGTCAGGACGAGGCCGTCGAGGCCGTCGCGGAGGCGGTTCGCCGCGCCCGCGCCGGGCTCGCCGACCCCAGCCGTCCCGACGGGAGCTTCCTGTTCCTGGGACCCACCGGCGTCGGCAAGACGGAGCTCGCGCGGACACTCGCGGAGGCGCTGTTCGGCAGCGAGGACGTGATGGTCCGCCTCGACATGAGCGAGTACCAGGAGCGGCACACCGTCAGCCGGCTCGTCGGCGCGCCACCCGGCTACGTCGGCCACGAGGAAGCCGGACAGCTGACCGAGGCGGTCCGCCGCAAGCCCTACGCGGTGCTCCTGTTCGACGAGATCGAGAAGGCGCACGCAGACGTCTTCAACATCCTGCTCCAGATCCTGGACGACGGCCGGCTCACCGATTCGCAGGGCCGGACGGTCGACTTCAAGAACACGATCCTGATCATGACCTCGAACCTCGGCGCCGATCGCATCCAGGCCTTCGCGCGGAAGGAGAGCGGCTCGTTCGACGAGCTGAAGGAGGACCTGATGGAGGTGCTCCGGCACAGCTTCCGGCCGGAGTTCATCAACCGGATCGACGAGATCATCGTCTTCCAGGCGCTCACGATGGAGCAGCTCAAGCAGATCACGCGGCTGATGCTCGACCGCGCCGCGAGGCGCCTCCGCGCGCAGCACATCGAGGTCGAGTTCTCGGACGAGGCCGTCGAGCACCTGGCCGAGATCGGCTTCGACCCGGAGTTCGGCGCGCGGCCGCTGCGTCGTGCGATCCAGCGCGAGCTCGAGAACGAGGTCTCGCGGCTGCTGCTGAGCGGGGCGCTGCAGCCGGACGATCGCGTTCGCGTCGACTACGACGACGTCCAGCTCACCTTCGACATCGACAAGGGAGCCGCAGAGGCGATCGAGGAGGTCGAGGAGCCGGAGTCGCAGCCGGCACACGTCTAGCAGGGACACGGAAAGCGCGACGGTGGAGAGGTGATGACGGTTGGACCGCGCTCGCAGCCCGCAGTGACTGATCCTCGCCGCGACGCGGGACGCTGCGCGGCTCTTCCTCGAGCTCGGAACGGTCACGATCGTGCTCGCAGTCGGTGCGCGCCTCGCGGCGCGCACGGGCTTCTCGTCGATCCCGCTCTATCTCGTCGCCGGGATCGTGCTCGGAGCGCTCGCGCCGCCGACGCTCGACGATGTGCTGGTCACGACCCTGAGCGAGGTGGGGATCGTCCTGCTCCTCTTCACGCTCGGGCTCGAGTACAGCGCGCTCGAGCTCGCCTCCGGGCTGCGGAGCGGCGTCAGAGGCGGGATCCTCGATCTCGCGCTGAACTTCCCGCCGGGCTTCGCCGTCGGGCTTCTGATGGGCTGGGGGCTCGTCGGGGCGCTCGTGCTCGGCGGCATCACGTACGTCTCCTCCTCGGGGATCGTCGCGAAGGTGGTCAGCGACCTCGGTCGCGTCACGAATCCCGAGACGCCGGGGCTGCTCTCGTTGCTCGTCCTGGAGGACCTGGCGATGGCGCTCTACCTTCCCCTCATCGGCGTTGTGCTGATCGGGTCGGGCGTGTCCACGGCGATCGCCTCCGCCGTCGTGGCGCTCGCGGTCGTTGGCTTGATCTTCCTCCTCGCGCTCCGGCACGGCCACCTCGTCAGCCGGGCGGTCTGGCACGAGTCCGACGAGGTGCTGGTGCTGAGCACGATGGGCGTGCTGCTCCTCGTCGCGGGGCTGACGGAGCGCGCGCACGTGTCCGCCGCCGTCGGAGGGTTCTTGCTCGGGATCGCGCTCTCCGGACCCGTCGCCGATCGCGCCCGGGTTCTTGTCTGGCCGATGCGTGACCTCTTCGCAGCCATGTTCTTCTTCTTCTTCGCGCTCCGGATCGACCTTGGCGACATCCCGCCCGTGCTCGTGCCGGCGATCGCTCTCATCGCCATCACGTGCGTCGCGAAGACCGCCACCGGCTGGATCGCCTCCGCCGGCCTCGACGTCGAGGCGCGTCTGCGAGCGGGTACCGCGCTGATCGCCCACGGCGAGTTCTCGATCGTGATCGCCGGTCTTGCCGTCAGCAGCAACTTCGACCCGGAGCTCGCGGCGCTGGCGGCGACGCTCGTGCTCGGCACCGCGCTGCTCGGGCCACTCGCCACCCACTTCGCCGACGACCTGGCTCGGCTGCTCCCCCAGGGCGGAGCGACAACGGCCGTCCAGCGACGCTGAGTGCTAGCCATTTCGGCAGTTTCGGGGCCGTCGGGGTGAGTTCGTGCGGATGCGGGCGTCGGCCCACTGACAGTCATCTACAACACCGAACCAGACGCCCGCCCGGCCCCTGGCCGCGGCGACGCTCGACAGCTATCGCACCCCGCCCGAGGTGCGGGCTACCCCTTCCGGGGGGAGTCGCCAATGCTTGGCGATGTCCGCCAAGCGTCAGCGTGCGAGTGCGAATCGCACCTGATGCTTGGCGATGTCCGCCAGTTCGAGGCGCACTTCGACGAGCTCCCCGAGCGGCAGGTCCTTTCCCTCGCACTGAGCAGTGACCGCCGGCTCTTGCAGTTGCACCGTGCCACCACCGCGGCACTCGTGGAGGTCGACGACGACCGCCTCGAAAATGTCGCCGACGCTGCGCTCGAGCACGGCAGCCTCGACGGTCGAGATGATCCCCGCCTCGTACTGTTGTGCGCGCCGATTCGAGGCCTCCATCGTCTCGGGCAGTCCGGGAAGTGCCGCATGCACCCACTCCGGCACGCCGCCACCCGATGAGACCGAGACGCAGACCTCACCGACGTAGCGGTCGACGAGGCGGCGCAGCGGCGCCGTGGTGTGCGCGTATTCGGCACCGACGCCCGCGTGCGTCGCCTCCGTCGGAACCTCGTCGTCGAAGGCCGCGTAGCCGGAGCCGCGGAGCAGCACGGTCGACTCAGCAAGCAGCGCGGCTTGTGCCGGCACGTTCGGATCCAGAGTGCGGATGAAGTCGGGGTACGTGGTGCCCTTGTCCCATTCGACCTCGAGGGCTATCGCGACCCGCCGGAGCCGGGCAAGTGACCTCTCGTCGGCCTTCGGCAGGGTGCGCAGCACGCCGACGTGCGCGGAAAGCATCAACTCCGCGGCAGCCTGGCCCGCCATCAGCGAGATCTGCGCGTTCCAGCCCTCCACGGCGACCGGTGCGCGAAACGAGAGCTCATAGCCGTCGGGGCCTTTCTCCACCTTCTGCTCGGGGACAGGCAGGGTAACTCCGCCCCGGCGCACTTCCCGCTCCTGGCGTAGCAGGCCGACCTCGCGAAGGAGCTGGAGGGACTCGTGCGCCGTGTCCTCGTCAAGCGAGCGCTGCACTCCCTCGTAGTCGAGCTTCTCCCGGCTGCGCACGAGTGCGCGGCGCACTTCCACGTCGATCCCCTCCCCCGTCGGGTCGACGTCCATCGTCCACACGAGCGCCGGCCGTGTCTCACCCGGCAGCAAGCTTCCGGCGCCCTCGGAGAGCTGCGGCGGGTAGAGCCGGGCGTTGCCGTCCGGTGCGTACAGCGTCTGGCCGCGCCGGTGTGCCTCGAGGTCCATCGGCCCGCCCGGGGTGACGAATGCGGCGACATCGGCAATGGCGTAGCGGACGCGGTACCAGGTGCCGCGTCGTTCGATGTGGAGCGCCTGGTCGAGGTCGAGCGACTCGGGGGGGTCGATCGTGACGAACGGAATCGGCGTCTCGTCCATGTCCGGCAGCCGTGGGGAGCGGATCGACCTCTCGGCGTCTTCGACGACATCGGGCAGGAAAGTCAGCGATACGTCGAGGCTCTCGCGCAGGTCGGCGAAGGCATCGGCGATCTTCGCGTCGTCGGGCGGGCTGAGGCGGATCCGGCGCATGCCGGGTCAGCCTACGCGGAGCCGGGTCGCCTTCGAGTCAGCCCGAGCGAGCCGCCGGGTGCGGATCGAACCCGGCCGCGGCGGAGCGATACCAACGGCTCGTCGTGGAAAGCGCCACGGGAGTGAATCAGCCGCGCAGGTGAAGTTTCTCCACCGGTCGGAGAGTATCCATCGAGCGTACGGTGAGCGTACCGGCCTGTCTCCGCCGGGTGCGGCTCACTGCAGTCTGTTGCAATGCGGAAAGCCTTCGTTTGCAGGCATTTGCAGCCGGTCGCAGTCTGTTGCGGCCTACAAGGGTGGACTTCTAATCCCAAGGTCGGTGGTTCGAGTCCACCACGGCCCACTGAGAAATACCAGCAAAACACCATAAATTCTTCTGCGAATGCGGCACTTCTCAGAAGCTAGACATGCCATTGACGAGGAGATCACCGGCGCGGGTCGAAGCCGCCCCCCGTCGTGATGAGACGCTCATTGCTGCTCGCTCTTGCACGGGCCCTGGCGCTCTTGCTGCTCATCCCAGGTTCAGCAGCTGCGGGCAATGCCGCGGCTGCCGCGGGGCCGCCGACGGTCGGTTTCGTCACCCCGAGCGGGAACATCCGCTGCGACGCCTACGTCGACGGATCGATGGCGACGATGCGCTGCCTGATCCGCAGGATGTCCGGCCCCGATCTGCCCCGTCCGTCGGGGGTCGACGGATGCGACTGGATGGGTGGGCGCTGGTTCGTTCTCGGCCGCGGGGGCCTCGGCATGCGCTTCGCCCCCTGCGATGCCCTGATCGATCCGGCCCCGCAGGGACTCGGGTACGGCAGGACTTGGCGCCACGGCCCGTTCCGCTGTCTCTCGAGCCGCCTGGCGCTTGTCTGCGCCAACAGCAACGGCCACGGCCTGTTCCTCAGCCGCGAGCAGCAGCGCGCGTTCTAGCCCGCCCGCCATCTCGACGGACGTGCGCTGGCCGTCGCCTTCTGGGTTCACAACCACTCGTTCGCAAGCGCTTGAGCGCATCAGCCGACGGTGGCACGCTTGGACATGCAGCGCGGCCTTTTGACTTGCCTCATCTCTCACCGGAGTGCTGCTGCTTGCCCAGCTCGTCGAAGGCACGGCAGGTCGGAGCACGTGAGACGTTGCAATAAAGCCGTGCGGACGCCGCCGTAGGTGGGAACTTTCGCGCTCCATCCGATGTAGAACGGTGTGATGGATCCGGTTTGTGGACCGCCTATCACTCGTACCGTCGGCGCGGGGGGCGTGGTGGTACTCGCATTCGTCTCGATCGTCTCTGCGGCGACCGTTGCTCCGGTGTCGCGTGCAGAGCAACTGGGGTCTGTCGAATGCCCGACCTCATCGGGACAGGAGGTGGTACGACGCGTGGCGTTGCCGGGCAAAGCCGGCTTCCCACTGCTGATCAACGGCACGCTCTGGATCACGATCCAGAGCACCAGCGCGACAGGTTACGGGCGACTGGCTGGTATCGACTCCGCGTCTGGTCGTCTGCGCAGTTTCCCGATCCCTGTTGACACCTCGAGGCTGGCGTACGGCTTCGGATGAGTGTGGATCACCGGTGATGGGAAAGTCGTTCGCGTTAACGCCGCCTCCGGACGGGTGCTGAGCGTCATCCGCGGGCCGCGGATGTTCGGACCGGCGATCGCGGCCACCGCCGACGGCGTCTGGGTCGGTGGCGCCGATATCTATGCCGCCCGCCAGGGAGACAAGACCTTGATGCACTGGATCTACAAGATCGATCCGCGTCGTAACACCGTCGTCCGTCAGGTTTACCTGAGACCGACTACCGCGCTCGATTTCGCTGCCGATGGAGGGTCAGTCTGGGTCAGTGGCTGGGGCGGCGTCGTGAAGGTGTCTCGATCCGGTCGACTCCTCTTTCAGCAGCGCTTCGACGGCGTCGGCTGGTCGCTGGCGCGGACGCCGGACGCGGTCTGGGTGACGCAGCCGTTCTCGGGGAACCGTCGCGGCGCACCACAGAGTCCTCTGCGGCGGCTACTGCGAGTAGCCACGTCGGGGCCGCGGAAGGTAACCAAGATTGACCTCGGCGTTCAGCCTGGAGACGTTTCTGCCGCATCTGGGATCGTCTGGGTCGGCCCGTTCGTCGGCGTGAACGCTGGACTCGCGCGCGTCGACGGAACGCAGACGCCGCCAGCCGTGAGCGGCATGGCGACGGAGCTGATTCCGACACGCATCGCCGCCTTTCCCGGGGCGCCTGGGTATCCGAACGCGACGCGCATTCGGTCAGCAAGATCTGCTAGTCGGCCTTGCTCGAGCGAGGAATTCATCGCGACCCACCTGTTCACAGGCGGAGCGTTCGCCGCGGTGGCGTGCCGACCGTTACCCCGGTATCCGTTCTAGCGGCGAACGCCCTGCACGTGCCAACACTGGAGAGTCGGCCCGCTGTCTCGGTTGCCTGCGACCGTTAGTCCCAGGGCAGGCTACCGCTGGTTCGTCGACCAAAGTTCCGCTCGCCGTGACCGAGTCTGGCGTCGAAGGCAAGCTTCGATCGCTTGGGCTGAGGGTACGTTGAGCGTACCGGCCCGTCTCCGCGGGGTGCGTTTCGCCGCAGTTTATTGCAGCGCTGAAAGCGGACAGTTGCAGGCAGACGAATCGCCGTTCTTGGGCGTGCCTGAACAGCGGTTCAAGACCACATGCCGCGTGCTGGTCACCGCTGCATCCTTGGATCGTGCGTAGGGTCGGCGTACATGGGAGGGCAACCGTGATCGATGGCTTCGGGGCGCAGTTCGTAGTGCCAGGGTTCGTTGCCGTAGATCTGGCACAGCCCGTACTCGGCGCCGTGCTCGGACAGCCACGCCGTGGCATCGGAGTGCCCGATGTCGACCGCGTCCCCCGACACGTGAGCAGACGTGTTGGGGGTGGCCACCCATCGGGCAGCTTCCTCTTCTGAGCCGTACTTCGAGACCGCCTCGTGGAGTAGTTGTTCCTGGTACTCCGGGGAACGCCAGCCACTATCGACGAAGAACTCGACCCCGTCGTCCGCGGCATCAGTTGCAGCTTGGCGCAGGGCACCGAGCAGAGCCGGAGTCGAGGTTGGCTACACCCGGAATCTCGTCATCAAAGACCGTCGTGCCGTCGGGGACGGCACCGTCAGCCTCGCCAAGCGCACCACGGTGCTCACTGCGAAGACCACGGTGCTCGCTGCGAACGACGTCGATGGGTGATGTGGCCGTCGAGGGCGAGGACGCCTGAGGACGCCGTCGAGGACGAGGACGCCGGCAACTGGTAGCCGAGGGCTGCGGCGATCGCCGCGATGACGACTAGCAGGCCGGCGACACGGATCCTGCGAATCCGAATCCGACGGGTCGTTGTTCGTGCTCGTTTGCTGTAGGTCACGCCTCCAGTCAAGGCAGCGTGGTGTTGCCAGCACGTATGCTGGTTTTCGATATGCCGACGACATGCGCCAGCTCGTAGCATCGGAGCATGCGCGTGTTGATCGTCGAGGACGAGCCCTATCATGGCAGAAGCCATCCGCGATGGCCTACGCCTGGAAGCGATCGCGGCAGACATCGCAGGTGACGGCGACACCGCTCTGGAGCTGCTGAGCGTCAACGCCTACGACATCGCCGTCCTCGACCGAGACATTCCCGGACCTACCGGTGACGAGATCGCCAAACGCATCGTCGCCTCCGGCAGCGGCATGCCGATCCTCATGCTCACCGCTGCCGACCGTCTCGACGACAAGGCCACCGGGTTCGAGCTCGGCGCCGACGACTACCTCACGAAGCCGTTCGAACTCCGAGAACTCGTGCTCCGTCTCAGAGCGCTCGACCGCAGGCGCGCCCACAACAGGCCGCCCGTGCGAGAGATCGCAGGTCTGCGGCTGGATCCGTTCCGCCGAGAGGTCTACCGCGACGGCCGCTACGTCGCGCTGACCAGGAAGCAGTTCGCAGTGCTCGAAGTCCTCGTCGCTGCCGAAGGCGGTGTCGTCAGCGCCGAAGAGCTACTGGAACGGGCGTGGGATCAGAACGCAGACCCGTTCACCAACGCCGTGCGCATCACGGTCTCGGCACTGCGCAAACGCCTCGGCGAACCCGGGATCATCGCCACCGTGGCCGGCGTCGGGTACCGCATCGACACTCAACCAGACACCGGGCGTGAGGGAGGAGACCGTGGATAGAGCCCCTGGTTTGAGTGTTCGCCTCAAACTCACCCTCAGCTACGCCGGCTTCCTCATGCTCGCAGGTGCCTTGATGCTCGCCGCCGCGTGGCTCGCCGGCCAGCACCGGCAATCGTTCGAGTTCCTCCTGCGATACGTACCCGACGGTGCGATCAGCGCCGCCGGTGGCTTGGTGCCCGGGAACAGCTCCTTCCTCCTGCGCGCTTTCGCTCCGGCCGCGGCCATCGTGCTGGCGTTCCTGCTGGTATTCGGTCTCCTGGGAGGGTGGCTTCTCGCCGGCCGGATGCTCGCCCCCCTGACTCGCATCACAGATGCCACACGCATGGCCGCGAACGGATCGCTCTCCCACCGAATCCGGCTACCGGGCCGCAGAGACGAGTTCCGCGAGCTCGCCGACGCCTTCGACACCATGCTCGCGCGGCTCGAAGCACACGTCGCCGAACAGCAGAGATTCGCAGCCAACGCCTCCCACGAACTGCGCACCCCGCTGGCGATCACGCAGACACTTCTCGACGTGGCCCGCAACGATCTGAACCGCGACACCGGCGAGCTCGTCGACCGCCTCCACGCCGTCAACACCCGAGCGATCGACCTCACTGAAGCACTGCTCCTGCTCAGCCGCGCCGACCAGCGGTCCTTCACCCGAGAACACGTCGACCTGTCCCTCATGGCGGAAGAAGCCACTGAAACGCTCCTCCCCCTCGCAGAAAAACGCGGCGTCACCATCGAGACCTCCGGCGACATGACCCCCACCATCGGCTCACACGCGCTCCTGCTGCAGTTGAGCACGAACCTCGTGCACAACGCGATCGTCCACAACCTGCCTGAACAGGGCACCGTGTGGGTCACGACCAGCGTTCACCCCAAGAGTGTGGTGCTCACCGTCGAGAACACCGGCGAGAAGCTCACCCCACAGTTGGTCGCCACGCTTGTCGAGCCGTTTCTTCGCGGCACCGAACGCATACGCACCGACCACGCAGGTGTCGGCCTCGGCCTGGCAATCGTCAAGAGCATCACCCAAGCACACGACGGAACCCTCACCCTCACCCCCCGGGCCGCCGGCGGGCTCCGCGTCACGGTGCAACTACCCGCCGCGCCACCGCACACTGGCCCAGAACTGAAAAGCAGCCGGCGAGGCACGAATCCACGCTGGCCCGTCGAGACGGATGGATCCTTTATGGAGCCCAGCGGTCGCAACCGCTAGCAAACGATCGAGGCGTGAAGGGCTCGAGAGCCCGCTTGAAGCGACCGGGATGACAAGAGTTTGCGGAGCCTTTGCCGCGGGAACAAGTGGTCACCCCGACAAGGAGGACAGGAGATGGGTGACGACTCGATGGTGGACAACGCCCGCGAGAAGGCCGAGGAGCTCAAGGACAAGACTGCCGATAAGGCGGAAGAGTGGAAGGACAAGGCTGAGGATCTGGTCGAGGACGATCAGGAGGACGGGCCCGAGACTGGCTCTCGGGACACCAACGCGGTGACAGGGCAGCCGCGTCATCCCTAAGCAGGAGTGCAGCAGATGCCTGGCAAGTCCGCGCATGTGAAGAACGAGAAGCAGTACGAGGCGCTCAAGGACAAGGGGATGTCCAAGGAGCGGGCGGCAAAGATCGCCAACAGCCCCGATGCCTCGAGCAAGGGCGGCAAGCGTTCGCATTCGGGTTCCTCGAAGTCGTCGTCGTCGCAAGGTGGGACGACGGCGCAGAAGAAGGCGGCCGGAGCAAAGGGCGGCCGCGCAACAGCCCGCAAGAGCTAGCGCTCGTGTGGGACGGTTGCTAGCGCTCCGTATGGGACGATCGGAGCCTCTCGAGGTCAGGGGCTCCGACCACTCAGGTCGCCCGGATCCCTGTCCTGGAGCGCAGGCCGCCGACGTGCCGGGCGATCGAGTGCGCAGGAACACTCAGAGGCACTCCGTACGGCGATCGATGACGCGTCCCGGGAGGAAACGCGGGCGCGACCGGGGCTGTGGATTGATCGACTTCTCGAGCGGCGGGGCGTTCGGTATCGGGATCGAGGAGGAGTTGCTCCTCGTCGATCCGCATGAGTTCGCGCTCTTGCCCGACGCGGCGGGCGTGCTCGAGCGGATGCACGCGCCGGAGGGGGCGGCCGGCCACGAGGTCTACGCGGCGCAGATCGAGCTGCGGTCTCGTCCGTCGGACACCACCGCCGCGGCGATCGAGGCATTGGCGGATCTGCGATCGAGCGCCGTCGATGCAGGGGCGCTCCTCTTGGGGGCGGGTCTGCACCCGGCGGGCGCTTTCGGCGACGCACCTCTCGTGGAGACCGAGCGATACCGGCATGTCGCGGAGTCGATGCGGGGGCTGATGCGCAGAACACCGGAGTGCGCGCTCCACATTCACGTGGGGATGCCGGATGCCGAGACGGCGGTCCGCGCGCTCAACGGCCTGCGCACATACCTGCCGTTGCTTCAGGCGCTTGCGGCGAACAGCCCGATGTGGTTCGGAACGGACTCCGGGCTGGCAAGCGCACGCGCCGCTCTCGTGCGCTCGTACCCGGGTCGAGGGATCCCACGGGCGATGCGGGACGCGGCCGATTGGAAGGTTGCCGCGAAAGCGTCGCTCGCGGCGGCGGGCGTGGAGGATCCGACGTTGTTGTGGTGGGACGTGCGCCTGCATCCGCGGTACGGCACCCTCGAGGTGCGGGAGCTCGATGCTCAGTCATCGCTCGTCTCGGTCGCCGCGCTGGCGGCGCTCGTCCGGGCGCTGGCAGTGGAGGCGGCGGCGTTCCCCCGACGACCGATGTTCCTTCCGAGGCTCTCTCGTGGTCGGCGTTCCGCGCGACAAGGGACGGCGTGTCCGGATCCATCCTGCACGGCGATGCCCTTCGCCCGGTCGAGGAGCTGGCGAGGGAAACCGTCGAGCGACTTCGACCTGTTGCACGC